>CAVOSG010000016.1:0-152873 GCA_963698825.1 Terriglobia bacterium | reverse complement strand
AACCCGGGAAAAATCGGTAAGCGCCATGAACGTCGAGTCGATTTTGTCTACCAGCTTTCCGTTGGCCTCGGATGCGTCACGCACTTTCTGCCATTCCGGGTCATCGCGAAATGCGTTCCAGTTGCTGGTCGCAGCCTCGCGGCTGGGGTGAGCAAGAATATAGATAAGGGTCCTGCCCTTCAGCGGATCGTCGAGCGGAGTCCAGTAGGCCACGTTCTTGATGCCATGCTTCTCGAACAGCCGGGTGGTGTGCTCCCGAAAACGTTTCAGCAGGTCATCCAGCTTGCCTTCGTTGGCATGGTAAACGCGAAGCTCATATACCGTTGTGGCCGACCCCACTGGTTCGGCTCCCTCTGGTTGGGTGCTCGCCCAAACGGCTGTCGGGAGAAGCGCAATCGCAGGGAGAGATTGCAGCAAAGCTCTTCGGTCCATGTTTACCTTCCAGACGATATATTTTCTTTGCGACCTTTGCGGAGTTCCTTTGCGTCCTTTGCGGTCAAAAGCCTTAACGTCTAAAGAAGGCAAAGACGTCCGATGGAACAGTTACGGCAGCCCGTGGGCTAGGATTTGCTTCGCGCCGTCCATTCTGCATCGAACCGCGCCCGATCATAGAATGATTTCTGCGTCCCGACGCCGGTGGTTGAGAGCCCGGCGTACAGATTCGCACGGCGAACGGCCTCTCGTTCCGGCAGTCCTTCTCCCAGGAAGACAGCGAAGCTGCCGATGAAAGCGTCTCCCGCGCCAGTGCTATCGATACTCTTCACGGCAAATGCGGGCAGGTGCTCCATGCCTTCTTTTCCCGCGAGCAGTGAGCCGTTGGCGCCGAGTGTAACAATGACGCGGCGGATGCCGTAGCCCAGCAATTTCTCCGCACACTTTTTGGCGTCCTCGACGTTCTTGACCGGCATTCCTGTGACGGTCTCGGCTTCGCTTTCGTTGGGAACGAAGTAATCGAGGCCGGAAAGTGCCTTGAAGTCAATCGGCTGAGCGGGCGCGGGATTCAGAATGCATCGAATGCCGTTCTTTTTCGCGAAAGCGATGGTGTAGTAGACGGTCTCGACGGGGATCTCGAACTGAAGCACGATGCAATCGACGGCCTTCAGCAAATCAGCGGCGGCATCGACGTCAGCCGGTTTCAACTCGTCATTCGCGCCCTTCACCACAAGAATGCGATTCTGACCGTTGGGCTCGACAAAGATCGGCGCCACACCGCTGGAGACGCCTGCGACCTGCTTCACGTGGGTCGCGTCGATGCCGAGTTTCTTGAAATTCTCGATCGTGGCCGGACCAAACAGGTCGCTGCCAACCCTCGCCACCATGAAAACATTGGCGCCGCACAGCCGGGACGCAGTCGCCTGATTGGCCCCCTTGCCGCCGAATCCGAGGTCGAATTTCTGGCCGAAGATGGTTTCGCCCGGCTTGGGGAAGCGGTCGGTGAAGGTGGTCAGGTCAATATTGGCGCTGCCTACCACCGCAATGCGAGGAATTTTTGCCATGATTAGGAGACCTTGCAGAAAGATTTGATTTCGCTACAAACTCGGAACGTGAAGAAGGCCGAGTCTATGCAGCCTGTGGGATTGTGTCAATGCGTGCCCAGACGGCCGAAACTCACTCCCCGTACGGCACCCAAATATTCTTCACCTGGGTCGCGTGCTGGAGAAACCAGCGGCCTTCACCCTGTTTGACATCAAACCAGTCAATGGCGCGGCCTTCGTTGGTAAACACCTGCTTGAGATTTCCCACCGAGTAAGCTTTGGCGGCCGCGGCGCTGGCCTCATCCGCAAAACACCAGATGGCATCCACGTCGTCGTGCTCGGCCAGAGTCTTTAACAGTTGAGAGGTGTAGCCGGTAACGATGTTGATCGCGCCTCCCGGCAGATCGCTGGTATCGAAAAGCTGGTACAACTCTGCGGTAATTAAAGGATAGGTCTCCGACGGAACAACCACAGCCACATTGCCCGCAGCCAACACAGGCATGGCGAGCGACAGGAACCCCAGCAGCGGCGCCTGATTGGGACAAACGATACCGACCGTGCCGAGGGGCTCATTCATAGCCAGCGCGACATTGCGGAAGGGCGGATTGTGCACCGCGCCGTCGTACTTGTCCGCCCAGGCTGCGTAGGAAAAGATGCGTTCGATGCCGAGGCTTACTTCGGCTGCGGCTTGAGTTTCACCCACCACGGCCGCCAGGCGGCGGGCAATCTCTTCGCCGCGTTGCGAAAGATTTTCGGCGATGTAATAAAGGACCTGCGCCCGGTTGTGTGCCGTCGTCCTGGCCCATCCCGAAGCCTTGTGCGCTGCTTCGACTGCATTACGAATGTCTTTGCGATTGCCGAGCGGCGCCTCGCCCAGAAGCCGGCCATCGGGGGCGCGTACTTCCATGCTGTAGCCGGAGTCGGGTCGCGCCTGTTTGCCTCCGATGTAGAGCTTGACCGTCCGGTCAATGGCGGGCGTCGTCCCATCAGACTCGTTATTTGATTTCTGTTCCGCAGCCGGTTTCGCAGCGGGTAGCGCGGGGGTATTTCTGAACCAGGCAGGCTCCAGATACTCCAGCAGACCTTCCCTGCCGCCTTCGCGTCCGTAGCCGCTTTCGCGGTATCCGCCAAATCCGCAGGAGGCGTCAAACAAATTCGTGCAATTGACCCACACGACTCCGGCCTTGAGCTGCGAAGCCACATGCAGCGCGACGTTGAGACTTTCACTCCAGACGCACGCGGCCAAGCCATAGACCGTATTGTTCGCCAGCTCGACGGCTTCACTGGGCGTACGGAAGGTCATGCTGGCCAGCACCGGGCCGAAGATTTCCTGCTGGGCAACGATTGACGTGGGATGCACGTTACTGAGCAACGTCGGCGGATAGTAGAGTCCACGCGAGGGCAGCTCGATTTGCGGTTGCCAACAGGTTGCGCCTTCCGCGACTCCTTGATCCACCAAGCGCTTGATCCGGTCCAGCTGGATCCGGTCCACAATCGCGCCAATGTCGATGGACTTATCGAGCGGAGCTCCGGCCCGCAGTGTGCTCATACGATCACGAACCTTCGCGATCAGCGGCTCCGCGATGCTCTCCTGCATCAGCAGGCGCGAGCCCGCGCAACAAACCTGTCCCTGATTGAACCAGATGCCGTCGACCAGACCTTCGACCGCGCTGTCGAGGTCGGCGTCTTCGAAGATGATGAATGGTGACTTGCCCCCGAGTTCAAGCGAGAGCCGCTTGTGGCTGGCTGCCGTGGCACTGCGGATGGCGCGTCCCACCTCGGTTGAGCCGGTGAACGCGATCTTGGCCACGCCGGGATGCTTGACCAACGCTTCGCCGGTCGAACCATCGCCGGTGACGATGTTGACCACGCCGTGGGGCAGTCCGATCTCGGTGCAGATTTCGGCGAAGGCAAGTGCCGTGAGCGGTGTGAACTCCGCCGGCTTGAGCACAACCGTGTTCCCCGTGGCCAGCGCCGGCGCAATCTTCCAGGCCAGCATGAGGAGCGGGAAATTCCACGGAATGATTTGGCCCACGACGCCGCACGCCTCGTATCCGGGAAATTCCTGATGCAGTAACTGGGCCCATCCCGCATGGTGATAGAAGTGGCGGGCGACCAGCGGAATATCGATATCGCGGCTCTCGCGGATGGGCTTGCCGTTATCCATGGTCTCGAGCACGGCGAGGCGGCGAGAGTGCTTCTGCACGGTTCGCGCCAGCGCATAAAGGTAACGCGCCCGCGCGTGCGGAGTGAGGGCTTGCCATTTCGGCAAAGCAGCGCTGGCAGCTCGAACTGCGGCGTCGATGTCAGCAGCTGATCCCTGGGCAACGCTGGCCAGTTTCTCGCCAGTGGATGGATCCGCAGTCTCGAAGTATCTCGCTTCCACAGGTTGCCGCCATGCGCCGTCAATAAAATGACCGAAGCGGCGGCCATGAACATCCAGCCAGGCCAGCGCCTCTTTGGGATCCTCGGGCGCAGGACCGTATTCCATGGCAACGAACTTTTCAGCGATGCTCATACTGTGCCAATCATGTGTGCCAACATTGAGATCCGATCGCTACGTCGTTCCCTACGCTAAGGGATGGCGATACTCCGCCGAATAACGCCCAGTCGCATAGTGTTCCAGTTGCCGTTCAATGTCGTTCAGCAATCCGCTGGCTCCGAAGCGGAACAGTTCGGCTCTCATCCAGGACAGACCGAGTTCTTCCTTCATCAAGGCTAACCATTCGATGGATTGCTTCGCGGTGCGGATCCCCCCGGCCGGTTTGAAGCCAACGGCCATGCCGGTTTCCTGAGCATATTCGCGAATACATCGCGTCATCACGAAGCCGACTGGGAGCGTGGCGTTGGTCGGTTCTTTTCCGGTAGAGGTCTTGATGAAATCTGCGCCCGCCATCATGGCAACAAAGCTGGCCCGCGCCACGTTGCGCAGGGTGAGCAGATCGCCGGCGCCGAGAATCACTTTCATGTGGGCGTGCCCGGCAGCGTGCCTGAAAGCTGCGATCTCATCGTAAAGGGCCTGCCACTTGCCGCCGAACACATGAGCGCGAGTAATGACCACGTCAATGTCGTTCGCTCCCGCCTCCACCGAGCGGCGAATCTCCGCCACCCGCTCGGCCAGCGGTGACAACCCGGCAGGAAAGCCGGTGGAGACAGCGGCAACGCGTACGCCGCTGACCTCGAGCGCGCGGACGGCCGTCTCTACAAAGGTGTGGTAGACGCACACCGCCGCCACCTTAATATTCAGTTCTTCAATTCCCAGCCGCTTGACCAGATCGTCCTGGATGGGATGCCGGGCCTTGGCGCAGAGTCGGCGCACCCGTTCTTCCGTGTCATCACCCGAGAGGGTGGTGAGGTCCATGCAGGAGACGGCGCGCAGCAGCCATGCCGCCTGCCAGTCTTTCTTTACCGTACGTCGGGCAGCGTGGCTCTGCGCCCGCCGTTCCACCGCGCTGGTATTGACACGAACCTGCTGCAGCCAATCGAGGTTAAGCGGAATGCCGCGATTCGAGACCAGCGGACGGCCGGCAAGCGTGGCAATAGTGTCCCCATGATCGCCCACGTCGCCCGCCACTCCGAAGCGCGCTTTGTTCTCGACTGCCATAATCCGCGATTGTAATTGTACGGCACGGCGTCATGTGGGCGCGAGCGCCCTAGCTCGTGCGGGAGCCGCCGCGAATAGCCGGCCTCTGGCCGGCCCTATGGGCGAGGCGAGACGCCCGCCGGACAGCCGGCGGGACGCCGGCGCTACTCGAAGGATTTGACCTTGACATCATTTCATTCTGAAAGCTAGGCTACGACGCTGCTTCGAGTGTGGAGAAAACCAATTCTGAAACGTTTGATTCAGTTCAACTTCAAGTTCGCTGCCGGCCTTATCCTTTGTCTCGCAAGCGCCCTACCTGCGTCCGCCGCGGCCAAGAAGATAATTTTCGATACCGATCCCGGGAGTGATGACGCTCTCGCCCTGATGCTGGCGCTCAATTCGCCCGAACTGGATGTGCGTGCCATCACCGTGGTTCCCGGAAACGTGACTGCGAGTCAGGGCTTGGAGAACGCACTGCGGATGGTCTCGCTCGCCAACCGCTGCGACATTCCCGTCGCCGCCGGGGCGCAGCACCCGCTCTTTCAGAAGCTGATCACGGCTGAGTTCTGGCATGGCAAGAATGGTCTGGCGAATGTCGAACTGCCCCCCAGCAAATGCAAGGTGGATTCGCACTTCGGACCTGACCTCATCATTCAGATGGTGCATGCCGCGCCTCACGAGATCACTCTCGTTCCGGTTGGACCGCTGACCAATATCGCGCTGGCTGTTTCGAAAGATCCGTCCATTGTTCCCCTGGTCAAAGAAGTCATCATCATGGGAGGCTCGATCACGGAGGCAATGTAAACGCCGCGGCGGAGGCCAACATCTACAACGATCCTGAAGCGGCCCAGATCGTTTTCCAGGCGGGGTGGCCTCTGACCATGGTTGGGCTGGATGTGGGCGACAAGACGCTTTTTTCCAAAAAGTATCTCGACCAGTTGGGACAGACCCACGGTCCGGTCAATGACTTCATCTACGCTGTTGGAAAATATCTGATTGATCTTTCCGCGCGATTCGGCTCCGGCGGTACGCCGATGTATGATCCTCTGGCGGTGGGTGTGGCCATTGACGCCACGCTGGTCAAAGCGCCGGAAATGCATGTTGACGTCGAGACCCGTGGCGACTTTACCCGGGGCGAGACCGTCGCCAATCGCCGCGGCGCAGTGGAGCGGAACGTGTTGCATGGCGACCATTACGTGATCGAGGCGTTGGACAAAGTGACACCCAACGCCAAAGTTTGTGTTGACGTCGAGGCCGATCGCTTCCTGCAACTTTTTGTTTCCAGAATCAAAGGCAAGTAGCAGGACAGTCGCACAGGAGAACCCATGTATACGCCACACAGTCTGGAAATTGCCCTGTTGATGATGATCACCAGCGCCGTCTGCTGGGGCTCCTGGGCGAACACCTTCAAGGGCGTAAAGAACTATCGCTTTGAGCTTTTCTATTGGGACTACGCACTGGGAATATTTGTGATTTCGCTCATCCTCGCCTTCACCATGGGGAGCACGTCATCGAGCGATCCCGCAAGCTTTCTGAATAATGTTCACTCCGCCGACAGCTCGAACATTGTTTATATGCTGATCGCCGGCGCCATTTTCAATTTGGCAAACCTGCTGCTGGTCGCGGGAATTGACATGGCGGGGCTTGCGGTAGCCTTCCCGGTTTCCATCGGAATCGCGTTGGTGGTTGGAGTCGTCTCCAGCTATGCGCTGCAACCCAGGGGCAACCTCGGATTGCTGGCTGCGGGCGTGGCCTGCGCCGTGGTTGCGGTCATCCTGGACGGCAAGGCATACGGTAGCCTGGCCAGCGCAGGCCGCTCAGTCTCCAAGAAGAGCATCGTCACGTGCATCGTCTCCGGCGTTCTGATGGGGCTGTGGGCTCCGTTTGTGACCCGCGCCATGACTCATGGAAATCCGCTGGGGCCATATAGCGTGGCTGTGTTTCTGACTCTTGGCGCGCTGCTCTCCTGCCTGATCTGGAATGTTTATTTCATGAAGAAGCCTCTGGTCGGGGAACCGGTCAGTTTCAGCGGATACTTCAGTGGGCCGCCTTCGGGGCACGTCCTCGGCCTCCTCGGCGGATTCATCTGGGGCCTGGGCATGGTCTTTAATCTTGTGGCTGCCAGCTTTACCGGCGTTGCGATTTCCTATGCCATCGGCCAATCGGCGCCCATGGTCGCCGCCCTATGGGGTGTGCTCGCCTGGAGAGAGTTCAAGGGTTCAGGCAGCCAAGCCAAAGTCTATCTATTATTTATGTTCGTCTTCTATGCTTTGGCGATTTTGCTGGTGGCGCACGCCAACGGATAACTTTCGACTCGGATTCAATTCAGATAAGGGGGCCCCTTGGGAACTCCGGATCGACGTCAATTTCTGGAGGCGCTTGCAACGGTGGGAGCGATGACCACGCTGTCCGGAGCTATCAGCGCGTCGGCCGGCGCTTCACCCGTGCGCTGGCCCAAGCTCACCGGCAGCCCGGTGCTGGACAGCCTGCATCCAGTCATCGAGCACTCGCGCGACGTCCGCACTCATGTGGACAAGATCGTCGAAGTCGCGGGATGGATGGCATACGAAGAGCTGCCCATGCCGGAGTATCAGATTCCTTTTGGCGTGGGACAGGGCAATGCTGATGACGTACTTGATTTCATCCTGGTCGCCGATAGCGTCGACACAGCCTTCACTGATTTTTCCACCCACGTGAAGTTTCAGGTCGACTATGACGGGCGGCACTGGTCCGATTCCGACGCGCTGTTCGCCTGCATGAAGCGGGCGATGGACAACGGAACTCCAATTCTCGACGGCAAATTCCTCGCCCAGGTGACCCGCCCGCAACTCGAACGTATTTTCGCCGGCAACATCGAAATGCCCATGCTCGACGAAAAGACGGAAGTCTGGCGGCAGGTGGGCACGGTGCTAGCCGAAAAATACCAGGGCCGTTTTCACAACTTTGTGAAGTCCTGCCCGCCTCGCTTGTATGACAACGGCGCCGGAATCATTGACCGCATGGTAAAGGAGTTCCCCCGCTTCAACGACATCAGCCCGTATGACGGCGCCACCATCAAGATCTACAAGCTGCCGCAACTGGGTATCTGGTTAGCGTATTCCGCATTGAGAAAAGGCAATCAGTTCCCTCTTGAAGACCTGGGCAAGATGACCGCATTCGCCGACTACATTGTTCCGGTCGGGTTGCGGCTGCTGGGAATCACGAGTTACTCAACCGAACTTGAGCATGCCATCAACACTTACCAGATGATTCCGCCCGACAGCCGGCAGGAAGTTGAAATCCGGGCCCACTGCATCTACGCGACTGCCCTGCTGTGCGAAGAGGTCAACAAGATTCGCCCCAAGGACCAGCAGATCATCATTCCGCAGATCGACGCCCGCTTGTGGGTGCCCTACCACACCACCTGGTGGCCGCACCACTTGACGAAAACCATCATGTATTGATTGCCAGTTTGCTTATGAGGATGCGATCGCGCGGCAAACATCGGATTGCTGAATGTCCTTTGCAGCCGGCGCCTGGAGGAATGACGTTCTTGATCCGTAGGAAGCTCCTTGCACGCTTTGTGTTCCTGATGTTATTGGCCACAGCCTTGATCCGAACAACTCCTGCCGCCGCGGCAACGAAGAGCACCTATCTCGTCTATATCGGCACCTACACCGACCACGACAGCAAGGGAATCTATGCCTACCGCTTCGATTCCAGGACAGGCCATCTGGCGTCGCTCGGGCTCGCAGTCGAATCGGAGAACCCATCCTTTCTGGCGGTGAGTTCGAGCGGACAGTTTCTATACGCCGTCAATGAGCTTGATAGCTACCAGGGCCAGCCGACTGGAGCCGCGAGTGCGTTTGCCATCGATTCCGCAACCGGAAAATTGTCGTTGCTGAATCAGGTTTCGTCGCATGATCCAGGGCCCGCACACATCACGCTCGATCGCACCGGCAAATTCGCCTTTCTCTCCAACTACAACCTGGGCAGCGTGGCCGTTTTCCCAATATTGCAAGACGGACGGTTGGGCGAACTCTCGTCGTTCGTGCGCCACCGAGGTTCGGGTACGGACAAGCGATCGCAAGAGGGACCCCACGCGCACGCTGTTGCCTTGTCAGCCGATGATCGTTTTGCGGTTGTGGCAGACCTCGGAATTGATCAGGTGCTGGTCTATCCCTTCAACGCGGCTACCGGAAAACTGGGAGCGGCGGCCTACATCGCGCACGCGCATCCTGGATCTGGTCCACGGCATCTTGCGTTCGATCCTCGTGGAAGATTCCTGTACCTGATCAACGAAATGTCTTCTTCGGTCACGACTTATTCTTATGACCAGGCGCGCGGGGAGTTGCGCGAAGCACAGACAATTTCTGCCTTGCCTCAAGGCTTTGCCGATGCCAGCAATGCGGCGGAGATCGTGGTCCATCCTTCGGGCAAATTTCTTTACGCTTCGAATCGGGGGCATGACAGCATTGCGGTGTTCAAAGTTGATCCGGCGAAAGGGACGCTCTCGCCTGTGGAATGTGTCCGCACAAATGGAAAGACACCACGTAACTTTGCTCTCGATCCAACGGGTTCGTGGCTACTGGCGGCCAATCAGGACTCGGGTACTGTGGTTGTTTTCCGGATTAACCTCAAGAGCGGTCGCCTCACTCCGACCGGACAAAGCATCCAAGTGCCATCGCCCGCATGCGTGACGTTCGTGCCCCTGCCTTGATGTGGCCTAGATTCGACCGGAAGCACCGGATCTAACGCTCCAATCGAGCGCCTGAGGTCCGCTATCTGAGGTCGAGGTCCGACTCGCCCTGTACAAAGCCAGACTGATCGTATAGAAATTGACCGCAAAGGCCTCGCCTCGACGGGGTTCCGTCATTCGCCAGGGGGATCCGTCCACTTGTATTTCCGGCCCAGTACACTCAACGAAGCAGTCGATGTGCTGGCGGCACAGGGAGGCCAGATTCTGTCTGGAGGAACAGATTTCTTTCCGGCTCTGGGTGACCGACCGGCTCCCGATCGAGTCGTGGACATTTCGGGGCTGGCGGAAATCCGGGGTATCACCCTTACACCTGACTTCGTTCGCATCGGAGGACTGACCACGTGGAGTGATGTGGTGGCCGCTCCGCTGCCGCGCTGCTTCGATGCGCTCAAAACCGCGGCCCGCGAGATTGGCGGAATTCAGATACAAAATCGCGGCACCATAGCCGGCAATCTGTGTAACGCATCTCCGGCCGCCGACGGCGTCCCTCCTCTGTTGGCACTCGATGCGGAAATAGAGCTTGTTTCCGCCGCCGGAACGCGCCGCGTCGCCCTGGCTGATTTCATTGTGGGGAATCGTAAAACTCTTCGCCGCCCCGATGAGATCCTGGCGACCGTGATCGTCCCTCGCGGCCTCGACGACGCAGTCCTCTGTATTCCTCAAGCTCGGCGCGCGGCGCTACCTGGTAATTTCAATCGCCATGGTGGCCGCCTTAATAAAGACAGACAACGTGGGCCGCGTGGCCCAGGCACGCGTCGCGGTCGGGTCATGTTCGGCGACCGCACAAAGGCTCGTCCTTCTGGAACGAGCACTGGTCGGTGCACCTGCGGGACCCGGACTGGGCGCGGTCGCTGCAACCCAACACCTCGCGCCAGCTTTCACCCATTGATGACGTGCGCGCTACCGCAACTTATCGCCGTGATGCTGCCCTGACCCTGGTCAGGCGGGCCCTCGAGGCCTGTGTGGGGAGTTGCTGAATGGTCACCACCACTGCTCCCAGCCCCAGCCCTCAGACCTCCATTTCATTTTCGGTCAATGGAAAAAGCGTAAGCACGGCGGCCTCGCCAATAGAGCGTCTTTCCAAAGTGCTGCGCGAGCGTCTGGGACTGACTGGAACAAAAGTTGGATGTGATGCCGGAGATTGCGGCGCCTGCACGGTTCTGCTGGATGGTCAACCCGTATGCGCCTGTCTGGTCGCAGCCGGACAGATCGCAGGACGCGAAGTGACGACGGTCGAAGGACTCGCCGCCCGAGCGCCCATCTTCGATCAGCTGCAGAAATCGTTTCTATTTCACGGAGCCGCGCAATGTGGTGCATGCACCCCCGGAATGCTGGTATCAGCCACGGCTCTTCTAGAGAGGAACCGCGCGCCCAGCGAGGCCGCGGTCATGGATGCCATCGGCGGCGTGCTTTGCCGCTGCACTGGCTATCGCAAGATTATTGCCGCCATTCAAGATGCCTGCTCCGGCACGTCCATTGAAACTTCGCCCCTGGCCGGCCATGCAGTTGGCTCGAGGCTGGTGCGACTGGACGGTCAGAACAAGGTAGACGGATCGGATATTTTTGGCGCCGACGAAATTCCCGCTGGAGCTCTAGTGGTACGAGCGATTCGCAGTCCTTACCAGCGGGCGCGCTTTCGTTTTGGCGACCTTGATGCTTTCGTTGCGGCCCATCCCGGAATCCACCGCGTTCTGACGGTGAAAGATATTCCCGGAGAGAATCGCTACGGCGTAATTCCGCGCTTCGCGGACCAACCGGTCTTTGCCGAGACTGAGACCCGGTTTCGCGGCGAAGCTGTCGCCGCCCTGGTGGGCGAGACCGAGGCCATGGAAACTTTGAATCTCGAAACTCTTCCGGTGGTGTGGGAGGAACTGCCCGCGCTGACCACGATGGCAGCGGCGCTCGCCCTTGATGCAGAGCGCATTCATCCCAACCGTGAGAATAATATTCTGGTGCGCGGCCGCGTGGTCCGCGGCGACGTGGAAACAGCCTTGGCCGAATCCGACGTTGTGGTCGAGGACGAATACGAGACCGGCTTTGTCGAGCACGCCTACATCGAGCCGGAAGCCGGCTTCGCCCGGCGCGTCAATGACCAGATCGAAGTTCAAGCCTGCACCCAGGCTCCCTATATGGATCGCGCCGACATCGCGAAGATTCTTGGGATCGCTCCCGAAGCGGTTCGAATCATTCCGACCGCAGTCGGCGGTGGATTCGGCGCCAAGCTGGACCTTTCCGTGCAACCCTTCGTAGCGTTGGCAGCCTGGCATCTGCGCCGGCCGGTGCGCATGGTTTACTCTCGGACCGAATCCATCATCTCGACCACCAAGCGCCACCCGTCGCACATCCGCCTTCGCGTGGGCGCGACGCGTGACGGCAAGCTGACGGCCATGGACTGCACGGCCGATTTCAATACCGGGGCCTACTCTTCCTGGGGACCCACGGTGGCCGCGCGCGTGCCCGTGCACGCCTCTGGCCCCTACTACGTGCCGCACTACCGGGCGCTAACCCGGGCCGTGCATACGAATCTGGTACCGGCGGGTGCCTTCCGTGGTTTCGGGGTGCCGCAAACGGCCATCGCGCAGGAGCAACTCTACGACGATCTCGCGAACAAACTAGCGATTGATCGCCTGGAATTTCGCATCATGAATGCGCTGGACGACAACACTCCCACCGTCACCGGCCAGGTTCTCGGCGAAGGAGTGGGGATTCGCGCCTGCTTCGAAGCTCTGAGGCCCCGGTGGACAGCAGCACGCGCCGAAGCGAAGGCTTTCAATGCGAAATGCGACGGCCCAATTCGTCGCGGTGTTGGCGTCGCCGGCATGTGGTACGGATGCGGCAACACTTCCCTGCCGAATCCCTCCACGATACGCGTGGGATTGAAAGCGAACGGCCGCATTGCCCTTCATCAGGGTGCGGTGGATATCGGACAAGGCTCCAACACCATCGTCACTCAAATTTGCGCGGACGCGCTGGGCGCTCCCATCGATCGCTTCGATCTGGTATCGGGCGATACTTCGATCACGCCTGACTGCGGCAAGACCTCGGCGTCCCGCCAGACGTTTGTTACCGGCAAAGCCGCACACATGGCAGGCACGGAACTGCGCCGCGGCATTCTGCGACTTGCGGACGCGTGTGAATGCGCCGTGATTGATTTCGGCCATGGCGCACTGACGATCAAAGACGAGAATAAAGAACACACGGTTCTTTTGTGCGACCTGCCTCTGGACACGAACGGCTACGTGCTCACCAGCGAAGCCACGTTCGATCCTCCCACCAGCCCGCTTGACGAGGACGGCCAGGGCACGCCCTATGCTGTTTTTGGATTCGGAGCCCACCTGGCGGAGATTGCCGTTGACACGGAATTGGGCACGGTGTGCGTGCTCAAGATCACCGCCGCGCATGACGTCGGCCGGGCCATCAATCCAACTCTGATTGAAGGACAAATTGAAGGAGGCGCGGCCCAAGGTCTAGGGATGGCTCTGATGGAAGAGTATTTCCCCGGCAAAGGCGAGAATCTGCATGACTATCTGATCCCGTCAGCGGGCGATATGCCGCCGGTCGAGTCGATTCTCATTGAAGATCCCTCGCCGATCGGCCCATTCGGCGCCAAGGGAATCGGCGAACAGGCAGTCATCCCGACGGCTCCTGCCATCCTCAACGCCATCCATGATGCGATTGGCATACGTATTCGCCGATTGCCCGCGACCCCCGATCGCATACGCGCCCTTGTAGCGGAGAGACATGCCTGAAGACGATGCCATTCGGTGCGACGCCTGCCCCGTGCTGTGCTACATCAAGCCGGGACGGACCGGCGCGTGCGATCGCTACGCCAACGATAGCGGACAGTTGGTCCGCATTGATCCTCACGTCGTGCTCGATCGCGCCGTGTCGCGCGGCGATTCCGTCGTCCCCTTCCTCGACCGCGACCGCGAATGGGACGGCAGCATCGTAACTGGCCCGGAGAATTTCGTCACTGCCATCGGCGCCGGCACGACTTACCCTGATTACAAGCCCGCACCGTTCATCATTTCTTCGACGGTACAAGGTGTGGATATGGTCACCGTGGTCACCGAAGGAATTTTCAGCTACTGCGGCGTCAAGGTGAAGATCGATACCGACCGCCATCTCGGCCCGGAAACAAATTTGGTGCGCGCCCAGGGAGAGCCCGTCGGGCACGTGACCACCAGCGAATACGGTTCGCAGATGCTATCGCTCGGCGGAGTCCGCCACCTCACTGGAGGCAGCCGGAAGGAAGGCACGGTCACCTGCGAAACCCTCTTGAACTTGTGCGACCGCAAGCCGGTGGAACTTACGATCGACGACGGCGCCTCGGTGATCGTCGAGGCCGGCAAGCCGCCGGTGGTGGACGGCGTTCAGGAAGAGCGCATGCGCGTAGGCTGCGGTTCGGCCACCATCGGCATGTTTGCCAAGCAATGGTTTGGCAAGGTGGATGAAGTAGTTGTGGTTGACGACCACATCACCGGCGTCTTGTCCGAGCATCAGGCGGGAAAGTTGTTGGGCGTGCGCGAAACCGGCATCAAGATGAAGGGGCATCGTTCCACTCCCGGCCGCTACTTTCGGGTAGCCGAACCGGGCACGGCGTGGGGCGGCACGAATATCGCCGATCCCCTTTCCATTCTGCAGGATTTCAATCCCAGGATTGCGTGGCCGAAACTGCGGGTGCTCATGGTAAGCACGACGGGCGAACACCACGCCTACTTCGAACTGGACGAGGCGTTGCGTCCGGTGGAAAAGGAACTACCCGCTCTTCTTAGCGAATCGGTCGCACGCATCAAGGAGAATTGCGAGCCCGCGCACTGCTCCGTCCTCTTTATGGGAGGCGCAGGAGGATCGCTGCGGGCGGGGGTTACCGAAAATCCCGTCAGGCTTACACACTCGGTGCGAGACGCGCTGACTCGCGTCACCTGTGGCGGCGCGCCGGTTTACGTCTGGCCCGGCGGCGGCATCACGTTCATGGTTGACGTCAGCCGCATGCCCGAGCACGCATTTGGCTATGTGCCGACGCCAGCGCTGGTTGCACCCATAGAGTTCACGCTGAAGATTAAGGACTATGCCGCCCTGGGCGGCTACATGGACCACGTGCGTTCGCTCGATTCCATCATGGACAAGAAGAGCAAGCGCCGGCTCGCAGCCGACCCGGACAATCCATGGCCGCTGGCAGCAGAGAAATTGCCCAGGTCGAAGCAATGAGCTCTAGAGAATAGTGAAGAGCCGGGCCCAAATTCGAATGTTGGAAGACGGCCGCAGGCTTCATTTGCATGACGGACCCATCGACCTGATCGTTGAAGCCTTTGGGACTGTCGATGCGATCAACGCTGCTTACCGGGCGGCAGCAGTGCGTTTTGTCCACGTGTTGGATGAACTCTGCAGCGAGCTGACTCTGCTGCGGCAGGCGGCGCGAACAGATGGCCCGCTTCCGTCGGGTGCTGTTGCGAGGCGCATGGTCGCCGCAGTTTTACCCTACTGCGAGCGGGCTTTCATCACGCCCATGGCGGCCGTGGCGGGCGCAGTGGCGGAGGAAATTCTCGACGCCATGAAAGCGCGCCGCTCAACTTTCTCGGGCCTACGTGAACAACGGTGGAGACATCGCCCTGCACCTCGCGCCCGGAGAGCAATTTGTCGTGGGAATGGTCGAGCGGCCGGATCGTCCATCGCTTTTCGGAACAGCGAAGCTGGACTCTGCGCAACCAGTCCGCGGCATTGCCACCAGCGGTTGGCGCGGACGCAGTTTTTCCCTTGGAATCGCTGACGCGGTGACGGTCCTAGCCGACCGCGCCACTATGGCAGACGCGGCCGCTACAATCATCGCCAATGCTGTCGACTTAGCGAGACATCCAAAGATCGTTCGCGTGCCAGCGCGCACTCTCGCCCCCGATAGCGATCTGGGCGACCGGCTCGTCACCCAAGCAGTTGGTGATCTTTCACCAGCGGAAATCGCGGCGGCGCTCGACGCTGGCATTGCCGTCGCCCACTCCCTGCTTGCAAACGGGTTGATTCGCGCGGCCGCTCTGCATCTGCAGGGCTATACCCGGATCGTGGACGTACAATCATCGTTCATTCCTCTCCCGGAAAACAGGAGTCTCGTTCATGCCTGAGGTCCAGGTTCGCAAGAAATTTACGGCGGTCGAAGAAATCTTCCATGAAGGCGGCCCGGTTGCGTCCGTTCCGCTTCGCCGCGCCGCGGCGCTCGCCGTCATCCACAATCCCTTCGCCGGCGCATACGTCAAAGAAATTTCTGGCTTCATGGACGACCTCAAACCGCTGGGCCTGGAGATGGCTCGCTCCCTGGTCACCGCGCTGGGCGGCGATCCCAAAATCGTCGAAGGTTACGGCAAGGGAGCCATCATCGGCTCGGCCGGAGAGCTCGAGCACGGCGCTTTGTGGCACGTGCCCGGCGGTTACGCCATGCGGGAAGTCCTAGGCGGCGCGAAAGCTATCGTGTCTTCCACCAAGAAGGTGGGCGGCCCCGGCACGCGACTCGATGTGCCCATCACCCACATCAACGCCTCTTATGTCAGAAGTCACTTCGATGCCATGGAAGTCGGCCTGGCTGATTCTCCGCGCGCCGACGAGATTCTGCTGGCGCTGGTGATGACCACAGGCCCGCGTGTTCACGCCCGCGTCGGCGGTCTCAAGGCAGCGGAGATCAAAGGAGAGGACGGATTGCGCTGATGGCCGAAATAGTGAAAGCCAAGATCCGCAAGCTTGCGACCTTCGTGGAGGAAACGCGCAGCGAGATGGGGCACGCCGTCAATCCGCCGACTCGGCGCGCGGCCGCCGTCGCCGTGATTGAGAATCCGTACGCGGGTAAGTATGTCGAGGACTTGTCTGAACTGATGGCGATCGGCGAGGAGTTGGGCGAGTTGCTTACGCTGCGCGCGGTCGCAGCCCTGGGCATTCCCGCAAACACAGTCGAGAGCTACGGCAAGGCCGCAGCGGTAGGAGAGAACGGCGAAATCGAGCACGCGGCTGCGATCCTGCATCCCAAGCTGGGCGCGCCGGTGCGAAAGGTCCTGGGCAAAGGCGCCGCGCTCATTCCTTCTTCCAAGAAGCGGGGCGGCCTGGGTGTGGTTCTCGACATTCCTCTCGGCCACAAAGACGCGGCGTTCGTCCGCAGTCACTTCGATGGCATGGAAGTCAGAATCAACGACGCTCCCCGAGCCAACGAAATCATGGTCGCAGTCGCGGTCACCGATAGTGGCCGCCCTTTGCCGCGAGTCGGAGGTTTGACCAAGAGCGAGATCAAGGGCGAAGACGGGCTGCGCTAGCCGCGGAGTATGGGGAGCATAAGCTTCCGCTCGATCACTTTTGTTCCAGGGGCTCGGCCATTACACAAAAAAGCCCTCCCGTTCAGAAGCGAGCGGAAGGGCATCTTTCGTGAATGTGGGCTGCGGCGGATTTCGCCCTACTGCTTATCGTAGACCGCAGTACTTTTGAGCTTCTTGCCTGTGGAATCGGTTGCGCTCGTCTTGACAGTGCGAGTTTTACCATCGGCCGATACGGCGATTCGGCCAGTCATAACAACCTTGCCATCTTTCTTACCGGTTAGCTCTAATTTACCGACGTCCGTCTTCTTGTACGACCTGGCGTTTGCGGCCGTATCACCCGTCACGGGATAGTCCTTCCCGTCGAACTTGCCCGTCCACTCGCTGTGAACGGCCTTGCCGTCTTTGTCAGTTCCATCCACCGTGACTTTGACGTTATCGCCAGCGGCCTCATAGACAACCATTGAGTTCTTCGTGGCTCCAGCGGCGAACGTGGATTTGGCCTCGTTGAGTTTCCACGTGCCCATATTCGCATCATCGGCGAAAGCCACGGTCATTCCGACAAAGCACAATGTCAGAGTCAGTAAAACGGTTCTTGCTCTCATATTTCCTCCTGTTTGTCGAGCGCAGTACCGGGCCTCATTGCTGCGGCCATTCTAGTTCCATGTGACCACCTCAGCAACACAGTCTCACGCCCCGCGTACAATACCGTTGGCATTCGCCGCTGGGGTCACCAATGACTGTTCTTCGCTACACCGTCTTTCTTGTCACTCTCCCTTTCATCTTTTGTGCGTTCCTGACCTCTGAGACGCACAAAGAGAAGGCCGACTTGCTCATCACCGGCGGCACGGTTGTCACCATGGACGGCTCCCGTACCATCCTGGACGACGGCGCCGTCGCGGTCAAAGGGGACACAATTGTCGCCGTCGGTCCGCGCGGTGAACTCGAAGCCAGGTACACCGCCTCGCAAACGATCGATGCCAAAGGCAAGTTGGTTCTGCCCGGTTTCATCAACGGCCACACTCACGTCCCCATGACTCTTTTCCGGGGTCTGCATGACGACGTGACGCTGAATGACTGGCTCTACAAATACATTTTCCCGGCGGAAGCGAAGAACGTGAACGAGGAGTTCGTGCGCTGGGGCACGCGCCTTGCGGCAGCAGAACAGATTCGCGGCGGCGTCACGACCTTCGCCGACATGTATTACTTCGAAGATGCGGTGGCCGAAGAGACCAAAGCTGCAGGCATGCGCGGCGTACTGGGAGAAACCTTCATTGATTTTCCCGCGCCTGACAACAAGAGCGAGGCAGAGATGCTCGCCTATACCGAGAAGTTTTTGAAGAAGTGGCAGGGCGATGCGCTGATTCACGCCGCCGTAGCGCCGCACTCCATCTACACCTGCTCTCAGAAAACTCTGGAGGACGCCGCCGCCCTGGCGCGCAAGTATCACGCGCCCATCCTGATTCATACCGGAGAAATGAAGAAGGAATGGGATGACAGCCTGAAGCAGAATGGAATGTCACCGGTGCAGTATATGGACAAGATCGGGCTGCTGGGCCCGGACGTCGTATCCGCGCACTGCATCTTCGTCGACGCGGCCGACCAGAAAACCCTGGCGCAGAAGCAGGTGGGCTGCGTTCACAATCCGTCCAGCAACATGATGATCGCCAGCGGAGTCTCTCCGGTCGCTGACATGCGCGCCGCCGGAATTGCGGTCGGGCTCGGCACCGACGGCCCAGCCGGCAGCAACAACGATCTCGATCTCATGGAAGAAATCGATCTGGCCGCAAAGCTGGCAAAGATCACAAAACTGAATCCCCTGGCGCTGAACGCGAAGGCGGTGGTGGAAATGGCCACCATCGACGGAGCCAGAGCTCTGCACCTGGATAAAGAAATCGGTTCACTCGAGGCGGGAAAGAAAGCAGACCTCATCCTCATCAGCCTGGACGAGCCCAACGCCGTGCCCATGTACGACATCTACGCCCAACTGGCTTATGCGCTCAAGGGCAGCGACGTAGAGACCGTTGTGATCGGCGGGCGCATTGTGATGCGCGAGCGAAAGCTCCTCACGGTCAACGAAGAGGCAGCCATGGCAAAAGCTCGCGAGTACCAGAAGACCATCGCCGCGTCGCTTGGCATGAAGTAGCGCCGGCCTCGGGCCGGCCCTACTCAGGTTTCGAGTCAACCAAGTCGCGAGCGTTATTGCCGCCAGTCGCCACCGTTACGAAGTCCCGCCCCGCCGACTTGGATTTATAGAGACACTGATCGGCTACCTTCAGCAACTCTTCGGCGGTGCTTCCATGCTCAGGAAAAGTGGCAACACCAATGGAGAGCGTGACCATGCCCAAAGTCTGGTTCTTGTACTGGATTTGCAGCTTCTTGGTCAGGCCCCGCAAGGCGTTCGCACGGATCGAGGCGTTCTGGGCGGTCGATTCGGGCAGAATTATGCCGAACTCTTCTCCCCCGTAGCGGCAAATCACGTCGTCCGCCCGGAAGACTTTGCAGAACAGCTCCGCGATGGAGCGCAAGACCATATCTCCCGCGGCGTGACCAAAGGTATCGTTGAAGCGCTTGAAGTGATCGAGATCGATGAAGAGAACCGATACCGGATGGTTCTTGCGGACGGCGCGCTGCATTTCACGCTCGAGCGATTCTTCCATGAAACGACGGTTGAAGAGTCCGGTCAGCGGATCGCGAATGGATTGATCACGCAGGGTCTCGCGCAGCCGGAGGCTGGCCAGCGAAAGCGCAATGTGGCCGGCGACCGTGGATGCCACTTGCTGCCTGGAATCCTGAAGACCCTGGGAGCCCGAATCGGCCTCGTTCTCGGCATCCGCCGCGAACTCGAGATGCAGCACGCCCAGCGTGTCTCCCTGCCCAACCATGGGCACGCACAAGCTCTTATGGGTTTGATTCTCCGCCAGGTGCGCGCAGTTAATGCCTCCCGCCACCTCGTTCCAATGCGGCTGACCACGGCGCAGGCCCCAGCAGGTATCGGGCGAAAAGAACGCCTCGGAGGCGCTGCTGTCGCCCCATCGGGCCGCCGTCTCCACGAGGTTCCGTGACGACTTGAATAAGTACAGGGTTCCGCAACGCGCGTCCGGCAACAGTTTCTGGACCGACTGAGCCACAACCGCGCAGGCTTCCTGGGTGGTTCCACAACACTCCAGCAGGTCTCCCATTTCGCTCAACAGAGTCATCTGCTGCGTGCGCAGTTGCAACTCGGAAACGAGCCGGCTGAGCACCTCCGCGTGTTCGCGCTCCGCCTGCGACGCCTTGATCTGCTCCGAAATATCCTTGTAGATCATGTAGGAGCCTCGCACCCGGCCGTCTGCGGTGAGGGGCACGGCGTGCACTTCCAGGTCGAGGGTCTCTCCATCCTTGCGACGCCGCCGTAGCGTGGTGCAGAGGGTCCCTCCGGCGACAATGTCCCACACTGAAGGTTTGAACTCCGATTGAGGCTCCTCGAGGAGCAAGACGCTGTCGAGATCTTTGCCGGTCAGTTCACTTTGAGAAAAGAGAAAGAGTTTCTCGAAGGCTGCATTGGTCAGTTCGATCCGGCCGTCAGGATCAAGGACGACGATCCCGAACGGACTGTTCTCGATCAAAGAATTCAGGTGGGAGGTCTGTGCCTGAAGATCGAGCGCGATCCGGTGCCGCTCACTCACTGCGGAGCCCACAACCAATCCCACGCCGGACACCACCAGCATCAGCAGGCCAAGCTTTGCAGGTACCCCTTCCACCGGGGAAAAAACATGCATGGCCACGACGGTGCCAAAATTCAGCACCAGCAACCCGCTCACCACCCGGCGTATTCCCTGCCGCATGGCGATCCAGATAATGGGAAGAAAGCTCAAATAGAACAGCTGGCGAGATCCCAGCCGAGGCCCAAACATGACCCAGAGAATTCCCAATATCGCGGCCATCTGGGCGACGCCTTCCACTACGGAGCCGGTATGAAGATAAAGATCTTCCCTTCGGAAAGGCTTACTGTCGTGACCTTCGGAGGTTTCCTGCGACAGTTGCTTTCTCACCCACGGAAAGACGTGGATCAACAGAAAAGGCGCGACCCCGACCAGCCCGATCCCGTCTCCTGCAAACCATACCCATGATGCGGTCCAAAACTGACTCCACGGGATGGAGCCGTCCGCGATCAGGCAAGCGACGCCGATCAGGGTCGCTCCCACCGCAGCCGCCATGGTCACAAACACGTAGCGGACTACATCTTGCCGGTGCCGCAGTCCCAGATCAATATGCAGCGGGCCTCGCAGCACATACGCGGCGGTCCCGTAGCACGCAGCCAGGGCCGCGGCTCCAACCGTCCCTCCGTAGGAAAGTAAGGGCTGGTGATAAATCAGCGCAGACGCCAGGGCATCCGCACAGCACACCAAGACGCCGTACCACGGGCTGACTCCCAGCAGAATGGCCAGAACCAGGCCCGTGGCTGGATACCACGCCACAGAACCTAATTGTGAGATGAGAATGATAGATGGCTGATTCAGGGCCAGGTACAGCCCCACAAAAAGGGCGGAGACCATTGCGTGGCGAAAGATGAGGCGGCTAGTACCCATGAATGACGTCTCGCCCAATTCTCCGCAATAGCCCGATGGCTCTGGCGGAATCGCCGGATGTTCGAACCGTCTACACGGTCACACTTCTCCCATGGCACCCAGCCTGAGATTTATCGGCACATTACAATTTTTTAAGGATCACTCGGGGGTCACCGAAGTACGGGGACTGCCGGTTCGATGAGAGCGGCATTAGGCCCGGACAACCTCGGGCGCCGAGGTTGCTGGAGGAGTGTTACGGCTGCGTTGCGTGCTGATTGCGCCATCCACGATCATCATCCCGATCCCGGGGAGGTCGCCTCGCTGGATGCTGTCAAGAACGTGCTTTCCCGCGGAGTGCTGGGCTTTGTCAATCATGGTGAAGGTGGCAGGGCATCCCACGGCCACCGATCCGCAATCGAGCTTTCGGATCTTTGCCGTGTTTCCAGTTGCAAAGCAGAGCGCGATTTCAGCCGGCACTTCTCCCAACGAGGCCAGCATCGAGATCATGCGCAGGATGCCGAGAGGCTGCACTCCCGATCCGGCCGGGGAATCCGTGCCCAGAATCACGCGATGCAGTTGCTTAAGCTCTTTTGCCGCCCGCAAGGTGAGCAGGGCGGCTCGCTCATTTCCGTTGTGGACAACTTCCAGAGCGCGTGAAGACTGCTCGCAGAGAGTGAGGATCTGATCGTCGGGCAACGCCGTATGCCCACCGTTGATGTGTCCGATGACATCGGCATCGGCCGCCAGCACGATGTCTTTGTCGATCAGACTCGAACCTGGAATGGACGGACCGCCGGTATGGATGGTGCTTTGGATCCCGAATTTGCGCGCCCAGGCCACCATCTCGCGAGCTGTGGCTCCGTCCTTCACGCTGCCCAGGCCAACCTCGCCCAGCATGGTCACGCCCGCCGCTGCCAGATCTTTGAAATCTTCCTCGACCATGCCGTGTTCAATCACGGGAGCGCCGGCGTGGATCCGTACTCCACCCGGACGAAATGCTGAGAACACCCGCTGCGCAAAAATGGCCATGGCCTTCAGCCCGACCACATCTTTCGGCCGTCCGGGGGTGTGCACTTCACCCGCGGAGATCATGCTGGTCACTCCACCGTGAAGGTAACTGTCAATCCACCCAATCTGGTTCTGGCGTGGAGTCCAGTCGCCGGCGACGGGGTGCACGTGACTGTCGATCAATCCCGGGGCGAGGGTTGTGCCTTTAGCGTCGATTATCAGGGTTGCGCCTTCAACGTCGATGTCCTTAGCCTTGCCCACCGCCACGATTTTCCCATCGACTGCCATCAAGAGTGTCAGCATCGAGGATCGGCTTTTCCAGGTCCCCGCTCAAAAGCAGGCCGATATTGCGGACTACCAGTCGGGTTTGGTTTTGACTTCATCTGGGCCATGGAAGACTCCCCCTCGTAGTGGAATCCCGGGTCTCCTTGGCGCGACCTTGCTTTCTTTGCGGTAAAGCGTTTACCTCGCGTCAATCACCAAAATCTTAAACCGCAAGGACGCAAGATAGGCCACCGAGTTTCGCAAAGTTTGCTCGACCTAGCTTGCTCGGCCTGCTTGCCAGGAATCACCCCGCAACAAGAAACGTCTGAGAAACTGAACATTCACTGACGCGGATCGAAACGCGTATGGTATCTCGCAATCTCGTCTTCTGGGAAGTCGACGCCCAGGCCGATTTCATGTTGCCGGGCGGCAAGCTGTATGTGCCCGGCGCAGAAAAATTGCTGCCCAACATTCGCCGGCTAACCGACGCCGCTCGCCAGGGCAAAGTTTTCCTGGTCTCGCATGGCTGCTACCACACCAAAGATGACCCTGAGTTCTCGATCTTTCCTCCCCACTGCGTCAAAGGCACGACTGGCTCTAAATTAATTCCTGAAGCCATGACCGACCGGGTAGCGACAGTACCGAACGAATCCACGGCTGCTGTGCCGGCCGATCTCTCGCCCTACCAGCAGATTCTGCTGGAGAAACAAACGCTCGACATCTTCGAGAGCCGGCACGCGGAGGAACTGTTGAAACGGCTGGGTCCTGACGTCGAATTTGTCGTGTTCGGCGTAGTCACGGAATATTGTGTCCGCTTTGCGGCCAAGGGTTTGCTCGATCGTGGACGGCGGGTGTGGGTGATTCGGGATGCGATCGAAACCCTGAGTTCCGAAGATGGGAACCGGGCCATAACGGAACTCCATTCCCTCGGTGCGAAATTCGTTACCGCAGACCAGGCGCTCACAATGCTCGATAATCAAAAGTAGTTCTGCCCTGCGCACACACCCCCGGTTGACACTTGCAGGCGGATGGAAGTATCTTCTGCGCACCAGATTTTTAGGTTGAAGTCTGCAAGTTCAAACTGACCGGTTGTCCGCAACGACGACTAGAATCAATCAACCGCGAAGTTTTTGGCTCGGCCTGGGCACAAAAAGTCTTGAATGTTGACTTCGTGTCCGGGTATCGTCGCGTGGTAACGAGGACTTGCAGTTCGTGGGGAACAGCAGCGTCCCGATGGCTTCTCCATCCGGGACCGCACGGGGGATTTCGATGCTCATCAAGAGAGTACTGCTTGTAGCGTTCTGTTCGCTTGTACTTCCCATCTGCCCACTTCTGTACGGCCAAGCCAGCGGCAGCTTCTCCGGCACCGTATCGGACAAGACCGGGTCGGTCGTATCAGGGGCGAGCGTTAAGGCCACGGCGCAGGGCACAGGCGTGGTGCGCGAGTCGAAAACCGACGACAGCGGCCACTACCTGATGCCATTGCTGCCGGTTGGGGAATACACAATCCGGGTTGATTCCCAGGGCTTTGGACCAGTCGAACAGAGAGACGTCCGCCTGCAAGTGGATGAGCGTCGCGAACTTGACTTCACCCTCACGCCGGCTTCGGTCACCTCAACGGTCGAGGTAAGCGCAACCGAAGTAGCGGTGCAAACCAACAATCCGAGCCTGGGACAGGTCATTACCTCGGAGCAGGTCGCCCAGCTCCCGCTGAATGGACGCGACTTCGTCCAGTTGGCCACGCTGATCCCCGGCACGACGCAGGAAACCAATCCCAACAGCTTCTTCAATGGCGGCCCCAGCAGCGAAGTGTCTACGCGCGGGACCTATTCGCTCTCCGTAGGCGGATCGCGGGCCCAGAGCACGGATTGGCTGCTGGACGGCAATGACAACAATGAGTTGACCGGCCGGCGGCATCGCGATTCTCCCTTCCATCGACGCCATCCACGAATTCAAAGTTCTTACCTACAACTACTCGGCGGAGTACGGAACGCGGGCGGGTCCGACCGTGCTGGTCACGACGAAGTCCGGCTCGAACCAAATCCATGGTTCGCTGTTTGAGTTCTTCCGCAACACCAAGCTGGATGCGCGAAGCTACTTCGCTGCCACTCGCGAACAGTTCAACTTGAATCAGTTCGGCGGCGCTGTCGGCGGAGCGATTCAGAAGGACAAGACCTTCTTTTTCCTCGACTACCAGGCAAAGCGGCAACGGCACGGAGTTCCATTTACGGGCGTGGTGCCGACCCCTGCGATGGTGGGTGGAGACTTCAGGCTGGATCCGTTTGGCGCCCGCGAGCCGCGCTGCTTACCAATCCCTATGCCAGACCGGGGACCTACACACTTCCAATGCGATGCCGCCGGAATCCGAGAATTCGCCGGCACCCACTTCCGAACCGGTAACGGGCACGGGAGCCAGACAGCGGGCGTAGCCTGCAACATGATTCCTGCGGCGGTGTTCGATCCGGTCGGACAGAAGATGATGCAACTCTACCCTGTAAGCAATGCGGCGAACGCAGCGTTGGGGTTCAATTTCACCAACGTCCCGGTCAGAAGTCTTAATGAAGGTGAGTTCGACGTCCGTCTGGACCACAACTTCTCCAGCAAGGACTCCGCGTTCGCGCGCTTCAGCTACGATCAGGCAACTAACTTCATTCCCGGCGGCTCGCCGGGATTCGCGGCGCCCAGTCCGTTTGCCAGCACGCAGAATATTACCAACCGCGGGCGCAACGTGGCGGTGTCTGAAACCCACATTTTCTCCGACCGCACTATCAACCAGTTCAGCGCCGGCTTCAACCGGATTTTCAATCACATTCTGTCTTTTGGCGACAAGAGCTGCGAGTCGGCCAAACTCGGGATTCAGGGCGGCAATATCAGCAGCACATGTCCGGGCGCGCCCGCGGGTGTGATCACACAATCGACAAAGGACTGCATGAGCTGCGGGTTGACCACGACGTTGAATGTCGGCGGTTACTGGTCACTGGGTGATCGTGGATTCGCACCCTTCCAGGGTGGGACAAACGTATTTTCGGTTTCTGACTCGCTGGACATGATTCGGGGCAAACACGAAATCCGGGTGGGAATGGGACTGCGCGCCAACCAGATGAATGTGGAGACCAATGCCTTCCAGGATGGTTTCTTCGTCATCGCCCCCGCCTTCACCGGGGATGCCGCGGCCGATACGCTGCTGGGCCAAGTCGTCGCTGCGAAACATGACCAGACCTTCGCCGGCGCCACTACCGGACGTCGGTGGAAGATGTACCGTCCCTATGTACAGGATGACTGGCGCGTAACCAATAACTTAACCGTGAACCTTGGACTGGCCTGGGCACTGACAACGCCAATTAAAGAAGCCGGCGACCGTCAGGCCAATTTTGATTTTGCTACTGGCAAACTTTTGATCGCCGGAGCAGGCCTGGGAGTCACCTGTTCGATTTGTGTTAAGTCCGACGCGGCAGTCGGCATCGAGATGGATAAGACGCGCTTTCGAACCACGCATCGGGTTGGCCTGGAAGCCGTTCGGAAGTCAGAACACCGCGATTCGCGCGGGCTACGCCATTTTCCACGACTCCTCGTGGAATCAGGGTGGGCAAGGACTGTGGGAGAATCCACCCTACTTCGCGGAAGCGGTCGCTCCTTTCAGCTTCTGTCCGTTGGGGAACACCACTTAGAATTGCGGTTTGGCGCGCTCCTTCCTTCCCGCTATTGCCTCATCGCCTGATCCCACTACGTTTCCCGGGAACGTTTTACTCCCAGAATCCCGACTTCAAGTTAGGCCGCGTCCAACAATTCAATGTAAACATCGAACATCAGTTACTGGGTAATCTCGTGCTGACGGCTGGATACGCGGGATCTCGCGGCTCGCATATCCTGGTGGACGGCTTGAACCTGAATGTAAACTCGCCGACGGCATGCGGTGTAGTCGCGGGTTATACCTTGGGATGCGGTACGGGAGGAGCAGCCTTCCCTGTACCCTATCCTAGCCTCGTGCCAGGCAACGCCCCCAACATCATCAGCAACATCAATGACACGGGGCAAGCGAAGTATGACTCCCTGCAGATCAAGGCCGAAACCAAGAGCGCGAAGCATGGCATCTATGCTCTGCTGGGATACACCTACGCGAAGACTTACGATAGCGGCCTGAATGACGGTTTAGGCAGCACCGTGGGAGCTCCGTACTGGCCTCTGCCGGGCAGCAGCAAGCTGGATTGGGGTCTGTCGCAGCTGAATGTGGACCACCAATTTACTGCGAGCGTAACCTATGACCTGCCGTTCGGTAAGGGCAAGCGCTTCGGCAGCAACTGGAGCGGGCCGCTAATACCGATTCTGGGCAATTGGGAGGTTGACGTGATCCAGAGAATCCTCTCCGGATTCCCTGTCTTTATGGTCAACAGCATCAATGAATCCGGGGTAAACTTCCAGCAGAACGCTGCCAGCACGAATCGCCCCGACCAGACTTGCTCGGCGCAGTCGAGCCATCCTTCGCTTACCGAGTGGTTTAACAGTTCATGCTTTACGGCAGCGGCTCCTGGTGAACTTGGGAATGCTGTGCGCGCACCGATTTCGGGGCCAGACTTCGTGAATACGGATCTTTCGGCGATCAAACACTTCCGGTTGCCCTTCCGCGAAGGCATGCAGATAGATTTCCGGTCGGAATTCTTCAACGTGTTTAACCATGCACAGTTTGGATTACCCAATTCGGACATTGCGACGGGGTTTGGGTCTCCCAATTCCGCACTTTTCGGGAAGATCAACTCGACGGTTAACAATCCACGCGTGGTGCAGTTTGCCCTCAAACTCAGCTTCTAGGGCAAGCTGAGATCCGCAGCTTTCACTTCGGGCAGGCAGAGCAGACTGGAGAAATCCAGATCGCGCTCGGCGTGCCCTCAAATTTGCCATTGACACGTTTGCGAAGGGATCCGGAAAACATGGACCGTAGCCAGTCGAGACTCGCCCTGCTGGTTCTGACCGCCGCGCTCATGGTCAACCCAGCCTCAGCCCAGAAGATCCGGGTCATCGTGGACCAGGACGCGCGCGGCCCCGGCACCAGCGACCAGCAGGCGCTTCTGGTTTTCCTGCAGTCGGACAGGTTTGACGTCCTGGGCATCACCACCGTGAGCGGTGACCAATGGGTGAAGGAAGAGACCCAGCACGTGCTCCGCATGGAGGAAATTGCCGGGCGGACGGATATCCCGGTCATTCAGGGCGCCACCTTCCCTTTGCTCAATTCCAAGGAGGAGACCGAACGCTGGGAAGCCCTCTACGGCAAACTGGAATACAAGGGCTGCTGGACTGAGCACTTCGAAGCCAATCGCTCCACTGTCTACGACGAACCTTATCACGCTGCTGACGTGGTTCCGCCCATGAAAGAAGGAGCGCCGCACATCCAGGCCGCTCCCGGCACCGCGGCGGAATTCATCGTCAAGATGGTGCACAAGTATCCCGGCGAAGTAGTTCTGTGGGCGGGCGGCCCGTTGACCAATTTCGCCCTGGCGCTGAAACTCGATCCGGAAGTGGCCACGCTGGCCAAGGAATTTGTGATGATGGGCGGCGGGCTCTACGCCGACAAGGGCGCAATTGATCCCGGCGCCATTGACGCTCGCCGCGAGTTCAACTGGTGGTTCGATGCCGAAGCCACCCGGATTGTCCTGCGCGCGCCCTGGAAGAAAGTCACCATTACGCCCATCGATATTTCGGTCAAGACCCGCTTCACCCTGGAAATGAAGGCGGCCATTTCCAAAGCCAACACGCCGGTCACGCAATATCTGGATAAATACTCTCTTCCCGGCTACATGTGGGATGAAATCGCAGGCGCGGCCTTGATTGATCCGACGATTATCACCGGGCAAAAGCAGCTTTACATGGACATTGATGTTGATCATGGAGCCAGTTACGGCAAGACAATTTTCTGGGACTCCAAGGCCCAGGTCCCGCCTTACTTGCGCCTGGCCAACGTCCAATTCGATATTGACGCGGAAAAGTTCTACAAGCTCTATATTGGATTGATGACCCGGCCCCCACGCCAATGACCACGATCAAGCCTGGCAGATTCTCCCTGGTCGTCATGTTTCTGCTGCTGGCGAATTCCCTCGCCTCGGCCCAGCAGCGGCGCAAGGTAATCATCAATCAGGATGGCTCCGGTCCCGGCGGAAGCAACATGCAGACCATCGCACTGCTGGTTCAGTCTCCGCAGGTTGAGGTCTTGGGAATCACCGTGGTCAGCGGAAACCAGTGGCGCGACGAGGAAGTGGCCCACACCCTGCGCCTGCTCGAGATCATGGGGCGCACCGATATTCCGGTCGTGCCCGGCGCCGCCTTCCCCCTGGTACGCCGCCGCGACGAAACTCAAGTCTGGCAGCAGCGCTTCGGCAAGGTCGCTTTCGCCGGAGCGTGGGACGAAAGATGGTGGCACGAGCCTTTTGTCGTCCCGCCACTTCCTGAGGGAAAGCCCACGACCAAACCTGCCGACGAGGACGCGGCTCATTTCCTGATTCGCAAGGTACACCAGTTTCCCAACCAGGTGACGATCTACGAGGGCGGGCCCATGACCAATCTGGCGCTCGCGGTCTCCATCGATCCGCAGTTTGCGGAGCTGGCGCAAGAACTGGTGTTCATGGGAGGAAGCCTGGGGCCGCAGACGGACGATCCAGAGTTCCTGAACAATCCCCGGCACGAATTCAACTTCTGGTTTGATCCGGAGGCAGCGCAAATCGTTTTGCGCGCGCCCTGGAAGAAGATTGTCTGCACTCCAACCGATATTTCCATCAAGACCCGGCTGACCCCGGCGATGATCAAGCAGATTGACGCCAGCGGAACACCCCTGGCCCGCTACATCGCCCGCTTCTACCAGACCGGACAAGGCGGCGAGTATATGTGGGACGAACTGGCCGCCGCTGCCTGGATCGACCCGACATTGATCACCCAACGGGAGACGCGTTACTTGAGTGTGGACCTTGACCGCGGCGCGGGATACGGCAACACGATGACCTGGGCGGAGCGGGATAAGCCGAAAGTAGCCGCTCAGCTGGTCGAAATCCAGGTCGACCTGGACAAAGAAAAGTTCTATCGAATGTTTGTGGACTTGATGAGCGCGCCGCCCCGTCGCTGAAACGTCTCTGATCGCAAAAATCTTATTTGCGGACTTTGCGTTACCTTGGCGTCCTTTGCGGTAAAGCTTTTAGCGGGGTTGCGGCGTCGCCGCCGGTTCCCGCAACGTGTACACAAACTGCCGGCTCTCGCGCCGTTCGCGTTCCGCATCTTCGTCTTTTTTTCTGGATATTTCGTTGAAGAGTTGAACTTCCTGCTCGGCTTTCCTTTCTCTCCCGTCCGCTTGTAGGCTTGCGCCAGACGGTAGTGCGCCTCTTCCAGTTGCGGATTGGCCTTCACCGCCTTCTCGTAGTAGGAGACCGCGCCCGGAAAATCCTTTCGCTCCGCGTACAGAACGCCCAGTTGCAAATAACCAACCCCCAGGCTGGGATCGATCTGTACGGACCGCTTCAGCAGCGCCTCCATCTGCGCCAGGGCTTGCGGGTCGTCCGGATTTTTTCTCTGCTTCCACAGACCGAGCGCGTAATAGTAGTTGGCTTGAGCATTTTCCGGCTGCAGCTTGGCGAATCGTTCGAGCCGCTGCACCAGACCGTCTGATGGCGCCGCCTCCACGCTTTGAATCTTGCCCAAAAACAGGTAAGGATTCGGATCGCGAGGATTCAGGTCCGACGCCTCGCATAGCTGCTGGGCCGCCTGGTCATAGGAACCACCGGCATACGCGGCCACGCCCAGCCCGATCCGCATTCGCGCCGATTGCGGAAACAGGCGGGCGCCTTTGCTGAAGACTTCAATCGCGGGCTCGGCCGCGCGATGCACCAGCAGCTCGGCGCCCCAGTTAAAGTAATTGGACTCGCTGGAATTCGTTTCGGCCGCACGCTGGTACTCACGAACGGCTTCGAGCGGATTACCCTGCTTCTCTTCAACTTCGGCGCGAATTTCCGAAGGATTTGCGGACGATTTCGTCTGCTTCGCATCGGCGGCCTTTTCATCGGCGATCTTCGTATCGGCGATCGGGATTGAGGACAGCGCCGAGCGAGGCTACGTCCTTGGCCAGCCCTTCTTTGGTTCGCAAAACGGTGTTGGAGCCGTGCCCGCCGAGGCTTGTCACGTCGGTGACGCCCGCCACGGTGAATTTCGGCTCGTCGAAGAACTCCGGCTGCCCAGAGGACGAACGTTGCGCTGCGGAAGGCTGCGGCTTGGCCGAATCCTCAATGGGCTGACACTGTCCTTGAGCCAACGCTGTAGCGAAAAGCGCAATCGCAGCCAGGACGCAGGCCACGATAGTGAGATCAGGATATCTGGATCGGTGCGCGATCAGGCGAAATCGGCCCATAGATCCCTTAGATGACGAACGAATCAGAGATAAGAAAACTGAGTGCTGCGCGCTGTCAGGGCCATTCTAGTGGGTGAGAGCCGCCATCCGCAATCGGCGGCCGCTCCGCGAATGGTGGGTGGCAGAGCCTCCGAACAAGCATTAGAATGCTCCTTCTTCCAGACCGGGTCGTTGGAGAGCCAGTGCTGCATTCCAGCCAATCCAGCCGGGCAAGATTACAAGAGTTGAAAGACGAGGGTATCTCAATGAAGCCGCGAAGCTTCCTTGTCCTGCTGGCTTTCTGTTTCGTTCTGACCGCTGCCAACCCGCTGCAGGCGCAAAAGATCAAAGTCATCGTCGATCAGGATGCGCGCGGGCCGGCCACCACCGACATGCAGTCCATCCTCATTTTTCTCCAGTCGGACAAGTTTGACGTGCTCGGCATCACGACCGTGACCGGCGACCAGTGGGTAAGGGAAGAAACCCAGCGCACTCTGCGGCTGCTGGAAATCGCCGGCCGCACCGACGTTCCCGTCATTCAAGGCGCCGAGTTTCCTCTGCTTAACTCGAAAGAGGAGACGGAACGGTGGGAGGCTCTCTATGGCAAGTTTCGCTACAAAGGCTGCTGGAGCGATTTCTCCAACCGCTCCGCAAGCACTCCGCCTGCCTTTCGCGCCGGCTATCACGCTCCCGACATCGTGCCGCCGTTGGTGGAAGGCACGCCCCACACCAAGGCGCTGGACGAAACCGCCGCGCACTTCATCATTCGCATGGTGCACAAGTATCCCGGCGAAGTCGTGATCTGGGCGGGCGGCCCCATGACGAATATTGCTCTCGCCCTGCGTCTCGATCCGGAGGTGGCGTCCCTAGCCAAAGAACTGGTCCTCATGGGTAGCGGCATGTATGCCAGCACCGGCGGCATCAACAGCATCGACGGCCGCCGCGAATTCAATTGGTGGTTCGATCCCGAGGCGGTGCGTATTTCCATGCGCGCCCCGTGGAAGAAGATCACCATCACGCCCGTGGACATTTCGGTCAAGACCACAGTCAATCCCAGCCTGAAGGCTGCGATCGCCAAAGGCGACACGCCCGTCGCACGCTACCTCACCGAATACTCAGTAGAGAGTTTCATGTGGGATGAACTTTCAGCCGCGGCCTTGATCGACCCTTCGATCGTCACGGGGCAGAAAGAGTTCTATGTAGACATTGATGTCGACCACGGGCCCAGCTACGGCGAAACTCTGTTCTGGGATCCGACGGCGGAAGTTCCGCCTTACGAGCGAAAGGCGACTGTCCAGTTCGATGTGGACACCACGAAACTGTACGATCTCTATATCAAGCTGATGACGCAGCCGCCGCGAGCCGCGCGCTAGACCAATCCAAGGGAGCAGCCATGAAATCGAATCTGCCTTTTCGAATGACCCGCCGTGAGTTTGTGACCACCTCGGCTGCGGCGATGGGCGCAAGCAGCCTGGCGTCTGGATTCGCGCTGCCGGCGCAAGCCGCTCAGGCATCTGACTCTGGGCAGCCAGCCAAGAGAACCGATCGCGGGCCGTTCCGCGTAATCATTGACACCGATCCTGGCGTAGACGACGCTCTGGCCCTCCTTCTCGCGATGCGCTCTCCGGAGTTGAAGATTGAGGGCATCACGCCGGTCGCCGGAAACGTCCCGCTGGACCTGACCCTGCCCAATGCCCTGCGCATGGTGGAGATAGCCGGTCGCACTGACATTCCGGTTGCGGTGGGCGCCAAGGCGCCGCTGGTACGCCGTCTGGTGACCGCTGCTTACGCGCACGGTGAGAACGGGCTAGGTGGAGCAGTTTTTCCGGATCCAAAGACGAAGCCTGTCGCGGAGCCCGCCGCCGAATTCATTCGCGCTATTGTTCGCAAATATCCTGGTGAAGTTACATTGATTCCGATTGGCCCACTGACCAACATCGCAACCGCACTCAATCTCGACGCAGAACTCGCCGGCATGGTGCGAGGGATCGTGCTCATGGGCGGGTCCCTGTCCGGAGGAAATATCACGCCTGCGGCAGAATTCAACATTTACGTCGATCCGGAGGCCGCGCGCATCGTGTTTCAATCTGGCATTCCCATCACCATGGTCGGCCTTGACGCCACGCGCAAGACCTCGCTCACCGAAGACCATGTGCGCACTCTCGAAGCCGCGCAAAATCCGGTCAGTCAGGCTGCGGCAAAGATCGGCCGCAACGCCATTAACCACAACCGCGAGCAGGGGTTCCTGGTGGGGCCGAACATGCATGATTCTCTCGCCGTCGCGGCATTCCTCGATCCATCCATCCTGAAGTTCAAAGAATATTATGTCGATGTCGAGACTACCGGCGAACTGACCGCGGGCGAAACCTTGGGATACAGTCCAAGCGCCGGCGACTTGCGGCGCACTCCAGAAATGGAAAAACAAGCGGCGAGCCAGCATGACAATTCGCGGCTCGGCGCCGACGCTCGCCAGCACCAGGACCTCTCCGGTCGTGCGGGATAAATTCGTACCCAATGCCAAAGTCGCGCATGGACGTGGATTCTGCGAAGTTTTTCAATCTGCTGATTGGGCGTTTGTCCGCGTCGGCGTAGGGTAAAGCTTGTACTGAGTGCAGCCAGATCAGCCGCGGTGAAGACGCACCGGAAGAAAGCACAATTAATCCTGAGGTGAAAAATGAAATTCGGCCGAACCTGGGTTGTCGCAACAACGATTGTAGCCGCCATACTGCTCACTTGCCTTACCTGCTGGGGGCAAGAGAAGCGCAAGATCATCATTGATCAGGACGCTGCCGGCCCCGGAGGAACGGACCAGCAGTCGATCCTGCTTCTGATCCAATCTCCGCAAACCGACGTACTCGGCATCACCGTCGTGACCGGAGACGCGTGGCTCAAGTCCGAAGTGGCGCACACTCTGCGCATGCTCGAACTCATCGGCCGAACCGATATTCCAGTAGTGGCGGGAGCGGAATATCCCCTGGTGCGACGAAAAGACGAGACCGAACTCTGGCAGCAGCGCTATGGCTCATTTACCTGGCTGGGCGCATGGACGCCCCGGTTCTATCACCCACCGGACCAACTTGGTGACATGCCGGAAGGCAAGCCCACCACCAAGCCGCTCGATGAAGACGCTGCCCATTTTCTGTTGCGCATGGTCCATAAGTTTCCTCATGAGGTGACGATTTACGCCGGCGGCCCCATGACCAACCTGGCCCTCGCCATTTCCATCGATCCCGAATTCCCGCAGCTGGCCAAAGAACTGGTCTTCATGGGCGCCAGCCTGAATCCGCAAACCACCGATCCGGAGTTCATCAACACGCCTCGCCACGAATTCAACATCTGGTTCGATCCGGAGGCTGCTCACATTGTGCTGCGCGCGCCGTGGAAGAAAATCGTCTGCACTCCGGTGGACGTTTCGGTAAAAACCAGGATGACGACCACGCTGATAAATCGCATCAAAGCCGGCGACACACCCTCGGCACAATACATCGGAAAGTATGCCCGCCTGTTCGGCGAATACAACTATCTGTGGGACGAACTGGCAGCGGCCGCATGGCTCGATCCCAGCCTTATCACTAAAAAGGAAACTCGCTTCCTCGACGTGGATCTGGGCCGCGGCGCCGGCTACGGCAACATGCTCACCTGGACTGATAACGACAAGCCCAAAGTCGATGTTCAACCCGTCGAAATACAAGTCGATGTCGACACCGAGAGGTTTTACAAGATGTTTGTGGATCTGTTGACGGCGCCGACACCGCCAAAGCACTAGCGCGCAGAGTATTGGCGCCGCGCGTCTAGCCGCTGGGCGCGCGAGACGTCTATGCCGCCCTGTACGCTTGCCGGTCCCAAATTCTCTCAACCCTGCTCAGGAGGTTTCCTGTTGGGCGCTCCTCGAATTACCGTGGTAGGCAGCTATGCCACCGGCCTGACCATGAAGGTCGAGCGCATCCCAACGGTCGGTGAAACGCTCTTGGGAACCGGCTATCGTGTGGACTATGGCGGCAAGGGCTCCAATCAGGCGGTGGGGTGCGCCCGGCTGGGAGCGCAAAGTCAGCTTCGTTAGCAGAATTGGAAAAGACCCTTTCGGTGAAATGGCGCTTGAGCTTTATCGCGACGAGGGCATTGATGTCGCCCACGTAAAGCAGACCGCCGATGCCCCGACTGGCGTGGGTTTCATCGTGGTCGAGGCGGCGACGGGGCATAACTGCATCACCATTGATCCGGGCGCAAATGAACTCCTGACTGCGGCCGACGTCTCCGAGTGCGAAGCCGCATTCAATTCGTCGGCGGTAGTGCTTACCCAGCTTGAGATTCCAGTTGCTGCAGCGGCGTCGGCGCTGGCTTGCGGGCGCGAGCGCGGCGCAATCACGATCCTGAATCCGGCTCCCGTCCGGCCGTTGCCGCCATCCGTCTTGCAGTTGGTAGACATACTTACCCCGAACCAGAGTGAAGCCAAGGTGCTCGCAGGTCTTAGCCCGAGCGCGGAGGTCGAGCCCGAGGCGGTCGCGCGCGACTTAATTCGCGGTGGCGTCAAACAGGTAGTCATGACCCTGGGGGAAAACGGCGCTCTGATCGTGACTGCCACTTCAACCACGCACGTTCCTGCGCTGAAAATGTTGGCGGTAGACACAACAGGCGCTGGAGATGCCTTCAACGCCGGTCTGGCGATGGCGCTGGCCTGTGGCGCGAGTCTTGAGGATGCCGTGCGGTTCGCCGTAGTCACTGGCGGCTTGGCGGTCACGAAAGAGGGGGTGATTCCTTCCCTGCCCCGCCGCGATGAAGTTCTCCATGCCTATCGGCAGCAAGATCTGGCGCCTCCGGGCTGGTTCCTGCCCGGTCGCGCCGACCAAGCGTGAATTCCACGCCAAGCCTTGCGGCGACGGTATCAAGTTGACTCCCTCCTCGAAGAAACGCCAATGGGTTGCCATATACTGTGTAGCCATCGCCACATGAGGAGGCCTCACCATGAGACTGAGCGCTCTCTTAATGATCGTGGTCTGCACCACAGCCTTATTCGTCAGGGCGCAAGACAATTCCGATTCCGCCGTTCGATCCAAAATTGTCGCACTCGAGAAAGGCCTGGAACCAGGCGTACAAGGCCAAGGACACCCGGGCGCTGGATGCAATCCTCGACAACGAGATCGTGCTCATCAACGACGATGGCTCCACTCAGAGCAAGGCCGAGTTTCTGGCCAGCGTAAAATCCTCGAACAACAATTCTCAGGAACAGCAAGTATCGCCGGAATCCATGAGTGTGCATGTGTTTGGTAACACCGCGATCGCGACCGGAGTATTTCGCGCCAAGGGAGTCGAGGGCGGGAAAAGCTACGTGCGGCGGGAGCGCTTTGTTGATACCTGGATGTACAAGAACGGCAACTGGGTGTGCGTGGCCACCAATGCGACGCCGGTCGTCCATTGAAGCCGCTTGAGCCGGCAAAGTTTTCAAATCTCCTATGCCTCTGCTGATCGGCTTCATTCTTGTGCTGCTGGCGGCCCTTCTGCAAGGGACCTTCGTTCTTCCCATGACGCTGGTCAAGCAATGGTCGTGGGAGCACACCTGGGCGACATTTTCGCTGCTGGGCATGTTGCTCTTTAACTGGATCATCACCCTTCTGCTGGTGCCCAACATCTTTGCCGTGTACTCCGCTTCTCCTGCTCGAGACCTCCTGGTCCTGGCACTCTTCGGACTAGGCTGGGGAGTGGGCGCAGTCCTGTTCGGCCTGGGAATGGATCGGCTCGGCATGGCGCTCGGGTATCCGATCATCATGGGACTGATCGCCAGCCTGGGCGCACTGATTCCCTTGCTGCTGTTCTTCCCCCAGACGCTTTTGACCACGAAGGGCTTGGTCCTGCTCGCCGGAACGGCGCTGGTGATCTTCGGCATCGTTCTGTGCTCCATCGGAGGGTCCCGCAGAACGCCTTCTGAGGGCGCGTCCATGGCGACGCACTCGCACGCATTCAAGATCGGCCTGGCCATCGCTATCCTTGCCGGCATACTCTCGTGCCTGCCCAACGTTGGGATGGCCTTCGGTGGGAATGTGATCAGCACCGCGACCACGTTGGGAGTCTCTCCGGCCTCTTCGGGAAATACCGTCTGGGCGCTCCTGTTTACCCTGGGGTGCGTTGCGAACCTCGCATATTGCCTGTACCTGATGATCAGCAAGCGCACCCTGGGCCAGTACTGGAACCGGGAGACGCCGCGCAACCTCGCCCTGAGTGCTGCGATGGCATTGATGTGGATCGGAAGTTTCTATCTTTACGGCGCAGGCGCGGCAAAACTGGGGCGCTGGGGCGCGGTCGCCGGCTGGCCTCTGTTCATCTCTCTCTCCATCGTGATGGGCAACCTCTGGGGCTTGTGGCGAGGCGAATGGCAGGATGCGCCTGCCCTGGCCCGCCGGCGGCTGAATCAGGGGTTGCTGGTCCTGATCGTAGCCGTAATCACGGTAGCGCTGAGCAACTCCTTCTAGCTCGCACTGACCGGAATCAGGTCTTAAAATAGGAGACCAGAAGTGATCTAGAGAGGAAGGAGCTCGACCTCCAGCCACGGGAAAAAGGAAAACATGTCACAAGCTTCCGAGTTCCTGTCGAGCCCGCAGCCCAGGGCACGCTGGATGCGGGTAGATACGGCGCAGCTTCTGAAGCGCTTTTTCTTTTGCGAGCGCTCGCTTCTGGTGAGTGAGGCTGCGTGGATTCCAGCCATCGCACCTCTGGAGATCAAGACCGGGCTCGCTCGTTTCATCTGGCAAAGCGCGGAAACCGCGGATGCCTTGCGGAATCGGGTATTCGAGCTGCGCTTCCCCAGCCGCCTTCTGGAAGAGCAAGGTGCCGACCGCGCGCTGATCGAGCTTTTCGGCGCGGTCAAGGATTCTCCATCGGCTCCAGCTTTCCTGCTCTCCATCGGAAAAGTTCTTCTGCCGGCGTTGCGTGATTCCTTTAAAGAGTATCTGGAAGCATCTGATTCCATTGCCGACGGGCCCACTCACCGCTTTCTGTCGCTCGCGCTCTCGGAAAAAGCCGAACAGATCGCCGCCTTCGAGCAATGGGGGGCATCCGCGTTAGTCCGCAATCCTGAGCTCCGCGATGGCGCGCTGGCCTGGACGCAGGCGATCGCCAAACGGCTGGCTGATGTCGGCGGGGTAGGAGTTAGGCCTTCATCGGCCGTACCTGGCGCAGGTCCGCTGCCCGGAGCAAAGACATACACGATCCCCGACCGGCCCGCGCGCGATCCACGTTTCTGGCCGTGCCGCTTCTACTGGCCGGACGTGGTTGACTCCACCTATCCCTACGGAGAAGGGATGCAATTGCAACTGCGCTCGGCCATCAGTCACTTGAATGAGGTCTGGGCCATTGAAAATGGCGGCGTGATGTTGAGCGCTTTCGCAGATGCCTTACCCTGGGAATGGATCCACAATGCCGCCCGTTGGACCTACGACGAGTCGCGTCACTGCCGGATGGGCTACGAGCGCCTGATGGCGTGGGGACTTGATCCCGCTGAAATTCCTCTGGGAACGTACATTTACGAAAGTGCTTCCGGTGAAGACCCGATTTACCGGCTAGGCATGCTTTATTTTTTCGAAACCAAGAACATCCGCCACAAACCGGCCCGCACCCAACTCTTCCATGCTTATGGCGACACCGTAAGCGAGCATGACATGGACTTCGACTGGGCTGACGAAACCATGCACGCCGGGTACGGCAAGCACTGGCTTAAGGAACTGCTGAGCGTGCGCGGCCAGGACCCCGCAGCCTACGATCAGGTGCGCGAGCGCTGTGAGAAGTTGGTACGCGACTGCGTCAGCAGCGCCACTCCCAGCGAAATTGCTGACCTCAAAAGAATAGCAGCCGCTCTGATCGCCAAAGCGCACAAGCGCGCAATGTAGGCGCGAGCGTCCTCGCTCGTGCGGCCGAGCGAAGCTCGGCAATATTCTGAGGCAAAGGACTTTCCTGCCGGCGACTCGATCGGACTGACGCACGGGCGGGACGCCCGCGTCCACATTGCGCACATATAATGATCTTGCTCTTGCCATGAGTGCTCGCCACCCTACAGCGACGAACCCTGCTCTTGCTGGCCGCACTGACTCTGTCATCTCTTGGGATCGTCAACGCCCAGTCCCAGGCAATTCCCCCTGACACTCCTCAAGCGCACCTGGGCAAGGGTTACGATGCGCTGAAGCAGGACCGATACGACACTGCCGCAACCGAATTTCGAGCCGCGCTCGCGGCCGACCCGACTCTCAGCGTCAGGGCGCGATTTCCGCTCGCGGTCGCACTGTTCGAAATGCATAAATCCGAGGAAGCCCGCCGCGAGCTGGAGTTGGTACGTCGCGAAGTCGGAGATCATCCCAACGTCTTCTACTACCTGGGCCGACTTGACCTGGACGATCAGCAGTACGCCAGAGCCGTGCAGAATCTGACTCGGGCAGCCATAAAGCCGCCATTCCCCGATACTGCCTACTATCTGGGCTACGCTTACTTCAAACAGGGAAACCTGGCCGCCGCTGAAAAGTGGCTGGTCAAAGCATCGCAGCTGATTCCGCGAGACGCCCGCGTTCCCTACCAGCTTGGCCTTGTCTATCGCAAACTGGGACGCGAGGCGGACGCGAAGAAAGCTCTGGCCCTGTCAGCAGAGTTGCGCCGGCGCGATTCCAAGGACAGCCAGCTGAGGATCGAATGCAGCCAGAAGCTCGACCAGGGTCCCCGCGAGGAAGCGCACACTGTCTGCGAACAACTTTATGATCCTGATAACGCGGACAAGCTGACCGAACTCGGCACCATCTATGGCCAGCACGGAGACCTGGAGGCGGCGCTGAAGCCCCTGCGCCGGGCGGCCGAACTGGCCCCGCAATCGCCGCAGATGCAGTACAACCTTGCGCTTACCTACTATCAACTCAACCAGTTTGAGCAAGCGCGAGCACCGCTGGCCACTTCCCTCAAACGCTGGCCCGATTTGTTTCAACTGAATTCTTTGTATGGGGCTGTGCTGCTGAAGCTGGGCGAGGATCTTGCCGCGTATCAGGCATTGCACCACGCCCATCAGCTCAATCCTCAGGATGCAGCGACCGCCGACCTGCTCTACAATGCGACTTTCGGACTTGCGACAAAGAGCAAGGGCTCCGGACAGTATGCTGATTCGTTGCGTTATCTCGAAGAGGCGTCGTCGCTGCGGCCTCGGGAGGCTGAACCGCATCGCAGGATGGCCGAAATTTATAGCCTTACCAGCCGTCCAGCGCAGGCGGCTGCCGAACAACAGAAAGCCGAGCAGCTCGCCAGCAACCCGGGCGAGTTGCAGTAAGTCATCGAACGGCGTTCGGTGCCTAGTCAGCGTTGCGGTTTGTAATCGCAACGCGGAAAATCGGTTTGGCTTTCTCCGCCGGATCCATCTCGTAGGTCTGCCCGGTCTTTGCGGGATCGTAATCTCGCCAGAGCCAGATCATCTCTTCCGGAAATTCAGCGGCCCCCTGACCGGAGTTGTGCGTGCCTTTGCCGAAGCTGAAGTGGAAGTCGTAACCCTTCAGCTTGAGTGCATTGGCCATGCGAAGATTGGCCAGTGGCCAGCTTCCGTAGCGCTCGTTTTCCTGATCTTCTGAGCCGTCCTGCAACCATACCCGAATATTGCGCCGGGATTCGCGCATGACCTTCTCCGGATAGTCCTGACCACCATCCGGAATCGCGGGGTCTTCCTTCCACTGGATGCTGGTAAAGCTGCCAATCCATGAGATAACGCGGCTGAAGCGATCAGGCATCTGCCAGGCAGCATTGAAAGAACAGATGCCACCCGATGACAGGCCGGTGATCGCCCAACTGTACGCATCTTTGCGGATGTTGTAGCGCGCCTGAACGTCAGCCAGAATCTCGTCTCGCAGGAAGCGCGCATAGCGATCGCTCACCGTGTCATAGAGCGTGCTGCGCATCGAATCTTTAAGAGTGCGCTGCCACTTGTCCGAATACGCCTTCACGAAACTGTAGGTCGGGGTACCGGGAGCATCGGTGACGTCCCCTGGATTGATGAATACCGCGATCATGACCGGAATCTTTTTTTGCGCAATCAGGTTATCGAGGACATTGAGAGTTGGATTGTTGCCATCGCGATGGATATAGCCACCGCCATCCTGAAAGACCATCAGCGCAGCGGGACGTTTTCGGGTCATATTGCGCCGGCACGTAGATCCAATATTCGCTCTTCATGCCGTCGTAGATCTTGCTGGTGTGAACCAGTTTGTCCGACAGCGTGCCGGAGGGTACACCAGGCTGAAGATAGGAGGGCGGACCAAACGCCGGTAGATCCAGCTTGCCCCCAAAGGCAGCGCCATTGACCGTGTAATGGAACGAGTGCAGCCTGCCTAAGGGTTCGACATGTGCGGCCGTGTACCAGAGATCCGAGCCGGCGAGATGCTGCATCTGCGGGCCGGCAGCGTCGTCGATGATGAGTAGTGGTTGTGACGGCGCTTGCGTGGCGAAAAAGAACTCCGGCCCGTGGCCGGCCCAGGCGGTTCCTTCTTTCAGGTCCTTGGCATCGAAGCTGGCGACAATCGCGTCCCGCAATCCCGCGTTATCGGGCCTCGAACCGTTTGATCGGGCCAGCTCAATCAACTGGGGTGCCGACATCTTCTCGGCTCCCATCGCCAGGGCAGCAAAGCAAAGTAATAGTAGAAAGAGTCTGCACATCGCGCTGAAAATATTCATAGTAGGTTCAGTTCAATCAGTGATGGCCTGCTCGGCCAGTACCTTCACTTCATTGTCCAAGTGCAGATCCCCGTTCGGGTGCAGCTGGGCCATGAAGATCACGATCATCTGCTCCTTCGGATCTACGGTGAACGCCGTGTAAAAGAAGCCTCCCCATTTGTATTCTCCCGGCGATCCCAGCTCCGGCAGCGGCGCTTTCACGCCATCCACACCAAAGCCGAGTCCGAAGCCGCGTTCGGAATCGATTTTTCCCAGTTGATCGTGCGTCATCAGCTCGACGGACTTGCGACTCAAGAGCTGAATGTTTCCCACTTTGCCACCATCCAGAATCATCTGGCAAAGGCGCAAGTAATCCGATGCGGTAGAAGTGAGCCCGGCGCCCCCGGCAAACAACTTCTTGGGACCGCGGTAGGGATAGTCCGCGGAATATGTGAATGCTCCTTCCGTGATCGGAGTATCCGGAAAACGATTGAGGCCTTTCCCTTCATAGTAGGTATAGGCCGCAGCCAGCCGATCGAGCTTGTTCTCGGGCGGATAGAAATACGTGTCCTTCATGCCCAGAGGTTCGAAGATGCGGGCACGGAAGAATTCGTCGAGTGGCTTGCCGGAAACCACTTCCACCAGGCGCCCGAGCACATCCACGCTCAAGCCGTATTCCCAGCGATCCCCAGGACTGAAGAGCAACGGAAGGCCTGCCAGGCGCTTCACACTGTCTTCGATCGTGCCATCGTATTGCAGGATTCCGTGGGCGACATCCGCCTTGGTGTAAATGGGGCCGAGATCGGCGTTCCAGTTGTAGGTGAGTCCCGAGGTGTGGCGCAGGAGGTCCCGAATCGTAATCTCTCTGGCGGCTGGAATCGTGTACGGCTCGCCGATTGCACGTTTAACCAGGACCTTGGGATGCTTGAACTCGGGTATGTACTTCGAGATCGGGTCGTCGAGCATGAAGCGACCCTCTTCGTAGAGCATCATCACGGCCACGCTGGTAATGGGCTTGCTCATGGAGCAGATGCGGAACAGCGCGTCGGGACGCATCGCCTTGCCAGCCTCGCGATCCATCATGCCCTGCGCCTTGAACCAGGCCACGTGGCCGCGCCGGGCCACCAGGGTGACCGCGCCGGCAATTCGTTTGTCGTCGATGCCGCGCTGAACTGCGGTACTGATGCGCTCCAACCGCTCCGAAGAAAGCCCGAGCGTCTCGGGCTTGGCGGTCGGCAGTTCCTGGGCGAAGGCGGCGGCGAGTGTGACTGCGACGAAGAGAAGAGTTGAAACTGTGACTTTGCGGTTCATAGGTTTTTGGTGGTTTCTCGTTTTTCCAGGCATCCACTTTTCAGGGCCCCGATTGTATACGAGCCAGGGCATACGATTCCCGCCGCCTGGCGGAATCTTATTGTTAAATCGACAAGCCCGGTCATTCTGGATACATTAGAGGCGTCGGTAGGCCCCGAACGCCTCCACCTTGATGAAGCAACTGAACGTAGTTGTTGCGCTGATCACGAGCGACAATGATTACCAGGCCGAGCAAGCGGCCTCTGCCACGGAAGCTGCTTCCCGCCTCGGCGCCAAAATCCAGATCATTTACGCGGACAACGACGCCGTCAACCAGACTCAACAGTTGGTCAAGATCATCCAGGACTCGGGCCAGCGGCCTGACGCGATTATCGTTGAGCCGGTCGGCACAGAAATGATTCAGGTGGCAAGGGCCGCGGTTGCGGCCGGCATCGGCTGGGCGATCCTGAATCGCGAATCGGAGTACCTTCCCGAGCTGCGCCGGGGCCGGCGCGCCCCCGTCTTCGCGGTCACCACCGATCAGGTTGAGGTTGGTAGGATTCAGGCCAGACAGTTTGCGGCGCTGGTAAAGGAAGGCAATATTCTGTACATAGAAGGTCCGTCCGGCGGCGGCGGGGTCGCGGCACAACGCACCAAAGGCATGCTTTCCACCAAATCAGCCGGGCTGGAATTGAAGGTGATCAAGGGAGACTGGACCGAGCGCAGCGGGCATCACGCCATCAAATCCTGGCTGTCGTTGAGCACCTCGAAAAAACTTGATGTTCGCCTGATCGGCTGCCAGAACGATGCCATGGCGATGGGCGCGAGGAGAGCTTTCGAGGAGTTGCCCGGCGCCAAGGAGCGTGACCACTGGCTGAGCGTACCATTCACTGGTTGTGACGGCGTAGCCAAGACCGGCCGGGAGTGGGTTCGCCGAGGTCTGCTCACTGCAACCGTCGTCTCACCGCCGAATGCCGGCCTGGCTCTTGAAGTGTTGGCTAAGGCGGTCCAGACCGGGCAGGAGCCACCGGAGTGCACTCCCAGCGCCCCCTGGTCATTTCCCAAGATTGAGGAGTTGGGCCCGAAGCAATCTTCGTATCGTTAGCTCTCTCCCTCTCAACAGGTCTCTCTCCACAACTGCGCAGACGCGCGCAGAATGCTATCCTAGCCGGTATCCCATCATAGGAAGATCTCTGAGCTCTCATGTCGAACCCAGGTATTCCGGAATCCCATCCCGTCGCTGAATCCGACGAGTCGTTCGAGGACATGCTTTCCCAGTACGAGAAGAGCCACTCCCGCAAGAAAGAAGAGGGCGGGCGGCAGATTGAGGGCACGGTGATCGCCGTGTCGAGTGAGTCCGTCTTCTTCGATATTGGGTTCAAGACCGAAGGCATCATGCCATTGGCGGTTTTCCAGAGTGCGGGCGAAACCGTTAAGCCCGGCGATAAGATTCCGGTTTCGGTCAAGGGCCGCGATCGCGAAGGCTACTACGAACTCTCGCGGCAGAAGATATCGCGCCCCGCTGACTGGTCATCGCTGGAGCGAGCCTTCGCCGAGAAAGCCACCCTGATGGGCACGGTCACGGGCGTAATTAAAGGCGGCTTCAGCGTGGACGTAGGCGTGCGCGCGTTCATGCCGGCCTCGCGCAGTGGGGTACGCGACGCCTCCGACATGGAGAAGCTGGTTGGGCAGGAAATTCGCTGCCGCATCATCAAGCTCGACGTGACCGAGGAAGACGTGGTGGTCGATCGCCGCGCCCTCGCCGAAGAAGAAGAGCGCGGCGTGAAAGAGCGCCGTTACACTGAGGTCCGCGAAGGCGAGATCGTGCAGGGCACGGTCCGCAGCCTCACTGACTACGGAGCTTTCGTTGATCTGGGCGGCGTGGATGGCTTGCTGCACATCGGGGAGATCGCCTGGGGCCGGATCGACAAGCCCGCCGATGTGCTCTCAGTGGGGCAGCAGATCGTAGCGAAAGTGCTCAAGGTGGATCTCGAAAAGCGCCGTATTGCGCTGGGCATGAAGCAGCTCCAGAAAGATCCCTGGGACTCGGTCGCTCAAAAATACAAACTCGGCGAGCGGGCTCGCGGTACAGCCACACGGGTCCTCGAATTCGGCGCCTTCGTGGAACTCGAGGCCGGCATTGAAGGCTTGATTCACGTTTCCGAAATGTCATGGGCCAAGAAGGTGCGGATCGCTAGCGACGTGGTAAAACCAGGGGAGATCGTTGAAGTGGTGATCCTGGGAGTGAATCCGGCGGAGCGCCGCATTGCACTCGGTCTCAAGCAGGCGCTGGGGGATCCCTGGGCGAATGTGGCGCAAAGTTTTGCCGTGGGCACCGTGATTGAAGGACCGGTCACAAGCCTCACCAAGTTCGGCGCGTTCGTGCAGCTGGCCGAAGGGATTGAAGGCATGATTCACGTAAGCGATATCAGCGCCGAGAAGCGGATCGAATATCCGCAAGACGTATTGAAAGTTGGGCAGCTGGTGAAAGCCCAGGTGCTCGCCGTGGATACGGCGAAGCGGCAACTGCGACTGGGCATGAAGCAACTTGTCCCTACCAGCCTTGACGAATACATCGCCGAGCACAAGCCAGGCGATGTGGTCACCGGACGCATGGGCGAAGTTTCAGGTGGTCAGGCTCGCGTGGAACTGGGAGACGGCATCCACGCGATCTGTCGGATGGACGCGACGAGCTCCGAGAAGAAACCATCTGAATCAAAAACGCCGCCCGCATCGAAACCGGACCTGTCGTTGTTAAGTTCGAAGCTCAAGGCCCATTGGAAGGGGGGCGCCGCGGCCGGAGAGGCCAAGCCAGAAGCTGCCCGCGCCGGGCAGATTCGCAAGTTTCGCATCGCTACGCTCGACCCCGCGGCAAAAAAAATCGAGTTGGAGCTGGCCTGATCAGTGAAGGCGAAAATCCTTCTCGCTGCCTTCTTTGCGGTTCTCCCCTGCGCCCTTGCCAGTGCGCAATCGGCCGAGCCCATCCCGCCCGATTGGTGCCGCGCGCTTCCTCGACCCGAGTACAAGGCTCTGGAACGCGTCGCCGTCAGTGATCCCTGGTTTGAAGTCTATCGAGTCGCACCGCAGGTCTTCGCCATTTACGAGCCGCATCAGGCGGAAGAGACCATCTCTTACCTTATTGTCGGTGAGAAGCAAGCTCTGCTGTTCGACACCGGCATGGGCATCAGCGATCTTCACAAGGTCGTCTCAGGGCTCACGCAACTCCCCATCATCGTTCTCAATTCACACACTCACAATGATCACGTGGGCGGCAACTGGCAGTTCGAAACGGTGTATGGAATGGATACAGATTTCACCCGGACCAACGCCAAAGGTTCACGAGAGGACGCTCAGGACGAGCTTGGCTCAGGCATGATTTGCGGCGACCTGCCAAAGGGTTTTGACTCGAAAGCCTACGCGACCCGGCCGTGGAGAATTTCTCGCTTTCTTCATGACCACGACAAGATCGACCTGGGCGGCCGCAGCCTGGAAGTTCTCTCCACACCCGGCCACACTCCAGACGCTATTTCCCTGCTTGATCGCGCCCACAGCCTGCTCTTTACCGGCGACACTTATTATCCCGCTCCGATCTGGCTGTATCGTCCGGAAACCAATCTTGATGACTACGTCGCCTCAGTAAAACGCCTCGCCGCTCTGGCTCCGCAAGTTAAACTAGTGCTCGGGGCGCACAACGTCCCCTTCGCGCAACCCTCGGTGCTGCCCAGATTGGTTGTCGCAATTGAAACTGTGCGCGCTGGCAAAGTCGGGGCTCAACCTCAGGACGGCGGCAGGGCGATCTACCGTTCCGACGGATTCGACTTCATTCTTCGAGCCCCTTCCCACAGTGGAAAGTGAGTGGCTGGCAACAATGACACAGGCCAGCCTCTCATTCCCGCGGGTAATCGTCTGCTCTCGCCGGAGGAGACGTGCCCAACGCGGGCGTGTTGAAATACTGCGGACGTGCCTTTTCCCACGGCACCATGCTCAAGCCTGAGGGATCGTAGAGAATGCGTCCCGCCCGCACCGTCATGCGCGCCGTTAATTTGACGGTTCCATCCATACGCGCGAAGCCGCAATCGATGTAGCTGAATTTCCCGCTGAGCACCTCCAACACTGCCACGTCAGCTTCTTTCCCGACGGACAAGGTTCCCAACTCCGGCCTGTGAATCTCATGCGCGGGATTCACCGTGGATCGCCGGATGATTTCATCCAGCGGAACTCCCATGGCCAGAAACTTAGACATCACCTGCGTCATACTCAACACGGTGTAATTGCCGGTGTGCAGATCAGTGGAGATGGAATCGGGGATAAAGCCTTGCCGCACTGCCGGAACTGCATTGCGGAACCAGAAGCTCCCAGCCCCGTGCCCGACATCGAAAATCACTCCCCGGGCGCGAGCCTCCGCCATGATCGGATTAAGTTTCCCGTCGGCGAGAATGATCGGAAACTGCTGGGCGAAAACATGGGTATGAATATCGCCCGGATGCATCTTCTTGAGGATCAGCTCGGCGTAAGGTCTTTCCGGACGCGGCCAGAAATCAAACATCACCGGCAGGCCAACCGCCTGTGCACACTCCTCGGCGCGATCGACCGCAGCCCAGGGCGGATGCGCCGCGTCCCATGGATTGTCCGTCCAGTAGTGCGCGGTTTTCACGCCCACGATGATGTCCGGATATTTGCGGATCGTCTCCGCGCATCGCTTCACATCCATCTGCTCGACCGCTTGTTCCAGACCGCCGTTCATGCCGTTGCTGGCAATGTTCAGGAACGCCAGGACGCGGACCTTGGCTTGATCGATCACCTCTTCCTTCTCTTGAAGAAATGTTTCGGCGCCGGCGCTGCCCGCATCCACAATCGTGGTAACTCCGGATTGCAGCGAGAGGTCGGCGGGAACGCCCAAGGGCTCGGTGTGGACACGGGCGTCAGGCGCGAACCAGTTGAGCGGCGCTCCACCGTGCCCCACGTGAGCGTGAATATCGACAAGCCCCGGAGTGACGTACAGGCCTGACACATCCACCACTTTTCCGGCTTGACCCGCAGGGATGTCCTTGTCGACGGCGGCGATTTTTCCGCCAAGAACCGCGACATCGAAGTTCCCGTCCACGTGATTCGCCGGATCGATTACGTGTCCGCCCTTCAGCAGAAGGTCGAAGTGAGGGGCTTGAGCATTTGCGAGGTGTGGGCCAAGAGTCATGACAAGTAGGAACAGCCCTCCTAAAAACGTTGTGGTCGCTTCCTGCATAGTCACCCTTGTCAGATCGTATTTTTCAGACCAGACCCTCGGCCGCTTACGCCGAGTGTTCGCGGAAAACCCTGACCAGTTGTTCGGCGACGATCTTGTCTTCCCCAGGTTGCAGCATGAATGAATTCATGGAGAGGCCTGGCTTTTCCTCGCCTCCGCCTATGACGATCGCCGGTTTCGATTCTCTTAAAAGCTGCGATGCCTGCTTCGGAGTCAGGGAAATCTTCGCCGCGTCCCAGGTAATCTGCATGTGCGGAACGTGATTGGCAATGTCGGGAACGAAAAATGCGGTGTTGACGCCGGACACGCGCGTGATCTGCCGGGAGATTGACTCCAGCCGGCCCTGCCATTCTTTCTCCAGGGCCTCATGGTCTTCCGCGAGATACAGCTCCAGCGCCTTCACCATCCCGATAATTTCTTCCTTGCCCACCTTGGAACTGCGGCCCAGCGTGTCCTCGTGAGGACTGTTGTTCAGCAACGCGTAAGCAACCAGATCTTTTCTCCCAATCAACAAGCCCGCGCACTGCGGTCCACGCATGGCTTTGCCGCCGCTGAAGGTCACAAGGTCGTAGCCCATGTTGGCGTAGTCCCAAAGATGCGAAACCGGTGGAGTGTCGGCCGCGGCATCGTTCATGCAAGGAAGCTTGTATTCCTTAGCCAGCTTCACCCACTCATCGACTTTGATCTGCCCGGCGGCATTGGCGAAGTTGGAGAAGTGCATCATGGCGGTCTGCGGGCCGATCGCCCGGCGCAAATCGTCGCGGCTCTCGATCTCGATCAGCTTCACTCCCGTAGTGCGGAGCTGGTGGTCGAAGCCGTTGCGATGCGACTTCTGAATGATCACTTCCGACTTCAGCCCGGTAAGATCCGGCAGCTGCTTGATGAATTTTTCGTTGTCGCCGGTGAGGATTCCAGCCAGTCCCGACTGGATCGCGGCCGCCGCGCCGGAAGTTACCAGCGCGGTGTAGCCGTCGGGCAGCTTGAGCATTTCGGCAATCCGTTTTCCCGCCGCCACCTCCAACTCCGGAAGGCTGACGAAGTGGCGCCCCGCCTGGGCCATCACGGCTTCCAGTTCCGGACGCAGAAGTGAACCGCCCAGCATGGTCATGGTGCCTTCACAGTTGATGAGGGTCGTAACTCCGAGCTCTTCGTAGGGATTACCCGACTGGCCAAAGCCGCTGACCTTCGTGCTTCCCTTCGCCGCGAACAGCTTGGTGGACGCTATCCGGGTCGATGCGATCATCGAACCCGCAATCACTCCTAACGTTCCCAGAAAACTGCGCCGATTCCATTGAGCGCCTCGTCGCATGATTTGATCTCCTTGTGAGCGTCCTGCAAGTTTTACGTGCCGCGATTCTATTTGCGCACAATGGCCGCAATGCAGTTGATTTCCAGCATGGAATTGCCGGGAAGAGCGGCCACGGCCACGGTGGTTCGCGCCGGACCGCCATTGGGAAAATAGGTCTTGAATATCTTGTTCATGGGATCGTAGTAGTCCAGATTGGCGAGATAAACCGTGAGCTGCAGAATGCTGTCCATGCTGCCGCCGCCGGTTTCGACCAGCTCTTTCACGTTCTCCATCACTTTCGTGGTGTGGCTGTCGATGTCATCTTTGCCCACCGGCCCGTTGGAGTTGGCACCCTGGCCGGCAATGTAGAGCAGGCCGTTGTGCGTGATCAGGGCGGTGATCATCTGCTTTCCGTCCGCCGCCTTGCCATCCCGGTCTAACTTGCGTACACCCGCATCCCGGCTCTTGGCCTGCGCGCTTGTAGACAGCAATGCTCCCGCGCCCAGGGCAGACATTACGGCTGCGAACGAGGTCATCAGCTTCCTGCGATCGAAGAATGTCGAGGTCATGATCGAGCTCCTTTGTTTTTTTAGAGATTTCACGGCAACGCAAAACTGAAAATGTCACTGCCTGCGGCAATGGCCACGTACTGCTTGTCCAGCACGGCATAGCTCATGGGCGATGCGCCAAAGTCCTGCCCGGTATTGAAGTGCCACAGCGGCTTTCCGGTTCTGGCGTCCACCGCCTCGAACGATTGCGCGTCATCGCCGAAAAACACCAGACCGGCGGCCGTGGTCATCGTACCGCCCGAAGATCGCGCACGCCCCACCTGCGGATAGCTCCACGCCAACGTCTGTTTGTCCAGGTCGTAGGCCAGAAGAACTTTCTGCGACATTTCTCCTGGAATCCGCTTGACCCCGGTCGAGTAAAAGGTCTTCCCTTCCTCGAACTTCTGCGGCTTGGAGAAAAATACCTGGCACTCCTCCAGAGCGAGAAAATAAACGAAATGCGTTTCCTCGTTGTAGGACGGCGCAAACCAGTTGGTGGCGCCGCCGTAGCCAGGACAGATGCGGGTTCCCTCCGGCGTCGGTTTGAGGCCGGAGACGATAGGGCGCCCGCGCTCGTCGATGCCCTTTGCCCACGTCAACTTTTTTACGAAGGGCGCGGCGGAAAGAAACTTTCCGTTGGTGCGATCGAGCACATAGAGGAAGCCATTTCGATTCGCCTGCACCAGAAGCTTGCGCAGCGCGCCCTGGTAAACCGCGTCGATCAGAAGCGGGGTCTCGGTGGCATCGTAGTCGAATAGATCATGCGGCGTGAATTGAAAATGCCACTTTAATTTTCCGGTGTCCGGATCGAGCGCCAGCACGCAGTCGGTGTAGAGATTGTCACCGGGCCGCACGCTGCCGTCGAAATCAGGGCTCGGGTTGCTGGTGGTCCAGTACAGCGTGTTGGTTTGCAGCGTCGTACGTGCCCGGCATCCACGTGGTGCCGCCGCCGTGCAAGTACATGTTCCCGGGCCAGCTTTCGGAACCGAATTCTCCAGGAGCAGGAATAGTCCAGAAACGCCAGGCCAATTTTCCCGTGGTCGCGTCATACGCCGCCACAAAGCCACGCACGCCGTCGTCGCCACCCGACGTACCCACGATCACTTTGTCATGCACTACCAGGGGCGCGGAGGTCGCGCCGTAGTTCTTGTTCCAATCTGCATAAGGGACGTCCCACAGCAAATGTCCCGAACGGGCGTCCAGGCACAGCAAGTGGGCGTTGTCGGTCAGCCTGTACACTCGCGCGTGCCAGACTGCGACCCCTCGGCTGAGGTGCCCCGAAGCATCGTCGATCAATCCCTCCGAGATCGGCCATGCGTGATGCCAGATCATCCGCCCCGTGCGCGCATCCAGCGCGTAGGTGTCATTGGCCGAGGTTACGAACATGACGCCGTTCGCGACTACGGGAGTGACCTCCAGCCGATTCGAATTGCTGGAATGGAATACCCACTGCGCCCGCAACTGGCCGACATTTGCCGGATTGATTTGCGCCAGGCTGCTGAAGCGGCGGCCGGTGAAGTCTCCGTTGTAGGAGAGCCAATTCGCTCCCGGTGGAGAGGCGATCAGCTGCGCCGGCAGCACATCAAGAACGGCCCCCATGGATTCTTTGGGCACCTCATCGGACGCTGCCATAAGCGCGCAACCCAAAACAACAGCCAGCAGCAGGATTGCTCCTCCGCGAATTGGGACCCCGGTCAAAATGCCTCAGCCATCCAAGCGCTCATTGAAACGATTTAATAGCACCGCGCATTATCCAACGAAAATTGTGCGAACGCAATCTTTAATGACACGCGGAGTAACGCTGCTCCCGATCTCCTTCCTCCTGATGGTGGCGTCATCCTGAGCTTGCGAAGGATCTGGGGCGAAGCTCATACACGTTGTGTGCGCGCCAACTTGCAACGGTGCGCGCCAGATCACAATCTGCCGAACTGTTTGACCGCTTCCTGAATGGATTTGTATTTCTCAATAATCGAGTACATGGAGTGCTCTTTGAAATCCATCTCCTGGGCCCGCGTCAGAATCTCTGCCGCGCGGGCGCGCGGAACGATCACGACCCCATCTCCATCGGCGGCAACGATGTCGCCAGGCCGCACCTCAACGCCATCACAAGATACCGGCAGATTGGCCCCGGCAAAACGGTAATGGCTGACGGAAGTGGACGGAACAATGCCGGTCGCATAGACGGGAAAACCTATTTTGCGCAGCTGGCCGACGTCGCGCACTCCGCCATCGATAATCGCGCCGGAATATCCGCGAGCTGACATGGCCGTCCCCATCAGGCCGCCCATGCCCGCGATGTCAGCTCCGTCCTCGACCACCATGACCCAGACCGAACTCGGCGCCCCTTGATCGATGGCCGCCAACATACCGCTCAGCGCGGCCGGGTCCTTGTTGCCTTCGTCCTTGCTCAACTTTACGGTGAGCGCAAATCCGGCAAATTTGGCGGGGAAAATCGGCTGCATTTTGTGGGACAGGTACATCTTCCGGCCAGTGAGTTGCTTCCAGCGCATCCGATACGGACGCGACTTCGACGTGGCGGTAGCCCTCGAGAAGCTTTTCGTCTTCGCTTCGTGGAGAGCCGCTGGAAGACTGTGCCAGGAGACTGGAGTTCAGCTGCCAAATTGCGCAGATGAGTACAATTCCTGCCGCTGCGAACAAACTCGTTCGCGCAAATCTCATGTGCCACAATTTGTTCATCTCGTCCTCCAGGTTGTATATATGAACGCGGACTCTGGCATTCTTGAGGCAGTGCAACGGGCGAATTCTAACATCGCAAAAAAGGAGCTGACACGATATGAGTATCGGAAAGTCGAGTTTGTCGCTGAATTATCTTGGTCTCGTGCTGCTTGTCCTGACCGCAACCCTGACGAGTTTCGGCGAAGAGCGCCGTGTGATCAAGTTTCCGGGTACCGCCGGCCTTCCCTTCAGTGATGGGGTGCTCGCCGGGGACACGCTCTACGTCGCCGGGCAGGAAGGCACTGACGACCAGGGCAAGTTAGTATCCGGCGGAATTGGCCCGGAAACGCAAGCTGCCCTGGCCAATATCGAGAAAGTGGTCAAGGCGGCCGGTTTCGACTTAAAAGACATCGTTTCGGTGACCGTGTATCTGGCCGACATTCACGAATTCCCCGACATGAACAAAGCCTACAAGTCGGTGATGCCCGACCCGAAGCCGGCGCGAGCGACAGTGCAGGTCATGGCCCTTGTGAACAATGCACGCATTGAGATTTCCGCAATCGCGGTAAAACGAAAATAGCCAATTGGTCCGTGATTTTTTGCGATCCTCGGGATTGACGCTCCGCCTGCCACGCCATGAGAACGAGGGGCATAAGAACGCCCCCGAGGAAGAACAGAAATGAGAAACAAGGCTATGTTGAAAATGCGACGATTCGTTACCTGTGTGGCTCTCGAACGAAGGCTCAGAGCCGCTGCGCTCGCCGGTGCGGCTGTTTGTCTTGCCGGGTTCGTGGCGGTCACGGCTGCCGCTCAGTCGCCGGCGCGGACTTTCAAGCTGACGGCCGAATCTCCCAAGTTCTGGAAATTATTTGACCGCAAAGCAAAGCTGACCCGGGTGGCCAGAGATTTCGGCTTCACCGAAGGCCCGGTCTGGGATGAGTCCGGCTTCCTCTACGTGAGCGATGAAACCCAGAACAAGATCTTTCGCGTTTCGCTCGACGGCCGTAAGCAGGAAGTGATTGCTCTCGGCGACCCCGACGGTAACACCTACGACCGCCAACACCGTCTGATTGATTGCGCCAGCGTTCTGCGGGCCATCATCGCAGTCACTCCGGAGGGAAAGTACACCGTTCTTGCCGACCGCTACGACGGAAAGAAGCTGAACAGTCCTAACGATGTTGTGCTCGGCCCCAACGGCGCTCTCTACTTTACCGATCCCACGCTCGACCTGGTCAAGGGAGAGCAACAGGAACTCTCGTTCCAGGGCGTGTTTCGTCTCGATGACAAGGGCGGCCTCAGGCTTCTGACCAAAGACCTGACTCAGCCCAATGGGCTGGCTTTCTCGGCCGATGGAAAACGCCTTTACGTGGATGACGATGACAGTCAGCAGCTGAACATGCGCGTGTACGACGTCGCACCCGACGGTTCCCTGAGCAATGGCCGGATTTTTGGCGAGATGAAGGGCGCGCCCCACGAGGGTGTTCCCGACGGCATCAAAGTTGATCTTAACGGAAACATCTATGTCACCGGTCCCAAGGGCATCTGGGTATGGGACGCGGAAGGCCACCACCTGGGCACGATTGAGATGCCGGAACAACCCGCCAACCTCACCTGGGGAGACAAAGACCATCGCTCCCTCTACATTACGGCGACAACCTCGGTGTATCGCCTGCGCACCAAAGCCCGTGGTTTCGTGCCTTATAGCGCGCATTAAAGCATCCGGTAAGAGATAACGAACGGTTATCGATTGGGCGAGTCTGGCAAATTTTGCTTGACAGGGTCTGACCTTATCGGTAATAAAACGTTTCAATAGAACCGCGCCAGGAGGGACTGCTTGCTCGGACCTCTTGACCCGGACCGCATGAAGTGATCTTTTCGGGAGGTCGTCATGGGTAACCGTTTCGGGTCGTCACTATGCTTGGTGGTCCTGCTTTGCCTGGCGCTCATGTCGCCGGCCCTGCTTTTTGGTCAAGCCTACTTCGGAACCGTCAGCGGCGAATTGACGGACCCCACCGGGGCAGTCGTGCCGGGTGCCACCGTCGTCCTGTCCGACACGCAAAAAGGCTTCGTGTTTAATACGACTTCCGACAGTAGCGGGCGCTATCTGTTCCGCACAATTCCGCCGGGAGTCTACACGGTTTCAGCCCAAGCGAAAGGTTTCGACACGGCGCGCAGCGCCAATGTCAAAGTCGATATCAATCAGAACGTCACGGCGAACCTCAACCTGAAGGTGGCTGGTACCAGCCAAACCGTGCAGGTGGATGCGCAGCCACAGGCCATCCAAACCGAGGATGCGGAGACCGGCCAGGTGGTCAATCGCAGGTTCATCAATAATCTGCCATTGATCGACCGCAACGTGATCGCCCTGACTTCCCTGGCGCCTGGCGTCACCGCAATGGACGAACAATGCGACGCTACCTGCACCGGCACCAATTTCGTTTCCAACGGCAGCCGCGGATCGACCGCCGACATCCTGACCGATGGCGCTTCAGTTACGAACTCTGAGCCCAACGGCGGCATCACGGCAGGCGACTTATGTTCCGTCGCCCGAGGCGATCGAAGAATTCAAGGTTCAGCAGACCAACTTCAGCGCTGAATATGGATTCTCCGGAGCGTCTGTGGTCAACATGATCACCCGCTCGGGCACGAACAACTTTCATGGTAGCGGGTACGACTTCTTCCGCAGCAATAGCCTCGATGCAAACAACTGGTTCGCCAATCGAGCTGGGCAACCCATTCCGCCGGGGCACCGAAACAATTATGGCGCCACCATCGGCGGCCCCATCCGCAAGAACAAGACTTTCTTCTTCGCTGACTATGACGGCCTGCGCTCTTCGGGGTTAAGGACGGCCACCGGGGCAGTTCCCACCGACCTCATGCGGGCAGGTGATTTTGGCGAGGTTTGCGCGGCACAGGGAGGATCGTTCGACGCCAATGGCCTTTGCGATGTGGCCGCCGGTCAAATTTGGGATCCATACTCGGGACTTTTCGACAACGGTTCGAACGGCGCTGTGCGCAGCGCGTTCATCCCCTTTAACAACATCGCTGCCTACACCAGCCCGGGTAGTCCGAATCTGCCAGTGAATCTTCAGCCTCCCAACGTCCCCGGCAACCTGATTGATCCCGTGGCGCAGAAGATGATGGGCCTTTTTCCAGAGCCCAATTTTTCCGGATCAGACATCTACCAGAACTTTTTCGCTTCCGGCTCAAGGCGCGATTACAACGACCAGTTCGATATCAAAATCGACAATCGCTTCAGCGAAAAGAACCTGATGAGCGCGAAGTTCTCCTATCAATACAGTCACAGCGTGGGCCTTGACTGTTACAAGAACTTCACCGATCCCTGTCAGGGCGGTCCCGGTTGGACCAATGCCCACCTGTTTGCCATCAATGACACTCATACGTTTAGTCCGAGTCTGTTGTTGAACGTAACCTTCGGGTTTACGCGCGGGGTATGGCATATCGACTCCTACAACCCTCACGGCGTTGCCGACCCGCTCAGCGAACTGGGATTCCCCTCGTATTTGCAGAGCAACGGATTCGCGGGCGTACCCGCGATCTTTATCGATCAGTATGCGAGTGCTGGCTATGCCAACATCGGCACCGATCCCTATGGAAACTACCGGCTGGGCCAGGACACGGGACAACTTTCAGCCACGCTCGACAAGGTGCACGGCAACCATCAGATCAAGTTCGGATTTGACGGCCGGATCCACCAGATTAATTACATCCAGACCAACGCCCCCAATGGCGTCTTCACCTTCAACACCGACGGTTCCGACGCCTGCCCGTCAGGAATTGATACCTGCGGCGGCGATTCCATGGCCAGTTTCATGATGGGCCAGATTACCCAGGGCTGTAACGGAAATAACTGTGGCTCGAACTATGAAATCCAGTTCCGGCCCGCCACCACAAATTATCAATACGGCTTTTTCGCGCAGGACAACTGGAAGGTTACTCCCAAACTGACTTTGAATCTGGGCTTGCGCTATGACGTTACCTTGCCTCGCACCGATCGCTATAACCGGCAGAACTCGTTTAATCCGAACGTGACCAACCCCTTGAATGGCGGCAGCCTCACCTATACCGATCCCGTTACCGGTCAACCCGTAACTGCCCAACTGAATGGCGGCGAAGTTTTTGTCAGCTTCCAAGCAACGCACAAACTACGCGACGGACTGGAGCAACATCCAGCCGCGCATTGGCTTTGCCTACGAATTTGCTTCGAAAACGGTGGTGCGGGGAGGGTACGGAATTTATTACGGACAGTCGCGGTCGGGCGTCACTGGCGTCGTGCCCTACGGGTCCCAGGGTTTCAACCAGTCCACCAATGTGATCACCACCTTTAACAACGATGGCGCCACTCCTTACCTGCATTTGAACAATCCCTACCCCAACGGATTGATACAGCCCCCGGGGAATTCGCTCGGTCTGCTGAACGACGTGGGTTTCAATGCAAATGGACCGCTGCGCACCGGCGCAGGCAACCGGACTCCCAACGAGCAGAGCTGGAGCTTCGGGTTCGAGCGCCAACTGCCCGGCAATATTGTGTTCAACGCGGAATACATCGGAAAGAAAGGCACCCATCTGCCCTTCAGCGGCTATAACCAGCTCAACCACCTGGGGCCGTTTGTGGATAGTTTGCCCGTCACGGGCCCTGACGACGTTAACCAGCCCTGCCTGACCCTCACTATCACCTGTCTCAATAGCTTCGTGGATAATCCGTTCGCCGGAATCATCACCGACCCCAACAGCACTCTCTCCAGCCCGCAAGTTCACTACTCGCAATTGCTGGTTCCCCATCCGCAGTTCACCGGGATATCTTCGGAACCTTTTCTCGTAGCCAATTCCATTTATCACGGCCTGCAGTTGCTGGCCGAGAAGCGGTACTCCAACGGCTTGCAATTGCTCGTGACCTACACCTGGTCAAAATCGATTGATGACTCTTCCCAGGCCGATGATAACGTGACCTGGCTGGGCAGCTTCTCCAGTCTCCAAGATCCGAATAGGCCGCAGGCGGAACGCAGTCTTTCCACTTTCGACATCCCGCATGTGTTTCAGTTCAGCTACAGCTACGACCTGCCCTTTGGACACGGTCGAGCCTTTCTGGGCAATATGCCGCGGATTCTGGACCTGATCGTGGGGGGATGGACAACCAACGGCATCTGGCGTATGTCCGCTGGACGGCCGCTGACCTTCACGGTTGCCGACGGTAATCCGATTCCGACCTATGGTATGCAGCGACCGAACATCGTGGGGACGCCCAAGCGCAATCATGGCTCGGATTGGGTGGACCACTACTTTGTGGATGACAGCGTTTTCCAGCGTCCCGACGATTTCACGCTGGGTGACGCCCCACGGGCCTTAGGAAGCGTCCGCAGTCCCTTCTCCTTCACCAGCAATCTGTCTTTGGGGAAGAAGTTCTCGATTCGTGAGGGGATGAACTTTGAGTTTCGCATCGAGGCCCAGAATGCCTTCAACCATCCCGTGTTTGCCACGCCGGACGTTACCGTGGACGATGAAAATTTCGGGGTGATAACCTCCACCGCAGTCGGACCGCGCGAGGTGCAGTTGGCGTTCAAGTTCAACTTCTAACGCGTGATGCGCCGTGGAAGGACACGCCTGTAGCCGTGGCGTGAGAGAGTTCTAAGTGTCATCCTGAGCGGAGTGGAAACTTCGCCAGGCGAAGTTTCCACGCAGTCGAAGGACCTCTATAAGCGGCTCCGAAGCCAAGTGCTAGGGGTTTGATCAAGCGGGGGGAACTAGAAATGAGAATGGGGTTGAGCCGGTGGGGGTCTTTCGACTCCACCGATCCATTCGCGAGCGAATGGATCGGCTGCGCTCAGGATGACACGATCAGTTTGTCCCGCACCCTCTTCCACTGGATCCTCCGTTGAATACAAATAGCAGTGGCAATCATCTTCCGTGGGAGGTTCGCGTACCCAATGGCACGCACGAAACTGCAGCTCTTCGAATTGATTTCACCAGCGTTGTTGGTGGTATGTCTGCTGCCCTCCCTCGCCGCCTCCCAATCGATCCAGATTGATTCCACTCCCAGCCATGCCGCCAAGACTTTCGTTCCAACGGCCGCGCTGGGTGCCGGAATTGACCGCATCTCGACCGCGTCCACCGACAAGCTCTTTACGCCGGCGGTGATGGACAAAGTGCTCTCCGCGGGCTGGCAAACCGTCAGCTATCGCCAGAACACGGAACTCTACGTCGAAGCCTGGCACTGGAACCCGCAGGGCACATGGAGCGATCCCAGCGGAAAAGGCTATTTCACCGGAACCGCTACGCCCGGAGAGCCCATCCGCCACTCCTTCGGATATCTCCTGCCGCATCGCGGATTCACGCGGAACGACGGAGTCGACAACGGCTATTCGCGTCTCACGGATGGCGATCTGAATACCTACTGGAAGAGCAATCCTTACCTGACCAAACAATTCACCGGCGAGGATGACTCGGTCTATCCGCAGTGGGTAATAATGGATCTGGCTAACAATCACGCCGTCAATGCGATTCGCATTGCCTGGGCAGAGCCCTACGCCCGCCGCTACGTGGTGCAGTATTGGACTGGCGAAGATCCGATCAAACAGGTCACCAAGGGCACCTGGGTCGCGTTCCCCGGCGGCGTCGTGGCCGACGGCGCTGGCGGAAGCGTGGTCCTCAAACTCTCGGCCGCACCCATGCCCGTGCGTTTCGTGCGCGTGTTGATGAGCGAATCATCCAACACTTGCGATTCTCACGGGCCAGCGGATCGGCGCAACTGCGTCGGCTACGCTATTCGCGAGTTGTACCTTGGGACAGTCTCTCCGGACGGTAAGTTCCACGACTTGGTCCGCCACACTCCCGATCCCGACCAGACTGCGACCGTGTGCTCCTCGGTCGATCCCTGGCATGAACCGTCCAACATCAGCGACAAACGCGATCAGGTTGGACTCGACCTCTTCTACACCAGCGGCTATACCCGCGGCCTCCCGGCCATGATCCCGATATCGCTGCTTTATGGAACGCCCGAGGACTCCGTCGCCCAGATCTCTTATTTGAAAGCGCGAGGCTATCCCATTTCCTACATCGAGATGGGAGAGGAGCCAGACGGCCAGTTCATGCTCCCGGAACAGTACGGAGCGCTCTACCTGCAGTGGGCCACCGCGCTGCACCGCGTTGACCCCGCGCTCAAGCTCGGTGGACCCATTTTCCAGGGCGCAAATGAGGACATTCAGGTTTGGCCCGATGCCCAGGGCAAGACGTCCTGGCTGGGACGCTTTATTGATTATCTGAAGGCTCACGGCCGCATGAATGACCTGGCGTTTGCGTCCTTCGAGCATTACCCTCTGGAGCCCTGCAAGATTCAGTGGAGCAGCCTGTACGACGAGCCCACGCTGATCTCTCACATCCTCCAGGTCTGGCGCGACGACGGTCTGCCGCCGAATGTTCCCATCTTCATTTCAGAATTGAACATTGCCTGGAACACGGGAGAGTCCTTCGTCGATATCTTCGGCGGACTCTGGCTCGCGGACTACGTGGGATCTTTCCTCTCTGCCGGCGGCGACGGCCTCTACTACTTCCACTACCTGCCGGTCGGCCTCTATCACGGCTGCAACGGCTCGCTGGGAACGTTCGCCCTGTTTACGGTGGACGCCAACTACCAGATCCAGCAGCCCACATCACAGTTCTTTGCCAGCCAGTTGATCAATCTGGAGTGGGTGCAGCCAGGCACGGGAGAGCAAAGGATTTTTCCCGCCGAGAGCGATATCTCTGATCCCGCCGGCCATGTTCTGGTGACTGCCTATCCGCTGCTTCGTCCCGATGGCCAGTGGTCGGTGATGCTGGTGAACAAGGACCAGGAGAATCCGCATCCCATCCACATTGCATTCCACGACGACAAAGCCGGCGCTGACAGCTTCTTCACCGGCCCAGTCAATATGATCAGTTTTGGCAGTGAGCAGTATCAGTGGCATCCCAATGACATGGCCGGAAAGGCTGATCCGGATGGCCCCGCCGTGCGCTCCACGGTGACCGCCGCCGCAGACACGGAATTCATGCTGCCCAAGGCATCGGTGACGGTCATCCGCGGGAAAATTGCGACAAGGCCCGCAGCGCCGGTCAAGCGGACCAGGTAGGGGCTCGCTTATCTTGAATTCCGGTTCCCTATTTGCAGAACTATGGGTGCTTGTCAACTGCGAGGTTGTTTTGCGGGCCGCTACGAATCGCGGCTACTCTTTGATCCCTGCCACTTTGCCGCGCAATACCGTAATCGACGCTTTGGGTAGAGTAAATGTGGTTCCGGAATTGGCCACCACCGTTGTCGCCACCGGCGGGCCGTCCGGATCGGCGTGGCTGTTCAAGCCGTCGTTGATCCAGACATACTGCTCGCTGCCAAACGTCACGAATGTGACCGGCCCGGAAAACGACGCATTCCTGTTCTTCGAGTCGTCAAACATCACGCGCACGGTATGCGGATTGTTTTCGTCTCGATTCACCAGCATCAACGACCAGTTTCCGTCCGGACGATGCACCGCATACGTCGTAACCAGCGCGTTGCCCTCGCTGTCCTGAATGTCAGCCGACGACTTGAACATGGAATGCACGCCTGCCCGATGCTGCACCCATTCCAGGTTGATCATGTGGGCGGCGAAATAGGGAGAGGTATATCCCTTGATGTCGTAGTGCTCGTTGGAGACAAAGTTCGACCAGGACGCCCAGCCCAGACAACTGTTCTGCAGGCCCTGGGGCTGAATCGGCGAATGATAGAAAGCGGCGCCTCCCCCCTCGAAGAAAGACCCGACGTTGTCCGCCAGCCACAAGGCGGCAAAGATCGTGGTCATCGGTCCGGTCAGCGAGGCCGCGAGGTGATTCTCAGTTACCATCAACGGCACGTTTTGCGGGACGCCGTCATCTCTCCACACCTGAAGGATGTGCTTCATCAGCTGCGGCTCGGTGTAGAGCGTTTTCCAGGTGATGTCGCAGGGCTCAAAGGGATAGTGCTCGAAGGACACGAAAGAGAGGTCCGCCAGGCGGCCATGAGACTTCAGGTAGTCCACGAACCGCCCCATCCATGACGTCCGGCCCTGCGCATCGGGCCATACTTTTATATCTTCGTTAACGCCCTCGAAAATCGGCCCGCCCAGCTTCAACGTGGGATCAACTTTGTGAATGGCCGTGGCCCATTGCAGGTAGAGCGCAGCGTAGTCCTCCGGCATGGCATGCTTTCCATCGGGCTCCTCGCCCATTTCGATGTAACCGATGCGGTAGCCGCGCTTCTGAATGTAGGCAATCTGCGCCGCCGCATCATCGGGAGTTCCATACAGCATCGTGACCGGAATCATGGCTGGCAGATTGTTGGTCAGGCCGCTCGTAAAGAAGATATCGAAGCCGCTGTGCTGGTAAGCGCCGCTATCATTCACGTCCTCGGCGGAATGCCAGGGGTCGATGGAGGAAGCGCAATATGCAGTTCGCTTGTCAGCGGGGTCCTTGGCGACCTCCGAGAACGCGCCGCTGCCATCCACCATCCCCACAGCAATTTGCTGAATCGCGTAACCCACACAATTGCGAACATCAGCGGCTCCATGCTCGTCGCAAGTGTTCGAAGATTCCGTCATCAGGACGCGCAGAAACCGCGTGGACACGGCTGTATCCGCTAGCTTCAGCGTGCTGGTGCCGCCCTGCGCGTTGCTCAGCACGCCGGAAGCGAACACCTTCCATTCCCCCTTAAGGCCGCCATCGAAGTCGAGCGCGTCGCCTGCCCCGACCCAATATTCCACCTGGTACTTTGTGGCGTAAGGACTGGCCCAGGAGATACGTGCAGCATTCACTGGCTTCTCCGCTTTCAAGTCAACGACCACCCATTGTGGATGGAGCGCGTCACTCTCGCCGGTGAACTTGCTGGTCAGATACGGATTGCTCTTCCAATACGAGAGGTTCGGGCCTTGCACCGGCCGGTCGCCGCTAGTGGCAAAGCCGCGGTGAGGCAGAGCATAGGCCAGGATGTAGCGGATCGGATCTTTAAGTTCCGTGCTGCCGGTAAAGTAGCCGCTGCGATGGGCCGCATCGCTCCATATACCGTTTTCCGTCCAGTGCCAGGCCGCCATCCGCAACTCAGTGTTGTTGCGATACGTGATCGGCCCCCAGCCGGTCGACAGCGATTCCTGGATGATGTGCGGCGAGTAAACCATATCTATGTCGCGCCGTGAGAGCACATCCACGGAACTGCCCAGCGCAGCGTCCGGATCAAACGAGTTGATGGCATGGCCCGGGGTCGCATCGACGCGAACCGTACCAGTTTGCATTCCCGAAGCAGCCTGGGCGGAAGCGTCAGGCGCCTGGACTATGAGTGAAGCAACCAGGAGCAAAATCGAGGCTGCACACAACGCTTCTCTGAGTTTGGGCATTCAGTCCTCCCGTAGCTTCCTGGGCAATCGAGCATTGAATCGTTTTTCTTGCCGGAATTCTATCACTCTGCATTCGCTCCGCATGTTCTAATATCTGTTCCGCGACCCTCGTCCTGGAGGACCGTTCCCATGAGATTCATGGTTCTTGCCGCTGTACTGTCCGCAATCGCACTCCCCGGAATCTTAAAAGCAGCGGACCAGTCCGTCCGCGAGGTCGCCATCACGATTGACGATTTGCCAGCAGGCGCTGCCAACACTATGTCTGCGGCAGAGATCACGGAAATGACGACGAAGCTGCTCACCACCCTCCGCGACCAGAAGATACCGGTGGTCGGATTTGTGAACGAAAGGAAGCTCTACAAACCCGGCGAAGTTGATGAACGGATCAAGGCCCTACGCATGTGGCTCGACTATGGGTTTGAACTCGGCAATCACACTTTTAGCCACTCCTCGTTGAACCAGGTAGGACTGCAGGCGTGGGAAGACGATATCGTGCAGGGCGAGAGCGTAACCCGCATGCTGCTGGCCGAACACAATATGAAGCTGAGATACTTCCGCCACCCTTTTCTGGACACCGGCCGCGATCTTCAGACCCGGCGACAGGCCGAAGGGTTTCTGGTGGCACGCGGCTACCGCATTGCTCCCGTCACGTTGGACGCATGGGACTGGATGTACGCCGGAGTCTACGAAGACGCCAAAAAGCGAAGCGACACCGCCCTGCAGGACGAACTGACGAAGAGTTATCTCTCATACAGCGACCAGGTATTCGCGTATTCCGAACGACTTTCGAAGCAAGTCGTGGGTTACGAGCCAAAACAAATTCTGTTGCTGCATGGCAATCAACTCGAAGCCGACCACATCGGGGAACTGCTCGACGTCATGCGCAAACGAGGCTATCGCTTCATCACGCTGGGCGACGCCCTTGGTGATCAAGCCTACGGCCTGCCCGACACTTACGTCGGAGAGGAAGGCACCGGCTGGCTCGATCACTGGGCCATCACCCTGGGAAGCCTCCCCAAGGCGCTCCCGTACTTTCCGCAATGGGTGCATTGAGCGCTCCAAGGTCCTGCACCTGCCGCAACCGTAGCCGCCTGTGGGCATCTCCACTCGTGAACAAGTGGGAAAGTTTTTTCAACGACGAATGGGAAAGTCTAAGACAATGCGCGGGTTCGAGACGGATGGGAAGGGCACGAGTTCACTCGTGCCGCCAACCCGCCGAATTTGGGCCGCGCTTTAGCGCTTGGGGATGGCAGTTGCACTTTGGCGGCAACGCAATGTGCGCGCGCGACGACAACGCGAACAGACTCCATGTATGATGGCTAGTCCTGCGAGATCTTTCTGATGGACGCGCTGCTCCTCCACCGCCTGCATTTCGCCTTCACGATCACCTATCACTACCTCTTTCCCCAGCTCACCATGGGTCTCGGGCTGCTGATCGTGGTGCTGAAAACCGTTGCCCTCGTCCGTCACAACGAGCGTTACAACGAAGCGGCACGTTTCTGGGCCAGGATATTCGCGATCAACTTCCTGATTGGCGTGGTGACCGGGATTCCGATGGAATTCCAGTTCGGCACGAATTGGGCACAGTTTTCTCGCATCACCGGCGGTGTGATCGGCCAGCCGCTCGCCATGGAGGGCGTGTTTTCTTTTTTTCTTGAGTCCGCTTTTCTTGGTCTCTTCCTGTTCGGCGAAAAGCGGCTTTCTCCGTGGGCGCATTGGGGATCGGCTTTCCTGGTATTCCTCGGCTCCTGGCTATCCGGCTTTTTCATCATTGTGACCAACGCCTGGATGCAGCATCCCGTCGCTTACACGGCTCTTCCCAATGGATCGTTCGAGGTGACCAGCTTCTGGGGACTGCTGCTGAATCCCTGGGCGCAGCTGCAGTATGCCCACAACATGTCGGGAGCTGTCATCACCGGCGCATTCGTGATGTCGGCCGTTGGCGCGTTCTATCTTCTTGAAAACCGGTTTGTGGAACAGGGCCGGATTTTTGTCCGCGTGGGTGTAATCGCCGGCGTCATTTCCTGCGTGACCCAGATTTTTCCTACCGGCGACCTGCATGGGCGTTACCTGGCCGAGCACCAACCCGCGGCCATCGCCGCCATGGAAGGATTGTTCAGCTCGCAGGCCGGCGCTCCCGTGGTTTTGATGGGGCAGCCCGACGAGGCCACGCAGACGATCGACAATCCGATCGTGGTAAATGATCTACTGAGCTTCCTGATTTACGGAACGAGGCGGGCGGAAGTAAAGGGACTGGACCAGTTTCCCCGTGACCAGTGGCCGTCGCCGCTTCCGCTCCTTTTCTACAGCTATCACATCATGGCCGGACTGGGCACCTACTTTGCCCTCCTGATGTTGCTGGAAGTGTTTCTGCTGTGGCGGGGCAAGCTTTTCGACGCACGCTGGGCGTTGTGGCCGCTGCTCTTGAGTTTTCCACTGCCTTACATTGCAAACACCGCCGGCTGGATGACGGCGGAAATTGGCCGGCAACCCTGGCTGGTTTATGGACTCATTCGCACCTCTGACGGATATTCCAAAAACGTATCCGCCGGCAATACGCTGTTCACGCTGCTGGGCTTCATGGGGATGTACACCATACTTTCAATTCTGTTCGTCATTCTGATCTACCGCACACTGAGCGAAGGCCCTGCAACCGACACGCCGAATCCGGCCTAGAAAAGAAGTAGAAGGAAAATAAGGAACGAACAAATGATGGGATTCATCTGGTTCTGGATCGTCGCCGCCATGCTGGCCGCCTACGTTGTGCTCGACGGCTTCGACCTGGGCGTTGGCATCCTGCAACCGGTGCTGGCGCGCAGCGAGCCCGACCACCAAATCATGCTTCGGAGCATCGGGCCGGTTTGGGACGGCAACGAAGTCTGGCTGCTGGCCGGTGGCGGCACCCTCTACTTCGCCTTCCCTGCCCTCTACGCCTCGGCCTTTAGCGGTTTCTATCTGGCGTTGATGATTGTCCTCTGGTTGCTTATCATGCGCGGCGCCAGCATTGAGCTGCGCATGCACATTGATGACGGCCTGTGGCGGTCTTTTTTTGACGGCCTCTTTTTTCTCTCCAGTTTGCTTTTGGCGGTATTCTTCGGCGCGGCACTGGCCAATGTGATTCGCGGCGTGCCGCTGCGCGAAGACGGCTACTTCTTTCTTCCGCTCTGGACCGACTGGCGGGTGGGCCCGCAACCCGGCATTCTGGATTGGTACACGGTCATCGGAGGCGTGGTCGCCCTGGTGGCTTTGGCGATCCACGGAGCGCTCTACCTCGCAGTTAAGACCGAAGGCGAGTTACAGCTTCGAGCCCGGGCCTTCGTACGACGCTCCTGGATCGCGCTCTTCGCCATCACCGTCATCAGTTTGATTGCGACTATCTCCATCCGTGCCGACGCCCTTCTCAACTATTATGCGTTTCCCCTGGCCTTTGTGATTCCGGCGGCGGTCCTTGGCGGGTTGGGTGGCATGCTTTATTTCAGCCGCCAGGGAGCGGATCACAAGGCCTTCGCCTCGTCGTGCGTTTATCTTGTGGCCATGCTAGTGGGCGCAGCCGCCTCGTTGTACCCTCGCCTACTACCTTCGAGCAACGACGTGACTCGCGACATCACGGTGCAGAATGCACTTTCCGGGCCTTACGCCACGCGAGTGGGGCTGGCCTGGTGGGCGCTCGGCATGGTTTTGGCGACCATTTACTTTGTTGTGGTCTATCGCATGTTCCGCGGAAAAGTTACCCTCGATGGGGGCGGCTACGGACACTAGCGCTCCTCTCTTCTTACACTGAATGAACACGTTGGAATTCACCGCCCTGGTCTTTGTAGGCTCGCTGATTGCGGGTCTTTTGGGATCATTGACCGGACTCGGCGGCGGCGTGGTTCTCGTCCCCCTGCTTACCTTGTTTTTCAAAGTGGACATCCGCTATGCCATTGGCGCATCCCTGGTTTCAGTGATCGCCACTTCCTCAGGCGCGGCCGCGGCTTATGTGAAGGAAGGGTTTTCCAATATCCGAATCGGCATGTTCCTGGAGATTGCTACCACTCTGGGAGCACTGCTGGGCGCGTTCGTGGCGGTGTGGGTTTCGACCAACGCAATTGCCACCATTTTTGGCCTGGTGCTGATGGCCTCCGCCTACCTTTCACGGAAGCCCCGCTCTCCGGCTGAACGCAACGCTCCTCCGGACCCGCTGGCCACTCGCCTGCGACTGAATGGCAGCTTTCCCGACCTGGAAGGCACGCGTAGCTACAACGTGCAGCGGGTGCCGGCGGGCTTCAGCATCATGTTTGGGGCGGGCGCATTGTCCGGATTGCTCGGCATCGGCTCCGGCGCTATGAAGGTCCTCGCCATGGACCAGGCCATGAAAATTCCCTTCAAGGTTTCCACCACCACCAGCAATTTCATGATCGGCGTCACTGCTGCTGCCAGCGCCGGGGTCTATTGGAACCGCGGCTACATTGACCCAGGACTATCCATGCCCGTCATGTTGGGCGTTCTGGCCGGATCCCTCATAGGTTCACGCATTCTGGTCAAAGCGGAAACCAGATGGCTGCGCCTGATTTTCAGTTTGGTGATCGTGTTGCTTGGAATCGAAATGCTTTATCAGGGATTGTCAGGGAGAATTTGAATGCCGGTCGAACCAAGATGGACGGACAGGCGGATTGAGAACATCCTGGGAAATCTGCTGCGTGCCGGCGTGGGCCTGGCCGCATTCATTGTGCTGTGCGGCGCAGTGCTCTACCTGGCGCGTTACGGCTTTGCGCCGGCGGATTACCGCGTGTTTAAGGGCGAGCCTTCAGACCTGCGCAGCGTCGGCGGGCATCGTCCACAACGTTTTGAAGTTCAATGGCCGCGGCGTCATCCAACTGGGACTACTGTTCCTGATCGCTACCCCCGTGGCGCGTGTCATATTTTCGATCTGGGGATTTGCCGCCGAGCGCGACCGCATGTACGTGGTCTTCACCGTGATCGTGCTGGCTATTCTTATTTTCAGCCTGGTGGGATCGTCCGCGGTGTGACCCTCGGATCGCGAGTCCGCTACTTACTTCGTAGCTAGATTCAGCGTTTGGCCCCGTAGAATCTCCCCCATCAGAAACAGGTCGGTCAGCAGCGCCCGCAGATGGATCGAGGCGTTCAGATTATCAATCAACTGGGAGCTGATGGCAGGTTGCGCGAGCACAAGATCGATCGCAGCCAGGGAATCCTTTGCGTCGCGCTGCAGTACTGAAACGAAAGCCTGGTATTTTTCCGCCGGTTCGATTCCCTGCTCGGCCGCGGCTTGGGAACAGCTCTCCGCCAGACCCGTCATTGCGGTGATGGCACGCTGTAGAAAGTCGCGCACTTGTCCGCCGGACTGGCTGCCCTGGTCTGTGGGCAGGCCTTGACCCGCATAGGCAAGCATGAACTCGTAGCACTCTTCGATGGCGTTACAACGTTCGATAAAATCAATCGCCATCGGCGAGACTCCGCGGCGCACCGGCCGCCCCTTCGACCACCCAGCGCTTCGGATCATGCTCTTTCAAGTAAAACTCGCGGCTCATGGTCCCCACAATCATCGACGCGGTAATAGGCAGCTTCTCCGGCCGGATGGCAAAGTACACGTGTACGATGACGAGCGTGATCAGGCCGACTCCGGCCAGCCCGTGCAGCACGTACATCAAACCCCAGGTCATGTCGCTGAACAAATAAGGATTGCGCGGAAAGAAGATGGTGCGCACGCGCGACATCATGAACACACCGGTCAGAATTGCCGACATTCCTGTCACGACGATGGCGCCATGATAGAGCTTGTTCTCCAGCGGGTACTTGGCGAACTTTCGCGGCAACGCCGAAGACTTCCCCATGAAGCGCTGGAACCTTTTCCATGCATCTTCCAGGTCGGCGCGGTCCGGCCAGATCGACCAGAAGTCCATATAGTAGGAGGCGTGGATGATGTGGAAAATAATGGAAACAGTCAGCACCGTACCCGCAATCCAGTGATACGTGACCCAGTCAAACCGCACGCCCACCTTGGGCAGGAATGCGGTAAACAGCAAGGTGAACATGGACGCCGCCATGATCCAGTGAAACAGCCGCGCCGCCAGGGAGTGCCGGGGAATGCGAGCGGGCAACTGGCTCGCTACTGGCTCGGGCGCTGCCGCAAACTCTTTCTCTTTGGCGAAGTAGCGGATATAGATCGCGTGCACGACCAGGAACAACATTCCGGCAATGAGCGCGACCCAGATCAAGAACCACGCAATGTGGATCGGCACGTTCTGACCCAGCGGACTTGTCGCCCACTCTATGATGCCCATGCTGCCTCCTGCACTCCGCTGATGGAGCGCTTGACCAAATTGCGCATCAGCGGAATCTTGTAGGCGTTGAACTGCAGCGGGACGGCACCTTGCACCGCCAGCAGGCCCGCCATTTCCCCAGTGGCCACGCTGCGCTGCTTGCCGCGTACCGACGCCTCCACCGCCTGCAGGCGCAATGGCCGCGCGGCCGCGCCGTTCACGGCGATGCGAATGTCCTGAATCGTATCTCCCGATAACTTCATGGCCGAGGCCACGTTCAGCAGGGGAAAGTCCCAAACATTCCGGTCACGCACCTTCTCGAAATAAAACCGTGCGCCCGCCCAGGTAGAAGGGATACGAATCGCGGTCAGCAGGTGCCCAGGCTCCAGGATGTTCATGTGAGTGATGTCAATGTCAGGTCCGAGAAAATAGTTTTCGGCATCCACCACACGCTCGCCCTTGGGAGTCCGAATGACAAACTTGGCGTCGAGCGCGATTAAGGCAGGGGCGGAATCCGAGGGATTCACCGCCACGCAGCGTTCCGCATGCAGAATCGCATGCTCACGATTTCGACCGACCGGCGTGTCGGCGTAGCAGATGTTGCCCCCGGCACGGTAGCACGGCCAGCCCGCGCGGTAGTACCAGCAACGCGCGTCCTGCGACACGTTGCCGCCCAGCGTGCCCTGGTTGCGAATCTGGGGCGATGCAACCAGTTCCGCGGCCTGGGTCAACAGCCCGTATTTCTCTTTGACGACGGGGTGGCGCACGACTTCGGTCAGCGTGGTCATGGCGCCGATTTCGATTCCGTCGGCGGTCGTGCGAACCCCTCTCAACTCCTCGATTCCGCTCAGGTCCACCAGGACTTTAGGTTTCTTGATTCGGTCCTTGAGCCAATCGAAGCTGTCGAGTCCGCCCGCCATCACCCACGCATCGGCTCCGTGCTGTTCGAGAAGCTTCTGCGCGTCGGCAGTGGAGCTCGGCTGCAACAACTGAAACGCCGGCATGATGTCTCGTATTACCGCCATGTCGCTCTCCGTTTCACAAGAGTTCTCGGCTCCGCATCTCTGCTAAACGAACGCGGTCAAGGGATCCTGCATAGGCCGCCCGGCTTCGAGAGATGTCAGAATCGTGTCCAGGTTGACCGGCGCGCGGCGATAGATGTCATCGCCCAGCGCATCGGATAGCGCATTCAAGATGGCGCCGCACCCTCCGCCCACCGGAGGCTCGCCGATGCCGCGCGCGCCGACCGGGGTTTCCGGATCAGGAATATCCAGCGCCGCCCATTGCATATCGACGGGCACATCGAGAATCGTCGGCGGCTTGGTGTGATGGAATCGCCGGGAAATGGTGTGGCCATACTGCGGATCGAAGACCCACTTCTGGCCGATTGCGTGACCCATGCCTAAGATAGATCGGCCCAGCACTTGCCCACCCAGCGCCCGGGGATGGATCACCGTGCCAACGTCCGCCACCGCCAGGAAATCCGTGATGTGGTACTTGCCGGTTTCGGTATCGACTTCGACTTCCGCGAAACTGGCCACGTAGGAGAAGGTCTGGCCGTCATGCGGATATTTGTCCTTGGCCGCCGCCACCAAACCCTGTCCCGCCAGCGCTGCGATGGAAGCCTTGGTGTATTTATTTACGTCTTCCGGCGCTTCGTGACCGTCATAGATGCCGCCCAATTGAATAGCACGCTGCGCGGCCTGCGCCAGGGTCATGCTCGCGCCTCCGCCCTTGCGGAAGACCCGTTCGTTGGCCACTTCGTACTGCTCCGGTTTGCCGCCGTGCGTCTTGGCCGCGATTTCCTGCAGCTTTCGCTTTGCCTCCATCCCTACCGCGTGGGCCGCTCGCGTCATGGCGTGCGTGGTCTGACTGCCTCCGGAGACGCAAGTCCAGGGCAGGTTCTTGGACGTATTGCCCCAGGTAACATCGCACTTCTCCCAGGGCACGCCCAGGACTTCGGCAACCACGCGATGTACGTCGCTGATGGACTCCGTTCCCAGGTTGCCGATCCCAGATTGAATCGCGATCCTGCCGTCCGACCGGATCACGATAAGTCCGTCATACCCGGTAGAGCCAGCGAAGAATGCGCTCGACGAAACGCCGACGCCGCGCACCTTCGTCCCGCTCCTCTTCGGACGCGCGATTCGTTCTTTCCACTTGAACTGCTCCGCTCCCCGGTCGAACGCTTCCTTGAGAAATGCGCTCGTCGAATGACCTCGTTTGCCGTTCCTCTCCGGGCCGAAGGGGGCTTTGCCCTCGGGACAGTTGATCTTTCGAATGTCCACCTGATCGAGTGAAAGTTTGCGGGCCGCTTTCGCCAGAATCGGCTCCATAATAATGATCCCCTGCATGCCGCCCGGGGCGCTCTGTGGACCCCGAGGAGGAGTGTTCGTCAGCACGGTCACGCCGCACCAGCGCATGGCCGCCGGTTGATACAATAAAGAGACGACGAGTCCCGAAGCGTTGGCGTCGCCGTTTGCATCGTAGGGGCCGTTGTTACAGACGGTGTACATATCGAGCGCTGTGATCTTGCCATCCTTGGCAAAGCCTACCTTCATCCGACCCTGGAATCCAGGGCGCGCCCGCCCGATGAAATGTTCCTCCTCGCGACTGATGCGCATCATCACCGGCGCATTGGCCTTCTTCGACAGCAACGCCGGAATGATGGCGAAAATATAGCCGGTCGCCTTGCTGCCGAATCCGCCACCGGTATATTCGCTGATGAGTACGATCTGGTTGGGATCCATATTCAGCCAGCGTCCGAGACCGGCCAGAGTCTGCACCGTGCTCTGCGTCCCCATGTGGACGAACACCTTCCCGTTCTGCCAGTAAGCCAACACGGTGCGAGGTTCGAGGGTTTGATGGCTGCTGTCCGGCGTGACAAAGGTTTCATCCAAAACCAACGCCGCGTTCTCGAGACCGGCCTCCACATCGCCGTAGGACCACTCGTCCTGCGGCTTGCCCATGGGCAGGCGGCCTTCCTTCCGTTCGGCGAAGTCGGCCTGGGTCCACTTCAACTCTCCAACCTGCGGCGGCGGCGGACTGGGCCGCTCACCCGGCTTGGCCGGCGGCGCCGGCTGCCTGATCCAGACATTGCCTTCGCGGCGTGGGTTTGGGCCCCCGGGGCGCAGGGTATCGAGCGGATCGACCGCAAAGGGTAGGTGTTCAAATTCGATGTCAATTTTTTCGATCGCTTCGGCTGCCGTCAGTTCGTCCACAGCGGCCACGGCCAGGATCGGTTCGCCCTGGTAGAGCGGCTCCATGGTGAGCGCCTTCTCGCCCTGCAGGTTCGCCTTGATCACCGCTCCCAGGTCGGTCACGCTGTCGGCGGGTGCGGGAAGATCATCCTGCGTGATAATCGCCTTCACTCCCGGCATGGCCAGCGCCTTGCTCAGATCAAGATGTTTTACCCGCCCATGCGGCACTGGGCTGAGCAGCAATTTGCAGAACAACATACCGTCCGCGCGAAAGTCCTCGGCATACTTCGACTTGCCGGTCACCTTCGCATACAGATCGGGCGTTGTGTAGTCCTTGCCGATGAGCTTGTATTGCGCTCCGAACTTCTGCGGGCCAGGCTTCTGGTCTGCGCTAGGCATGATTCACCTTCCTCATGTTTTCTGCGCCCTTCATCATTGCGGTGAGGATCTTGTCATAGTCCTGGCAACGGCACAGGTTCCCTGAGATGCCGTGCGCCAGTTCCAATCGGCTGGGTTTGGGATTGGTCTTAAGGTAGCCGACGGTCGCCATGATGAATCCCGACATGCAGAAGGCGCACTGGAATCCCTGTTCGTCAATGACGCCCTGCTGCACCGGGTGAAGCGTGCCGTCTGGACTGGCCAACCCTTCGATGGTCTGGACTTTCCTGCCCCGCACGGTATGGGTCAATACCGAGCACGAATAATGAGGAACGTCGTCGATCAGCACGGTGCAGGCGCCGCACTCGGCGCGGTCACAGCCCAGTTTGGTGCCGGTGAGTCCCAGCTTGTAGCGCAGTGTCCAGGCCAGCGTCTCCTGCTTCATGACGTCAACCCGCCGCGGCTGGCCGTTGACGTTCAGCGTGATCAGCCTTTCGCCCACGCTGTCCGCCGCCTGGCCGAACGCCGTGGAGGCTCGAAACAGATAGTTGGCCGAGGACACCGCAACTCCGCTGCTGATGACCCCTTTGATGAAGTTGCGCCGCGAGATTCCCTTCGCCGTCTCTTCTGTCATCTTCTCCACCTGGTCATCCATACGGCATTGCTCCTCGCCTTACATTCAACTCCCATTCCCACACAGTTCGCAACCCTTTACATATTTTGCAACCCTCTGCAACCCTGTCAAACGAGAAATTCTACGAGATATGTTCAGCCCGGCAGCACGATTATTTTTTGAAGGAGGTAGCGGGTCAGTTCGAACAATGATCAGAATTGTCATTCCGAAGCGCGGCGGTATCGCGCGAGGAATCTGCTGGGTTGGGTTCGAAAGCAGATTCCTCGCCGACAGGTCGGCTCGGAATGACAAGCAATCCCGGCGTCATGCTGGGCCTGCTAGCTTACGATTTGAGGATTATTCAGCGGGAAACAACGGGCGAAAGGAAGGCTCACTCGCTGCCCGCGGGCGGGGTCTCGCTCCGGGCCATCTTGTCTTTTTCTGGAACGTGCCCGACTACGATCAGGTCGATTCTCCGGTTGTCGGCCCGGCCCTGGGGCGTTCTATTGTCGGCTACGGGACGATACTCGGAGAACCCTGCAGCCGAAATCAGCGCCGGGTCGAACTGGTTGCGCTCGATCAACAGCGCTACTACCGTAGTGGCCCGCGCCGTCGAAAGCTCCCAGTTCGATTTGAACTTCGAATTGTGGACCGGCACATTGTCGGTGTGGCCTTCCACCCTGACTTCAAAACCCCGGCCTCCCAGGATGCCGGCAATTCGAGTCAACGTAGTGTGGCCGTTCTCCAACAACTCAGCCTCGCCGCTGTTGAAGAACCCGACCTCGCGCAAGCTGACCACCAGCCCTTCGGGAGTGACCCTCATCTTGACTTCGTGCTGGCGAATCTCGTCTCCGAGGGCGCTTTCGAGCTGGCGCCTTAGTTCATCCACGTCAACCCCAAGACCACCGACGCCGTGTGCCTGCTCTGAGTCTCCCGCAACTTTGACGACCTTCAATGGCGTGGCCGTGAGCTCGGGAAGAGGAATGCCTGGGCTTCCAGGGATGCCGACATCCCGGGTCGCCGAACCGGTAAACACGCCCAACTGCTGAAATGCTCCCTTGATCGAAGCCGCCACCTGGGCCTGCTTTTTCTTGTCGGCTTGTGACGAGGCGTAGAGGACTACGAAGAACGCAAAAAGCAGAGTGATGAAATCCGCATAGGAGACCAGCCAGCGCTCGTGGTTGGCATGGGCCTTGTGTTTGCGTCGGCGACTCACGCGCTCGCCGCTGCTTTCTGTTGCACGGCCGGCTGCTGCTTGTGCCCTGGCAGATATCCCAGCAGCATGGTCTCGAGCATGCGCGGATTCATGCCTTCAAGGATGGAGATCACCCCTTCCAGCTTCATCTCGCGCAACACCTGTTCTTCGCGAAACTTGATCTTCAATTTCCCTGCCCAGGGCAGAAAGAGAATGTTGGCGGCGCCCACGCCGTAGATGGTGGCGACGAAGGCGACGGCAATGCCCTTGCCCACTTCGGTGATGTCTTCCAGGTGCTGCATGACCTGGATCAGTCCCAGTACCGCGCCGATAATGCCGACCGTCGGAGCATATCCGCCGCCCGCTTCGAAGACCTGAGACAGCTTCTCGCCGTACTCTTCCTGGTTGTCCAGCTCCAGTTCCATCATCTTGCGCAATTCCTGGGGCTCGGCGCCGTCAATCGCCAGCATCAAGGCCTTTTTGAGAAACGGATCTTTGATCGTGGCCAGTTGCGAGTCCAGAGAAACGATGCCGTCCTTGCGGGCGCGATTCGCATATCCGACCAGTTCTTTGATCAGCTGATTGGGGTCCTGTCCGCGATCCAGAAAGACGTTCACCAGGGCTTTGGCCGCACCGATCACGATGGGAAGGGGAAACTGGATCATCACCGCCCCGATGGTTCCGCCCAACACAATCATGGCAGCAGTCGGCTGGATGATTTGCGCGACCTTGCCACCTTCAATAATCAGCCCGGCCAGGATTCCCGCCACCGCCAGAATAATTCCACCAATCGTGCTCTTATCCACGGCGGAACCCCTCCGTAGAGCGGGTGGACTGCGGCTCCTGTGGCCTTACCACCGCCGAGTTCAGGTCCGTGCCCCAGGACGGCATTCCGGCCATCACCGAGCGCCGGAACTCCACGATTCGCCGGATCACGTCCTCGGAATTTTCGCGGACGATGATTTTCTCCCCATTAATAAGGGTAATGACGGTATCCGGCGCATTCTCCACGAACTTGATCAAGTCGGAGTTCAACGCGATGGGGTTGCCGTTCAGGCGTGTTAACTGGATCACAAGGTGCCTTTTCGGGGTCGGATGGAGTTCCGGCCTACCCTTATCGGCACTCCTGGCATGGACCATTAAGGAATGCCCCAATCCGGTCCTGGTAACGATTACCAGCGTCACCGATACCAAGGTCACTGAGCTTGCATGATGGGGCAAAACGGAATTGCCGATAAACAGGCCCGCACAAGCAGCACCACCTGATTGACCGAAGCGGTGATGTCGGCAGTCGTAAGGCCGCAGGGGTAGCAGGCGGAAACCCAGCAAAGGAGCTTTGAAATGTCACTGAGTATTCTGAATAACGTTTCATCCCTTGCGGCGCAGAACCAGTTGTCCATGACACAAGCGTCGCTGCAGAAAACACTCTTACAGCTGTCGTCCGGTTCCCGTTTGAACTCGGGAGCGGATGACGCAGCCGGTCTGGCCATTGCAGACGGTTTGCATGCCAACATCACCGCCCTCACCCAGTCAGCGCGCAACGCCAGCGATGGCGTCGGTTCGCTGCAGGTTGCTGACGGTGCGTTGGCCCAGGTCACTGCTCTTCTGAACCGCGCCGTGACCCTGGCGACCGAAGCCGCTACGGGTACGGTAAGCGATCCGCAGCGCGCCACCATCAACGCTGAGTTCGTCGCGATCAAGGCTGAAATTGACCGCATTGGAAGCAGCACCAACTACAACGGTGGACAGGTCTTCACCGCGACTGCCACCGCCATCTACCTCAGCGACGGCACGACCGGTGGTTCGAGCTCCATCACTGTCACGACCGGCGCACTCTCCAGCGCGCATATCGGTTTCAGTGGGACTCCGACCGACATCAGCGCCGACGTTCTGACCAGCGCAACTGCTGCTCAGACGGCACTGGGTCACCTGACCACCGCCATCGCCGGTGTCGCTGCCGACCGCGGCGCCCTGGGTGCGGAAACCAACCGCTTGCAGAGCGCTTCCAGCGTTATCACCAACCAGGTGCAGAACCTGACCAACGCCGAAGACGGCATTCGCGCCGCTGACATTCCGTCGGCTGTCGCGAATATGTCCCGGCTGACGATTCTGCAGCAGACCGGTATGGCCGCACTGCAGCAATCCAACCAGATGCAGCAGTCGGTTCTGAAGCTGTTGCAATAACCCTCGCGCTACCCGCCGGCGGGGCGCAACAAGCCCCGCCGGAGCGAGGTAAATCGTAGTCCTGGACATCCCCCATGCGTATTGACGGTGCCAGTCCGATTCCATCCGCAGTCCCGCAGCCGGTGGCTCGGGAGGCTCGACCGAATCCCGGCCCGAAGCCGGCGAGCCCGGTGGTTAGAGATCATGTGGAAATTCAGCCCAGGCCGCAAACCAACTCGACCAACGTTCTGGTAGAGATGCAGCCCGGTAATATAGTGGTTTACAAGTTCATTGATGAGGCCAGCGGACGCTTGATCCAGCAGATTCCCGCGGAGCAACTGCTTAGCCTCTCCCAATCCGCCGAAACGGCGCCAGGCAAGAAGAGAACCTAAGACATGGCAACCTCCGACATTCTGAATGCGTTGAGTTCCTCCGGCCTGGGCACAGGCCAGGGCATTGACGTCGCGGCGACCGTCAGTCAGCTGATCGCCAACCTCCGGGGCCCGGAGCAGGTCTGGCAGACCCAGCAGCAGGTCTTGCAGACGCAGGCCTCAGCGCTCACCCAGCTGGGCACGGAAGTGACGGCACTCTCCACCGCGGTGGACGGTCTGAGCGATCCCGCCGGCGCCATGAGCGCTCGCAGCGTAACTTCGTCGCAACCCAACATCGTGACCGCCAGCGCTTCGAATTCGACCCCGGTTGGCAGTCACACCATCGTCGTGAGCAATCTGGCCAGCAGCTCTTCCTACTACTCAGCGCCGGTGGCGAGCAGCACCACCCCTCTGGCCGCCGGTACATTTACGATTCAGTTGGGCAGCGGTCAAGCCAACACGGTCACAATTGACAACACCAACAACACCCTCGATGGACTGGCTGCCGCGATCACCAGCCTGAATATTGGCGTGACCGCAAGCGTGATCAATGACACCAGCGGCGCCCGCCTGGCGATCGTGAGCAACACTTCCGGCGCGGCCAACGATCTGACCATCGCCAATGTGGACAGTGGCCTGAGCTTTACCAAGGGCGCCACCGGCACGAACGCTTCGCTCACCGTGGATGGCGTTCCCATCAGCAGCGCCACCAACTCCATATCGAACACCGTGGCTGGTTTGACTTTGAACCTGGCGGGAGTTGATCCCAACACCCAGGTCCAGATTGCGGTCGCTCCCGACACCGCCAAGGGCACCCAGGCCGTCACCGATTTCGTGACCGCCTATAACACCATCATCCAGGACCTGACGAGCCAGTTCACCTTTAACACCACGACCAGCAGCGCCGGTCCTCTGGCCACCGACGCCGGTTCTCGCCTGCTGCAGAACGAACTGCTGGTTGCCGCGACCTATACCGGGACCGGAACGAGCTCAATCAATTCGCTGTCGGACCTCGGAGTGTCGATGAACAACGATGGCACACTCACCATCGACAACTCCAAGCTGAGCGCAGCCGTAAACTCGAATTTTGCCGATGTCATTAGCTTCTTCCATCCGGTAACCGGCACCGGCTTTGCGTCGTTTCTGCAAGACCAGCTGTCAGCCCTGACCGACCCGACGCAAGGCGCGTTCTCGATCGAACTCAAAGGCATGAGCGATGGGCAGAAGAGTTTTCAGGACCAGATAGACAATTACGAAATCTATATTGCTACCGAGCAGCAGCTCTTGACCGCGCAATACACGCAGGTTGACCTGGCTTTGCGCCAGCTGCCGCTCTTGCAGCAGCAGATCAACTCGGAACTGAACTTCTCGTCGAATTCGAATTCCAACTCGGGCAAATGAGAACCAATAAAAACCAGCTCGCCTATCAAGAGGCAGCAGTTCGCAACGCCAGCGCCATCGAACTGGTGGTCATGCTTTACGACATCCTGGCGCGCGATCTCCACGGAGCTATCGAAGCGATGGAAGCGGGCAATATCGAGACCCGTTCCGCGAAACTGAAGCACGGATTCCTGGCCCTGCAGCAGCTCGAAGGAACCCTCCGCATGGACGAAGGCGGAGAGCTGGCCGCACAGATGTCCCGCTTCTACGTCATGCTGCGCGCCCAGATGATGAAGGCCCAGGTGCAACGGGACCCAGAGATTCTCCAGGAACTCATCCAACTCTTGTTCAGCGTGCGTGAGGCCTGGACCGAGGTGAACGGCCGTCCGGCGTTGGCCGCAGAAGCAGCGGGAGCGCAGACCTCAACTCCTTCGATTCAACCCACGAATACTCCAGCTCAGGTCCAAACAGGTAGCTGGAAGGCGTAGATTTTCCCCACCGCAAACAACGCGGTGGCAGGCGGCGCTTCACTTCACGGGCTTTACTTCAGATAATCCAGCAGGCTCGTAGGCAGGATTTTCGCCGCGGCCGCCAGCGCGGCATCGTGTGCGGTTGTGGCTTTGGTTAGGTCTGTCGCGGCTTTGGTGATGTCAGCGCCGACCAGGTTGTTCGCCTGCGACTTCAGTGTCACCTGCTCCTGTTGCAGAAAAGATTGGGTGGAGGTGAGTTGGTTGACCGCGTTTCCGTAGAAGATACGCTGGCCGGTGATGAAATCGAACGCGCTGCGCAGTTGATTGGTCGCCGTTCCAGCGGCGGCCGCGGTCCCGCTCTGCAGAGACGTAATCAATTGTTGCAGGGCGCCGAAAACGTCTCCTCCCGCATTCTGGAACAACTGGTTGCCCGGCAAGTTAGTTTGCAGGTTCAGGCCATCCGCAACCTGCACGGTGTTGGTCCCGCTGTTTCCGCTGTAGGTAACGCCCGAAGCACTGGTGGAATCCAACGCATAAGGTGGGGCGGTCGTCAGCGTGCCGCCGAACAAATAATTTCCACCAACCGAGGTGTTCGCCAGCTGCACCAGCTGGCTCTGAATGCCTTGCAGATTTTCGACGATCTGCTGGCGGTTTCCGGCCGACAAGGTTCCCGTGGTGCCCTGCACCCCCAGCGTGATGGCCTGAGTCAGCTCCTGCACCACTGAGCTGAGCGCGCCGTCCGCGGTCTGCAGCTGGCTGGTCAAGGTATCGATGTTCTGCAGGTACTGATCCGTGCGATTGGACTGGTCGGTGTTACTCACCATTTGAGCGGCGGCAAGGGGATCGTCCGAGGGCTGGTTCACGCGCTTGCCCGTCGACATCTGTTGCAGGGCTGTGTTTTCCTGGTTCTGCGTCTGCCAGATGGCAGAGAGAATGTCTCCGGACATATCAGGGTTTACGCGCATAGGACTAGCCCACCACTCCCATATTCATCAAAGTGTCAAACATCGAGTCTACCGTCGTGACCACACGGGCTCCGGCCTGGTAGGCCCGTTGAAAGCGGATCATGTTGGTGGTTTCTTCGTCGAGCGACACCCCAGACACCGAAGACCGCTGGTCGGTAATCTGTTGCACGCTCAGATTGGTGGCCGTGACGTTAGCTTGCGCATTGGCGCCGAGGTTGCCGACTTGCAGCACCAGATTCGAATACATGTCCATCGGACTCGCGCCGGAAGGAAGTTGCTGGTCCCGTATGGCGAGGAGCTGGGCCAGATTTCCATTGCTGCCAACCGATCCGTCCGAACTGGCGGCAATCAACTTGGGATCGGTGATGGCCACAGCGAAACCCGCCGCCGCGCCAGCGACCGCCGCCGGCGGAGTGAAGAAGTTCCCTCCAGGATTTCCCGAGGCATCAAACCCGGCCTGGTGCTTGGCATTGAAGCTGGTCGCGAACTGGCTGGCCAGGGTATCCAGTTGCGAGAGCACCTGCGGGATAACTTGATCGCGCACCTGCAGCGTGCCGCCCAGCTGCCCGCCCTGAATCTGAGTTGTGATGTCCTGACCTTGCGCGCTGAAAACATCCTGCAGCGTGCTGCCGCTGCCAGTGCCGGATTTCAGGTCGAAGCTCTGGTTGGCCACCACCAGCGGAACTCCGTTTGCCGTGGTGAGGGTCAGCCCATGTTCTGTCTGCGTGACGGAAATATTGACCAGTCCCGAGAGCTGCCGAATCAATTCGTCCCGCTGATCCTGGACCGTGCCGGGATCCTGGCCCAGGCCCTGGATCTCTACGACCTGTCCGTTGAGCTTCGCAATCTGCGTGGTCAGCCGGTTGATCTGGTCGACCGTTTGCGGCACTGCCTGGTCCAAGCCGGATTGGATGGTCTGCAAACCCGTCACGGCCTGGTGAAATTGATTGGCCAGGTTATTGGCGGCGGTCAGCACCTGCTGGCGCGCGTTGGCGTCGGTCGGGTTGGTAGAGAGCTGGCTCAGACTGTTAAAAAATGCCGAGAGCGCGCCTCCCACACCTTGGGTCGGATCAGAAAAGAGCCCTTCGATCTGGCTCAGCGAGTTGAACTGTGTCTCGGCATTGCTCTGCTGCTGAGTCTGCTCATAGAGTCTCAGTTGCAGCAGTTGGTCACGCACGCTCTGAAACTGGTTCAGGGTTACGCCGCCACCAAAGGTTGTGCCATTTTCCTGGAAGGTGGGAGACTCCTTCCAGGTCGGCCACCTGGCGGCTGTAGCCCGGCGTGTTTACGTTGGAAATATTGTTGGTGGTAACGCTCAACGCTCCCTGCTCGGCTTGCAGGGCCTGGACCGCGATGGAAAGCGAAGTGTTCAGTCCGGGCATGGGTCTAGGCCTCGCACGACCAGCCGGTAGCCGCAGCCGGCTCCGGCGCCGAAGGAAAATTCTGTCTGTAGGTCTGGCACAGGGACGCACGCAGGCGGGCGGTGCGCAAAGCGCTTTGCAGCAGCGATGAATAGACCTGCGTCAGATTGACCAGGGCCTTGAAATCGGAGGCAGAGATTTTGGTTGCGGGCTGCCGATCCGAGGATTGTGCGCGAAACCCGTCTTGCAGCTTCTCGATCAGACTTTCCTGCACCTTGGTGGCAGTCTCAATCGCCTCGAGATCATTCGCAGCCAGCGCGGCAATGGCGAGCCTAAACTGGACGCACAACTCCCGCAGATCGGCCACGCGGGCGGACGGATCGAGTTGGTGTTCCTCGCTGCTTTGGCTGGGCAAGACAACTCACCTTCTTAATGTGCTTCAAATTGACGCGAACTACAGCGCTTAGCGCTTGTTCTGCTCCAGAATTGCCTGGGCAACTTTGTCGCCTTCCACCTTGTATTCACCGTTCTGGATGGCCTGCCGCAACGCGTCGACTCTGTCTTGCCTGACAGCGGGCGCGGCCATTGCCTGGGCTTGGAGCGAGGAGACGCTCAGCGTGTCCACCGAAAGGCTGGCCTTGTCTTCTACGCTCGGCGCACTGGAGGCCTTGCTGGCGGACTTTCGAGTCTTATCCTCGCGCTCCACGCTGTTCAGCAATAGATTGTCAAGGTCAATCCTCATATGGTTTCTCCTGCAATACCGCGCAACTGCTTTATCGGCAATTCGAGAAAAAACTTTAGTCCAATAGTCACTTGGTCACCTTTGGGGTAACGAGGGGTTTGACCGAAAGGGGAGTCGGCACTAAACCCTTTATCTCTATGGGTTTGGCAGTGGCGTCCTTATGGGCTGCCTGAGCTTGCAGGTGCTTGGCGACCATGGCTGCGATCCCCAGCCCGCCATGCCCCCCGGTCAAAGCTGTCCCTACTGCCTGCATCGCGATGGCGTGAAACTGGTCCCGGCCGGGGTCGGCGTCGGGGTCCTGGTCGGAACCTGGAACCGAAGCGAAAGACTGCTCCGCCTGCTCCAGCCAGTGCGAGAGCAGCACCGCTTCGAACTCGCGCGCCGACTTCTGAATTTTGGCGATGTTCGCCGGATCTGTACTCTTCAGTTTCTCCGCCGCCTGCGTGCCGCGAACATCAGACAGGCTGACTGCAGGCGTCACCAAACCAGTTGAGCTCATAAGACCTCCAGTTCCGCTTGCAGTCCACCTGCCGCTTTGATGGCCTGCAGGATGGCTACGATGTCGCGCGCGGTCGCTCCCATGGTTTGCAATCCGTTGATGAGATCCTCGACACTGGCGCCTTCTTCAAGCTTGATGGTTTTGGCCGAACTCTCTTGTGCCTGCACTTGCTGCTCGGGTACGATCACGGTTTGCCCGCCCTTCGAAAGCGGTTCGGGTTGCGAGACCGAAAACTTGGTGCTCACTTCCACACTCAGGCCGCCGTGCAGGACTGAAACCGCGGAGAGCTTGACGTCGCCGCCCATTACGATCGTGCCCGTGCGCTCGTTGACTACAACCTTGGCCGGAGGATGAATGCTGATGGAAAGATTCTGGATCTGTGAAATCAGGTCTGGAACCGACGAGACTCCCGAACTGCCGATGTTGACATTGATCTGCCGGCTGTCGACCACGGTTGAAATCGGCTTGCCGAACTGGCTGTTGATCACATTCGAGATTTCGCGCGCCGCGGTGAAGTCCGCATTCCGCAACACCAGGGATACCATGCTTAGGCGATTCAGATCGATCGCCGTGTCCCGTTCCACGGTCCCGCCGTTCGGGATGCGTCCCACGGTCGGATGATTTGACTGTTTGCCATTGCCCGCGTTACCGGCCGTGAATCCTCCCAGAGTGAGTGGCCCCTGGGCCTCGGCATAAACCTGGCCATCGGGCCCGCGCAACGGAGCCAGCAGAAGCACTCCCCCTTCGAGGCTCTTGGCATCGCCGATAGAAGAAACGGTCACATCGAGCGCCATACCCGGCCTGGCAAACGGAGGAAGTGAGGCAGTCACAAACACTGCTGCGATATTTTTCACGATCACGGAACTGGCAGGAATCTGCACCCCCATGCGCTGCATGATGTTGGCCAGGGTCTGGGTAGTGAATTGGGTTTGCTGTCGGTCTCCGCTACCGTTCAGGCCCACCACAATGCTATAGCCGACTAGCGGGTTGTCCCGGACGCCGGCCACGGTGGTGATATCGCGTACCAACACAGTCTGCGCACCGGTCACAGCACGAGAAGCGTGCGCTCGCCAGCAACACGCCGACCAGCAGCGGCGAGTCTTAGCCCGGATTTTAGAAACCAATGACCCATAAAAGTGCTCGAATCAGAGGATTGGGCGGCCGCGTCGCATCCGACACGACTCCCTTCCCTTTTAGTTCTACTTCCAGATTTGAAAGTTGAGTCGAAAGCGCGCTGTTGTCAGGCCGCACATCTCCCGGCCGCAACACGCCGCGCACCAGCATGGTTTCCTTCTGATTGTTGATGGCCACCATGCGCTCGGCTTCGACGACCAGGTTCCCGTTGGGCAGAACGGCAATCACCTGCCCCGCCAGATTGGTATTCATGGTGGTGCTGGCATCGGTCGAACCGGTGCCCTTGAGTTTTGTGGACGACTGCGCAGTCAGCAGGTTGGACAATGCACTCGTTGGTTTGATGTAACCCGCTAATCCTGAAATTCCCGAGGTCGTATTGAAATCGCGTTGCGAGCCGACATTTCCCGTCGCCTGCGCGGTCGTGCGCTGCACCACGACGATCGTCACCACGTCATTCAAGTGACTGGCCTTGTAATCGGATTGCAGGTTAGTCAGCGCGCCGTTCATCGTCCAAAGACTGCCCAGTGTGACTTCGGCGGCCGGAGCCGTAGTCTGTTGCTGCATCCGTGCCACATAGTCCGCACGGGTCTGCTTGGGATCGCGAGTGATCTTGACCTTGGACAACACGCTGCCGGTCGAGACAAAGGTCGACAAAACCAGCATCACAGATATCAACCGCACTGCCCTGTTTGTAAGAGTCGTTCGCATAAGAATGTTATTCCTGCAGCACCGAGCTCACCATGCCGCGGCCGGTGACCCGCGCCAGATACCTCTTCTTGGTCGCTTTGCTGATGACCCGGACTTGCTGTCCGCGCCCGCCATTTTGCAGGCATAGTACGGGCATGGTCATGTGGATGTACTCGCCGTCCAGCATCAGGGTGACGAACCTTCCGCTGCGGACCAGCAGATTCTGCGGTTGAATACCTGGCCGCCCGGATCGATCGGCGGATTCCTGTTCCCGCCGGTCCCAATGCACCAGCACGAAAAATGGAAGGCAAGTATTGGGGTGTTCGCAACGCAAGAGCACTTTATCGGATTCTCCGTCCAGCATGTCTACGCTGATTACCTTCAGGAGCGGATTCGGCTCAGCCGCCGTGATGTTGGATAGTTGCTCCATCTGGGCGGGTGCAATGGCGAGTCCGGAAGAATGAAGAGCGCTGAGAATGTTTTCGCGGCTGATCGGGGTCCGTGCGTTGTCGTCGGCGCGAACGGATGCTGCCGTTCCCGCCAGAAGCAGCGCGGCGACCATCGTGATTGTCTTAGCCAGTCTTAGCGTCATTGTTCTCTCTTATCGCGTCAGGCTGTTCAGGTCCTGGAACATCTCGTCCGCGGCCTTCACGACTCGCGAATTCGACTCGTAAGATCGCTGCGAGAGAATCATTTCCACGAACTCCTGCACCACGTCCACGTTCGACTGCTCCAGAAATCCCTGCTGCAATGAGCCCAGCCCTTCGGTTCCGCCGGGCGTGCCGACAATGGGGTCTCCCGATGCGGTGGTTGCCAGCATCAGGTTGTTGCCCACGCTGTTCAATCCTCCGGGATTCGGAAATAACGCCAGCTGAATGTTTCCCACTTGCGTTGCCTGGGTCTGGCCGGGTTGGGTAACTGAAACCGTGCCGTCCGCTCCAATGGTGACCGAGAGCGCGTCCGGTGGCAGCGTGATCGCAGGCTCCAGAGGATTTCCGTCCGCAGTCACAATGTTTCCCTGCTGGTCGAGGTGGAAGGTGCCCGAGCGGCTGTAAGCAATTTGTCCGTCCGGCATCCGCACCTGGAAAAATCCCTGGCCTTGAATCGCCAGATCCAGAGGGTTGCCAGTCTGACTGAAGTCGCCCTGAAGCTGCAGCACTTCGGAGGCACCTGGCTTGGTGCCCAAGCCAACCTGTAAACCGGCAGCGTTCGTAGTCTGCTGGGTCGAGGCGGAGCCCGGCATCACCATGTTCTGGTACAGCAGATCGGTAAATTGCACGCGCCGGCGGCGGAAACCCGCCGTGCTGGTGTTGGCCAGGTTATTGGCGACGTTATCGAGATTCAGTTGCTGCGCGTTCATGCCGCTTGCGGCGGTATACAGGGCGCGGAACATAGGGCTCCTTTACGGGTTGACCTTCGGTATATCTTCAGTTGCAATGCGATTGAATTCTGTGTGAAACATGCCGAGCGCGCGCTGCATCATTTCCGCGTAGCGCTGCACCGCTACCAGCTCAACCGCGCTAGCCACGGGGTTTACGTTCGAACTCTCGAGCGAACCTTGCGCAATCGTGGATTGTTTGGCAGGCGTCCAGCTATTTTTTGGTGCGCTGTAGTATGTCTTGCCGACGCTTTCGAGCGCCGTTCCCGGAGGAAATTCGACCAGCTTCATCTTCCCTGCAACCGCTCCCTGCACCGAAATCGTGCCATCGGGACTCACCGTCACTGGGCCTCCCACAATACGGATCACACCGTTTTCGCCCATGACTGCGTCGCCCTGGGCCGTGATCAACTGTCCCTGGGGCGAGACTCCAAAATTTCCGTTGCGGGTGAATACTGGACTGCTGGTGGTCTGCACTTGAAAGAATCCAGGTCCCTGAACAGCGAAATCGAAGTCGTTGCCGGTATGCTCGATATTGCCCTGCGTCAGGTCCATCTGGCTGCCGCCCGAGATTCCGAAGTCGTTGACCGCCTGATTCAGGGCCGAACCGGGATGTCCCGCCGCCGTCGCCAGGAAAGACCGGAAGATGTTCTGCTGCCCGCGATATCCCGGCGTGCTGGTATTCGCCAGATTGTTGGCGACCAGATCGAGCGCCTGGGTCCGTGCCATCAGGGCCGCACATGCCGCATAGAATCCGCTGTCCATAGAGGTTCCCGAGAACGATGAAGCACGAAGACTGCCATCGGGCATCGCGGCGTGTGGGCGGTAACTGATTGAAAACGGGTTCGAGGTGATGGCTAAATGAGAACTGGATGAGCCGGTGCGAGTGGAGCTTCGAGCGGGGATGGTCCGGGAACGACGGATTCTAACCAAGCACTATTTTTGCGCCTCAGTTGGCTTTCAGACGAAAACGCGTTTGCCGCAACGACTCCCGCAGGCGCTCGATTCCGATCTCAACAATGCACTCGTGCACGCTGATGTCGGCGGCGTCGTCGTCGCGTTGGAGCGTTATCGTGCGCCAATTGAAGAACGTGGGTCTTGAGGCCGCCGTCGTGCGTGACAATATCGGAGACGGCGGTGAGGTTTACTACCCGCTCGCCCAGGAGCAACTCCAGACGGAGCAAGGCCTCCGGGCTGACAGGAATCGATCCGATGATTTGAATAGGTGGCATTGCTTTGGCCACACCATACATCGGCCAAAGCGGGTCCGAACTTTACTTTGGGTCGACCACCTCAGTGACCCGCAGCCCGTAATTGCCATCCACCACTACTACTTCGCCTCGGGCCACGACCCGGTCGCCCAGCAGGAGTTCGGCTGGATCCTGCACGTATTTGTCCAGCTCGATGACCGAACCCGACCTCAATTCACCGATCTCGCGCAGCGGAAGCCGGCGTCCACCGAACTGGAGTACGACATCGATCTCCACATTCTCCAGCATCGAAACGTCGAGGCCTTTCGCCATCTGCGGTGAAGCAGGCACGGCGTCTTCAGCCGTAGCCGGGCGCTGCGGCCAATTCGCAGTGAACAGTAACTGCACTTGAACACTGCCCAGGGCCCCATTGGTTCCGGTCAGCGAGAACTGCTGCGCCGGGGTCCAGCTCACGTTCTTTGCCAGTTGCAGCTTGACCTGGGTTCCTTCCAGCAAGGCTGCCGCGTTTCCGCATGCCTCCGCCAGCGCCGCGCGCACGGTCTGCGCGTGTTCCGGCTGGAACTGCGTGGGAACCGTGGCTGTCCCACCCAATGCGCCCGCGATTAACAGCGTGCCTTCCATGCTCAGTTGAATCGCCGCTTCCGCCTTCGAAGGCTCGGCCACCAGCAGCAAGGTCAGTAGCTGCGTGCCGGCGGGAAATGGCTTCGGCGTTTCATCCAGCGTAACCGCCCAGGGCGCCGCAGCTTTTTTGGAAACAATTTGTGCAATCGCGGCGGGCAAGGCTTCGACAAACACATCCATGGGAGTGCGACTCATGATAGGTTCCCCGTTTCTGACTGACTTTGTGGCAAGCGATCGAGCAGTTGTGCTCCCCGGCGCTGCCCACTGCGAACCGGAACAGCCTCGAAGACATCGTGGCCGCCGATTTTGAGTATCCCGGGCGTTCGTACCGAAACTCCCAAAGGAAGTATTTTGCCGACGCTCAGGTTCAGCAGGTCGGTGGCCCGTACTTTGCCTCCCAACAGCAGGAGGTCGAGCCCAAACGTCCAGTCCAGCGCCTTCTCGGCAAACTTGGCATTCATTGTGCCCTTTCTGGAAACCTCTCCGGCCGACACTGTGTTCGCCCCCAGGAAAGCTCCCAGGCTCGCGATTGGCAACAGCAACTGGAATCCCCCGCCAGAGGACTCCATATTCACGGAAAAGCTGAATACCAGTGCATTGTCGGTGGCGGAAAATATCGCCTCCAGCTGAGACTGCAATTGTCGTGTTCCCACTGAAACTGAAACGTGGAAGGGCTCCCATACCACTTGCAGCTCGTGGCAGATCAAACGTACGAAGTCTTTAGCGACGTGATCCTCGATGTCGGTGGCTTCGCGTGAGAGTTCACTGGGTGCGCCGCTGCCTCCCAGCAACCGGTCCACCACCGGGAACAGCAGCATGGAGTCAATCTGGATCAATGCAATTTCGCCCTGCGCTCCCAGTTGCAACGACACCAGATAAGAGCCCGCCGTCTTCTCGATAAATTTCCGGCATGGCATCTGCTCCGTGGATTGCAATACGGTCTCGCCGGCCAGCCCCAGCTTGCTTTGAAATGCCTGGGTGAAAGCGCGCGTAAAGACTTCCCCGGCAGCGACCAGTGGGGCCAGCCGGGCTTTATCGATTCCGCCTATTTTGCGAAAGTCGCAAGGTCCCACCGGCTCCTTTGTGCCGTTAGCCGGGGAAGCATCCTGGGCGTTCGTCGGTGCTTGAGCGGGAGTTGCCATAGGGTTACCGGAAGGTGTCCTCCGCCAGCTGCATTCTCTGGATCGCCGTGCGCAGTTTGGTGATGGCCAGCGAGTGAATTTGCGATACCCGCGACTCGGCCAGGTCCATGACCTCGGCAACCTCCCGCATGGTCAGTTCTTCGCGATAGTAAAGTGAAATGACCATCTGCTCTTTTTCTGAAAGAGTCTCGATGGCTTGCGCCAGGTAGTCGCTTCTTTCAGAGCGCAGACAGATTTCGAAGGGACTGTGGTTTTCATCCGCGGGTGCGCTTTCGATGAGGTCCTGGCTCTCGGAGTCATCGAATCGCGATCCTACCGTCTGGCCTACGATGTGCAACCCATCCAATCGCCGCAATAATTTGTGGAGTTCCGAAACCTCCAAATCGAGGTCCTTGGCAATTTCATCTTCCGTGGGCTGCCGTCCCAGCTGGTTGGCCAACTTGCTGATGCTCTCGGCCACATTGCGGCCCTTCTTCCGCAGGGGCCGGGATCCCCAGTCGAGCGCGCGCAGGCTATCGAGAATGGCTCCGCGAATCCGGAACGAGGCGAACGATTTCAGAGAAGCATTCTTCGCCGGATTGTACTTCCGCACCGCCTCGATCAGGCCCAGCACGCCGGCGTGCACCAGATCCTCAAGTGGAACGTGCTGCGGCAAGCGCTCATGAATCCGCCGCGCCAGGTAATACACCTGCGACAGCTCCGATAAAATGAGCTCGTTCCGCGCTTCATTCTCCGATAGGGCGTCCGTGTAACCCAAACCCGCTTGTGTGAATGTCATCGCATCCTCAATTCAGCTTTCATCGCAACGAACCCACCGACTGCACTGGCACCAGCGGGGGAATTTCTGTCGGCGCCAGCACTACGATCTTGGGCAAAAATGGCTCCAGCAACCGGCGCAGGTAGAACCGGCCCGGCGACGCGCACAGCAATACCGGAGGCGCGCTCAGCACCTGTTCTCCGAATAACGTGCGCAACCCTTCCAGGACCCGGCGAGCGGTAGAGGGCTGCAATGCCAGGCTGGCGGCGGTAGCCGATTGCGCGCCCACGGCGCGGTTGCACTCTTCCTCAATTGCACGATCGAGGGTGACTACCTTAAGTTCTCCCTGCTCGTCGAGGAGCGGCCGGACCAGTGCGCGACCCAGCGCATGCCGCACCGCTTCGTTCAGCAATACCGCGTTCTTGTTCACACCCGCGGTTTCAACCAGCGTTTCGAGGATCGTGCCCAGGTCGCGAATTGAAACTTGTTCGCGTAACAGTTGCTGCAGGACTTTTTGCACCTCGCCCAGCGTCATCAGCTTGGGTACGAGTTCTTCCACCAGCTTGGGATGCGACTCGCTCAGCCGGTCAATCAGGCGTTTGGTTTCCTGACGAGTAAGCAGCTCATGCGCATTTTGGCGAATGATCTCTCCCAGATGAGTGGCGAGCGCCGCGGTTTGATCGACCACCGCGTAACCGGCGGCCAGCGCCTGGGCCTGCTGGTCTTTCGTGATCCACTTGGCGGGCGCGCCAAATGCGGGATCTCGTGTGTCTACGCCAGGCAGAGCAGGTGGCGTGGGCTGCGAACTGATGGCCAGCAGGCAGTCGCGTCGCATCTCCCAGCGCGTGATTTCCACGCCACGGAGGTACACCACATATTCCAGATCCTTGATGGTCAGGTTGTCGGTGATGTGAATCGACGGAACCAGGAAGCCGAGTTGCGTGGCCAGATGCTTGCGCAGCGCCCGCACTTTGGTTAACAACTGTCCGCCCTTGTTCGCATCTACCAGGGGCACGAGGCCAACACCGACTTCGAGCATCAACTCGTCGAGCTTGAGGGCTGCATCGAGCGGGTCCAGCACCGGGGTTGAGCCGGTCTCGGATTTCGCTGCCACCGCGCCGGCAGCCAGCTTCGGATCGGCCGGCAGCGACTGCGAGCGCCGTGCAAGCGCCGCCATGATGACGGCCATGAGAATGAATGAAAGCTTGGGCAGCCCGGGAATCATGGCCAGACCGGTCATCACCGCGGCTGCAATCCACAAGGGGCGGCTGTTGTTGAAGAGCTGCTTTCCCAAATCCTGGGACAGGGTGTTATCCGACGAAGCTCGCGTCACCACCATGCCGCCGGCTACGGAGACGAGCAGCGACGGAATCATCGTGACCAGCCCATCGCCAACCGTCAGTACGGTATAGGTCTTCAGCGCTTCCTGGAAAGGAACGCCCTGCTGCAACACGCCGATAAGAAAACCGGCGATGATATTGATCGCCGTAATAAGAATCGTGGCCAGCGCATCGCGTTGATTGAAGCGAGCCGCGCCGTCCATAGCGCCGTAGAATTCCGCCTCATGCGCGATCTGCTCGCGGCGGGCGCGGGCCTGCACTTCGTCGATCAATCCGGCGTTCAGGTCGGCATCAATCGCCATTTGCTTTCCCGGCATCGCGTCCAGAGTGAAGCGGGCCGTGACCTCGGCGGTTCGGACCGCGCCGTGGCTGACTACGATGTACTGAATGGCAATCAGCGCGAGAAATAGAACGAAGCCGACAACATAGTTGCCGCCTACCACGAATTGACCAAAGGCTTCGATTACTCGTCCCGCCGCCCCAGCGCCTTCCGCTCCATGCAGCAGGATTCGCCGGCTGCTCGCCAGATTCAGCGACAGACGGAACAGAGTCATCAGAAGCAACAAGCTGGGGAAAACAGAGAACTGTGCTGGACGAAGAATCTGCACTGCGGTCAGCAATACCAGCACCGACGCGGTCATGCTGAATGCCAGCATGATGTCGAGCAGAAAGCTGGGCATCGGCACCAGCATCACAAACACCATGCTGACGGCTGCCGCCGGTACGATCCAATCGATCGGGGATCGTCCTACCGGCTTCGGTTTCGTGATCGTGGCCATTACGTTCTAACCGCCTCTCCCTGTCGTTTCACTTGTGCCTGCGCCCGGAACACGAATGCCAACACTTCCGCGACGGCGGTGTAGAGCTGGGCCGGAATGCTGTGCCCGACTTCAACCGTCTTGTACAGCGCCTGCGCCAGAGGGGGATTTTCCAGTACAGGAATCTCTTTCCAGCGCGCAATTTCTTTCATCCTTTGAGCCAGCAGGTTCCGGCCTTTCGCGAGGACAACCGGCGCGCCCATGTCCATCGAATAGAGAAGTGCCACGGCAAAGTGGGTCGGGTTGGTGACCACCACGGTGGCCCTTTCCGTTTCGCGCAGCATTAATGTGCGTCGCATCTGTTTCTGCAGGCGCCGTATGCGCATCTTGATTTGTGGGTTTCCGTCGCTGTCCTTACTTTCCTGCCGCATCTCTTCTTTCGACATGCGGAGGTCGCTCTCAGTCTTCCGCCAGGTCAGGAAGTAATCCACCAGCGACCAGGCCAACAGCACCAGCGCGGACTTCCACGCCACCTCGAAGATGACGGTGAGCAGGAACCGCGTGAACTTCCAAAGGCCGGTGTTGGAGGCGGTCACGATCGCACCCATGTGTTCCCGGATGACGGAGATGCCAATGAAGACAATGGCTGCGAAAGGCAGAAGGGACTTCAACAGGCTGCTCAATCCAGTCAGCGAAAATATCTGCCCCAGCTTCTGCGCGGGGCTGAGCCGCCCTATGTTTGGCGCCAGCGCCTCCGGCGCGAACACCATTCCTCCTTGTGCGACTCCCGCCAACCCGGCCAAAATCCACGCGGTGGCCATCACCGGCACGGCACAGCGCGCCAGCGTCCATCCGGTCCAAATAAATAAAGGAGCGGTGGGTGAAAGCGTTTCTGCCGGCGACGATTCGAGCGTATGCCGCAATAGGTTCTGCCAGGCCTCAATTCCCGAATAGCCTTGCCATGCGATCAGGCCCACGGCGCCCGACAACGCGAGCATGCCGGAGAGATCGCGCGACCGCGCAACCTGGCCCTTCTCTCGCGCCTTCTGGCGTCGCCTCGGTGTGGGTTTCTCTGTCTTGTTCTCACTCATGACCGCGCCGCCAGATGCAGAAGACGTTCGGTGAATCCGATTGATTCCGTGTAGTAACGCGCAAACAATCCCGGCCAGTACCGGAGGACCGTAATCAGCAGTCCCACGCCCAACATGCTTTTGAGGGCCGGACCCAGCAACATCAGAGGCATTTGGGGCGATGCTTTACCCAGGAACCCAAGAATCACATCCGCCACCAGGGTTGCCGCCAGCACCGGCGCCGCAATCTGCAGTCCGGTTCCCAGGACGCCCGCTACGCCATGCAGCAACTCTCCCGTCAGGCCTCGGCTCAGACTCGCCGCGCCGGGAGCAAGGTATTCAAAGCTGCGGGCAATCCCGCGCAGGATCCAGTGGTGCACATCCAATTCCAGAAAAAGCAGGAAGGCCACGGTCTGGTGAAACACGGCGACGACCGTGTTCTCCACCTGGGTTTGCGGATCGAGGATGTTGACCAGCGAATAGCCCATCTGCACGCCCAACACACTTCCGGCCATTTGTGCCGCTTCAAACACGAAATTGGCGGCGAGTCCGATGGCGATTCCGAGCACTAGTTCTCGCGTCACAACCCCCGGCCATTGCATCAGCGTGACTACGCCGACCCGCGCGGAATACACGGGATACAACACGGCCGTAATGCCGATGGTCAAAATTGCCTTGATACGGACGGGCACTGCGCCGTTCCCGAAGAACGGAGCGAATACCATCAACCCCGAAATCCGGGCCCCCACCACCAGCGGCCCCGTCAGCAAATCAGTGAGCGAGAGTTCCATGGCTTAGTTCACGTACGGATGAAAGTCGGACAGCAATTTCACGGTGTACTGGCCCATCTGTCGCCACATCCACGGCATGAAAAAGAACGCGGCCCCGGCCACCGCCAGCAACCGTGGCACGGACGAAATCGTGGCTTCCTGCAGCGACGTCAGCACCTGGGCAATGTTCACCAGCAAACTCACCACCACCGCGATAGCCAGAATCGGCGCCGCCAGCAGCAGCACCTCAAGCAACGTGTGACGGCAAATATCCACAATCTGCGAAGTCGGCATCAGCTAAAGCTCCTCATCAGCGAACCAATCAGCAAGTCCCAGCCGTTGACCATCACGAACAGAAGCAGTTTGAGCGGGGTCGAGATCACCACCGGCGGCAACTGCAACATGCCCACCGAAGTGGTAATGGAAGCCACCACCATGTCGATCACCATGAAGGGAAGGAAACAGAACCGCTCCAATCTGGAATCCCGCTTTCAGTTCGGAAAGAATGTAGGCAGGCACCAGAATCCGCATCGAAAGATCGCTGGGATCGTGCGGCCTCGCCTCCTTGGCCAAATCCACGAAGAGCGCGACGTCCTTCTCGCGAACGTAGTGCGTCATGAACTGGTGCAGAGGCGCCGTTCCGCGCTGCAGCGCGTCCATAGCGGTGATCTGCCCTTCCTCCAGAGGACCGACGGCCTGGGTGTAGATGGAAGCGCCCACGGGTTGCATCAGGAAAAACGTGAGTATCAGCGCCAGGCCGATCAGCGTTTGATTGGTCGGCGTGGTCTGGAGCCCGAGCGCCTGGCGCAGAAAATGAAAGACAATCAGCAACCGCGCGAATGGCGTCATGCACAGCAGCAGGGACGGAATCAGCGTCAGAAACGTCAGCAGGGCTACGATGCTCCAGGAAAGCGAACCCGCTCCGGGCGCACCTGGCATCGTAATTCGAATCTCATTCGGCGCCGAAGCCGGCGTGGCTGCGGTCGCCGTCTTTGTTCCTGTCGCAGCCGCGGCGGACACGCCCAGCGCGAGAACGACCAGAAACACTCGAAGCAACCGAACCCGGAGCGTCATGAAATATTCCCCGCCGCCCGCTCGAGTTCCGCGGTCATTGCCTTCGCTTCCGGCAAACGGGCCAGCAGCGACACCGCGCTGGAAGATCCGCCGATCAGGAATCTTTCCTCGTCCACTTGAACCACTGCGATAAATCGCTTGTCACCCAGCGAGACGTTTTCGCATACCCGCAGATTCTTGCGTGCGTGCTGTGCCCGGGCGTGCTGCATGATCCACTGAAGGGCACTCCAGATCCTGCCCGAGCAAGGCCTGGCTCCAATGTCCAACTCTCGGAAGAGACAATGCCTCACCGGCAATCGGCTGCAAGGATTCGATTTGAGGAAGAGAATTCATGCCAGCTCCGTAATCCGGACTGCCAGCCGGTCACCCACGACTTCGAAGCGCCCCCAACCCAGCAGAGTCTTGTTGATCCGGATCGGAACGTCATTGGCGACGCGCATCGCGGTCTGCACTACAGATCCCTGGCGAAGATTGAGCAGCTGTCCCACGGTGAATTTTGCCGCTGGAATTTCGACGGTCGTCTGGCAGCGAAGCCAGTGATACGCCTCGATCGGACCCGTCGTACTTTCCGGCTGGCCTGCGCCTCAACTTCCGGTCGGGCCGGCGCAACTCGAGCTGCTGTCGCCATTCTGGTATGTCCTGTTCTATCGATGGAGCAAGGCGGAGTTAGAACTCCGCGCACCATCGCAGGTGCAATCACTCTGCCGGATGAGAGAAACGAGGAAGGACGAAGAATTACTTCCGCTTTTGTGCGAAAGATACACAAACAACGATGGCTTAGCTGCCGCTGTTACCACGGTGCTGGGACTAGAAGAAACGCCGGTTTCAATTAGAGTAGGAGTAGAGCGAAGAACTTTCCCGCGCGGCGGGGAACCACGCGGAATTCGCTCTAATCCTTACCTAACTTTTCAGCTCTACAACTGCTTCATGTTGATCGTGTCCTGCGTGAGCTGGTCGAACGTAGTGACCACTCGCGCATTGGCCTGATACCCGCGTTGCGTCACGATCATGTTCGAGAACTCGGTCGCAATGTCCACGTTCGATTGTTCCAGTGAACCACCGGTCAGTGTGCCCCGGCCGCCGCTTCCCGCCACTCCGATCGCCGGAGCTCCGGAGGATAGCGTGGTCTGGAAACTGTTCTGCCCCACCCGGAGCAGACCTTGCGGATTGGCAAAGTTCCCCAGCACAATCTGGCCAAGGGCCAGCGTCTGGTTGTTGGTGAACGATCCTTCAATGGTTCCGTCCGACGTGATGCTGAAATCGGCCAGGGTTCCGCTGCCGTAACCGTTCTGGAAAGTATTCGCGGTTGCACTGGGAGACGCCGATTGCGTCAGCAGTGAGTTCCCGGCCGCGTCCTTCAAATTCCAGGTCATGCTCATTGCAGCAGCGCCGTCCGCCAAACCGGCAATGGCGATGCCGGCCACGGGTGCTGCAGGTGTGGCCAACGTGCCATCAGGATTGAAGGTCAGGGCGCCGGCATTGATCACGGTGGGCGCTCCAGCGCCGCCGGTATCGGCCGCTGGGAGCGTGATCTGGTAACTCCACGCGTTGGATGCGGTCTTGGTGAACTGGTAGGTCAACACGTGAGACGTGCCCAGCGAGTCGAACACCGTAACCGGCGTAGAAAAACTCGTGCCCACAGCCGCACTCGCATCCAGATTAGTCTGCGTCTGGATCGAAGTGGTCGGGTTTCCGGGGATGAGCTGGCCCTGGTTGATGATCAGGGGAGCCAGGCTCTGGGACGGACTGATCACGCCATTTACGGCCGGATATCCCATCACCAGTTGGCCATCTTGCGTGGTAAGTTGTCCCTGAGAGTCGACAGTGAAGTTACCAGCCCGCGTGTATTGCACCACACCGCCCTTCTCGGTTACAAAGAGGCCGTTGCCCGTGATGGCCACATCCGTGGGCACGCCCGTGCCTTCAAGATTGCCGCCGGTGAAAGTGGGCGTCACCGAGCCCAGAGCCACGCCTTCTCCCACCTGGATCGGATCGTTGGCGCCGTTGGTTCCGAAGGTTTGATAGAAGAGATCGGTGAACGAAGCTCTGCTCTCTTTGAATCCTACGGTGTTGATGTTGGCCAGATTGTTGGAAATGACCGCCAGCGCCTGCGATGCGGCGGTCAATCCGGAAAGTGGAATCGAAAAATTGGGCATGGTCTTAGGCTCCTGGTTGCGAAGTTGTCGGTTGTGACGGAGTGGCTGTGCTGCTGTTGCCCTGCATCAATTGGCGAATTTGAATCAGCTCGTTGAGTTGATTCATGGACAACATCTGTCCCACCATCTGTGTGGGATCCATCGGCGACGTTGGATCCTGAGTTTTGAGTTGTGCGATCAACAGCTGGAGAAATAAATCGCTCGAGCTGTTGGCCAGCGCATCCGGGGACTGATTCGTAGAATCCGTGGACCCAGTGGAACCGCTTTGCGCAGCCCTGGCTTGCGCTGCCAGCGGTAGTGCTGCGATGGAATTGATTGTCATACTTGCTTCTCCTTGAACTTTCTTACCGACTGCGATTGCTTGCTAAATGCGTATGTCTAACCTGCCAGTGGAGTCGAACCCCTCCGTCATCACCGGCAAGATCGCCTCTACGGTCGAACTGTTAGTGTTGCCGCTGCTGCTGCCGTGATTGCTCTGAGGCTGCCAGGGCTGGGGCTGCGAATGCTGCGCCAGTCCTGACGACGTGGCCAGACCCTGCCCCTGAATCACGATGTTCGCCACCGGAACATGCTGGTCAGCGAGCTTGCTGTAGAGCGCCGGCAGCTCCGTCGCCAGCGACTTCGCCATATCGCCGTGCTCCACCGAGATCTGGGCGCTGAACAAGTGCCGCGTCACCGAAGTGCGAATGTCGATGTTCCCGAACTCCGGGCTCTGCATCCCTACACGAAATTCAGACTGACTCATGCCCTGCACGAACTTCGCGGTGAGCGGCGAAGATGCAATCGTGGGAATGGCTTCGTCCGGCCCATCCGCTTCCATGGAACCAGCGGGAAAAGATGACGCGCCGGAAGATCCCTTCGCAGGCTCCGCCTTGGCGTGAGCGCCGGAATGATTCGACAACACCATGCCGGCGAAATCCTTGCTGTTGCCACCAAAGGCCATTGACCCAGCGGCGACTTGGCCGACGGGGCCAGCCACAGGCTTCCCGCTCAGGCCTGAAGTAAGTGGAGTGTCCTTGCTGTCACGATTTTTGTCGCTTCGAATCTTGTCGCTTCGGGCCTTATCACTACGATCTGCGATTTTGGATAACTCGCTCTGCTGAAGGACGGCTGGACGCAGCTCTGGATTCCGCAGCCAGGCTGACGGCTGCCGCCGAGACTTGCGGAGCAGCTGTCGCTGCCACTTCGGTGGTTTGCGGCGCTGTTCCGACTGTAATCTGCTCGGGTACGGGAACCGGAGGTGTAGTCGGTCGCAGCCGGATGCACCTCATTCACACTCGCCATCACACTCGCATCGGCAGGCAGAATTGGCTTGGCAATGTTTGGCGCCTGCGTCGAGTTCCGCGTGGCAGCGCCATCAACTCCTGGCTCTTGCAATCGCGTGTTCCCGGGTTTGGCAGGCTCGGCGGACTTTTTCCCCGGCATTCCACTGCCGAACCATGAAGGAATCGCTGGCGCTCCTTCTTTTGCCTGCTGCACGCGATCCGACGCCAGAGGCTGCTTCCCCAGAGGCTGGTCCAACAAAGGCTGCAGAACCGGCGTCCGGCCCTCGCCCGGGCCCGATGGCATTTCTTTCGCGCCCTCGCCGTCAACAGCGCCCAATGCTTCGATATCTGCTTGCTTGACCGCCGGGAGCAGAGAATTTGTCCAGGCCCGCGACAGCGCGAGGCCCTCGTTTGGTGGGACGTTTCCCGCCAGCTTTGCCGCAATGTCATCGCCGTTAGAGCTCGGCATCGAAACCGAGCCAGCCTTTTTCGACGGCTCAAGCGTAACCGGCTGGGGAAGATTCTGGATCGACGCGTGGGCAGTATTCAGTAGCGCAACGCTCAACTCGGGATGGGCCGCTAGCGCTGAGGCCTGACCGGAGGAGTCCTTGTCATCCTTGGCTTTGCCTTGACTTTCTTTGCGGATATCGCCTGGCTCTTTCGCAGCTGGATCCTTGGCCGGAGCCTGGGTCTTGGCGGGAGCGGAATTCGCAACGCCGAACAGAGTCGCGGCGATCGTCCTGAAGTCGTCGCCCGCATTTCCTGGAGCGCCGGCCAGCAGAAAATCGGCCAGCGACGAATGCGCTGACGGTGCGGATGTGGCCTTCGCCGCGGTTGCTGCTCCGGAAATGGGATGCGTAGCACTCACAAGACAGTTTCGCTCGCAAGAGAATTAAGCACGCCGGCGGCCAAAGCATGTAGTTTTTGGGAATCGTTCCGAAGTGGAAAAATGTGTTGTGGACTAAAGACTTGTGAAGGATGTGCCGATAAGACGCGTGCGAGAAAGACCTGCGGAAGTCCGTACTGGGCAAGCCTTGCCCACTTTCACTAGGCAAGGTGTGCCTACTCGCCCGCTTTTCCCCGCGCCAGAAACAAATCATCCAACATCTTTTGTTCCTGCCGCCTTTGCTCCAGTTGATGGGCCTGCCGCTGCCGTTCGTGGAGTTCGCTGAGAACCTGGCGCTCCTGGCGCGCGGCCTGGTAAATCGCCATCTGCTGGAAACGCTGAGTTTCAAGTTGCAGCAGCCGGAGGCGCAGACCGTCCGCCGTATTCTTCAGATCTAACTCGCGTTCCGCGATTTCCACAAGATGGACCGCCGGCAGCTTTCGCGTCAGGTCCTGCTCTCTCTGCGCCCGAAGCCGGTCTTGTCTCGCTTCCACCTTTTGCAGCTCGAGTTCGGCCGCCGCGATCTCCTGCACGATGCGATACAACGCAGCCTCTTCGGAGTGTTCAACGCTTTGCCGAAAGCGCAGGACCGCAGCGAGTCTGAAACGGAATGTCATGTTTAGACGGGTAGCGTGAGCAGCCAGCGTGCGGTCTCGGCTGGCAACGGAATTTCCGTTGGGTTTTGTTGCAGGAACGCGTTGATCGCGGGCAAGGCTGCGACAGCTTTGTCGATCAGTGCATCGGAGCCGGGTTTGTACGCGCCAATACGGATCAGATCTTCCGCCCGGGCATACGCCGACAGCAGCATGCGAACCGTGCCCGCCTTTTCCATCTGTTGCGGGCTGCAAATCGCGGGCATCAACCGGCTCAGGCTGTCGAGCACGGAAATTGCGGGATAGTGATTATGCAACGCCAGATTGCGGCTCAGGACTACGTGTCCGTCGAGCAGGGAGCGCGCCGTATCCACCAGTGGATCCTGCTGGTCGTCGCCCTCCATCAATACGGTATAAAAGCCGGTAATGCTGCCGGTGGCAAAACGCCCGGCCCGCTCAATGAGGCGCGCCATCATAGCCAGAACCGACGGAGTGTAGCCTTTCGCCGTGGGCGGTTCGCCGGCCGCCAGTCCAATTTCGCGTTGCGCCATGGCAAATCGAGTGAGCGAATCCAGCACCAGAAGAACGTGTTTCCCCCGGGCGGAGAAATACTCCGCGACGGCCGTCGCCGCCAGCGCCGCGCGTATGCGCATCAAAGGCGACTGATCGGAAGTCGACACTACCACCACCGACCGCCGCCGCCCTTCGTCTCCCAGAGCCTTGAGAAAATCTCCCACTTCGCGTCCACGCTCTCCCACCAGTGCGAGCACCGTGAGATCGGCCGCCGTGGCGCGAGTCATCATTCCGACCAGAGTTGTTTTGCCGACACCGCTGCCGCCAAATATCCCTACTCGTTGCCCACGCCCGCAAGCCACAAATCCGTCAATGGCGCGGATACCGCAAGTCAGCGGTTCGCTGATGGGAATCCGACTCAAGGGAAGTGGGACAGTGCCGTCGATCAGAACGCTTCTGGTCGCGCGATATTCGCCCAGAGAATCCAGTGGATTGCCTCGCGCATCAATCACGCGTCCTAAGAGCTCTGGCCCAACTCGCAGCGAGGGGCGCGTGCCCCGGGTCACAATGTGATCGCCGAAGCGAATGCCCTGCGGTTTTTCCAGCGGCATGGAGAGTACGGTCGAGCCGCGGAAGCCGACCACTTCTCCCGGGAAGAGGTTCCCGTTCGCATCCTCCATCTCGCAGGATTCGCCGACGGAGCAGAACGGTCCGGCGGATTCCACCAGATTGCCGACGACGTGCGTGACCCGCCCTTTCCAACGCAAGGTGGAAGAGTGGTGCAAGAACTGCGAGTAGGCGCCGAGGATGGCCTCGTTCATTTGCTGTCCGGCCTTTGTGCCAGCAAATCGAAGAATCCCTGCTCGATTTCCTTCAACTGCGTGTCCAGACCAAGCTCCGTGGTTCCCAATTCTGTTTCCAGAAGGCAGTGGTGAGCTGCCACCGCAGGGTCAGACTTGACCTCGACCCGAATTTCTCCGCCGCCATTGCCTTCGAAGTAGCGGTTCCATTCCGCAACTTCTTCCGGGTGTACGCGGACGGTAGCCGAGGTTCCATGCTGCAGTTTTTCCACCGCGACCTTCACCAACGCCGCCACCAGCATGCGGTCCACCTGGGCTTCCCGGTGCAGAATTTTGGCTGCAATCGCGAGCGACAGATGCACCAGTTCGACTTCAACTCGCGAATAGTATTCGCTGGTCTTCTGGGAGAAACCGCGGATGGCCTCGGCAACTTTCTCTCGTTCGCGAGTGAGCTGTTCCGCGAACGATTGTTGGGCTTGCTGCAGCCCTTCACGCATTCCTTCGGCGCGCGCGGCTGCGAGTCTTGCCTCCAGGTCTTCCGCAGTGCCAGGTCCAGGAGACCGAACTTGCGTGGTCCGCCCCTCCGCCGGAGCGGCTCCCGTCCCGGCTTCAAGCCTGCCAGGCTCCTGGTACTCGAACGCCTGGATCCCCGCCCCTTCAGGCGACGAACTCATCATCGGCCTCCGCTCTCAATACGATTTTTCCTTCGGCTTCGAGTTGGCGCGCGGCCACAATGGCTTCCTGCTGGGCCTTGGCAACATCCTTAGCGCGCACCCGGCCGAGCACTTCCATGTCTTCCTTCAGCATCTCGACGGCACGCGAGGACATGGCCTTGAAAATGTGGTCCTTCACCCCTTCGCTCGCTCCCTTGAGCGCCAGGGCGAGAGTCTTTTTGTCCACGGCAGCGAGCAGGTCCCGCAGCGCAGTCTCCGGTACTCCGATCAGGTCCTCGAACGTGAACATTTGGTTTCGAATGCCATTGGCCAATTCGGCGTTCTCTTTTTCGATGGCCTCGAGGATCGTCCGGGCCGTAGCCGGCACCAGGTTGTTCATTAGAGCCGGCAGGCTGTCCAGCCGTGCCGGCCCCTGCTTTTTCTCGGCCCCACCGGGCTTCATCCTCTGGTTGAGAAGGCTGCCAATTGCTTCGGCCGCTTCCGGTGAAAATTGCTGCATTTGAGCGATGCGCTTCACTACGTCAATCTGCAACTCAGGCGGCAGTTTGGAAAGAACGGCCGATGCAGGCTGCGGCTCCAGGTGAGCCACGATGAGAGCAATCGTCTGCGGATGCTCTTTTTCCAGCTGTGCCGCCAGTTGCTGCGGGTCGGCACTTCGCAACCAGTCGAGCTTTCCCGCCCCGCTCTGCCGCATCTGTGTGACTTTTTGCGCCAGCTCTTTCCCGTTGTCTTCCCCGAAGGTTTTTTTCAGTAGCCGGGTCGCATAGTCCGCCCCGCCTTGGATCACGTGCCGTTGTGCGGTGGCCTGTTGTTGATATTCCTCAAGAACCTGTTGTGCCAGTTCGGGTGGGATCCCGTCGAGCGACGCTACTTCGACCGCTATCTGCTGCACATCGGCTGAAGAAAGCTGTCGGCAGATGGCAGCCGCCGCTTCTTCCCCGAGGATGGTAAGAAGTATCGCGGCCTTGCGAGCACCGCTCAGGGCAGCCTTGGCACGGGCTCCGCTCACTGGGATCCCTCACGCAGCCACGCTTGAACCAAGCGCCCGGTTACCGCAGGTTCATTCTTTGCCCTCTCCGCCACTTGCTTCTGCAGTCCCAGCGACCGCCGATCCGGGTCCGACAACCCCACTACTTCTCCCGCCGAACCCAGGCCTTCGCTCGCGGCCATTTCCGCCTTCAACTGCGCCGCGGAACGGTCGGGCAACTGACTGAAAGCAGAAAGTGCCTGCTTCTTGATCGGACGCAGCAGCAGCACATAGGTCAACATGAATAACAAGAGGATGACGGCGTAGCGAATCAGTGACGACCAGTCATTCACGATCACGCGGATGCGCTCGACTTTGCCCGGGGACGCGGGCGTCTGCTGCGGCAACTGCTGGAAGGAGAGATTCTGAACTGCCAGCGTATCGCCGCGCTTTTCATCGAGCCCGATCACCGCCGCTGCTAGAACTTCGATTTGCTTCAATTCTTCCGGAGTCCGTTTCCGCCTGGTCTCGGATGTCTTCCCATTTGCCTGCTGAACATCAACCGCATCATCAACCAGCAACGCTGCCGAAATTCGCCGGATTCTTCCCATCGGTTGCAGGGTGTGGCGAACGACTTTGTCTACCGCGTAAGTGGCATTCTGGGTCTTCGAGGATTGAATCGTGTCGTCGGTTTCTTCTTCTGTCTTGGCCGGGGGGGTCGCGCTGGGAACGTTGCTCGCGGTGCCCGGCACCCCGCCGGTGGATTCACCGCCCGACGTTTTCTCTTCCGAAGTCTGCATGGTGACCGCGACTGCACTCTTGGGATCGTAGGTTTCCTGATTTTCCTCACTGCTGCTGGTGTCGTAGTCGACGTTCACGCTGGCGCGTATGCGCTGCGCTCCAACTACGGGCTCCAGGGTGCTGATCAGCCGCCGTGAGAGTTGTTCCTCCAACTCGGCATCGGACGTCGATCCGGGCTTGTGCGAAATGAATGGCTGGTTGGTATCGGCATCGGTGATGGTCACATTTTGCGGACTTAATTTGTCCACCGCGCCTGAAACCAGGCTGGCAATCGAACGTTGCGTATCAGATGAGAGCTGTCCGGAGCGCAGCCTCAGAATCACGGAAGCTTTGGCCTCGCGCTCACGATCAAGAAAAACGGAATCGGTCGGCATGACCAGGTGTACGCGCGCACTCTCCACATCGCGCAGCGTCTGAATCGTCCGTTCCAACTCGCCTTCCAGAGCGCGCTGGTAGTTCACCTTTTCATCAAACTCGGTCTGCCCCCAATTGAGCTTGTCGAAGAGCTCGAAACCCAGGCGCCCGCTGTGCGGCATGCCCTCGCTTGCCACTTCCAGCCGGCTGGAATCCAGCCTGTCGCTGGGCACGCTCACGGTTTTCCCGTCCGGGCTGATCTGGTAGGAGATGTTCTTAGCCGCCAGCCGGCTCGCCAGGGCTTGCGCGTCGGTTGGCTCCATCCCGGTCATGAGCGGCTTGAAGTCAGGCGTCGCGAGCAGATGCCAGAAAAAAACCACCGCTCCCGCCATAAGTGCGGCTCCACCCATCAAGACGATGAGCTGCTTGGTATCGAACGCCGCGATTGCGTTCTTTCCCTGGTTCGCAAGCTGATTGAACGATGCCATGGTTTCTTAGGGTTCCCGAAATTCCTAGAACTGCATGCGCGAGACTTCCTGATACGCGCTCACGATCTTGTTCCGCACTTGCATCATCATTTGAAATGCAATGTCCGCTTTTTCCACCGCGATCATCACGTTGTGGACGTCACTGCGGTCGCCCTTCAGCAAATCCGTGACCTGCTGCTCCGCGCTGCCGTGAAGTTCTTCCACCTGATTGATGGCGTTCTTCAAGACCGAGCCAAAGTTGCCGTCGCTTTCGGCCGCGCCGGAAGCTGGCAGAGACTTCAGCTGGTCGAGATTCGGAAATGCCGGCAGATTCGAAATCAAGTTGTTCATGATGTCTCCTATTTAAGGATGTCCATCGCTCCCTGGATCATCTGTTTGGTGGCGCTCACTGCCGCGGCGTTGAGCTGATATGCCCGCGTCGCGCCCATAAGGTCGACCATTTCTTCAATCGGATTGATCGCCGGATACGCCACGTATCCGTTCTTGTCGGCGTCGGGATGCCCTGGCTCGTAGCGCATGACCGGAGGCGCCGGATCGTTCACGACTTTGGAAATGTGCACCGCCGATCGTCCGGTCAGACGCCGGAAGCCCGCCAGCACCAGCTGAAAAGGCGAATTGTTCGCGCCGGAAAAAACGACCTGCTTGCGGCGATACGGCCCGCCGCCAGACGTGCGCGTGGTTTCGGCATTCGCCATGTTAGTGGCCACGACTTCGGCTCGCTGGCGCTCCGCACCCATTGCCGAGCCACTGATTTCAAGCGCTGAGAACATGCTCATGAGTCTTTTCCCTCGTTAATAGCGGTCACTAAACGGTGAAACTCGCTGCGAATAAACTGGATGCCGATGCGAAACTGCATCTGGGTTTCGGCCAGCAGTAGGCCTTCGCGGTCCATGCTCACGTCGTTTCCATCCGGACGCTGCAGCAACCCCGGCACCTTGTGCGCGATGGGAGCCATGCTGGCTTCTTGCGGAGTTCCCACGGCCCGGTCCAACTCGGCACGAAAACTGACGTCTCGCGTGCGAAATCCCGGAGTGTCAATATTGGCCATGTTATTGACCACCAGCGACTGCCGGTCCGACGTGACATTCAGGAAGCGCTCCAGAAACTGAATCAGTGGTGTCGAGCCCATCAGGCGAACCTCCGTGGCGGCAAGCCGAATTCCCGGATCTTATTGCGAATCGTACGCAGGCTTATGCCCAGCATCTCGGCCGCTCGTGTGCGGTTGCCGCCGGTAAGTTCCAAAGTTGTCTCCAGCAGCCTGCGCTCCAGTTCACGTATGGGAGTTCCCGCCGGCACTGCGGTGTGGCCGGAGAGCCCTTTGATGGTCATAGGTCTGGAAAACTCTGCCACCAGATGCTCTGGCCCGAGGCTGGCGCCATTGCTCATGGCCACTAGCCGCCGTATGAAATTGGACAGTTCCCTGGCGTTTCCCGGCCAGGGATGCTGCTTCAGTCCGGTGAGAAATTCAGGATGCAGGTCGGGCACTGTGCGCCCCGCCTGTTTCGCAAACCGTGCCGCAAAGTATTCGGCAAGCACCGGAATGTCATCCACCCGCTCGCGCAGCGGTGGAATCGTCAGCGGAATCACGTTAAGCCGGTAGTACAAATCGGCGCGAAAGCGTCCTTCTTCTACCATTCCTTGCAGCGACACGTTGGTCGTGGCGATAATCCTGATATTGACTGGGATCGTCCGGGTGTCACCCAGGCGCTCCACTTCGCGTTCCTGCAAGACTCGCAAGAGCTTGGGCTGTAACTCCAAAGGCATTTCGCCGATTTCATCCAGCAGCAACGTTCCCCCATTCGCCAGTTCGAAGCGGCCGGGTTTGGCCAGCGTCGCTCCCGTAAAAGCGCCCCGCACGTGGCCGAACAATTCGCTCTCGAGGAGGTGTTCTGGAACCGCGGCACAATTGACTGCGACAAATGGTTTCCCTCGCCGCACGCTGGCTTCGTGGATAAAGCGAGCCAGCAATTCCTTGCCGGTACCGCTTTCCGCCTCCACCAAAATGTCGGCATCCGTTTGAGCCGCCAGCCGCGCGCGGTCCAGCACGCGCAGCATGGCCGGTGAATGCCCAACCATTTCTGTCCGGGTCGATGGCAAGACTTGCCCGCTGGTGGAGTGCCGCATCACCCGCTCGACGGTCGACTGCAGTTGCTCAAAGGAAAAAGGCTTGGTCAGGTAATCGCACGCGCCGTTTTGCATGGCCTGCACGGCCTGCGCCACCGTACCGAATGCCGTCAGCACGATCACCGCCGTAGAAGCATCCGCGGCTCTCACTCGGCGCATCAGTTCGAGTCCGTCGCCATCTGGCATGCAAACGTCGGTCACCATCAGAGGAAAGCGAACCTGTCCGCATTTGCGAACTGCTTCGGATGCGCCCGCCGCCGTTTCTACCAGCCAGCCGTCGCGTTCGAAGTTGGCCTTCAACGCCATGCGCATGCCGGGCTCGTCATCGACTACCAATACGGATTTGGGTTGTGGAGTCACTGGCGAATTCATAAGACAGGAAACCCCAGGGAAAACCTCGTACCTTGGCAGGCGCGGCTTTGCACACTGATCGTGCCCCGATGCGCCAACATGATGCGTTGACAAATGGTGAGCCCCAGCCCCGGCCTCTGGTTGGAACCGCTGAAACCGGGATTGAAAATCTTGCTGAGGTCTTGCTCGGCGATTCCTTCGCCAGTGTCGGCAAAATCGACGATCACAATGTCATCGTGCTGGCGGGCGGAAATCGTTAACGAGCCACCCTCCGGCGTATGTCGAAAAGCATTGATCGCAAGGTTGAGAATCACCTGCTGCAAGCCGTTGGCATCACCCTCGATTTCCAGGTTGTCCGTCTCGGCGTTGAGCGTGAGCTTGATTCCCGCGTCCTCGGCCAAGGGACGAATGAACGAGACTCCGTTCTGCAGGATAGTTTTTAGCTTGAGCGGAACATGATGGGCCGATCCGTGTCCGTGGAACTGCAGGACATTATTGACTGTGGCCGAGAGCGAGCGCATGCCCGCCTGCAAATGCTCAAGACACAGTTTCCCTTCGTCTCCGATGCCGGGTTGCTTGTTCAGTACGTTGCTCCAAAGTTCCATGCTGCCTAGCGGATTGCGAATCTCGTGTGCCAGGACAGCGGCCATCTCTCCCAGGGCTAGCATGTTCCGCGAGGTTTCGCGTTGCTGTTCGGCTTCTTTGCGTGCGGTTACGTCACGCAGAATAAGGATGCATTGGGCGGGCCCAAGCTTGCTTTCCTGGGATGATCCCAGGGGCAGTGCGGTCCTGCGAATCGAGAGCCAGCGAGCGGTCGTTCCTGCCTCGACCTTGACCTCATGCTCATCGTCGCGGACGACGGCAGCTTTGAGGATGGCCTGGATCGGAACCGGGAAACTCAGCAACGATGACATCGCGTCCGAGGCGAGGCCACCCAGCAGCCGGCCGGCATCGGGATTCATGAGAACCACGCCGTCGTGTTCGTCGAGCACAATCACGCCGCACGGCAACGAATCCAGAATGCGTTTTAATGCCGCGCGAATGCTTTTGTTTTCCGCCAGACTGGTGGTGAGCGCCGCATTCCGCTCTTCGAGTTCACGGCGCAGCCGTGCCACCTCACTCTGCAGCTGGCTGTAGGAAGCTTCCATGCGCCCGGCGGTCGCCATGAACGCATCGAATGCCTCCGCCAGCGCGCCTTTGCTGAGGACGGGCGGCGGCATCATTGGAGCATGATGAGAAGTAGGCAACATATGCCTACTTGCATTGCACAGCAGATTCCAAACCGTTCTAATTTAGCAACTACAGTGCCGGAGGTAACCAGAACAGCGGCAGACGGCAAGCGGCGGCTTCCAAGCTAAGAGGCAATGCTGGCGGGTACTAGAAACTCGATACTGTAGGGTCTGGGAAGGGCACGACCTTGGTCGTGCCGCTAAGAGCTAAAACGTATTGCGCTTTAGCGCCTGGGGTTGGCTGCCCACGCTAGATCACAACATGCTTCGCCAGCAACTGCGGTTCATCCTGCGCCAGGATGGTGGCCCGCTCGATCACATTGCGCAACTCGCGCACATTCCCCGGCCACGTGTGTTGCAGCAACTGGAAGGCTGCTTCCGGGCTCAACGACTGGCGGCGCGGGCTGAAGCGGCCCAGAAAGCTGCTGGCCAGCGCCGGCAAATCCTCCATGCGTTCTTTGAGCAGCGGCAACTCGATTGGAAAAATCGCCAGGCGATAGTAAAGGTCTTCACGGAATAATTTGTCGTGGACCAATTTTCGCAGGTTCGAATTGGTCGCGGCCACCACGCGAACGTCCACTTTGAAACTGTCTGAGCTGCCCAACCTCTGCACCTCACCCTGCTCCAGAAATCGCAGCAACTTGGACTGCAGGCCCAGCGGCAGTTCTCCGATTTCATCCAAGAAAAGAGTTCCGCCTTGCGCCGCGTGGATTCGACCGATGCGAGATTGCACCGCTCCGGTGAACGCTCCCTTGGTATATCCAAATAGTTCAGCTTCAAGCAAAGGTTCAGGGATGGCCGCGCAATTGATGACTACAAATGGATTGGATCGCCGTGGGCTGAGATTGTGAATGGCCTGCGCCACCAGGTCCTTTCCCGTGCCGCTTTCACCCAGGATCAACACAGTGGTGTCGCGTCTCGCCACCAGTTGCGCCATGTGGTAGACCCGCTGCATGGGCGCCGAGCTACCAATCATTCCGGGCAGCGGGCTGACTGCCTTGCTCAACTGTTCGTGGCTGATGATCTCCGCCGGCCCGGTGACCACACCTTCATTCCCCAACAGCGCGGTCAGTTCATCGCCGAGTGGAGCGTGAGCGGAAGATGGCAGGGGCAACCCTGTCTGGCGATCCAGCGGCAGAATTTGAAGGTGCGGAAATTGGCTCCGCACCATTTTCTGAAACTCGGCCGCATTGAGGTCGGGCAAAGATGGATCCAGCAAGAGCAGATGGAATTCCTCAGCCTCAAGCTGGCCCAGCGCATGGGCTCCACTGATCGCTTCCGTCAAACGCCAGCGCTCGGACTTCACCCGCGACATCAACTCACGGCGCAGCGGGCCATTGGGGCTGACAATCAAGACTCCGGAAACCAAGTCAGATACGGGCATGGGTGCGATGCTCATGGCGTTCAGGAAACATCCTCTTTCATTGGGGCGATGGGCGTTGTGCTCATCCCCGAGTCAAGACGTCGTGAAGCTTCGATTCGAACCGGCTGCCAATTGCAGCGTGGAAGCGGCGGACAAATCGTTCTTCGCGACCGCAACCACGGGAATCGGAAAATCCACCACGATCAGCAAAGGATCGGTGGTGGCGCTGAATTCTCCTCCCGCGCTGCTCACGATGGCTTCCGCCAGGGCCAGCGCTCTTTCCACCAGGTCATCTCGGAGCGGTGTGTCGCCATTGGCGCGGCCTAGATCTCTCTGAGCGTGCTGAATCCGTAGCACCAGATGACCCGCCGCTTCCTGGATCTCAATCTGCACAAGATCCCCCGGTTGCGAGCACCCCTGCACCGCCTGCAGCACGTAGAAAAGCATCTGCCGCAGTCGGGTCGGTGAAATGCGTACTAGCTGTTTGCGCTCAGAATGCAGGAACAGGAGTTGAAGTTGTGCCGCCTCCAGCGTGCGTCGCAGGTCCGAGATGACATTCTCCAGAGTCGCCTCCAGCGGCACATCCTGCACATCCGCGGCCGGTTGCTGAAACCTTGCCAGCCAGGAAGTGAATTGCATGGAATCCACCGCACGCCGGAGTTGTCGCAGCAGGTCTTCTGCAACTTCCTTATATTGTTCCGCCGTGGTCGGGCTCAATAACGCCAGTTCCAGCGTAAGCTGGATGGTCGAGAGCGGCTGCGCCATCTGGTGCATACTGGCCGAAAGCGTCCGGAGAAACTTCGCTTGCGCGGGAGAGCTGGGAGAATCGGTTCGCATGGCTTGTCCTTAGCTGGTTACCCCTAATTGTCCGAAAAAACGTATCCCACACCGCGCACGGTACGAATCAGCTGTGTGGAAAAGTCGGCGTTGTCCACCTTGTCGCGCACATACTTGACGTACACGTCAACCAGATTGGTGGAGTTATCAAAAGGCATATTCCAGACATGCTCCATGATCATGGCCCGGGTCACGGTTTGCCGCGCATTTCGCATCAGATATTCGAGCAGGGCAAATTCCTTGCCCGAAAGATTGATTCGCTTGCCCGCCCGCTCTACGCGAAACTCGCGGCTGTCCAGAATCAAATCGGCGATCTGCAGCGTACTTCCTGGCAGGCAAGGGTTCCGTCGCAGCAGTGCCCTCACTCGGGCCGAAAGCTCCGAAAATGAGAACGGCTTGAGCATGCAATCGTCGGCGCCGCTGTCGAGCGAGAGTACTCGGTCTTCCACATGAGTTCGGGCCGTTAAGACTAGGATAGGCAGCTGCGGCTGTTTCGGCCGGACGTGGTTCAGCACTGCGACCCCGTCCATCTTGGGCAGGTTCAAATCGAGGATAAGCAAGTGGTACTTTTCCCCGCTCACCATCTCCGACGCCGCCTCGCCATCCTGCACCAGGCTCACGTCGTACGATTCCGACTCCAATTGCCGCCGCAGAAAGTTGCCCAGAGGCACATCATCTTCCGCCACCAGCACATGCGGGTTTAAGCTGTTCTGACGCTGTAGTTCCGTGTTCACAGGGTCCTTTCCCAACAGAGTTCCGGTGTGCCAGCTACAACCGCTGGACACCCATTTTCCCGAGGAGAGTAGCCGCGGAAGGCAGCGGCCCTGCTCCTGAAGAATTCCTACTGATGTACCGATATGAATCCCGAAGTCTTCCGCGCGCGAGAACGAAACGTTCGCAGCGCTGCCCCAAGACAACTGCTTCCTGGAAGAGAAGCAGTCTGGCTAATGCAATTGCTCTGCCAATGGGTTTTGGCTTAATTTTGTGCTAATTCTGGGTGTCGGCGGTTGGCGGCGGCGTATGATTTTTTGACAGGCTGTCTGATTCAGATACAGGCTTAGGCAAAATATTGGCTCGAAGCCGGAAAATCTCTAATCTGCTGCGATGACAGACGCTGAAAACTTCGGCTCAGTACGCTCGTTTGGCTTTCGCGCCCCGCGTGTCTCCACCAGCTTCAGTTTTTCCCTGGAAGTGAGCGACACGGGCGAGCGCTATGAAGCCGAATGCACCGACATCAGCGAAGACGGGCTGGCCGCCGACCTGCTCAAGCCCCTGGCTTCCAAAACCCAGGTAACCATCAGGATGCTCCTCCCGGGTGGCACCAGGCCGCTCCAGATCGAAGGCAGCGTTGAATATAGTAAGGGACGGCACTGTGGATTGAACTTCCTGTATTCCTCGGTGGAAGAGCGAAAGCAGATTCAAAAATTCGTCCGATCCATTTCCTAGTGTTGACTCCCCTCGGCCTCAGGCGCCTTCCCTTCCGGCTTGAGTTCGGATTTCGCGGCGGGCGGTGCGGGGGCGTCATCGTCGTCTTTCACAATGTATTGCACGATCAGCGAAATTCTTCGGTTCGAAGGCTCCAGCGGCTTGCCCGGCACGCGGGGCTTCTGATCGGCGTATCCCCGGACCTGTGAAACCTGGTCGTCACGCAATCCGGACGCCTGCAATAGCCTGCGCGCTGAATTTGCCCGGTCCGCCGAGAGTTCCCAGTTCCCATAATCGCGCTTCCCCGCATAGGGTGTCGCATCCGTGTGGCCCTCAATGGAGACGTGGTTGGGCACCGTTCCCAGTTGTTGCGCCAGCGCGACCAACAACTCCCGGCCATCGCCATTCAACCCCGGCTTGCCGCTCTCAAAAAATGTTCCCGACGATGATTCCAGCAGCTCAATCCGCAATCCTTCCGAAGTCACCGTCATCTCGATCTGGTTCTTGAGTTTGTCGAAATTGGTGATCTCTCGCACCACTTTCTGAAGCTGCTCCTTGAGCATGGGCATGTTGTCCTTGGTCAGAGTGAAGTTTTCACCCGATCCGGACTGGTTGCTGCCCACTTTTTTGGAGGTTCCGGTCGGATCCTTGAAGTATCCGCCCACCGCCACCTGAATCTGCTTGCTGCTGTTCATCAGCCAGAGGACGATAAACAGTGCCATCATGGCGGTCACAAAGTCGGCGTAGGCAACCTTCCAGGCGCCGCCGTGATGGCCGCCGTGTCCGCCCTTTTTCTTAATGATGATGATGGGACGCTTGGCTTCGTTCAGGGTCGCCATGCTCTACGCTCCGGCTTTCGCCGCCGCGGCCGCTGCGTCGTTGGTCCGACAGGTCTTTTCCACTTCCTTGAAGCTAGGACGAACATGGCCGGGAATCGCGCGCCGCGCCACTTCTACCGCCATGATCGGAGGCGAGCCTTTCAGGAACGACGCCATCAGCACGCGCAACACGTGATAGTAGGCGTGCTCATCTTCTGCCAGCTTGGCCATGTTGGCGGCAAACGGCCCCACCAATCCATAGCAAAGAAGGATTCCCAGGAACGTTCCCACCAGCGCCGCTGCGACTTTGTGTCCAATCTCCTCCGGAGGTCCGCCCAGAGCGCCCATGGTGATGACGACGCCCAGCACGGCGGCAACGATTCCCAGTCCCGGCAACGAGTCGGCCATGGTACTCAACGCCTGCACCGGCTGCGTGGAATCGTGATGATGGACGTCCATATCGAGCTCCATCATCTGGTCAAGATCAAAAGGTTCCACTCCACCGCTCACCGCCATCCGCATGGTGTCGCAGACAAAATCGCGGACGTGATGATCCTTCTGAAAGGCTGTGTACTTGGACAGAATCGGGCTCTTGGCCGGATCTTCGATATCCACTTCGAGCGCTACCAAGCCATCCTTGCGTGCCTTATTCAGTAGGTCGTACATCATTTTCAGCGATTCCAAATATCGTTGCTTGGTGAACTTGCTGCCTCCGAAGACTCCTCCGAGTCCGGCTGCGATCTTTTTTAGAATATGCAGAGGATTGGCCATCAGAACCGTTCCGATCGACGCCCCGCCAATAATGACGAGCTCCGCCGGCTGCATCAGCACCTTCAGGTTGCCGTGCTCCATCAGATATCCGGCGGCTACCGCGCCGAATACGACCAGAATTCCAATAATCGCAAACATGACGACTCTCTTTTACTCGGTTCTCTTCTAATCCAGGTCCAGGAGAATCTCACAAGTGTGAGTCTTGCTTTCGTCGGGCACCAGGTCACGTCTCAGATAACAGAACTCTCCGCGATACGCGAACGTAATATTGCCCTTCCAAAGGACATGAGTTTCCGCCAGCATCTTGTCAATCATCCGGCGGTCGCGCTCGCTGTGATACTCGACGTACACAACCTTCACTTCAGGGAGATACTGGCTCAAAGATCGCAGGATCGGCACCTCGCAACCCTCGGTATCGATCTTCAGGATGTCGACGCGCTCGATCCCGTGTTCAGACAGAAACTGGCACGCGCATGCCAGGCGTATGGGCTCGCCCTCGCAGTCCGTGCGGGCGCTGGAAAATACGGAAGATTCCACGCTGTCCGTCTTGCCATGAAATAAGGACAGCGTCTGATTACGCGAATGCAGTCCAAAAGGAAACACGCTGACGTTGGGTAACAACTCCATGTTCTTCTGTAGCAGCGATAGAGCGTCTTTCCCGGGTTCGAAGGCATACACCTGCGCCTGGGGATAGCTGATTGCCAGGTAGACTGACGCGGCGCCCACGTTCGCTCCGATGTCGAGAATCGTTTTGACATCCGACACAAACGGAACATTCGGATAAGTGGCTCCGGAAAAGATGGCGTTGGCAATCTGAAAGCACACATCAGTTTTAAACAGATGAAACGGCATCGCTCCCTGTGGCCCCTGCAGAGTAGCCTGGGCGACAGCGGGCCGATTCATTTCCTTGACCATTTCCACGTTTACCCTCCCGCACCGCGCGCCATTTGCATGACGGGCCGCTCGGCGGCCAGGTGCTTCAACCCCAACTCTCGAATCATGGTGTGCAGCATCGTCTCAAACAAGTAAAACCAGTGAATTGCTGGCACAGCCTGCCGAAGCAGGCCGAGCACCATCGTCGCGGTCTCCGGCTGGTCGGTCAGGATCGGCTCGAAGTCAACCGCGTCCCAGCGCTCGACGGCAGCGACCGCCTGCTCCACTTCCTCGCGCTTTCCCTCCACGTAGCTGAGAATGCGCATCGCATTCTCCTCGTCCATCGCCGTAAGCTTCACCGGCATGGCCCACTCCCGCATCACCCGCGGATGCCTGCCAAACATGTAGAAATAGTCCGCTCCGTAAACCCGTGCTCGCCGGATCAGATTGTGCGCCGGGTATGGAAGATGATCGTGAAAGGCGTGAGCGTCGGGATGATAGAGCACGCGGTATCCCCGCTCGTACAGCCGAATGCCGAGTTCAGTATCTTCGCTGAGCTTGTAGATCGAATCGAACGACCCTGCTTCCACCACGGCTTCCCTGCTCACACTCAGATTGCAAGTGATGAAGTGCGAATAGCCGTAAGGACAACCCTCCTCCATGCTGATCTGGGGAAACATGAAAGGCTCAACGCAGAAATATCGGGTAAGCGCCCGTAGCCGCGCTGCGGCTGGATATTCAAAGTTCCCCAAAACAGCCCAGCGCTGCCCAGGGTATGCCCGTTGCGTTCGCAGATGCTGATTCAGCAAGTCGCGATCGCAGATGGTGTCATCGTTCATCAGCAGCAGGTATTCGCCGCTGGTGTGAGCAACCCCGTTGAGCCGGGCCGCGCCGGTGCCGGAATTCTTCTGGCGTAGATATTGGAAGCGGAATGGGGGGCGATAGCCGGTCAGCGCCTCCTCGGTTCCATCGGAGGAGCCATCGTCAATCACGATCACTTCGAAATCGGTCGAGGCTAGAGTTTGCCCCTCCAAAGCGCTCAGGCACTTTTTCAGGATGGGCAACCGGTTGTACGTGGGCACGATCACCGAAAACGACAGGCCATCCGTCGGCCTGCGCTTGCGCGTCGAAGCCATTGGTACTCGCGCGGTAGCGCAACGGCGCGCCTCGGCCGCGCAGCGTTCCGCCGTTTCCAGGTCGTTCAACTTGCGGTAACAGCGCTTTAAAACCATAAATACCTGCGCGGCAAAGTATCCGTCGCGCATGAATTCCGGCGCTCGACCGAATATGTGCCGCAGTTGTTCGTGGGCTCTTTCAGGCTCACTTTGGGAAAGAAATTGTTCGGCCAGGCGCACATAGCACTCAAGTTGCCCCAGGAATCTTGATTCGCCTGTTCTCGATGACAATCGCTCCTGAAACAGTGTTTCCACCAGCATCGCCGAGCAGGGCGCTTCGGCAAGAACCTTGGGAGTGAGCGAGAAGACTAATTGCCGCACGCTCGCCAGGGTCGTGGCTTCAAGGTCATTCGGCGAAGCTTCCGTTCGCGAAGCTTGCCTGGTCTGGCGCAAAGTGGCTGCGTCATCTTCGTTGGGGGAAATCACCAAATCAGCCCGCTCGAACGCCTCCCATTGCCGCATCGTCCAGTCGGCGGAGGTCTCGAAGGCGGTGAGCGCGGTTCCATCACCCTCTGGAAACGCGACGTGCAGTTGGTCGGCAAACACAATGACCCGTGTTCCGGGCGAATACCGGCGCACGTCGTCAAGGTACTGCTCAGGAATCGAAAGACTGCGGCTGAAACCGTGGACGAGGATTGCAAGATCAAACCGGCCCTGCTCCAAAACACTTCGCAAGGACCAGAAGGGAGCGGAGACTTCGCGCCCCAGATACAGCAAGCGCTCTAAATCGTTTCCGTAGATGTGGATTCCAGCCTGCCGCAGCGACGTCTCATGCGCCTTGGCGTTTACAGCTTCGCGCGCAATGAAGGTGACCTCGTCGCCCTTATCGCGCAGTCCGCGAAGAAGCTGCATCAATCGCCAAATCGCCAGGGTTGCCATTCGGGTCTGGGAATGCGTCATTGATCACGAGGACTTGGAGGGTTTTTCCTTCAGCGATAACGTCATCGGGAACAGAAGCTTTTCCGGGCGTCTGTGCCGCTAACAAGTCACTTACGATTTTCTGCTGTGCCGTCGGCAGCGCTGGCATGGCTTGCCTTAGCAACGGGACAGCCCGGACCGAATCGCCTCGGCCCAGCAGCAGCAACCCGAGGTTGGCGGTCGCGTCAGTGTTCTGCGGATCCAATTCCAGGGCCCGGGCAAATCCAGATTCTGCCTTGCTCAAGTCTCCCGCGCCAAGCTGTACCGCCGCCCAATCATTCCAAAGTTCCGAAGTTTCCTCAGCGGCCAACAGTTCTTCCAGCGAACGTAAGGCCTCCGCCACGCGGCCTTGCTGGAAAGCGAGGATTGCCTCGTCGTGCTTGCTCATTGAATCCGGTAGGTCTCTGCAATTTCCCCTCCTCATTCATCTTTAATCAGGGACACCCGTCCCCTTGCCCTATCTGCCCGCAGCCTTTGCCGGTAAAGCGCTTGCTGAACTGAGTCTTACGTTGTTGCCAGCGGCTGTTTCTGAATGTGCAGCGACGCAATCGCGATGGCGAAGCACTTGCTCTTCAGCTCACCGGATGAGTCTGGGGATTAGTGCCTGATGAGGAGAGCATGCCTGGCGTCGGCCTCTCGATGATCGTGAAGAATGAGGCGGAGACGCTGGCTCTGTGTCTTCAGAGCGTCTCAGGAATTGTGGACCAGATCGTAGTGGCCGACACCGGCTCGACCGACAACACCCCCGGCATCGCCCGCGAATTCGGTGCCACGGTGATTTCTGTTCCGTGGGAAAACCACTTCGCCAACGCGCGCAATACCGCCCTTCAGCTCATACGGACAGATTGGGTATTGGTCCTGGACGCCGACGAGGAACTGGACAGCGAAGCCCGGAATCGGATTCCAAATCTGTTGAGAACTTCGAACGCAGGCGGATATCTCGTCCCCATCCGCAATTACATCCCGACTATCACCGGACGAGGCTGGGACCGCATCGCCGAGCAAAACCACACCCCACATGCTCGCGCCCCGCATGCCCCAGCATACTTCGTACACGAGAATTGCCGGCTGTTTCGCCGTGATCCCGAAATCTACTTTGTCGGACGCGTGCATGAACTCGTGGAGCCCCGAATCCAGGCCCAGGGACGAAGCATGCCCATGGCGAACTTCTGCATTCACCACTTCGGCCAGATGGTTCACGAGGAAACCAGAAACCGGAAGGCAGCCGCTTATCGCGATCTGCTGCGCTTGAAAGTTCAAGAACTGCCCAATGACGCCATGGCGTGGATCCAGCTCGGCCTTCAGGAATACGAGTGCTCTCGGGAACCGGCAGAGCCGTTGCGCTGTTTCGAGCGTGCCATAACACTGGAGCCAAGAGCCACCGCGGCTTCCTTGTTCAAGGGGATGGTGCACCTCGATTGTGGCCAGCACGACCAGGCTTTGGCCGCGCTGGACGCGGCGCGCGCCGACAAACGCAGCCGCGCGCTTCGGCAGCACTTGCGCGGAGACGCGCTCCATAACCTGGGCCGTCTGCTGGAAGCCCGTACGGCCTACAGCGACGCGGTCAAACTCACCGGGAACGATCCGGTATTGAGCAGTAAATTAGGTTATGCGGACGTGCGGCTCGGGCGCGCAAAGGAAGGAATCGCACGGCTCAGGCAAGCCGCGGAGAAAGCTCCGGAAGTGGGGGAGATCCACGAGCGGCTTATGAAGGCCTTCGTGGCCGTCAATGCTCTCGGGGATGCGGCTGATCACGCAGAAAAACTGGCAAGCCTTCAGGGCACCGCCAAGGCATACCTTCGCGCCGCCAGCCTTCGAGTGCATGCCCGGCAGGCGCAGCAGGCAAGAGAGATCCTGGATCGCGGAATGTCGCTCTTTCCCGGTAGTGCGGAACTGCGCCGGGCATTCGATGAACTCCCTGCCGAACCTCGCAAGGAGCCGAGCCCACAGACCGTCTAGCTAGGGATCGCGCGCAGGTTAGCCAGTCACAGCCCGCGTCTGTCCGAGCAATTGGTAAATGGTGGCCCGGGATATTCCCAGTATCTCCGCCGCATGCGACTTGTTTCCACCCACGCGTTCTAACACCCGCATCGCGTGCCGTCTTTGCAACTCATCGAGTGAGATCAACACGTCATCCTGTGTGGGGAGCTCCCTGGTCTGTCCACGCAGCGGTTCGGGTAAATCGTCAACATCGATGACCGGGCCATCCACCATCATGCAGGCATTCCCGATTACATTCTCCAGTTCACGAATATTTCCGGGCCAGGCATAACTCGCCATCCGGCTTTGTGCCCGCCGCGTCATCCCGCTTACCGGTTTCTTATACGCAGCTGCGAACTTGTCCAGGAAATAGCGCTCCAACAGCGGTAAGTCCTCGCGTCTTTCCGCCAGCCCAGGAAGGTTGATTTCGACCATGGCTAAGCGGTAATACAAGTCCGCGCGAAACGTGCCATCGTTGACCATCGCTCGCAGATTCCGGTTGGTCGCGGCGATCACGCGCACGTCCACCGTTCGTGGGGCGGGCGAGCCGACGCGCTGTATCTCATGGTTTTGCAGGACCCGCAGCAATTTCCCCTGCGCGGTCAGGGGCAGCTCGCCAATTTCATCCAAAAACACGGTCCCGTGATTGGCGTACTCAAACACGCCCGTCTTGTCTTGGGCCGCTCCGGTAAACGCTCCCTTGACGTAGCCGAACAGTTCGCTCTCGAGCAGCGATTCCACAATGGCCGAACAGTTGCATACCACGAAGGGGTCGGAAGCGGCAGGGCTAAGATGGTGCAACGCGCGCGCCACCAACTCCTTCCCGGTACCGGTAGCGCCGGAGACCAATACAGTTCCGAAGTGCGGCGCGACCCGCCGGATTTTTGCGAACACATCTAACATGATCGGGCTGCGGCCCACAATCCCTTCAAACTGACAGGCATTGAGCAACTCGTGGTCCAGGCGGTAGGTTCTGCGCCTTTCCTCAGCCTCCGACCGCAATTGAAAAATGCGATGGCGGAGTTTTTCACCGTCCAGCGGCTTGCTGAGGTAGTCGCATGCTCCCTTTTGAATCGCCTCGACCGCCGCCTCCGCGGAATAGTCCGTGGTCATCGGTATGACTTCCGTGCCAGGATCGAGGCTCAGAATGGATGCCAGGATTTCCAATCCGTCAGCGCCCGGCATCTTCATATCGAGCAGGACGATTCGGGGATGGATTCGGGTGAACATTTCCAGGCCCTCCGCGACTCCGTTTGCCGTGAGAATTTCCAATCCGCTATCGCAGAGCGTCTCTTTGATCAGTTCGAGGGTCCCGGGGTCGTGGTCAATCGCCAACAGCTTACGCGTCGGGTCTGGGTCCATAGGCAGCGATGTAGGGAGCTTCGTTCGAAAGCGTACCAAAATCGAACCGAGCAAACGAAAGTAAAGGAAATCCGTCGGTATTCCGACGTTTGACGATGCACTTGATTCCGTGTTCCGGGACGCTCGGCAGCGCCCAGGATTTTCTTTGCCGCCTTTGCAATTCTACTCGGCGGCCTTTGCGATCAAAAGCTCTAAGAACTTGTGCCCTTATGTCTATCGGCCACTCGGCGTAAGAACATTAGCCGATCGCTGGCCTCTCGATATCCACTGCCTCGATTTTGATTTCTAGATTCGTAACACGCACGTGATCTTCCGCTCCAGCAAACATTAAAGAATCCCAATCAAGTTACCGATAAAGGCCCCGCGAAGTTCGACCGGGAGTTAGTGGCCTTCGTTGAAGGCCCACACTTATGCGCACTTTATCGGCATCGTTAATGGTTGTATTAGGTCTTGTCTTGGGCTTCAGCCCGCAGCGTGCGTCGGCACAAAACTTGGTGTCCGCCCCATCTTCCGGCCTCAAACTCACGTGGCCGCGCCCATTTCTCTACGCTGGAGTAGGAGTGAATGGTGGAGGCTATTCTCCATTCTCGGGTGGTATAGGCGGAGGATTGAGAATCGATACCCATCACCTGATCTGGGAAGGGCGCGCAGAGTATGACAATGCGCGCAAGTCGAACGACAACACGCTCAACAACGACAGCGGCCACAGCCGGCATCTCAATTCCTCGATTTACTATCGTCTTCAGAGTGGCTGGTTCGCCGGCGGCGGCGCCGGTTGGGAACAGTTATCAACCACCAACTACACCAAGCAGGCCTTCCGCCCTTCGATCGGCGGCGGTAAGGATTACTTTCACAAACAATGTGCCGCGGAAGACTGCGTGGACCAATGGTCGATGCGCTTGCAGGTCGACTACTCGCTGAAGGGTGTCGAACACGTCGATCCCCAGGGCTGCACCGTCCCCAACGGACAATGCACGAACGAGCTCCAGGGTCCCATGTTTACCTTCTACATGCCGTCTCCTTCTCTGGCCCGCCACCTGTTCTGGCGCTCGACGGTGGGGATCTACACATTTCACACTACCGTAACTTCGACCGACCCAGCCCTCACTGCTTTACAAAAGGGCCAACGGTCGGCGACCGGGTTCCTGAACGTCACCATGATGTATCGCTTCTGAGTGCCGACTCCATGGAATCTCATTCCGCAAAATCGGGAGAACAGCCACTCAACGAGAGTTCGATGACTCAAGACACACAGCCGGAGTGCACCATCAACTCTCGGCGATATACGAGGTTCGAATTCGAGACCGATCTGGCCGCAACCATACTCGGAGTCGAACGGGCCGAGACGGTGCGGGGATGTTCCCTGAATATCAATGAAGCGGGAATCGCCGGAGTGTTCGCCACAGAGTGGGACGTGGGTGCCTCCGTCAACCTGCAGTTCGCCGTGCCATTTGCCAGCGCACCGGTTCGAGCCCGGGCCGTGATACGGAACCGCATGAGCTATCGCTACGGATTCGAGTTCGTGGAATTGACGTCCGAGCATCGCAGCACCATAAACCGGACCTGCAGGATGCTCGGCTTATTCCTATAGAGGATCGCGACATGCTCGGGCGTCGGTCTGACCACATAGTTTTGAGGCGCTTCGAGAATCACCATGCATGCACCCGCACAGGAGTTCAAAATCCTGGTCGCAGACGATTCCCCGGTTTATCGCAAACTGGTTGAGCATGCTTTATCCCACGAGGCCTACACCGTTCTGTTCGCAAAAAACGGCCGCCAGGCTTTGGATCTTCTAACCCAACATCAGCCTGCACTGGTGGTCACAGACTGGGTGATGCCGGATCTCACCGGCCCTGAACTCTGCGCTCACATCCGCGGAGGATCTCAATCCGCCTACACCTACATCATCATCCTCACCAGCATGACCGACAAGGACAAGATCGTAAGCGGCCTGGCGGCCGGAGCCGATGACTACCTGACCAAGCCATTTCATGCCGAGGAACTGCTGGCACGGGTGGGAGTAGGCCGCCGGGTGGTAGACCTCCATCGCCAGATCGAGGCCAAGAATCGTCAACTGGAGGAACTGGCGCTCACCGATCCGCTCACCGGCTTGCCCAACCGCCGTGCCATTGAAGCCTGGGCCGCCCAACAACTCGATGGCGCCGCCAGGCATGGCTTTTCCCTTTGGGTTGCTATGGCCGACCTGGATTGCTTCAAGAGTGTAAACGACACCTACGGGCACGCCGCTGGTGATGTCGTCCTCAAGAAATTTTCAGAAATCCTGAAGGCCAATACCAGGAAGTCTAACTTTTGCGCTCGCGTCGGAGGCGAAGAGTTTCTATCGGTCCTTACCCATGCTGAAAAAGAGAACGTTGAGGTCGCCATCGGGCGCGTCCGCGAACAGTTCGAATCGCACAGGTTCAGCTTTGGAAACCGAAGTCTGGGCGTAACCGCCAGCTTCGGAATCACAGGCTGGAAAGGAAAGAGAGCATCCGAATTTAACGTGCTGATGAGCCAGGCGGACGCCGCCCTGTACTCCGCGAAACGCAATGGGCGCAATCGCATCGAATTCGCCGGACTCGAAGCCATGGTCAGACACTAAAGAGTCAGACCGTTTGTGCCGATACTGCTGATGAACTCTGATTGGAACCGGTGTCCTGAAACCCATGCCGAATCGAATTGAAAGTCCGCCGGTCGAGGAACGGGCCAAGCTCAGTACCAACCAGAAAGCCCTCAAGATCAACCTTGACCCCCTCCGCTATGGCACCTTCGCCGAAATCGGCGCGGGACAGGAAGTGGCTCGCTGGTTCTTCAAGGTGGGCGCCGCCGCGGGAACAATTTCGAAGTCCATGTCAGCCTATGACATGGCCGTCAGCGACGCTATCTACGGCCGCTGCAAGCGTTACGTGTCACGCGAACGGCTGCAGAGCATGCTGGATCACGAGCATCGCCTGAATCTGGAAAGGCTGCACTCATCGCGCGGCGAAAGCACCTCTTTCTTCGCCTTTGCCGATACCGTCGCCGCTCGCAACTATCAGGGCACCAATGAGTGTCATGGCTGGATGGGCGTGAAGTTCCAGGCCCACCCTCGGGATGAAGACAGCCAGGTCGTCATCCACGTCCGCATGCTCGAAGGCGAGAACGGCCTGCAGCAGGAAGCCCTGGGGATTGTCGGAGTCAATCTGCTCTATGCCGCCTTCTTTCTCCATCACAAGCCTCGACCTGATGCTCGAATCGCTGCTCGACAACCTTACGACCGATCGCCTCGAAATCGACATGGTCGAGTTTTCGGGAATCGAGTTCCGCCAGGTCGACAACCGGGTCATGAGCCTCAAGTTGGTGCAGCTCGGCTTGAGTGGCGCCGCCATCTTCGGGCCGAACGGCGAAGTGCTGCAACCCTCGGAGGTATTACGCAAACGCCCTATCCTGGTCGAGCGCGGCAGCTTCCGCCCGGTGACAAAAGTCAATATCGATATGATCCGCTGTGCGGATGAACGCTTCACCGCCGAACCGGAGGTCAAGGGAAAGCAGGTCGTGCAGTTGATGGAGATCACCATGCGAAACCTGCTGGCCACGGGCCAGATCGATCTCAACGATTTTCTGGCCCGCGCCGACGTGCTGGGGGCCGTCGGCAAGACCGTATTGATCTCCGACTATTTCGAATACTATCGCCTGGCCGCTTACTTGACCCGATACACCACCGAGCCGATCGCGGTGACCATGGGCGTAGCCAGCCTGCTGGAGCTCTTTCGATGAGAAGTACTACACCGAACTCGAAGGTGGGATCCTGGAAGCCTTCGGAAAGCTGTTCACAAAGGATCTGAGGCTCTACGTCTACCCGCTGCGGGAAGCCGTCACCGGCCTCCTCAAGACTGTACAGAACCTGGAAATCCCCATCACTCAACGCAATCTCTTCCAACATCTGGTGGAGCGCGGCAGAATCAAAGCAACTCGACAATTTTGATGAAAGCGCGCTGCACATCTTCTCTCGAGACGTGCTCAAACGGATCAAGGAGAAAGACGACTCATGGGAAAGTATGGTGCCCGCGGAAGTGGCGAACATGGTCAAAGAGCGGCAGCTCTTTGGCTACCGCAATGAAGAACTGGCCGATGCCGCAGTTACCTCTTGAGTTGATGTTTGATCCTTTCCGTCCTTCTTTCTCCCTTCTTTCGGACAACATCCACTGAATCTGCTCCCGTATGTTCCTGCTGAATGCCAGATCCAATTGCTCGATCTCATGCCTGGCACGACGGTGACCCCCCCCAATCCCGCCACCCGCCCGGCCTGCACATAACACGCCACGACTGATGCAGTGTTTACGCGTGTATCGTACGAGATTCCATAGCAGAAAAATGCGCGATGTTCGGTTTTCAATATTAGTTTCGATCCTCTCCTCACAACTGCAAGTGAACACGCACTCCTCGTCACTTGCTGTTTTGGAATGCCAGTTGCTCCCTCTGTGTTCTGGTGTTCGTTGAGAGCCGCACCTAACGTTGATGACACTTCGCTCTCAACAATGTTCAACGACTGTCTAGTTTCAACAGGCTCAATTTCAAGCTTGGGAGAGAATGTATGACTCGATTTGCATTGATGTGCAAGACGATGGCACTCGGGTTTTTATTGTCGAGTTTCATCGTAATGGGTTCGGCTGCGGCCTATGGCCAAGCCATTAGCGGTAACCTCGTAGGCACGGTCAGCGATTCTTCCTCCGCCGTCGTGACCAACGCAAGTGTCGAAGTCATGAAAATCGACACAGGAATCACCACTACTACGACGACGGGCAGCACAGGTGCGTACCGTTTCGACAACCTGCCGGTAGGCACGTACAGGATCGTGGTGAAGATCACGGGTTTTAAGACAGCCGTCCAGCAGGTGGACGTAGTGCTCAACCAGACCGGCACCCTGAATTTCACGCTGGCGCTGGGTTCAACCAGCGAGACCGTTGAAGTTTCAGGCGTGGCCGCGACCATCGACACCACTTCAGCCCAGATTCAGACTAACTATGACGCGCGTTTGCTCAGGACTTGGGCATTACCTCGGCTGGAGGCACTGGCGCCGGGGTGTTGAACCTGTCGCTACTGAGCCCGGGAGTCGCCCAGTCGAGTTCGCTCGGAATCGGAGCCGCACCGTCCGTGGGCGGCCAGCGGCCCTACAACAACAACTTCACGGTCGAAGGCGTTGACAACAACAACAAGGCATTGACCGGCAACCTGATCACGGTTCCAAACGATGCCGTGGAAAATTTCTCATTGCTGTCCAACCAGTTCGACACCGAGTTTGGCCACTCCTCGGCGGGCAGTTCAACACGACAATCCGGGGCGGAACGAACGCCTTCCACGGATCACTGTACGAATATTTCAGGAATCGGAACCTGAACGCAGTGGACAATGCTTTCGTGCTCCAGGGCCTTACTTCCAACCCTCGCTTTGACAGCAACCGCTACGGTGGCACGTTTGGCGGTCCCATCTTCAAGAACAAATTGTTTTTCTTCAGTAACTTTGAACGCCAGGGGATCTCACTGACCGCCACCGCAGGTGGTCAGGTGCTGACTCCTACGTCCGCTGGCCTGCCGCGATCGCAGCCGACCCAGGTCTCAGTGCTACCAACTTTGGTGTGTTCAAGCAGTACGTGCCAGTGGCCGCCAGTGCGAGCGACTGTCTCCCCTACTCGACGGCTCCGGCCAGCGGCTCATGCGCGGCTGGATCGGTCCCCATCGGCGCGGTCTCGGTCGCAAGTCCTGCGTTTCAGAACTTCGAGAACTTCGTTCAGAGTGTTGACTACAACATTTCTTCCCGCGATCAGCTCCGCGGCCGTTACATCTACAACAAGCTGGACAAGGTCAGACCAGGCTGCGAATCTGGCGGCCTTCTACACCATCGAGCCTTTCCGCTATCACCTCTTTACCCTGGGTGAGTACCACACCTTCAACCCGTCGGTCATTAACGAGTTCCGGGTGGGCTTCAATCGGTACTACAACACTCTGCCTGATGGGAACTTCAAATACCCCGGGCTGGATGCCTTCCCCAACCTCATCTTGTTGGACCTGGGTGGCAACGGCCTTCAAATCGGGCCTGACTCCCAGGCTCCACAGTTCACCATTCAGAACCTCTACCAGGGTGTCGACAACGTCAGTTGGACGAAGGGTTCTCATACTCTGAAGTTCGGAGGCGAATATCGCTGGTACATTTCGCCACAGAGCTTTACCCAACGCCAGCGCGGCGACTACAACTACAACTCCACGCAGCTCTTTCTGGAAGACTTTTCGCCCGACAACTTTGGTGAGCGCAGCGCCGGTTCTATCACCTACTACGGCAACCAGAAGGCGGTTTACTGGTACGCAAACGATAACTGGAAGGTAAATAACCACCTGACGCTGAACCTGGGCATTCGATACGAGTACACCACGGTCTCCAGCAGCGAGGCACAGCAGGCGCTCAACACCATATCCAACACTCCGAGCATCATCGTGCCGGGCTCAGTGAACCAGCCTCTGACCTTCGAGGCGCCGCGGGCGCCCAAGAACAACTGGGCTCCTCGCGTTGGGTTCGCTTACTCGCCGGGCAGCAACGGCACCACCTCGGTTCGTGGAGGTTTCAGCCTGGCCTACGACGTGCTCTACGACAACATCGGGATTCTCGCCGTGCCGCCGCAGATTGGCGCCACGCACGACGTTCCCGATCTAAACAACCCGACGCCAGGCTTTTTGGCGGGAGGTGGATTGCCCGGTGGCGGATCCGGGATTCAGGTTCTTGATGAGCCTACCGCGCGCGCTGCGACGTCCAACTGGATTCCACCCGATGTGAAGTTGCCCTATTCCATCAACTGGAATTTCGGAGTGCAACATTCTTTCGCCAAGGACTTCACCGCCGAAATCCGCTACGTCGGAACTCGCGGAGTCCATCTTGATGTCCAAAACCGAATCAACCGGCGGGCGCTGGTAACGCCACAGGACTTCTTGCCCACGTTCCTGCAGCAACCGTCGCAAGCTACGTTGGACAGCCTTACCACCACGCTGGCTGGCTTAAAAGCTCCGGGTTCGTTCGTACCGGAGTTCGCCAACGCCGGCTTTAACAAGGCCAACATCGTGGCCGATTCACCGGACGGCTCCTCCATCTATCATGGCCTGCAGACCCAGCTCAACCGGCGCTTCAGCAACGGGCTGATGTTCCAGGCCGCCTACACCTACAGCCGCGTCATAGACAACAGCACCGCGGATTTCTTTTCCACCAGCCTCACTCCTCGTCGCCCCCAGGACTTCCAGGATTGGAGCGCGGAAAGGTCCGTATCGCCTCTGTCCCGTACCCACCGCTTTACGCTGGCGGCGGTGTATGACCTGCCGTACTTCAAACATGGCAACTGGCTCATGAGGAATATCGTAGGCAACTGGGGCTTCAGCCCGGTCTATACCTACGAGTCACCGCAGTGGGCGACCGTACAATCCGCCACCGATTCCAATCTGAACGGCGACTCGGCTGGCGATCGCGTGGTGCTCAACCCCGGTGGAGTGCGCGGAACGGGTAGTGGCGTCACTGCTCTGCTCAACACCGCGGGCGACACCGTTGGCTATCTTGCCAACAATCCCAACGCCCAGTACATCGTTGCCGGCGCCGGTGCCTTGGCTACCAGCGGCCGCAACACCCTGGCGACCGAACCGACCAACGACTTCTCACTTGCTACCTACAAGGACATCAACATTACGGAGCGAGTAAGATTTCGTATCGGTGCGCAATTCGCCAACATCCTGAATCACCCGCAGTACATCCCTGGCAGCAATCCTGGGCAGGGACTGGGAGTGAATGACGTCACTTCATTCATCACCGGCCCCAACAGCACCAGCTACTTGAACTACCTGACGCCCGGCAACGCCATCTTCAACAACCCGAAGGCGGTATTTGCCAGCAACGCTCGCACCATCGGATTGGTGGCCAAATTCACCTTCTAGCCGCTTGCCGGCAAGAAGCCTGATCGAGCAAAACTCCACGGGGCCTTTCGGGGCCCCTTTTTTCGTCGGCGCTTGTGGAGCGCGAAACCTAACTGGACAAATCACGCCCGTTCGCTGTTAAATTCAAGCTCTCATGACTGAGTCTGGAATCGATCTCAGCAAAACCTATGATGCCTTGGTGATCGGATCAGGCGCGGCTGGCGGAATGGCGGCTCATGTTCTTACCAGCCGGGGTTTACAGGTCCTGATGCTCGAAGCCGGGAAAAAACTTCCGATCGAGCAGGAATTGCGATCAATGGAATGGCCTTACAACAATCCCTATCGGGGAAGCCTTCCACCAGATCATCATTCCCTCACTTACAACGAGTACACCATCCGCACCCCTCCTTACGGCCCGGGCTTCGAAAAGTCGAAGCATCTGCAGAGCTACATCGGCAACTCCGACTACAACAAAAACATCGTGGTGGATGAGCGCGAGAATCCCTTTACCGGCACCAGCTACGCCTGGGTTCGGGCCCGTTGCCTGGGCGGCAAAACCAACATCTGGGGACGTCTGGCTCTCCGCCTGTCCGATTATGATTTCAAGGCTAAGAGCCGCGATGGGTACGGGGAGGATTGGCCCATCAGCTATAGCGATCTGGCGCCTTACTACGACAAGGTTGACCTGTACCTGGGCATCACCGGCGTGAAGGAAAACCTTCCTTATCTACCCGACAGCATATTTCAGCGCCCCACCAAACTGAACTGCGCCGAAGTCACGCTGAAGCAGGGCCTGCAAAAAATGGGCCGCGTCCTCACCCAGTATCGTGCGGGCGTCACCAGCGACGGGCTGAAGCACAACAAGTATCGCAGCCGCTGTTTCGGTCGTGGGGCCTGCGAACGCAAAGGCGGTTGCGACATTCATGCCGCGTTCGATTCTCCCACCGGCTTGATCTATCCCGGCCATGGATACGGGCAACTTGACCGTGCGCACCAACGCGGTGGTTCGCGAGGTCACGGTCGATCCGCAAACGGGCAAGGCCAGCGGTGTCCACTTCATCGACTCCCAGACAATGAAGGATTACAGCGTCCACGCCAAGGTGGTCATCGTGGCCGCTTCGACGCTCGAATCCGCTCGTCTTCTCTTGAACTCGAAATCGCGGCTCCATCCCAATGGACTGGCAAATTCCAGCGGCCATGTAGGTCACAACTTCTGCGAACACGTAATGGGGCCGGGCGTGGTAGGCCAGGCGAAAGATCTCGTCGGCAAGGCGCCCACTCTCGATGACGGCCGGCCGGGAGGCTTCTACCTCACCCGATTTCGCAATCTCACCGAGAAGCACCCAAAGTTCATCCGCGGTTACGGCTTTGAGGGCGGCAGCGGCTCGCAGGATGTTTCCGGAAGGAACGGACCGCCATGGTTTCGGTGCATCATTGAAAGAAGAGGTACGCAAGAATCAGGGCTCGTATATCAGCATGGGAGCGTTTGGCGAAGTGTTGGCCCGCTACGAAAACTATGTTGATCTCGACCCGGTGGTGAAGGACAAGTGGGGCGTCCCGGCGTTGCGTTTTCACTATAAATTTGGCGACAACGAACACCGCATGGCAGAGGACATGGCGGAGACCGCCCAGGAGATGTTTGAGGCTTCGGGTTTCAAGATCGTTGATGTGAACCGCCGTGTCCTCACCGAAGGCTGGTCCATCCACGAACTCGGCACCGCGCGAATGGGTAATGATCCGAAGACCTCGGTTCTGAATGAATTTCAGCAGTCGCACGACGTCAAGAACCTGTTCGTGGTGGATGGCAGCGCTTTCGTGAACGCCAGTTGCCAGAATCCCACCTGGACTATCATGGCTTTGTGCTGGCGCTCCTGCGACTACCTTGCCGGCGAACTGGGAAAAGGCAATCTGTAGGAAGAGCGTATGTCCACAAGAGACCCCATCAATCTGAAGCAGGATCGCCGCCAATGGCTGAAGACATCCGCCACAGTTTTGGGCGCATCACTATTGCCGCTGCCCGCAGTGGCATCGCAAGAGTCGCAGGCGGAAAGCACGCGGCAAGCCACGCCTGCCGCCAATTCGGCAGCGCGTTTCTTTACCCCCGCGCAATATGGCCTGGTGGAAGAATTGTCGGAGACGATCATTCCCGCCGACAGTCAGTCCGGCGGGGCGAAAGCCGCAAAGGTGGCCGACTACATCGAGCAGGTCCTGCGGGAAACCACCGATGACGGTCAGAAAACCACCTGGCGTGAAGGCCTCCGCCTGGTCGATCTCATGAGCCAGCACTACCACGGGAAGTCCTTCGTCGCTTCCAGTTCCGAAGAAAGAATTGCCGTCCTTACCGTCCTTTCCGACAACGAGGATATGACCGATCTTCCTGAAGTCCGTTTCTTTCGCGACCTGAAACACCTGACCACGCGGGGTTACTACACGTCCTCGATCGGCATTCATGATGAACTGCAATACAAAGGCAATCGAATTCTGCTGGAGTATGTGGGCTGCGACGATCCCGCGCCCAAGTCCTGATTGCCGCGTACGGCGGCAGCCTGCACGACGATGATCGCGTTCCCCTTATCACGAACCCCCAAAGCCACACTTGGCTTACAATGTCCGATCCGGAGAAGACATGACCAAATCGCGCAGGCAATTCTTGACTCACACATCGCTTGGGCTGCTCGGAGCGGCCGCCACTTTCCGCAGCTACGCGCAGACGTCCGACAAGCTTCCTCCCGGTGCGCCGCCGACCTTCGGCATGGCTCCGGCGGTTGGACCGGAGGTCTCGGTCTCCACCTTTAGCGAAGCCGAGAAACTGGTGCAGGTGCATTTGACCGACAGCGAGCGCGCGATGGTCGCTCGAAGTTGGCGAACCACCATGCCGGCGGTCTACGAGCGCCGCACCGGGCCTCGCAAGGTGGCGCTCCCGCCTACTCTGTCACCGGCATCGGTTTGGGACCCGGTGTTGCCCGGACTGAAATCCGGCCCTGAACGCGACCTGTTTGTCCGCAGCAAGGCCGATCCTGGGCCTCTTCCCTCTCGCGATGAGGACATTGCCTTCGCCTCGGTGACGCAACTTTCGCGCTGGGTGGAAACTCGAAAGCTAAGTTCAGAACGGCTGACGCGGATCTATTTGAAGCGAATTGAGCGCTTCGATCCCCAGCTGCGTTGCATAATCACCCTCACGCCCGAATTGGCGCTGGCGCAAGCCAAGAAAGCGGACGCCGAAATTGCGGCCGGCAAATATCGTGGGCCGCTGCATGGAATCCCATGGGGCACCAAGGATTTGCTCGACACCGCCGGAATCCGAACCACGTACGGCGCCGAACCCTACCGCAACCGGGTTCCGCAGAATGACTCCGCCGTGGTGGCACGTCTGCACGCGGCGGGCGCGGTGCTGGTTGCAAAGTTAAGCCTGGGCGCGCTGGCGCTCAATGACATCTGGTTCGGCGGACAGACTATGAATCCGTGGTTGCTCGAAGAAGGAGCGTCGGGTTCGAGCGCCGGGCCCGGAGCTGCTACCGCTGCGGGATTGGTGGCGTTTTCTATCGGCAGCGAGACCGGCGGCAGCATTATCTCCCCCAGCATGCGCTGTGGGCTCACCGGCCTCCGGCCGACCTACGGCCGCGTTCCGCGCACCGGGGCCATGACGCTGTGCTGGTCGCTCGACAAGCTCGGCCCCATGACCCGCAGCGTTGAGGATGCGATGCTCGTCCTGCATGCCATCTCCGGGCCCGATCCTGGAGACGTGGCCAGCGTTCCATGCAAGCTTGATTTCAACGCCGGCGCGAGCGTGCAAGGACTGCGCGTAGGCTACTTCCCCGCCTGGATGAAAGAGAGCCCGGCAACCGAGGTTGATCGCGCCGCACTCGCTGCGGTAAAGAAAGTGGGCATGGTCCCGGTTGAGGTCGCACTCCCCAACTGGCCCTACAATTCGCTCATGCTTATCCTGTTCGCCGAAGGGTCGGCATCGTTCGAGGAACTCACGTTGAGCGGCGATATAAACCAGCTCAAGGTGCAGGTCCCCGATGCCTGTCCCAACGTTTTTCGTGAAGCGCGGTTTCTTTCCGCGACGGACTTTGTGCAAGCCGACCGCTTCCGCAGAAAAGTAGCTGAGGAAATGGCTCGCGTTTTCACCGAGGTTGACTTACTGCTCGTGCCTTCGCTGCGCGATGAGATGCTTACGATCACGAACTTCACCGGGCATCCTTCCCTCACTCTGCGCGCAGGTTTCGTCGAGGTAGCAGAGGCGCGCAGTGATTGGGCGCCGGACCCCAACAATCCAATGCCCAAATTCTCGCCACCACGGCGGGTTCCACACGGCGTGACCTTGATTGGACGCCTCTTCGACGAAGGCACACTCGCCAGTGCCGGGCTGGCCTTGGAGAATAACTTCGGGGTTGCAAGCGAGCGGCCTCCGGCCTTCAACGGAGCTGCTTAGTGATCGAACTGTAGTTAGGCCTATCGAGTCCCACGCAGGTCCTGATCTATCCATTCGGATACTTGTCTATCCGATCGGGTAGTATTCCGCCGCAAAACCAAGTCTTCTCGCTGGTCCATCTTGCGATGAGAGTTGTCGCAGCCCTTGATATACAAAGTGGTACATGAAGTGCTCCAAGAAAGCGCACTGGGTCGGAATCGGCTCGCTGCAGTCTGTCTAACCGTCAACACTATTGACGGAACAAACATTGACGAGCAGACTGCTGGGAAAAGCACACACTTCACCGAGGCGCACTATGTTAGATCTCGCTGCCGCCAATGCACTCACCGGACTGGACCTGACGAAGGTCGTTTTGGCGATAGGCAGTCTTGGGACCGCTGCCTATGGCGTAGTCGATGTTAGCAAGGGCCTGGGTGGAGGCATTTCCAATCGCGGATTTGGCGACATCAGGAAAGTAATCTCGAAATTCATTCCCGACCGCTCGCCCGGCCAGGCTGATGGACCGGCCCTGGCCCTTCCATCCGTTCTCGTGACGCTTCGCGCCAACTGGCTGAACGGCATGTCGCTGGCCGACCAGAAATCCGTGGCGAAAGCTCTGATCAAGTTGAATCTCACCGAAGCCAGCGCGAATGGGATGGCTGCGGCCACGGGAGTCGACCCGGACGTACTTAGAGGCGTGGCCGGCAAACTCGCCACGGCCGACCCGCTGACTCAGAAGGAAACCGATGTGTACGGCCGCTTCGATCTCCTGCTCTCGGCATTGTTGGACCAGGGTTACCAGCGGGCCGACCAGCGCTACAGAAACAGTGCCAAGCTGCTGGCAGTTCTTGTAGCAGTGATTCTCGCAATAATGGGGGCCCGCGCGATAGATGGAAATTTTGCCAACGCATTCCGGGCTTTCGTGTGCGGAATTCTGGCTACTCCTCTTGCGCCAGTTGCCAAGGACCTCTCCAGCGCGATTCAGGCTGGCGCCAAGCTGGCTCAGTCCTGGAAAAAATAAACTGTGACCTACTTCATTGATCTGCGCTCGGACTCCGCCGGCGGTAACCCCGTTTCCGGCGTCAACGACGTTGTGGTTCGGACGGATGCGCAACCAAATCCGAATCCATCCCATCCGCTGGCTCCCGAGCTTATCCAGGCCATTCAGGGCCGGGATGTGCTGCTGGGCACGCACGGGTTTCATGTAAACCGGGCAGACGGAATCAGCAATCTGACTCATTGGAACAAGTGGCTGGGGCTCGGAGACAACGGTTTCTTCGTCGGTGTATTGTGGCCGGGCGATGCCCGCTGGATTCCTTTCATCGACTATCCCATCGAGGGCAACGAGGCGATCAAAAGTGGTCAGTTGCTGGCCGGATACCTGGCGGCGAACTTCGCCGGCGCCGGCAGTCTTTCCTTCACCTCCCATAGCCTGGGCGCACGCCTGGTGCTGGAAACCATTCGCAACCTTCCCCGCTCGTTCAATCTGAAAACCGTCACCATGATGGCCGGCGCCATTGATGACGACTGCCTCACCCATGAATATCAGGACGCCGCCGCTCGAATGGGCGAAATCTCGGTGCTTGCTTCCAGTCGTGATGAGGTCCTGAAGTTGGCTTTCCCTCTCGGCAATCCCGTCGCCGGGTTCGTGACCCGGGGCGACCCTTACTGGCACGGTGCGTTGGGACGATACGGCCCGAACCCTCCCGACCAGCCGTCAAATTTGTGGAAGACGCCGAACCTTCCCGATTCCTGGAATTTCGGTCATGGCAGCTACATCAACTTCAGCCAGCCCCCCGCAGGCCGGCCCGAATCGGGTGCGTTCTTCCCGCCAGCCTTGGTCGTACCGTCACAGGGATCGCCAACGCCGGTGAATGGGAGCACTCTGAATTGGCAGCCAGCCTGGGCGGCCGGCTTCGTCTCCACGCGCTTTCCCTGAAGCAACGTGATTCAGCGTGTTCAGAGTGTAGTAAATCTCCATCAATTTCTACGGTTTCTTTTCCCGCCGGCTACAGCATCTGGCTGATCGTGTTTCCGCCATGCTTTGCGTAACCTACCTCAGCTGTTAAGGACAAACTCAGACCGTATCGCATTGAAGGAGTGGCCAATGAAATTCGGCATGATAAAGGCAATCGCGCTCGTCCCGGCCCTGCTGATCGTCATGGCTTGTTCGAGCCAGCGTTCGCAGACCGCGGCTTCGACCAACGACATTTCTTATAAAGACAGTGTCAAACAAGCTCTTCAACAGGCGGAGCTCCAGGACGTCAGCGTAGACGAAGATCGGGACAAGAACACGATCACGCTAGGCGGCAAGGTTCATTCGGAGAATGCCAGGATGCAGGCCGGGCAAGTCGCGCAGGCGGCTGCAGGCAACCGCACTATCGCCAACGAGATCAGCGTCCAGCCCGTCGGGGCGGAATCTGAATCGAAGGACATCGCCTCTGACCTGGATAGCGCAATTGAGAAGAACTACAAAGCTGCGCTTACCGCCAAGGGCCTCGACAAGGAACACATTCAGTTCGATGCCAAGAATGGGGTACTTACCCTCAAGGGAAAGGTGCGCACGCGCTCGGAGCGAAACAACGCCGAACAACTGGCGGAGGCGACTCCGAACGTCCGGCAGGTCCTGAATCAGATTGACGTGAATCGGTAGCTGCCAAAGGCCGGGTTAATCGCCTGGTGGGTTTCTTGTGTGAACTTGGGGGAAATCAACTTGGAAACTATTTTGACTCCCACTGCGACTCTGATTCCCAGCACCGGGGTAAATACATCCAGGGCAACCCTAGGCTTAGTCGACCGGGCGAGGATCGGCGAGCGCGGCGCCTTCCTTGCCCTCTTCCAGGCCCATGCGGCGCGTGTCCACTTCCTAAGCTTGCAAATTGCAGAGGATGCCGCAATCGCCGAGAAGCTGACTCGAGACGTCTTCCTCGAAGCCTTCAGACACTTGGCCGCCATTCGTGACGATGCTGCCTTTTCTTCATGGCTACATCGACGTGCCGTGAAGGAAATATTCACGCGCCACTTGATGCACAGCGCAGCCAAGAGTTGAAGCAATTCGCCTCCCGCGGTGTGCAACTCTCCAAATAGAAACTCGGGCCTCCCCTGAAACTCAAGCTGGTCGGGCCCTCCCGATCCGCGCCTGCATCCACTTCCCCCAAACCGCCGGCCGAATACAGTATCTGGTGTATTGCGGAATCCGCCGTGTCCAGTAGGCTGACATCTGGTTCCGTCATGACTGCTAGAATTCTCGTTGTCGATGACATGCCGGCGATTCGCCGTTCACTGCGCGCGTTCCTCGAACAAGAGGCGGACTGGATGATTTGCGAAGCCGAGAACGGGAAGGCCGCCCTCGACCGAGTGCAGGAGATCCACCCCGACGTAGTGGTGATGGATCTTTCGATGCCGGTCATGAATGGAATTGACGCGGCCCGCGCCATCAAAGCCATCGCGCCCAGCACCCGCATCATTATGCTTACCCTGCACGCCTATCCGCACCTGGCGGATGAAGCGCGGAAAGTCGGCATTACAAAGGTGCTTTCCAAGGCCAGCACCCAGGGTTCTGAAGTGGTCCATGCCGTCCGTTCCCTGCTGGCCTAACTTCGCGTAGCTTCCACGATCGTGCCGGAGTTCGCATTGATCATTTGCAGGCGTCCGCCAAACTTGGCGGGTTCGCTCTTTATCAGCCGGCTTCCCACAAATCCTCAAAGCGCAAGCTACAGCCTGACCCGCGACTGCATCCAAGGCTTCGGAATTCAAATTCACTTTGTGGAGTTGTCATGGCCGACCAAGGCTTGAGAGAACTGTATATCGACGAACTGAAGGACATTTACAACGCTGAAACTCAACTCGTGAAAGCTCTTCCGAAGATGGCCAAGGCCAGTTCCTCCGACGAGTTACGCACGGGTTTTGAAGCGCACCTCGAACAGACCAAGCAACATGTTGAGCGGTTGGAGCAGGTCTTCGAAATGCTCAGTGAGAGTCCGAAGGGAAAGAAATGCGCAGGCATGGAAGGCCTGGTGGAGGAGGGCTCCGAAGTCATGAAGGAGGACTTCGAAGGCGCCGTGATGGATGCTGCCTTGATCGGGGCGGCGCAACGGGTCGAGCACTATGAAATCGCTGCTTATGGAACAGTCATCGCCTTTGCCGAAACCCTCGGCGAGAACGATCAGGTCTCACTGCTCGAATCCACTCTAAACGAAGAAAAGGAAACCGACGAGAAGCTCACCTCGCTCGCGGGGCAGATCAACCAGGAAGCTCTCGGCGGCGGAGAGCGAATTCAGCCGGACCGAGATCAGGCTTCCGGCAGGAAGCGGGCCAAGCGAATCGCGTAGCCGCCTCTTGAACATTTTGACCGGCCCGCAGCGGGATATCCTGAGGTGGGCCGGATTTCTTACGACGTGAAAATTCCGTACTCCAAGGAGATTCATCATGGCAACCGAAAAATCTGAAAAGTGCGCCCACCTTCCCTGTCTCTGTATTGCTCCCAAGGGCGAGAAATACTGCAGCGAGCTGTGCAAGGAAGCCGGATCTGAGGAAACGGAAATCGCCTGCGATTGCGGCCATCCCGCTTGTGCACAATGAAATCGCTCGTCGGCTTGTGATCCGGTGGGGTTGTCAGAGCTGATGCCTTGGCTTGCAGCTCCCTTTTATCGGACAGCCTCCGAGCTTATCTTTATTAGGAAGCGTAGCCCTTTTTGGAGAAAGCCGAATGCGTATTCCCCTGTCCTTTCGTTCGTGTTGGTTAGCCCTGGCAGTACTGATCGTTTCCGCAGCGTCGTTTGCACAGATCGGCATATCGATCAGAATTGGCCCGCCTCCATTACCCGTATACGTCCAGCCCCCATGTCCCACGGAAGGCTACATCTGGACGCCGGGCTACTGGGCCTATGACTATGACGTCAACGACTACTACTGGGTACCAGGGACGTGGGTGCAAGCGCCGCAGGTTGGCTACCTATGGACCCCAGCATACTGGGGTTGGGGCGGCGATCGGTTTATTTTCCACGAGGGCTATTGGGGTCCGCATGTGGGTTTCTATGGCGGCATCGCTTACGGCTTTGGCTATCCCGGCGAGGGCTATGAAGGCGGACGTTGGGACCACGACCGCTTCTTCTACAATCGCTCGGTAACGAATGTGAATATCGTCAACATTCACAATGTGTACAACACGACCGTAATCAACCGCGTCACCGTGAATCGTGTCAGCTACAACGGCGGCAACGGTGGAATCATGGCGCGTGAGCGGGCTGAAGATGAAATTGCCGCCCGCGAACGGCATCTCCCACCCGCGGCGATTCAAGCTCAACATGTGCAGATGGCCCGTTCAAATCGCGAGCTGCGCGCTTCGTTCAACCAGGGTAGGCCGAACGTTGCGGCTACTCCCAGACCCGGCGACTTCAGAGACCACGAGGTTGTAAGGGCCACAGCGGCTGGAGGGCAGTATGCGCGGGAAGGTGCAATGGCGTCGCATACTGACAATAATGTTCCGCGTCCTCCCAACGCCTTCCATGCCAGAGACCTCGAGGCGCACCCGCGTCCAACACCGCCAAACACGGGGAGCCCCAAGCTGGATCAGAAATACCAGCAACGGGAGGAGAAGCTTTATTCCAAGCAGGAACAGGACCACCAGAAACTTCAGCAGCGCCAGGAGCAAGACCATCAGCGGCTGACGCAGCAAAATGGAAACGAAGCCAGAAAGCAGCAAACAGAATTCAAGCACCAGCAGCAGACGCAGCAAATGGAACAAAAACACACCGCACAGGTCCAAAAGTTGCAGCACCAGGAGTCCCAGGCACGGAACCAATCCGGGCCCGGGCGGGAAAAACACTAGGTAGGCTGCATCGTCATCACGCAACCCGGGTCGAGCGCGTCTCTGACGCAATCAAGCGACGAAACGCGCCGGCGCGGGCTCGTCATTCTCTGCATCATCCTCTTGTAGAAATATGTCGGCTGCACGCAACAGCTGGTCGCGCTTCATTTCGTCGGGCTCATTTAGAGCATTCCACACCATTTCCAGCCAGTCTGTGAGGTTCAGGTTCTCCATTGTGGACGCCCCCATGATTGTTCAGGACTTTAAAGAGCACGAGGCGTGCCATTGCTCTGTTTTGTGGAGGATCAGCGCTCACCTCGCGCCACACGAAGGACTTAGGTAGGAGAAAAGAGCAAATTTGTCCTACAGGTAACACTGTATGCGTTCGTATAGAGTTCGCCAGGATGCAAAAAACGGGGCCAGCTTCGGCCCCGTTGCCGTTGCATTTGGAATTCAACCTCTCTTATTTCACGTGGATTGTCTTGCCATCCGGATCGAGTGTCCCGTTAATACGAACCTTCTTGCCTTCGTGCGACTTCACCAGGTCCTGGCGGTCGATGTCATAGTTCGTGCCGCTGGCGTCCTGCAACACGTATTTGCCGCCGGACTTCACGATCGTGCCCGCAAAGTTCTGGGTTTGCGTCTGCTGTGATTGGCTCTGGGCATCAGGCGGCGCCTGCTGCTGCTGAGAAGGCGGCTGCGATTGCTGGGGATCCGATTGCTGTGCCTGGAGGGCAACACCCGACAAGCCCAAGCCAGCTAACAGGCTGAGCGTGACCGGTGAAATCACAGAATATTTGCGCTTAGTCATGAGAATTTTCTCCCGAGAGATTTTGTTTGTGCCTGCACGCTCGGAGCAGGCGGGCTGCCAAATTCTGCATTCAACATTGGAATTATTCGAGGAAAACTTGCAGGCTTTGCATTCTTACGGACTTAGACTCGGAGATATTTTCTCTCCTGAAGCGGCCCTGTATACCTCACCGGAGTTGATAACGAGAATCTACGGGAACCGCTGTATCAATCCGGTACTCATCTGGGTAGAAACCGGAACGAAGGTCGAGCAAATTTTCCTCAGGGCGTGCGCCATGACTCGATCGCGGCGCACTCCTACGAATTACTCCGGAATTCACTGTATTGCCATTCCGGTTGAAATCGAACACACTGACCGCATCCTGACCTGGGAGAAAGCGCCATGCCCCACTTGACTTTGCAGGAAGTCATTGACCGCATCAGAAAAAACTATCCTTCCAACAAAGAAGAACGCAACACTGAGGATCGTAAGGAGAATTCATCGCACACACCTGAGTTCTACATCCCCCGAATAACTAGGCTGTTCGCGAGTTTGTTGTTAGGCTCCTGAGCTCGCTCAGTTAACGCTGCTTTTGAACGACCTCCAGGGAATCTTTTTGTCCTTTGTGTGTAACAAGAGCTCGGCAGTCCGAGCACCTCATCGCTTAGTTAGTCAGAGTGTATGGAACAGGAATAAAGCGGAAAACAACCAGCACATTGTCGGCCAGCATCCAACCGAACTTAAACTAAGAGGCTTCCCGCAGGGGGGAGGCTGATGGCGAGCGCCCCAGGATCTGGGGCGTTCGTTTTTAGGTGTACCCTCTTTCGCTTGCCCAATTCGCCTTCAATCAATGCAGATCGCCTGAAGTCGCTGGGTGAACGGAACGAAGCACGCGGGGACAGCCGCCCTCGCCCTCGTAACCGGTTGACCACCCTCTGGATGCGGCCTACCATTGCTGCTTGTCAGACATAGCCCGGTGAAGAGGAGACAAACATGAGCTGGAAAAGCAAATTGGCGCTAGGGATACTCACGGCGTTGGCCATGCTGTTGCTCAGTTTTGCGCTTCCCAGAGGTGAATCGTTCCTGCGAGATGCCCAGGCCGCCCAGTTTCCAGTAACAGTTGGGGTTTGGGCAATCTTCGTTTTGCTCTTCGTGAAGCTGAAGTAAATCGCCGCCTCGGACTCAGGCCGTGGGTCCCGCGGCCTGCTGTTCCGAAGCTGGTTGTTCTAGCCTGCGCCACGAAGCCACGTCAGCCCGCAGGCTGTTCAGACTCGTGAGGGCATTCACGATTGCCTGATTTTCTTCTTTCGTGCCGCCGTGGTCCAACGAAAACTCGAGCAACCTTCCCTTGATCGCAGATTCCGCTGCCTGAATGCGGTCCTCCATGTGTGCCCAGTCCGTTTCAAGCACAGCAGCCTCATACAACTCTTGCCATCCGTATTCTGTAGTCATGGGAACCTCAAAAAATGCTATGTGACCTCAACCGTCAATCGAACTGTGAGACCTCGTTACTCGGGGTTGGCCGTTGTCTTCCACACATAGAAATTCTTGTCGTCAGCCAGGGTCTCGATCGCCAGTCCTCGCGACGTGGACGCGCGATGCACCGCCGACCGGAGATTCGCAAGCCCGATCCCGCCGACCTCAGATAGTGGGATCTCAAGTGCCGACCCCGGTACCAGAGTCTCCAACTCCTGGAGAATCCCCTGCACCAAGTCATGGTGTTTTCCCCGCCGGCCCCGGTCCAGATCGGCCACTTCCACCCGATGATATTTGTGCTCAGCTTGCGTGGCCTCAGCTGTTTTCTGTGGCTTGGTCATCGCCTTCCCCCTTCCAACGAAAAGTACGATATCAAATGTAATTACTCTATGGCAACTGTTTTTTTGCGCTACGATTATTATTCTATTCCTTCTGTTGTATGTACGGTACCGTACCATTCCTCTGCCCCGACTATTTAGTCCTCCGTTCTTTATTCCTGCCCTAGACGAACCCAATATCTCCACCTTTCTTTAGTGCCGAGGGTATGCTGGCACCATGGATGGAACATTGGTACCCAAGGAAGAGAGCTCATGGTGGGAGTTGTACGGCGCTGCCATGATTGAAACTGAGCTCAGCCAACTGCCGGCTAGAATCGAGGCCGCTCGCGTAGCCATTGCCCAGCACATGCAACAATGCCCGGCAGATTGCGGTGATAGCGCCGAGCAACATCGGCGAGCGATGGCGGACGCACTGGCGAATCTACGCGCGCTCTGCAAACTCGAATTCAAGTCATCTTTCGGATACGAAGCGGTCAGAGACCATGAGCCGGCTGAAGAGGTGAGCCTATGAGGCGCGCGTGCCGTCATTTACTCACTTCTTCGCGCCGCAGACGACAGCGGACCGTGGCCGACCTTCTGCGTCATGCCAGAATCGTGACCGACCCCGAAACGTTGTCCTATCTGAATGGCGAAGTTAAGAAACGGATTGCCGCTTCCAAGGCGAAGGAAGACGTCGCCGCTGGAAGCAACCGCGCGGCCCTGTTTGAACTGATCGGCTAGCTCGATTGGGATTCTCAATATCTTTCGATAAGGTGGACTCATGAATGCACTGCGTATCCTGGTGGCCGACGATCACGAAATTGTTCGCCGAGGATTGGTAGCTCTGCTCAAAACGCGCGCCGGATGGGAGGTGTGCGGCGAAGCCCACGACGGACGTGAAGCCGTTGAAAAGGCCAAGGAATTGAAGCCGGACATCGTCATCCTGGACATCGGCATGCCCAATCTGAATGGCCTGGAAGCGGCGCGTCAGATGCTGCACCACAATCCCCGGACCAAGGTGCTGATCTTGACCATTACCGACGCGGATGAGCTGGTGCGCGCCGTGCTGGATGCAGGGGCACTCGGATTCGTACTCAAGTCAGATGCGACGCGCGATCTGATATCGGCGGTGGAAGCCCTGCAATCGAACAAGACCTTCTTTACTTCCAGGGTGTCGGAGATGGTGTTGGGCGGATATCTGGGTCGAGGCGTGTCCGCTGCAGACAAGGATGTATCATTGCCGGCTTTGACGCCCCGTGAACGCGAAGTGGTTCAGCTTTTGGCTGAGGGCAAGAGCAGCAAAGAGGTTGCCACTCATTTGGACCTAAGCGTGAAGACCGCCGAAACCCATCGCAGCAACATCATGCGCAAGCTCAACCTGCACTCGGTCAGCGAGTTGGTGCTGTACGCCGTAAAGAACAACATGGTTCAGGTTGTAATTCCCCTGCCTGGTCAGCCAGCACCTTTGAAGGCCGGCTAGGAATCGCAAGTCCCGATCATTGCACCCCCGCCGGAGGCCGCACGTTGTTGTACTCATAGCGGATCGACATGTGCCGCTTATCCCCGTCGCCGGTGTCGATGTCTTCCTCGGTCTTCAGGGGCAGTCCTCTGCTCTTGGAGATCCAGGTCTGAGCGTCTGACTTCACTCCGTCGTTGTCGGCATGGGCCATGTACAACGCTGCCAGTTCGCCGTTCACCAATTCGTCGCGCACATGGCGGCACGATGTCTTCGCGTTTTGAATATTTTCCTGTTCCTGTTTAAGCATGTCTTGCGGCGTCGCCTTGCTGCGAATCCATTTCCCGTTGTAGAGGATGTATATGGCGTTGTTCGCATAGATCGCCTCGGCATTTCGGGACTTGCCGCCGGGCAAGGTCTCAGCCGTGTAGGAATGGGTCGGCACAGCGAAGATCTTGGTCGCCGCATCAAATATCGGCTGACAGGCGGCATCGGCGGCCGCCACTGCTGGGGTAGAGACGCAGCATGCGGCCACGAGTGCCGCCGGAACGAGCAATAACCGCCTATTTTTGGACATATGTTCTCTCCTCGCTTGATGTTGTGAACCTTCTTGATAGGTCACCGGCAGTCGAGATTCTGCGTCCCAAAGGACACGATAGTCTTCGCCGGAAGGCCGGGTTGAAAGCGGTAGTACGTGACGGCATGGGTATCGACGTTCTCTCCGTCCTTGCCGAGTTCTCCCACCACGATCACCACTAGCGTGCCCGCGTCGTTGTAGAACGCGTTCTGCGTACGATTCCGGTAGTAGGTGTGGCTCTTATGGAAGCCCGTGAGGTGAGCGGCGTACCAGGCGACCGTGGGGTCTACCTTGTCAAAAACGATGTAGAGGTTGGCTTGCATCTTGCTCTTGCAGATCTGCTGATCCTGCATTTTTGTAGGTGCGTTTCCCAGATTCATACCGGGGTCTGATTTGGGATCAATCGGCAGTCCGGTCAAGGGGTCGGTGGTCAGCATTACGTTGCCGGCGGAAAGCGCAACGCAGAGGCTGGCGATCGTGATTACGGTGCGGAAAAGCTTCATAGTTTGTCTCCTCTTTCAGAAAGTTAGTCGGCTGACGAAGGTTTCTCATTTACACGACGGATTCGAGGGGCTGAACACTGTCCACTGATGCTCCGTGAGCCCGGTCTTCAGGCTGAGATACATCACGGAAAACACTTTTTCGCTTTTGGGAGTTCCGGTAATGTTGACGCCCTTCGTGCCGTCGGGGCTGAAGAACGTGTCCTGCGTCCGGTTATCCCAGAATGCATGCACCATGTGGTATCCCGGGAGGTGAGCCTTGTACCAGGCAATCTCGGTGGGCACCGTGTCGCTGCTGAAGATGAGTGGGTATTGGTTGGCTTGTGCCGGTTTTCCGCAAATTGTAATGCTCAGCGGATTGTTACTGGGCGTCATGCCTGGCGCCAGCGGAAGGCCGCTTACAGGATCGTTGGCCGGACCAGCGGCGTAGGCTGGCGCTATAAGAGTCAGCACGGCGATGGCCGTGAGTAGTAAAAGCGACTTAGTTATACAGCTTGACATGTTGGTTATTCCTTTCTGGCATCGAAAGCTTGTGGTTCCTGTTCAGAACATGAATCTTGCGGAAGCGGAATCGGCTCGCATTGTTTAATCAAGCGTCAACTCCACTCTTCGGTTGCGCGCCCGTCCTTCGAGCGCCTCGTTCGTGTCAATCGGACTGGAATCGCCGTAGCCTACGGTCGAGAGCCGGCTGGGGTCTTCGTGATAGCGTTCCACCAGCGCACGCTTCACTGCAGCGGAGCGGCGCTGCGAGAGCGCGAGATTGTATTTATCACCGCCGATGTTATCGGTGTAGCCGGCAATGGTGAGTTTCCAGTCCGGCTTGTCGGCCATGGCTTGCGCGATTTCCTTCAGCACGGGTTCCGACTCCGGCTTGATCGTGTCCTGGTTGAAGTCGAAATAGATTCCATAGGTGATCGCCTTTCTCTGCTTGGCAAGCTGCTGCTCAATGGTCGGCTTGTCGGCGCTGGGATACGTCACCTTGGTGTAGCGCACCCGGAATGCGTCGTCCTGTTTGAGGTTTTCGCCAAACATCCAGGAAAGGACCACTGGCGTCGCGGGATCATCAAGGATGTACGCATCAGCCGGCTGGTCGCGTGTGCCAAATCTTCCGCCGGTTTCAATTACCTTCATGGAGCCCTGCGCATGAATGGCGGGAACATTCACGGGGCTGTCATTAATAATGAGGGGAAACGGCACGTCGCCGGACTCCACGCGATTCAACGTGCCCTTCCAGGCTAGGAGCTCCCATTCCGTAAGCACGTCCATATAGTCGTAATAACCAAAGACCATGGGCAGAGTGCCGGATTCCTTGAGCGTCTGGAAATTCTTAATAGATAGCACGGTTCGCGAAACACCCGGATAGACGCCCGGCGCCTTGTCCTCAGGGTTGAATACCCATCCGGTAGAAAATGTGTCGGCTTCGGCGATGTCCTTGCCGCAAACTCGGTTGGCCAGGACTGCATGCCCTATTTTTCCCTGCTCACCGACGCGAGGGCGAGTTGGCCCGCTCTCTTGAAAGTCAAATTCCCCGGGTGCGACTGAGGTGATCTGGTCAGTCGATTCAAGATCTCCGGCGGGCACCGACCAGGAAGTAGTAAGCACAGTCTCAGGTTTGAGCTGAATCTTGCCGGCTGCCATCCCCGCGACATTGATTTGTCCACCGCCTTGCGGGCATGGCAGTGGATTTGTCAGAGCGGAGTAAGGAATATTTCGCACCAGGTCCGGCGGCATTTCCGGGTTCTTCACTCCCGCATCCTCAAGGATGCCCTTGGCAAGATTGCCCATGGGAGTGCTCTGACCGCTGCCGCCGAGCGCGCCCAGCAGGCCCGCCAGCGGATTGTCGCCGCCCCCGCCTGATTTGCCGCCGTTGTTGCTACCGCTGGAATCGTTACGATCAAGATCGTCGGAGGTTACTTTGTGCTTCTCTCCTTTGGAGCGGTCGTCAGTTCCTTCCAGCTTGTTCAACGCGAGGCTGGCCTTCTGCTTGATCCGGTAGCCGATGTAGACGACTCCACCCAGGGCTGCGACGCCGCCCAATAGAATGACCGCAAATATCGCGATCAGAACCTTCTTGCCGGAGCCTGTTGCAGGGGGCGGCAATTCCGTCTTCAGTCTTGCGAGTTTTTGCAGCGTAGCGTCGCTGCCGGCTTGCGTGTCCACGGCATCGGAAGCGCGCACAGGTGGTGCGGGTGGTTGGGACGTGGGAGTACCACCTTCTACCAGAGCACCGCAGCCCGCGCAAAAATTCTGCGCTTCATGAATTTGCGTTCCGCAATTTATGCAGAAGGTCATGGTCTAGCTGCCTCCGCCCTTGGATGCGGTCCAGTAGTTGGATTCGCTGGATCTCCCATTCACCCTTTACCTGCACAATAGGCGGGCATCGAATCTCTGCGACCCACTATGTCCACCCGTTTCGGGAGAGCGACAATGCTGCCCCACGAAGGAATCGGTTTGGCACCGAAGAGTCCCAGTATGGCGTTGATCACGGTAGCCACAACTTTCGGCATGCTGTAGCCGATTCCGGCACCCAGTTGGACCTCAAAGGTGGCCTGCCTGCAATCGTAGGTGCTCGCGGAGGTCTGCTTCAGGGCGGTGAGCGTGGTAAGGAGATCCACGTACGGCCCGGCCGCAAATCCCAGTGCGCCGACGCCGACCATCAGGCGTTGATCGAAAGCAAAGACGAAGGAATTGATGCCCATGGATACGCCGCTAATTAATCCGGCCAGATTGTTCTTCACGGTTGCCGTAGGCTTGGGGATGTCCCAGCCTCTACCAGTCCGGTAGGAGGCCGAGATCTCTCCATCAATATCAATCGAGCCCTCGCCGTGAAGAACCGATGTCTTCGCACTGAATCCGGTGGTGATATCGAGCGCCTGGCTCAGCTTCGCGGTAAGTGGAACGAACAGGCCGCCGAGCGGAATATTGATTTCAGCCGGGATCAAACCGAGCTCTTTGATGTTGGCCTGGACTGACTGAAAGTCGCCGCCCGTGGCAGCATCGACCGTGACGGTGACGCCTGCTCCGCCGAACAACTGCACATTCGCAGAAACGCCGCCGCCACCCACCGAAGCGCCAAAAACGAGATGCGGATGATTCAGGTGGAAAACGATGGAAATCGAGATCTTTACGCCATCCTTTTCCTGATACACCTTGGCCCCAATACCTCCACAATCAAGCGCGCAGGGAAAAGCTTGCAGATTGTTGAAGTTGAGCTGCGGGAGTTGCGGCAAGGGGACAGGAACTGGAGCCGCTACGCCGCCGAGGCCGGGAACCTGGCCTTGAAAAGCTGCTGGTGTTAACGAAGGACCACGACCAGGATGGTACACCGCGTTGCTCAGACCTGGATTACCCGCAGTGACCGTGCGCATCGGGGTCCACTTGCCGTCGTTGGAGACTACGTAGTAGCTGACGGAACGCTGGTAGATGTGCCGGGAACCATTGCTTGAGGTCGTGCTGGGTTTTTTGATTTCCTGCTGCAACGCTTTCGAGCCCAGAGCGCCCGGATAGTCCGGCGCAACCACCGCAATTGCGTTGTTGAGATCCAAGGGCTGGTCGTATGCGAAGTTGCCCTCTTTGACAAGCTCGTTCAGTTGCACCGGGCCGAGTACGACCGAGACGCTGTTGCCATTCCGTTGGACACCGAGAACTTTGCCGGCGCAACGGTCGGTCGCAAAGAGGATCTTGCCCTCCTGAATTTCATTGACCTGCGGAGCATTCGCATCGAGGGTCCAGGACATGCCATCCGACGCAAAGGACTGGATTGCCTTGTCGCCGTGCTCCATTAGGATGATGTTGTCCTGGTAAGTCACGCCCGGTCCCCGCTTCGGGGCAATTCCGAAACGTATCTCGCTCTCTGACAGATCGCTTAGCTTGACGGGATGGCCCTTCAGTACTGGAGCGTTACTTTGCCAGAAGCCTGCCCCGAAAGAAGGGGCGGCGGTAGAACCCGGAGAGACGCTTTCAGGCGTATTGGACTTCCGGCATGCGCTGTCGAAGACCACCACAAGCAGGATCGGAACTAAGCATCTCTTGAGATACGCGCGCATGCTTCCTCCGGGAACGTCGGGGATGTTTCTCTGCAGTCGTTTCGGTGCTTACTTTCCCTGGCCCATGAAGCACTACATCCCTGGTGGGCGAACGTTGTCATATTCATAGCGAATGGAAATGTGCCCACTGCTGAGCGTGAGCTCACCTTTCAGCGGGAGGCCCCGTTTCTTTGAAATCCACGCCTTGCCGGAAATGCCGGATTTATTATTCACCTCGGTGTAGATCGCCGCCGCTTCGCCGTTGGTGATCTCGTCACCGACGTGCTGACAACTGGTGTAGGCTCCGCTGCGGGCGGCCGCTTGACGGGCCTCGTCCTCAGGCGAGTAGCTCGTCTTTTTCCATTGGTCGGCGCCTTTTACATTGGTCCTCATGTAGACGAAGGAAGTGGTGGTGATGGTCTCGCTGGTCAGGTTGGCGTCCGGTCCGGTCATGGAGCTGTAAACGTGACTTGGAGTGCGGGCCTGCAATACCGCGGCATCGACGAGTGGTTTGCAACTTGGATCCTGAGCTCCGGCCTTGCCCACGAACAGGAAGACTGCGGTCAGAAGCAGGGCGGAAGGAACAGCCAGTGTCGATGCCAGTGAGCGCCGGGGTAGGTCACTCGTTGCGGGTTTGGTTAGAGCGCGCATCATGGTTTTCTCCCAAGTTGAGCTTTGTCCACTTCTATGAACATCCTGCGGGGTCTTTATCCGGCTGCGCATTCCCGCCTACAAGCGGTCGGCCAGCATCTTGGCCAGAGGCTTGATGGCATCCACCGAGCACGGGCAAGTGGAGTACATGATGCGGATCAACTTGTCGCCTTTCCGCACCATCATCATGGCTCCGGCTTCGTCAAAGGCCTGATCCCCGATGCCCGGAATTCCTTCCTGGCCGGGGCCCAGACCTCCCAGAACTTTCGCGTTGAGCCGCATCTGAGCTTCCGCCGACGTGTTGTCGACGCCGAAGACAAAGACGGGGACATTGCCGTTCTTATCCATCCCAGTGTCGTGACCCTCGCTCTGGAATGCCTTGGCCATGCCGCCGGTAAAGCCCTGAATCATCTGTTGCGTCTTCGCGTCGGCGCCTTTCGTTCCCATCATCGCGGCCATGTGTTTGGCGGTCATGTCCCCCGAGTTGCCGCGCGCCAGATAAGAACATCCGCCTTCGGTGGTTTCGGTGGCCACGATTTCGACTCCGATGGCACGGCCGACCTCCGCCGCGCTGAGGAGACGGCACGGATCTCCGCTAATTCCCCCGTTGGAACCACTGCCGCTCGAGTCCCCACTGCCATCGCTGGAACCGGAAACCATCTTCGAGATGGAGCCGAGGACCGAGCTGCCGCCTGAATTGGAGCCACTGTCCGAGCTGGAGCCCATGCCCGGCACGTTGCGAGTGACCTCGTGCACCTTCTGTTTCACCCGATACACGACGTAGTACACGCCACCGGCGGCAAGCGCGCCGACGGTTATGACGACCACGGCGAAGCCAATCAGAATTTTGGTAAGCGAGCTACCCTTGCTGGAGCCTTGAGGCGCAGGCATCGCCGGCGGTGGGCCCGGCGCCACAGGTGCAAGGGGCGCTGGCGCGACTGGACTTGCTGCAGCTTGCGAGGGTGGTGTTCCGGCTTGCCGCAGGTCGGCGCCGCAGCGATTGCAAAATGCCGTCCCACTCGACGGCGCTCCGCACTTGTTACAGAACTTGGTGGCGGGCAGGTTTGCGCTCGCGGCCATGGGAGAAGCTGGCGCCGCGACAGAAACTGACTCTGGCGACGATGCTTGGGGCGGCGCTGGGGGCGGTGGGCTCGGCGCCAGACGCGTGTCTGCTCCACACTTCACGCAGAAGACTCCGTCGACCGGTGATCCGCACTTGTTGCAAAACTTTCCCATGGTTTATCCCTCCTTATTCATCAGCGCGACTTCCTCGCAGGGAATGTCTCCCGTCGGACGAGACGCCCATCGGAAGGCTGGCGCCACAAAGCTCCAGGTTCCCCTTATTCTTCGGATTCGAAGGCGTCCGCGCCCCCCGAGCGCGGCCGCATCGAATCGATTTGATGAAGAGGCATTCATCAAAAACACCCATCCTTCTTCCCCTACGGCTCGACCCTGTACAGCGCGGACATCCCAGCATCCATGTGGTCGTCGATGTGGCAGTGGAACATCCAGGTCCCGGGATTGTCGGGGACCATATCTACCGTCACCATCTGCGCCTGCATCAACTCCACGACGTCGGTCCGCTTCCCGTCCTGCAGAACAACATTGCCATGCCAGTGCGGAGTGTGGACACTGAACTGTTCACCCAGACTGACGAGATACCAGCGGACTCGTTCGCCTTTCTTCATCGTCATCAGCGGCGCGTTCGAGTAGATGTAGCCGTTGATAGCAAACTTGAAGTTGGCGACATTGAAACCGGTACCAACCCCATCTTCGGAAGGCGCGAATTCGAGTTTGTTGACGCCCTTGGGATCGCCGGTGTAGGTCTGAATGTTGTGATCGAGGTACCAGTTACTGTTCTCGTCAAACAGCATGAACAGGCAAACGAATTCGCGATCCACATCTTTCGGTTTGCCGTCGGCGTCCCCCATGCCGCGCCGGGTGACCAGGATGGCTCCAATTAATCCAGTCTCTACATCTTTCATTTCGCTGGTATGCGAGTGGTAGAGCCACACGATCGAACTAGGATCGTTGGGTCCGGGACCGGCCCGTTCCGGCACCTTCCAGGTATAGACATGAGTCTTGCCGGGAGGAACAGCATCGTCTTCCTTGTCGGCTCCGGAAGTCCCGTCCTCGTATAACGCGCCTTCGGAGTCCTTGTCGTAAAACACGCCATGCGGATGCACGCTGTAGGGGCGGGTGGCGTTGTTCTTGAAGACCACGTGAATGGTGTCGCCGACTTCCGCGCGAAGGATGGGCCCGAGGATCCCAGTGTGCTCCCATTGCAGGGGACGCGGCTTGAGCTTTGAGAACGTTTCATCCGTGTATTCGCGATAGAGGGCCTTCCGGTAAACCGTCCCGATGCGATGCGCTCCGCGCTCGGTGAAGACTTTGGAGTAGCCTTCGAACTTCATACCCATCATCTTGTTGACGCCGCCGGGGGCGTAGTCCCACTCGATCTCGTCCGCCGCTATGTAGTGGTTCCACACCTTCCCGGGTGGGTTCTGGGAAAAGAGCAGCACGCTTGATGCGCTGAGCAGGGCCGAAACCAACAAGCAAAAGATTCGAGGCTGTTTCATGGTGGGCTCCCGGTGGAAATCGACCGGCACTGGCACTCGCCAGCCCGAATGTGAAGGAAGTCGCAGCGAGGGTCAATGAAACTGATCTTTAAGCTTGCATTAACCACGAAATGGCCGCCTGCCAAGGGTTTAGCCGGATGTCTTAACCGGGGTCGCACTGCTTTATCGTGGTAAGATTTTGCCCAGTCGCTTGGCGGCGCCAGCAAGGACATGGGTAGTTCCCCTCAAAGACCAATTCGCTACCGCTTCGGCCCTTTCCAACTCGACCCCGCCGAAGGCGGACTCTCCCGCAATGGCAACCGCGTAAAGCTGCAGGACTTACCCTTCCGTTTGCTGGTCTTGCTGGTAGAGCAGCCGGGGGAAATCATCAGCCGGGAAGAGGTTCGACGGCGGCTCTGGCCCGAGAACACTTTCGTTGAGTTCGACAACAGCCTGGGGGTGGCGGTCCGAAAGGCGCGGGAAGCGCTGGAGGATGATGCCGATCACCCGCTTTTCATCGAGACGGTTCCCCGCCGGGGATACCGTTTTATCAGCCCGGTTCAGATTGACGAACAGCCAACCAGTACGGAACCGGCTGTCCCCGAGGTGCTCCGGCCACAAAGCGCTATGGCGCCATGGCTCCTGGGAGCGGCCTTAGGATTACTTGTGGCGCTGGCGGTGGGAGCGGCGCTCATCTATTGGCCCCGGCGAGCTCCACTCTCGACCCGTGATTCCGCCGTGCTCGGAGAATTCGTAAACAGCACACAGGATTCGGCGTTCGACCGCTCCATCAAGCGGGCGGTTACGATCCAGCTCTCGCAGTCTCCCTACTTCACGCTGATCGCCGACGCGCCGTTGAAGGAAGCGGTGCGCGATCTTGGACGCTCTCCCGAAGAGCCACTCACTCCGGCCCTGGCACGCAATGTGTGCCGGCACAAGTCGGCGAAGGCCATCATTTCGGGAGGCATCGCGCCCCAGGAAAAGGGTTATGTCGTCAAGGTGCAAGCGGAGACCTGCACCGACGGACGGCTACTGGCCCAATCCCAGAGCGGGGTCGTGTCCAAAGACCAGGTTTTGCCGGCGATCGAGCGTGCCACCATCGCGCTGCGGCAGAACCTCGGTGAGTCCTTGAATTCGATCCGCCAGTTCGACGTCCCCCTGGCCCCGGCCACCACCGACTCTCTCGAGGCCTTGCGCGCCTACGACGTCGGTCTGGAACTGAGGGCCAAGGGGAAAACCAACGAAGCCATTGTTTTCTTTCAAACCGCCGCCACGCTGGATCCGAACTTTGCCATGTCGTTCGCCAACCTGGGGAATATTTACTCCAATCTCGGCGATGGCCTGCGGGGAAGGCCTTTGCTGAAACGAGCCTTCGAACTACGGGCCAACGCGACCGAACCGGAGCGGCTCTATATCTCCGGACGCTACTATGACGTGGTCACTGGAGAGATAGAAAAAGGGATCGAGACTTACACGCTGTGGACACAGATCTATCCCAACGAGTGGCTGGCCTATCTGGACCTGGCCAACGATGAGAACCAGCTCGGGGACTATGAACAGGCCCTTGCTGCCGCCCAGGAAGCAGCCCGTTTGAATCCCGCCCAATCCACCGCGTGGTCCAACGTGGCAGTGGCCCTCATGGGCCTGAACCGCTTTGACGAGGCGGACGCAGCTTGCCGTAAGGCGGTCGCCAACGGAATCTCCGACGAGTGGCTTCGGGTTTATCGCTACAAAATCGCCTTTGCCCAGGGTAGCGCAACCGGCGCCGACGATGCTGAAAGCGCCAGTGATTCGGAATATCTTCTGTTCACCCGCGGGATGGCCGCCGCCTACCTGGGGAAATTGAAGGCGGGATTTGCACTCTTCGACAAAGCAATCGCGCTCTACCGGCAGGAGAACTCGACCGACAATGTTTCCAGCATGCTGATGGCGCGGGCCATCATTGAAACCGAAGTTGGTGATGAGAGCTCCGCGCGCCGCAGTCTCGAGGCAGCTCTGCGCGCGAGCGCGAGCGAGGATGCCCTCGCCAATGGCGCACTGGTGCTGGCTCAAATGGGCGACGAGAAGCGCGCGGGAGAACTACTGGCCCGGCTCAATGAGAAGGGGCCTCTTGCCACCGGCACACTCAACCTCAGTTCGCCGATGATCTTCGCCGCGATGGCAACTCATCGGGGAGCAAGTGAGGCACAGATCACCCACCTCATGCAGCCGGCTCGTCCCTATGAGCTGGGACAGATGAGTGACCTGGTTCCTGTGTACGTTCGTGGACTCGGCTACCTCAGGGCAGGTGCGGGCGGCGAAGCCGCGCGGGAATTCCAGGAGATTCTGGACCACCGCGGCGTGGATTGCGTGTCGCCGATCTACTCCCTCTCCTACCTTCAACTGGGTCGTGCCTACAAGCTTGCAGGCGATAAGGAAAAAAGCCGCAAAGCCTACCATGAATTTCTAGGAACATGGAAAGAAGCCGACGCCGGCATTCCCATCCTGCGTGCGGCGAAGCGGGAGTACGCGGCCATGGCGCCGTAACTCTCCTCTTCTTTGATAAATCCTGTAAAACAATAGCTCTGCTAGAATCTCTGCCACGATCACCGGGGCGAATATGAGAGAGGCTCGCTTGCGTGCTCAAGTCTCTCTCTATCAAGCGGCGCATGACTTGCAAATGTTAGCTTTTACGGTCATTGATAACAGCCATGACCGCAAACTATCTTGCACCCGGCTTTTCAATTCTGCCTTCTGAGGGCAGGAACTGACCACACCAC
>CAVOSG010000015.1:0-1034752 GCA_963698825.1 Terriglobia bacterium | reverse complement strand
GGGATGGCCTCGGTGAGTGGCTGCCCCCCGGTCTGTTATGCTACGCGGATGCCGCGTGCCTTTCTCATCGATACCGACGTAGCCTCTGACGATGCCGTTGCCCTCATCATGGCCTTGCGCGCTCCTGACGTAAGCGTGGTTGCCATCACGACGGTAGCTGGGAATGTCGACGTGCAGCAGGCCACGCGCAACGCGCTTTATACCGTAGAACTGTGCGGAGTTGCCGTTCCGGTTTTTGCCGGGGCGGAAAAGCCGCTGCGGCGGGTCCACCAGAGTGCGACCTGGTTCCATGGCCGCGACGGCCTGGGAGATCATGGCTATCCCGCCCCTCGTCGGATGCCAGAGAAACTGCACGCGGTCGATGCGATGATCGAGGTCATCACAGCGAATCCGGGCATCATACTGGTCACGCTCGGCCCGCTGACCAATCTTGCCCTGGCGGTTACGCGCCAGCCCAGTCTCGCCGCGCACGTGGGGCGATGCGTGGTCATGGGAGGCGCCCCCTGCTGCGAAGGCAACGTAACTCCGGCGGCCGAGTACAACATCTGGGTCGATCCTGAGGCGGCGCGGATCGTGATGCTTAGCGGCCTTGCCGTCGAGCTGGTGGGTTGGCAAACCAGCCGTGGAGACGCGGTCCTCAACGAAGCCGACATCGCCCGCATCGTGGGATTCAACAATCCGGTTGCCAGCTTTGCCGTCGAATGCAACAGCCGCGCGCGTGAGGCCTACAAGGAACAAACCGGAGAAGATGGAATCTCACTGCCTGATCCGGTTGCGATGAGCATCGCGCTCGATCCAACCATCGGAACTCAGTGGAGTGAGCACTATGTGGATGTTGAGGTCCAAAGCGAACTGACGCGCGGTATGACGGTTGTGGATCGTCTGAACGTGACCGGCGATGAACGGAATCAGTCGGTCTGGGCGGAGGCCCGGCGGAAGGGAAGCAAGACCAAAGTTTGCTGGACCATCGACAACGGCCGCTGGAAGGATGCCTTGTTTACCGCGCTGAGGTGATAGGCCTTACAGCATTCCCCCCGTCTGCACTTCAAGGATCGCCAGCGCCATCTCCAACTTATTCACCGCCTGCCCAATCTCGGGATGCTCACCAATCTTTTCCTGCAGGAGCTTCAGCAGGTGGTGCGCGCCGGCGACGTGCTCGGCCGCCTGCTGCGAGTGTGCGCCTGGCTTGGGTTCCCCTTGGCTATCCATGCAATTTCACCTCAATTCGTATTCTAGTCCGGCATTGACCGGAACGCATCCCGGAGACGGGTCCTGATTTGCACACGGTCGAAGCGTACAGCTTACTTCGCGTCCTTTGCGGCCTTTCTTTGCGCACTTTGCGGTAAAGAATTTGACCTCGTCTAGATTCTTCCACAAGCTTAACCGCAGAGTTCACCAAGAAGGGTCGAGAAGGATGCGGAGAGTGCTTAATTACGACGATATCCGCGCCGTTTTCAGAAAGGCAATGACGAACAAGACGCCCAGCAGCAAGTCGACGGCGGCAAAGAGCAGATCAGAAGGGTGCATGCGTTGCTGCATGACCAGTATTACGACTGCGATGTTGTAGCTGAACTTCTCGAGCACGGAAGGAATCATTAACAATCGGAAGCGTCCTGGGTCGGTGGCAATGATGCCGAATGCGACCTGCCAGGCCAATGCTGCTCCGATGAATCCGTAGAAAAAGCCTGGATGGGTGATGGCCGGCGGATCGTTTTTCCCGATCAGGTTGAACATGAAATAGAGCGGAGTGAGAACAAGTACGCCCCAGACGGCTGCGATCCAGAATACGATTTTGGCAAATTTCATGGTGTATTCATTCTACTTTCGCGGCTATTCGTAACGCAGGGCTTCAATGGGATCCAGGCGAGAGGCGCGGAAGGCCGGAACCATGCCGCTGACAAGTCCTACAACCCCGAGAATCAGCGTGGCTGCAATGAGCGTGCCGGGGGCAATAATCAGGCGGATGTCGCCGGCCTCGCCATTTTTGGCAATCGCGCTGTACAGGGTCAGCCTGCCGACGGAAAAGGCGACCACGTAAGCCAGAATGATTCCCAGCACCCCACCGATGAAAGTGATGGTCAGAGCTTCAGCCAGGAACTGCAACAGAATGTAGCGGCGGCGCGCTCCCAGCGCTTTTTGTACCCCAATCTCGCGGGTGCGCTGGGTTACCGACACGAGCATGATATTCATGAGGCCCACGCCTCCGATGCCGAGCGTCAGCGTGCCAATGAACCCCAGCAAAATCTTCAAGCCGAGAGTGATGATTTCAAACTGGTGTACCTGGCTCATGAGGTTGAACACGAACACAGCCTGCTGGTCGGTCTGGTTGAACTTAAGCTGTGAAGCCAGCAGCGAGCGAACCGTCATCTCCAGTCTTTCGTACTCCGGAGTCGCATAGGTGAACCAGATGCTGTCCAGGTAGTGCGTGTCCTTGAGGTCTCCCATGGTGGTGAAGGGAACATAGAGGGTACGATTGATGTCGCTGTTGCCCTCCTGCATTTTGGGGCCGACCACGCCTACGACCTCGAAACTGAGACCGTCGATGCGAATCCGCTCATGCAGGGGGTTGCGTCCAGAGAAGAGCTTTTCTTTGGCTTCCGATCCGATGACGACCACCCGGGCACGCTGTAGTTCGTCTTGTGCGCCGTAGAAACGGCCCTGTGCCACGGTGAGAGCGCGGATCTCCGGCACGTTAGGGTAATTTCCCGTGATTCCGAAGGTGAATGTCCGGGTTTCGTATTGGATGTTGGCGTTCTTGCCGGCTTCAGGCGTGATGTGTGTAATCTGGGGAAGGTTGGTAGGAAGCACATCCATGTCTTCCAGAGTGAAATGGATGGCTCTTCCGGCTTTCTGTCCTCCCGCCTCGGTCGAAGTGCGGCCCGGAGCAATGATCACCAGCTTGTTGCCGAAGTTGGCGAAAATGTGGATACAAGCCTGGCCAAAGCCATTCCCGTAGGCCAGCAGCATGACGACGGTGGCGATGCCCCAGGCCATGCCCAGCATGGTGAGCGCGGTACGGCGCCGGTTATGACGCATGGCGCCGTAAGCTTCCCGCAGCAAATCGCGAAACATCTTTACTCCTGTCGCAGCGCTTCCACCGGTTGCAGTATGGCAGCCTTACGCGCGGGATACAGGCCCGCAGCCACCCCGGCCAACGCCAGGCTGCCGATCGCCAGCAACGCCGACATCGGAACCAACTTGGGGGGATCGAATCCACCCACACCCTCGATGTTGCCGAGCATGGCCATGAGGAAAGCCGCCAGTCCCATGCCGATCAGGCCGCTGCCCAAGGTAAGCAGCAGTCCTTCCAGAAAGAACTGGAGCAAAATACTGCGATTGGTGGCGCCCAGGGCCTTAAGCAGCCCGATCTCGCGGGTGCGCTCGCTCACCGTGATCAGCATGATGTTGATGACGCCGATCGCACCCAGGGCGAGCGTCACCAGGCCCACCGCGCCCAGAAACATATTCATCGCGTCGAAGATTGTTCCGAACATCCTGGATTCTTGGATTGTGTCCCATTCTTCAAAGGCATTCGGATCACGCCAGTCAAAGCCGTGGTTGCGGCCCACGATCTTGTGGACATCTTCCTTTGCTAACAGGTTTTCAGCGGTCACTCGCGGCTGGTAATTGATGTAAGAGATCGAGTTCTCATGATTCTCGCCTTTCAGCGGGAAGTAAGTAGCCATTACCTGAAAGGGAATATAGCTGCGAGTATTCAGGAAAGTATCGTTGCCGCGTCCCACGTGCTCAATCGTGCCAATGACTTCGAAGCGAAGGCCGTTGAGCAACACGAAGGAGCCCACGGCGGGGCGCCCAGGAAAGAGGTTCTTGTTTAGCTGGTATCCCAGGACAATGACGTTGCGACGCTGGCTTTCGTCGAGTCCGTTCAGCCATCGACCTTGCTTGACGGGAAGATAGCTGATCTCTTTCATCTGCGGCTCTGTGCCCACGATCTCGCCATTGGCGTTGGCGAATTCACTCACCGCCCGCACATCCTCGCGACTGATTACAGGGCTGGCGTTACGGACATGGGGCGCTTCTTTGCGGATGTCCAGGTAGTCCTGATAGGTGAGCAAGTAGGAACGGGCGGAATTCATGCTGCCCAACATGGTGGGAGCGCGCCCGGGAAAGATGAACATGATGTCCTTGCCGAACTCCTCCAACTGCCGCCGGTTGCCTGAGCGGAAGCCTTCGCCCAGCCCGACCAGCAGAAGCAGAGATCCCACGCCCCAGGCAATTCCGAACATGGTGAGGAAGGAGCGGAGTTTGTGCGCCCAAAGGGTACGGAAAATCTGCGCGAAAATATCCAGAAACATGCGCATGATCGAGGCCATTGTACATTTCCGGCCCGATAACCGGCGCGAGTGAAGGCTTCCGTCCGGACAAACGGAATTCAGTCGAACTGGATGAGCACAATCTCGGGCGTCGTCCCGAGGCGCAGAGGAGGTCCCCAGGTGCCAGCCCCGTACGAGACATAGACGAGGAGGTTGCCTAAACGTTGCAAGCCGTAAACAAATTTCCCGTAGACCCGTGACGTGATCCAGGTGAACGGGAAGAATTGGCCGCCATGGGTGTGGCCGGAGAGCTGCAGGGAGAAGCCTTCCTCCTCGGCGATGCGCAAGCGGTCGGGGGCGTGGGTCAGCAGGATGCTGGCGCGGTCACGATCGACGTCGGCCTGGCGCAGGACGGAGCGGAAGTGGTCATCATTGGTGGAATCCCGGTAGTGGACCCCGACAATCTGCAAACCATCGACCATCACTTTTTCATTGTTGAGGACGCGCACGCCGGAATGCTCGACCGCGTCGAGATACTTGGTGGAATCGCTAAACTCTTCGTGATTTCCCAGGACGAAGAATGCTCCCAACGGTGCCGCGAGCCGGGCCCAGGGTTGGGCCAGTTCCCGCACTCGCGCCACCGTCCCGTCGTACATATCCCCGGCGATGAAGACGATGTCGGGCCGCAGCCGCGTGAGCGTACTTACGATACGGCGCAGGAAGGCGGTGCCGCGAACGTGACCGAGGTGAGTATCGGTCACCAGCGCCGCTACCCGGCCGCGCCAGGATTCAGGCAGATTCGGCAGCGTGACGCTGACTCGGCGCACCCGCGTCCAGGCAGCGTTCACTACGCCGTATAGACTCACGAGCAAAGCGAGGCCAAAAAATACCGCGACCAGCTCCCGCCGGTCTGGATGGAACCCGAAAACGATCGCGCTTCCGTACACCGCCCAGCACATGCACGCGGCCAGAAAGCAGAAAGTCAAAGTCCCAGCCACACGGCGGAGACGGTATACACAATCCGCACAGAAACGTGAGAGGAACGCCAGGCCAGTAGTGATGCCAGCACGAAACTCACGGAGAGCAGGGCGAGCGCTGCCTGCAGGCCGGAAACTCGAGGCGGAGCCCAGAAAGCGGTCCACGTTTCATACAGAAACCAGTGGGCCAAGAATAGGACGGTTTGAATGACTGCAATGAAAACTACGATTCGGGACCTCAAGGGCTGGGTTTTCTCCATGTCACGCGATCAATCTATTGGATGAGCCCCAGGGCCAGTTGGATGGGTTTTTGTCGCGCCGGCATCCTGCCGGCTGTCACGAGGGCATCTCGCCCTCGGCATGTGCGCGGACGCTTCCGTTTGCTCCGGCAGTGCGGGCGGGACGCCCCCACGACAGCCGCCGGGACGGCGGCGCTACTAGTTGGGCACTTCTTTAGGCCGCGGCGGAGGAGGACACTGGCCGCGAGGATTCGCGGCTGGGAGGCATGACGGCAACCGGCTTCTTGCCGGCCAGCGCAGCGCGAGTTTCGTTCAGAGTGTTTACCGCTTGACGAAATTTAGCCCGGGTTATATTGCGTAGCGCGGCCACCAGCGCCGAATCCTGCACGCCGCCAAATAGCCCTTCCGCTCGCTCCGCCAACTGAACCCAGTCATGCCAGTCACCGATCACGTCTTGCATGTGCTTGAGCAGTCCGATCAAGCGAGTGGCCTCTGCGTCCTTGCCGGCGAGTTCCGCGATATAACGTGCTCGCTTACCGGCAATCCTGAACTGGTGCAAGGTCTTTTCACTCACGGCGCCTTGATCCACTTCCAATTCATCCAGCTTGCGCCGGGCCCGGGCCAAGGGGTCGGCATTTTTGGGGATTTCCAGGCTGGCTGCAGCCCGCTTCAAGCGTTTGTTGGCCTCTGCCATGGTCTTCTTGTTGAGGGCCTTGGCCAACTTCTCTTCGCGCTTGACGCGCTCCTCGGCCAGGGCGCGGGTGAGCTGCGCTTTGCGCCCTGGTTCCTGAGGTATCTTCAAGCTGCGTAGGGCTGCGCTTTGAACGTCCAGGTCGCGCACGCGTCCTGCTTTCTTTCTTAGGCGACCCAGCAGCTTCAGCAGCTTCTTGTCATTCCCATTGCGTTTTTCCGCCAGATCCGCAACCAACACTTCCACTCTGCGACTCGACGTACGGAATCTGTGGACGTTTTCCGCGGCAGGCTTTCGGGTAAGCTTGGACAGTTGCCGGCCAAGTCTGCGAAAGCTGGCTCGAGTTTGAGCGGGATGCAGAAGCATGCGGTCAGAAGCCATGGGATCTGAAAATACAGGTTGCTAGCAACGCCTGCCGGAGAACAATAAGGCATTCGCCCATAAAGTTCTATCCGCCAGAGCGAATCGACACAGTTTGAACCAACAAAGGTTGAACCCGGTTGCGCGGAACCGCTGAAGCTGCGCTCCGGGTCCCGTCACAGAAGGTCCCTTGAGGCCGGAACAATCCGCTATTTTAACACTGCTGTAACACGATCGTGCTACCTTGCCCCGAATGGCTAATCGAGCTCTAGGAGCGCCTCGCCTGACAGGTCCGCAACCCGTTCCGGAGCAAAGAGTTGCGGCAGGTGCTGGGGCCGAAGCGCAGTCCCTGATCACCGCCGGAGACAGCCGTAACGCCGACGCCGTGTTCTCCTACGCCATGCTCGGCTGTGCCCTTTCCGTAATTGCGATCGTTGGCCTGATCGTGTACGAGCTAGTCACCAAGTCCAGCCTTTCCTGGCACGCCTTCGGTTTGAAATTCTTCTTCCGCAGCGATTGGGATCCGGTGAATGACCAATACGGAGCTCTGCCCTTCGTCTACGGAACCATTGTCTCTTCAATTTTGGCCTTGATCATCGCCGTGCCCCTGGCAGTCGGAGTCGCCGTATTCATTACGGAAATGTCGCCGCGCTGGTTGCGCGGGGCGCTGGCCTTTACCACGGAATTGCTGGCTGCGATTCCCAGCGTGATTTACGGATTGTGGGCCATCTTCGTCCTGGTGCCGCTGCTCCGCCAGTACGTGCAGCCCTTCCTGGCGAAATACTTCGGCTGGACTACGTTGTTTGAGGGGCCGCCCTACGGAATCGGTATGCTGGCGGCCGGAATCATTCTCGCCATTATGGTGGTGCCGATCATCTCCTCGATTACCCGTGAAGTCATGACGGCGGTTCCACAGCAACAACGGGAGGCGGTGCTGGCGCTGGGGGCAACCCGCTGGGAGATGATCCGAACCGGCGTCCTACGCAACGCCCGCGCCGGCATCATGGGCGGAGTCATTCTGGGGTTGGGCCGGGCGCTGGGTGAAACCATGGCCGTTACCATGGTGATCGGCAATCGTCCCGAGATCGCGAAGTCCCTGTTCGCTCCCGGCTACACCATGGCCAGCGTGATCGCCAACGAATTCAGTGAAGCCACGGGCGATCTATATCTCAGCGCCCTGGTCGAAGTGGGTTTGGCGCTGTTTATTGTGACTATCATCGTCAATATCGTGGCGCAGTTCCTGGTATGGACAGTAACGCGTGGCACTCCTGCGAGGGGCAATGCCTAATACAGCGGCCAAGATCATGCTCCCCGCGGATTTTGCGGATGCGCCCATCAGCATTGTGCGGCGCAGCCTGAACGCCCTGGTTACAGTGGCGGCGCTCGGGGCCGTGGTGCTGGTGCTGCTTCCGCTGGCTGCGGTCTTCGGCTACCTGATCTACAAAGGGATTGGTTCGATCAACTGGGCGTTTCTGACCGAGATTCCCAAACCCCCGGGCGAAGCTGGCGGAGGCATGGCCAATGCGATTGCCGGATCCGTCTACATTCTGATGATCGCCAGCGTCTTTGGCGTTCCCCTCGGAATCGGCGCTGGAATTTATCTCTCGGAGTACGGTCGCGGCACACGGTTTGGAAACCTGATCCGCTTCACGGCAGACGTGCTGAATGGCGTTCCCTCGATCATCGTGGGTATCGTAGCCTACGGCCTCGTCGTACTCAGCCAGGGGCACTTTTCGGCACTGGCGGGCGGCGTGGCTCTGGCCATCATGATGGTGCCCACAATCACCCGGACTACCGAGGAGATGCTGTTGCTGGTGCCGCAAATCGTGCGGGAAGCAGCGTACGGTCTGGGAGTCTCGCGCTGGCGCACCACGCTTTCGATCACGCTGCGCACCGCGACCTCGGGAGTCATCACGGGAGTGATGCTTGCCTTTGCCCGGGTGGCGGGAGAGACGGCGCCCCTGTTGTTTACCGCCTTCGGCAACCAATACTGGAACTGGAAGATGAACCAGCCCACCGCGGCCTTGTCGCTGCAAATTTTCACTTACGCGATTTCGCCATTCGACGAGTGGCACCGGCAAGCGTGGGCGGGAGCGTTGATCCTGATCATTCTGATTGTCGCTTCGGTCGGCGCTGTGCGCCTGGTGGCCAGCCGCGGTATGCTCAAGGGAGCAAATTGAAACTATGGGCGTTGGAATCCAAGTCGACAAGCTGAACGCCTGGTTCGGTAAGACCCAGGCCCTGTACGACATCAACATGACCGTGGCGGCGAACCACGCCACGGCGGTGATTGGTCCGTCGGGATGTGGCAAGTCCACCTTCGTGCGTTGCCTGAACCGCATGCACGAGACCATTCCAGAAGCCAAGGCTACAGGCCGGGTGCGCATCGGCGAAATGGATGTCTACAACGGGACCTCGGCAGTGCAGATTCGCCGCCGCATCGGGATGGTCTTCCAGAAGGCCAATCCGTTTCCCACGATGTCTATTTATGACAATGTGGCGGCCGGGTTGACGCTCAATGGATTTCACGATCGCAAACACCTCGACGAAATCGTCGAGCGGTCCCTGCGCCTGTCTGCACTTTGGGACGAGGTCAAGGACACGGCGCGCAAGAAGTCGGGCGCCAGCCTCTCCGGTGGCCAGCAGCAGCGCCTCTGCATCGCCCGCGCCATTGCCGTCGAGCCGCAGGTGCTGCTCATGGACGAGCCCTGCTCGGCGCTGGATCCGATCTCCACGGGCAAGATCGAAGAACTGATTTTCCAGCTCAAGGAAAAGTTCACCATCGTGATCGTGACCCACAACATGCAGCAGGCCTCGCGGGTTGCCGAATTCACCGGGTTCTTTCTTCTGGGCAAGCTGATCGAGTTCGACAAGACCGAGAAGATTTTCACGACTCCGTCTGACAAGCGGACGGAAGACTACATCACAGGCAGGTTTGGATAATGGCGCGCACTCGTTTTCTGCAAGAGCTCGACGAACTCCGGGCACGTTTGCTGCGTATGGGCGGACTGGCCGAGCAGGCGGTGGATCGCGCCTGCCAGGCCTACATCGAGCGCGACCTGACGCGCTGCCGCATGGTGCTCGAAGGCGAAACTCAGATTAATCTGACCGAGCGCGAAATTGACGAAATGGCCTTTGACCTTCTGGCCATGCAGCAGCCGATGGCAGTCGATCTGCGCTTCATCTTGGCGGTCACCAAGATCAACGCCGATCTCGAACGTGTGGGCGACCAGGCGGTGAACATTGCCGAGCGCGTGATGGATATGGTTGACCTGCCTAAAGCCGATCTTCCGGTTGATATCCCGCGTATGGCGGCTGCAGTGTCCGCGATGGTAAGACGTGCGTTGGAATCCTTCATCGAAGGCAAAGCCGAGTTGGCACAGGCCGTCCTCGAAATGGACAATGTGGTTGATCGCATGAAGGATGAAGCCTTCATCGTGCTGGTGAAATCCATGAATGAGCATCCCGAGACCACGCGCCAGGCGCTGGACGCATTGCTGGTGGCGCGCAATCTGGAGCGCGTCGCAGACCATGCCACGAATATTGCCGAAGACGTGATCTTCTGGGTACGCGGGGCCGATGTGCGGCATAACGTGACGCCGGAACACACGGAGCATCAGGAAGTTACGGATCCTCATTAAAGTATCGCCTTTCGGCATGTCGACGGCGCATCCCAGTTTGGGGAGTTCAGCGCGAGGCGACAGATTTCGTCCGTGTTTCTCGGGACCGTCCACGTCTTCTCTTTTCCCGACGCCGGTGCTACAAGTTCCTCAGGCACTTTCTGGAGGAATCTTGAAGCGTTTCCCTGGCTTTATTTTCCTGATTGCCTTTTTTTGGGCATCACTTTTCGCTCAGGATTCTGCCAAACCCCATCATGTCCCGCTACCCACAAGCAAGGTACTGGACACGCCCGCGCCCGGACGGATCGGCGCGCTGAATAGTTTTCCCGCTACCATCGCGTTGAGCCCGGACGGCCGTTACGCCGCGCTGCTGAACGACGGATACGGCACACAACAGACGCAAGCGCAGCAGTCGATCAGTATTCTTGATCTCGCCACCAACCAACTCAGCGATTTTCCTGACGCCCGCCTTTCTGACAGCGCTCATCAGAGCTACTTCCTCGGCCTGACCTTCAGTTCCGACGGCGGCCATCTCTACGCGTCGATGGGTTCGATCACCGATCCCACCGGGGCAAGGCGGGGCAATACCGGCAACGGTATTGCGGTCTATAAATTCGAAAATGGAAAGGTAACGCCGGAGCGGTTTCTGAAAATCGCGCCGCAAAAGATCGCCGCCGGCAAGAAGGTTGCGTTTGGAGTACACAAGACAGAAGCGGGGACCGCGATTCCGTATCCTGCCGGGTTGGCCGTGATTTCAGGGCAGGGGAGCGACAAGATACTGGTCGCCAACAATCTCTCCGACAGTGTCGTGCTGCTCGATTCCAGCGATGGTCGTGTTTTGCAGCAGTTCGACCTGAGCACGCACGAAACGATTCCGTCTTCATTTCCTTACACCGTGGTTGTGACCCGCGACGGCCGGCGAGCCTGGTGCAGTCTATGGAATTCCTCGAGCGTGGCCGAATTGGACCTGGAGAAGGGAATCGTCACCCGTTGGATTTCCCTGCTCGAGCCCAGAGATCCCATTGCGCCCGGTTCTCACCCCACGGCTCTTGTGCTCAGCCCGGATGAGAGGTGGCTGTACGTTGCTTTGTCGAATGCCGACGCGATTGCCGTGGTCGAGAGCGCTTCGGGGAAAGTGCTCCATCTTGCCTCGACCAACCTGCCAGGACAGGAACACGCAGGGACCTATCCGACGGCGCTGGCCGTGTCGCCTGATGGCACGCGCCTGTTTGTCGCCGACTCATCCTTGAACGCGGTGGCTGTTTTTGATACCGCGGCCCTGACCAAACCCGGGATTGTTTTTCCGCTGCCCCGGGAAGCCCTGGGATTCATTCCGACTGACTGGTATCCCAGCGCGCTAGCGGCTCACGGAGACGACTTGCTCATTGCCACCGCTAAAGGCGAGGGCGCGGGCCCGAACAGCGGGATCAGCCAACTCAAGAATGAGCGCCGCCACCGCGAGCATCCTTACATTCCTACTTTGATCTATGGCTCGCTCTCCCGCTTGAATTTTCACAACGTGGAGAAACATTTGCCGGAGCTGACGCAACGCGTGCAGGAGAGCAATCTCTTTTTATCCGATCCGGGGAAGATTACATTTCGAAGCGGCTCCAACCCAATTCACCACGTGATTTATGTCCTGAAGGAAAATCGCACCTACGATCAGATCCTCGGCGACCTGAAACTTGACGGTCGGGAAGTGGGCAACGGCGATCCTTCGCTCACCATGTATGGCGCTGATGTCACACCCAACCAACACGAGCTGGCACTGCAATTCGGCGTGCTGGACAATTTTTACGACAGCGGCGAAGTCTCCGGCGATGGCCATGACTGGTCGAACGCGGCCATCACCAGCGACTACAACGAGAAGACCTGGCAGATCAGCTATCGCGGCAAGGAGCGGACGTACGACTTTGGCGGCACGGTAGCCGATGAATTTCCGCTGGAACTGGGCGAGCCCGACGTTGATGCCCCCGGCAGCGGCTACCTCTGGGACAATCTGGCCCGCCACGGCCTGACCTACCGCGACTACGGCGAGTACATCGCGGGAGTATGGTGCAAGTCAGCGAAACCATCGGACGCTTCGCCGAAGGAAGGCACGCCGTCCCCGTTTAGCTCAGAATGTGAGCGCGCCGTGGTCCGAAAAGGTGAACCGCTTCCGCCCGATGTCGGCCAGCCTCACGGTTCCGCCAGCCCGTACCCCTGGGCTGTGCCTTTGCTAAAGCGTATGAAGGCCAGCAAGGCCGCATTGCGCGACCACTTCCATCCGGGCTTTCCTGACTTCAATACCGAATATCCTGACCAGCTTCGCGCCGACTTGTTTCTCAACGAGTTTGAAGATTTCGTGCGGGCACGGAAGGAAGGCAAGGACGCCGAGCTTCCCGCGTTCGTGCTTCTCTATTTGCCCGACGATCACACGCACGGCACAACGCCGGGCAAACCCAGCCCCAGCGCCTCGGTAGCCGACAATGATTTGGCGGTCGGGCGCGTGGTCGAGGCGGTCTCGCACAGTCCTTATTGGGATGACACGGCCATCTTCATCATCGAAGACGACGCCCAGGATGGCGCCGACCACGTAGATGCGCACCGCTCAATTGCGCTTGAGATCAGCAAATATTCGCCGGGTTCGGCGCAGCAGCCTTTCATAGACAGCCGTTTCTACACCACGGTGAACATGATGCACACTATGGAAACGCTGCTAGGTCTGCCGCCCATGAATCAGAATGACGCCTACGCGCCGGTGATGGCCCCGTTGTTTTCGGGGCCGGGGGATCAACCGCCATTTACCGCGGACTCGAGCAACCGGGACAACGGACTCATCTATCAGACCAATGCATCCAAAGGGCAAGGCGCGGCGGAGTCGGCAAAAATGGATTTCACCAGACCGGATGCGGTCAACACGGCGGTGCTTAACCTGATTTTGTGGCGCGATCGGATGGGAGCTGTGCCGATGCCAGCGCCGAAACATAGTGTCTTCCCGCAGAAGAGAGTTGCCGACAAGGACTAAGCCCTCCGATCCTCGGCGACCTACTTCGCGGCAGCCGCTCCCGCCTCTACGTCGGCAAACGAAAACGCCGGGGACACATTGGGATATTCCTTGCCGCCAACTTCCACGTAGGGATAGACGAAATAATTCAGCGGCGCTCCATCCTGAGCCGGGCTGAGGCGCAGGTCGCGCCCCATGGTGAACTGCACCCGGTTGGCGTCGTGGGCTCCGAAGAAATAGTCCCTCTTCTCCTGGTGCTTCCACGCCTCCGAGATGTCTACTGGAACCCAACCATGCGTCGGCTCGAAGAAGTCGGACCAGCAGTGATAGCCGGCGATCTCGGCGGAGTGCTTGTCCGGCGGCAGGGGAAATCCAATTTCAAAGCGGGCGGGAATTCCCTGGGAGCGCGCCATGGCGATGAATAGCGAATGAAAATCGGTACAGTTGCCTTTCTTGGCATCGCAGGCATAGAGCACATCGCCGTGTCCCCAGCCCGTTCCAGTCTTGTCGTAACGCATGGTAGTAAAGACGTAATCGTAAATGGACCGGGCCTTGTCGAGCGGCGTGGTCTTGCCCTCGGTGACTTTTACCGCGAGCTCGGCGGGAAGGCCGGTGACCGGGACCAGTTTGTCCGGCTGTAGATATTCCTTGCGATCGCGATCTTTGAGCTGAACTTCGGCCAGGCGTGGCCGGATTATCCCCAGGGTCAGGCGCTCATGGCGTACCACATCGTAGATAATTTCAAAGTGCAGCTCCGCAGCTTGCGCTTTCGAGCTTTCGGCATAATACATCTCGTTGCCAAAGCGTGATTCGCGAGTCTTCTTCAGCTTCAAGTCGCCGTTTGCCGAAATCACTTTGACTTCCTGGAAATCATCGGAGTGCGCCGCTGGAATCCAGACTCGGACGCGCTCTCCCGCAGCAACATCCTTGACGGTGAATCCGTAGTGAAATGTGAAATGGCGAGTTTCCTGCGCCGAGGCCAGCGAGACTGTCGCCAGCAAGAGGGGCAGCCATAGCTTCCGCATAAGGGGATCCTTTCGAACTATTCTAGGAGAAATCGGAAACGACACACGGGCGTTTTAGAGGAAGAGCCGTCAGGTGAAACCTCGCCGTGGGGATCGCATGGGCAGGGGTCGATTCTAATCGAAAACGAGCTGTGTAATGCGCGACTGCGGTCCCGAAGGTACGCCTTCGTTCAGAATGCCCGGTACGCTGGCGTCATCCTGAGGGACTTCAGTCCCGCAGGATCTTGCGCGCGGTGGCACATTGTCCGGGCCGACGCTCATATCCGCTACACGCCAGATCCTTCGCAAGCTCAGGATGACGCCTTCCTTTGTGGATAGGAGCGATAACGAACTGCGCCGACATTCACAGGCAGGGCTCGGTTAGAATCGCTCCGTGACTATCGCGATTCAATGCCGTGACCTGCGCAAGACTTACGAAGGCAAGGTAGAAGCCGTTCGCGGGCTGAACCTTGAAATCGAGGCAGGGGAGTGCTTCGGCCTGCTGGGACCGAATGGCGCGGGGAAGACCACGACCATTGAAATCCTGGAAGGCTTGCTGGCGCCTACCTCGGGGCAGGTCACGATCTTGGGCAAGAACTGGAAGGAAAATGCTCGCGAACTGCGCGAGGTGATGGGCATCTCTTTGCAAGAAACCCGGCTCTCAGAAAAGCTGACCGTAATTGAAACCATCGAGCTCTTTTCCGGATTTTTCCGCCAGCCGCGCGCACCCGTCGAAGTGCTCGAGCAAATGCAACTAACCGAGAAGGCCGATGCCTGGGTAGGCAAGCTTTCCGGAGGACAGCGCCAGCGACTGGCGGTGGCGACGGCATTGGTCGGCGATCCCAAGATTCTATTTTTGGACGAGCCCACCACCGGACTCGATCCGCAAAGCCGCCGCCAGCTCTGGGACACGATCCGCAGCTTCCAGCAGGCGGGAGGAACGGTGCTTCTGACCACGCACTACATGGACGAGGCCGAGCGTCTGTGCGACCGGCTGGCCATCGTGGATCACGGACAGGTCATCGCCGAAGGCACGCCGGCGGACCTGATCGAGCGGCTGGGCGGTCATCACATGGTGGAATTTCAGGTCAGCGGCAGCTCGAACGGCCACGCACTGGACGTTTGGCGCGCCCTTCCAGGGGTCGAGTCTGTAAGGCAAGACAACGGCCTGGTCTGTTTGAATGTGCGCGAACCCCACCTCACGATTCCGCCGCTGCTGGACGCGGTGGAGAGGGAGGGCGAGCATCTGTTGCACCTGACCACGCGGCAGGCCAGCCTGGAGGACGTGTTCGTTCGCCTCACGGGTCGGCATTTGAGGGAAGAGTAAGGAAGAGTGATGACCGTCGCACAACAAACTCCGCCAACGATGCTGCCGAAGGCGCCGTCAAGCAAGGCTCCCCGCAACGGGCGCTGGACCGGTTACCGCCGTCTGTTGATCGCGCGGCTGCTGGAACTCAAGCGCGAGCCTGAGGTCATCTTCTGGGTCTTTGGATTTCCCGTGCTGCTCGCTCTCGGGCTGGGCCTCGCCTTTCGCAACAAGCCTGCCGACATTACTCCAGTTGTGATCGTGGCCGGTCCTGGCGCTGACGGCGCTGTAAGCCTGATCCAGCGGTCGCCACGAGCTTCTACGATTCGGGCCACCGTGATGCCGGAGGCGGATGCGATGCAGGGCTTCCGCCTGGGAAAGTACGATCTCGTGATTGTGGCCGAGGGCGACAACCGGTTTCAGTATCGTTTCGATCCAGCGCGCCCCGAGAGCGTACTCTCCCGGGCAGAGGTGGATGACGCCTTGCAAGCAGCCGCCGGACGCAAGGACCCGTTGCCGACTTCCGCTGTGGCTTCGAGCGAGCCCGGCTCGCGTTACATTGACTTCCTGATCCCTGGGCTGCTCGGAATGAATCTCATGAACTCCGGCATGTGGGGCATCGGGTTCGCGCTGGTGGATATGCGCCAGCGCAAACTGCTGAAGCGTTTTGTGGGCACTCCCATGCGGCGCAGCGATTTCCTGCTGGCCCTGACCAGCAGCCGGCTGGTGCTGATGGTGATTGAAATCGTGCTGCTGCTGGGCTTCGGCGTGCTGGCCTTCCACATGAGGGTGTTGGGCTCGATCTTCACCGTTCTACTGATCAATACCATCGGGGCCGTTTCTTTCGGAGGCCTCGGGCTGCTCACCGCCAGCCGGGCACAGAAAATTGAAAGCGTCAGCGGATTGATGAACCTGGTGATGATGCCGATGTGGATCTTCTCAGGAGTCTTCTTCTCCTCGGAACGCTTCCCGGCGATGTTGCAGCCCTTCATCAAGCTTTTACCTCTGACTGCGTTGAACGATGCGTTGCGCGCCACCATTCTCCAGGGCGCGTCCCTGAGTGCACAATCCGGACGCCTGCTGGTGCTACTGCTGTGGGGAGGCGTTTCCTTTGCCTTGGCGCTCCGGTGGTTCCGCTGGACCTAATTCAGCCGGCGTTGGGACCGAAAATCCAGACCTGAATCGCCGGTAAACGCTTGCTGGAGTGCTATTTCCGGGTGCCAAGCGAACCAGTCCATGTTAGAATCCTGTTAAGTCTTCGATAAAAACCTGGCGGTGCTCTACGGCCGCTGCGTCAAGGTTCCGTGGGAAACAGTCAACGGGCATAAAGGCCGGTGTCGCACTGCTCGCGGGCCTCGCCAACCCTCGACCGCGAGTCTTGCGGCTCAAGATTTGTCCGTTGTCCAGCTAACAACTTTTTCCGCCACTTCGCATCGGGTATAGCTTTTTGCGGTCGTTGCTTGCTGAAGTCAGGAGCTGGCATGAACGTACTCGAGCGGCAGATCACTTACGGTCCCTTTCTGGAGCGGCTTCGGTCCGCCCCGGCTCGCGTCCTCTTGCTTGACTACGACGGGACGCTGGCTCCGTTTTGTGTCGACCGCACCCTAGCATTTCCTTATCCCGAAGTTCCGCCTTTGATCGTTCGCATCATGGCCCAGGGAACGCGCGTGGTGCTCATTAGCGGACGCCCGGTGCGGGAACTGCTTTTGCTTAGCGGGATCTCACCCCAACCGGAAATATGGGGAAGTCACGGCCTGGAGCGGCTTATGTCCGACGGACGCTATCAGGTTAGCTCGGTTCCTGCTCACAGGGACTATCTGCTCGCGGCGGAGGCCATCCTGCGTGATGCAGGACTGGAAAGCCAGACCGAAACCAAGCCGGGCGGAGTTGCGGTGCACTGGCGAGGCTTGGATCCGTTACGAGCAGAGAAAATCGCCCGGGACGTTCCCCGGCTCTGGAGACCTCTGCTGGACCGGGCGCCGTTCCGTTTGCTGGAATTTGATGGGGGCCTGGAAATTAGAGTCGCCGGCCCAGGCAAAGGGGACGCGGTTCGCGCCATCTTAGAGGAATCCCCGGAGGGGGCCGCAGTGGCCTACCTGGGGGATGATCAGACCGACGAAGACGCATTTCACGCGCTTAAGGGCAACGGGCTGACGGCGTTAGTTCGCCCTCAGTCACGGCCAACCGCAGCCGATATCTGGCTGCAACCACCTCACGAACTGCTCCATTTCTTCGAGGAGTGGATTCGCGCTTCAGGAGGCCAGGGATGAGCGAAATTAAAGGACGCGTGATCAACGTTTCGAACCGGCTGCCGGTTCTCGTCCGAAAATACGCCGGCGGCACACGGCTGGAAAGAAGCTCCGGTGGGTTAGCCACAGCACTCGAGGCAGGCTGGCGTGATCAGCCCGGAGTGTGGATCGGTTGGGCTGGTACCGGCCCCGATGAGCATATTGAACCGTTGTTGCTTCGGGCGGCGCATCGGCGTTCGTACGCGCTGCGTTCGGTGGCGCTAACCGACGATGAGATTGCCAAGTTCTATTCCGGCTTTGCCAATGAAATCATCTGGCCTCTATTTCACGATATGCCGTCACGCTGCAACTTCGAGCCCGAGTATTGGGAAATGTATCAGCGGGTGAACGGCAAGTTTGCCAAGGTGGTCGTAGAAACGGCGAAGGATGACGACTTCATCTGGGTGCATGACTACCACCTCATGCTGACGGCCAAGTTCTTACGGCAAGCGGGGGTGCGTGCCCGCATGGGGTTCTTCCTGCACACCCCATTTCCGTCGCCCGATATTTTCGAAAAGCTTCCGTGGAAAAAGCCCATCCTGCAGGCGTTGCTGGAATTCGACGTGATCGGATTTCAGGGCGATCGCGACCGTTTAAATTTCGTCAACTGCCTCGAACGCATTCTTCCGGAAGTAATGGTCGAGCGCGGCGGGCCGCATCTGCTGGTGATAGAAGGGGGGCGGCGCTCAGTGGTCGGCACGTTTCCCATCGGTATCGATTTCGAGGCCTTTGAGCAGGATGCACAACGCCCAGAGATCGCAGCCCACGCCGCCGAGATCCGAAAGCGGGTGGTTGATGACGTCCTGGTTCTGGGCGTGGACCGATTGGATTACACCAAGGGAATTCCGGAGCGGCTTAAGTCTTTCCGATTGCTGCTGCGCCGCTTCCCCGAGATGCGCGGACAAATCACGCTGGTGCAGGTGGTCGTTCCCAGCCGCGAGGAAATTCCTAACTACAAACATCTCCGCCGGGAAGTGGAACTGCTGGTCAGCCAGATCAATGGCGAGTTCACCGAGCCAGGGTGGGTGCCCGTTCACTACATTCATCGCAATCTGGGCCGGGAGGAGCTTCTCGCCTATTATCGCGCCGCAGACATCGGCCTGGTGACTCCGCTCAAGGATGGCATGAACCTGGTCGCCAAAGAATTCTGTGCCGCCCAGATCGATGAGCGCGGCGTGCTGATTGTCAGCGAGTTTGCCGGGGCTGGTCCGGAGTTGCGGAGTGGCGCGATTGTGGTCAATCCCAACGATTTTGCCGAAGTGGCCCAGGCCCTGTACGACGCCGCCCACATGAGCGTGGATGAGAAGCGCAGCCGCATGCGACTGCTACGCCAGATCGTGAAGGACCACAACGTCCACCGCTGGATTCGTTCGTTTCTACAAGCCATCCCGAGTTATGGCCAGGCAAAGGGTGGTCCAGGGGGAGGTTCGTGGTCGCACACCACCGGCTCGAAGGTGCGGCAGGACAAGACGATGCCAGGCGTAGCCCTGGTGGCCGTGCCCCCCTCAGTCGCTGCTTCTCGCTACGCGATGGGGAAAGATGCCAAGCTGCGCGTGCTGTTCCGCGCCGCCGGGGAAGACTAATCGTTCTATTGTCATCCTGAGCGGAGTTGGCCGATTCGCTTTCGAATTGGCCAACGAAGTCGAAGGACCCCTATAGAGCGCTCTCTACGTTTCCCACCGGTATGCCACAGGCAAGGCTCTCACTAGGGGCGAGACAAATCTCGAAGCTGCCACAGGGCGATGATACCCAGTAGCATGAGATTCGGAAACAAAAGTGGCGCCATCGGTGCAGCACCGTAGATGAAGTTGTCGAACGCATGAATCGAGGGACCGCGCAGGTTGCCTTCGGCGTGCAGCACAAAGCCCCACACTCCCACCACTGCCTCACCGAGCAGAACCGCCGCGCACAAATGAATAAAAGACCGTGACACTCGTGTGAGCAGGGCCACGCTAAGGAAGCCTACGGCGATGGCGCTGGCCACGACCGGCACCCATTCCAGCGAATTGAAGAAGCCGTTTCCCGCGTGATCACTCAGGCTGAAAATGAAATTTCCGATAAAGCCGCCTTCTGTGAGCAAGAGAACCCATTGCGCCCATTCCAGCGATTCCGGATCCACCATGCGGTTCATGACCAGGAGAAATCCCAGCCCAGTGTAGGCCAGGGGCGCGGCAAATGGCGCTGAGTATGTGAGACTCCGAAGAGTGCGCTCGTAGAAGAAGTGGCTCTGGAGATGAAGAATGACCCCGGTGAGCCCGACCAAAATCGCAGACCCTCCGACCAGAAAGCCCAGAACTTTCCACAGGACAGGCCAGCGGGGGCGCAGCGCAAGCGCGAGGACTAGCAGCACGGGCGCGATCGCGGAGAAAAGCAGCGGAATGTACTCCGCCGGGCTGCGAAACTGGTTTACCGAGTGCGCCAGATAAATATCGAACGTTAGAAAGCCGATGTTGAGGATCGCGAACATCTCGATCCAAAGCTGAGGCTTCTTCCACCAGCGCTCACCGGGATCGGCCATGCGCTCTCCTCAGCTCATCCGCCATGGCATTCATCTGGACCGTTTTCTGCAGCATGGGATAGTTCCCGTGCCACTGCACAAAATCGGCTCCGCCCATGAACGCCCCGTGCTTGCTGGTGCGGCCGTCATAGTGCCACAGATCGAAGTACAGGAAGTCGATGGGCTGCGAGAAAGGCGGGCCGGTAAGCACGCCTTCCTTGCGTAATCCGTTCATGAGTTCCTGGGCAGCGTGCACCCGGCCATTTGTGACCTGAACCACCTGTTCCGCCTGGGTGTAAACCCGCGCTATTAATGCGGGGGTATGGCACTGCGAGCATACTTGCCGCATCTTGGCCTGGGCCGCGGCATAGTTCGGGCGCTTTTCGCTGATGGCATTCGCCAGGTAATACGACAACCGTTCTGAGGGGTCGTGGGTGATGCCCAGCCCGTTGATCCCACTCATGTGGCAGGTAGCGCATGTCGGGACGAACATGTCACGCGTGGTAAGGGTCTTTGGTGGCGCGTCCAGGTTCAGCAGGGCCTCTTGTGCCTGAAACATGGTGCCGTGCTTGGACTCTTCATAAATCTCGATCTGCGAGTGGTCTGGCCCCATATGGCACTGAGCGCAGGTGCTAGGCAATCGGGCGATACGGACGGAGCTGGTGTGTCGCGTGTGGCAAGCCGTGCAGGTGCCGATGGTGCCGTCATCGTTGGGCTTTCCCACACTGTGGCACTGGTCGCAGCCGCTGGTCATGGCCGAGCCGCCTTCGAGCTGAACAAACGGATGCGGAGGTCTGCGCGTTCCTCCGGGTTGGTAGGTTTCCGAGAAGTTAACCTGCTCCGGCTTGAGCCCCTTTTCACCGTAAATGGCGGCCCAGGCCGGCGCCGCATGCCGGCTCCGCACGAATTGCTGATAAATGTCTTCATGGCAGCCGCGGCAGTTGCCGGCGGTCAGCTTGGTAGAGATCACGAAGCCGTGGTGGTCCTTCTCTTCCTGACCCGCGGCCGGCTGGTGACATTCCAGACAGTTCACGCCTTTCTTGGCGTGCATGCTCATCTCATATTCGTGGACCACCGAATATTGAGTTCGCGAATGACACTCGGCGCACTTTCCGGTCGCACGCACCAGCTCCGCGCTGGGCTGCTCGGTTTCGATCCGGGGCCGGCTGCGATTGAGCAAGAACGCCGCTACCACCAGGGCAAAAGCGATCACTACGGACAGGAAAACGGATCGAAAAGACATGCGGCGCTCCTTCTCCTATTCCAATTGCTTCCCCTTGGTCTCCGGCAACTGAGTCGCGGTCAGGCAGGCCAGCAAGAACGACACGCCACACAAAGAAAAAGCCCAGCCCAACCCTTTCGCCTCCCCCACATGTCCGATGACGAATGGCGCAATCGAACTCATGGTGCGGGCGCCGTTGTAGGTAAGACCCAGGGCGCGTGCACGAACGCGGGTGGGAAAAATTTCGCTGCCGATAATTCCAGAGCCGGAAAAGAATCCCGTCCCGAAAAACGCCAGTACAGTTCCCAGCGCCATCACCGCCCAGGGTGCTCTGGCTGCGGCATAAACCGGCACAAGAACTGCCGCGATAAATGTATACAAAAGAAAAGACTTGCGACGCCCCATATAGTCCGCGACCCAGCCGAAGCTGGCGTATCCGGGAAGCATTCCCGCGAGATTCAGCACCACCAGCAGGGTCGTGGTACCCATGATGCCGAAGCCGCGTCCGCCTTGCGCCACCGGCAACGACAGATAGGGCGGAATCCAGCTGAAGAGCCCCCACCAGGCGAACATGCCAAAGAAATTCATCAACAGCAGCGCTACCGTGGGTTTCAGGTATGGCGGCCGGAAGATATCGGCGAATCCAACTTCCCGATCGCTTGCGGTAGCGAGGCTTACTGCGCTTTGATTGCCGCGAAAACGCTGCCGCCACATTTCCGACTCGGGTACCCCGCGGCGAATCCACAAAACCACCAGCGCGGGCAAGATGCCGACAAAGAACGCCATGCGCCAATCGGCATAGTGCAGCACGATTCCCGCGGTCAACGCGGCCAGCGCGTAGCCAACCGCCCACGAACTCTGAACAATCGAGAGGGCCTTGGCCCGCAACTCGGTGGGCCAGGTTTCGGCCACCAGGGTGGCGCCCGTATTCCACTCGCCTCCCATCCCCAGCCCAAGAATGAAACGAAAGATGGCCAGCATCAGCACCGAGGTGGCAAGGCCCGAGGCGAAAGAACAAATCGAGTAAGTGAGGATGCTCAGCATCAGGGCGCTCTTGCGGCCCAGGCGGTCGGCAATAAACCCGAAAGCAACCCCGCCGATCCCGGATGCCAGCAGCGTCAGGCTGTTCAGCAGTCCCGCGGTGCCTTTCGTCATGCCCAGGTCGCGCATAACGTGGGTCAGGACCAGGGCGTAAAGCAGGGCGTCGAAGGCATCGAGCATCCAGCCCAGGGCGGCAGCCAGGAGCGTGCGGCGCTGCGCGGAGGTGATTTGGCTCAGAGGGAAGGCCAGGCTGCTTGGCATCGCACGGATTGTTAATGGTCAACGAGAAATTGGCAATCGAAAATATGTGACCAGCAACATTGGATTCAAGCCGAGCGGGCCCTTTGAGGACCTCGAAGGGAGCTTTACGCAGCTTTGAGCAGGCGGAAGTAGCGCCGGGCCTTGTGCACGTCCCGCGCAATCTGCTCGCGGAGAGCATCCACGGAGGGAAACTTGATCTCGCCACGCAACCGCTGCAGGAAATAAATCTCCACCTCGGTTTCGGGCCCGAGTTCGATGGGATGAAAGTTCAGCAAATGGGTTTCAACCGCGAATGATTCCGCGCCGAACGTAGGCCGACCGCCTACGTTGGTGACCGAATCGAAGCACTCCGCCGCGACCCGTGTGCGGGTGATGTAGACGCCGTCCTTCGGCACGAATTCCTCATAGCGGCTCAGGTTGATCGTGGGCACGGTGTATTTGGAGCCATATCCACGCCCGCGGCCCGGAGTCGAGAGCATGCTGAAGGGATGTCCCAACAGATGGCGCCCGCGGCTGACTCGGCCTTCGCCGAGCAATTTACGCACGTGGCTGCTGGAGACGGGTTCACCGCGCAGCTTCATCTCGGGGTAGATCCTGACCTCGAATCCCATCTCGCACCCGAATTCGGCCAGCGTATCCACGTTGCCTGCTGCCTTGTGGCCGAAGTGAAAGTTGTAGCCTTCGTGGACTTCGCGAGCATGGAGGCGCCTCCACAAGATCTGTTCCGCGAACTGCCGTGGAGTCATCAGCGAAAGATCACGCCCAAAGGGCAGGAGCAGCACCGCATCCAGCCCGCTGGCCTCAAGCAGGCGAAGTTTTTCCGGTGTAGGCGTGATCAGCTTGAGACCTGAGTCAGGCCTAAGAATGCGGACAGGGTGGGGCTCGAAGGTGACCGCGATCGCCTTAGCGCCCTGCGGTCGTGCGCGCTCTACGATTTGCCGGAGCACAGCGCTGTGGGCGCGGTGAACACCGTCAAAATTCCCAATGCTGACCAGCGTCGGCCCGAAGTCCTTTGGGACATCCTCGAGTTTATGGAAGAGTTGCATGAAAACGCAGCTGCTAGCTCTTAGCTAAAACTAAGCCCTTGACCGCAGAGGGCACAAAGAAGAATTCCTTTCTTTGCGAACTTTGCGGATTTTCTTTGCGTCCTTTGCGGTTAAAGGTTTTCCTTCTTAAATCTCGAATTCCAGCTTCATTCCGTCATACGAAAGCCTTACGTTCTCTGGCAGGGACGCGTTCGTTTCCTCATGCGGCAGGTCGTGACAAATGTGGGTGAAAAATGCCCGCCTGGGCTGAACTCGTTCCACGATGCGCAGCGAATTTTCCACCGTTGAATGCGTGGGATGAGGCTTGTGCCGCAGCGCGTCAAGAAAGAGAACATCGAGATCCCGCAACTGATCGAACGAGGCCTCGGGCACGGCGCTGTGGTCGGTGAGATAGGCCGCTGATCCGAAGCGGAAGCCGTAAATTTCTGTTTCGCCATGGATCACCGTCACCGGTTCGAAGCTTGCTCCGAACAATTGCAGTGGTCCGTCCAGCGGTTTGAGCTCCACCTGGGGCAGTCCGCCGAATTTGTAGTCTGCATCGAAAATGTAGCGGAACATATTACGGATGAACGCGACCACATCGGGACGGGCATAGAGTGGCAGGCGGCCCGGCTTATGGCGAAAACTCAAGGGCCGCAGATCGTCGATGCCAAGGATGTGATCGGCATGGGCGTGCGTGTAGAGCACGGCATCCAGACTGCTGAATCCCTTCACGAATTGCCTGCTCGCGGAAATCAGGAGTGGTATCAATCAGTACGCTCCGGCCCGCGTATTCGATCAAAACCGAAGGCCGGGTACGGCGGTCATGCGGATCGGAAGAGCGGCAGACGGCGCAGTCGCAGCCAATGGTCGGCACACCCATGGAGGTACCGCTGCCCAGCACCGTCAGTGTGGCTTTCATCGTTTTACAGGATTCGGTTTCGCGTGGATTCGTGCCCGTTGCCTGCGGCGGCCGGGCGAGTGCGTTGGTCACTTCGACATAGGCCATGCGGAGTTCATAGAGACAATTCTGGAGAAAGTTTTCTTCGGCGGGCGACAGATTCCCTTTGGTCTTCTCCGCCAGCAAGCCCAGAGTGTCAACCGTCTGGCGTGCGCCCAACAGGTCGATTCGTGGCTGCCCTCCCTGCTCTTGCATCAGGCCGAGTTGAAGCATGCCGGTCATGTACAGGGAAGCCATGAAGCGCTCGAAGGTCATCTCCATTTCTTTTGCGGAGTGGCCGCTGAGTTCGACGCGGGCATCGAGTTCTTTCGCCGATTTGTGATAAGCGTCAGCCTGTTCCTTCTGTTCGGCCGCGGTTGGTGTCGGTGGCGCCGACGCATCGAGGCCAGCGGAGTCCGGCGCAGAAACTGCAGTTGGGGCGCCCGTCCCCTCGGGCACCGCTTGTGGGCCCGGCTTCGAGGTTGACACTTCCTCTTCGCTGACCTCGCGGCGCAACTCGCCTTCGGAGGTGAATAACCGGCGGTCGGTTACGGTGAAACTCTCTTGCTTTTTTTCAGACATAACTCTTTTCCTGGTCTACCTAAAACGCCCTACTTAAAAAAGATCTATTCAAAAAGACTTACTTGAAAACGTCTGCGAATGGCAGACTGGCCACGGTGGCCGCGCCGCCGCCAACTTCAACCTTCTTGCCGGGCGTAGCCACTTCGCGGCGGATGTAGCCCAGCGCCACCCTGTGTTCGCCGTCTTTCAGGGGCAGGGAAGCAGAGCTGGTGACTTCGCCGACGTCTTTGCCGTCGACTTGAATCTTGCTCCCCGGCGCGGGTAAGGGCCCTTCGACATTGAAGCCGGTGAACTTACGGCGCACCTGGCCGCGTGACCGGATGCGCTCCACAATTTCCTGGCCAACGTAGCAGCCCTTGGAGAAATTCAAAGCGCGTTCCTGCTCGGTCTCCTGGGGCAGGTCGCGCTCGCGAATGTCGACGGTGTAGCGGGGAATTCCGGCAGCGATCCGCACCAGATCGAGCGCGGTGTCTCCCAGCGGCCTCGCTCCAGCCTTCTCCAATGCTTCACGGAGTCTCTCGCCATCGCCGGGCGCCGACCATAGTTCAAAAGACTCCACGGACGGGTTATCGCCCCGGACCAGAGTCACTGAGGCTTGATTCCACGTGCTCTCGACAAATTGCAGCGGCTTGAGTTCCGGAACCTCAACACCGGCGGCCTTTAGCGCTGCCCGGGACTTCGGCCCTGTGATTCCGATGGCGGAGAACGAAGAAGTAATATTGGCGACTTCGACCTCATCCATAATGATGTACTTGTCGAAGACCGCCAGAATTTTCTCTGCTTGCGCCAAATCGGTATCGACGAGCAACGATTCTCCGCGATTGTAGGCGTACAAGTCCCCCAGAATGTGTCCCTGGGGATTGAGCAGAAACGCGTACACTCCGTGCCCGCGCCTCGAGGTCCCGGATATTGTTGGTGACCATGCCGTTCAGCCAGCGCACCCGGTCGCTGCCGGTGAGTGAAATCTTCGCGCGAGAGCTTAGAGGATAGACTGCAGATGCCGAAATCAACGCCTGGAATTGGGCGCGAAGGTCTCCAAAATTGGGCTCTGGTGGGACCGTTTGCGGATCCGCCACGGACGCGTCCACGCTGTTAGGTTGTGCAGTCACGCCCATGTTTTCTCTAACTTGATTATATCGGAGTAGGCGCATCGTGACGTGCGACGGGCCGCCACTCTGAATGCACGATCGCTTTGCGCGCTTTGCGGTTAAGATTTTGACCTAGAACCTTGCCAGGCGAAATGACAACCGCTCACCGAGTTGATAACCTCCAATCCGTGAGTTCCAAGAAGCGTATTGCCATCATCCCCGGAGACGGTATCGGCCCGGAGGTCATTGCTGAAGCCGTAAAAGTCATCCAGGCTGCGAGTGCCGACGTGGAAATGACCCACTTTGACTGGAGCGCCAATCGCTATCTTGCGGACGGCGTGACGGTGCCGCCTGACGGGTTTGCCATGCTGGAACGCGATTTTGACGCCATCCTGCTGGGCGCATTCGGCGATCCGCGAGTAGCGTCGAATATTCATGCCAAAGAAATCCTGCTGGGGATGCGCTTCCGGATGGACTTGTATGCCAATGTGCGCCCGGTGCGCCTTTTAGACGCCTCGCTCTGCCCGCTGAAGGGAATCGAGCCCAGGGACATTGATTTCGTCGTGGTGCGCGAAAACACCGAAGGCGTCTACGTGGATGCCGGCGGCGTATTCAAGCCAGGCACGCCGGATGAGATCGCGGTACAGGAAGACATCAACACCCGCAAGGGAGTGGAGCGCGTGGTCCGCTATGCCTTCGAATACTGCGAACGCCATAAGAAACAGGATGGAACCTCACGCAAGAGCGTTCTGATGTGCGACAAATCCAATGCCATGACCCACGCCGGTGGATTGTGGCAGCGCGTGTTCAAAGAAGTGAGCCGGGAGTATCCGCAGATCACTCCGCAGCACATGTACGTAGACGCACTCTGCACCCAGATGGTCCGCGATCCGCGGCAGTTCGACGTAGTCGTGACCAATAATATGTTTGGCGACATCATCACCGACCTGGCGGCTGGGCTGCAGGGCGGGCTCGGCATGGCAGCCAGTGGGAATATTCATCCCGGAAGAACGTCGATGTTCGAACCGGTACACGGCTCGGCGCCTCCGATTGCGGGGAAAAATATCGCCAATCCCTTGGGCGCGATCCTGACCGCGGCCATGTTGCTGGAGCATTTGGGCATGGGATCCGCAGCCGAGAGGATCGAAGCAGCCGTGCTCGAAGCGGTGAAGCAAAAGAAAACGACGCAGGACATTGGAGGCAGCCTGGGGACGCGGGAAGCTGGGGAATGGGTGGCGAAAAGAGTGGCGAACTAGAAATGTGGCAAGAAATATCCGTGTTCATCTGCGCAAATCCGTGGCCCAGGATTTGGCCGGTATAGACTCTTACTGAATGGCTAAATTTAAGACCTGCAAGAGGCCCACGCCGCTGGAGCACAAGCGGGAGGCTCGCGCCTGCACATGGTCGATTCCTGGACTTGTTTTTCTTCTTCTGCTGCTTGCCGCCTATGGGCTGGCACAACCGCCGGACCCGAAGCAGAAGAACGCGGGCGAGTCGCCCGCGACCACACAAACCACCCCACAAACCCCTATAGCATCAGCAGCACAGAGCGCCACGGCCGAACCGAAGATCTCGCCGGAGGAGGCAGAGAAGCTGTTTCGCTCGGTGGACCAGATTCTTCAGTTTGCCAGCAAGGACACGCTGTTTCCCATCAAGCACGAGGTCAAGCGGAGACTGGTCAGCCGCGACGAAGTGGAATCCTATGTGGTCAACCACACCAGCGAGGACGAAGACGCCAAACGCCTTCGCCGTTCCGAGTTGGTGCTCAAGAAGTTTGGACTGCTGCCGCGCGACTTCGACCTGAGCAAGTTTCTGGTGGTGCTGCTCAAAGAGCAAGTGGCGGGATACTACGATCCCAAAACCAAGACCGTGAATCTTCTCGACTGGTTGGGCGCGGACCAGCAAAAGCCGGTGCTGGCGCACGAGCTGACGCACGCGCTGCAGGACCAATCTTTCAATCTAGAAAAATATATGAAGCCGGCCAACGCCGACCTCTCTAAGAAAAAAGAAATAACCGCGCAGGACATCGAAAACGACGAACTCAGCACCACGCGGCAAGCGGTGGTGGAAGGCCAGGCCATGGCCGTGCTGGTGGATTACATGCTGGAGCCGATGGCCTTGTCGCTCAAGGATTCGCCGCAAGTGGTGCAGGCGCTCAAAGACGGCATGCTGGTCGGCACGCCGGACGCCGTCGAGTTTCACAATGCGCCCATCTACATGAAGGAGGCGCTCACCTTTCCTTATCGCTACGGCATCGATTTCATCGCCGACCTTCTAATCAAAAGAGGGAAAAGCGAGGCCTTCGCAGAACTCTTTCAGAATCCTCCGCGGACCACGCGGCAAATCATGGAGCCCCAGACTTATCTTTCAGGCGAACACCTGGAGCCCATGCATTTTCCCGATTTCCGGGAGGCGTTCAAGAACTATGAGCGCTTCGACGTGGGCGCGGTGGGGGAGTTCGATGTCGCGGTGCTCATTGATCAGTATGCTGACACTCAGATCTCAAACAAGCTGTATCCGGCCTGGCGTGGCGGCTACTACTATGCTGTGCGTCACAAGGGCAACACGGATGCGCCTCTGGGACTGCTTTACGCCTCCCGCTGGGCAACTCCGGAAAAAGCGGCTAATTTTGCGGCGGTCTACGCCAGCGCGTTAGGCAAACGCTACCTCCACGTAACCGATGTGCTGGAAAATGGCAAGGAGCCCGCAATCAAGACCGATGCCTTGGACCATCTGACGGGCAAGCGGGCGTGGCTGACCGAGGATGGACCCGTCGTGATCAATGTGCAGGGCGATACTGTGCTGGTCACCGAAAGCCTGGATCAGATCACGACTGACCAGTTGGAGCCGGAAGTATTCGGAGCGGTCGCAGCTGCCAAATAGTGATTGTCCGCCTGTATAATCACCAGTTTGTCACTCACTATTTGTAGATCGATATCGAATCTCTGAGGAGACTCTTGCCACAAGCTGAAATTGGGATCATTGGCGGCAGCGGGCTGTATTCCATGCCCGGCCTTACCAAGGTGAAAGAGGTGCGCCTCAAGACGCCTTTCGGCAAGCCTTCGGATGCCTACGTGCTGGGCACGCTGGAGGGCCGCAAAGTTGCTTTCCTGGCGCGCCATGGGCGCGGCCATCGCATTCTTCCCAGCGAGTTGAACTTCCGCGCCAATATATACGGCTTCAAACAACTGGGCGTGGAGCGGATTGTTTCAATCTCCGCCGTGGGTTCGCTGAAGGAAGAGCATAAGCCGCTGGAATTCGTGATCCCCGACCAGTTTTTCGATCGAACCCGCCACCGCGTGGACACGTTTTTCGGAAATGGCATCGTCGCCCACATTGCCTTTGCCGACCCCATCTGTCCTCAACTGGCCCACGCGGTGGACGCCGCCTGCAAAAAGGCAGGAGTCACGGCCAAGCGGGGCGGCACTTACGTCTGCATGGAAGGGCCGCAGTTTTCGACCAAAGCCGAATCCAACGTCTATCGCAGCTGGGGCATGGATGTGATCGGCATGACCAACCTGCAGGAAGCCAAGCTGGCTCGCGAAGCCGAGATCTGCTATGTGACCGTGGCCATGGTCACCGACTATGACTGCTGGCATCCCCATCATGACTCCGTCACGGTTGATCAGATCGTGGCCGTCTTGCTGAAGAACGCCGAGAATGCCACCCGGGTGGTGCGAGAGACCGTATCCGCGATGCCCAAGGACCGAAGCTGCAAGTGCGGGTCGTCGCTGGCGCATGCCATTCTCACCGACCGCAGCAAGATTCCGGCAGCCACTCGGCAGAAGTTGAAACTCATCCTGGACAAATATCTGAAAGCCAAAAAAGCATGAGCATCGTTGCAGTCGGTTCAGTGGCGTTCGACACCATTGCCAGCCCATCGGGAAAGGTGGAGGACGTTCTGGGTGGCGCGGCCACCTACTTCGCATTGGCCGCCAGCTACTTCACTGAGGTCCGCATGGTCGCCATCGTGGGCGAAGACTTCACCGCCGAGCACGAAAATGTCTTGAAGAAGCGCGGCGTGGATACCCGCGGCATTGAACATGCCAAAGGGAAGACGTTTCGCTGGGGCGGGCAGTATGTCGACAATTTGAACGAGGCCAAGACGGACTTCACCGACCTCAACGTGTTTCAGAATTTTCAGCCGCACATCCCGGCGCACTACCAGGATTCGCAGTTTCTGTTTCTGGCGAATATCCAGCCCGATTTGCAGGCGATGGTGCGACGTGAGATGAAGACGGTGCGCCTGACCGGCGGCGACACCATGAATTACTGGATCAATAACGCGCGCAAGCAGTTGACCGAAACCCTGAAGCTGGTTGACGTGTTGTTGATTAACGATACCGAGGCCAAGAGCCTGGCGGGCGAGCCCAACCTCCCGCGGGCGGCGTTGAAGGTTTTAGCCATGGGGCCGCAGGCGCTGGTGATCAAGCACGGCGAATATGGCGCGACCATTTTCTTCCGCGAAGGCGCCTACGGCATCGGCCGGCATCCCTTTCGCGCGCCCGCGCTGCCCATCGAAGAGGTCAAAGATCCGACCGGCGCGGGAGACTCTTTTGCCGGCGGTTTTATGGGATACATTGCGTCGCAGGGAGAACTGAGCCGCGAAGTGCTGAAGCGCGCACTGTTCTACGGCGGCGTGATGGGATCGTTTGCGGTCGAGCGTTTCGGCACCGACCGGCTGCAGTCGCTGACCCGCGAGGAAATTGATGCCCGCTTTCAAATCTTCCGCGAGCTGACCCACCTGGAATGAGCGCACAGCCGATCCGGCGCCGGGACCGTGAAGTTGCCCTGCTGGCGTGGCTCACCGTTTGCGTTTCAGTTCTCTCCTTGCTGTTCTATTTCCGTCGCGGCGACATACTGCTCTACGGCGACGCGGTCGCGCACATCAACATTGCGCGCCGCGTGTTCGATTCCCGCACCCCGGGCCTGCTGCAATTGGGGACGGTCTGGCTGCCGCTGCCGCACCTGCTGATGATCCCGTTTCTGCTTTCAAGCTGGATGTGGAAGACAGGAGTAGGCGGTTCGATTCCATCCATGGCCGCGTATGTCTTCGGAGCCATCGGAATTTTTCGCCTGGTTCGAGATGGACTGGGCTCGCCTTCGTCGTCCCCTCGAATGGTCAGATTTGCGGCTTGGCTGGCGGCGGTCATCTACGCGGCCAACCCAAACCTGATCTATCTGCAAGCCACGGCAATGACCGAGTCGCTCTACCTGGCGCTGTTCATCTGGGCGGTGGTGTACTTCAACCAATTTGTGCGGGAGTCCGGCGAGCCTGACGCAGATGCGCGCCCGCTTCGCGCTTCGCCTGCGCTCATCAAATCCGGCCTTTGCCTCGCAGGAGCCTGCCTGACACGCTACGACGCGTGGTTCCTGGCGGTCGCGATGTGTGCCGGAGCTCTCGCGGTCGCGGCTGCAAAGGCAAAACAAACGAAAGGCAACCCGGACTCAGAAGGGGAGCTGGCAAAATTCTCTTCTGCTTGCGGCGGCCGCCCCCGTGCTTTGGCTGGCTTACAACGCTATCGTCTATCGCAATCCGCTGGAGTTCGCTACGGGTCCATACTCAGCGAGAGCCATCGAGCAGAGAAGTACGGCGGTGTCGCATCCCGGCGCCCACGACCTTCAGACCGCCTTCAGTTATTTCCTGAAGTCAGCGGAGCTGAATCTCGCTGCAGAAAGCTGGCAGAAGGTCTGGATATTGGTTGCGCTCGCCGGTGTGGTCGCCAGCCTGACGCAGAGAGGCGTTCGAGCTCGACTCTGGCCAATACTCCTGCTTTGGGCTCCTTTGCCGTTCTATGTTCTCTCCGTCGCCTATAGCGGTGTGCCCATCTACGTGCCCACATGGTGGCCGTTCTCCCACTACAACGTGCGCTACGGAGTGGAACTGCTTGCCCGCCTTCGCCGTGTTTGTGGCTCTGGCTGTCTATTTCGCAACAGAACTGGTGCGGCGCCAGCCCTTCAAGGTCGCGATCGGCGTGGCCTCCGTGATTTTCGTGACGGCCAGTTATGCCTCGATCTGGTCCGCTCCCGTCAGCTATCGCGAGGCTTTGATCAATTCGCGCGGACGCATCGCGGTGGAACGTGAACTCGCCGACTTCGTGAAGGTCCTGCCCCCAGATTCCACCTTGCTCATGTATCTGGGCAACCACGTAGGAGCATTGCAGCAGGCTGGCATCCCGCTGCGACGAGTGATCAATGAAGGTAACCACCGGACCTGGAAGCAACCCGCTGATGAAGACGGATTGTGGGAGCGCGCCCTGGCGAATCCGGCGCAGTACGCCGACTACGTGATCGCTTTCGAGGGCGACGCGGTTTCTACCGGAGTGCAGAAATCAAGTCTGGTGACGCTCGCGGTGTTTCATGCTTCTGGAGAGCCCAGGGCAACGATCTACCAGGCCCGGATGCCGAGCCGGTAATCATTTGCGTTAACTCGCGGGCGCCGGAAGCCGTCAAGGACCAAGTTTTCCGGTGATAAAATCCAGCCACTCAGGTTCTCATGCCACTCTGGCAACATATTTCTGCGGTCCTGCACAACGAGATGTCCGGGGCCGGTATCTCGCTGCTGCGCCTGATGCTGGCCGCGCTGCTGGGAGGCGCCATCGGGCTGGAGCGCGAGATCAAGCATCGCCCCGCCGGCCTGCGTACCAACCTCTTTATCTGCCTGGGGCGGCGATGTTTACCCTGCTCTCGGATGCCTTGGCGGTGGAGCATCTGGGAGATCACACCCGGATTGCGGCCCAGATTATTCCCGGCATCGGGTTCATCGGAGCGGGTTCCATCCTGCATAACCGGGGCAATCTGGTGACTGGGATTACCTCCGCTGCCACTCTGTTTGTCGTGGCCTCGGTCGGCATGGCGGTGGGCGGCGGGCTCTATCTCACGGCGATTTTCGGCACGGGGCTCATTCTGGTTTGCCTGTTCCTGCTGGGGAATGCCGAACAGAGACTGAATCTCAAGCTGGCGGTGCACAGCTATGAGGTGACGGGCCGCAGCGCGGACGATATTACGGCGGAAGTGAATGGCGCGTTGGAGTGCATTCACGGCATGATGGAGAACATCAACATCGCAACCACCCGGCAGCACGTCCGTCTGCAGTTCGATCTCGAAGGGACGCGCAGCGAGCAGAAGCAGGTGTTGCAGGCCTTGAAGCAATCTTCCGTGCTGGAGAGCGTCATCCCCCTGGGCCAGGTACAGCCGGAATGACGGCGTCCGCTCGCGTCATCCCCTTCGTCAAGGCCAGCGCCTGCGGCAATGATTTCCTGATCATCGATGGGTTGTATGTCCCGGACGATATCGGAAAGTTCAGCCAGAGCATCTGCGACCGCCATCACGGCGTGGGCGCTGACGGCGTGGAGTGGCTCTTTCCCGCTGAAGATGCCGACGTGCAGGCGCGGCTCTTCAACGCCGATGGCACGGAGGCCGAAATTTCCGGCAACGGTACCCGCTGCGTAGCTGCTTATCTGTGCTCGGAGCAGACCCCTGAGCAGGCCAAGGAGACGTTCGCCATCCGCACCGGCGCCGGGGGAAAGAGTTGCACGCTCATCAGCCGGAGTGAGTCCAGTTATGAATTCGAAACTGATATGGGCGAGCCTGAAGTAGGGCAGGAATTCTCCATCCGGCTGACGTCCGGCGAAGTGCGCGGTATCCCGGTTTCTATGGGGAATCCGCACTACGTCGTATTTGTGCAAGAGTTCGGCGCCGAATGGCAGCGCGAGGCGGCAGAAATCGGGCGCCAGCGGAATTTCAAACAGGGGATCAACGTTGAGGTGGTACGCATTCAAGACAAGGGCCATGTTGATGCTCGATTTTTCGAGCGAGGAGTCGGAGAGACCCAGTCTTCAGGAACCGGCTCGTGCGCCGCGGCGGTAGCCGCCATTTCTTCCAAGCGGGCGCGCTCGCCAGTGCGGGTCGGCGCGCCCGGCGGAGTGCAGACTGTCCGCTGGGAGGGCCGGGTATTTCTTCGAGGGCCCGCGCAACTGATTTGCCGGGGTGAGTTTTTCGTTTAAGTGGCGTTGTGGTGCTCGCGGGTAAGATGGGATACCGATGTCATCGCTTGCAAAAGTTACGCGCGTCAAGCCGCCGGCGCTCCGGCCAGGAGACACCGTGGGCATTGTGGCCCCGGCCAGCAACATCAAGCGTGAATTGTTGGAAGCGGGCTGCGCGGCCCTGCGAGATCTGGGATACAAGCCCTTCTATCTTGATTCCATCCTCGAACACGATCTTTACTTCGCGGGGTCGGCGACGCGGCGGGCACGGGAATTGGAGGAGATGTTCGTTCGCGACGATGTCCGGGCCATCGTCTGCGCCCGGGGCGGATACGGATCCAACTACCTACTACCCCTGATCGATTTGAAGAAAATCAGAGCGCATCCCAAGATCTTTGTTGGCTACAGCGATTTGACGGCGCTGATGACCTATCTTCACGGATTCTGCCGGGTTGGTTACGCTTCACGGTCCAATGGTCACGAAGGATTTTGCCCACGCGGACGGCGTCGAGTCGGATTCCTGGGAGCACGCATTGAATGGATCGTCAGCGTGGACGTTGAATCTGGATTCGGATGTGAAATCGCTGGTCGACGGTTCCGCCGAGGGAATTCTGTACGGCGGATGCCTCTCTATCCTGGTGGCCTCCCTGGGAACACCGTATGAAATCCGAACCGCTCGAACCATTCTGTTTATTGAAGACATCGCCGCCAAGCCTTACCAGATTGACCGCATGCTGATGCAGTTGAAGCTGGCGGGAAAGCTAGCCGATGTGCAAGGCATCATCTTTGGAGAGATGTTGGAGTGCGCGCAACATAAAGATCAAAGCTATACGCTGGAAGAAGTCGTCTTGCGTGTGGTGGGGGATCTGGGAGTACCAGTGGCTTTTGGTCTGCGATCCGGCCATGTTTCCCGGCGCAACATCACCTTGCCCCTGGGCATTAATGCGGCACTAAAGACCACGGCCAGGAGCGTCGAACTTAGAATTCTGGAAGCGGCCACGGCAACGACGGTTTCCTCACGATCGGCGCGATGATGAACTGGCGAAGGATCCGGTGTGGAGCGTTGACCCTCTCGCTGGCTCCGGGAACGGTACGCGCGAGATCCTTCGCAAGCTCAGGATGACGCTTCGGGGGCAGACCAAGACAGGGAATGAGTGGCGAGGACCATGAACAATAAAAGACATATACACCTCATTGGTATTTGCGGCACCGCCATGGCATCGCTGGCGGGCATGCTTCAGCAGCGCGGTTTCCGGGTCACGGGTTCCGACGCCGCGGCCTATCCACCCATGTCGGATTTTCTCGCATCCCTCGGGATCACCGTGGCCCAGCCTTTTGCGGCAGGCAATCTGCAGCCTCGGCCAGACATGGTCGTTGTGGGCAATGCTATCTCACGCGGAAATGTCGAACTGGAACACATCCTCGACCAGCGCATTCCGTTCTGTTCACTTCCACAGATACTGCATGACGAATTCCTGCGCGGGAAGGAAGTGCTGGTCGTGGCGGGGACGCACGGCAAGACCACGACGACCTCGATGCTGTCGTGGATCTTCGACAGCGCCGGGTTCAAGCCATCGTTCCTGATTGGCGGCATCGCAGAAAATTTCGGCAGTAGCTTTCAGTTGGGGCAGGGCAAGCACTTCATCCTCGAAGGTGACGAGTACGACACTGCGTTCTTCGACAAGGGACCAAAGTTTCTGCACTATTTTCCCGACGCGATCATCCTGACGTCGGTGGAGTTCGATCACGCCGATATCTACAAAGATCTGGACGCCGTTGAGACCGCGTTCAAGCGTCTGGTCAACCTGGTGCCGGGCCGCGGCCGGATTGTCGCGCTGGATACCGGAGAAAGCATCGAACGCTGCCTGGCCAAGTCGTTTTGCCCGATCGAGCGCTACGGAAGCAGCCAGACGGCAGCGTGGCGAGTTGCCAATTTGCGGCTTGATCCTACCCGCACGTCATGGACGGTGCTGCGAAATGGCGAACCGTGGTCTGACTTCGAGTTTGCCCTGGCCGGAGAATACAACGTACTGAACGCCACCGCAGCGGCCGCCTTAGCGTCAGGTTGTGGAGTTCCGAAGGAACAGATTACCGCTGCCCTGAAGACATTCAAGAGTGTGAAGCGCCGGCTGGAAGTGCGGGCGCAGGTAAACGGGATCACCATCATCGACGACTTCGCACATCATCCCACTGCGATTGCGGGAACCCTGAAGGCGCTGCATGCGCGCTATCCCGGATCGCGGCTGTGGGCCATTCTTGAGCCGCGTTCCAACACTTTGCGCCGCAATGTTTTTCAGAACGAACTGGCCCAAAGTTTGGCAGTCGCAGATGAGGTCGTGGTTGCAAGTGTGTTCAAGTCAGAATCCATCCCCGAACCGGAGCGGATGGATGTGACCGCGCTGGTGGCCGACTTGCAGAAACAGGGACGGCGCGCGCGCATCGTGCCCGACGCCGACGCCATCGTGCAGACCGTTGCCCCAGAGATGCGCGCCGGTGACGTAGTGGCAATTCTTTCCAATGGCGGCTTCGGCGGCATTTACGAAAAGCTGCCACAGCGTCTGAAATCGATTGCCGGAGGCGCTTCGGGCAACCATCCGCTGAAGGCGTCCGCCAAAGCGTGAAGCGCTCTTCCAGGGTGCGGCTTACAGTTGCCTTCGTTTGCTTTGCGGTGCTGGGGGCAGGGCAGGCGAGCGCACAGAACTCCCAAACTGCATCGCAGGCCACGCCGGTCCGGTACATAGTCTCCCTCGCCGATCGGTCGCAGCATCTGGTCAGAGTGAAACTCCTTCTCCCCCCTGGCGCACCCGAACGCGATGTGCAACTGCCGGTTTGGAACGCTTTGTATCAGGTCCGCGATTTCGCTCAGTACGTGAACTGGGTCAAGGCCAAGAGCACTGCCGGGGAACCGCTGGGAGTGCGGAAGTTGGACAAGACAACCTGGCATCTCAGTGGAGCGGCACAGGGCGTCGAGGTGGAATACGAAATCTTCGCGGATCAGCCTGGACCCTTTGGCGCACAACTAAATCCGCAGCACGCGTTTTTCAACCTGGCGGAGATACTCATGTATCCCGTCGACGGCCGCAACTCTCCGGACCAAGTCTCATTCACCGACCTGCCCGCAGGATGGCGGATCGCATCCGCGCTCACGCCCGCCGGCGATGGCTTTGCCGCCTCCGACTACGATCACCTGGTGGACGCCCCGGTAGAAATCGGCCCCTTCCAGGAATCCGATTTTGATGAAGCGGGCGCGCACTACCGCGTGAGCGTGGACGCCGATCCCTCTGATTACGACATGAAGAAGATTGCCGCCATGTTACGGCGCCTGGTTTCCGCGGCCACGGAGTGGATGGCTGACCGGCCATTTCAAACCTACGTGTTCTTTTACCATTTTCCGCGCGGTGCTGCGGGAGGAGGCATGGAGCACGCCTACTCGACTGCAATTGACGTTAGCGCCAACCGGCTGGCGGAAAATCCGTTATCGCTGAGCGACGTGACCGCCCATGAATTCTTTCACTTGTGGAACGTGAAACGGATTCGGCCACAGTCGCTCGAGCCGGTTGACTACACCAAGGAAAACTACACTCGCGTGTTGTGGTTCAGCGAAGGGATGACCACCACGGCGGGGAATGTGATTCGGACGCGTGCCGGCCTGCTGGATGAAGCGCGCAATTTGAGAGGCCTGGCCGGCGAGATCGCCGAACTGGAGCGGCGTCCCGCTCATCTCACTCAGTCGGTGGAAGAATCCAGCCTGGATGCGTGGCTGGAAAAGTACGACTACTACCGCCTGCCTACGCGAAGCATTTCCTATTACAACAAGGGATATCTGGTGGGCGTCCTGCTCGATCTTGAGCTGCGCGAGGTGAGCCACGATTCCGCCTCGATTCGCGATTTGTTTCACTGGATGAATGAGAACTACGCACGCAAGGGACTGTTCTTTCCCGACACAGAAGGCGTGCGCCGTGCTGCCGAGACCGTCAGCCACGCCGATCTGGGGTCGTTTTTCCAGACTTATGTTGCCGGCACGGATGAAATTCCGTGGGACGATTTCCTGAAAAGCGTGGGCCTGCGTCTGGTACGCGGAGTAAAATCCGTGGCTGACCTGGGATTCGTCACCACCCGAAACTTCGATGCCGCGCTGATGGTGTCCGCAGTCACGGGCGGGAGCGCGGCCGAGCGAGCTGGGCTGTCTGTGGGAGATGCGATTCTGGAAATCAATGGGCGCGAGGCCAGCGGGGGCTTTGCTGGACACTCGGCTGAAATTCGTCCCGGCGCGACTCTTCGCCTTCAGGTGCGCAATGCTACCGGCGAGCGCGAGCTGCACTGGACGCTGGACAGCCGGCAGGAGCTTGATCTCGAACTGGTCGATCTGGAGCGGGTCACTCCGGAGCAGAAGGCCCGCCGCTCCGCGTGGCTGAGAGGTGAAACCCAGCTGGCGGGAGCGGCTCACCCGTGATTCGCACTCTGGCGATGCTCGCGTTCTGGAGCCTGGCACTTCCGCTGGCAGCGCTGATTTGTTTTCCCTGGACTTTCCTCACCGGAGAAATCCGCTTCCTTTACCGTGTGGCCATGGGCGCGGCCTTTGCTGGTGCGCGCCTCGCCGGAATACGAGTAACAACCGTTGGACTCGACCAGCTCGATCCCAAACGCACTTATGTATTCATGTCGAACCACGTATCCAACATCGATCCGCCCGTCATGCTGCCGCTGATTCCGCGGCGCACGTCGGTTATGGCGAAGAAAGAGCTGTTCGACTACCCGCTTCTGGGGAAGACGATGAGGCTAGGCTCGCTGGTTCCGGTGGACCGTGGGAATCGGGACGCTGGCATCGCGGCCGTGCGGGCCGCCACCGCGGTTCTGCGGCAGGGCATCAACATGACAATCTATGTCGAAGGCCACCGTTCATTTGATGGCAAACTATTACCCTTCAAGAAAGGGCCATTCTATTTGGCGATGGAGTGCGGTGTGCCGGTCGTGCCGGTGACCATTTCGGGTTCGCACTACGTCATGCCCAAAGGGAGGTTCGCCATCAAGCCGGGAACGGTCACGCTGACGTTCCATCCCCCAATCGAGCCAGGAGATTTTGGCAGCCGGGAAGAATTGATGGAAAAGGTGAGGCGAGCCATCGATAGCGGCCTGCCGGAAGAGTTGCAAGAGGAATCGTTGCCTGCTCCTTCCCCCGTGTCCTCCGCGGTTAATCCTTCGATCCCTTAGCCCGCACCGCGCGCGCAATTTCCGGCAGCCTGCTCAGCAAGGCCGAGTATTTGAGCCACAATTTGTGCTCCACCGCCGGCGCGCCGCTGACAATCGCCCCAGCCTCGACGTCCCCAGCCACGCCGCTTTGCGGGGTCACGATCGCTCCGTCGCCAATCTTGCAATGCCCGACCACGCCTACCTGCCCGGTCAGGATCACATTGTTGCCGACATCGGTTGAGCCCGCCAAGCCAACCTGCGAGGCCAGCAGGGAGTGTTCTCCGATGCGGGAGCCGTGACCAACCTGCACCAGATTGTCGATCTTGGTGCCGCGACCGATCCTGGTTTTCTCCACACTAGCCCGGTCGATGCAGGAGTTGGCCTGTATTTCGACGTCGTCTTCGATCACCACCGGCTCGGGTTGCAGGATTTTGTACCAGTGCCCGGAGTCGTCCTTGGCGAAACCGAAGCCATCGGCTCCGATGATGGCGCCATTCTGCAAGAGCACGCGATTGCCGAGGCGGCAGCCTTCGCGTACCACGGCATGCGCGTGGGCAAAGAAATTGTCGCCGATCCGGGCATCGCGGTAGATGACCACATGCGCCAGTAGTACGGCGTTCCGGCCAATCTCCACCCCCTGATTGATGACCACATAAGGCCCGATGTGCGCGCCTTCACCGACCTTGGCCGACGGATCGACCACCGCCGTCGGATGCACACCCGGTTCGTACCGCTGCGGCTTGGCGAAGAGTTCTAGAGCGTGGGCGAAAGCCAGATATGGGTTGCGGCAACGTAACAAGGCCGTGGAAACCGCAGGGAACTCCTCGGTCACGATCACCGCGGAAGCCTTGGTCGTCCGCGCCGCCCCGGCGTACTTGGGGTTGGCCACGAAAGTAAGCTGGCCGGGGCCTGCGTCTTTGATTCCGGCCACGCCGGTGATTTCGATGTCCGGCGAACCATTTTCCAGCCGTGCGTTAAGAGCAGAGGCGATTTCAGCGAGTTTCATAGGCATTGACCGAGATACTGAGCAGAAGGGTGATTGTAACGGAGGCAGTGCTGGGGATGAAAAAACACCAAATACGAACTAGCAGTCTTTGCGTCCTTTGTTATTTCCTTTGCGTACTTTGCGGTTAAGCATTTGATCGCGCGGACACCACCCAAAACCTTACCGCAAAGGCCGCAAAGAATTCCGCAAGGAAGAGAGACTAGACGAGGCCGAGAAGCGAGCCCACGAGGTACAAGGCCTCTAGAACAGCCAGGGAGATCAGCAGGGCTTCCCGCAACCGCGAGCGGGAGAGCGCGGTCTGCAATTTACCGGGGTGGGCATGCGCCGGTGTGCCGTCGAAGGCAGACGCCGGCATTCCCGCAAATCCGGCGAATTGCGGCGCCGGTCCGATGCGCGGAGCGCTCGGCCGGGCGGGCGTGGCGACAAAGTACTTCCGCTCGGCCAGTGGGACCGTCGGCAAGGTAATGAGCGAAGACCAGCGTGCCAGCTGCATGGATCCGGATTTCAAACTGGCCTCGACCGGCGCAGAAGTCAGCTCCAGGGGAGCCAACCGTTCCGGCGCGACGTTATCGGCCAGATTGCGCAGCAGGGAACTCCACCACATGTGACCCATCTGGTCGCTGATCAATTCGCCCGTGTCCACCGGCCGCGATTCCAGTTCCAGCGGAGGCAGGACCTCAGGATTGATCACATTGCCCAGATTCGTAAAAACCGTGCGAAACCAGGGCAGGCTGACTGCGTCGCCGATCAGCATCCCGGTGTTTACAGGACGGGAAGTCAACTGCAGCGGTGGAAGCTTCTCGGGAAAAAAGCGGTCGCGAAGATTGCGCAACAACGACTTCCAGAGCGGACCCGTGACGCTGGCAGGGAGCAAAAGATCCAGTTCGTGATTGTCCTCGCGGTTCTCCATGCGTGTTCTGGCAATTTTACACCGTTTTCCGCGATTGCCAGAATGATCATCTGAGAACTTGCCTGACGAGAGGGAAGCACCGGGCGGACAAGCCGTCGCCTCATTTGCTACTATGTGCACCTCGAAAGAAGGCCTTTTACTGACATCAGGAGAAGAAACAATGAAGCTACGATTATTGCTTATCACTTGCGTGCTACTGGCCATGGGATCGGCCGCATTTGCCCGGCAAGCCTCGGACACTTCCTCGCGCGCCACCGAGCGAATCACCAAAGAAGTCAGACATGAGTTGCTCATGCTGCCGTATTTCGGTGTGTTCGACAATATCGCCTACAAAGTGGACGGATACAACGTGACTCTGCTGGGTCAAGTCAGCCGTCCTTCGTTGAAGTCAGACGCTGGGAACGTTGTGAAGCGGATTGAAGGCGTCGAGAACGTCGATAATCAGATCGAAGTCCTGCCCAATTCCCCGAATGACGACCGTCTGCGCCTTAGGCTCTATCGCGCCATCTACGGTTACGGGCCCATGCAGAAGTATGCGTTAGGCGTCCAGAAACCGATCCGCATCATTGTGAAGAACGGAAACGTGACGCTGGAGGGTGTGGTGGACAGCGAAGGCGATAAGAACATCGCCAACATCCGCGCCAACGGCGTCTCCGGATCATTCTCTGTAACGAACAATCTAAGGGTCGAAAAGAACTGAAGCCGGACCGCGGGCGTCGGACATCAGACCTCGGCAAAGCCGTTAGGGATTTGAAGCCGGGGTCTGACGTCCGCCGCCCGCTCTTCTATTCTCCGAACATCGGAACCTGCCGGGTATCCGTGGGCGCACCTTTGCGGCGGCGATGGGTGGCCCCGATTACCGCCAGCACGGTCAGGGATTCCAGGGCGGTGCGGGGAACGAAGATCCGCTGCGTATTCGAACGCAGGTCGGGCGGATTGATCAGGAAGCCTTCGGCCGTGGTCAGGCTAAGGTCATTCGGCATCATCCCTTCCAGCACTTCGTTGTCTTTGAACTTGAGGCGCACCCATAGCCCCTCGGTACGCGGCCGGCTGGTGAAGGTCTTGCGGCTGAGCGAATCGGAGTCCCCAAACTCGCGGACAAAATACACTGCCTTGATGTCCTTCAGGTCGATGGCCACCACGTTGCCCGAGGTGTTCAGGAGCTCGAGCTTGCCTTCGCGGACGAAATTAGACGGGGCAACGTGTCCGTTGATCGAATCCCGGTCCATTTTTCGCACTACGACTTTCTTATGGGTTGAGGGCATGAGGAGATCAGTCGGCAGCCGTCGGTGGTCAGTCTTCATCCGGAGTCAGCGGCGAGCTGACGACCGTTTGCAGGCGATTCTCGCACTTTTCCGATAAAAAGCGCATGTCTTGTACGTTCCTTGTAGCCAAACCGTTAACCTTGTGTTATTTTCTGTAGCTTGCGGCGTCCCATCTCATGTACTCTAAGCCCATTGGATAGAGCGACTTACATAAAAGCGACCGGATTAGTCTGTTTTCCTGGGGCGAGGCCTGTGGAAAACTTGGCCTCTGCTGTAACCAACCGGGTCGCGGGGCCGCGCCCTTAAGAAAGCATGGCCGATTACATATACACCATGGAAATCCGGCTGACGCCGGACCAGCAGCGCGGCGTCACGCTGGTACAGGACATCGCTCGTGCCGCGGGTATGAACATTTACCTGACCGGAGGCGCGGTCCGCGACATCATCAGCGGATTCCCCATCCGCGATCTTGATTTCTCCGTGCAGGGCAATCCCCTGAAGCTGCAAAAGGATCTGGAGAAGGCTGGCGTCAGGATCGCCGGCAGTCGATGACGACGTCAAGACTCTGTATCTGGGCCTGCCGGGAAATGTGCGCGCGGAGATCAGCATGGCGCGTACTGAGCACTACGAGAAATCCGGCAAGCCGCCCGTCATCGCGCCCGCCACCCTGATCGAAGACTTGCGCCGCCGGGATTTCACTGTCAACGCCATGGCGTTGTCGTTGAACCCAGGCTCCGCGGGCCTGCTGATGGACCCCTTCAACGGCGCGGCCGATATCGAAGCCAAGCTTCTGCGCGTGCTGCATAACTACGCTTTTGTCGAAGATCCTTCGCGCTTGATCCGCGCCACTCGGTTCGCTGCACGCTTTCACTGGCCGCTCGAAGAGCGCACCCAGGCCCGCTTTGAGTCGGCCAAAGAAAACAACTACATCGAATACATCAGTCATAAAGCTGTGGGCTACGAAATTGAACAACTGGCCTACGAAGAGGATCCGCTCCACATCGTGCGCGTGCTGGAAAAAGAAGGCTGGCTGAAGGTGCTGAATCCGCACTGGACCAGCGCCAAAGTGGACACCGCGCAACTGGGCCAGCTTCTGAAGACCCGCCAGCAGATGACCGAACTGGGCTATGCCCCGGATCCGGCTCCGGCGGTCATGTACTTCCTTACCGCCCGTCTGGGCGACAAGGACATCGCGGACATGCGCAAGCAGATTCCGCGCAAGGATTTGGTCGAAGCCTGGCGGGATCTGGAAGACCACGCGAAGGAATTGGCCAAGCGGTTGGGTGGCAAAGAGGCTGCCACGCCATCGCGTAGCCTGGAAACTGCTTTCCGAAGCGCGGCCGGAGATGATTCTGTTCCTGGCCATTACCGCCCGGCAGCAGGCGGTAAGCCAGAAGATCAAGAATTTCTTCACCAAGTGGCGTCAGGTACAGCAGAAGATTCCGTTGCTCGAGATGACCGAGCTTCATATCGTGCCCACGTTGCCCGAGTATCCCAAGATCGCGCACGATGTGTTCCTGCTGTTGCTCGACGGCAAGCTGCGTTCGCGGACGGAGACGTTGAAATATCTGAAGCCGCTGGCGCCGCCACCGCCTCCACCGCCGCCTCCACCGCCGCCCAAGCGGGGAAGGGCGGCGAAAGCTGCAGCGGCTGAAGCAGCGGCTGTGGCTGCGGCAGCTGCCGCCGCGGCTGCAGCTGCGGCGGTCAAGGGCAAGAAGAAGGGCAAGGGCCAAGCCGTGCCACCCGCGGTTCCGGCGGCGCAAAACAGAGGCACCCAAGTCCGCCACTCCGGCCAAGCCGGACAAGGCCAAGGCGGGGAAGAAAACGCCGCCTGCTACCAGTAAGAAAAGCAAGGGCAAGAAGAAGCGCTAGAGCCTTGCGATATCCATTCAAGTTTTGACTAGGAATGCTTGGGGCATTCCCTGAGTCCTGCGCTTGGGAGTGAGGGATGAAAACACTCGGAAAGATCCTGCTCGTTATCTGCCTGCTGCTCGCCGTAGCGATCACTTTCACCATCGGCTGGCGGCCATTCATAGGCCCTAGGGCCAGAGCCACTAGCAATCGGCAGTTCGAACGCACTCCGGAACGGCTGGCCCGCGGCCGCTATCTTGTGGTCGGGCTGGCCGGCTGTGAGAGTTGCCACACGCCGAAGGACTGGAAAACCCACGGCGCCCCCAATTTGCCGGGGATGGAACTCGCGGGTCAAGTGATTCCGATCCCCGGTCTACCGGGGACGATCATTGCTTCGAACCTCACGCCGGATCCGGAAACCGGCGCAGGCCGATGGAGTGATGACCAGATTGCGCGGGCCATTCGAGAAGGCATCGGCCACGATGGGCGCACGATCTTCCCTCTGATGCCCTACACCCAATACCAGGCGATTTCGGACGAAGATCTGGCGTCCATTGTTGTCTATGTGCGCTCCGTCGCACCGGTGCGAAATCCGTTGCCTCCGACGCAGGTAAAGTTTCCAGTCAATTACCTGGTTCGCTCTGCCCCACAACCCGTCACCAACCCGGTCAATGGCCCAGGTCCACAAGCCAGTCCCGCGCAACGCGGAAAGTATCTTGCGGACATCGGCTGCGGCTGCCATTCGCCGGCCACCCCAAAGGGTCCAATTCCCGGCATGGATTATGCTGGCGGCGAGAAGTTGGTCGGTCCGTGGGGAGACGTTACCAGCGCAAACATCACTCCCGACGACTCCGGTATCAGCTACTACGACGAAGCAACATTTCTCAAAGTTATGCGTACCGGATACGTGAAGGCGCGAAAGCTGGCCTCGATCATGCCATTCGGCGAATTCGCCAACCTCAATGACGACGACCTGAAGGCTATCTTCGCTTACCTGCGCACCGTGCCTCCCGTAAAACACCGGGTGGACAACAGCCTGCCGCCAACGTACTGCAAGCTCTGCCAACAGAAACATGGCGCTGGCGATCAGAACTAGAGGGTCGAACCTCTTCGAACTTTCACCTTGTGCGAGGCGTCATGCTGAGCTTGCGAAGCATCGGGCGCGAAGCGGATATGCGCTGGCCCGCCGATGATCACGGTACGCGCGAGATCCTTCGAGACTGACGTCTCTCAGGATGACGCCGGTGGCGGAGATTTGTTGAAGCTGCGCCACTACAGCCTTGTCAAAGATTTGACAAACCAGTCCCACCGGCGGGCGCTATAATCCGTCGTATGCGGCGCCCGCTGGCCATTGCGGCGTTATCCACGGCACTGCTGGCAGCACCCTTGCTGGCCCAGATGCATGGCGGATCCCGCGGCAGCGGGTCCATGGGACACAGCGGTTTCTCTTCTCGCGGCTCGGTGGGCTTCCACGGCGGTTCAAGTTTCGTTAGCGCCCGGCCCCTCGGATCAGGTTTCCGCAGTTTCGGTCAATCCTCGTTTCGTTCCGGCGGTTCTTTCGGCGGCTTTCGCCAGCCATTCTTCGGTCCTCGCCGTTTCCAGCGGCCCTTTTTTGGACCAGGGCGCTTTCGCAGTTCTGTTTTCTTTTCCGGAGGCTCGCCATTCTTCTTCGGATACTACGGCTATCCCTACTATGACTCGGGGTATGCCTACGCGCCCGCGAGCTACTATCCGGGATATGACTACTATGCTTCCGCTAACGCCACCCAAAATCAAATAGCCCGGCAGCAGGACGACATTGATCGTCTGGAAGATGAAGTGGCTCGTCTGCGAGAGCAGCGCGAATCGAGAGTGCCCCAGCCGCAGGCCGAAGAGCAGATCAGAGCCCTCCACGCCTACGCTCTTGGTCTTCCGCGACAAGCACACCCAGGAAGTGCAGCAACTATGCCGTGGTGGGTGGCACGCTCTGGATTTTCAACGAGCAGAAAGCCACCAAGCTTCCGCTTTCCTGGCTGGACATCGAGGCCACCACCAAGGCCAACGACGATCGCGGGGTTGATTTCCAGGTACCGCGATAGATCCCATCAATCGCACCGTTTCAGAATTCTTTGCGCCCTTTGCGGCCTTTCTTTGCGAACTTTGCGGTAAAGGGTTTGACCTCGTTTGAATCTTTCAAGCCTTTGATCGCAAAGGACGCAAAGTAAGGCCACCCCGTTAGACTCTGTGGATAAACTCCCCGGTTCCCTCCACTATTTCCCATTAGAATAAGAACAAGCTAGTTCGCCACGACACCCATGTCCCAATTCGTCCACCTGCACCTCCATACCGACTACTCCATGCTCGACGGGGCTTGCGACGTGGAAAAGCTTGTCCAGCGCGTGAAAGAGCTGGGTATGCCAGCGGTCGCCATGACCGATCACGGCAACATCTTTGGCGCGGTCCACTTCGTGAATGCGGCCAACAAGGCGGGAGTGAAGCCCATCGTGGGCTGCGAGCTTTACATCTGCAAGAAGGACGACCACAACATCGAGCGCACGCCTCCCGACGGCGACACCTACAACCATCTTCTTGTGCTGGCGGAGAACGAAGAAGGCTACCGCAACCTGGCCAAGATCACCTCGGAGGCCTCGCTGCGCGGCTTCTACTACAAGCCGCGGGTAAGCAAGAAGTTTCTGGCAGAGCACTCCAAGGGACTGATCGGACTATCGGGCTGCCTGAAAGGCGAGGTGGCCGAACGTCTGATGGAAGACAAGTACGACGCGGCCCGCGCCGCCGCCGCGACCTACAGCGACATTTTCGGCCCCAACAACTTCTTTCTCGAGATTCAGGACCAGGGCCTGGAGCAGGAACATCGCATCCATTCCAATCTCTTCCGCCTGGAAAAGGATCTCGGCCTCCCGCTGGTCGCCACCAACGACAGCCACTACCTCTGCGAGGACGACGCTCACGCGCAGGACGTGATGCTGTGCATTCAGACCGGCAAGTCTATTCAAGACACCAACCGCATGAAGTTCCAGGGCACCGGATTTTTCGTCAAGAGCCATGACGAAATGGACCGGGTCTTCAAAGACTCGCCCGACGTGCTCTCCCGCACGCTCGCCATCGCCGAGCGTTGCAACATGCGGCTGGAAAAAGTGAGCAACCCGTTTCCGCATTTCGATGTGCCCGCCGGATTTACCCTGGACAGCTACTTCGAACATGTATCGCGCGAAGGGTTCGCGCGCCGCCTGGAGACGCTGCGTCCGCTCGAAGCCCAGGGACGCCTGAAGCACAATCTGCCGGAATACGAACAGCGTCTGGCCCGGGAACTGGCCATCATCCAGCAGATGAAGTTTTCCGGATACTTCCTCATCGTCTGGGATTTCATCCGCTACGCCCGCGAACGCGACATTCCGGTGGGGCCGGGGCGCGGTTCGGCTGCAGGCTCGCTGGTTTCATATGCCCTTGGCATCACCGACCTCGATCCGCTGCAGCACGAACTGATCTTTGAGCGCTTTCTGAATCCCGAGCGCATTTCCTTGCCCGATATTGATATCGATTTCTGCATGAACCGCCGCGGCGAGGTCATCAACTACGTGACCAGCAAGTACGGCCGCGAGAATGTCGCCCAGATCATCACCTTCGGAACCATGGCGGCGAAGGCGGCGATCAAGGACGTGGGGCGCGCCATGGATGTGCCTTACGCCGATGTAGACCGCATCGCCAAAATGGTTCCGACCACGCTGAACATCAAGCTCGAAGATGCGATCCGGGAGTCGCCGGCGTTGCAGCAGGCCTATGACAGCGATCCGCAAGTCCGCGAACTGCTGGACACGGCCAAAAAGCTTGAAGGCATGGTGCGCAACGCAGGCGTGCACGCCGCCGGTGTGGTGATTTCGCCTCGGCCGTTGAACGAACTGGTACCGCTGTACCGGACCAAGAACGACGAAATTGTCACCGCCTTCGACATGGTCGCGATCGAGAAGCTCGGCCTGTTGAAGATGGACTTCCTCGGCCTGACTACGCTGACCATTCTCGACGACGCTGTGAAGCTGATCGCGCAGACCCGTGGCGAACGCATCGCCCTCGAAGGTCTCCAGCTCGACGATCCGGAAACCTACCAGAAGGTGTTTCACAAAGGTCTGACATCCGGCGTATTTCAGTTTGAATCGCGCGGCATGCGCGACGTTCTGCGCCGCTACCAGCCCAATTCCATCGAAGACCTGACCGCCCTGAACGCGCTGTATCGTCCTGGGCCCATCCAGGGCGGCATGATTGACGACTTCATCGATCGCAAACACGGCCGCAAGAAGATCGAGTACGAACTGCCTGAGTTGCAGGAGATCCTCGCAGGAAACGCTGGGAGTGATCGTCTACCAGGAACAGGTCATGCAGATCGCCAACCGCCTGGCGGGCTACTCCCTGGGTGAGGCCGATCTGCTGCGCCGCGCCATGGGCAAGAAGATCGCCTCCGAAATGGCGGCGCAGCGGGAACGCTTTGTCACCGGAGCCAACCAGCGAGGCTATCCTCCGAAAAAGATTGAGAAGATTTTCGATCTGATGGCGCAGTTTGCCGGCTACGGCTTCAACAAGTCGCACTCGGCCGCTTACGCTCTGCTGGCCTACCAGACGGCCTATTTGAAGACCCGCTATCCGGTCGAGTTCATGGCTGCACTGCTCACTTCGGTGACCGGCAGCACAGATGACGTGGTGAAGTACATCAACGAGTGCCGTGAAATGGGTATTGCCGTGGAAGCCCCGGACATCAATGTGAGCGACGCCAACTTCACGCCGCATGGCAGCGCCATCCGTTTTGGCCTGGCCGCGGTAAAAAATGTCGGCCACAACGCGATCGAATCGATTGTCGGCGGGCGCAAAGAGCTGGGCCGCTATGGCTCCATTTATGAATTCTGCGAGAAGGTTGACCTGCGGCTTCTGAACAAGCGCGTTCTGGAATCGCTGATCAAGAGCGGCGCCATGGATGGACTTGGCCGTCGCGCTCAGTTGATGGCAGTCCTCGATCGAGCCATCGAGGGCGCACAGAAGACCCAGCGCGATGCCGAGAGCGGCCAGCACGGGCTTTTCGGCGTTTTCCAGCAGGAGGAAGTTTCAAATTCAAACAACAAGCTGCCCGACACGCCGGACTGGGACGAACATACCCGGCTGGCAAGTGAGAAGGAAATTCTCGGATTCTTCATCAGCGGGCATCCGCTGGAAAAGTATCGCGACAAACTGGAAAGCCTGCGCGCTTTGAGCACGGAGGAAGTGGGGGCTTTGACCAAGTCCACGGGCAAGGACGAAAACATCACAACCGCCGGCATCATCACCAATCTTCGTGTGTTGAAGTCCAAGCGCGGAGATTTCTATGCCCAGGGCGCACTCGAAGATATGGCGGGCTCGGTCGAGATGCTGGTGTTCCCAGAGGCCTATCGCAAGCTGCAGGACAAGGTGAAGCTGGAAGTGCCAGTCCTGATCCGCGGAGGCGTGCGCATCGAAGAGGGGGCCAATCCTAAACTGACCGTGAACGATATCCAGTCCCTCGAAGATGCGAAAGTTCCGCTGCCCAATTCGCTGCGTATCCGCGTTCCGCTCGAGACTGCAAACGAGTCTACGGTGGACGCGTTATACACGCTTTGCGCTCAACAGAAGGGGACAGCCAAGGTGTTATTTGACGTGGAACGCCAGGGCGATTTCATGGTCGTGATGGAGGCGGAAGGCTATAATGTCCTGCCAGACCGCAACTTCATCGCGCGGGTCGAAGAGCTGTGTGGACGGGGCGCCGTACGCGTGATTGACTGATGCCCCTGCCTGGTAAAGTGCCGAAAATCGGAGCCTTTCCCGGGTCTAGGAAACACTCTTCAGGCTTCAAAAACAGCCGCACTGAAGTCCGCGGCGGATAAGAGTCTCCATTCAAAAGAATCCCAAGCTGGGAGCGAAGATTGCACCATCGGTGCCCAATGAAGCGCTGATGATGGCAGGAACTGAGTTTCTCCTCTCCATGGTGGAAGAACGACTGGCCCGGAACGGTAATGGCAGCGCCACGGAGCCGGGAGATAAGACGCATCAGGAGCTCGACAAGATCGAGCAGCAGATCACCCGTTTGCAGGTGGCCGCGGGACCGGACGAGAATACGCAGCGCGAAATTCAGGTGTTGCGCGACCGCATTCAGGCGTTACGCAAAGACATGGAATCATCCCACTACCAGGCCTGGGACAAAACGGAGTTGGCACGGCATCCCCAGCGTCCCTATCCTCTCGACTACATCGAACGCATCTTCACCGACTGGAGTGAGATTCACGGCGATCGCGGATATGCCGACGATCCCGCCATCATTTGCGGCATGGCCCGCTTTCACGGCGAAGAGGTGATGATCGTAGGACACCAGAAGGCGCGCGACACCAAACAAAAGGTTTATCGCAACTTCGGCATGCCCAATCCCGAGGGCTATCGCAAGGCCATGCGGGTGATGAAGATTGCGGAGAAATTTGGCCGTCCACTATTCACCTTCGTGGACACGCCCGGTGCTTATCCCGGACTGGGCGCCGAAGAGCGCGGCCAGGCCGAAGCCATCGCCCACAATTTGCGCGAAATGGCGCGCCTGCAGATCCCCATCATTACCACGATCACCGGAGAAGGCGGAAGCGGCGGAGCGCTGGCCATCGCTATCGCCGACCGCGTGCTGATGATGGAGAACTCGATTTATTCCGTGATCTCACCGGAAGGTTGCGCGTCCATCATGTGGCGCGACCCCACCAAGAAAGCGCTCGCAGCCGAGGCCATGCGCATCACCGCCGAAGACTTGAAAGAACTGGGCTGCATTGACGGCATCGTTCCCGAACCCGAAGGCGGAGCCCACACCGACCACGAAGCTGCCGCGGCGCTGCTCGATGAGAATCTGCAAAAATACTTGGCCGAACTGAAAAAAGCTTCGGCGAAGGAACTGGTCGCGACGCGCTACACAAAATTCCGCAAGATGGCGCAATTCTTCACCGGCGACGAGTAGAAGCCGCTCCCAACCAAAAACCGCACACAGCCCTCCAGGCTTTTCCGTTCCATACCTCGCTACGAAAGTACTGACGAGCGCTATCACGGCACGGCGGGCAGTGTTAGACTTTCGCATCGTTTTTGGGCAACGCATGGGGCGGCCTACGTGACACAACCGCAGGATCCATCGAATAGCCTCGATCCTAATCAACCGGACGCTCGGGTCTGAAAGCGGAGCGCTCCCTGCCCCGGACAGCGCGCAAACCCAAGACTCGCTCTCAGGCACTGCTGGCGCCTCCAGGCAAGAACCTGCCGCGGGCTCAATCGGTCCCTACCAATTGCGTGAACTGCTGGGCGAAGGCGGGATGGGACAAGTCTGGCTCGCCGATCAGTCCGCCCCGGTGAAGCGGCAAGTCGCGCTCAAGTTGATCCGCAGTGGAATTTACGATGCCGCTGTGGCCCGCCGCTTTGGGTCAGAACAGCAGTCGCTGGCGATCATGGAACATCCTGCCATCGCCAAGGTTTTTGACGCCGGTTCCAAACCTCCAGCGGTCAGCCTTACTTTGTGATGGAGTACGTGCCGGGCCTGTCCATTACACGGTATTGCGATCAGAAGAAGCTGAAAATTCGGGAACGCCTCGAACTCTTCATTCGGGTTTGCGAAGGTGTGCAGCACGCCCACCAGAAGGCCATCATTCATCGCGACCTGAAGCCTTCCAACATCCTGGTAACTGAAATCGACGGCAAAGCGGAACCCCGCATTATTGACTTTGGCATCGCCAAGGCCACGGCGGAGACGGGCAGGGAGCAAACCTTGTTGACCCGCGGGGGAGCGCCGATGGGTACGCCCGGGTACATGAGTCCCGAGCAAGCCGATCCTGCTCTCGGCGATGTGGACACGCGCACCGACGTGTATTCGCTGGGTGTGGTGCTGTATGAACTGTTGGTCGGCGCTCATCCCTTCGATTCTGGGCGATGGCACAAGCAGCCGTTCGATGAAATCCTGCGGCAATTGCGCGAGCAGGATCCTCCCAATCCAAGCACCAAACTCAGCCGGGAGAAAGAGACTTCCAACGCGACTGCGGAAATGCGCGGCACGGAGCCTAACCAGCTGATGAGCATCCTTCGCGGCGATCTGGATTGGATCACGATGAAGGCCTTGGAAAAAGACCGCTCGCGGCGCTATGGCATGCCTTCGGAGTTGTCGGCCGATATCGGCAGGTACCTGCGCAACGAGCCGGTGGTGGCCCGGCCTGCCACCGTGGGCTACCGCCTGCGAAAGTATGTCCGGCGCCATCGCGTGGGAGTATGTCGCGGCCGGCGGATTGGCCTGCCTGCTCATCGCCTTCGCGGTGATGCAGGCGGTGCAATTACGTCGCATCACCCGGGAACGCGACCGGGCCAATCGCGTCACCGATTTCATGACTCGGATGTTCAAGGTCTCGCAACCCAGCGAGGCCCGCGGCAACACCATCACCGCCCGCGAGATTCTGGACAAAGCTTCCACCGACATTGATACCGGGCTGGCGAAGGACCCTGAGCTTCAAGCCAACATGATGGACGTGATGGGGAATGTCTATACCAGTCTGGGGTTGTACCAACGAGGAGATTCACTCCTGTCACGGGCAGTTGAAACCCGAAGGCATGTCCTGGGCGTAAGAGACCCCGATACTCTGAGGTCAATGGGCGGCCTGGCTTGGGCTCTTCAGCGACAAGCCCGCTACCCCGAAGCTGAGAAATTAGGGCGCGAAACGCTCGACACTGCAACGCCGCATTCTCGGGCCCGAGAACCCCGATACTCTGAGGTCGGCCAGCGACTTGAGTTGGACGCTCTACCAGGAGGGTAAATACGGCGAGTCGGAGAAACTGCTACGGGAGACGCTCGACCTGCAGAAGCGGGTCCTGGGGCCAGACCATGTGGAGACTTTGCAGTCGATGAGCGATCTGGGTTGGACTCTCGGCGAAGAAGGCCGCTATGCGGAAGCGGAGAAAATGGACAGGAAACACTCGACATCCGCCGCCGCGTCCTTGGCCCCGAACACCCGGACACGCAGACATCAATGAATAACCTGGCTGGATATTTGAGTGGCAAGGCCGCTACGGCGATGCCGACAAACTCTTCCGCGAACTGCTCGACCTTGATCGCCGGGTTCGCGGTGCTGAGCATCCCGACACGCTGCTTTCCATGAATAACCTGGCTAATGTTCTAGGGTACGAAGGCCGCTTCGCGGAGGCGGCCAAGTTGCAGCAAGAGACTCTTGAAATCCAGCGCCGGGTTTTGGGGCCGGAACAAAGGGACACGCTGATCACGCAAATCGGCCTGGCCAACAGTCTTGGCGGTCTGGGCAAGTATGATCGAGGCGGAAAAGCTCCTGCTTCAAACCCGCGAAATTCAACGGCGAGTCCTGGGGCCCGAGAGTCCCTCGCACCGCTGACACAACCTACAACCTGGCCTGCTTGGCGGCGCGGCGCGGACGGTCCGATGAAGCGTTTGCGTACTTACGTGAGGCCTTGGCGCACGGACTATCGCCTGCCCAGGCTCTCGCCATTGCAACCGACCCGGACCTGAAATCCCTGCGCGGCGATTCGCGTCTGGAGGCCGTTGTTGCCGACGCCAAGACGCACGCCGCCGCCGCACAAAAGTAAACGATCTCCCCTCGATAGGCCAAACAAAACCGCCCACGCACGTGACGCTCTTCATTTAGTTCCAAAGCACATGCACGTACCTTAGTGCCTCAACTCTGTCCCTCTCCCCTGTTAGTTTCGAGATACCGGATTAAGGAAGTGCGATGACATCCGTTTTTCGGGTCGGAAACTAAGACTCCGCGTTTACTGGCCGTCTACCTCTCCCTCGGTTCTTTGCTGGGTTGTGGCGGGACACTCTCCCGACCGTCCGGGTCCAGTTGTATTCCTGGTCAGGCGCCTGAAGTGCTGTCTGTGACCGTCCAAAATACTCAACCAGAAATCCTGCAAAATTATCCAGTGGCCGTTTCTTTGGATGACACCGCCTTCGACTTCAGCGTTCCATCCAAGGATGGATCGGACTGGGCGGTATGGGACGCTGCGACCCGCAAAACAATTCCAGCCTGGCTTGAGTCCTACGATCCAGTGGCAGGGAAGGCGCTGCTCTGGGTCAATCTGCCGGCGTTGAATCCGCAGGAATCCTTGAACTCTTGCTGACGGCCGGCCACGCGATCGGCTGCTCCGCCACGGTATTCGACGGCTACTCGGTCTTCCCATTTTTCAGCGACGTCCACGACGTTGCCAGCTGGCAGGCGAACAACCTGCTCAGTATCGGCGACACCGTTACCACAGGGCCGCTTTCTGTCGGCAGCCGCAAGGTCATCCAGAGTGATGGAATGTATAACGGCTTTCCCGGGGTGGCGCAGGCCGCCAACGGCGATTTCGTGCTTGCGTACAAAAAGGGGGATAGCCATGTGAATACCCCGTTCGTCGTTCTGCGGCGTAGCTCGGATGCAGGCAGTACCTGGAGCCCTGAAGTGGTTTACTTCAATTCCACGGTGCCCGACCCCGCGCTGATCCGAACTCCGCTGGGGGCGTTGCTGATGGCTTTCGGCAAGGCGGATCCGGGTGGTCATGAAGTCGTGGGCTACACCCGTTCGAGCGACAACGGCCTGACCTGGGGGCCATTCACCTTTTTTCAGGACCCGCCGACGGACACCTTGGGAGTGGCTCCGTCGTTGAATGTTGGGGCGACGATCTATGGCTCGGGTTATGGTCCGTATAGCGGAGGAGGCAACGGTTCGAGTCTATGGCTATCATCCGACGACGGTTTTAACTGGACCAAGGTCTCCGGGCTTCGACAACCCGGCGAACCCGGGCGCAACGAAACCGCGATCGTTCAAACCGCCGCCAACACCCTGTTCGCCATGATGCGGGCGGACGACAACGTGAATACCTACGGGCAATTCTCCACCGACATGGGCGTGAGTTGGGGACTGCCGCGCTCCTATACCTCGCAGGTCGGAGTTCTGCAAGCGCCGCAGATGGTCATGGTTGGATCGGCGCTGGTTCTCATGGGCCGGCAAACCATCCCGATTCCGCGAGTGCTGCCGCCCAACACCATCGGCTATCCCCGGCAGTTGGTGGCCTACGTTTCCTACGATGGAGGGCTGACTTTTGGCCACGGCATAGTGCTCGATACCTATACCGGGCAGCAAATTGATGGCGGCTACTCGTGGCCGATGCTGCTGCCCAGTGGTCAGGTGTACGTGGTCTATTACGCCGACTCGCACAATCTGCAAAAGCCAGACATCAAGGCGCTGGTTTTGACCATTGGTCTTCCATTCAACGCGCCCGCCGGTTCGATTCATGTGCTCAGCCAACTTGCACCCGGGCTCGCCGCCCGCCCGTTCAACCTGAGCCTGACCCGGTATTCACTCTAGAATTTCGTTTCCGTTCCAATCCAACACCGGCAGGCAGCCAATTTTCAGTGTTGCTCCAGGGGCAGTTCGCGGGATCGCCCTCGAATCTCGTCAACTGGGAGTTTCCTTCCACGCATGCGACCGATCCCACCTCGCAATCGGGAATCATTTCAAACGGCCGCTTCCTTCAGGTCGTAGATACTTTCGCCTATGGGCAGCCTTATCGCGTTCGCACGGTTGTGGACGAAGCCCAGGCCACTCAACAAGCCTCGGTGCTTGATTCATTTGGCGCGCTGCTCACCACGACTACACCTCAGCATTTGGCGCAAGGGACGTCCGCTCACGCTACGGCCATCCAAATCGGCAACAACTCCAGTGTGCGCGCCACCGACACGCTGCTCGATTTTGTTTTCGTTCGTCCGGCGGCGCAAGCCGAACCGCTGGTGACCGTCACACGAGTCCATTGACTCTCATTCCGTGCGCGCCAATGCCAACGACGCTTCATCTATTTCTCAAGCAGATACCTCTGCCCCTCAACCTGCGCCCCTGCCGTATAATGTAGGGTTCTGAAGCCGTTTATCGTCGTCGCTCAGAACTGAAGCCGACCCAGGGTAAAGGAAAGGTCCGATGGCCACCACGGATGTATCTCTCCACGCTGAGAGCCGCCCACCAGAGCAAAAGCGTGTTGTCAACGACATGAGTATCCAGGTTGCGACGGTGAACGGTTCCGGTTCGCAGAGCTCCAACACCGTTCTGTTGCGCAGCATTTTCCAGATGGGAGTTCCAGTTTCGGGCAAGAACCTGTTTCCCTCGAATATTGCGGGCCTGCCCACCTGGTACACGATTCGCGCCAACAAGGATGGCTACATCGCGCGCAAGAAGGAAATTGATTTCGTCGTTGCCATGAATGCCGAGACCGCCCGGGAAGATGTGATGTCGCTGGCCGCAGGCGCAGCCGTGCTGTACGACGAGCCTTTGAACCTCAGCAGTCTGCGCTCCGATGTGATCTTTTACGCGGTCCCTTACGACAAACTGGTCGCGCCCGTCTGCCCCGAGGCCAAGCTGCGCAAGCTGGTCAAGAACATGATTTATGTGGGCGTGGTGGCCAGGCTGCTGGAAATCGATATTGCCGAGGTCGAAAAGGCCATCCGCAAGCAATTCGCCAAGAAGGTGAAAGCGGCCAACCTCAACCTGGCGGCGGTGAAAGCGGGATACGACTACGCCGCAGCCAATCTGACCAAGCGCGATCCCTACTTCATCCAGCGCATGGACAAGACCGCGGGCAAGATCATCATCGACGGAAACTCAGCCGCCGCGCTGGGTTGTATGTTCGCCGGGGTCACCATGGTGGCCTGGTATCCGATTACGCCTTCGTCATCGCTGCCCGAGAGCGACTATCGAGTACATGAAGCGCTTTCGCATCGGCGCCGACGGCAAGGCCACATTTGCCATCGTGCAGGCGGAGGACGAACTGGCAGCGATCGGCATGGTCATCGGCGCAGGATGGGCGGGTGCGCGTGCCATGACCGCCACCGCCGGCCCGGGAATTTCGCTTGATGGCGGAGTTTGCCGGACTCGCCTACTACGCTCGAAGTTCCGGGAGTGATCTGGGACATCCAACGTGTCGGCCCCTCTACCGGTTTGCCTACGCGCACTTCGCAGGGCGACATTCTCTCGACCGCATTCCTTTCTCATGGAGACACTAAGCATGTTCTGCTGCTTCCTTGTTCAGCGGAAGAGTGTTTCACCATGGCGGGAGATGCGTTCGATCTGGCGGAGCAGTTGCAGACCCTGGTCTTTGTCATGTCCGATCTTGATCTCGGAATGAACAACTGGATGGCTGATCCCTTCAAATATCCAGAGAAGCCCATCAGCCGCGGCAAAGTGCTGAGCAAAGCGGATCTCGACCGGCTGGGCGGGTTCGCCCGTTACCAGGATGTTGATGGAGACGGCGTCGGCTACCGGACGCTGCCGGGCACCGATCATCCGGCTGCCGCCTACTTTGCCCGGGGCAGCGGACACAACGAGAAAAGCGCAGTACAGTGAGCGCCCCGACGACTTCGAACGCAACATGGAGCGGCTCAACCGGAAATTCGAGACCGCGCGTTCCTTTGTGCCCCGGCCGGAAGTTGACACGGGCAAGTCCAAAATCGGCATCATCGGTTACGGCACTTCGCACTGGGCCCTGATCGAAGCCCGCGACCAGTTGCGCCAGGAGTACAACATCGAAACCGATTACCTGCGTCTCCGCGCCTATCCCTTTACGCGCGAAGTGCACGACTTTGTGAAGCAGCACGACCGGGTTTACCTGGTCGAACAGAATCGCGACGCCCAGATGCTTACCTTGCTCAAGATGGATCTGGAGGCAGCACTTCTCACCCGCATGCGCAGCATCGCTCACATTCACGGCCTGCCGCTTGACGCGCGCTCGGTCACCGACGAACTCATGTCCATGGAGGGCAAGTAAATGGCGACCAGCACGCCGGAAAAACCGGCTCCCGCACCAAAATCCAATCGCATCGGCCTGTCCGTGCTGGATTATCGCGGCGGCAAGACTACGCTGTGCGCGGGCTGCGGCCACAACGCAATTTCCGAGCGCATCATCGACGCCATGTATGAAATGGGCGTTCCGCCCGAGCGGGTGATCAAGCCCAGCGGCATTGGATGCTCCTCCAAGAGCCCGGCGTACTTCATGGGGCGCTCGCACAGCTTCAACGCTGTCCACGGCCGCATGCCCTCGGTCGCGACCGGCGCGGTACTGGCCAACCGCCACCTGATCGCTCTCGGCGTCAGCGGCGACGGCGATACGGCGTCTATCGGCGTGGGCCAGTTCGTTCACCTCATGCGGCGCAATCTGCCCATCATTTACATCATCGAAGACAACGGCGTGTATGGATTGACCAAGGGCCAATTCTCTGCCACCGCCGACATGGGTTCGACTTTGAAGACCGGCGTGATCAACGATCTGCCTCCCATCGACACCTGCGCCATGGCCATCACGCTGGGCGCAACCTTCGTGGGACGGTCGTTCTCCGGCGACAAGAAGCAACTGCACGCCATGATGAAAGCGGCCATCGCCCACAAGGGCACGGTCATGCTCGACGTGGTCTCGCCCTGCGTGACTTTCAACGATCACGAGGGCTCCACCAAATCCTACAAATACATGAAGGACCACGAAGAGCCGCTGCAGGAAGTCAGCTTCGTGCCGGCGTTCGAAGACATCGCGATCGACTACGACCCCGGCACCACCATCGAAGTCACCATGCACGACGGCTCCCGCCTCCGCCTGCGCAAGCTCGAAGAAGAATACGATCCCGCCAACCGCATCAAGGCCATCACCCGCCTGAACGAAGCCCACGAAAAGGGCGAAGTGCTGACCGGTGTGTTCTACGTCAACTCCAAAACCCCAACCTTCGTTGACCTGCTGAACATGACGGAAGAGCCTCTGGCCACGCTGCCGGAATCCGCCGTGCGTCCGGGCAGGGAAGTGCTGGAACAGGTGATGGAAGAGTTGCGGTAGATCAGTTTTGACGAGCGCTCTGTGGCCCATTCAAGCCCGGTTTTGGCTTGAGTGGGGTAGTTCTAGGGCTGGGACAGAGTGTTCCTGACAACTCTTTCGTGTTTACGTGTCGTATATTCCGGCTCGATCTCCACCGTCCGCCGCAGCCTGTTGCACAGTGGTAGCATCCCACTCAAGAAACGGGCTTGAATGGGCCACCCACCAATCTCTCGATCGTCCGCACAGACTCACCAACACTGCTAACATTCTGCTTGCCAACCCTTTTCCCGGAAACAGCGTCAGAGACCTGATGCAAATGACTGAAACCAGGACCAGCCCGGTGAGCAAGACGCTGCTGATCGTGATATCACTGGTCGTGATCGCTATTGTGGGCGTCATCGTGACCGGAATCCATCTCTCCAATCCGTATCTGCACAAGAAGGTCGTGGAGATGCTTCGGGAGAAATTCCACGCCGAGGTGGAGCTCAAAGACTTTCACGTCTATCTGTTTCCGGGAGTACGGATCGAAGGTTCAGGGCTTGTGCTCCGTCATGAAGGCCGCACCGATGTTCCGCCCCTCATTTCAATTCGCGAGTTCTCTGCAAAGGCCGGCATTCTGGGATTGCCCTGGAAACCGTGGAAGGTAGACCAGGTCACGCTCAAGGGTCTGGTGATACAGATTCCGCCCAAGGGAGACAGAGGGCCACAGAATTGGCCGAAGGCGAAGAATCTTCCTGTGTTGATCGGAGAAATCGTTTCTGACGACGCGGAACTTCGAATGCTGCCTAAGTCTGCTGACAAAGACCCACACGTGTTCGCGATTCACCATCTGGTGATGCACTCGGTTGGCCTGGATCGCCCGGCGAAATTCAACGCGCAGCTTACCAACGCGATTCCTCCGGGCGAAATCGAGACCAAGGGAACCTTTGGCCCATGGAGTCCGGACGATCCCGGCCAGACGCCGCTGGCGGCCGAATACACCTTCGACAAAGCTGACCTGGGCGTGTTCAAAGGGATCAGCGGCATTCTTTCTTCAACCGGCAAGTTTGGCGGCGTGCTGGAGAAAATTGAAGTGGAAGGGAAGACCTCAACCCCTGACTTCACGGTCACCCTCGGCGGACATCCTCTCGACCTGGAGACGGTTTTCAGCGCCACGGTAGACGGCACCAACGGCGACACGCTGCTGCATCCGGTGACCGCCCATTTGCTGAATACCGTCATCGTGGCCCAGGGTGGAGTCGTGAAGTCTACGAATAAAGAAAAGCCGGGCAAGGAGATCACGCTCGATGTAACCGTCGAAAAGGGCAGGCTCGAAGATTTGTTGCGCCTGGCAGTGAAGGCCAACCAACCTCTCCTGACCGGCGCCATTAATTTCCATACCAAGTTCGATCTGCCTCCGGGAAATGGCGACATCTCCGATCGTTTGAATCTGGACGGGAAGTTTGACGTGGAACGCGCCCAGTTCACCAGCCCGGAAGTCACGGCGAAAATCGAGACGCTCAGCCGGAAGGGCCAGGGCCAACCGGAGAACAAGGACGCCGGTAGCAGCGTTTCCCAATTGAAAGGGAATTTCGTGCTCGACAACGGCGTGATCGCGTTCCGGGGCCTGACCTTCACGGTTACTGGAGCGGAGGTTGCCTTGAACGGCAAGTACGGTCTGGAAAAGGAAGACCTGGACTTTCACGGCAAGCTGCGAATGCAGGCGAAGATTTCGCAGACCACAACCGGGATGAAGTCCTTCGTGCTAAAGGCAGTCGATCCCTTCTTCCGCAAGGACGGCCAAACCGAGGTGCCCATCAAGATCACCGGCCAGCGCGACCACCCATCCTTCGGACTCGACCTGCACCACAAGGATGGAGAAAAGGACAAAGGGAGAGTAGGCCAAACGAAAGCAATAGAGGCGAGCTAGGCGACGTCGCGTTTGCTTGGGGTCCGCTTTCTTGGCATTCGTGGGTTCGCCGGAGTGCTCGGGACTTCCGCCGGGCTCGGGGAAATCGCTGTCGGAGGACTTCAGCATTGGATTCTGGTCGCGATGTCCTAGCTGGCCCTGCATGGAAGTATTGCCTGGCTCCTGCGGTTTGTCCTGCTCAACCGCACCTTTACCGCGGTCCTGGTCATTGGCGAGAGCCGCATCCAGATCTTTTCTCACGTCAGTCATGGGGTGTCCTAGTGTGGGGCGTCCGAGTCGTTGAGTGTCCAGCGCCCGGGCCGTAATACCCGTTAACAGCCACGGTTAGCCTATCGCGAAACTTCTACCGGAGGGAAGGGTTAATCCTGTAGATTAGGAAAGAAATACCTCGAGGATCGTATGAAGCGTCTCGTCTTCGCTCTTTCGGCAATCTTGCTGCTGACTTCAACCGGTCGGGGAGAACAACTCAAGCCTGGTGAGCAGGCGCGTGCCAGCGTTGCCGGACACCGGCAAGAAGCCAAAGATAACGAGCGCCGCCACCATCGGCGACGACACCACCGCCATCATCGCCATCACAACGGCGCGTAATCAATCGAGGCGGATCAAGGGCGAGGGGCAAGGATCAGGAGTTACCCCGCCAACTGCTCGGGCCTACCTGGCCGCAGTTCCCGTGGTAGCCACTCCCAGCTTGCGCAACCGGTCCCGGGCTTGCATGGCTTCGTTGGACTTGGGATAGCGCTGGGTCACATGGCGAAGGGCAGCGATTCCGGCTTCCTGCTGTCCCAGTTCAACCAGGGCCAGGCCTTTCTTCAGCTCGGCTGCCGCCGCCTTGTTGCCGTCAGGATAGCTCTGTAGAACCTGGTCGTAATTCTTGACCGCCGCCGCATAATTCCCCTGCTTATATTGGATGTCGGCCAGGTAGAAGCTCGAGTTTCCCGCCAGATCTGTATTGGGATAGAACTTCACGTAGTCGCCAAATTCCTGCGCTGCCAGATCATTCTTTCCGGCCTGATAGTCGCGCAGGGCGTTGTTGTAAAGCACATCCGGGGGCGGGGCAGACGCCGCCTGCTGCTGTTGCTGGCTCTGCTGCACCGCCAGGCTTTGCTGCGCGGCCTGCATGCCCTCGAGTTGCTGGCTCACCTTGCCCAACCGCGCTTTGAGTTCATCCAGGGTGTCGTTCAAGGACTGAATTTGCCCTGAAAGCTGGTCGGCATGGGCACCGCTATCGGTCTGCTGTTTCTGCAGCGTGGTCTGGAGTTCGGTGACCGAAGTCGCGACCTTGTTGGCCCGGTCTGTACTCTGTTCGACCAGGTGCTGCATCACGCCCATGCGCTCATCGAACGATTGCTGCATGTGGGCGATTCTGTCCTGTAGGTCCTGTACCTGGGTCTGCAACTGCACCATGTCTTTGTTGACGCCCCAGGCCGGCGTTACCGCCGCGCAGAACAGGCTCAGGAGGGCGATGGCCACTAAAACGGGATAGCGTTGGATTGTCATAGTCATTCCCTAAGATCTAAGCGATTAAGATGCGAAGAGTATGTCTTGCGTCCCGGCCAGAGGACAAGCTATTAGCGCCGACGTAGCGACGGCTGTTGGGGCGACATCTACCTACCCCGAGCGAAGGCAGGAAGCCCTCGCGACAGCCGGCGAGACGCCGGCGCTACAAAAAACTACTTCCCGTAGACGAAATGACCACGCCGGTTCTGCTGCCAGCATTGCTCGTTGGATTCGGTGCAGAACGGTTTTTCCTTGCCGTAGCTGATGGTCTTGACGTGGTCGGCGCTCACGCCTCCCTGAACCAGCGCATTCCGCACGGAATTCGCGCGGCTGTCGCCCAGGGCCAGGTTGTATTCGGTCGATCCCCGTTCGTCGCAGTGGCCCTCTACCGTGAAGCTGATATTGGGATGCTGCTTCAGGAATTCGACATCGCCCTGCATGGACGACTGCTGGTCGGCGTTGATATCGCTCTTGTCGTAATCGAAGTAGATGTCCTTCACGGTTTGTGAGAAGAGCTCTTCTTCGGTGGCCGACACCTGTGGCGGCGGTGGTGGAGGCGCGTTCACGGTGACGCGCGCCGTTGCCGTCTGCGTTCCACCTGCCCCCTTCGCGGTCAGGGTATAGGTGGTGGAATCGGACGGGGTGACGCTCTGCGATCCGGTGGATTGCACTGCGCCCACTCCGTCAATGCTGACGTCGGTCGCATTGCTGGTCTGCCAGGTCAAGGTAGTGGACCCGCCCTTGTCGACGGTATTCGGGTTGGCCGTGAGCGAAGCTGTAGGCGCCGCTGGCGGCGGGGGTGGCGGCGGTGGCGGAGGCGCTACTTTCTTCTTGCAAGCGCCCAGCGTCATAATCGCCATCAGGGCGAACACTAACATCATCCATCTCAGTTTTCGTTGCTTCACTCTGCTCCTCCGTACTCTTGGTGCGCATTGATTGCTGCACTTGATTACGAATCGCCGCGCCCAGCTCAGGTCCGAAGAGGGGAACTGGAACTCCACCTCATTCGGGAATTTAACTGCAAAACAGCATTATGATTCCGTTGCGGTCACTTCCAGCTCCAGTTGGGCTGACTATTGGGGCCCGCAAATGTCAACTGCTTCTGATTGGTACCATCGGCCAACATGGTCCATATCTGCATGCTGCCGGCACGGCTGGACTGGAAAATGATGTGTCTTCCATCCGGCGACCAGCAGGGAAAGTCGTTGCGGCCGCCATCGTGGGTCAACTGCACCCACTGCTTGCTGGCAATGTCCATGATGTAAATGTCCTGCGCTCCCGGCGCCCCCGGCCCGTACTTGCGCATCCAGGAAACCACCAGAAATTGTCCGTTCGGCGACCAAGCGGGAGAAACCGCGTATCCCTGATCCGTGAGGCGCTGCACATTGGTGCCATCGGCCTCCATGGTGTAGACCTGAGGCAGCCCGGTCCGGCCGCTTACCCACGCAATCTGCGCGCCGGTCTTGCGATTCCACGCGGGCGAGACATCGGGACCGCGGACCGACGTAATCCGCTTCAGATTCCCGCCGGAGGAATCCACGGTATAAATTTCCGGATCCCCGCTGCGCGAAGAAGAGAAGGCGATATGGGTTCCGTCCGCTGACCATGCGGGTGAAACATTGGTTCCGCCGAAGTGGGGAAATGCCACCAGACGGTTCAGGTCGAGCGAATACATCAGAATTTCCCAGCCCGACTTGGTCATCGAACTGAAAGCGATGCGCGAGCCATCCGGCGAGACCCGGGGGGAGAGTGAAATTGAATTCAGATGAGTCACGGCGTGCTGATTGGCGCCGTCGTAATCCATCGCCCATATTTCCTTGTGCCCGCTACGGGCACTCACGAAGTAGATCTTGCTCTCCGCAATGCCGGCGATGCCCCCGCCCAGGCGAAAGATGATCTCATCGGCGAATTTATGGGCGGTGGTGCGAGCGGCGTCGCTGGTGGCGGCATCCTGATACTGCTTGCCCAGAACCTGGGGCGAGGTCACGTTCTTGACGTCGTAGAGCCAGCCCTGCACCGTCATGCCGTTGCCGGATACGCCCAGGTTGCCAAAGGCCAGCATGGCGGCATTCGGCGGCGGCGCGCTCCAGGGTTCAAACTTCACGTCGGCGGGCGTTCCCACCTGGCCCAGGGGATAGAAACTCTTGGAAACCATGTCGAAGATGCCGGCATTGTCCAAGTCATTCCAGAGAGTTTCGTTAAATGCCTTTAACAATTCGGCATTTTTGGGATCCTGGTTGGAGGCATTGAAATCGGGAACAGCCAGGCGCACCTTGTCGACGCCCAGCCCGGTGCCGGTCTTAATCCAGTCCTGGGCAAAACTCGATGTCAACAAAAATAGAGGTAACAGGAGTAAGAAAAATCGCTTCATTAATGATCGTTTCCTAAATGTGTAGTACGAAGTGGCGAATTGCCAGTCTGGCGTCATCCTGAGGGACTTTAGTCCCGAAGGATCTCGCGCTACTGTTACAGACCGGGCCGCATTCATATCCGCTTCGCGCCAGATCCTTCGCTTCGCTCAGGATGACGCCCTTTTTTGAAAAGCAATGACACCAAAGACTACGCGCAACCCAAGGTCCAAAAACACCCTGCTATCTTTTGTAATCGAACCAGAACTCTACCGACACCTTATTCGCGGCATAATCCGAGGGCAAGGGACCAAAAGTGTCAATGCGCTGGATGGCCCGCGTGGCCGATTGGTCGAGCGATGGGACACCACTCGATTGCTCCACTTGAACATTCGCGGGATGACCGTCGCGCATCACATCGAAGGTGATGTAGACGCGTTGCGCAGTTGAAATGCTCGGGTCCACTTCGTACTTAAGCCAGTTTTCGGAAACTTTCTGCTGCACCACTCGCACGTACCAGGCATAGCGCGATCCAAAATCGCCGCCCCCGCCGGTGAAGCCGAAGCCGCCCTTGGCTCCGTTGGCGCTGAACGTGCCATACGGCCCGCTGACCGGTCCGCCTTGGCCGAAGGGGACTTCGTTATCGGCTTCGACCACAGGTGCGGGCTGTGCCTTTTGATGAGTCGGCGTGGCCTTGGGAGCCGGTTTCACCTTTGTGGCTTTGTCGGGGATAGGAATCGCGTCCGGCTCTTTTTCCACCGGCTTGGGTTGCGACTGAGTCAGCCCCTTGGAATCGTTGGCCAGAACGTTTTCCGTTCTCGCCGGATTGGCCGGCAGAGGGACAGTGCTCACCAGGGTGACGCCCATTGCTTCGCCCCCTCCGCCCGCGCCCCAACCTTCGCCATGACTGCTGGGCGCGATCACGGCGTAAGCGAGAATGGAAGCGGCCACCGCGATATGCAGCCCGAGCGACCATGAAAGGTTGCGCCCCCAGCGATCGTGTTCAAAGAAAATTTCAGCGTTGGCTGCCATGCGAGTCCAGCGGTTGAGTGACGATGCTCACGTTGGTGATGCCCGAAGATTTCACCGCGTCCATGACGGTGGCGAAAGCGCCGAAGGGTACATCTTCATCGGCTCGCACAAAGATGGCCTGGTGCTGAGGGTCGCGGATCTTCTGTCTCAGGCGGGCACCAATTTCGTTGATGTTAACCGCGTCGTTGCCCAGAAAAACCCGCTGCTGTTTGTTGATGCTGACCACCAGACGTTCTTCGGTGATCTCTTTCACCGTGCGGGTCTTCGGCACATTCAGCTCGATGCCGGATTGCAGCACCGGGGCAGTGACCATGAAAATGATCAGCAGCACGAGGACAACGTCCACCAGCGGCGTGATGTTGATGTCGGAGAGGGAAGTTTGAGTTCGACCGTTCGAAGCGGTGAAAGCCATTACCGCGGCACCCCCGGAGCTTCTGCCGTGCGGTAGGCAGGCTGCGGCTGCTGGCGCTCGACCGCGTTCAGCATCTCCATGGCAAAGTCGTCTCCACGGGCGGCCATTTCGCGAATTGACCCGCCAATCAGGTTGTAAGCAATCACGGCAGGAATGGCAGCCGCCAGTCCGGCTGCGGTCGTAATCAGAGCCTCGGAAATTCCGGGGGCAACCGCTCGCAGCGTCGCCGCTCCCGCCGTGCCCAGGCCGTGGAAGGCGTCAATGATGCCCCAGACTGTCCCAAAGAGCCCGACGAACGGCGTTACCGCTCCTGTGATTGCCAGCCATGGCAGGTTGCGCTCAAAGCGGGTCAGCTCTTCCGAATTCGCGATCTGCATGGCGCGCTGGATGGCGAGCGGGCTTCGGATCAAGCCGTTGGCCACAGCGCCCTGGCGGCGATACTCCTCAAAGCCGCCCTCAAACACTCCCACCAGCGGACTGGGGCGAAATTGCTCGGCCACGGCGCCTACGTCCTGCAGGCGTTGCGCCTTGCGGAAAGCGCGCACAAAGCGGCCGCTCTGCACTCGCGCCCGCCGCAACACGCTCCACTTGGAAAGAATAATCGCCCAGGAAACCAGGCTGAAGATCAGAAGGAGAAGCAAGACCACCTTGGCGACGGGGCCGGTTTCGCCCACCAAGTCAATAATTTCGCCGCCGACCACTGCTGCCAGCAAGGGATACAGATTCATTGTTTTTAGGAGGATTCCTGCTTCGATTATAGACCATTGCAGCGGGCGAAATTCGCCGATGAACACTATCTATTAACCCGCGAAGCTGTGCAAAAAAATCCAGTTCGCCAAGCTCGATACTGGTTGCTTCTCTGACAACCGGGAACTGCGAACTGAGCACTGTTTTCATGCTATCCTGCGCTCAAGTTTGTCTAAGTCACAACTCCCAGGTTGCCGGTGCTCATCGAACTGCGGCTCGAAAACTACGCGGTCATAGACAACCTGGTGGTTGAGTTCGCCGCCGGCCTGAACCTGCTGACCGGCGAAACCGGCGCGGGAAAATCCATCCTCATTGATGCGCTGGCGCTTCTGCTAGGCGACAAGGCTTCCGCGGACGTGATTCGCTCCGGCGCCGACAAGGCCACGATCTCCGCTGTCTTCGAACCCGAAGGCGGGGCGGAAAAGACGGTCGCGCAAATCCTCGAGAATAACGGGATCGACCAGGAAGATGAATCCATCATCCTGCGCCGCGAGATTGCCGCCGGGGGCAAGGGACGTGTTTTCGTCAACAACCAGCCCGCGACTGTAGCCGTGCTGCGTCAACTGGCGCCGTACCTCGCCACGATTCACGCGCAGAACGAATCGCTGCTTTCTTTCGATGCATCCACCCGGCTGCGCCTGCTCGACAGCTTTGCCAATATTCAGATCGAACCCACGGCAGCGGCATTTGCCAAATGGAAGAACATTCAAAGTCGCATCGAAGAGCTTCAGCGCGATGAGCAGGACCGCCTGCGGCTGCTCGATCTTTGGACCTTCCAGGCGCGCGAAATTGAAGAAGCCAAATTGCAGCCGGGAGAAGACGAGCGCCTTGAAACCGAGAAGCGCGTCCTGGCCAACGCGGAAAAAATACACAGCGCTGCCATGCACGCTTTCGACTTGCTCTACGAAGGCAATGCGTCAACTTCCACGTCGTTGCGAACGGCGCAAAAACATATCGAAGAGCTGGCCCGCTACGAGCCCAGGTTTCAGGAGACGATGGCCACGCTCGAAACCGCCCGTATCAGCGTGGAAGACGTTGGCGCCAGCCTGCGCGATTATGCCGGAGGCATCGAGGCCTCTCCCGAGCATCTGGCTGAGGTGGAAGACCGCCTCGCGGCCATGGACCGGCTCAAGCGCAAGTATGGCCCCACGCTCGAAGATGTAATCAGGCACGGCGCTGAAGTCAGCCGCAAGCTTTCAGAAATGGAGAACAAAGACGAAGTTCTCCGCCAGCTTCGTAGTGAGTTGGCGCGCGCAGCGGAGGAGTACCTGGACGCCGCCCGAACAATCTCGAAGAAACGCTACGAGGCCGCCCGAAAGCTGGAGAAGCTGGTCGAGGTGGAAATCAACGATCTGGCCATGAAGTCCACTTTCCGAATTGAGGTCAGCGGCACCGATGAAGAAGGGAACTGGACGTCCTCTGGTTTCGATCAAGTCGTGTACATGATTGCCACCAACCCCGGCGAACCCTTGCGGCAACTGGAACACATCGCCTCCGGCGGAGAACTGTCCCGCGTGATGCTGGCCCTTAAAGCCAGTGTCGAAGCCGCATCGGGAAAGAAGCGAAGTTCGGGAGCGCAGCGCACCCTGGTATTTGACGAAATCGACACCGGAATCGGCGGCCGGGCGGCCGAGGCCGTGGGCAAGAAGCTTAAGAGCTCTGTCCCGATCGAATCAGGTCCTTTGCGTGACCCATCTGCCCCAGATTGCCACCTTCGCCGACCATCATTACTTGATCGAGAAGAAGGCGGTCGCAGGCCGCACCCGGACCAGCGTCCACCTCATTACCGGGGAAGAGCGGACTGAAGAAGTGGCCCGCATGCTGAGCGGCGCCAAGCTGACCGAGACCTCGCGCAAGCACGCCGAGCAGATGCTGAAGACCAACGCCTAGGGAGCCGCCTGCCGTTCGCTGTCCAGTATTCCCCACCCGCTGCTAATCCTAAGCCTTTCTACGGCTTACGTTGACCAACTGGGTACTTCTCCGATAGTCTAATAAGCAACGAACCGTAGGGAACGTGTACCCTAAGAAGGCAGAATATGGCTCCATCCCCGGACGAAAAAACGCTGCTTTTGCTCAAGCCCCGCGGTTTTTGTGCGGGCGTGGTGCGGGCCATTGACATTGTCCGTATCGCTCTCGAGGCCTTCGGGCCACCGATCTACGTCCGTAAAGAGATCGTGCACAACCGCTTCGTGGTTGAGGAGTTGCAGGGCAAAGGCGCCATTTTTGTGGACAGCGTCGAAGAAGTCCCAAACGGGGAACGGGTGATCTACAGCGCCCACGGAGTCTCTCCCGAAGTCCGCGAGGCCAGCGAACACCGCGGATTGCGCGTAATTGATGCCACTTGTCCGCTGGTCACCAAAGTCCACGTCGAAGCCGTCAAGTTCGCCAAGGAAGGGTACTCGCTGATCCTGATCGGCCACCGCGATCACGACGAGGTCATTGGAACGCTGGGCGAGGCGCCGGTCGTCACCCAGGTTGTGGGCTCGCCGCAAGAAGTGGCCTCGCTGACCGTAGCCGACCCCAACCGGGTGGCCTATCTGACCCAGACTACTCTCAGCCTGGATGAGACCCGCGACATCATTGCGGCCTTGCGCGAGCGTTTCCCCAACATTAAGGGGCCGGCGGCTCAGGATATCTGCTATGCCACGGAAAACAGACAGGTTGCAGTGAAGCACGTGGCTTCGGACGCCGACCTGCTGCTGGTGGTCGGCTCCGACAACAGCTCCAACTCCAATCGTTTGGTGGAAGTTGCGCGTAATTTGGGCACGGGGTCGCATCTAATCGATAGCTACCGGAACATCCGCCCGGAATGGTTGGCGGATGTGAAGACGATCGCGCTGACTGCGGGGGCTTCCGCTCCGGAGTGCCTGGTGGAAGAAGTCGTGAAGTTCCTGGGTACCGAAGGCTTCTCGAACGTGCAGGAAGTCGAGGTCATGCCGGAGAACGTAAGGTTCGGCCTGCCTCCTGAAATTGTGGAAGCCATTGCCGCCGCTCCCAGCGGGGCGGCCGTGGAGTAGCGACAGCAAATTATGGAAGACTCCTCCTCCCTCTCTTCCGCGTCTGCGGTGCCGCAGATGCGTTTCGGAAAAATTGATGATCTGATCAGCCGGGTGGCTGCCGCCATTGATGGCGCGCGCAGCAGCCTGTTCTCCGAACAGCACGAGGAAGGCTATTGGTGTGGCGAGTTGGAAGCCGATGCCACGCTGGAAGCCGATTACATCATTTTGCACGTCCTTCTAGGCACGGGGAATCCCGTGCGCATGGCCAAGGCGGCGCGCTACATTCTGGAACACCAGAACGAAGAAGGCGGATGGAGCATCTACTCCCACGGCCCATCCAATATCAGCGCCTCGGTCAAGTGCTACTTTGGACTGAAGCTGGCTGGCTATGCCGCCGATCATCCTGACCTGACGCGTGCCCGCAAACGGATTCTCGAAATGGGCGGAGTCACCGAGGTCAATACCTTTACCAAGATTTACCTGTGCTTCTTCGGGCAGTACGACTACGACGCGGTCCCGGCCATTCCGCCGGAAATTGTTCTGTTTCCCAAGTGGTTCTGGTTCAACATCTACGAGATTTCTTCGTGGTCGCGGGCCATTCTGGTGCCGCTGTCGATTTGCTACGCCAAGAAACCCTTCAAGAAGATTCCAGAGGAGTTGGGCGTTGAAGAGCTTTTTGTGGGCGGGCGCGACAAGTCGCGCATGCGTCTGCGCTGGGACAAGAAACTGTTCTCCTGGCGCAACTTCTTTCTGTCGCTGGATCGCTTGACTCACTGGTTTGAGCGGGTACACATCCGGCCGCTGCGCTCGGTCGCACTGAAGGTTGCCGAGAAGTGGATGCTGGAACGCTTCGAGATGAGCGATGGCCTGGGCGCAATTTTTCCCTCGATGATGAATTCCATCATCGCCTTGCGCTGCCTGGGATACTCCGTGGACGATCCCCAGGTAATCCGCGCCATGGACGAGTTTGAAAAGCTCGGAATCGAAGAGCAGGACACGTTCCGCATGCAGCCCTGCAAGTCCCCGGTGTGGGACACCGCCTATGCTCTGTTCGCCTTGGGCGAGAGCGGGGTTCCGGCCAGCGATCCCCGCATGGTGAAATGCGCCGACTGGATTCTGCAAAAACAGGTGCGCATTGCGGGCGATTGGAAGGTAAAGAACAAGCAGGGCCAGCCTGGAGGCTGGTATTTCGAATTCAACAATGAGTTTTATCCGGACGTGGACGATAGTGCCATGGTCTGCCTGGGCCTGGGCCACGTGGATCATCCCAACGGACGCTATCAGCGCGAGTCCGTACAACGCGCCATCGACTGGATTTTTTCCATGCAGTGCCGCAACGGCGGCTGGGCATCGTTCGACAAGAACAACGACCGCATGGTGTTCCAGTACGTCCCCTTTGCCGACCACAACGCCATGCTCGATCCGGCTACGGTCGACATCACCGGCCGCATCCTCGAGATGCTGGCGGGCTATGGATACGACAAGAATTACCCCGCGGTGAAGAAGGCGCTGAAATTTATCCGCGACCAGCAGGAGCCGGACGGCTCCTGGTTCGGGCGCTGGGGCGTGAACTACATTTACGGGACTATGCAGGTACTGCGTGGCCTCGAGGCCATGGGGATCGACCATCACGAGCCCTACGTCCAGCAGGCCGCTGAGTGGCTGCGCATGGTGCAGAATCCCGACGGCGGATGGGGCGAGACTTGCGGTTCGTACGATGATCCCAACACCAAGGGCGTCGGCCCCAGCACACCCTCGCAGACGGCGTGGGCCATCATGGGATTGCTCGCCGCCAATGACACCCGCAGTGATTGCGTGGTGCGAGGCGTCGCTTACTTACTTCGTACTCAGAAGAAAGACGGTTCATGGGATGAGCCCCATTTCACCGGTACCGGCTTTCCTCGCGTGTTCTACCTGATGTATCACATGTACCGGCAGTACTTCCCGTTGATCGCGCTTACTACGTACAAGAAAGTAATGGCGGAGAGAAGCAGCAATTAGCAATTGGCATTTGGCACTTAGCATTTAGCGTCCGAGATGAAACATCTGGGCTAGTTGCCAAGTGCCAATTGCCAAATGCTAGCTTTCGTCACCGGTGCGACGGGATTTGTGGGGAGTCACGTAGCTCGCGCTCTTGCCGCTCACGGCGCCGATTTGCGACTCCTGGTCCGCTCCGGCAGTGATCTCAGGAATATTGCGGAGCTGCAGGCTGACCGGGTTATCGGGGATTTGCGCGATCCCGCATCCTTCACCAAGGCCGTAGCGGGATGCGATGCGGTGTTTCACGTGGCCGCGGATTACCGGCTTGTGGGTCCGCGATCCAGAGCAGATGTATCGCTCCAATGTCGAGGGCACGCGGGCGATTTTGCAGGCGGCGCGAGAGAACAAAGTGCGCCGGGTGATTTACACCTCCAGCGTGGCGACGATGGGATTCCAATCGAACGGTCACCTGGCCAACGAGGACTCGCCGGTCTCCCTGGCCAATATGATTGGCCCTTACAAGCGTTCAAAATTCATGGCGGAAGAGATTGCGCTCGAGGCCGGCAGAGCAGGGATGGATGTGGTCGTGGTCAACCCGACGACTCCAGTGGGCGAGCGCGATATCAAACCCACGCCGACCGGACGGATCGTGGTGGATTTTCTGAAGAAAAAGTTTCCCGCTTATGTGGATACGGGCCTGAACCTGGTGGATGTTGGCGAATGTGCCCGAGGCCATGTGGCGGCGCTGGAAAAGGGCAAGAGTGGTGAACGCTACATCCTCGGCGGCGAGAATCTGACGCTGAAGCAGATTCTCGACAAGCTTGCGGCGATCACCGGGCTGCCGTCGCCAAGCATCAAAGTTCCATACGTGGTGGCGCTCGCGACCGGCGTAGTCGATCAGGTGGTAACGGGATACATTCGGAAGCGCGAGCCTCGCGCCACGATCGATGCTGTCCGCATGGGCCGAAAAAAGATGTTTGTATCGTCAGGCAAAGCCGAGCGCGATCTGGGATGGAAGACGGTTCCCGTAGATGGAGCGTTGCGCCGGGCAGTCGAGTGGTTCCGGGCCAATGGCTATGCAGAACTGCGAAGTTTGTCGCTGTGGCAGGTTTTGACATTGCCTAATCAAGCCAAAGTCGCGATCGTAGCCGCCCTCGAGCGCGAAGTGCGCCCGCTTATTAGGAACTGGCGCGCGGTCGAGCGCGAGCACGACGGCCGCAAGTACAAGTTCTTCGAGAACGAACGTGCCGCGCTGGTTTGCTCCGGCATCGGGCCCGAAGCCGCGCGGCGCGCGACCGAAGCCATCATCCAACTCTATGCACCTGTTTTGGTGCAGTCCGCCGGCTTTGCCGGAGCGCTCGATCCCACGCTGAAAGCAGGCACGGTACTCACTCCCATCTGCGTGATCGACGCCAAAGACGGCAGCCGAATCGAAGCCGGGGTTGGGCACTGGGTTCTGGTGACGGTCGACCAACCGGCGGGGGTCAAGCAGAAAGCAAAATTGGCGGAGGCCTACTGGGCGCACGCTGTAGATATGGAGGCCGCGGCGGTAGCGCGCGCGGCCCAGGCGCACGACATCACTTTCGTCGGCCTGAAGGCTATCTCGGACGAAGCCGATTTTGAGATGCCCTCCATCGCTCCGTTCATCACGAGTAACGGGCAATTCCGGACTCTCGCCTTCGTCACGTTTGTCGCGATACGCCCATGGCTCTGGCTGCGCGTCGCTCGCCTGGCCAGAAACAGCAGCAAGGCCACAGCCGCGCTTTGCGAATGGCTGGCCGCAATACAACAGCAATCCCGAAGATGCCGTAAGTGCGGAATCGGATTTGCATCCCAGCCCGGAAGGCCGGGAATAACAGGTTCGATATGGCCATAGCTGGACAACTGTTGATCGAAGAAAACAAGTTGACGATTCCTGCCACGATGCTGGCGGCCGTGTATCGCGGCGTGAACGACGTTCGTCTTGAAACCGTCCCTGTGCCCAAGATCGGGCCCGGGGAACTGCTGGTGCGGGTCCACACTTGCGGCATCTGCGGCACCGATCTGAAGAAAATTGCCACGGGATCTCACTCCGCGCCGCGCATTTTTGGTCACGAGACCGCGGGCATGATTGCCGCCGTGGGCGCGGGTGTGCGCGACTTTCAGCCCGGCGACAGAGTGGTTGTGTTTCACCACATCCCATGCGGCGAGTGCTACTACTGCCGCCACAAAACTTTTGCCCAGTGTGAGACCTACAAGAAAGTGGGCTGCACTGCGGGCTTCGAGCCCTCGGGCGGCGGCTTCGCCGAATATGTCCGCGTGATGGACTGGATTGTGCGCCGCGGCACGGTGCGCATCCCGGAAAATGTTTCTTTCGAGCAGGCGTGTTTTGTCGAGCCCGTCAACACCTGCATGAAGGGAATTGAAAGATTGGGTTTGCAGGCCGGAGAGACGGTTGTAGTGATAGGTCAGGGTCCCATCGGTATCATGTTGAGTGTATTGGCCAAACGGACAGGCTCCACGGTAGTCACTTCCGATTTGTATCCCCAGAGGCTTACAATATCTACAAGTTACGGCTTGGGGAACAGCATTGATGCATCGCGTGCCGATGTCGTAAAAACGGTGCGCGAGATGACCGCAGGGCGTGGCGCGGACGCAGCCATCCTGGCGGTCGGTGGTAATGGTCTGATCCGGACTGCGATGGATGCAGTACGTCCTGGAGGCCGGGTTTTGCTGTTCGCGCAAACAGTTCACGGGGACGCCACTTTTGATCCCGGGGCTGTGTGCGTAGATGAAAAAACGCTGTTGGGGTCGTATAGCGCTTCAGTCGATCTGCAAGAGGCATCGGTGCAATTTGTAATGAGCCGTGAAATGGATCTGGAACGGTTAATCAGCCACCGATTCTCGCTGTCGAGCAGCGTCGAAGCTCTGAACCTGGCTGCCCATCCCCAACCCGATTCTATGAAGATAGCGATTCAACCGGGCAGCTCGTGGGAAGGAATCCGAGCGTGAACGGCAAGATGACAGCAGCGGTCCTCTATGGCAAAGAGGACGTAAAGATTGAAAAAGTACCCATCCCTCGCGTAGGCGACGGAGAAGTACTCGTCAAGGTGCAGGTCGCCCTGACCTGCGGCACCGACCTCAAGGTCTACCAGCGCGGGTACCACGCGCGCATGATTGTCCCGCCGGCGCTCTTCGGACACGAACTGGCCGGAGTCATCGAAGAAGTCGGGCACGGCGTGCGCGGCTTCAAAAAAGGCATGCGGGTGGTGGCGTTGAATTCGGCGCCCTGCCAGATGTGCTTCTACTGCTCCAAACATCAGGAAAATCTTTGCGAAGACCTGTTGTTCAATAACGGCGCTTACGCCGAGTACATTCGCATTCCGCGCCGCATTGTTGAAACCAACATGCTGGCGGTGCCGGCCGACGTCACCTACGAAGAAGCAGCCATGGTGGAACCTCTGGCTTGCGTGCTGCGTGGACTGCACGAAACCGGAGTTGAGATCGGAGACACCGTAACTGTCATCGGTGGCGGGCCCATCGGCCTGATGTTTGTGCAGGTAGCGAAAGCCACCGGATGCAACGTCATCTCGGTGGTAAAGCGCGATTCCCAGGTGGCTGCCGCCAAGCGCATGGGCGCGCACGAAGTCGTGCAGATCACCAAGGTGAAGGATGCGGTTGAAGCGGTGCGCATGATTTCTCCCGAAAAGCGCGGCAGCGACGTTGTGGTCGAGGCCGTCGGACGCCCCGAAGCGTGGGAGTGGGCGATCGACATGGTCCGCAAGGGCGGCACGGTCAACTTCTTTGGCGGATGCGCCAGCGGCACCAAGGTCCAGCTTGACACCAACCGTCTGCACTACTCGGAAGTCACGCTGAAGGCCACTTTTCATCACACGCCGGAAACCGTGCGCAAGGCCTTCGCTCTGATTGCGGAAAAGAAGATTCGGTCAACGGACTACATCACCGGAGAGGCGCCCCTATCGCGGTTACAGCAGGTCCTCCGCCACATGCTGAACCGTAACGGTGATATCAAGACGGCAATCATCCCTGGTCACTGAGGCGGTCACCGCGACAGGTTGACCACGACTTTGAGACGACCTTGAGAGGTAACGAGAAGCGGCCGGCCAAGCCTCAACTATTTCTGTTGGAGACTGTGCCAGCGGCATCCAGCGGTTGACGATCAGCACTTTCACACAGCCGGGGGACGAAACTGACTATGTCATCCATCGCCAGCAACGACTCCCCCGCCACGTCTGTGGCCGCCTCGCTGGGCTGGAGCCGGCTTCCTCCTGAATACGCCATTCCCGCGCATGCGCCTTCGCGAGCTGAGGCCTGGGAGTACTGCCGTCGCCTGGCCCGCAGCCACTACGAGAATTTTTCCGTAGCTACCTGGTTCCTGCCCGCGCGTTTGCGTCAACACTTTTTCAATGTTTACGCCTACTGCCGGATTTCAGACGATCTGGGCGATGAAGTAGGTGACCCGCGAGCGTCCCTCGCAATGCTCGACCAGTGGCAGGCGGAACTCGATGCCTGCTATGCCGGCACTCCGCGGCATCCGGTTTTTGTGGCGCTGGAAGAAACGGTTCGCGAATTTGATATCCCGCAAAAACCCTTCGACGATCTGCTGAAAGCCTTTCGCCAGGACCAGACGATCAACCGCTACGAGACATTCGAGGACTTGCTCGGCTATTGCCGCAATTCGGCGAATCCGGTCGGCCATCTGGTGCTCTATCTGTGCGGGTACCGCGATGCCGAGCGCCAGGCGCTTTCTGATTTCACCTGCACCGCGTTGCAGCTGGCCAATTTCTGGCAGGACGTGAGCGCCGACTATGCCAAGGGACGAATTTATCTTCCGCTTGAGGACCTCCGGCGTTACCAGGTGAGCGAAGACGATATTGCCGCCGCTCGCAACACCCCGGCCTTCCGCGAAATGATGCGTTTCGAGGTGGAACGCGCCCGCCAGTGGTTCGTCCAGGGCTTTCCCTTGGTAAGACAGGTGGATCGCGAAGTGGCAGTCGATATCGAGCTATTCAGCCGCGGCGGGCAGGAAATTCTGAACGCCATCGAGCGCCAGGGATACGCCGTGCTGGGCCGTCGGCCCGCTATTTCCAAGACCCGCAAACTGGCGCTGGTGGCGCGGGCCGCGCTGGGAAAATTGCTGGGCAGAGTAGCTGGGGAAGCAGTATGAGCGCCGCCGTGCAGCCCATGTCTTCGCCATTTTCGCCGACACCCTCGCAGATCGCGGTCGCCTATTCGGTGTGCCGCAGCATCACGCGCTCGAGCGCGAAGAATTTCTACTATGCGTTTCTGGTTCTGCCTGCCGCCAAGCGCCAGGCGCTATGTGCGGTGTACGCCTACATGCGGCGCTGCGATGACATTGCCGACGACTTCAAGGTCCCGGCTTACGAAAGGCGGCGGCGGCTCGAAGCCTGGCTGGATGCGCTGCACCGCGCTGAATCAGGGCATGCCACCGACGATCCCGTGCTGCTTGCGCTGACCGACACCCAGCGCCGCTTCAAGATTCCAGTGGAACTGCTCGACCAGTTGGCCTACGGAACGGGCATGGACATTCAGGAGAGCTCCGCCTCAGACGCATCGGGCCGACCGGCTTCAAGTCCTCTACCGCACTTTCGGCGATCTCCGCCAGTACTGCTACCGGGTTGCGTCGGTGGTGGGCCTGGTTTGCATCCGGATATTTGGTTACACCGATCCGCTGGCGGAATCGCTGGCGGAAAATCTGGGGCTGGCCTTTCAACTGACCAATATCATCCGCGACATCAAGGAAGACGCCACCATGGGAAGGATTTATCTTCCCGCCGAAGACCTTGACCGCTTCAAGATTGCGCCCTCGCGAGTTCCAGCAGCGTGAGATTCCTGAGCGGCTGCGCTGGCTGCTCGCGGCCGAGGCGGACCGGGCCCGCGAATATTACGGCGCCGCAAGAGACCTGATCGTCATGATCGACGAGGACAGCCAGCCCGCGCTCTGGGTTCTGGTGACGATTTACCGCCGCCTGCTGGAAAAGATCTCGGAGCGCAAGTATGACGTCTTCGGCAGGAAGATCAGCCTCACCGTCCGCGAGAAGCTCGTCATCCTGGGAAAGGGTTTGGTGAAACGCCTGGCTTGATGACGGAGCGCTGGACACAATCTCCAAGAGTTGCCGTGGTGGGAGGCGGCCTGGCGGGACTGGCCGCCGGTAGTGCGCTGGCGGAAAGCGGCTTTCGCGTCACCCTGTTTGAGCGCCGCCCCTACCTGGGTGGCCGGGCATCGTCCTATCAACATCCCGGCACCGGCGAAGTCGTGGACAACTGCCAGCACGTTCTGCTGGGCTGCTGCACCAACCTGATCGAGTTCTACAAGCGCATCGGAGTCGAAGACAAGATTCGCTGGTATGAGCGGATGACCTTCCTCGAGCCCGGCGGACGCGCCTCGGTGATTGAACCGACGGCCTTGCCGGCTCCACTGCACACGGCGCCCGCATTTCTCCGCGCTTCCTGTCTGAACCTGACGGACAAGCTTTCGATTGCCGCCGGCTTGGCGGCCCTGACGCCCATTGCGCCCCGCGACACTGGCGAATCCTTTCTGCAGTGGCTGCGGCGCCATGGGCAGACGGAGCGCGCCATTGATCGCTTCTGGAAGACGGTCCTGGTCAGCGCGCTCAACGAGGATCTCGATCGCGTGTCGGTGCCTTACGCGGCGCAGGTGGTGCGCGAGTCGTTTCTGAAATCGCGCGCGGCCGGACGCATGGGCGTGCCCACGGTTCCGCTGACCGAACTCTATAATCACGCCGGCGACTACATGACCGCGCGGGGCGGAGAGGTGCGGTTCCGCACCAGTGCGGAGTCCTTCCGCGTCGAGTTTGCCGATGTAAAGCTCCTTCTCCCCGAGGGAGAAGAGAGTTTTGATTTCGTAATTCCGGCAGTACCGTTCGATGTGTTGTCGCGCATGCTGCCGCAAACCACGGCGGCGGAGCCGTTGCGGCAGACCCTCGGACGTTTCGAGACCTCGCCGATCACGGGCATCCATCTCTGGTTCGACCGCCAGATCACCGACCTCGATCATGCCGTGTTGCTCGACCGCACCATCCAGTGGATGTTCCACAAATCGAAATTGCTGGCGGCGCCTGGCGAGTCGGCAAACGGGCACGGCGCAGCGAAGCGGACCCCAGCGGCGCGGAGAGCAACAGCTATGTCGAGCTTGTGGTCAGCTCGTCGAAGACTCTGGTGGAGAAATCCCGCCAGGAAATTGTCGATCTGGCGCTCTCCGAGCTGCGCGAGTTTTTCCCCGGAGCGCGCGCGGCAAATCTGGTGAAGTCCACGGTGATCAAAGAAGTTCACGCCACCTATTCGCCGCGCCCCGGCATCGAGTCACACCGGCCCGGCCCGGAAACCGTCTGGCCGCGTATCTTTCTGGCCGGAGACTGGACCGCCACGGGATGGCCCGCCACCATGGAAGGCGCGGTCCGCAGCGGATACGCCGCCGCACAATGCGTGGCCCGAGTCGCAGGACGCCGTGATGCGGCGTTCCTGGTACCAGAGCTGCCGCCAACAGGCTTCATGCGCCTCTTCGGTTAGCCGCTTCGCGGCTCTTTTGGATTGAATGGTTATCGCGCCGCGGTCTTAGGCGCTTCGGGCGACACTTTCGAATAGATCAACGACTCCACCTGGCCCCAGACCTTGGGATCACACTCAATTTCGGTGTGCGCCTTCACCAGGATCCGATCAAACCAGGGATAGCCCTCGCAACTGATCGGATTCGTCCTGTAGTCGTAGCGGAAGTTTCCCAGGATTTCCGTTCGTGCCGGGTCCGCAGCGCGAATCTGGGGACGGCCGTGCACGATTCCATCGGGCTGGTAGAAATTGATAGCCTGGGCCACGTTGGCGGGAATCAAAGCATCGTTCTGCCCAAGTTTGGCAACGCTGTCCACCTGAATCGTGAGCAGGACGGGAATGCCATCCCGTTCCAACTTTCGCGCCAGGGTCACGGTTTCCGACGCGCCCCAGCTGTGTCCAAAGATGACGATGCGGGCATTGCGCTTTTCGTCCGCCGATAGCGTTCCGTCTTTGTCCGTATCCAGGTGGCGCAGAATCTCTTTGTAGGCCTGATCCCGATGGCGGTTGGCAAAACTCTGTACGTACACGCCCTCGCGATATTCGTTGCGCAGGTGCTCGACCACCTGCACCGTACTGTGGGCGCGGGCATCGTGCTTGACGAAGCCCCCGACAAAACCGATCACCATGGCTCGCGGGGTTGCGCGAATCTCGATCACCGGGGCAGGCCCCGGAGCTCCCGCTTCACCAAACGCCAAGACAAACGACAGGAACAGCAGGACCAGCCGGACGAGGCTTCGCGTACAGCGCATGGCAGGAAGGAAATCATAGCAAGAAAGGCAGGTTGCGGACGGACGAAATTTCCTGAACCGTCTCTGGCCCGGCTGAATAAGTTTGCAGCAGAAGGGAAAGAGTTTGCAGGCTGCGCTGGAGGAGCCTTATTCGTTGCCGGAAAGGACGCTGTCGCCTCGGCCCGCGAGGGGCGTGATCGCCCGCGCCACAGCGCCGGCGAGGTTCGAGCGAACAGACTGCAATAGACTCCAGTCTTTCTTGAATTCCAACATGCTCTCGCGACTGTGCTTCGGGCTCTCCAGGACCTGCCCGACGCGGGCGAGAACCAGTTGGTAGGCCAGTTCCGAGTCGGTGCCCGAACTGAAGACGTTATTGGCGCTCAAACCGATCCGGGATGATTCTTCTCCCTCCGAGAATTCCATCCACAGGGAGCCATTGCGGTCTGCCACGGTCGTGCCCGCCTCATCCAGCCGGCGGAAGAATTTCTTCAGAGATCGACTCATTGACGATCGACTCATCGAAGACCGGCTCACAGAAGATCCGTTCACAAAGGACCCGCTTATGCCCTGAGCCCCGGCGTTTGCCGAGTCCGAACTTGCGGTGTTCTCGGCAGCGGACTCCGCCAGGATGGACTTGTACCAGGCGCGATATTGTTTCCACTCCTGGGCTGTACCGACAACCCGCGCCCGCTGCAGGTCCCGGTCGGCCTCGAGCTCCTCGGCCATGGCTTCGTTGTTCTCCGCCTTGGCCAATTTCAGCTCGTGCTCGGCCTGCGTGGCCTCGACCGTAGGGTGCTTTTCCAGTTCACGTTGCGGATTGAAGCGTCCTGTAAGCACGTAGGACGCCGCCACGAAGGGCAACACGTGATCGGCAAATATGAGCATCGGAACCAGAAGCTTTTTAGACCGGACCAGCTGCTCCGTCCCCCCGCGACACTCGCTGCTGCGCTTGATGGTGCCAGGTACCTGTGCGTAGTGCAGCACGCGAAAACGTGCATCGGGATGACGGTGGGCGTAGCGCGTGAACGAACGCGCAATTGCCTTCGGGCTGGTCATGCCAAAATCGTTGATGTAGTCAGGCCCGGTGGCATTGGGGAAATAAGTGTTGATCACGCGCCGGGTAAAGTCAGCGCAGTTACGGATCATGCCGTTAAAGTGATTCTCGTTGGGCTGGGCATTGAATTGTTCGATCAGGGCGAGGTCCTGCTCGACAGTGGTTTCCACCACGAACATGTAGATACTGCGCGAGAGCGTGGCGCCGACCATCTCCCGCCACTCCGCTTTGTTGCTGGTCTTGCAGGATTCGCTGTCGCAGTAGCCGCCCAGATAGTCTTTGCGGTATCGCTCCTCGAGCACACGCTTGATTTTCTGCGATCCCACGATCGGCCGGTAATGCGGGTTCTCGACCCCGTAAAGGTAGATGTTGAAAGGCACGACATTCCACTCGAAGGGTTGATCCTCGCCAAGAGTGGTGTAATTGCTCATCACCGAACCCTGTTCCCCGGGTTGGCACAGCCGGAGTTTCACGGGAGTCTCAGGGCAAATGCGAGAGAGATACACGGCGCTGTGTCCCGAGCCGGTAATCCGGGCAACGCTGGTGTCGAGCGACTCGTTGAGCACAACGCCTACATCCGCGTAAGCCCTGGAACCGAAGATGCAAGTCAGGACGAGCCCAAGCACAAATGAAAATAGCGCGCTGCGCCGGACCGGTCGCAGCCGGCCGATGATTGGCGAACTCGCGAAAGATGAATTGGGATCGATCAAACTGTGTCCTTGCGTATCTCCCGGTCGTTAAACTTCGAGACCAGTTGTTAGGATTACGTTAACCTCTCGGGAGGTTGCAAAGTCTCGTCTTGAAACCACTTCTACACCCCGTCGTTTTTCGACGAGTTGCCGTGTTATCAACACCTTAAGATGCAGCGGTCTCTATCTATTCTCCACACTGCCCGAATCGAGCAAAGGTAACCTTCGATATGGACTTAGGTAATCAGGGGGTAAACAGGGTTGGGTTTTCGGTGGGTTCGGAGGGAATCAGGCCGCCAGAAGCACGACGCCGCCAGCGACCAGCAGGGCCGCGATCCAGCGGCGATGATCGACGCGCTCATGCAGGAAGATTTTTGCTGCTATTGCGTTTGCCACGAAGGTGAGGGAAGCGGAAGCGGGAGCGACCAAACTCACGTCCGCCCAAGACAAAGCGAACAGCAGGCTGAAAAATGCCACCGCCATCATGACAATACCCAGCACGAAGCTGGGGCGCCGCACGATTCGCCCGGCTACGGTGAATACTCCGGAGCGGCGCCAGAGTTCGCCAACATCGCCTACTTTCTTCATGGCACGCGACAGCAGTACATCTCCGGTCGTCGAAGCCAGAACGACCGCCAAAATCGCTCCCCAGGTGTAGGCGTGTTTCATGGCTCCGCCCTCGAGCCCACGGCTTCGGGCTCCATCTCCTGATGGCCGTCGTGAGCGGGATGTCGCGTCAAGGCTGGTCCCTGAGTCACAAAGCCCACGCCCGCCGAGATGAGTCCAATCCCCAGCCAGCGCATGGCGCTGACCTGTTCGTGCAGAAAGAATTTGGCGATCAGTGCCAGCAGCACGTATCCCAGCGAGGTGGCGGGAAGCACGTAGGTGAGATCAGCCCAGGAAAGGGCGGTCATGTAGGCGGCAAAAAATCCCAGCAAAAAGAAAATCCCCAGAGCGACCCAGGGATTCAGAAGCGTGAAAACGATGTCGGGAAGATGGTGCAGCGAGATGTTCGCCAACCTGTTTCATCCCGCGGGCGAGAAAGGTATCGCCAATCGCGGCGAACAAGGTCACACCAGCCAGCACCAGATACTTGCGAAACGTCACACGGTCTTTCTCAGGCCGTCTTTCTAGGCCTTGACGGGCTCGGCCACGGTTGCAGAGTCGCCGCGTTCGCGCTTGTCCTTGACCCACTTGTTGCGCGACGCGCGCAGCTTGAGGAAGCTCTTGGCATCTTTGTAGAGGCGTTCGCGCTCTCCGCTGTTGAAGGCCGCCTTCTTCAGGATGCGGAAAACGGCCTTCGGCCGGAAGTAATACTCGTCGTAGAAGCGATGCACCGATTCCATGATTTCTTCCGCCGGCAGCCCGGGATACTGGATCTGGGCCAACTGGTGGCCGCCTTCATCCACCATCTTGGTGTCCGCCACCATGAAGCCATTCTTCACCGCGTAGTCGTAAAGCTCGGTGCCCGGGATAAGCGTGCGCCACCGAAACCTGAATGGTTTCGACGTCCAGTTCCTTGGCAAAATTGATGGTGTTGTTGATGGTTTCGCGGGTCTCGCCCGGCAGGCCGAGAATGAAGTCGCCGTGGACCACCAGGCCCAGCTTGTGGCAGTCCTTGGTGAACTGGCGGGCACGCTCGATGGTCGCGCCCTTCTTGATGTTCTTCAGGATCTGCTGATCGCCGGACTCATAGCCCACGATCAGCAGGCGGCAGCCCGCTTCCTTCATGGCCTTCAGCGTCTCGTAGTCGGTGGTGACGCGTGAGGTGCAGGACCAGGTCAGATTCAGCGGCTTCAGCTTGGCGCACAGTTCAACCGTGCGCGCCTTCTGAATGTTGAAGGTGTCGTCGTCGAAGAAGAATTCCTTGACCCAGGGCCAGTATTCCTTGGCCTTGGCCATTTCGCGGGCCACGTCGTCGGTCGAGCGCTTGCGCCAGGGATGTCCGCTGATCGTCTGCGGCCACAGGCAGAAGGTACACTGCGCCGGGCAGCCGCGCGTGGTGTAAAGCGAAACGTAGGGATAAAGCAGAAACGGCACGTTGTAGCGCCGTGACATCGAGGTCGCGATGGTAAATGTCGGTGACGTGGGGCAGGGCATCGAGGTCCTGAATCTGCGGCCGGTCGGGATTGTGCACGACCGCGCCGTTCTTCCGGTAAGAAATTCCCAGAATCTCCTCCAGCGGCTTGCCCTGCGCGAACTCGACCACGGAGTAATCAAATTCCTTGCGGCAGATGAAATCGATGGCCGGGCAATCTTTCAGCGACTGCTCCGGCAGCACGGTGACGTGCGGGCCCACAAAAGCAATCTTGATCTTCGGGATTGGCGTCTTGATGGCCTGCGCCAGCCGGATATCGCCAGGGAAATCCGGGAGTGCTGGTAAACAGCACCAGAAATTCGTAGTCCTTGGCAATCTTGATGGTCTCCTCCGCCGAGACATGGTGGGAGGGCGCATCCAGCAGCCGCGCGCCTTCCAGCATTCCAGCCGGATAGGCCAGCCAAACCGGATACCAGTAAGACTCGATCTCGCGCGTAGCGGGCCAACGCGAGCCGGCGCCGCCGTCGAAATTCTCAAACGACGGCGGATTCAAGAAAAGTGTTTTTAAAGGCATAATTGTGAGTAACTTATATTAACATTTCGGCCCGAATTTTACCCGGAACCTAGGTACATTCAAGGTACGTCCTGCGGGTCGGCGACCAACTCCAAACCCTTTTAAAAGTGACAGTTGTACGGCCCCCGATTTCTACTTGCCCACGCCGATCCAGCCTTCAAGCTCTCCCGTGGCCCGCAGAAGCGTGATCTGCGCCCTTTCCAGCTCAAAAATCGAATCCTGTAAAGAATTGTAACGCTCGTTGACCTGCTCGCGCGCGTCCTGAACGTCGTGCCAGCCGATGCTTCCGGAATCCATGCGGACTCGCAAAGCCTCCAAATTCGATTGCGCGACCTGGTATTCGAGATCGGCCACTTCCTTGGCCGCGGACATCTGCTCGACTGACCGCTGTAGTCGCAGGGTTTCTTCCGAGACCTGGTTCTTGGCCGCCTCGGCATCCTTTTTCGCTTTCAGCGCGGTGGCATCTGCAGCCTCGGCACGGGCACGCTGGGAATAATTCAGAAATGGAAATCGAAGGACCACGCCGATGGTGGCATTGTGGCGTTGAAACGTCTTGAAGAATTCGTCGTAGTTGTTGTATCGGGCCAGCAAACCATACTGAGCGGCGAAGTCTGCCGAGGGCAACATGGCGCGGTGCTCGCCGCGGGCCCGGAAGGTTTCCGCCGTGGCGCGGCTCTCCGCGGCCTGCACAGCTGGGCTTGACCGTACCGCCTGGCCCGCAAGATCGTCTTCCTGCTTGACCTCGGGCAGCGCGGGCATGGATTCGGGCGTTGTTTCAATGGAGGCGGCCGCCAGCCCGGTCAGGTGCGATAGGCGGCTGCGAATTATGTCGATGGCGCCCGTGGCTTGGGCCAATTGCAGGCGCAGGCGTGCGGTACTGAGGTGCGCCTTATTCTGCATCTGCAGACTGTCAATTCCTTCCTTCACCCGTTCCGCCACCAGTTGTTCGGTCTGCAGCGCGGCGGCATGTTCTTCCCGCAAGTGGCTCGCCGCTCGCTCCCACTTGCTCAACTCGGCGTAACTCAGCACAGTGTCCTGGATCACCTGGTTGCGCTGGTCTTTACTTTGCGCGGTGGCCGCCCCAAAATCCGTTTTGGCGGCGCGTACAAAATCACGTGTCGCGGGATTGAAGATAGTGGATTGCGAATTCACGTTGAGGATCGAAGGCGCCGAACCCTCCAGGCTGAGAGGGAAGCCCCAGGATTTGCCCAGCCCGGAGCCGACCACCAACTGCGGAATGTATTGATTCCGGGCCTCGCGATAGGAGGCAAAGACACGTTGCTCGTCGGCCGTGGCTCCGGCCACCGTGGTGCTGTGGGCGAGCGCCAGTTCGACCATGCGCTTCAGCGGCACGGGCTCGGCGGCCAGCCGGGGCAGGGCTAAAAACGCAATGACCAGCAGGGCAAAAATACGCAGACCACAGCGCAGGGCAGAGTTCATCTCTTCACCTTCAAAAGAAAGTCGGCCTCAAAGATTCGACGGGACAGTAAAGCGGATTGTAAATGCCGCAGGACAACCACCGGACATTCACATTTCAACGGTTGAGACGGTCCAGAGCTTCCTGCGCGCGCGAGAAATTTCTGGCCAAAGAGAGGGCGGCGCGATATTCCTGGGCGGCTCCCTGCTTGTCGCCTTGCTTTTCCAGGGCCGTGCCCAGCAGATAGTGAGCTTTGAAAGCAGGAGCTTCTTCGACTTTGGAATTCAAAGCCAGATAGCGCCGCAGATATTGCACGGCTGCCGGGAAATTGCGCCCGCTGCGGAGCAACACTTCTCCCGACTCCATGATGATTTCCGGCCGGTCCACCTGAGCTGAGACGGCGTGGTTGATGGCGTCTTCCATGTCGTTCCAGCGCTCCCGATGGCGGAAGAACAGCGCCAGGTTGAACCAGGTCAACGCGCTTCCGTGGCTGGCTTCGATGGCGGCGCGATATTCCTTTTCCGCGGTCACGAAGTCTTTCTTTTTTTCCGCAATCCGTCCTTTGAGATAGGCGGCCTTGGAGGGATCCAGAGCAGCCAGCGCCTGGGCCTGGGCTTCGGCTTTGTCGCGCCCGCCGCCGACGATTCCCGGAGCTTCCAGATAAAACTCGCCCAGATCACTGCGCGCGTCCACGTTGTTCGGCATCCAAGCGCACCGCGGCTTCGAACTCGTTACGTACTTTTCCGGCCAGAGACGCCGCACTCAGAAAGTTTGCGGCGTCCGCTTTCTCGCCATACACCCGTCCCAGCCACAGGTGGTAGCGGCTGTTGTTGGGATCGAGCGTAACCGCTTTTTCGCAGGCTGAAATGCCGCGGTCCCAATCGCCCATGGAAAAATAGGCGCGGCAAAGCAGGTTGTGGGCCTCGGCGTCGCCGGGGGAGGTGTTGATCTTGGAGCGCAAAGTGGTAATAGCATCGTCGGCGCGTCCCGCAGCCAGCAGGGCGGGAGCCGATTCGTCGGCAACGGCCAAAGCCGCAGTGAGCAGCGCCGCCAAAATCAAAATGATTGTTCTCAATTTCATTTTTTGTGAACCGAGTCTTCTTTTCGTAAAGCCTAGCGAACTACCTTTACGGTCACGCCCTCACGCAACGGCTTGGAGTTGGTGGAAGCCAGTGCCAGCAAAGCTTTTTCCGTGACTCCGCTCGCGATTTCCACCTGGGTTAGATTCGAAATGGCTGTCTGAATGTCCCGGCGCTGCAGTTCGTTGTTTACGATTTCATAGACGAAGGTTTTGCTGTTATCCAAGTGAACCGCTTCGCGCGGCACGGTCAGCGCATTCTGGTGCTCGCCGGTCACAATGGTGACCCCGACGTTGATGTTGGGCAGAAGCTTGAAATCCTGGTTGTCCACGATGCAGGTCGTTTCCCCTACGTTGCGTGTGCCGATCAGCCGGACCGTCGAAGGTATGCTACTGACCGCTCCTTGCCAGGTGCGCCCCGGCACCGCGTCCCAGGTGAGATCAATTCTTTGTCCGGGAGCAAGGCGGCCCACGTCTGGCTCGTCCACATAGGCGCGCACCAGAACTTTCGAGAGATCAGCCTCCTGCAGCACCAGGTCGCCAGCATTGACGTACGCTCCCTGATGAACCGGAAGGGAGTAGACAATGCCATCAAAAGGAGCGCGGATATTCAGTTGACGGAGAGTATTTTCCGCAGCCGCATAGGCGCTTTGCGCCTCCGCCTGCTGGGCTTCGACTTTCTCGATCTCCGGCTGGGAATACCGCTCCTTCTGTTTCTGCTGCGCCAGTTTGAGGTCGGCCTCCGCGCCCGCCAGTTGGTCTTCCGCTTGTTTCACCTCGCCGGGTGAAGCCGCGCCCTGCTGCTGCAAACGCTTTAAGGCTTCAAGATTGCGCTGCGCCGCATCGCGCCCATTGCGGGATTTCACCAGCTGGGCCTCGAGAGTCAAAACTTCTTCGCGGATGCCGCCGCTCTGCTGGGCGCTGACATCAGCCTGTGCGGTCCGCACCTGGGACAACGCCCGCGCGGCTTGGCTGCTAGCCTCGGAGTCGTCCAGCTGCGCCAGGAGCTGTCCCTTCTTTACCCGCTCACCTTCCTTGACCAGCAACCGTTTTACTGTCGTGCCAACCGGGGCGTGGGCCTCAAAACTCTGTAGCGGTTCGACCTTGCCGTTAGTGGAAATCACGCTGCGAATCATGCCGCGTTCCACGGTGGCGGCGCGTACTGGAATCGAGTCATCGCGCGATGCGAACGACGCCAGCAACAGCACAGCGACGGCAATTCCCGCTGCCCACACCAGCCAGCGATGCCGGCTGAAAAACCCGTTGCTGTTTGCCGTCAATGCCATCTTGCCGATAGATAATGTATCACCGCATACCTGAGCCTAGGCTTAACTGTCTTTAGGAGTTAGATGCACGATATTGGGCAAGGAACCGGGTTTGATAGCCCGGGCATTCCCCCAAGCGGATGGCCATCTGCCACCTATCCGAGCCGGCGGGGGCGCTACCTTACAATAGGATCATGCCCAAAGCGCGTTATACCGAGGCCCACGCCGAAGCCGGCCTCGACCACAAGTTTCCCGCGATCGAAACCTGGCCCAACCAGTTTCCCGGTTACGAGATCGTCGTCGACGATCCGGAGTTTACCTCTGTTTGCCCCAAGACCGGTCTGCCGGATTTCGGCACCGTGACGATTCGCTACATGCCGGACAAGCATTGTTTGGAGTTGAAGTCGCTGAAGGAATATTTGCAGTCCTACCGCAACCTGGGCATCTTCCAGGAAAATATCGTGAATCGTGTATTGGAAGACGTGGTGCGCTGGGCGAAACCTGTGTGGGCTGAAGTGAAGGGAGATTTCCGCCCCCGCGGCGGCATTTCGACCGTTGTGGTCGCCCGATGGCCACGACCGAAAGGGAAAAAGCGAGGGTGATACTTCCCGGCGTGTCAATCAGGCGCGGGCTTCGTTCGATTTCAGAGGCTCGATGCGCTCCAACTCCGGGCCGCGTTCTGCCTTCACCCGGCTCACTTCGAAAGCACCTTGCAAATTCAGCCAGAACTGCTCGGTAGTCCTGAAGAACCGGGAAAGGCGAATGGCGGTGTCTGCCGTGATCCCACGGCGTTCCAGGACAATGTCATTGATGCGCGGGGTCGGAACCAAGAGCCGCTTCGCCAATTCGTAGGCCGACATTCCCATCGGCTTCAGAAACTCCTCCCGAAGAATCTCGCCCGGATGAACTCTCCATGTGGGTGTGCCTTTTCGTGGGATGCTCATAAAGTCCGTACCTCAGTGATAGTCCGTTATTTCGACGTCATACGCGTCGTGATCGTGCCAAGCGAAGCAAAGTCGATACTGGTCGTTGATCCGGATGCTGTATTGCCCATGCCGGTTTCCCTTCAACTTTTCCAGGCGATTGCCGGGAGGGACTCTCAGATCGTCTAGATTTCCAGCCGCGTCCAATATCATGAGTTTCCGCCGGGTGACTCCAGCGGGAGGCGAGCCCCGCGTCTTGCCCGTTCTCCAGATTTCCGCCGTCTTGGCCGTGGCGAAACTCTTAATCACCTCTCGATAGTAACGTCACTCGTTAATAACGTCAATCGTTATTATCCGGAAGAAGAGGCCTCCGTGTTATATTCCTTCCCCAAGTGGCGCAACGCAAACTCTATCCCTGGACGGCGCTGGTCATCCTGACCACGCTGAACTTCCTGAACTACATCGATCGCTCCGTCCTGTTTGCGGTGCAGCCGCTGGTGCAGACCGAATTCCAGCTCACCAACGCCCAGGTGGGATATCTCACCAGCGCCTTTCTGCTGTTCTACATGGTGGCGGCGCCTTTCGTGGGCCCGCTGGCGGACCGCTATTCGCGCAGAGTGATCATTGTGCTGGGAGCGGTGTTCTGGAGCGGCCTGACTTTGATGACCGCCATCACCCACACTTACACGGAATTGCTCATCCGCCACACGCTGGTAGGCGTCGGCGAGGCCACGTTTGTGACCATTGCGCCGACTTTTGTGGCTGACCTGTTTCCGGAAAATAAGCGCGGCCGTATTTTCGGCATCTTCTATCTGGCCATCCCTTGCGGCACGGCGGCGGGATACATGCTGGGCGGTTGGCTCGGGCCCATGCAGGGATGGCGCTTTCCGTTTTACATTGCCGCGTTTCCCGGTTTCCTCCTGGCGCTGGCGGTCTGGTTTCTTCCCGAACCGCCGCGCGGTCAGTTCGACACACAGAAGGAGACCCCAGAGCGGGGAACACTCCGCGGACTGGCGCGCAATCCGGCCTTCTGGATGGTCACTCTGGGCATGGCTGCGGGAACGTTTTCACTGGGAGGAATACAGGTGTGGATGCCGACGTTCCTGTCGCGCGCGCGGGGATACAGTCTGGAGTCGGCGAATCTGATCTTTGGCAAGATCGTTGTGGTGGATGGCATTTTGGCGTCGCTGATCGGGGGCTGGCTGGGCGACAAGTTGCTGCCGCGGATGAAGGGCTCGTACTACTTTGTCTCCGCCGTCAGCATGGGCCTGGGCGTGCCCGTGATGATCCTCGCGCTCTTCCACAAGGGTCCTTATATGGTGCCTGCCATCGCGGTGGCGGCGTTTCTGCTTTTGTTAAACACGTCGCCACTCAATACGGCGTTGGTAAATTCGGTCGGCTCTCACATCCGCGCGACTGCCATCGCCGTCAATATCTTTCTGTTTCACCTCCTGGGCGACGTGCCTTCACCGACCCTGATGGGATATGTGGCCGATCGCAGGTCGTTGCAGGCTGCCTTTATCTTGCCTGTGATCGCGATGGCGATTTCGTCTGCGATACTGTTTTACGGCATGCGCTTCGCTCCCATCGTCCGAACTCAAAATGATTCCGGCGCCGCCGGAGTTCCAGCAGGATGAGTTATTTCCACTGGATTACTGGATGCATCCTGGGGCTGGCTTGGCTCTGGCGTCTGGTCGATGCGGCCGTGGGCGTTCCGACCATCGCCGACGTCTCTGCTCCGGAGTGGGATCGCAAGCCGGTGGGCAATCCCCGCGTCAGCATTATTGTTCCTGCCTGCAACGAAGCCGCCGACATCGAAGCCACGCTCGCTCACCTGCTCGCGCTCGAATACGACAACTACGAAATCATCGCCGTAAATGACCGATCTACGGACCGTACCGGCGAAATTATGGAAAAAGTTGCCGCCACGGCCCCAAGCGGCAGGCTCCAGATTATTCACATCACCGAGCTGCCGGCCGGCTGGATGGGCAAGCCGCACGCCATGTGGAGCGCCAGCAATCTGGCTCATGGCGACTGGCTCTTATTCACCGACGGGGATGTTTTGTTCAAGCCTGACGCTCTCCGGCGCGCTCTGGCTTATGCCGAATCAGAACGCGCCGATCACCTTGTCCTGTTTCCTCGCATGATCATGAAGTATCCAGGCGAGAAAATGATGGTCGCTTTTTTCCAGACGCTGTTTGTTTTTGGCCACCGTCCCTGGAAAGTTGCCGATCCAAGAACCAAGGACCACATGGGCGTCGGTGCCTTTAACATGATTCGCCGCCCCGTGTATGACGCTCTCGGCACGTATCAGGCGTTGCGTTTCGAAGTGCTCGACGACATGAAGTTGGGCAAGGTGGTGAAAAACGCCGGTTACGCGCAGCGCAATGTCTTTGGCGCCGATCTTGTTTCCATCCGCTGGGCAAAAGGCCCGTGGGGCGTAGTGGACAACCTCACGAAAAACTTCTTCGCTCTCATGTCGTTTCAGTGGCCGCGAGCCCTGGCCTCGTGCTTTGTGCTCGCATTTCTTAACTTCGGGCCGTTCGCCGGAATCTGGCTCGCTCACGGTTGGGAGCGGCTGGGCTACGCGGTCGCGCTGTTCTCGATGTTTTCAATTTACGTCGGCATGTCGCGGAAGTCGGACATTCCGCCTTACTACTTCGTCCTGCACCCGGTCAGCACGGCGCTGTTTGTGTACACCATGCTGCGTTCGACATTCTTGACCCTGGGACGCGGCGGCGTCGCGTGGAGAGGGACCTTCTATCCGCTGGAAGAGCTAAGAAAAGGCATGGTGTAGCGCCGGCGTCCCGCCGGCTGTCCGGAGAGCGTCTCGCCCTCCGCTCGTGAACCTCTTCGAAGTAAGGTTGCGTCGGAGAACGCTGGCGGGCTTTGCCCGCCCATCGGGCCGGCGGGACGCCGGCGCTACCTGCGAAGCAGACGCGTCAGTCTTTTGGTTCTGTCGACGGTGCGGTGGACCCGGCTTCTGTCTGGGTAGGTTCCGGAGCTTCTACATCACATTCTGGCAGGGCATTGGTGGTCGTCACATTCTCTGTCACCACGGGCTCTGTGACCATGGGCGCTTTGACTACGAGTTCTTCGGCCACAGGGTCGGAATGGGCCCGCGGTGTCCAGGCGCTCTTCAGTGCGCGCCCCAGGAATGCTCGCCCCAGCCGGCGCGGGGCCCCAGCCAGGCGAGAGCTGAGCGAGTCCTTGAGGTCGACCTCGGTCGCCTCGGAAATCTGCGGCGTAGGATTCCCCTCCTTCGATGTCTGGGCTGGGCCGTCGCGCTCTTCTTCCTGTTTCAATGCGCTTAGCCGTTCGCTGACCACACCGGCGATGAGCTCCATATCCATAACCTGACCGGTCGAAAAGGAGCGCGTTTCTCTGTAGAAGAACTCCATGGCCCCGACGACTTCGCGGTTATGGAATATCGGGACGATGATCAGAGACCCAACCCCCTCCTGCTCACACATAGCGCCTAATCGAGGATGTCTTCGGGCATCCCGCAACTGTAACGCCCCGCCTGTCCTGACACAGGATTGAAAAAAGTTCGCGTGCAACTCAAGCCCCGCCATAGTTGCGCCGATGCCGGTTCGTACTGGGTAGACCGCAGTATTCTGCGTAAGCAATCCGACCGTGGTCCCACAACATCCTGTGATTTCCTGGGCTCGATTGGCCATCATCTCGATCGTTGCCCGAGGATCCAGATTTTGCTCCCGGATCAAGTCATGCATTTCGGCAACCGCCGAAAGGGCTTCTCCCGTATTCTCGAAAACTCGGCCTCCCGGGCTGTCTTTCTCGGCGAACCGGCCACTAACAAAGCGAGCGGCGGAGTCAGGCCTGGCGGGAGCGGGTTTTGTCTCTTCCGCAACTGGGGGTAGAACAGGAGCTTTGTGAGCAGCAGCCGCTGTCGCGGGCGGCTTTTTTGCGGATTTTCCCACCGGGCACGGCCGCAGCGACAGCATTCGCGGGGAGCCCGGTTGTAGACAGACGTCTATCCCCGAGGAACGAAGAATGTGCCGGTGGGATTCCAGGTGGGCGTAAAGCGTCCGCGCGGACTGGGACCACGCGGGGGTTCCGCCATCGGGTCTGCATCGCAATGCGGCCAGTAATTCCGCCGCGGTTCCAGACCAGACACCCTTCCGCAGAGCGAACCACTCCAACAGCTCCCGATCGAAGGCATCATCGAATTCCGGCAACGCGACAGTACTCAGCTGGCCTCCATTCCGACCCGGCCTCGCGGCAGGGGTTTTCTCTTTGACAGCAATATTGGGAGAGCTACTCGCGCGGCGGCCGAGCCCCGCTCCAGGACAACCTGACAAAAAAGCAGACGCCGATTTTTCACCAGCTACAGTGGGCCATGGCTCCGAGTGCCATTCTCATGGCCAGAGCTTGCCGCGTGTCCCCGTTTCGTCGTTGCTTAGAGAAATCGCAGCAAGAGTAGGAGGCTTCTTGAGAACATCCGGTTCGGTCTTCAGCGCTGATCGCAATTCTTCGATCAGCTCTTTAGGAAGCTCGTGAAGGTTCTTTACCAGCCGCTTGGCTGCCAGTATGTTGGCAAAACATTCCCTCACTTCTTCATCGGCGATGGAAGCCAGGTCCTCCTCGACCTCCAGGACTTCAACCAGGGTCAGAAATCCGCCGCCATGTTCTATGCCTTCAGCCACTCGGGCCAGGGTCTTGGCCATGGGATCGAAATTTGTCCATCCCTTGATTTGAAAGCTGAAATACTTGTCGCGATGTTCGTCTGTCGGGTTCTTTGGTGGAGCGCTTGCCTCGGGCATGAAAAGTAGTCTCCTTTAGAAGTCTGTCGTACGTTGGAACCCCGCCGCAGAAAGCACCAGGCACCCAAACAAATGCGTCGGGAAAGGCTCAAATTTGGCGGGGGAGAAGGCTAACTAGTGCAGCTTTGATGCCAACCCAGATAACCGTCAGGAGACCGTAGTTATCAGATAGTTACAGGTGGGCGGGCAGCACGATCACGCAAGATCTTGCAGCTTCAGCGCAACTGTTCGCGGAGTTTGTGCCGCGAAGAAGCGACTGGATGGCCTTGACCCCTCAAAGGCCGCGTTTGAGGGCTCGTCGCTACCTATTGCTCCGGATCTTCAGGCGCTTGGGTAGCGATATCCGGTGGTTGCCTCTTCGAGGTCTTCCGTTTTGCTTTGGGGTGGCTGAAGGTGCCCGCGCTGTAGCGGCCCTTCTTTTCCACGTCGTAGTTTTTGGGCAGCGGAGGAATTCGGGCGCCGGCCCCGCTCAACTGCCGGTATTCCTCGAGTACGATCTCGGCCCGCCCGTCGTACTCTTTGACCTTCCCGTGAATCTCAATCATTCTGCCCTGCAATTGCCGTACATCGCCCACGCTCTTCAAATCGCCGGAAAAGATCACGACGGTAAAAGGGCACAAACGAAAATCGTCGCAGAAATCCAGAAAGTGAACTCCCCGCGCCCCTTGCTTAACGCGCACGACCGTGCCGGCAACGCACTTGATCTCGCCCACATGTTTTCGCGCTTCGGAAAAGGGAAGACAATCCGGCCAGGCGGCGGTGGTGAGCATTACGGTCGCCACCAGCAGAAAGTATTTGGTGAGGACGCCGTTCAGCGAACGCGACGGGTAACAGCAGGTCCCTCGACTTCTCCTCACCGCGTGAACGCGGCTCGGAACGGCGCTCGAGATGGCAGGCCATCGGTATGGGTCGAATTGTAAGGCGGAGAGATGTCGCGCAGGCGAACGCAGGCAAAAGAAATCAGCAGATTTCCCGAAATAGAAATAGCTGGGGGCCGGACAGATACCGGCCCTCGCCAAGACCCTCATCAGAAATAGATAGAAGGGAAGCCTAGCTGAACGACTTGACCGCAGTCGCTTCGTCGTCTTTCACATCGAAGACGGTGTACAGCTTGGTGATCTGCAGCAGGTCGTGAACTTTCTTGGTCAGGTTGAGCAGCTTGAGCTCGCCACCCTGGTTGCGCACGGTGGTGAAGGCGCTGACCAGCTCGCCGATGCCCGAGCTGTCGATGTAATTCACATCTCCGAGGTTAAGCAGGATTTTCTTCTGCCCTTTGGAAAGCAGTTCGCGCACCACGTCCTTCAAAATCACGCTGCCTTCGCCGAGAGTAATGCGGCCGCTGCAATCCACGATGGTGACGCCGTTCACCTGGCGCGTACTGGTCTTCATGCTCACTGGGAAGCCTCCTTAACGCCCTCGGATGAACCGTGGACGTGCTTGACAAGTTTAATTTCGGTACCCGTCTGGGAGGGGCTGATGTGCACCTCGTCCATGAACGAGCGTATAAGAAAAATGCCCCGGCCGGACGTCTTCAAAAGATTTTCCGGAGCCAGTGGATCCGGAATCTTCTCCGGGTCCAATCCTTTGCCTTGGTCGCGGATGGTGATCACCAGGTTTCCGCCGGTCTGCTCAAATGCCAGACTGACCTTCTTGCCGGGATCATAGGCGTTGCCATGAAGGACGGCATTGACCGCAGCCTCCCGCACAGCCATGGCGATCCGCATGACCTCGTCATCGTCGAAGCCCGCTTCGGTTGCAATCCGGCTGGCTGCCTGTTCGGCGCTATCGACGGTCTCCAGCGTCGAATCCAACATGTAGGAGACCCGCTGTTCGGTCATGGCAAAGTGTAAGAGCTACAACCCGTGAATCCTGGAATCTCCGCCGTCCTGTCGTCCGGCCGCGGCGATCATGTTGCCCTGGCCGGGAAATGTGCGGTTTCAGCGAATGCGGTAGTTTGCCCTTACGCCTCGGAAATGTCAACGCGGGGCTCGATTGGGACCGTAGCGCCGGCGTCCCGCCGGCTGTCCGGAGGGCGTCCCCCTCACTAAGACTGTCGCCCGCAAAAACTGGCGGGCCTTGCCCGCCTATTGGGCCGGCGGGACGCCGGCGCTACAAACCGAAAGCTCCTGTGGATTCTTGCCGGTCAGTTGAGTATTCTCGGAAGCATGCTGACTTTCGCGCTCACCGAACTGCTGGGCACGGCCGTGTTTGATACGGCCGGAAGCCGCTGCGGCCGAGTGCGCGAAGTGGCGCTGGTTCCTCAGGACGATCGGGCCCGGGTGGCAGTGCTGATCGTTAAGACCAGCACCGGCGACCGCATGCTGCCGTTTGTGGCCGTCACTTCGATCAATGGCGGAATACGCACCGACGTACCCACGGCCGACTGGTCCCAGGGAGACGCGGTGGAGGGCATGCTCCTGCTGGGGCGCGACCTGCTCGATCAGCAGGTCATTGATGTTTTCGGCAGGAAAGTAGTTCGGGTCAATGACCTGGATCTGTTGCAGGAGCTCCGTCGGCAACCGGCCGGTTCTGAGAGTGGGATCGGTCGATGTTGGGCCTCGCGGCGCTGTCCGCCGATTGCTGAAGGGAGTGGTTCCGCTGGTAGCGTTGCGGGCTCTTCTGCGCCAGATTCCCCCGCGAAGCATTCCATGGGATTTTGTCGACCTTATCGAAACTGACCCTGCTCGCCGGGTGAAACTCAAGATTTCGCACGAACGCCTGGCCAAACTACATCCCGCGGATATCGCCGATATCGTTGAAGATCTGGCGCCAGACGAGCGGGAAGCCGTATTTGAGACCCTCAACGAGGATGTAGCCGCGGGCGCCCTGGAGGAAGTCGCACCCAAAGTGCAGAAGGCGATTCTCGAATCCCTCAATTCGGAGCGGGCCGCTGAGATCGTGGAAGAAATGGAGCCGGACGCGGCCGCCGACCTGCTCGCCGACCTGCCCGAAGAGACCACTTCCGAAATTCTGCTGGAGATGGAGCCCCAGGAACGCAAGGAGATGGTCGAACTCCTCGAGTTCAAGGAAAACACTGCCGCCGGCCGCATGAACACCGAATACCTGGCGGTGAACGTGAGCGCCACGGTGGGCGATGGCATTGAGGCCCTCCGCCATTTCGAAGGCGGGGTTGAGACCGTGAGCACGATTTACCTGGTGGACTCGCACGGCACCCTGGCGGGCGCCGTGCCCCTGGCCAAAATCGTACTGGCCACCCCTGATACGCCCATGCTTTCGCTAACCCAGGAGCCGCTGATTTCCACCCATGGCGGCGCCAAGGAAAAAGAAGTCGCGGAACTCTTCGACAAGTACAACCTGCTCACGCTGCCGGTCGTGGACGACAACAAGAAATTGACCGGCGTCATCACCTCGGATGACATCATCAGTATGCTGCGGGCCAATCTGTAAGTGAGGCGGTCGCCCTCGCCCGTCGTTGTTGACTTAGTCTTTGCCCAAACGCTTCCACGCCCTCAGCCTTGGCCAACTGCTCAACGATCGAGATCAACTAACACAATATCCGCTGGCCGGATCGCCCGCCCCACACTCGCGATTTCAGCTATCCAGATTTCCTCTACTCCATTTATGCTGATCGGTCGCTTGCGCGAAACCGCGAGTCCGCATGACTTTCTTTAAACGCTGGAAAATCCGGATTCTGATCTTCTTCGCCGTCGTCGGTCCGGGTTTCATCACCGCGAACGTGGACAACGATGCCGGCGGCATCTGGACCTATTCCGCCGCCGGGGCCCAGTTTGGGCACATGCTCCTCTGGACCATGATCCCCATTACGGTGGCGCTGATCGTGGTGCAGGAGATCGCAGCACGCATGGGTGCGGTCACGGGCAAAGGCCTCAGCGATCTGATTCGTGAAGAGTTCGGATTTCGCGTTACGTTTCTCATGATGATCGGCCTGGTCATCGTGAACTTCGGAAACGTGGTCACGGAATTTGCCGGCATCGCCGGCAGCCTGGAGTTGTTTGGACTTAACAAGTACTACACCGTCCCAATCTGCGCCGTCATCGTCTGGCTGATCGTGGTAAAGGGCCAGTACAAGACTGTCGAGAAAGTTTTCCTCGCCGCGTCATTTTTCTATCTGACTTATATCGTTGCCGGGTTTCTTGCCAAACCGGCCTGGCTGCAGGCTCTCGAAGCCACCATCGTGCCTCCGCACAAAGAGATGTTCCTGCGCCAGGATTATCTCTATATGGTGATCGGAGTGGTTGGCACCACGATCGCGCCCTGGATGCAGTTCTACCTGCAGGCTTCGATCGTGGAGAAGGGCGTGACCCGCCGGCAGTACAAAGCATCGCGCCTGGACGTGGTCACCGGCTGCATCTTCACCGACATTGTGGCCTGGTTCATCATCGTAGCCTGCGCCTCCACGCTATACGTGCACGGATATCACAACATCAGCGACGCCAAAGACGCAGCCCAGGCACTTCATCCTCTCGCCGGCGATTACGCCTACATCCTTTTCGCCATGGGACTGTTTAACGCCTCGCTATTCGCGGCCTCGATTCTGCCGCTTTCTACTGCCTATGCGGTTTGCGAAGGCCTGGGATTTGAGTCCGGGGTGGGAAAGCGCTTCGGTGAGGCTCCGGTGTTCTACTGGCTGTACACCATCCTGATCGTGGCAGGAGCGGGCGTAATTCTCCTGCCCAATATTCCTCTGGTGAAGATTTCCATTTTGTCGCAGGTGGTAAACGGAGTTGTGCTCCCCTTTGTTCTTGTCTTTATGCTGCTGCTGGTAAACAAGAAGGAATTGATGGGAGAGTATGTGGTCTCGCGTCTCTACAACGTCGTGGCCTGGGCCACGACGGTCATTATGGTGGCATTGACATTGGCCTGGTTCTGGACGCTGCGCGGCGGGTCGGGTTAGGGGTTGGCGTTGGTAGCGATTTTTCCTTCGGCCAGATCTCTTACCAGTTGCAGATCCGCTTCGAGGAAATCAAATGACGGCAAGTCGGTAGGCTTGGCCCAGCGCAGGTCCTTGAAAATCCTGTTTTCGATTTCGCCCTGGTATTCGCGCACCGCGTAGAAGCGCAATTCCACCGCCGATCCGCCCTTATATTCATGCCGGATGCGGGCCACCTCATGACCGATGGTGGCATCAATTCCGAGTTCCTCGTTCAATTCACGGCGGAGCGCGTCGCGCGGCTGTTCACCCTCTTCGATCTTGCCTCCAGGGAACTCCCATTTCAACGGCATGGTCTGGTGCCGGGTGCGCTGGCAGACCAGAATCTGTTCATCCTTGAAGATCAGCGCGGCCACCACGTGTTTCATGACCGGCGAGGGGCGTTGCGAACGGCGGGGCACATCAGATCCTCGATTGCCATCGGTTCCTCGGGCCTGGTCTTTCCGACTTTTCATCCGGCGGCTTTTTCCAATTGTTTGCCGACCAGCGCAGCGCAGTACTCTACCAGGGCACGGTCCGCATCGCCGAAAGCAGCGGGGAAGTGGCTGTCAATGTCCAGTTCGCCCACAACCTTGCCGCGAACAAACACAGGCACCACGATTTCGGATTTGGTTTCCGTGGAGCAAGCCAGGTAACGGTTGTCGAGATTGACGTCGTCCACCACGATGGTTTTTCCCAGTGGATGCAGCCGCACCGCAAATACCCTGGTTCAGAGGAATGCGCGTATGGGGCGTCATCGCTCCCTGAAACGGGCCCAGCGCCAGCATCGCGGGTTGCGAATCGGAGGATTTACTCTCCAGCATGTAGAAACCAACCCAGTTGTATTTCAGCATGCGATCATGCAGCAACTTCACCGTCTCCCACATGAAATCGTCCACCGATCCGGCGGCTTGATTGATGCGGTCGATCTCTTCCTTGACTTCTGCGAACGCGGAACCAGGAGGCATATGGGTGTGTCCCGGGATCACTTCGATCGAGACGCGTGGGCCTGAACTGGCGTATCGACAATACATCTTAGACCCTGAGGTTGTGGAAAAGAACCAGGATGAATCGCTGCCGCCAAGGCCTGCAGACCCGGAATCAGGGTGGGCGCTGGAGTGTTTAAGAGCTCATCGCTGATGCAGTAAACTCGCCCGTTCCGCACAGCACGCATCTGTTGCCATCCCCGCCGGCGAACAACCTTTTCCAGCGGGACGCGGTCGCCGGCGCCGCACCAGGCGGCGACTACAACCTCCGGGTCGCTCGCCAGGACCGTTTCCTCCGAGATTTGTGCCCCAGGGTCACCCAGAAACTCGCCCCCCGCAACCCCGACCAACTCTGCCACCCATTTCTGCGAAGCAATCAAGGGCTTGCCCCATTCTTCGCAGAAGACGCGAAGCGGCTTGGTCCCGTTCCGCTGCAAACCTACGACCTCCGCCCGCACTTTTTCGATCTCTCCCTGCATGCCTTCGATCACATCCCGCCCGCCCTCGCTTGCGTCTACGACTCCGGCGATGGTAGCAATGTCGGTGTAAATATCCGCCAGCGTCTTCGGGGCCAGCCCAAGAAAGCGAATCCCCGCTTTCAGGATCTCCACCACGGCCTTCTCCTGATAGGGAACAGCGGCGATCACCAGATCAGGACGGGCCGCCAGTATTTCCTGACTCTGCGCCGTCCACGAATCGGCGATGATGCTTCGTCCGCCACCCTTACTTCAGGACACACATCCGCGCAATACTTCGTGCACGCCACAATTCGGTCCAGTCTGCCTAGGGCAGCGAGGATCACGGTTGCGCTGGGCTGCAAGCAAACCACGCGCTGCGCAGAGTAGTCGGAGGCCACGGACGTATCGTATCGTTTTCGGGCGGCCGCATCTCCGTTTTCGTTACAATTCCTGCGATGTACTCACCCCAGGTCCTCGATCACTTCCAGCACCCGCGCAACCCCGGCCAGGTAGCCAATCCCGACGCTTCTGCCCAGATTGAGAATCCTGTGTGTGGCGATGTTCTGAAACTCACTCTGCGAATCACCGCCGGCCGCATTGAAGAAATCCGATTTCTCGCCCAGGGATGCGTTCCCACCATGGCCTGCGCCTCGCTGCTGACTGAACTGGTCAAGGGAAGAAGTATCGAAGAAGCACGCCAGTTGCGCCCGGAGGATCTGGTGAAGGGTCTGGGCAATCTGCCCCAAGCCTCAAGTCACGCCAGCCATCTGGCCATCGAGACCCTGGGCGCCGCCCTCAAGAATCGATGACCGGGAACCGGCAACTGGTAACCGAGAACTAGAAACTCGGAACTGCTCCTGGATGATAAACCGGCCACTTGCGCTCGGTGGCGATAGCCAGCAACTCCAACGTTGGATTGATCACAAAGGGATTGCGCGCGATCTCCAGCATGTCCGCGTCCCAGATGGAATTTCCAAAGACCGCATCCGGGATTCGCGCAATGACCTCACGGATCGCCTGGGGCTTGCCGATGCCGCTCGGCACGCGAATGACCTTGTCAGTGACCTTGCCGCCCTCGGCGACCACTGCGGCCGCCAGGATCCGTTGAGGCGGGATTTTGAAGTGTTTCATGCCTGCCTGAATAACCCATTCGCTGGTGGAAGAGACCGCCCACACTTCGCAGCCGGTTTGGTGCAGGCGCAGAACCAGATCCTTCATCTCGGGGAAAAAACCTTTCAACATCTTCTCCTCGAAGAACTCCCCCGCGGCCCGCATCATGTCGGCTTCGGCCAGTCCGCGGTTCATGGTCACCATCTCGGCGCACATATCATCTTCGCTGACCTTGCCAGCCAGGTAGTCGGCGTAGCGTGACCGCGCCCAGCGCACGACGTCCTCAGACACCAGGCCACGGCTCAACTCCCAATCAAAAAATCCGAACCCGGCATCACCCGACCAAAGCGTGCCATCGCAGTCGAAGACAGCCAGTCGAGGCTTCAGCTGCAAGACGGATTGAATAAAGTCAGCAGTTCTAGATGGAGAGTTCAGTTTCGCGTTCTCTGGATTCATGCGATGGAGGGTTATCTCGTTTGAGGATTTGACAGCGCTGCGTAGTCCTGAGGCGTGTTCACATTCATGGCGACGTGAGGATCATCCACCGGAACATATTGCAGATGCTGCTGATGGTCATGTTCGACGTCTCTCGCGGTGGCAGTCGCCGGAGCCTTAAGAAAAGCTTCGATCATTTCGCGTCCCGCCAGGAAGGGATGTCCATGCCGCCCGTTGTACTCCGGCACCACCGCCCAAATGTCGGACGGCGCCGCCTCAAACGCAGCCCGCAGTTGGGCCAGAACTGCAGCGCCCACGGGCGGACGGTCCACCAGCGTAATCATGACGGCATCCCGGCCCAGGTCCAAGACAAACTTCAGTCCCACCCGCAGAGAGCTGAACTGGCCGCCTTCCGGCGCAGGGTTTCGCACCAACGAGCCGCCAGCGGCATAGACCACGGGCGCCAGTTCATGTTCGTTGTCCCCGACCACGACCACTACCTGATCGGTGCACGAACTCAAGGCACGGATTGCGGCTGACACAAAAGTCTCACCGGAAACGGGCTCGCCGCTCGCCAGCGGAGGCCAGGGCAGCAGCGCCTTGTCGGACCCCATGCGCGAGGACTCACCCGCCGCCAGGATCACTCCGCACCAACTGGGCGCGCGACTCATGTAGGGAAGATAACAAACTTTGAAGGTCGGCGATGGTTGAATCGCGAAGATTGAGAATCGTACGAAATAACCGTGACTCTGAAGACTTGCTCTATGCGGTCTTAGACTTCTTCTTCCGATTCTTCCAATACCTCGGTTGCGGCGCTGCCCTTTGCCTTGCGTGAATGAAACCAGCTCATGTGCGGCAAATCGCGCTCCACATGGCGGCGCGCAGCGATCAGCTCGGCCGTAATCGCCACAGCAATCTCCTCGGGCGTGACGGCTCCGATGTCGAGGCCCACCGGCGCATGCACGCGTTCGAAGAGCTCGGGCGAAAGCCCTTCTTTAGTCAGCTCCTCAAAAATGGTAATGGTCTTACGCTTCGAGCCGATCATTCCGATATAGCGCGCCGGCGTCTGCACCGCCCAGCGCAAAATACGCATGTCATCCCGATGCCCGCGAGTGACGATCACCAGGTAAGAGGATTCGCTGGGGGCCAGCCGGGCCATGGCGAGTTCAAAATCTTCAGCGATGACTTCTTTGGCTTCGGGAAAGCGTTCACGATTGGCGTAAGCCTCGCGGTCGTCGACCACGGTCACGTCGAAGCCGGCGTTCTTGGCAGTCTTGTAAAGATTTATTGCCACGTGACCTGCACCGAAAATATAAAGTGATGCTGGAGGTAACACCGGCTCAACGAAAATGTCGAGCGTGCCTCCGCATACCAGTCCGGTGTCGTATTTGGGATCCTGATTGAGGTTGAAGGTCAGGGTGCGGGGCTTCTCGCTTTCCATCACCTCGCGGGCGGCCTGCCAAATCTCCGCCTCCACGCAGCCGCCTCCAATCGTGCCCACGATGGAGCCGTCGTCGCGCACCAGCATTTTGGCGGTCTTAAAGGAGGGAATCGAGCCGCGCACGTTGACGATAGTCGCTACCGCGCCCCGGCGCCCCTGCTGCCGCAGCTTGACGATCTCCTCGTAGATGTCCATTCCAGCCTGATTATCAGTCGGTTAACAGGGTAAGTCAATCATTGGAGGTTCCACGAATGCTTGACGGGCTGGAAACGCTCTGTTCTCAATCGCTGACCAAAACAAAAGCCCCGGATCATCACTCCGGGGCTGCTGGCGCTTGACCAGCGGTACTAATGACACGGCCTGCCAGTGCTATCTTGTCGCGCCGTGCCTCCAAGATGTCAAGCTTACTCAATGGGAGTGAGCCGCACGCGGAGGGCGGCGGAGTTGAACCGCAGTGGCTGATAGGACCACTCTCCGGCTTGACAAGCCGTGTCCAGTACCCACTGGCAACGCCCTCCAGACTCCGGGCCTGTCGATGGTTAGGCTAGCTGGAAGACTGCCCCGCTGTCTGTGATCTGTGAACATTGCCTGTACCGAAATGGGACTTTGAATACCTCTGTGGTAGCTTGACTCTTTCCCGGAGGATTCATGAAAGCCGCCCGCATCCACGAATTCGGTGGTCCCGAAGTCCTGCGCTATGAGGATGTGCCCGATCCCAAGCCGCGCCCGGACCAGGTTCTGGTTCGCATCAAGGCCTGCGCCTTGAATCACGTGGATTTGTGGATCCGCAAAGGCCTTCCTGGCGTGAGTCTGCCGCGCATCCCGGGGGCCGACATCGCCGGTGAGATCGTCGAAGTGGGTGAGTTCATCACCGGCCTCAAGCCCGGACAGCGAGTCTTACTGGCGCCCATGCATTTTTGCAATCACTGCGCCAAGTGCGCGGCGGGACTTCAGAACCAGTGCCGGGAGTTCACCGTGCTGGGCAACGGCGTCGACGGTGGAGATTGTGAACTGATCGCGGTTCCAGCCGTGAACGTCATCCCGATTCCCGATAGCCTCGACTTCAATCAAGCCGCCAGTGTGCCGCTCGTCTTCCTCACTGCATGGCACATGCTGGTCGGACGCGGCAACGTTCGTCCGGGGCAAACGGTCCTGGTACTCGGCGGCAGTTCGGGCGTGGGCATCGCCGCCATCCAGGTGGCGAAATTATTTGGCGCGCGTGTGATCGCCACGGCAGGTGATGAAGCCAAACTCGAAAAGGCCCGAGCGCTCGGCGCCGACCACGGCATCAATCACTACCAGCAGAAGATCTCCGAACAAGTGCGTAAGCTGACCAATAAAGAAGGCGTGGACATCGTCATCGAGCACGTAGGCTCGGCCACCTGGGAAGAGAGCATGAAGAGTCTTAAACCTGCCGGAACCCTGGTCACCTGCGGCGCCACCACTGGATTTAACGCCAGCATCGATTTGCGTTATCTATTTTCGCGCCAGCTTTCACTTCTGGGGTCATACATGGGCACAATGGGAGAATTGCACGAAGTGCTGGGCCATGTCTTTGCTGGGACGCCTGAAGCCGGTGGTCGACCGCGTGTTTCCCTTGAAAGAAATTCGCGCCGCGCATGAATACCTGGCAGAGAGCAAGATGTTCGGGAAAGTCGTGCTGAATCCCTAGGCAGTACAAACTGAGAACCGGGAACTGGCATCTGAAAACTGGTCTTTGATCGAGACTCCGCGAATCCCACAACTAGCGCCTGAAACCCACCGTTACCTCGCCGGCGCACTCAGCTGTACCACAGTAACTTTCCTGAATCGGGACAATCGTCTACTTTCGAAGATGGCGAACCACACGGTCGCAGTGTTTTCAGTTGAGGAACACCGCTAGCCAATAAAAATCTGGAAGTTGGGAAATGGACCAACAGTCAAATCGACGCCGCTGGCAACGTTATCAGTTCGACGCCTCCGTGCGCGTCGTCGTCGATCATTCGCCGATCGGCCGTTCTGAAGACAAGACTGTGGTTACGGGCCGGGGCATCCGTTTCAGCGAAGGTGGCCTCTGTCTTTTTGCTGCTGCCGACCTGCCTGTAGGAAGCCAGGTCAAAGTTGAGTTTCAGACTCCACACGCCGACGAACCCGTCCGGGTCCGTGGCAAAGTCCGCAACCGCAGCGTGTACCTGTATGGTGTCGAATTTCTCTCCGACAAGTTTGAAGACCGCCAACAGCTGGCGCGCTTGAGCGCGCAATTCCGCAACGGCAGTTTTCCTTCCGCCTAGCGTGCAATCCGCTTTTACGCCGCCACGTCCTTTTCGGTCACGGAGCTCAAGGCTTCGGCCAGCTTCTGAGAAACCAGCAGAACCGTGGCCCGGCTAGCGGGCGTTTGCGCCAAAGCATTCAACAGCGCGAAGTCGTGGTGAGTGGCCAGCACGCGCATGGCAGTCACCTCTATTCCCGATTGAATGAGCTTTTTGGCATAGGCCTCGCCTTCGTCGCGCAGGATGTCATTCTCGTCCACGATCACCAATGCAGGAGGTAAACCCTTCAACTGTTCCGGCGTCGCTGTGAGTGGAGCCGCCATGGTCTTCTTGCGGTCTTCCAGGTTGGGAGCATAGGCATCCCAGAACCACGCCATTGCAGCCCGGGTCAACCAGGGACCATCGGCAAATTCTTCGTAGCTCTTCTGGGAGAGGCTTGAATCGGTCACGGGATACATCATGACCTGGTAGCGGATGGCTGGTCCTTTGCGCTCCTTGGCCAACTGCGCGACCACCGCGACCGCATTGCCGCCTACGCTGTCACCGGCCAGCGCCAACCGGCTGCCATCGAGACCGATTTCCTTGCCATGCTCGGCAATGTATTTGGTCGCCGCATAATTCTGTTCGATCGCCACCGGGAAGTGTGCTTCGGGAGACGGCGTGTAGTTCACAAATACAAAAGCGGCTTGAGTGGCGTTCACCAGATCGCGCAACAACCGGTCATGGGTATTCTTACTTCCCAATATCCAGCCTCCGCCATGGAAGTACATCACCACGGGCAAAAGACCCTTGGCGCCTTTTGGACGATAAATTCTGACCGACACTTCTCCGCCGGGTCCGACCGGCAGAGTCTTTTCTTCGACATCGGCGGGCAATTTTGTGACTTCTATGGCCTGTGCGTCTTCCAGGAGTTGGCGCGCGTCCGTGTAGGAAAGCTCATACAGCGGCTTTCCTCCTTGTGCGGCGAGGGCGTCGACAAAGGCCTGCGTTGTTGGTTCCAGGATGACCTTCATAAGAAATCTCCTTCGATAAACAGGCTGATCTTGCGTTAGGCGGCGCCACTAACCACGCTTCACTCTTGCGCCAACATTTGGGACTTCCACTCCGAGGGCGGTGGCCAGATCAATCTGATGGTCCTGTTCCTGCATCAGAATCTGGCGAATCTGCTCCGCCATGGCAAATTCTCCCAGGGCTTCGCACTGCCTGATCCTGTCGCGGTAATTTCGTACCGTCTCATTCTCGTTGTCCAGATCAAAACGAAGCATGTCTTTGGCTTTGTCCGAGGTCTTGACCGGTTTCGGAGTAACCGTGGGCATTTTTCCCAGATAGTCAATCTGCCGGGAAATAGTCAGCGCGTGATCCAGTTCCTGCTTGGCGTGCAGCGCGAGTTGATCGGCAATGTTCATGTATTCCGCGCCCTTGAGCACCTGGGAATACACGACGTAACCGATGATGGCCTGGTATTCGCGAGATAGGTCTTCGTTCAAAAGCTCTGCCAGGCGATCACGGGTAATTTCTTTTTCGTTGTCAGCGGATTTCGACTCAGCCATCTGCTTTCTCCTGTGGGGTGGGCAAATATAATGCCTGTCTATCCTACAACTTTTTGCAGCAGGGGGCCGATGCCCGCAATATTCTTCAGCAGCTCGCCGGAGATATTGTGGCGTTGTGCGAGATATTCTGGGCTGTTGTACGAGACCCAAACCTTGCCGCCGCCGTCCTCCCAGATCAGCGCCTTCAGAGGCAGGTCAATGGCCGCCGTGGGAGACGCGAGCATGACTGGCGTCCCGCCCTTCGGGCTACCGAAAATGATCACCTGCGTGGGAGGCATGTTGAAGCCAACGCTTTTGGGCCTCGCCGCTGTGGTCAATGCGGCAGAACAGCATCAGCCCCTGGGCTTGGACCAAGGCCTCTAGCCGCTGGACTGTTTCTGCGACCGGATAAGGGCTACTGAGATGAACCATTCCGTTGTCGGGCAGGGAAGACACGACGGTCACATCCTAAATTTGGTTGGAAGTTCGAAGACTTAAATTTTATACGCCATCAAGCGCTGAGGAAAATCCAGAATCCGCATTGCGCGGAAGATGACCCGCCGGTCATGCGAGCGACCTCGGGTCGGCTGGTTTACAATAAATGTCATGTCAGACGGACTCAGCTTCGGCTCTTACACCACCACTGAGAATGGCAAGAAAGTAGTCAAGGAACTGACCTTCGGGAATCCCGCGCCCGAGGGCGTGGTTCTGACCACGCTCGATTCGGCGGTGAATTGGATGCGCAAGAATTCCATCTGGCCTCTGACCTTTGGCCTGGCCTGCTGCGCCATCGAAATGATGTCCATGGGCGCATCGCGCTTCGACATCGCCCGCTTCGGCGCTGAAGTATTCCGGCCATCGCCCCGCCAGTCCGACCTCATCATCATCGCGGGCCGAGTCTCCAACAAAATGGCGCCGGTCATCCGCCAACTTTGGGAGCAAATGCCCGAACCCAAATGGGTGATTTCGATGGGAGCGTGCGCGACTTCGGGCGGGGTGTTCAACAACTACGCCCTGGTGCAGAGCGTCAACCAGGTGATTCCCGTGGATGTCTACGTTCCTGGCTGCCCGCCGCGTCCGGAGCAATTGATTTACGCCATCACCCTGCTGCAGGAAAAAATTCAGCAAGAACGCGGCAGCGTGCGGCGCGCGCTCAATCTCACCTGATTTTCAACTCTTGATTTTCACTGCGGTGCGATAAACGTAACGGTAATTCTGGTTTCCTTAGGGATGGGTTTGCCGTTCAGGGAGTAGGGCGTATATCGCCATTTACGAACTGCGTCCATCGCGGCCGGCGCTAACATGGGATGCCCGCTCACCAGCTTCAACTCATCGACATCGCCTTGCAGGGTGACCACGGCGTCGATCACGACGCTGCCCTCCACGTGCATACGCCGGGCTTCCGGAGGATAGGTGGGCTGAACCTTGTGCACCAGAACGCCCCCGGCCACGCCTCGGGAAATGGGGACGCCCAGCTTGGGAAGCGCCGGCGCTGTCTCCAGGACTGTTCCGAGACTGCTTGGGCTCGCGGCAGCCCCCGCGACCGCAACCAGCGGAATTTCTTCGGCGCTCGATTTTGAAGCAGGAGCCTTCGTACCGGCGCGATCCTCAGACCGCGTCGACTGTGGCTGCCGCCGAACCACTTTGTCGGGAATCAATGGGTCCGCGGCGGATCTTACAACCTGTGGCTGGGAAGGTTGGCTGGGCTTCGGGACTGCTCGCACCACATCGGGGGCCAATCCCGCTGCCGCATTTGCATTTTCCTCTGGGAGTGACCGGAGCGCTGGCAGCGGGCCGGGTCGCGATGCTGGCTCGGTACCACGCCCTCCACCCGTAAACCGAGATCGCCAGCAACACCAGCGCGACCACTCCGCCGATGGCAGCATAGCGCCATCTGCGGGCTGCGACTGACTCCTGATGCGCCGTAGCCAGCACCTCGCGCACGTGTGCCAGCGGAACTGGGGCAGATGTGGGAACGATGGCTATTGGAGGTTCGACCTCACCGGCGACTTCGTTCTGGGCCGGAACCTCCTCGGCAACGGGAGCCTCCTGGACCGATCCCCGTGCCCATGCGGCTTCGGCCAAACCCGCCAGCCGCCCCAGAATCTCCATCGTGTCTTCGGTAAAGGCGTAGGACTGGGTCGAGAATGCTTCCAGCACTCCCACCCGGCCGTGCTGTCCGCGCAAAGGCACCACCGCAATGGATAGCAATCCCAGCTGCCGGCAAACATCGGCATCCACGTGAAAGTCCCGGCTGGCGTCGTCGCAACGCATGATGACGCCCGTGCGCAGGCACTCCCCCGAGATCCCCGAGTCCACATTCAACGGGTCTCCCAGTTGGGGCGCGGTCTCGCCGCTCCGTCCTACGCAGACCACCGTTCCCTCGCGGGGCATGGCGACGGCCGCCCCGGTAGCCGCGGTCAGCGAATGCGCAGCCACGGCGATCGTTCCCAGAATCGTGTCAGTGGACTGGGTGTCGGATGCGATCATCTTCCGCAGCTTCACATAGATAAAGGCTGCGTCCGATTGCCGGATGGCTTCGTCGGAGATCTCCGACCGGGTTTGCACGGCAACTCGTGGCCCCGTCGACTCGGGCGGATTTGGAGTAAGGGGAGGGATAGGAGCCATTTTTACAACCTGCTGGGGGTGACTGCTCAGGGCGCCATCAGGCCACAGGCGACCCGTACAAACCGAGTCTGCGGCAAACACACCCGCTTGTCAACGAGGGATTAGTACATCGTTTCAGCCAGTTCAGGTTACCCCTCGATCGGCAACAGCCAGCAGGAAGGGGATGATCCTGCCTGGGCGGCGAAGAAGAGTGACGCACCGAACAACCTTAGAGATTTGTTGCACTTGGGAGTCAGAGTATCGCGAAGTACAAGGCCTGGCGTGCCACTTTAGAAAGCTCCGGCGGCCCGCGCCTCGTGGTAAAACACAGCATGGCAAAAATCACCTACGCCGCCAGCGGACCCGCCATCGTGGCCCAGGCCCCCTGCCGCGCCGACCTGGCCGGAGGCACCATCGATTTGTGGCCGCTGTACCTGTTCCATCCCGGCGCGCTCACGCTCAATTTCGCCGTCAACATTCTCACCACCTGCCGCATCACGCCTCTGAAGGGGAAGCGCATTCACGTGCGTTCGCTCGATACCCACCGCGAGGAGGAATTTTCCAGCCTCGAAGCGCTGCGCGCGGCAAACCGTTTCCGCCTCCCCCTGGCCGCACGGCTGCTACAGTTTTTTGCTCCCAAGGAAGGTCTGCTGATGGAGACCGATTCCGAATCTCCGGCCGGCGCCGGAATTTCCGGATCATCGGCCCTGATGATCGCCACCACCGCCGCCCTGGCCCGCTTCACCGACCGCAATCTCACCCTCGAGCAGATGCGCGTGATCGCGCAGAACGTCGAAGCCCAGATCATCGAGGTGCCCACCGGTTGCCAGGATTATTATCCCGCGCTCTACGGAGGGGTCAGCGCCATTCATCTCGATGCCGACGGCATTCACCGCGAAGCCGTGACCGTGCCGCTGGAAGAAATCGAGTCCCGTTTTGTTCTGGCTTACACCGGCGCGCCACGCAAGTCGGGCATCAACAATTGGGAGGTTTTCAAGGCCCACATCAACGGCGACAAGCGCGTGTTTCGCAACTTCGAGCGCATCGTCGAAATTGCCCGCGCCATGCATCAGGCGCTTTCCGCCGCAAGTGGGAAGAAGTCGCCCGCCTTCTGCGCGAAGAGTGGAAACTGCGCCGCACCAATGCTCCCGGAATCACCACTCCGCTGATCGACAAACTCATCCGCGCAGCCATGCGGCAAGGCGGACGCGCCGCCAAAGCCTGCGGCGCCGGAGGCGGAGGCTGCGTCATCTTCCTGGTAGAGCAGGGCGCCGGCCAGCCGGGTCGCAACCGCCATCGGCGATAACGGCGGCCACGTCCTCCCCCTGCAGGTTGCCCGCAATGGTTTGCACGTCTGGTCGGCGTGATGTCCGGCTGGATAGTTTCCAACAATCCCTTCCTTCCACCCCGACGGCGCTATAATCAAGCTAATCGTCGGCTCGGGGTGTCGTATGAACCCACGTTACGTTTCCATTCTGTTGTCGGTCTTGATGTTCTCTGCGGTCGCGGCCCACTCCGACGATCCCAAAGCTCCCCACATTTCCAAGCAGACCCGCATGGACCTGATCCGTACCTTCAACTTCGAACTGGTCTACATCCGCTCCCCCTTTCCCATGGGAAAGACAGGTCTGACCCTCAAGGACGGACAGCTTTCGCCCAGCGGCGAGCATCTGCAGAACACCTGCTGCCATGTGGGGTCCCGCGGTGAAGCCCGGCGATCAGGCCCGGATCAGCCAGATATTGGTCAAGAACGACCGCATTCATTTCGAAATCAATGGCGGCCCGGTCAAGAAACAGAAGTGGTATCAGCGCATTCAGTTCGGGGCCGGCGGAGCCATGACCTCGGTTGCCCCCAGCGACTCCAGTGCCAATCCGCGCGGTTCCTATGTGGACCTGGTGTTCAACGGCTACGTGCCCGATCTCAATCCGCAAGAATTGAAAGACTTGCTCCGGCCGGTATTTGACTTCGACGCCAAGTCTGCCGTGGAAGCCTATCTCGACACCCTTCCGCCCAAGGTAAGAGAAGCCATCAAGGCGCACCAGGTGCTGGTGGGCATGAATCGTGACATGGTGATTGCTTCGAAGGGCCGTCCCCCCAAGAAGATTCGCGAAAAAGACGGCGAAACCGAATACGAAGAGTGGATCTATGGCGAGCCGCCGCATGACGTGGACTTTGTCCGCCTGGTCGGTGACGAGGTGGTACGGCTTGAGAGCATGAAAGTTGATGGCGAGAAAATCGTCCACACCGAAAAAGAAGTCGACCTCGCTCCCACCGTGGCCAAGGGTTCCACGGAGCCCGAGGAGCCTGCACCCAATGCGCCCTCGCTGCGCCGCCCGGGTGAGGAAGTCGATACCGCCTCACCAGCCGGTGGCCGGGCCCCGATGCCGCGTCCAACCCAGGTCCCTATGGGCCAGGATGACCACAGCCCCCGCCCAACTAAAGCTTAGTGTAGGCGCGAGCGTCCTCGCTCGTGCTCCCTCATCACTGGCCCCGCTCAGTCGGAACGTTCTTGGGGAACGCTGGCACTGACGAATCAACTTAACCGGAACGCGGGATCCGTGCCGCTGGCGCACGAGCGGGACGGCCCGCGCCCACATCCCCTCACTTGGCTCCGGCGCATTCGTCCCTTTACACTGGAAGTGTGAAGATTGCGCTGGGACAGATTAATACTACGGTCGGAGACTTCTCTGGCAACGCTGCCAAGATTATCGACTTCGCCCGTCAGGCGCAGAAGGCTGGCGCCGGCCTGATCCTGTTCCCCGAGCTGGCAGTTTGCGGATATCCTCCCCGGGACCTGGTGGAGCGGCCGTCGTTTGTTGCGCGGAATCGCGAGAGTGCGGAGCGCATTGCCGCCGAAACCCGTGGCATCGCCGTAATTTGCGGCCTGGTTACACCCGCCCACGCCGATACCGGCAAGTCGGTCATGAATTCCGCGGCCCTGCTCAAGGACGGCGCCATCGCCTTCCTCCAGTCGAAAATGCTTCTTCCAACCTACGATGTGTTCGACGAGATGCGTAACTTCGCTCCCGCCAAGAGCCAGTCTCTGTTTCCTTTCTGCGGCAAGCAAATGGCGCTCACCATCTGTGAGGATGCCTGGAACGACAAGCATTTCTGGAACAAGCGGCTCTATACCGTCGATCCGGTCGAGTCCTTGGTGCAGGCGGGCGGAAACTTCGTGCTTAACATTTCCGCCTCTCCATTCTGGCTGGGCAAGCGCGAACTGCGCCGCGAAATGCTGGCCACCATCGCCCGGCAGGACAAAGTCCCAGTCGCCATGGTGAATCAGGTCGGCGGCAACGACAGCCTGGTTTTCGACGGCTCCAGCGTGGTACTGAACTCCGCCGGCGAAGTCATCGCGCAGGGCAAGTCGTTCGAGGAAGACCTGATCTACTTCGACTCCGATTCCATGACGGGCGAGATCCATCCGCAAGTCACGGGAGAAGAAGGCAGCGCGTATGCCGCGCTGGTCCTGGGCACGCGCGACTACGTTCGCAAGTGCGGCTTCCAGCATGTGATCATCGGACTGAGCGGCGGCATCGATTCCGCCCTCACCGCCTGCATTGCCGCGGACGCGGTGGGCCCGGAAAACGTGATTGGCGTCGGCATGCCCGGACCGTATTCGTCGCCCGGCTCGATCGACGATGCGCGCGCCCTGGCCAACAATCTCGGCATTCGCTTTGAGCTGCTCTGCATCACCGACATTTTCGAGAGCTACCGCAAGACTCTGCAACAGGTTTTCGCGGGCTGCAAGGAAGACACGACCGAAGAAAACATACAAGCGCGCACCCGGGGCGTGCTGCTGATGGCGCTCTCCAACAAGTTCGGCGCCATCGTTCTGAGCACGGGAAACAAGAGCGAGCTGGGCGTGGGATATTGCACTCTGTACGGCGATATGGCCGGCGGCCTGGCCGTGATTTCCGATGTGCCCAAGACGCTGGTCTACCGCCTGAGCCGTTATGTGAATTCACGCCGTGCCGTAATTCCCGAAGCCACCCTGGAGAAGCCACCCTCGGCCGAATTGCGTCCCGATCAGAAAGATATCGATTCGCTGCCTCCGTACGACGTTCTGGATACCATCCTGGAAGATTACGTCGAAGAGCTGCACACCGCGGAGCAGATTGCCGCCGATCACAACTTTGATCTGCGGTTGGTGCAGAAAGTGGTCCGCATGGTCGATGGCGCCGAGTACAAACGCCAGCAGGCCGCGCCCGGACTTAAGATCTCCCTCAAGGCGTTCGGCTTTGGCCGCCGCTTTCCCATCGCCGCTAAAACCGACAGATAAATATGGCCCTGCCCGCACGCCACGGAAACCCGCACTTTCGAAAGGAACGCATGCGTCGTTTTCTGCTTTGCTGCTCGCTCCTCCTCTTGCTGGCCTCGCTTGCCGGCGCTCAACAGAAACCGGCTCCCAAGTCTAAGGACGCGCTTCCTCCGGTTCCCACCTTCAGCACTCGGATGCCCTCGGAGGAAACCGTAAACGCTTTCATGAAGCAGATGTTTGGCTACGATCCGACGGTGTCGTGGAAAATCGTAGGGATCCGTCCTTCGCAGGCCCAGGGACTCACCGACGTGCTGGTCCTCCTCAGCAATTCCCAGGGGCAGCAAAGCAGCCGCCTTTACGTCACCGCGGATGGCAAGCACGCCGTCATCGGCGAAATCATTCCTTTTGGAGACCATCCCTTTGCCGCCGCGCAAGAGGCTCTCAGCAAGGGAATTGACGGCCCCGCGCGCGGGCCGGCCGACGCTCCCGTGACCCTGGTTGAATTCAGCGACCTGCAATGTCCGCATTGCAAGGACGCCCAGCCCTCCATCGACAAACTCATCGCGGAGGAGAAGAACGTCCGCCTGGTATTCCAGAATTTCCCATTGCCCTCGCACGACTGGGCCGCCAAAGCCGCCTACTACGGAGATTGCATTGGACGCACCTCGCCCGATGCCTTCTGGAAATATGTGGCCAACGTTTATGACGCGCAAAAAGACATTACCGCGGCCAACGCCGATGAAAAACTGACCGCCCTGGCCGAACAGTCCGGCGTGAAGGGAGCCGACACCGCCGCGTGCGCCGCGAAACCCGACACCGCGGGACGGGTGCAGCATTCCGTTGCTCTAGGCGCTGCGCTGGAAGTTACGGGGACGCCCACGCTGTTCATCAATGGCAGAAAAATCGCCAACCTGGGTGGACTGCCATACGAAGTGCTGAAGGGTCTGACGGAATTTGCCGCCAAGGAAGGGAACTAGAGCGGGGCGCCTGCTAGCGTTGCACCCAGACTTCCGCGTTCTGGTTTGGCTCGTGGCTGACCACCCGCGGCGTGATCACGATCAGCAACTCATCTTCGTCCAACTGTTTGCTGTTGCTGGTCATGACCTGGTTCAGCCCCGGTACGCCTCCCAGGCCTGGAATTCCATTCAGGCTGCGCGTATCGGAGTGAGTCACCGCGCCCGCTACCACCGCCGGCTCGCCATTCATCAGGTTGATGCTGCCTTTGTACTCCCGGTTCGAAATCACCGGGATCCCGTTGAACGACTGTGCCCGTAACGTCCGAAACTGTATTTCGACGTCGAGGCTGACGCTGGAGTCCGCGTGCACCATAGGCTTGGCTTTGAGGCTCAAGCCGATGTCTTCGTAGTTAAACGATGGAAATGGCGCCTGAAACGAGTTGTTCTGAATGACCGATGCAATGGCCGGAGTATTAAAGATCGGCGCGAAACTGGCGTTGAGAATCGGATACCTTGTGCCCACGCGAAAGGTGGCATCACTGCCCTGGGCAACGCGCAGCGTGGCGTGCTCGAGCGTCTTTACCGTGCTCTCGTTCAGCGCCAGCTGCGCTCCCGCCGTCCCCAGGCTCAGCCCGCTCAGCGTAAGCCCGCCGCCGAACGTAGCCAGGGGCTGGCTGAAAACGGAACTCTGCTGCCCCTGGAGCTGGGCCAGCAATCCCGAAAGTGCCTGCGAGCTGGCCTGGTTGATGCCGCCGGTGGAGATGAGCTGGTTGATCAGGTCCTGAATATTCTGTCCAGCCAGCGCGGCCAGCGCGCCTGCCGGAATATTGAACAGCTGGAAGTTATTGGGAATCTGCAATCCCATATTGCGAGTCAGGCTGTTAGTGATCTCGTACACATGCACGTCGAGCATGACCTGCGGCCGCGAGTCTCCCAGATTTTCGAGCACACGGGTAGCGGCGTCCAGAGTTTTCCGCGGCGCGCGGACCACGATCGTGCTGCTGCCCGGCTGGGGCGTGACCAGCCGCATTTCGAACAGATTGCGCAGCAGGTTGGCCACGTCGGTCAGCTGCTGCGGAGCGGTCACCCCCGGCAGATAGAACGTGCGCAGCGCCATGCGATCAAACTGACGGTGGTTTTGCGCCGACTCCGCCGCCAGCAGGATCGTCTTGTCGTCGAGCGGAGTCCAGAAAGTGTGGGTCATCTGGCAAGCCGCATCCATAGCAACGTAAAAATTCGCGCGGCCCAGGTCGAAGCGTATCTGGCGTGAGACCACGGATTCGTCGAACTCGACGGTCACGCCGAACGCCGACGCCAACTGGGTAAGCAGTCCGCGACTGTCTCCGCGGTAGTGGAAATCAGCCTGCACCGCGCTCGGCGCCACCCGGATTTCTCCGGAATCGGCCACTACCTCCGGCGCCGCCGCCGTTTTCGGCGCCCACTCTCCCATCGCATCCTTCAAACGCTGCTGGGCAAAATCATTTTGCGGATCCAGTTCCACCGCGGTGCGGAAGTCGGCCAGCGCTTCAATCTGCAGGCCCTGGCGCATCTGCTCGTTGCCCCGCTCCAGGTGATCGAACACTAGCTGCTGGCGGGTCAACTCACGCGCCGTCACGTATTCCACATCTCTTGGAGCCAGCCGCGCTGCCGTCTCGAACTGGTCGAAGGCTTCGTCCTGCCGCTTTTCCCGTTGCAGTTTCAGCCCCTTGGCGAAAGCCTGGCTGGCATCTTTCAATTCCTTCTTCGAGGGATTGCAGGAGACAGCTCCAGGGGAACCTTCAGGACAAGGTAAGAGCAGGGCGCCGGTAGGCTGATCGCTCGCAAAGGCCGCGATTCCTATAGCCAGCAGAACAAACGCCAGCCGAATGAACTTTCCCCGACGCATGTACCGATTGTAGCCGGGAAGCGGAAGGCAACCGAGAGTTTTGCGCGGGGCAGTGTACCTTCGTGTATTCGTCCGGGAAGGATCGAATGTAGGCGCGAGCGTCCCGCTCGTGCGGGAATCGCCGTCGGTTGCGCTAGGTATTGTTCCCAATTGAAATTAGGACACTACCGTCCACGCGGTAGTGGGCTGTTTTGAAGCTTCCGGTACCATGGAAAGACCGCTTGATAGCGCCGCATCATGTTTGGAGTTTGGAAGAATTGGTGGGACTATTGGAGCGTCATGAAATCAGCCGAGCAGCCTAACAAAAGGTTCAGGTGGAAGGCATATGCCATGTTCGGCATTGTGTTCTACCCTCTTTGCTTTGTTTTGACTCGGCTGCGCGATAGCATGAATTGTGATCAGAATCCAGCTTTCCGAACACGCCCGTGCACCGAATGGTCGAACAGTGAGCTGGCAATTTTCTCTGCCGTTATGACAGTGATCGTTGGATTGATTATTGTTCCTAGACTTACAAGATAAAGGTCGAATTTCAAAACAGCCCACTACCTTCCCCTCGGTGGTGTCCTAATTTGCCTAGGACTGCTATGTGTACTGTGTGTAATTGGCTGGTACGGGGGATGGCGGGAAAACGTCAATCTCTTCGTTCGGAAGCCATCTATAACAAAACCAAGTCTTGTATATCGTGGCATCCGCAACGCTCTTGTATTCAATGACACCGTATGCGAGGCAGTGTATTGCCCCGTCATTAATCAACTTCATTTCCTCGTCAGATGGATATCTTCCGTTAGGTTCGCGCAATCGACACCTGGTCAAGCGCGCTCCCGGAGCGAGCGGAATTCCTACGGCGTAGGTTTCGGCAAGTTGTATTCCAGGCTCGTCAATTTTCGGATTAGTTGGGAGTTCCGAAAGAGACTTTGCTGTGTGGAAACGGGCTCCGATTTTAGTGATGAATCCCGGAGTATTGCCGCAGTTTTTTACCGCCCATTTGAATCCGAAACCTTGAACAAGAACCCCATTTCCAATGTTTTGACTAAAGTTACACGGAGGGCTTACTTCTGCGACCAGCCAAGCGCGTTCGATATTAATCAATGCGGACGTATTGTCGCGGGCGGCAGCAACGGAATCTTCAAGCTTGCTAGTCTGCCGCTCCATAATCCCAGCTTGGCGGTCAATAGCCTTTACAGAGTTCGCGGTTTCTTTTGTTTGTTCTTCTATCGCCTTGAGTGTCTTGTAGGCGGCCCGTACCCCCAAAATGCCGACGATTACCAAGACACCCGTCAGGCATATGTAAATCTTGTCCAAGCGATCCTTCCCTACAGACACGGGGGGAAGTTCGATGACTCTTACGGTCTGCTGTGCATTTTCGGCGGGTATCTTTTGACTTGTGTTTTGGTCTGGCTGGGGGCTGACAGGCTGGAGGCTGGGTTGCGGGTTAGCGGCTGGTGCATTATTGCCGCTGGGGTGTTTTTTGACATTCTGTCTACTGGGAGTGGGGTTGTTGGCTGTCTTCCGTGGGATTGGTGGCGGTGCCTGCATGACGGCCAAGAGCATAGCCAGCGCGAGGTATTTCATGGCGGCGAAAGTGTAACACAAAAATACTTGACAAGCCTCTATTTGTGTAATACACTAATTGCCAGTCGGAGATAAGCCATATGGCAAACATCCTCAGCAAAGACAAGCAAATCGCAATCATCGGGGCACTGGCGGAGGGTTCTAGCATCCGCTCCATTGAGCGGATTACGGGCGTTCACCGCGATACGATCATGCGGCTAGGTGTCCGAGTCGGGCGAGGGATGCGCTATGCTTGCTCGACTCCAAGATGCGCGACCTACCCTGCCGCTATCTGCAATTCGATGAACTATGGGGATTCATCGGCAAAAAGAACGAAACGTCCGCAAGGGTGGAGACCCGCGACATGGCGACGTTTGGACGTTTTGCGCGATTGACGCCGAGACAAAGATTGTCCCCGCCTTCGCTGTGGCAAGCGTGATCTGACTACCGCCCTTCACTTTGTGGCAGACGTGAAAGACCGGATGCGGAATCGGGTGCAAATATCCAGCGATGCACTCCGCTCTACGTAGACGCCATTGACGAAGTATTCGGACAGGACGTTGACTTCGGCCAGATCGTCAAGACCTACGAGCACGACCATTCGCAGCATCCCGAGCACAAATACAGCGCCCCGAAGTTTGTCGCTGACAAGCGCTCGTCACTGGTCGGACAATGGACTTGGTATCCACCAGCTACATTGAGCGGATGAACGCCACCACTCGATTGCACATGCGGCGTCTTACTCGCCTGACGCTGGCTTTCAGCAAGAAGCTGGAAAACTTCGAGGCTGCGGTTGCCCTTGCACTTCGCTTACTATAATTTTGTTAAGCGGCATAAATCGCTGCGCTGCACCCCTGCTATGGCTGCGGGCGTTGAGCGCAGCCAATGGACAGTCGGCGAACTGGTGGAGGCGACAGTATGACCAGTCAAACCAAGAAATTCATCGAATTTGCTGACATCGTAGGGATTCAACTTCAATGCAAGATTCCGACATGCGGAATTTCTCTGCTCGTATCTGGGGATGCTCTTGTAACCCTTTCTGATCCAAATAACACAACGCTCGCTAAATGCCCTACCTGTGGTACCCCATGGACAGTTCCGGGGACTTATCCCGCGCACAAAATCTATGACACAAAGGTTAAAGAGTTTGTCAGGATGCTCGCAGAGATGTGTAACGTGAATGGAGTTGTAGGGTGCGGTATCAGACTTGAAATTAAAGACGAGACTATAAAACCGTGACGATTGATTACATCGACGAACTGTGAGAAGTAATCCGCAAGGTACATGGCGCCCACGCTACTCACGTTGAAAGCGTGCCAGTTAAAGAGACATTCCAAGGTAAGACGGTCTGGGAGGGCATCGTTGAAGTTTTTGATCTGCGTGGCCACCCAACCGCTTCAAGGTGTATGCGTGGTCGCATGATACCGACGATCCAGAACGGAAGAGTCACGTTGCCGTTCTTCACATTCACCCCGTCACGTCACCAGAGCTGGCAGTAAGGGCAGCGATCCGAGAGGAGTTCAGGAACCTTGGCACAGCAGAGGCGGAGTAGGAAAGTCGGACGACCACGAATGCCAAAAGGGGAGGCCAAGGGGCGCATTGTCCCTGTACGCTTCACCGCCGACGATCTAAAGGCGATGGCAGCAGCAGCTAAGGCCAAAAACCAATCAGTCTCAGAATGGATTCGCGACACAACCCACGCGCATTGAAGGCTGTGGAAATTGAAATTAGGACACTACCTTCCCCTCGGTAACCTTGGAAAGTTAACTCTTTTGGCGTATAAAAGTTAGTTGCGACTGCACGCGCCATTTTTCCTCCCCGTGCCGCCTCAACGACGGTTCAAAATTTCGAGCGAGGGAATATGTCGAGCTTGACCGCCACGCGCGCCCCCCGGGGTCTGGAAGGGATTGTCGCTACCAATTCCAGCATTTGTTATATCGACGGCGGAGCAGGGCGTCCTCGCCTACCGCGGCATCGACATTCACGAACTGGCCGACCACTCGAACTTTGAAGAGACCTGCTACCTGTTGTGGTATGGCAAGCTGCCCACGTCCGCCGAACTGAAGCAGTTCCGGCAGCAACTGGCGGCAGTCCCGCACGCTCGATCCCGCGATTATCGATCTACTGCGCCGCGCTCCCCAGCAAAGTCTGCCGATGGATGTGTTGCGCACCGCCGTTTCCGCCCTGTCGTTTTATGATCCCGAGGAGACAAAGAACGATCACGACGCCAATGTGAACAAAGCCTTCCGGCTGACTTCGCAGATTGCCATGATCGTGGCCGCCTACGACCGCATCCGCAAAGGGAAGAAGATTGTGGAGCCGGACCCGTCGCTCTCGCACTCGGCCAATTTTCTGCTGCTGCTGAATGGCACCAAGCCTTCGGAGACCGCGGAGCGCGCGCTCGATATCGCGCTGATCCTGCACGCCGACCATGAACTCAATGCCTCAACTTTTGCCGCCCGGGTCGTGGCCGCCACGCTTTCCGACATGCACTCGGCCGTCACCTCGGCCATCGGCGCTTTGAAGGGCCCGCTGCATGGCGGCGCCAACGAGGCGGTCTTCCACATTCTGCAAGCCATCGACAAGGCCGGCGCCGATCCGGTGGACTACATCAAGGGCATGCTGGCGCAGAAGAAAAAAGTTCCCGGCTTTGGCCATCGCGTCTATCACACCGAAGATCCCGCGCGCCACGCACCTGCGCAAGATGTCGAGCGACCTGGGGAAGACCAGCGGCCAGAGCAAATGGTTCGAGATGTCGCACAAGATCGAAGAATTTGTGAAGGCCGAGAAAAAGCTCAACGCCAACGTGGATTTCTACTCCGCGTCCACCTACCAGACGCTGGGAATTGACGTGGATCTGTTCACCCCGGTATTTGCCGTATCGCGCATCAGCGGCTGGGCCGCCCACGTCATCGAGCAACTCGACGACAACCGCCTGATCCGCCCCCGCGCCGACTACATCGGACCCGCCTATCCGCAGCGGTATGTGCCGATGGCGCAGCGATAGAACGCTGCTGGCTGCTAGCTGCTGGCTTGAACCTGAGAGTACTCGATCCTGTCCCACCCCTCTCATACAGCGTAAAATGGCAGGTAGCCATGCGCCGCGTTTATCTCGACAATAACGCCACCACCCCCGTGCTGCCCGCGGTCTTCGAGGCCATGCAGGCCTATTTCGGGGAGCACTTCGGGAACGCGTCGTCCATCCATCATCATGGACAGGAAACGCGGGCCGCGGTCGAACGCGCGCGCGAATCGGTAGCCGCCCTGCTGGGGTGCCGGGCATCCGAAATCGTTTTCACCAGCGGCGGCACCGAGGGCGACAACCTGGCGATTTTTGGCGTCAGCCAGGGCCTGACTAACCCAGGGCAGCATGTCATCACCTCGACCATCGAACATCATGCGGTACTGAATTCCTGCAAGCATCTGGAAGCATCGGGTTGCGAAGTCACCTATGTGCCGGTTGACAGCCTGGGGCTGGTTGATCCCGACGACGTGCGCCGCGCGCTGCGGCCGAATACCCGGCTCATCACCATCATGATGGCCAACAACGAGACCGGCGTGCTGCAACCGGTCGAAGAAATCGGCAAGATCGCCGCCGAAGCCGATGTTTATTTTCATACCGACGCGGTGCAGGCGGCGGGGAAGGTTGCGATCGACGTCAAGCGAATCGGCTGCGATCTGCTTTCCATCTCCGGACACAAGATGCACGCTCCGCAGGGCGTGGGAGCGCTGTATGTGCGGAAGGGAACGACGCTGCGTCCCATGATGTACGGCGGAAGCCACGAGCGTTCGCGGCGCGCGGGTACGGAAAATGTTCCTGGCATTGTCGGGCTGGGCAAGGCCGCCGAACTGGCGCGAGCAGCACTGGCCGCGGGCGATCTGGAGCAGATGTCCAACCTGCGCGACCGTCTGGAGCAGACCATCTTGCGGGAAGTCGAGTCGACCGCAGTGAACGGCGCAGGCGCCCCGCGCGTCCCCAATACCAGCAACATCTATTTCGATTGCATCGAGGGCGAAGCGCTGGTGATTGCACTTGACCTGAAGGGATTGGCGGTCTCGACCGGCGCGGCCTGTTCGTCCGGCGCGATCGAGCCCTCGCATGTGCTGACCGCGATGGGACTGCCTCCAGAGCGGGCCCGGGCCAGTCTCCGCTTCAGTCTGGGCAAGCAAAATACGCTCGAAGACATCGAATTCGCCCTCGGCATCATTCCGCAGACGGTTGCCAGACTGCGTGAGCTTTCGCCCGTATACAATAAGACAGCTGCTAGCTACTAGCTCTTAGCTCGCAGACTCTTAGGCTAGCTAGAAGCCAGGAGCTAGAGAGCTAGAAGCTGTAATGCTCAAGCCAGAACCATCGCCGTCGCCATGTCGGGAGGAGTTGACTCCTCCACCGTCGCGGCCATGCTGCGCGCCGAGGGTCACAACGTTGTCGGCCTGACCATGCAGCTCTGGAACCAGCGCCGGCTGGCCGGACACGAAGGCATGCCCGAGGCCGTGCAGGGGCGCTGCTGCTCGCTCGACGATGTGTACGACGCGCGCCGCGTCGCCGAGACCATCGGCATTCCGTACTACGTGGTCAATCATGAGGAGCGCTTCGAGCGCGACGTGGTGCGGCCGTTTGTGGAGCAGTATCTTTCGGGACGCACGCCCATCCCCTGCAGCCTGTGCAACAATCACTTGAAGTTTGATCAGTTACTGATTGTGGCCCAACAGATTGGGGCTGACGCGCTGGCCACCGGCCACTACGCTCGGGTGGAGTTTGACGAGGCGCGCGGCCGCTGGCTGCTCAAGCGCCCCACCGATCGGTCCAAGGACCAGACCTACTTCCTCTTCGGACTGACCCAGGAGCAGCTCAGCCGCACTCTGTTTCCGCTGGGCGAAATGACCAAGCCTGAGGTCCGTGAGCTGGCCCAGCAGCATGGCCTGGCGCTGGCCGAGAAGCCCGATTCGCAGGAAATCTGCTTTGTTCCCGGCGGCGACTACAAGAAGTTTCTCGATGCCTATCTGGCGGAGCAGGGCGAGTCGCTGCCCGACACGGCCGGAGAACTGGTGACGACCGATGGCGAAGTCATCGGCGAGCACGGCGGCATCCACAACTTCACCGTGGGACAGCGCAAGGGACTGGGGGTCGCCACCGGTTCGCCGCTCTACGTAATCCAGATCAAGGGCGACGCTCGCCAGGTGGTGGTGGGCAACCAGGAAGAACTCTACTCGCGCACGCTGCGCGTACACCGCATTAATCTGATCTCTGTGGAAGACTTGCGGGAGCCGATGCGAGTGACGGTAAAGATCCGCCATCGCCATGAGGGCGCTGCTGCGCAGATTGAAAAGTCCGGCGACGACGAGATTCTGGTTTCATTCGACCAGCCGCAGCGGGCAGTCACGCCCGGCCAGGCCGCCGTGTTTTACGATGATGATGTTGTTGTAGGTGGAGGCTGGATCGCCTGAGGCTGATGGAGAATCAGTTCTCAGATGTTAGTTTCTTGGTTCCCAGTTTCTGAAACCTAAATGAACATCTCGTCCTGGGGAACGGAAACGTCACGGCCCCGGCGAGGTCTGCTGCCACCCAGGAGAAATTCCAAACCCGCAGTCAGTCCCTGAACCAGTCCGGACAATTGGCGAACCGGCGAAACCACGGTGCGATGGACTACGTCGGTGGTCTCTTCAATTCGGTCCATGGTGCGGTTGAGCAACTCGTCAGCGCGAATCACCTGTAGACGGGTGCGATCCACGATGTCGGTGACCGTGGCATCCAGCCGTTCGATTTGGCCGCGTACCACGGTGCTGGTTTCGCTGACATTGTTGGCGATCGTGTCCATCTTCGGACGCCACTCCACCAGCATAGATTGCGCCGTGTCGACGGTGGGCATGACTTTGGTCTTCACTTCCGTCGCCAGAGCTTCCATGCGAGACGTGCTCTTGCGCACGGCCACATAGAGTCCGACCAAGATGCCCGCCTGGATCACAACCGCGACCGAAGTTACACCGACGAAAATCGGAAGATAGTCCATAGATTTTTCCGCGTTACCGCGCCGCCCGATCCAGCGCTGCGGAGAGGCGCGAAATTACAGGTTCTTCGATGCCCCGCCATCGCCAGCGGTAGCCTCGTGATAGGCCTGGCGTCCAGCTTCATACGCAGACTTGAACTGTTCTTTTTGCTGCTTGGCAACTTCCTTGCCGCGATCGACCAGATCCGAAGCCTGCTCCCTCGCCTTGCGGGCGCGCTCGGAGACGAACTCACGGCCCTCGCCAGCCTTGGAACGCAGGGTCTCGCGCATCTCGCTGCCGGGACGGGGCGCGTACAAAACTCCCACCGCCGCGCCTACACCGAGTCCCGCGAGGAACCATAGAAAGCTATTGCTATCGTCTGCCATGATCTTGCCTCCATGCAACCACTTGCAACTCATCAGATCGTAGCACCCGCTGTTGGGAAATACAATTCCGGCCCCTCCTCCGCCCGGTTCAGAACCCTTTGCGTCCTTTGCGAAATCCTTTGCGACGAAAGAGATAAGCTTAACCGCAAAGGACGCAAACAAATTCATCTCAGACTGCTTCGCCCACTTGTCGCCGGCCCGCCGAAGCGAGACAATGTTTCGCAACCCAAGGAGGGGCGCCTTGAAGTATCGGCAACACGGCTATCAGGATCGCGGCGAAGAGACCCGCAAGAAAGAGAGAGAATCGACGGAGAGGCCGGTCAAGAAAGACACCTTCGGTCCGCGGCCGATCCAGATGCCGGGCACTCGCTCCGTGTCCCGTTGTTCGCAGTGTGGTTCGCTGTTGCAGTCCGTCAGCGATCCCGTCGGGCAGTGTCCCAAGTGCGGCTTCGAACTGCACTCCTGCAAGCAGTGTACGTACTTCGATCCCTCGAGCCGGTTCGAATGCACGCAACCCATTCCAGAACGAATCCCGCGCAAGGACCAGCGCAACGAGTGCACGTTCTACTCCATGCGCGTGATGGTCGAGAAGGAAACATCCACGCCCGCCGCCCAGCGTCCCAATGATGCCCGCCAGGCCTTTGAGAATCTTTTCAAGAAGTAAGATTGATATCGGAGTCTTGTCTTCACGAGCGGCCGATCAACCGTTGAATTTCGGCGAAACGGGAAAGGGCACGAGTTCACTCGTGCCGCCTCAGTCGCATCACGGCTTTCGCTTTAGCATCTGAGGTAAGCTGTTCGCGTGCGCGGCTATTCTCGCACGTCGAGATCGGATTCCGAGCACATGGCCGCCGAGGAAAAATGCGCTTGGATTCAAAAAGTGGCGGGTCCCGAGAACGAAAGAATTGTTTTCTTGAGCAGGAGGAAGGCCTGCCCGAATAAGAGGAAAAGCTGCCCTCAGACGCTAAAGCGAGGCGAACACCTCATGATTTGGCGGCACGAGTGAACTCGTGCCCTTTCCATCCGTAGCGACCGACGCATTTCTCTACGGCCTACAGACTGCTTTTCGTCCACTCGTCAATCTGCCGCAGCGCCTGGTTCAGATTTTCCAAAGAATTGGCGACGCTGAAACGTAAATAGCCTTCCCCAAAATCGCCGAAGGATGCGCCTGACAGGCAGGCCACGCCGGCCTGTTCCAGGAGTGCTTCTGACAGTTTTTTCGAAGTCCATCCCGTCTTCGTGATGTTAGGGAAGGCGTAGAAAGCGCCTTTTGGCATGCGGCATGAAAACCCTTTAATTCGATTCAAGCCGGCGACGAAAGCATCCCGCCTCTTCTGAAACTCCGCTCGCATGCGGTCAACCGACGTCTGATCTCCGCGGACCGCTTCCACTCCTGCCACCTGGGTGAAGCTTGCCGTACAAGAGTTCGAGTTGGTCATCAGTCGCGCGACGTGAGTGGCAAGGTCCGCGCGCATCACACCGTAACCCAGCCGCCATCCCGTCATCGCATACGTTTTGGAGAAGCCATCGAGCAGAATGGTGCGCTCCTGAAAACCAGGCAGCGACATGATGGAGTGATGCTGGCCGTCGAACACCAGGCGGCTGTAAATCTCGTCCGAGAGCACCATGATGTTGCGATCGCCAATGGCCTCGGCGATGTTGCGAATATCCTGCTGACTGAGCACACCGCCGGTTGGATTCTGCGGCGAATTCAAGATGATGAGCCGGGTGCGGTCGCTGATCAGAGAGGCCAGTTCGCTTACATCGAAACTGAAGTCTTTCTCCTCCCGCAGACGGATGGGCACGGCTTTCGCCCCGGCATAGTGAATCATCGACTCGTAAATCGGGAAGCCAGGATTGGGATAGATCACTTCATCCCCAGCCTCCGCCAGCGCCAGCAGAGTAAAAAAGATGATCGGCTTGCCTCCGGGAACGACCACAACTTCGTCGGCCGTGACCTTCACCCCACGTGAGCGGCTGACATCGTCCGCAATGGCCTGCCGCAACTCCGGCAGCCCGGCAGAAGGCCCGTAGTGAGTCCAACCCTGGCGCAAAGCTCCGATCCCCGCCTCGACTACATTGGCCGGCGTATCGAAGTCAGGCTCGCCGATTTCCAGGTGAATGATCTTTCTGCCCTGACGCTCCAGGGCACGCGCCTTGTTCAGGACCTCGAACGCGGTCTCCGTGCCGAGCCGCGACATGCGCGTCGCCAGCCGAAGTTCGTGCTGTATGGCTTTTTCCATGGGAGGCAAAGCTCGTAATTATATCCGCTCGGAGCCGGGTCGGGTGCATCCACAACGAGTTCCTTTGCAAACTTTGCGGCAAAGGACGCAAAGAAGACCCGAACGCTTTCACTTTGTCTGGTTGACCCACTCCCAACCGAAGCGGCCCTTGATGCAAAGATGGCCTTCGGTGATCTCCTGATCCAGAGGTGAAGTCACTTTAACAATCTTCTCCTCCTGCACGTGCACCGTGAGAGTGCAGCCCACGCCGCAATAGGGACAGATGGTATCGGTACGCGTCTGTTTGGATTCATCCCATGTGCCGGCCTGCCGCATTTCGTACTCGCTGCGGAACATCAGCGCACCCGTGGGACACACACCGATGCAATTGCCGCAATAGACGCATGCTGAATCGGTCAAGGGTATGTTGTATTCGGTCGAGATGCGGGCCCCGAAACCGCGTCCCGCGACCGCGATGGCGAAGGTGTTCTGCGCGTCCACTCCGCACGCCTCCACGCACTTGTAGCAGAGGATGCATTTGCCGTAGTCCCGCACATAGAGTTCGTTGTCCACCTTGACTGGCTGTGCGACGGTTGCAGCCCCGGTTTCCCCCGGATGATGATGGCCGGGCGATGCGACATCGCGCTCGCCCGCGTCCGGTGGCAGAGCCTTACCGAAGCGATCCGGACGGGCATCGTATCGTCGCATGTATTCCTGAAGCTGTGGCGCAGTAGACACATCCACCGACGAAGCCAGCATCTCCAGCACCAGCCGCCGGCTCAGACGCACGCGTTCGGAATTCGTCTTGACCACCATGCCCGGCTCCGCCCGGCGCGAGCACGCCGGAACCAGCGCCCGCGAACCTTCAACTTCCACCACGCAGATGCGGCAGACATTCACCGGGGTGAGATTCTCAAGAAAGCAGAGCGTCGGCGTGTCAATCCCGATGCTGCGCGCGGCTTGCAAGAGCGTCGAGCCTTCCGCGACGGCAACAGTTTTTCCGTCTACCTGATCTCAACCATCCGCGCCGGGCGCTGCAGCGGCAGTATGGGCAGTGGACCACGAGGCACCGGGATTATGGGATCGGGCGCGCTTTGCGTGCTCATGGTTTTACCCGCGAAGGTTCAGCCGCAAAAATCGAAAGCCTCGCCAGCGCCGATTCAATCGCGCTCGAAGCCGTCTGCCCCAGCCCGCAGATGGAAGCGTCTCGCATGGCCTGACCAATCTCCTTCAACATCACAAGTTCAGTCGTTCGCGAAGGCAAAGGCCCACCGGCTGCCAGCCGATGCAAGATCTCCTCCTGACGGACCGTGCCCACCCGGCAGGGGACGCACTGTCCGCACGATTCGTCACGGAAAAAGGAAGCTATGCGCAACAGTATGCCGCGCAAGTCAACCGTGTCGTCAAAGGGCATGACGACCGCCGAGCCCAGCGCGGCCCCGGCAGCCCGCGTGCCCTCAAACGTCATTGGCGTGTCCAGATCCCTCGGTCCCAGGAATGAGCCCGCAGCTCCACCAATCAGAACAGCCTGCAATTTTCCGCTGCCCGCAATGCCGCCTGCCAAATCAATTAGCTGCCGGAGGGTAATCCCGAAGGGCGCTTCGTACACACCCGGTCTCGCCACATGAGCGGAAAGGCAGAAGAGCTTGGTTCCGGTAGAGCGCTCGGTCCCGATGGCAGCAAACGCCGCTCCTCCCTCCAAAATGATGGGCAGAACATTCACAAGTGTTTCGACGTTCTGAATAATGGTAGGCTTCCCGAACAATCCGACCTGGGTGGGAAACGGAGGCTTGTTCCGCGGCTCTCCCCGTTTACCCTCAATGGAGTTCATCAGCGCGGTCTCTTCGCCGCAGATGTAGGCCCCGGCCCCGACTCGCAGTTCGATGTCAAAGCGCAACCCGGTGCCCACGATATCCTCACCTAGGAATGAGCGGGTCCGGCATTCACGAATCGCATGCTCGAGGCGCCGTCGTGCCAGCGGATATTCTCCGCGGATATAAAGATAACCCTGCTCGCATCCGGTCGCGAAAGCGGCGATCGTCATGGATTCGACCAGTGCATAGGGGTCGCCTTCCATCAACACACGATCTTTGAACGTGCCTGGCTCGGACTCATCCGCGTTGCAAATGAGATATCGCGGCAATGGAGCGCTGAGAATCGAATTCCACTTTTGCCCGCAAGGAAAAGCTGCGCCGCCACGCCCCACCAGCTTCGATTCGATCACTTCGCGAATCACCGCGGCCGACCCCATCGCCAGTGCCCGATGCAGGGCCATGAAACCGCCAGAGGCCAGATATTCGTCGAGACTCTCTGGATTGATCGAGCCGATCCGCCGCAGCAATTTCAACCCGGGCTGCCCCATCTGCGGGACGGAAGTCCGCAAGGATGCTTGCTGGACTTGTGCACCCTGCATGGCGCTTTCAATGTCGGCGGTTTTTGCCGGCGCCAGCGCCTGTTCGAATGACTCCACTCCAGCGCCATGCACCAAAGCGGCCGGCGCACGCTCGCACAATCCCAAGCAAGGAGTCCGGCGCCAGGTGGTGTTTCCCTCCACACTTGATGCTTCCGGTCCATGCGCACGCTCCCATTCCGCAGAAAGCTGGTCCGCGCCCTGGATTTTGCAGGCAATATCATCACAGATGTGAGCCACGACAGGCGGTTGGGCTTGGGTAGAAAAAAGGGCGTAGAAATCCGCCACCCCAAACGCTTCGGCGGGAGGGACATCCAGCACCCGGCTGGCATAGTTCAAAGCTCCGGGGCTGATCCAGCCGACACGATCATGGATGGCGTGCAGCACCGGCAACAGGTAGGTCCGCTTCGATCCGTTGGCAGTCAGAGCCACGCCGTCAATTGCCGCTTTCTCCTCCGGTGTGGGTGCAGCATCGGTGAAGTGCAGGTCCATGTTTGATAACTCTGAGTGATAACTCTGATTGATAACCGTTGCTACTGCCCTAAACTGCTGCCGGCTCCGGCTTGACGGACTTCTCGATGCGTATCGCTGTGGCCTTGAACTCCGAGGTTCCAGACTTAGGATCCACTGCCTCAATAGTTAGCGTGTTGGTAGCGACCTGGTCGGGGAAGTGTAGGGTCATGAAGGCGAGCCCAGCGCGCAGACCCGAATCGAATCGCACCGGAGCCAACACTGACCCGCGGCGCGATATCACGCGCACCATTTCGCCTTCCGCAACGCCGTATCTCTGGCCGTCTTCCGGAGAGAGATCGAGTGTCTCGCCACGCCGCAAGGGCGACGCATAGCGCGAGGTCTGCACCCCAGTGTTGTAGGAATCCAGCCGCCGCCCCGTGGTCAGTCGAATTGGGAAGTCGTTATCCAATGCGTCCACCGGAGGCTCCTGTTCCATGCAACTGAACGGCGCCAGCGGTCCGATCACAGGCCGCGCCCACAGCCGTGCATGAAGATACTGCTCCCCGGGATGGTCCTCGTCGTAACAGGGCCATTGCAAGCCATGCAGCGCTTCCAACCGCGAGTAACTCATGCCGGCGTGCCAAGGACTCAACGTCCTCAATTCATTCCAGATCTCTTCTGCAGTGGGCCGCCCCAGATCGCGGCCCATCCGCCGCGCCAAATCACAAAGAATTTCAATGTCATCGCGCACTCCCGCAGGAGGCGCCTTGGCCCGCCGCACTCGTTGCACGCGCCGTTCACTGTTCGTCACGGTGCCTTCAGATTCACACCACCCCGCAGCCGCCGGAAGGACCACGTCCGCCATCTCCGCCGTCTTCGACATCAACATATCCTGCACCACCAGAATGTCGAGACCCTCGAGCAGCTTGATGGTGCGCTGCTGGTCGGCTTCCGAATTCGCCGGATTCTCGCCGATGACGTACAGCGCTTTCAGCTCTCCCCGCTCCATGGCATCGAACATTCCGCTCAGATGCCAACCCCGCTTCGGCGGGATTTTCGCTCCCCAGGCTTTCTCAAACTTGGCGCGCAGCTCATCGTTCTCGACGTGCTGGAACCCGGGCAAGCGGTCGGGCAGCGCGCCCATATCGCCGCCGCCCTGGACATTGTTTTGTCCCCGCAGCGGATTCAACCCCGACCCGTAACGTCCCACATGCCCCGTCAGCAGACCAAGATTGATCAGCGCCAGAACATTATCAACCGCGTTGTGATGTTCCGTGACGCCCAGGGTCCAGCAAATCTGGGCCCGATCAGCCCGGGCATAAGCATGCCCCAACTCCCGAATCAATTCCGCTGGAACGCCACAAACCTCTTCGGCAAACTCCAGCGTGTACTTCTGAACATGCCGCCGATATTCCTCAAAGCCGCTGGTAGCGTTCTCGATGAAACTGCGGTTTTCCAGGCCGGAGACAAGAATTTCGCGCGCGACCGCATTGGCCAGAGCGATGTCCGTCCCCACGTGCAGACCGAGCCACCTGTCCGCCCATTCCGCCGAACTGGTACGGCGCGGATCCACCACAAAAAGCTTGGTTCCGTTGTGCACCGCCTTAAGCAGGTGATGGAAAAAGATGGGGTGGGTCTCCCGGGCATTCGATCCCCAAAGAACGACCAGGTTCGTCTCCTCGATCTCGCGATACGAGCTCGTGCCGCCGCCCATCCCGAATACCGTCGCCAGACCGACGACGCTGGGAGCGTGTCAAGTCCGGTTGCAGCTGTCGACATTGTTGCTGCCCACCACCACGCGCGCGAACTTCTGGGCCAGAAAGTTCATCTCGTTGGTCGTCTTCGAGCAACTGAAAAGTCCAAAGCTCTGCGCACCGTTGTTCTGCACGGCACTGCGAAAACCCTGAGCGGCACGGTCCAGCGCCTCGTCCCAGGTGGCAGGGCGCAACTGGCCGTTCTCTCGGACCAAAGGTGTGGTGAGTCGTGAATCTTGTGTCGCCATAGGCCTGATTCTAGCAGGACGGGCGGCCGCGATAATCCACGCGCCTGTCATCCTGAGGTCCTTGTCTGGCCCCGTCCGGCTTCGCTCAGACGAAGACTGCGCTCTGGGTCACAGTCTCCGGAAGTGCCGGTGCTCTCACGCAACGCGTATCATGATCGCTTATGTTTTCGCGCCGCACCGATTGGAAACTCACTCCCAACCGCTTTACCGAAGCCCAGCGAGAAATTTCAGATGCGGGCAGGGAAGTGCTCGACTTGACCGCCTCCAATCCTGCCCGCGCCGGTCTGCGGTACGATGCAGAAGCCATCCTGAACTCGCTGGCGAATCCGCAGGCGATGGACTACGATCCTCAGCCCAAAGGATTGCGCAGCGCGCGCGAAGCGGTGTCTGCTTACTATCGCGAACAGCACCGCGACCTCAAGATCGATCCCGAATCGCTCATCCTGACCACCAGCACGAGCGAGGGCTACTCTTACGTTTTTCGCTTGCTGTGCAACCCCGATGATGAGGTGCTGGTTCCCAAGCCGAGCTATCCCTTGTTTGAGTTTCTAGCCGACCTGCAGGATGTAACGTTGACGCCTTATCCGCTTCTTTACGATCACGGATGGCAGATTGATTTCCCTTCGCTCGATAAAGGCAATAAGCGCGCGCACTCGCGCCGTGGTCCTGGTACATCCCAACAATCCAACCGGGTCGTATGTAAGCGCCCAGGAGCGGGAGCGCCTTGAATGCCTTCTGTCGTCGGCATGATCGTTGCCCTGATTGTGGACGAAGTATTTCTGGATTATCCGCACGACGGCGTCTCGCGGCCCAGCTTTGTGACCAATCGGGAAGTATTGACCTTCACGCTCAGCGGACTCTCGAAAATCTCTGGACTGCCGCAGATGAAACTGGCCTGGATAGCAACCAGCGGCCCAGCACAAGCCGTGGCTGCTGCCTTGGAGCGTCTGGAAGTAGTTGCGGACACTTACCTGTCGATGAATGCGCCCATCCAGTTGGCTGCAGGCGTACTGCTGGAGCAACGAAAGAAAATCCAGCCATTGCTGCACGAGCGGGTGCGCACGAACCTTGCGGAACTGGATCGTCAATTGGCGCTGCACAAAACCAGCGCAGCGTCTACAGATTGAAGGCGGATGGTATGCCGTGTTGCGAGTTCCGGTAACTCGATCCGACGAAGACCTGGCCATCGATCTGCTGCGCCAAGCTTCGGTGCTGGTCCACCCTGGCCACTTCTACGATTTTCCCAGCGATGGCTACCTGATCTTGAGCCTGCTAACCCCAGTCGACGAATTTCTGCAGGGTACTAGGCGAATTCTCGGGCTCTTGAATAGTTGACCCGCATTGTTCATCCGGTTTGCCGATTTCTTAAGACCAATGTGACAATGCTGCATGCACAAATTTTAACTCCGGCAGCATTTACGCTCGCGGCCGCGATGACACTGACTGGAACTACTCAAGCCCAGCAGACTCCAGCGCCCAAGACCCCAACCGCTCCTGCAACCAAACCGCGGCACGCACCCGCTGCCAAAACCCAGACCGCTCCAGCTCTCGCCACATCAAAAGACAAATTCAGTTACGCCCTCGGGATGAATCTGGGGACAAGCCTGCATAAGCAATCCGTCGCCGTGGATCCAAACATCCTGCTCCGCGGATTAAAAGACGCATTGGCTGGCGGCAAGACGGCTTTGACGGAGGATCAGGCTCGGGCCGCGCTTATGCAGGTGCAAGAGGAAATCCGCAAGAAGCAACAGGCGCTGATGCAGCAGGCCGGAGAGGCCGCGAGGAAAGAAGGAGAAGCATTTCTAGCGGCCAATAAGAGCAATGATGGCGTGGTCACACTCCCCAGCGGACTGCAATATAAGATCCTTACCCAAGGCACGGGACCAAAGCCGACCACGAGTGATTCCGTGGTCTGCAACTACCGGGGCACGCTGATCGACGGCACGGAATTTGACAGCTCATACAAACGAGGCGAACCGGCCACTTTTCCGATCAGCGGAGTGATCAAAGGATGGACCGAAGCCCTTCAACTCATGCCCGTGGGATCGAAGTGGCAGCTCTTCGTTCCCTCGGATCTGGCCTACGGCGAGCGCTCACCGGCGCCTGAAATTGGCCCTGACTCAACTTTGATCTTCGAAGTCGAACTGCTCTCAATCCAAAACAAGAGCGAGGACAAGAGTCCGGACAAACCATAGTGTTGTCACCGGGCGTGGATGCCGGTTAACGCTTTACCAGGAAGGGATTGCTCTCGCGTTCGTCGCCAATCGTGGTGAGTGGACCGTGGCCGGGAACGACCAGCGTCTCATCCGGCAGCGCGAGCACTTTCTCGTGCAGGGAATTGATGATCTTCTGCATGGACCCTCCCGGCAGATCGGTGCGGCCAATGCTTCCGGCAAACAGGGTGTCTCCGGCAATCAATTTTTTCTCCAACGGAAAGTACAGGCAAACGCTGCCCTCGGTGTGCCCCGGAGTATGAATGACGTTGGCCGTGAGCAAGCCTGTCCCTACTGTGTCCCCCTGCCCGATGCTTTGATCAATCTCGACCACGCCTGGATTTTCCACGCCGATCCATGCGGCTTGCACGTCCAGCATCTTCAGCAGGGCATAGTCATTCTGGTTGAGCAGAATGGGTGCGCCCGTCGCAGCGCGCAATTTCATGGCTCCGCCCACGTGATCGATGTGGGCGTGGGTGATAACGATCTGCTTGACCTTGAGGTTGTGTTTTTGGACGAGGGCGAGAACGTCGGCAATGTCGTCGCCCGGATCGATCACCAGAGCTTCGCGAGTGGTCTCGTCCCCGATCACCGAGCAATTGCACTGCAAGCGGCCCGACGGGAAGAATCTCGTGAATCATAACGGATGGTGAATCGCAGGTTCGGTCAGTCGATCCTATCGTGAATTTCAACGAACGCCAAACAGCCTCAAGTCTGAGGCCAACGCTAAAGGCCAAGGACCAAGACGAACGGCGACTACTTCTGAGCCGGTGGCGCCGGTGTAGGTGCCGGGGTCGCGGGCTGCGTCTTGGTCTGCGAAGGCGTAATCCCCTGCAGGACGGAGTTGGTGACGCTGCCTCCGCGCGACGCCATGATCGAGAGCGTGATCGAAGTGATCATAAAGATGATGGTTGACCAGGTAGTCGCCTTGGACAACGCCGTCGCGGCGCCGCGCGGACCAAAGGCAGTCTGGCTTCCCATTCCGCCAAACGCAGCCGCAATATCGCCGCTCTTACCGCTTTGCAGCAACACTACGATGATCAGAAAGAAACAAACAATCACGTGAATCGTCGTAATCAGATATATAGCCATACAGTCCTGATATCCCCTGTCTCGATGAACCAGCAAAGCGAGATAAAACAATGGTGCGGAAGGGGGGATTTGAACCCCCACGCCTTTCGGCGCCACCCCCTCAAGATGGTGTGTCTGCCAGTTCCACCACTTCCGCAGCAGGGTCGATTATAGCAAAGCCGAAATCTGCCCCAGTTTAGTGACTCCTAGTACTTCACGATGGCTGCGAAGGACTTCGGGTCGAGGCTGGCGCCGCCGACCAGGGCCCCGTCAATTTCCTCCTCGGACATGAGGGCCTTGACGTTTTCCGGCTTGACCGAACCGCCGTAGAGAATCCGCAACTGGCTGGCAAAGTCGTCGCCGAATGCTTTGGCCGCCTCGCCTCGAATCAGGAGGTGAGCGGCGGAAGCCAGTTGTGGCGTGGCAGTTTTACCCGTCCCTATGGCCCACACAGGTTCGTAGGCCAGTACCAGCTTGGCTGCTTTCTTCGCTGAGATGGCGTGGAAGGCGCGGAGGCACTGCCGACGCAACACATCCTCGGTGAGATTGGCCTCGCGTTCTTCGAGAACTTCTCCCACGCAGACGATGGGAGTGAGCCCGCCTTCAAGCGCAGCCTTGAGCTTGAAGTTCACGATGTCATCGGTTTCTCCGAAGTGCTGGCGGCGCTCGGAGTGGCCGATAATGACATGAGTGCATCCGATATCGAACAACATGCCGGGACAGATTTCGCCGGTGTAGGCGCCCTCTTTTTCCCAGTAAAGGTCTTGTGCGCCGATGGCCACGTTTGAGCCCCTGGTGTCTTCGATCGCGAAATATAGATCAATGTAGGGGGGGCAGACGACGATTTCGTCCCGGGTGTGTCCAGCCACCAGCGGCAGGAAGTCCCGGAAGAAGGCCCGGGTCTGATCGGGGTTCTTGTACATCTTCCAGTTGGCGGCCATCAGTTTCTTGCGGGACATGAAATCCTTTCTAAAACTCTTAGCCTGAAAAAGTTTTCGCGGCCCCGCTCAGTGGCACAAAAATGACAAGCACCAAGGACACGAAGGATCACAAAGGAAGGCCGATCTGCTCGAATCGCGTCATTTCTTGTCGGTGAGCGCTTCTACGCCGGGAAGCTTCTTGCCTTCCAGGAATTCCAACGACGCACCCCCACCGGTGGAGATGTGCGTGATCTTGTCGGCGACACCGGCTGCGTTGACCGCTGAAACCGAGTCTCCGCCGCCCACGATCGAGGTGGCGCCGGCATTCTCTGCCACGGCGCGGGCAATCTTGAAGGTGCCCTTGGCGAAGGGTGCCACTTCGAAAACGCCCATGGGACCGTTCCACACAATGGTGAGGGCGCGGCCGATCTCATCGCTGAAGGCTTCGATGGTTTTTGGTCCAATATCCAGCGCCATCATGTTGGGCGGAATATGGCCGCTACTCACCGTCTGTATGATGGCGTTGGGATCAATCTTTTCCGCCACCACGTGGTCGGTCGGCAAGAGAAATTTCACCTTGTGGCTCTTTGCCTCTTTCAAGAGATCGCGTGCCAGATCGACCTTGTCTTCTTCGACCAGAGACTTGCCGATCTGCTCTCCCTGGGCCTTGAGGAAGGTGTAGGCCATGCCGCCTCCAATGATGAGGGTATCCACCTTGTCCAGAAGATTTCGAATCACGCCAATCTTGTCGCTCACTTTGGCGCCTCCCAGAATCGCAACGAACGGCTTTTCGGGATGGCGCAGCACTTTGCCCAGATACTGGAGTTCTTTCTCCATGAGCAGGCCGGCCGACGCCTTCTGCACAAAGCGAGTAACACCCACTGTGGAAGCGTGCGCGCGATGCGCCGTGCCGAACGCGTCGTTCACGTAGTAGTCCGCCAATCCGGCAAGTTGCTTGGCAAACTTGGAGTCGTTCGCTTCTTCTTCAGGGTGAAAGCGAAGATTTTCCAGCAGCAGGGTCTGGCCCTGTTCCAGCCGTCCCGCCATCTCCTCGGCTTCAGGGCCAATGCACTCCGGGCAGAATCCGACGTTTTCTCCTCGGGCCAGCTCTTTGTCCAACAGCATACGCAGACGCTCGGCCGCCGGCTTCAGGCTCAGCGCGGGATTGGGTTTTCCCTTGGGCCGGCCGAGATGTGAGACCAGAACCAGCCGCGCTCCATGACGGAGAGCGTACTCAATGGTGGGAAGAGTTTCGCGTATGCGGGTGTCGTCAACCACCCGGCCATCCTCGAGCGGGACATTGAAGTCGACGCGCATGAGAACGCGGTGATTGTTGAGGGAAAGATCGCGGATGGAAAGCTTTGACATGACTTCCTCTGGGGCAGCGCTTCGCCGGCCGGGCGCGGGCAGGATGTCCGCGCCCCGGCCGGTAACATGCCGGCGCTACTTACAGGCCCTTGCTTCCTAGATAGTTGATCAGGTCGCGAACCCGGGACGAATATCCCCACTCGTTGTCGTACCACGAGATCACCTTCACGCAATTGCCGGCGACCACCAGGGTCGAGGGCGCGTCCACGATGGAAGAGCGGCCATCGCCCTTGAAGTCAGAGGAAACCAATTCCTGCTCTTCGTAACCCAGATACCCTTTCAGCGGTCCGCTCTCGGAGGCCTTCTTGAGCGCCGCGTTCACCTCTTCTTTGGTCGTCTTCTTTTCGACGAAAACCACCAGGTCCACGACCGAGACATTAGGCGTGGGCACGCGCACCGAGAAACCGTCGAGTTTGCCGGCCAGGTCGGGAATCACCAGCTTCAAGGCCTTGGCCGCGCCCGTCGAAGTCGGAATCATGTTGATGGCGGCGGCGCGGGCCCGGCGCAAGTCCTTGTGGGGAAAATCCAGAATCACCTGGTCGTTTGTGTAGGAGTGGATCGTAGTCATGGTGCCGCTGACGATCTTGAAGTTGTCATTGACCACTTTCGCGATCGGCGCCAGGCAGTTGGTGGTGCAGGAGGCGTTAGAGATAATGTGGTGCTTGGCGGGATCATACACGCCTTCGTTCACGCCCAAAACGACAGTGACGTCTTCGTTCTTCGCCGGAGCGGAAATGATGACTTTCTTGACCGGTCCGCGCATGTGCTTTTTCGCGTCGTTGGCGTCGGTGAAATGGCCCGTAGATTCGACCACAACCTGCGCGCCCACGGATTCCCAGGGCAGCTTTTCCGGATCTCTCTCCCTGAACACCTTGATGGTCTTGTTGTCGATGGAGATGCTGTCAGCACCGGCGGTGATCTTGTTGGGCAGATTGCCCAGGATCGAATCGTACTTCAGCAAATGCGCCAGAGTTTTGGGGTCGGTGAGGTCGTTGACCGCCACGAATTCGATATTGCTGTCATTGAGCGAAGCTCGGAGCACGTTCCGCCCGATGCGTCCGAATCCGTTGATGCCGACTTTGATTGCCATTTCGCCTCCGAGAATTTGACCTAACACACGGGTGGAAAGTCTTCCTGACCTGTTGGTGGATAGAAAATGTTAACAGGGAACCGAAGCATGCCGCAAATTACAACGCGCTCACACGCGACGCGCGATCGCTAAATCGAAGGCGTGAACTCCAGATAGATGTTCTTCTTGCTCCACAAAAATGGGATTCGCAGCAACCAATATTTGCGCTCCATCGTCTTGCGCGCCCCTGCCCAGTCCTCTTGTGGAAGAAATCGCGCGGTCGCCGCGAAGTCGGAGCCCGTGATTTTTCCGCGGATGGTGCATGGGGCAATGCGAACCTGCGGATTGTTCCTCATGCGCTTGCACTTTCCCGAATCCGGGCGAGTCATGACGTAGAGCTTCTCGTCCGTTTCTCCGAACCAGATCGGGGTTAACACGGGCGTGCCGTTTTTGCGGAAGGTAGCCAGCGACATGTATTTCTGGCCTTTGATTCCAGGCGGGATCAGCATGGGGATATTGTAAGGCTTCGGTGGGTGCGCACAAAAATGCTGGCGGCTTTGGTACGTTTGAGGCGACGCAGATTGCCTGTGATATGTAGCTGTGTTACAAACCAGAGATGCGCAAGTGGATGCGCGATCGTAGCAAGCGCCCCAAAAAGAATGCGGAAGCCGGCAAGACTGCGCCCGCACAAGCCCCACTGCAACCCGCCTATTACGACGCTGATCCTTCGGCGCCGACGGCTCGAACCGCCAAAACCGAAGTGGCCGAAAAGTTCCGAACCGCACATGGCGGAGCCAGAAGCAGTCCAAACGAGATCAGCCGAAGCAGAATTTGAAGCGCCGGCACCGGCGGATTCGCACTCCGAAGCGCCGGAAACGCTTCCAGCGCAACCGCGTCGGGATGGAAACGGCGACCCACGGCGCAGACGGCGACGGGGAAGAGGCGGACGAGGCCGCGGCGGATCGCAGGCTGCGAGGTCAGGCGCGACGGCTCCAGCTTCCAGTCCGGCGGAGGGCAGCCAGGCAGCTGCGGGAAGTGCGTCCGCCGCACCGTTGCCCGCGCAGGCGACGGCGGCTTCCACGCCCAAGGCTTCGAAGGGCACCGTGGTTCTTGCCATCGGACTGCCCGGCTCGGGCAAGAGTTCGTGGTTCAAGCGCCACAACATCACACCGCTTTCGAGTGATATGTTGCGAGCCCTTCTGTTTGACGATCCCACCGAGCAGCGTTTTCAGGACCTGATCTTTTCCAACTTGCGCTCCATGTTGAAAGCACGCCTGGTCACGCGGCGTCCCTTGAACTATGTGGACGCCACCAACCTGACGCCGCACGAGCGCCAGAGCTGGATCAAACTGGGCCACGATTACGGCTACGAAGTGCAAGCCGTGTTCTTCGATGTTCCGCTGGAGGTTTGCCTGGAGCGTAATCACAAGCGGGAGCGAGTCGTGGGCGACGATGTGATGCGACGCATGAGCGCGAAGTTGAAAGCGCCCACCTTCGAGGAAGGCTTCTCCAAGATTACAGTCGTCAGGGTGAAGCAGAAGGAGTAGCGGCCCTCGGTGTCTGGCTCGAGACCGCTCGGTGCGCTCCGGTTGACCGTAAAGGCCCGCACCCATAGAATCGAAAACAGCGGATCCTTCCGCGTTCTCGCCGTGAGTTGCCCCCTCGTTCAATGGTAGGACAGCAGATTCTGGATCTGCTTATCGGGGTTCGAATCCCTGGGGGGCAACCAAAGTCATCCGCTCGCTACCCAATTTTCCACAGCACCACGCTCGAAAATCCAAGCTCCTCCTTCTTTAGAACGCTCTCGTGATCAAAGTAGTAATCAATATTTCGCTGGGAAAATTCACTCACAACCCAAATTCATGGAATTTTAATCGGCAGGTGACACCTCTGTAATAACTGCTCTTTACTTTGACCAAACCGAGCCAAGCAGGTTCCAGGCTGCGGTTCACTCAGTTCACAAGGTCATGGAGGAGCAGAGAATGTTGCAGCAACTCAGAAGGTCCGAAGCCCCCAGGAGGTTCTTGGCGTTGACGATGGCGTGCGCCACCCTCCTGGGAACGATGCCAGCCTACGGTAGCTCGTCTTTTTCGCGAACTGCCACCCCCATCAAGCATCTGGTTGTCATCTTCCAGGAGAATGTTTCGTTTGATCATTATTTCGGGACCTACCCCAATGCGCTCAATCCGAATGGAGAGCCGGCGTTTTTTGCGCGGCCAGACACTCCTACGGTCAATGGACTATCGGGAGCATTGCTGAACAACAATCCGAACTTGCTGAGTGCTGGAAATGGAACCGGTGCTTCAAGTCCTTTTCGTCTGGATCGCTCGCAGGCAGCCACTGCCGACCAGGGACATAACTATGGACCGGAGCAGGCTGCATATCACTTTGGATTGATGGACCTGTTTCCCCTGAAGGTCGGAACCGCCGGACCGCCACCCAATGCTCCGCCGCAGATCGTGACCACCAAAGGCCTCACGATGGGGTATTACGACGGCAACACGGTAACCGCTCTGTGGAACTACGCGCAACAATTTGCCATGAGCGACAACTCCTATGGCACGGTGTTCGGACCTTCGACGCCGGGTCTGATTAACCTGGTTTCCGGTCAGACCAACGGAGTTACAAATACTCTGAACGGAACCGGAGGCAACGAAACCGATGGCGGCATGGGCTCTCTGACTGTGATTGGCGATCCTGATCCGATCGGGGACGTATGCTCGGCGCCGACCCGCGGACAAGTGCAGATGTCAGGCAAGAACATCGGTGATCTGTTGAACGATGCCGGTGTCACCTGGGGCGCGTTCATGGGAGGCTTCGACCTGACAGCCACGAATGCCAACGGCACCACCGGCTGTTTGCGCAGCTCGACCTCGGTCTTCACGGGAACGACCGGAGACTACATCCCGCACCATGCCTTCTTCCAGTACTGGGCCACCACCGCCAATCCGACCCACGCACGGCCCAGTTCAGAGTCCGAGATCGGGCGCGACGGAGCGGCAAACCACCAGTACGACATCAATGACTTTTTTAAAGCACGTGAAGAAGGGGGACCTTCCGGCGGTCAGCTTCCTGAAGGCGCAGGCTTTTCAGGATGGGCACGCGGGATATTCCGATCCGCTCGATGAGCAGACGTTTGTCGTAAACGTCATTAATGCTCTGCAGAAGTCGTCGGATTGGGACGACACCGCGGTAGTGATCGCCTATGACGACTCGGACGGCTGGTACGACCATCAGATGGGCCCGATTGTGAATCAGTCGACTAGCCCGGCTGATACTCTGACCGGCACTGGAACCTGCGGCGACGGCAGCACCGCGTTGCCGGGAAGCGATTCGGGCATTCTGCATGCCCAGGGCCGTTGCGGTTACGGTCCGCGCCTGCCTCTGTTGGTCGTCTCTCCCTGGGCGAAGGAAGACTTCGTGGACAACACGGTCACGGACCAAACCTCGGTCCTGCGGTTCATTGAAGACAACTGGCTGAACGGGGAACGCATTACCGGATCGTTTGATGCTTATGCCAACTCGATTGTTCAGATGTTCGACTTCAAGCACCGCAACGGACAGAATAGCGAGTTAATCCTGGATCCACTCAGTGGCCAGCCCGTAAAGAATCACCACTAGACTCATGGTGATCTCCGAGGCTGTACTGACCGATTGAATCCGCCACCGACTGCAAGGGCATGGGGAAGTAGCGTCCCCATGCCCTCAGTCTTGTTCTAAGCCTTAGTGTCCTCGCAGTTTCGAATGTCCGGATTTGGTTGTCTTTCCGGAAACTTGAAACTGGAAACTTGAAACTGGAGAGAGATGACTGGACAATTTCCGCCCGTTACCCGCCGTGAGTTTCTTCAAAGATCGGGGATGTTGGTCGCTGGAATGGCGGCCAGCCAGGTCGACCCTCACCGCACCGGTTTGATTGGCAGGCCGCTGCTTGATCTCAATGGCCTGGCGCGATTCGTTGATCCGCTGCCCGTTCCGGCGATCCTCAAGCCCAGCGGAATGCGGCCGAGTCCAGAGAGTCCAGCGTCCAAGATCCCGTACTACAAGGTCGCCATGCGGGAATTCACGAGCAAGGTCCATCGCGACGTCAAGCCGACCCGCCTTTGGGGATTCGGCGACACTTCGCCGGGGCCGACATTCGAAACTCGCAGCGGAGAACCACTTCTCGTGGAGTGGGCCAACGAATTGCCGAAGGCTCATTTTCTTCCTATCGACCACAGCGTTCACGGCGCTGACGCCAACAAGCCGGATGTAAGGGCGGTCACCCACCTCCACGGCGCGAAAGCTCCCGCCAAGAGCGATGGCTATCCGGAAGACTGGTGGGTTCCGGGGAAGTCAGCGGTTTACTACTACCCCAATCATCAAGACGCGGCCATGTTGTGGTATCACGACCATACGCTGGGCATTACGCGTCTGAATATGTACGCCGGGCTCTTCGGGGCGTTCGTGATTCGGGATGAGTTCGAAGATGGCTTGAATCTGCCCAAGGGCAAATACGAAATTCCGCTGACCATCTACGACCGGTCGCTCGATCGCGAGGGGCAGCTCTTCTATCCGGTGTCGCCGGACCCGGAATCGCCCTGGGTGCCCGAAGTCTTTGGCGACGCAATTCTGGTGAATGGAAAAGTGTTTCCTTACCTCGAGGTGGAACCGCGAAGATACCGCTTCCGTGTGCTCAACGCTGCCAACGGACGTTTTTTCCATCTGGCGCTTTCGAATGGACGGGAATTTCATCAGATCGGTACTGACCTGGGTTTGCTGCCGGCTCCAGTGCCATTGAAGAGCTTGGCGATTGCGCCCGGTGAACGAGCGGACCTGATTGTCGATTTCTCCGGCCATGGCGGAGAGCAGATCGTAGTTAGCAATGATGCATTTACCGTGATGCAATTCCGGGTTTCAAAAACAGGAACGACCGACACCAGTTCATTGCCTACGAGCCTGCGGCCGGTGACCAGAATTGCAGAATCAGAAGCGGTCCAGAACCGGATCCTCACCTTGGGAGAGAAAGATGACAAGGCAGCGAATCCCATGACTATGCTGCTGAACAATGCTCATTGGGATATGCCGGTCACGGAGAATCCGAAGCTCGATTCGGTGGAGATTTGGAACTTCCTCAATTTTACTGACGATTCGCACCCCATCCATCTGCACTTGGTGCGCTTTCAGATTCTGGATCGCCGGGGTTTTGAGCCTTTCTACTACTACACGCAGGGGAAAGTGAAGTACATCGGGCCGCCCGAGCCGCCCGCTCCGAATGAAGCGGGGTGGAAAGATACGGTGCAGGCGCACCCTGGAATGGTGACGCGGATCATCGCGCGCTTCGAGGGCAATCCAGGCAGGTATGTGTGGCACTGTCACATCCTGGAGCACGAAGACAACGAGATGATGCGTCCTTATGACGTCGTGGGTGCGTAGATCGCGTTCTCCGTGCCGCCGAGAGCTGGGCCATGCTGGCGAAAAATGTTAGCATCGGAGGCTCGACGGAAAGGAGCACAGGTCCTCATGACGGACGCCCAGTCTCCCCGCCATATCGGCCGAAGTATTGGCGCCGTGCTCGCAGGCATGCTGGCTGTCGTTGTTCTTTCGCTAGGCACCGACCTGGCGCTGCACGCTGCCGGTATTTTCCCTCCGTTGGACCAGCGGATGTCTGACGCACTCTTCGTACTTGCCACCGCGTATCGCACGGTCTACGCCGTGGTCGGCGGCTACGTCACCGCGTGGCTCGCCCCCAACCGGCCCATATACCACGCCCTGGTTAACGGTTTCATTGGTGTTGCCTTGAGCCTGCTGGGCGCAGTTTTGACTTGGAACAAGGCGCTCGGCCCTCACTGGTATCCGCTTGCGCTCGTCATCACCGCGCTGCCCACGGCCTGGGCTGGTGGCAAACTCCGCCTGACGCAAGTGGGCGCTGGCCGGCCTTAATCAGACCTACTAATCAAAGACCACTGTCTTGTTTCCGTAAGTGAGCACGCGGTGGCAGAGATGCAAGCGAACGGCGCGGCCCAGCACGGTGCGCTCCAGGTCGCGGCCCTTCCGGATCAGGTCTTCGATGGAATCGCGGTGGGAGACGCGGGCAACTTCCTGTTCGATGATGGGTCCTTCGTCGAGATTCATGGTCACGTAGTGGCCAGTGGCGCCGATCAGCTTCACTCCCCGCAGAAAGGCTTGATGGTAAGGTTTCGCGCCGACGAAGGCGGGAAGAAACGAGTGATGAATATTGATGATGCGATTGGGATAGTTCGAAATGAAGTCTTCGCTCAGCACCTGCATATAGCGGGCTAGGACAATCAGCTCGATGCCGCGTGAGCGCAATTCGCGGAGTTCTTCCGCTTCCTGCTGCTTCTTGGTTTCCGGAGTGATGGGAAAATGCAGGAAGGGCACCCGGTAGCGGCTGGCAATCTCTCCGGCGTCGGGATGGTTACTCACGACCACCGCGATTTCAGCGTTGAATTCTCCCACTTGCTGGCGTTCCAGAAGGTCTTCCAGGCAATGCGGCAGGCGCGAGGCGAACAAAGCCACTTTGGGTTTGTGGCCGCTGAAGTGGACTTCAAACTTCATGTTGAATTCCTGGGCCAGCGGGCGGAAACGCTCGACCACCTGGTCGCGAGGAATCTGGAATCCAGCCAGATGAAATTCGAAGCGGGCGAGAAAGATGCCGGCTTCAAGATCGGTGTATTGGTCCGATTGGAGAATGTTGCCGCCATTGCGGAAGATGAAGCTGGAGATTCCGGCGACGAGGCCCTTTTGGTCGGGACACGACACCAACAGCGTGGCTGTCTCAGGCATGAGGCGAGATCGCGAACGTGAAACTTAGCAGAGCAAGAACAACGGTGCAAGCACCACGAACCACGTAGGCCCGGACGCCCTCGTCCAGGCGGGTGAGCGCAGCTCGCCGTGGAGTTTTGTGGCTTGCGGAGGCCGAAAACCTTGCCGGGCCTTGCCCGTCCAGGCGGGCGAGGGCGCCCGCCCCTACGTGGTTCGTGAAGAGGTTAGCGATTTTGCCGAAATTTGCTTGCGCACGGCAGAGTTGGCCAGATGATTGGCCTCTTTGTTGCGCTCGCGGGGCACGTGGGTGATGGAAAACTTGAATGACCGAGCCAGCTTGCGGCAGATCCAGTGCAGGGAATAGAGGCGCGAGCTGCGACAGGCGTACTCGCCTTTCATCTGGCGGACAACCACTTGGGAGTCAGAATAGACGTGCAGTGCCCTGGCTTTGAGGGTTCGAGCACATTGCAGGGCCTCGAGCAGAGCGACATATTCGGCCACGTTGTTGTCCTGGCGGCCAATCCAGCGGGCGATGCGGATGGTGCCGCCGTCGCCGCCCTCGATCACCACGCCAATGCCGGATGGCCCCGGGTTTCCCAGGGAACCGCCATCCACGTAGGCTACGAGGTCCGACATCCAGCGTTTTCCGTTACCATCAACATGCGTCAGAAACACATTTTACGTCAAGGTGTTTATTTCGAGCGCTTGCAACGCGGAGGGGGGGCTGTGGATTAATTTGTGGAAATCCATCCGAGCTGGAACGCAAAATGAAGTAAGCAGCGCTGATTCAAGCAACTACATTTTTTGATTTGCACAGGATTGAAAGTTGTGATTGCACACAAAAACGGCGTTGACATTTATCGTCATTGCGTTTAACTTCGCCAACGTCGACGGCCGAAAGGGTTGGCTCAAATTAAACCTTAGCCAATCTGAAGTAGGCCGGGTGATCCGCCGGAAGGGGCGACCTGGAAGGCGACCGAACCCGAAAAAACCGACGGCCCTGCGAGGGGCAGTTGGGGTTAGGGACTGCGAAAGCAGCGATCACATCAGGGGCCGTGATGGTGCATGCGTCCACGCTGTTTAGCTCCCTCGCAGGAGCTGGCGGCTAGAGCATAACCAATGTCACGGCCTTTTCCATTGCTTGCAGAAATTCCCTCCTAGTATCATTCACCCGTCGTCGGTTCCCGGTTTTCAGATACTTCCTCATCGCTTACATGGTTGAAACCCTGCGCACGCGCTGCTGTATCGCCGGAGGCGGTCCGGCCGGCATGATGCTGGGTTTGCTGCTGGCCCGCATGGCGGTGGATGTGGTCGTGCTCGAAAAGCACGCAGATTTCCTTCGCGATTTTCGCGGCGACACCATCCACCCCTCAACCCTTGAACTGATGCATGAACTGGGCCTGTTGGAGGAATTTCTAAAGCGTCCGCACCAGGAAGTGCGACACCTGGCGGGACAGATCGGGGACGAAACCGTCACCCTGGCCGATTTCACTCACCTGCCCACATACGCCAAATTCCTCGGCTTGATGCCGCAGTGGGATTTTCTGAATTTTATTGCGGAGCAGGCCAGGCGGTACCCCTCATTTCATTTGAAGATGCAAGCTGAGGTCACGGCTCTCATCGAAGAAGGCGGCCGAGTCGTGGGCGCGCGAGCACAGACCCCGGAGGGAGAACTGGAAATTCGAGCCGGGCTTACCGTAGGGGCTGATGGACGCCACTCCGTGGTGCGAGAGCGCGCCGGCCTCCCGGTGCTTAACCTGGGGGCGCCGATGGATGTGCTCTGGATGCGAGTCAGCCGCCAGCCGACCGACCCAGTCCAAACCTTTGGCCGGATCGATACTGGAAAAATCATGGTCTTGCTGAACCGTGATGAGTATTGGCAGGTCGCCTATGTCATACCAAAAGGAACGGCGGACCAACTAAGGCGGCAGGATCTTTCCGCGTTTCGAGAGGACCTGGTTCGTCTGGCTCCGTTTCTGCAAGGCAGGGTAGAGGAGCTGCGCGACTGGACTGACATCAAGTTGCTCACGGTCGCAGTGGATCGTCTAAGCCGGTGGTTCCGCTCCGGCCTCTTGTGCATCGGAGATGCGGCACATGCTATGTCGCCGATCGGCGGTGTCGGAATCAATCTTGCGATTCAGGATGCAGTGGCAACTGCCAACCTCCTGGGCGAACGGCTGCGGCAGGGAACTGTAAACGAGGGAGACTTGCAGGCCGTACAGCGGCGCAGATCATTTCCCACCCGCGTCACCCAGCGCATGCAACTGATCGTGCAAAACAATATCATCCGAAGAGTGCTGGGCAGCACGGGGCGGATGACGCCTCCGTGGCCGGTGAAGCTATTAGGACGATGGCCAGTCTTGCAACGCATCCCGGCGCGGGCCATTGGGCTGGGCTTTCGTCCCGAGCACGTAAAGACTCCCGAAGTGCGCGCGGCCTAGTCAGGCCTTCTGCGATGCTGGCTTATCTATTCTCTTCTCCATACCAACCTTTTTTTCCATGCGAACAATGGGGAGGGCCTCTCCGTTTGCCAGCGGGACTTCGAGGTTCTCCAACGCGACATAGCCACGTTCTTGGTAGAGCAGCACGCCCGTGAGTGTGGCGCCCATTTCAAAGCGGGTAAAACCTGCGGCCATGGCCGCGTTCTCGCAAGCCTCGAGGATCATGGTGCCGATACCACGCCGGGCCCAGGAGGGATGAATGAAAAAAGCGCGAATCTTGGCGGCGTCGTGTTGCGGATCGAGCAGCGCGGCCTCGCGGCCAGTCCACTGGTCGCCGCCGTACAGGGTCTTACGTTTGCTCCAGCCGCCGCAACCTACGATGCGACGGGCCGGCTCACCATTCGATTCGGCTTCCGCCACAAAATAAGTTCCGTCAGCGATGAGTTGCGTGTCCACGCCGTAGACCGTCGCCAGCGCGCTTTCGATTTGAGACGGGGTGTAGTCCTGGGACTGCAGGCCGCGAACGGAAGCATCAATCAGATCTCGGAGTACCGGAACATCGGCGGAGACCGCTTGGCGGATATGGATGTTCATGGCTGCAATTCCAAAAAGGTTCTTCGAATCCACTCAAAGTTTACGACGTCCACACAATTTTGTGCCTGCGGAATACCCGCCACGGATTACACGCATCTACTAAAACGCTCGTTCGCGAAACCGGCCGTCCGAAGATGAACAGCGTCAGGGGCGCTCGCAGGGGCTGTAAGACGGAGAAGCCAATCTTTTTGCTGTTTCGATTGGTGGAGTCGACGCTTGATCAGGCCGCCAGGCCGCCACTCAAATCAGTTATGCGAGCGCCACGGCCATTCTAATGCCCACCCTTGGCCGTGGAGGCCAGGGGTGGGCCAACGCAGCAGGCACTGCGTTTCTGTCCATCAACTCGTTACCGCCGCCAGTAAGGACGGCGCTCCACGAACTCGCGGTGCTCGAATCTCCGCGATTCGAAGCGCCGGTTGTCGTAGAAGCCCGGGCGATAGCCCCAGCCGGGTCGAACATACGTCGGCGCGTAAAAGTAAGGAGCTGGCCGATAGGCGACGTAGGGCACCGGCGCCACGTACCGATACGGGCGAACGTAAACCGGGCGCGGGTAGCTCGGCCCCACTGATATCACCACGCCGGCGTGAGCCTGCGGGGGATTGAAACAAATCAGCATTACTGCAAGCCCGAACAGTGAAAGTGCGGTCTTCTTTAGCATCTGAGCACCCTCCATCCTTCATATTGATTAAACCCGGCGGGGGACAAAAGTTGTTTTCTGAAGCCAACCTTAAATACGTACTTTGAACAAGTTAGGGGCAGACAGCGATGCTGTGATTTACCTATTTCTTTCCCCGAATTCTGATGGATCAGGCGAATCGAAGTCGCCGCTTGGGCCAGCCGTCGCAGCTGAGGGCTGACGGCTGATAGCTGACGGCTGCTGTAGTATGTTCATTCTTGATCTCAAAAATATGAACAACAGCAAAAAGACTCCTCTACGTTCCACCCACTGGTTTGGGCTGCCGGATAGAGATGGCTTCATGCACCGCTCCTGGATGAAGAACCAGGGATTTCCTTCTAATTTGTTCGATGGCCGGCCGGTGATCGGAATCTGTAACACCTGGTCCGAGTTGACGCCGTGCAATGCGCACTTTCGGATGATCGCCGACCGGGTCAAGCGTGGTGTGTACGAAGCCGGCGGATTCCCGCTGGAGTTTCCGGTAATGTCCCTGGGCGAGACCAACATTCGGCCCACCGCGATGCTCTTCCGCAACCTGGTCAGCATGGACGTGGAGGAATCGATCCGGGGCAATCCCATTGATGGCGTAGTGCTGTTGTGCGGATGCGATAAGACCACCCCCTCGCTGCTGATGGGAGCGGCGAGTTGCGATTTGCCGGCGCTCGTGGTCTCGGGCGGGGCCATGCTCAATGGCCACTTCCGCGGCGAGACCATCGGATCGGGAACCAGCGTGTGGCAGATGAGTGAAGACGTTCGCGCGGGCAAGATGAGCTGCGCCGATTTCATGGACGCCGAATCCTGCATGTCGCGGTCGGCGGGCCACTGCATGACCATGGGCACGGCTTCGACCATGGCTTGCATGGTGGAAGCCTTGGGAATGGGGATGCCGCAAAATGCGGCGATCCCAGCCGTCGATTCGCGGCGCTACGTGCTGGCGCAAGAGGCGGGAAGGCGCATTGTCGATCTGGTGCGGGACGATGTGAAGATTTCCCAAATCCTGACTCGAAAAGCGTTCGAGAACGCCATCCGGGTGAACGCCGCCATTGGCGGCTCGACCAATGCGGTCCTGCATCTGCTGGCGCTGGCCGGACGCGTCGGAGTGAGGCTCGAACTTGACGACTTTGATCGCCTGGGACACGAGCTTCCGCTGCTGGTGAACCTGATGCCTTCCGGCACTTTCCTGATGGAAGATTTCTATTACGCGGGTGGAGTTCCCGCGGTAGTTCGCGCGCTGGGCGAGCTTATCCATCGCGACGCGCTGACGGTGAACGGCAAGACGATGGGCGAGAACACCGCCGATGCGCCGTGCTGGAATGCCGAGGTAATTCACAACCGGGAGAATCCGATCAAGGAGAAAGCAGGTATCGCCGTCCTGCGCGGCAACCTGGCTCCGGGAGGCGCGCTGGTGAAGCCGTCCGCAGCCTCGCCTCGTCTTCTGAAGCACCGGGGACGGGCAGTGGTCTTCTCCGATATCGAAGATTTCAAGAGAAGAGTGGACGATCCCGACCTCGAAGTCGACGAAAACTCTGTCATGGTGCTGCAAGGTGCGGGGCCAAAGGGCTATCCGGGCATGCCGGAAGTGGGGAACATGCCATTACCTAAAAAACTGCTGCAACGCGGGATTACGGATGTGGTCCGGGTTTCCGATGCGCGCATGAGTGGAACCGCGTACGGGACCGTGGTACTGCATGTCACGCCGGAGTCGGCAGCCGGAGGCCCGCTGGCCCTAGTGCGGAACGGCGACGAGATCGAGTTGGATGTGGAAGGTCGCAAACTGGAACTTCGCGTTGCGGCCGAAGAGCTGGAGCGTCGGCGCGCAGCCTGGAAACCCGCTCCCCCACTCGCGACCGGCGGGTATCAGAAACTGTACATCGATCATGTTCTGCAAGCCGACCGCGGTGCGGACTTCGATTTTCTGGTGGGCTCGCGCGGCGCACCCATCCCCAGGGAGAGTCACTGAGGAGACGTTCCTGATTTTGGGTTTCTTCGCGAATCCCTTTGCGACGTTTGCGGTGAAGCGCTTCTCTTTGCGAAGCCGGCAAGGGAGGAGCGCTCGAGCAGCGCAATACAGTAAATGCTGTAGCCTTCCTTACCCGCCAGAGAAATCTCGAACCCAGCAAGAAATATCTGCATCAAACTGCTTAGAACCTGAAGTCTGTCCGGACAAAATGCGACGAATCGGCCTGAAGGATTGCCCTTATTGCAGAAGTTCGATGACCTATGCCTCCTCCTCGGCTACGGTGTGGAAAAGGCTGTCTGTATTGTTCCTGTTTCGATTGGTGAGATGTCACACCTGCATGCGCCGTCACTATCAGCCCGTTTTTCTGCCTATTCGCAGGTATCCAGCACGCAGCCCCGTGCGGCTGAAACCAGCGGTTAAGGTCATGGCGATCCATGCCAAGGAAAAGCGTCCCGCCTGACGTCGGCCCCCCTGAACGCTAGCTGATCCCCAGCTTTTTCTGCATTTCTTCCAACGACAAGCCCTTCGTTTCAGGATAGACGAACAACACAACGAAGAACTGCAGCACCATCATCACGCCAAAGAATACGAAGGGATAAGCGCCGGAGGACGCAGCCATCAGCGGAAAGATCAGAGAGATGGCTGCATTCATGAACCAATGCGAGAAACTGCCCAGACTCTGTCCTTTGGCTCGAACCGAATTCGGAAATACTTCAGAGAGGTAGACCCAGATGACAGCGCCCTGCGAAAACGCAAACGAGGCAATGTATCCGACCAGCAGCCACACCAGGAGATTCTGGTGCTGGCGGGTGAAGAAAATCGCCGACACTCCTGCGAGGCACACGGCGGTTCCGACCGAACCGACCAGGAGAAGAGTCTTGCGGCCCAGACGATCGATCACCGACATCGCGATCATGGTGAAGAGCAGGTTGGTCGCGCCAATCGCCACCGCTTGCAGATTTCCCGAGACTTTGCTGAAGCCGGCGTGTCCGAAAATGTCATTCAAGTAGTAAAGGATCGCGTTGATGCCCGAAAGCTGGTTGAACATGCCAATGCTGACCGCGAGGAAGATCGGGAGCGCAAACTTTCGCGTAAATAGCCTCTCGGCGGCCTGACTCCGTTCCACCCCGAGCGAGGCGACGATTTCCTGGAGGTCATGCTCGTAATTTTCGTCTCCCGTGGCCTGGAGTACGGAGCGGGCCTCAGCCACGCGTCCTCTCTTGACCAGCCAGCGCGGGCTGCGAGGAATGGTAAACAACAGCGCGAAGAAGAGGGCCGCGGGAATCGCAGTGACACCAAGCTCCCAGCGCCACTCCGAAGCGCCCAAGTGTTGCAGGCTGATAACGTAGTTCGAGAAGTACGCCACCAGAATTCCGAATACGATATTGAACTGGAAAACTCCCACCAGGCGGCCCCGCAACTTTGCCGGAGAGATTTCCGCAATGTACATAGGCCCGAGCACCGAAGAGCCGCCGATCCCAAGTCCACCGATGAACCGGAAGCCCACGAGCGCGTACCAGTTCCAAGCCAGACAGCAGCCCACTCCGGAAATCAGATACAGGATAGCCATCGCCCGCAGGCTGTCGCGGCGGCCGAAGCGCTCGCCGGGAATTCCCGCCAGCATGGCGCCGAGAACGGTTCCGGCAAGCGCGCTGAACACGGTGACGCCAAGCAGAAATGGTGACAGGTTGTAGGCCTGGGTTAGTGCGGCAGTGGTGCCCGAGATCACGGCGGTGTCGAATCCAAACAAGAGGCCGCCCAGAGCAGCCACGCCCGTGCTCTTCAACAAAGTTGGATTTAGTTTCACGCCTCTCCCGTTCTTGCCTGTTAAGGTCGCCACAAGTTATCACACAGCAAACTTCTATTCATTGGACTGAATGTTGCAAACCGCGAGAATATAAATATGGAGGCGGAATGAATCGCGCAAACTCTTGCACCATCAAGGCTGTAATTCTCGACTACGGCGAAGTTCTCAGCTACCCACCAACCGCAGAGGAAATGGGACGCATGGCCGCTGTCTTCGGGCTCGAGCCTGCCCCGTTCCGCAAACTGTGGAATCGCGATCGGCTTCGGTACGACCGTGGCGAGCTTTCCCCCGACGCCTACTGGTCCGCCGTGGCCAAGGAGACCGGCACGGAGTTGGCGCCAGGACAAACCGCAGAGCTCCGCCAGTGGGACATCGAAATGTGGGGCCATGACAATCCCGCCATGGTGGAGTGGCTGAAGCAGATTCATGCCTCAGGAGTGAAAACTGCACTGCTCTCCAATATGCCCCACGAGATGATCGGCTCCGTGCGCCGCCAGTTTTCCTGGCTGAAACACTTCGACCATATAACCTTCTCCGCCGAAGTAAGCATGGTCAAGCCCGAGGCTGCCATCTATGAGCACAGTCTGCGCGGCGTCGGGGCGCCCGCTTCCGAAGCGCTCTTTGTGGATGATAAGGAGCCGAACGTTCAGGGTGCGACGGCCGTAGGGATGCGCGCCGTTCAGTTTCAGTCCGTGGCGCAGTTCCGCGGCGAACTCACGCGGATGGGTTTTCCTATTCTGCCGGTTTGAGCTTGGCTGGCTCTCTTGGCTTTACAACCGACCAGGACTGCTATTTGCCCCGCGCCATCTTTATTTTCTCTACAAATTGTTTTGCCGTGTCTGTGACCAGTTGCAGGTTGCCTTTTTCCGCGCCCGCGGTGAGGCTTCCGCCCACGCCGACCGCAACCGCTCCGGCCTTGATCCAGTCCGCGACATTGTCAATGCTTACGCCCCCGGTCGGCATTAGGGAAGCCTGGGGCAGCGGACCTTTCACCGCTTTGACGAAAGCTGGCCCAAGAGTTTCACCGGGAAATAGCTTGACGATGTCGGCGCCACACTCCATGGCGTCCACAATCTCGCGCATGGTAGCCGCGCCCGGCATGTAAGGGACCTGATAACGGTTGCACAAACGGGCGGTTTCAGCACTCACCGACGGGCTCACAACGTATTGCGCTCCCGCGAGTATCGCGATGCGGGCGGTCTCTGGGTCGAGGACCGTTCCGGCCCCAATGAGAATTTCGCCGGACTTGTATTTCTTTGCAAGATCTTCAATGACGGCCGCTGCGCCCGGAACCGTGAATGTGATCTCAATCGCAGCCGCGCCTCCGAGGGCGCAGGCCTCGGCGATTCGCGCTGCCAGGTCCGAACTATTGGTCCGCACGATGGCGACCAGTCCCGAGTCAATTACCTTTGCGAGAACCTTCAGTTTGAGCATAGTCATGGTGTCTGCTCGAATTGCCTCTTTCCACCGACCAAGCATAGTAAAGCAAATCCGAGTACATGTCCCAGTCCCGCATTCTTTGCGGTCTTTGCGGTAAGGTTCTGACCTCGCGTGGCCCATGCAAAAAATCTTTAACCGCAAAGATCGCAAAGAAAACCGTTTCGATCCAGCTGGCGCGGGTGCTTATCACCCCTTTTGATTTACAATCCTTGGCACTTGGCGCAAAAGCCAGCCTTCCTAAGGATACCGATGAAGACAACGCAGACGATTGAGTATTCCGAAGCCAGACAAATCATCGATCGCATCGTCGAAAAAGCGTTGGCGATGAAGAAGGCCGCCACGATAGCCGTGGCCGACTCACATGGCGAACTGTTGGCTTTCGCCCGCATGGACGGAGCTCCAGTGTCATGTATCCGCATCGCGGCCAACAAGGCGTGGACGGCGGCGCGGGAGCGCAAACCGACCCAGGATATTGGCGACAGGGTCCGGCATCCTGAAAAGGGTCACGACATCGCTTACTACGGCGATCCCAGATATGTCGGTTGGGGCGGCGGTCTGCCGATGTGGAAGGATGGCCAGGTCATCGGTGCAGTGGCGGTCAGCGGCCTTACGTCGAGCGAAGACGCGGCTCTTGCCAAATTTGGCATCGAACTGATCACCGGCAAAGGCGGAAATAATCCAAAAAGGCGCGGCTGACGCGAGGCGCAGTCTGTGATCTTCAGATTAAATTTCAAAAACTGATTGCGAGGGCCGAATCCAGGAACATGGCAAAGACCACGGTAACTTTCGGCGAAATCATGTTGAGGCTGGCTCCGCCGGGCTTCGAACGAATTCTTCAAACCGGACAATTCATCGCGACCTTTGGAGGCGGCGAGGCCAACGTCGCGGTTGCGCTGGCACAGTTAGGACTGCCCGCAGCTTTCGTCACTGTCCTGCCCGACAAGAACCCGATCGCCGACGCGGTAGTGGGGGAACTTCGCCGGTTCGGAGTAGATACCTCACGGATCGTGCGCGGCAAGGGACGCATGGGCGTGTACTACGTCGAGGCCGGCGCTAACCAGCGCCCGTCGAAGGTGGTCTACGATCGCGAAAACAGCGCGATCGCGTTGGCCAAGTCGGGAGACATCCACTGGGACCGGGCTTTGCAAGATGCAGGCTGGTTTCACATCACCGGCATTACACCCGCCCTTAGCAGTTCCGCCGCCGACCTGGCGCTCGAGGCGGTGAAGGACGCACGCGGGAAGGGAATCACGGTCTCTTGCGATTTGAACTACCGCAAGAATCTTTGGAAGTGGGGAAAGCCCGCCGCGGAAGTGATGCGCGCGCTAGTGAAGAACATCGATATTGCCATCGCCAACGAAGAAGACGTACAGATGGCCCTGGGAATCGAGGCCGAAGTGGACGTACACTCCGGCAAGCTCGATCGCCGGCAATACGAGAAGCTGACCGCGAGGGTGCTGAGTGAATATCCCAATCTCAAGGCCATCGCCATTACCCTGCGCGAATCGAAAAGCGCATCGCACAATGGCTGGTCAGCCTGCCTGAATGACCGCCAGGGCTTCAGCGTCAGCCGATCTTACGAAATTACGCACATCGTGGACCGCGTGGGCTCGGGCGATTCCTTTGCCGCCGGCCTCATCTTTGGCCTGCAGACTCTGCCCACACATCAGGAGGCGCTGGAGTTTGCCGTCGCCGCAAGCTGTCTGAAGCACTCCCAGCAGGGAGACTTCAGCCGTTCGACGGCGGAGGAAGTACACGCCTTGCTCAAAGGCGATGGATCGGGAAGGGTGCAACGGTAAGAATCGTCGCGCTCCAGCCGCACGGCCGGTACTTAATTACTGCATTGTCACCCAGCGCCGCGACCCAGCCGAGCGCTCTGCGGCGTCCAACACTCTCTGCACCGCCACAGCATCATCGAAATCCGGGTAACGCGATTCCCTCCGCGCGAGCGCGCTGAGAAAATCTCCCAACGTGGCGATGAACGTATGTTCGTAGCCGATGATATGTCCCGGCTTCCAGAAATTCTCAGAATAAGGATGGTCCGGCCCGGTCACAGTAATGTTCCGCATGCCTTGCTGGCTAGGCGTTTCGGCGGCATCGAAAAACTCGAGCTGATTCATCTGCTCCAGATTAAAGCGCAACATGCCCTTTGACCCGTTGATTTCAAAAGCATGGCGATTGCGGCAACCCACTCCGTAGCGGGTCGCTTCAAACGTGCCCACGCTGCCGTTGGCATATCGGGCCAGAAAGTAGGTGGCATCGTCCACATCGCGGCCGGGCACGAAAGTGTGCGTCATGGCCGTCAGCTCCGTGATCGGCCCATTAAGGTAGAGCGCCGAGTCGATGGAGTGGGAAAGCAGATCGCCGGCAGCACCCAGTCCGGCCTCCGAGCGCTGGTAGCGCCACGTCGCAGCTTTGCTGGGATCATTTCCCGATTGATTCAGATACAGAGCGCGGTAGTGAAAGGGCTGGCCAATGCGTCCTTCTTCGATCAATCGTTTTGCGAAGACCACGGCCGGGATCCGGCGGTAGTTGAACCACACCAGATTGGGAATCTGGCGCACCGCCTGCGCCATGCTCTCGGCTTCATGCAGGGAAGTGGCCAGGGGCTTTTCGCACCAGACGATTTTCCCGGCCTTTGCCGCGGCTATGGCGATGGGCGCGTGCAAAACATTCGGAACGGCGATATCCACCACATCAATATCCGGACGGCCGACCACGACCTGCCAATCAGTCGAGCCTTCTTCCCATCCCCACAGCGCCGCCGCAGCATCCAGTTTCGCCTGGTTACGTCCGCAAATAATTTTTAAGCCGAGTTCGTAGGGGACATCAAAGAAGTGCGTAACCTGCCGGAAGGCATTGGAATGCGCCCTGGCGATGAAACCTGTGCCGATCATCGCGACATTCAATTTCCGTTTGGGCATAGCTTCGCTGTGAAGAAGATTGCCGGTCGCAGTTTATCATCGGCTTCCGAAGCACCTGTCATCCTGAGCGGAGTGGAGTTTCGCTCGTTCACGAGCGAACTCACGAAGTCGAAGGACCCCTAGAAGCGGCACACCGGCTTAGCCTAGAGGTCCTTCGGCTGCGCAGAAAACTTCGTCAAACAAAGTTTCCAGTCCTCTCAGGATGACAGCGCCACCCAGTTAGGAACGCTTCCTTTCCGTCCCCAAAAGTCAAAATGCCCCATCGGTCGCAGACGATGCGACCGATGAGGCACCCTCGGCCAAGTAAACTTAGGTCTTGGAATCCGGAACTAGTTGTTCCAGACGATCTCGGCTTTTTTCGCGGATGCGTGCTCTTGTTTGAGCATGCGCGCCGAATCGCCCAGAGGCGTTACATAAGCTGGCGTGGCTACTTCCCAAAGCGGCCGCACGCCGTGGGCTTGAACATTCAGCGATTGCTCCATAATGTCCTGGTGCTGACCCATGCCCTGTTGCAACGCCCGCCCGGGATGGCTCTGGAACTCGTACACAATTGGTTCGGCGCTGATTCCGCTACCGACGGCTCCGCCGGCCTGTCCGAAAGCTGCTCCTGCGAAACAGAGAATGCAGAATACGCACAATGTAGTTTTCATCGAATTTCCCCTCCGACCTTGGAAGATCAGGTTCATTGCGCCGGGGGTGCGCTGAGTTCCTGCTGCTTTTTAACTCCACCAGGACAATAAGCAAGCCCCATACCAAACGCTTTGGGCGCGGTATCTAGGCTTTCCAGAGGCGGTTGCAGGATTTGGTGCAATTGTTTGCACAATCGTGGAGGGATGCAGGCCCAAAAGCCTTGTCTGAAGCGGGGTACGGCAGCTTCGGGGCGGCAGGGCGCCGGACAATTCACATCCCCCGGAGCAGGGTATTCAACCCCGGTCGATCAGCAAAATAGTGTGCATGAGCACGTTGGCGCCGTTGGCGCAGTCCTGCCAGGATGTCAACTCTTTGGGCGAGTGGCTGATGCCGCCAACGCTGGGGACGAAGATCATTCCCATAGGCCCGAGCTTTGCTATCAATTGGGCGTCGTGGCCTGCCCCGCTGGGAAGGCGCATGGTCTTCAATCCCAGTTCGGCAGCAGCGGCTTCGATCTGCGATTGAATTTCGGGCGTGGCGACTGCCGGCGGATCGTGTTCCACCTGCTTGATCGAAATCTCTGTCCCCGTCTGCTGCGCGATCACTTGCGCTCGCTTCTGGATCTCTTCTCCCAGTCGCGCAATTTTGTCCGCCGAAAGATCACGCAGTTCAATTGAGTGTTTAACCAGACCGGGTACCACGTTACGCACATTGGGAGACACTTCCAGACGCCCAACTGTGCCCACCTGATGGCCAGGTTCGCTCGTGACCACTTCCTGCACGGCTTCAATCAGCCGCGCAGCAGCCAGCAGAGCGTTGTGCCGCTCCGGCATAGGAGTAGTTCCGGCATGATTTGCGAAGCCGCGAATTTCGACCTCATACTCATCAATGCTGACGATGCCTTCGACCACCCCGATGGGAATCTTGGCCTTGTCCAGATTGCCACCCTGCTCGATGTGCAGCTCCAGATAGCAGTGGATCGAGCCGGGCGCCATTCGCGCTTCCGCCAGCCGCTCCGGGTCGCCGCCAATCTTCCGCATGCCATCCGCCATGTAAATCCCGTTATAGGTATGGTCCAGGTCCTTGGCCTGCAACTCGCCCGCAGCGCCGCGACTTCCCACGGTCAGCCCTTCCTCGTTCGACCAGAGAGCAACTTCCAGCGGATGCCGCGTGGTCACGCCTCCGTTCCTTCAGAGTGCGCATGACTTCGATGGCGGACATCGAACCCAGCTGTCCGTCGAAGTTGCCGCCACTGGGCACCGAGTCGATATGTGAACCGAAGAGGATGGGTTTCAGCGAGGCATCTGTGCCCTGGCGCGTGGCGAGAATATTCCCGGCGGTATCAATGCGTGGATCGAGGCCTGCCGCGCGCATCAGCTCCATGGCAACTTTTCTGCCGGCAACGTCGGCGTCCGAGTAAGCGAAGCGGCTGACACCGTCAGCAAAAGTGCCTCCAGGAGGACGGCCGTAGACGCTTAACGCCTCCAGACTCTGGCGCAGACGATCGGCATCAATGCGCAAATCGGAATGCGGCCCCTGGGCGAAGGATAAGTCAGCGAGAGCGGAAGTGGCGCAAACCGCAGTTGCGCCGGAGAGCAGAGCACGACGAGTAATCAACACGCCGCGAATTGTACCGGGTACTGACATCTTCCACCAGCCGCCCACAAGAATGGTTTTCGACTGGCGAACTGCAGATCGGATTGAGAATTCGAGCGAGGGTAATGCATGACCGATCGAGGCATGACTAAGGTAACTGCCCTGTGGCACCGTTGGGCCATTTCGTAACCACGGTGGGCCGCTTAGGATCGCACTATTCCGGACGGGAGGGTCACATGGAGAACATATCGATCCGGGACGGACTGCTGGCCGCGTTAACCGAATGTTACGAAGCAGATCCAGCCCATTTCGTCAGTTTGCCGAAGCAGATTGTAGATTTATCGGCAGCACGGGAAGTAATTGCCGATCTGAGAAACCAGGGAGATGTGGAGGAGCAGTCACGTGGCGTAATCCGCTTGACCCGGCGCGGATACAAGTCGCACAAAGAGCATAGCGGTTCGACCCGGGAAGAATCCCGAGTCTTGCTCGCAGTATAGCGGGAGGAGTGCTTGTCCCTCCGACCGGTTCCTTTGCGCCCTTTGCGCTGGCCTTTGCGTCCTTTGCGGCTAAGCTCTTTCACCACCGCAGGCGCGGGTTAAAGCTCTATGGGATGGCAATCGCCGTCCCAGGCTCCATCCAGCGCACCCGACCACTCACCCCAGCCGTATCGAATGCCCGCGAGATCACTTCGCGTGATTCACTGAAGTGCTTCCAACCCTCGTAGTGAATGGGGACAATTGTCGCCTGAGCAAACGCACCGGCCGCCTGGATGCCATCTTCGGCGGTCATGGTGAGGGCAAACGGTCCCACCGTTCCTTTCGCTCGCTTAGGCTTTCGCTCATTTACGATTCACCGGCCTTGCGTCTGGATTCAGCCGCTGGAAATTATTTCGGCTTTTTCCCAACTGCCGAGCAAGTCCATGTAAAATGCAAGCCGCTTACGTATCAGGAAAGAGAGCTCAGCCCAAGGAGCCCACCCTGCAAGAATCACCGCGCCTGTCCCTTGGCATTGCCGTGTTGTTAAGGGCAACCCTGCTTGCGGGATTGTTCATAACAGCAACTTTTGCGACCGCTGCTGAAAAGCCGGCGTCGCCTGAGGGAAAGGCTGCCGCAATCAAGGAAGGCGCATCGCTGTTTCGCGCGAACTGTTCTCCGTGTCATGGCTTGAGCGCTCGCGGCGGCGGCCGCGGCCCCGATCTGACTTCCGGGCGATGGACTCACGGATCCACCGACGCCGCCATTTTTCACACGATCACCTCGGGCGTGCCCGGCACAGAGATGCCCGCCAACGGGTTTGAGGACTCGGAGGTTTGGGCCATCATCGCCTACCTGCGTTCACTCGCGCCGCCCCGTCGCGCAGATCGTTTCCGGCGATCCGGTCAACGGGAAGAAGATTTTCTTCGGGAGCGCGGGTTGCTCCAACTGCCACATGGTCGGGGGAAGTGGAGGGCTGCTGGGCCCTGACTTGTCGCGCGTCTCCGCGGCACGCTCGGTGGCATACCTCATCGATTCCATTCGCCAGCCTGACAAGGATCTCAGCGCCGGCATGCTCGATCCGAACAACCGCTACGGCCTACCCCTCGTGTACGACACCGTCACCGTCGTCACAGCGGACGGCGAGAAGATCACCGGCGTTGCCCGCAATGAAGACACTTTCTCGGTTCAACTGCTGGCGGCCAATCAGAGCCTGCGCTTCTTTCTCAAGAAGGACGTGAAAGAAGTAAGTCACGAGCATAAGTCCCTCATGCCGCCGTATTCGGAAGACGAGCTGAACGCATCGCAACTTCAGGACCTGATTTCCTATCTCGAAACATTGCGGGGAGAAGAATCCGAGCCCAAGGAAGGCCGATGACCAGAATTCCACTGCTGGTGCTGCTGCTCGCCGCCAGTGCAAGCTGCTTCGCCCAGGTAACCTACGAACGCTTGCTGGGAGCATCCCGCGAACCGCAGAACTGGCTCACTTATTCCGGACGCTATTCCGGGTGGCGTTACAGCACGCTGAATCAGATCAATGCTGGGAATGCTTCACACCTCGCCATGCAGTGGGCATTTCAGGTAGGAGATCTCGGGCAATTTGAAACCACACCTCTCGTCGTGGACGGGGTGCTTTACGGCACCGGTCAGAATGGACGCGCGTTCGCCCTCGATGCCCGCACGGGACGCCCCATCTGGCGGTATCAAAGAAATCTGCCGGAGAAGCTTCAGCCTTGCTGCGGGATGGTCAACCGCGGCTTCGCCATCCTCGGAAACCGCTTGTTTATGGCCACGCTTGATGCCCACGTCATCGCCCTGGACGCGAAGACAGGGAATCTGCTGTGGGATGTGACCGCGGCGGACTATCACCAGGCATACACCTTCACGGTGGCGCCATTGGCAGTGAAGAACGAAGTGATTGTCGGCGTTTCGGGCGGCGAATACGGCATTCGCGGCTTCATCGACGCCTATGACGCAGCCACCGGCCGTCGCCTGTGGCGCTTTGACACTGTCCCCGGTCCCGGCCAGCCCGGGCATGAATCATGGGCGGGTGAGTCGTGGAAGACCGGGGGAGCGCCGGCCTGGATTACCGGCACCTACGATCCGGAGCTGAACCTCGTCTATTGGCCGACCGGGAACCCTTCGCCGAGCAACTACGGCGGAGAACGCGGCGGAGACAATCTCTATAGCAACTCCATGCTCGCCCTCGATGCCGATACGGGAAAACTGAAATGGTATTACCAGTTCACGCCGCACGATCTGTACGACTACGACTCGACCCAGATTCCCGTACTGGTCGATGCCGACTGGGAAGGGCGCCCGCGCAAGCTCCTGATCCAGGCCAATCGCAACGGATTTTTCTACGTGCTCGACCGCACCGACGGGAAGTTTCTCTTCGCCAAAGCATTCGGCAACGTGACCTGGGCCAAGGGCATCGGCCAGGATGGCAAGCCGATCGTGAATACCGATCTCCAGCCGAAACCGGAGGGAACTCGGGTGTGTCCTGGCGCTCTTGGACTCACCAACTGGTTCGCTCCGTCGTACAACCCGAACACGGGACTTCTCTACGTGGCCACCTCCACCGAGTGCGACGTCTTCACCAGTTCGCCGCAGCGTTATCGCGCAGGGCACGATTTTCTGGGAAGTGTCTACGTTCCCGATCCGGTCGAGCGCCCGACCGGCGCTTTGAAGGCGATCGATGCTCTGAACGGAACCGAGAAGTGGTCGTTCCCGTATTTCAGCAATCCCAACGGAGGCGCGCTCTCGACTTCCGGCGGTGTGGTCTTTGCCGGTGATTCCGACGGAAATTTTATCGCCCTCGACGCGAAGACCGGTCATGACCTCTGGCACGTGCAAGTGGGCGCGGCCGTCTACTCGACCGGCATCACGTTTGAACTGGACGGCAAGCAGTACGTTGTAATCCCGGCAGGATCTGCGCTCTTTGCTTTTGCTCTCCCCTAAATCACCCTGGGGTGGCCACGGGTTGTTGCTCCTTTGCACCCATGATGATCAGCCACAGCATAATGGCCAGCTCGCCGAACATGACGGGGAAGAGCCAGTTCGAGACCGTCGCCCCGTAGTGCGGCCACAAGATTCCGGCTACGCTCGCAGCCAGGTAAGCGAAGCAGTTGAGCACCAGCCAGACGCCCAGGATGCGGGGAAGGAAACGCGACTTGTACACCAGGAGTCCGAAGGGCAAAAGCCAGAGTCCCCAAAAAACCTCGTTGACAAGTATTCCGTGACCATGGAGGCGGAGAAACAGCATGGCGAGCGCGTCGCGCTGCGGCTTTTCGAAGACAGACAAGAAATCGACGCCGCGAACGAGCAACAGCGCAGCGGCGTCGTTGATCGTGTTGAGGAAGTAGATGGGGGCGACCATCAGACTCCCGAGGATCACCACCAGCCGCGCCAGTCCCTCATCCACTCCTTTGAACAGCCGGTAAAGAGCGAGCGTGAGAAAGATGCTCATGGTCGCCGTGAACAGATCGCTGAGAATGCCGAGGCGAAAGAGCATCTGGTGCGCGGCGATGTTGTCGGCCGTCGCGGTCGCGTTCCCAGTTACAAACAGCTTGCTCGGAATGTACAGGAGGCGCAACGGCGCCGTGAGGAGTGTCAGATAGAGAAGCCCGGCGACTCTGGCGTTACGGCTGAGTGAGGTCATGTGAGCTCCATTCGGCGGGAGTCTAGCAGGAGGTACGGAGCATGGGACCAAAAAGTTTCGTGGACGGGTGGAAGGGTGGCCCATTCAAGCCCGATGTTGGCTTGAGTGGGGCAGTTCAGAGCTGGACAAAGCTCGCCGAATTCCATCCACCCGCAACTCCGTTTCAAGACTAGAATGGCTCGCCATGCCAACTGACGCCACCGCCGCTCTCTCACGTTCAGCTTCACCCTCGCGTTCAAGCACCGCGCGCGGCCGGCACGTCCTGCTGGAAAACTACTTCTACTTCCTCATGACGCTCCTGATCTTCGGGATCGTGGTGTATGGCTTCAGCCACACCGTGGACCAGAACCTCTTCCATCCCGCCGTTCCCCGTCCCTTCATTCTCTATGTGCACGCGGCCGTTTTCTCCGGATGGCTGGTCTTGTTCGTGCTCCAGTCCTCACTGGTACGCAGCCACCACGTGCGCTGGCACCGCCGCGTCGGGCTGTTCGGCGCAGGCCTCGGCGCTTTGATCCCGGTGCTGGGTGTCGCCACCGCCATCGCCATGGGACGTTTCAACCTCTACCAACTTCACCAAGCCTGGCGCCGAAGCCTTCCTCATCATTCCCTTGTGGGATATGGCGACCTTTACCCCCGCCTTTGCCCTGGCCGTGTATTGGCGAAAAAAACCGGAGTTCCATCGCCGTCTGATTCTGATTGCCTGCTGCGCCCTCACCGCCGCCTCCTTCGGCCGCTTTCCCACCAAATATTCTTCCCCGGATCGTCTTTTACGCCGGCGTAGACTTCCTGATTCTTCTCGGAGTAGTCCGCGACCTGATCGTCAACCGGAGCATTCACCAGGTCTACCGCTACGCCCTTCCCGCGATCATCGTTGGGCAGGTCGTGGTCATGTACATAGCGACCGTGGGGCCCGCGTTGTGGATGCGGATAGCCCACGCGATGCTGGGGTGAGCGGGCTTCGAAAACGGCCGGCAGGGGTTGCGACAGGTTGTCAGGCCGACTCTATTTGCGCTTCGAGTGCGTGCGCGGCGGCATCGCAGACTTCAGCGCGTCAGCGGCTGAGCGCACATCGTCATTTGTGAACACCGCAAAGAGGAATGGCTGCGATTCGAGGAAATGAGCCAGGTCACGCAGCGTCAGACCAAGATACGACAGCCGGTCCTCATCGACGAAGATCTGGCCGTTTTCCGGCTCGAAGGACGTAATCAGCTGCTTCGCCTCTGGATCAAACTTCTCGTGCAACAGGTTCACGATCGATGGTGCAAAGTGCCGGCGATCCGGCGACGATGGTTCCGATGGCATGCCATGGTCCGCAGTCACCGCAAGGAGATAGTCATTACCAACCTTGGCTTCTAATGCACTGAGAATCCGCTTCAACTGACGATCCATCTCGCCGAGTGTGACGCGTAGCTCTTCCGAATCCGGACCGTACTTGTGGCCCACGAAATCCGCGCCTTTGTAGTTCATCAGAACAAGGTCTGGAACGTTGTCTTCGCCCAGCGGCTCTCGCTCAATCATCGCGGCGATCGTATCGGCTTCGAATGCTGGAAACAGAGCTCGAATATCGCACGGCACCAGGCGAGTCGATTTTGTGACCCATCCACTCCCCGCTCGCCGGCCACAGTGTTTTCGCATTGCGATCCTTCAGATACGCAGGCAGCCGAAAACAGTTGGGGTTTGTGGTCCAGTTGCCCGTTTCCTGATCGTAGCTGGCGAGAACGACTGGTGCTCCATTCAACTGACACGCTCCATGCCCTGCCAGCGGGGTCGCTGCTCGGTCGATGCTGCCCTGTGCCAAGATAATCGCGCGACCGGCCGTCTCCAGCTGCCAGACGTCAGCCAGCGTCAATGCCATCAGGTCTTGCGGCGTTCCTCCCGCGAAAGAGTCGTGGCGTCGGTGCTGCGTGCGCTCGTACACGCTGACCCCTGTGATTCCGTGCACGCGAGGATCAGTCCCAGTCGAGAGCGTCGAGTGTCCAACAGCTGTATTGGTCGGAAGAAAGTTAACCTGTGCCTGAGTGAACCAGGCACTACGCTGGCGCAGGGCGGTGAGCGTTGGCATGGCTGCGGCGTAGCGATCGAAGTAATCCCGGCGCATGCCATCCAGGACGAGCAACATAACCACTCGTGGTCGAGAAAAGCCCGCGCTTAAAACCGGTAATACATGGCCTGTCGTCGTGGGAGGCATCTGCACGCCGAGCGCAGCCGCAAGGGTTGGCGCGACGTCCTGCTGCACGGCCGGAGTTGAGTACGTTCCCACTTTCACCGCGGGGCCCGCAAACATCAGCGGAATCGCTACGTCATAGGTCCACGGCGAACCATGCATGTACGCCACGTCAGCCCGCGTGATGAAGTCGCCTTCGCGCGGCACGACCAGGAGTTGGCCGGTTCGTCCCGGGAAGTAGGCCCGGGCAAACATCTCTAAGAAACGCTGTCGCGTCGCAAGGGTGGTTGCATCGGCTAGTGCTGCACGCTTGGTCCGAGGTGCGTCGCTCCCAATCGATCGCTTGACCTGCTGGCTCGATGCCGTCCAAGTCATCGCGACTAGGGCCAAGGTGATAGTGATCCGCGATCCTACTTTGCGCATGCGAGCACTTTTGGCTGATTACAGATTGTTCAGCTCCGCGCTGATTTTAGTTCCGCCAACAAGAATCTTGCAAGCGGCGTGTAACGGGCTTGTACTGGAGGCGCTGACTAGCCCCCTCAAGCCCGATTTTGGCTTGAGCGGCGATCTTCACGAGTTACAGACTTGGGAAACAAAGGACGGCACGAAAACGCGAACGATCGGAAGACGTTGTCCTGAAGTACAACTCCCACTCAAGCCAAAATCGGGCTTGAGTGGGCCACCCCGCCCGGGAAAGGAGCAATCCAGGCGCATTCGCATCTGAAGTTCGGACTTTTGGAACACAGGCGGAGGCCGGCCCACAACCGGGACTGAAGGACAACCAGCAACTGAAGACTGAAGACCGACGACTGAAGTTATGGTGGAGGCGGCGGGAGTCGAACCCGCGTCCGAAAATGTTACTGGTCAAGAGACTACATGCTTATTCACGTTCATGCCCTGAGCATTACCTCAAGACGTTCGCGACCGCCGCTCAGAACGGACAAGAAACGGTTGCCGCTAGCCTGAAATCTTAACCTCCCGGCCCAGACGTAGCCGGGAAGAGCAGCCCTCTGTGTGACGCTCGCTCACAGCCCAAGGGCAAAGCTGTGGAGAGCGGCTGCCTAACTAATTAGGCTGCGTATGCCATTTCTTGATTGGCAATTATCATTTTCCACGCGATTACGGGTGTGTGCACCCCGGCATGCCTCTTGGCCGCAAGCATCTCCGTCGAAGCCGTGACGCCCCCACTGGTGGGAATGGCCTTCAAAGAACAATCGAACAGGCTCAAAAGAGCCTTTTACCGTCATCTTCCAATTTAGGGGTCAACCTGTTGGAAGTCAAACAGTTGATTAGATGTTGGCGGGGTTACAAAAGGTGCTCAACCGGGGAGTGCCAGGGAGCGTGCTTTGGGGTGGCAGAGCAGGCGGCGCTCGCATCAGAATAGGTAGAAATCGCTGTAGTCGGGGAGCACCGATGACCATCTTTTCCAGAGCCTGCCTTTCCGCGGTATTGACCATTGTTGGAGTCTTTTCCTCGATCTCGACCTCGGCGCTCGCCCAGTCCAAGCCGGATAGCGCCGTGCAGCAGCTTTTTCAGACCATCAACTGCGAGCGGGCTGCCAACGGACTGCCGCCCCTGAAATGGGACGAATCCCTGGCCACTGCCGCCCGCCAGCACGCAGAAGCTATGGCGGCCCAGAAGTCGGTTTCGCACGCCCTTCCCGGCGAGCTCAGTCTGCCCAGCCGGGCCGCGCGGGCAGGCGCCCGCTTCAGCTGGCTCTCGGAAAATGTCGCTGCAGGGCCGAATGCCGAGAACATCAGTCAGCAGTGGATGCACTCTCCCAATCACCGCGCCAATCTACTCGACGCCGACATGGACACGATCGGCGCGGGAGTTGCAGAGCACAATGGAGTGGTGTTCGCGGTCGCGGATTTTTCCAAAGCGAAGCACTGACACCCTCGTTCGAACTTCCTAAGTAACCTGGATTTCCGTAAACTCTCCCGGCAAGGGTTGGACGCCCGCCACCCGGCACCTTAGGAGGCCAGAGTGAAGTTCCTCAGCAAGATTTCGGCGGTTGACCTGCACGCCTGCGGCGAACCTGGACGCGTCATCACCGCCGGCATCGCGGATGTGCCCGGGAAGACCATGTTCGAGAAGAAGGACTTCCTGCAGAATCACATGGACGACCTGAGGCTGCGCATGTTGCGCGAACCCCGCGGCTATCCCGCTTCCAATTGCAATCTTCTCCTGCCGCCCACCATTCCTGGAGCCGACGCCGGGTTCGTGATCATGGAGCAAGTCGAGTATCCGCCCATGTCAGGCACGAATACCATCTGCGTGGTCACGGCTCTGATCGAGACCGGCATTGTGCGCGTCAAGGACGGTAGCGCCAAGCTCAAACTCGACACTCCCGCCGGCTTGGTGGAAGTCGACGCTCTTGTAAATAAGGGAAAAGTTGAGCGTGTGACCTTCACCAATGTGCCTTGCTTTGCAACCCATTTGGACGCGCCGGTAGAAGTCCCACAACTTGGGACCGTAATCGTCGACGTAGCTTACGGCGGAATGTTTTACGTGATCGCCGATGCCGCGCCGTTAGGGTTCCGCATCACCCCCGATGAAGCGCGTGATCTGGTTCGCGTGGGTGAAATGATCAAGGCCGCCGCCGCCGAGCAATTGCCGGTTGTGCATCCGGAGAATCCCGGAATCTCAGGCATCACCATCGGGCAACTATCGGGCCCCGCTTCCAGTGCGGCGGCTCATCGAAAAAATACGGTGATTGTCTCCTCCGGCAAGCTGGATTGGAACAAACCTTCCTCATGGACGGGCATTCTCGACCGCTCTCCCTGCGGAACAGGTACGTCCGCCAAAATGGCGGCGCTCCACGCGAAAAAGCAACTCCCCGTCGGGCAAGACTTTGTACACGAAGGCATTTTAGGAACAACCTTTACCGGACGTTTGGTCAGCGAGACCAAGGTTGGACCCTACAGCGCAGTGGTTCCCACGATCAGCGGGCAGGCGTGGATCACGGGATTCTCGGAATATGTGCTGGATGAAACAGACCCGTTTCCCAACGGGTTCACGCTGCAAGATCTCTGGGGCAACGCTGGGTAGAGCCTTCCTAATTGTTGACGATCACCAGCGTGCACGGGTGCTCCATGGCGGGACTGGTAATGACGCGCAGAGTTTTCTTGTCCATGGAGACTACGCGAATGTCCGCGCCCTGCGCCTCGGAGATATATGTCGTGCCGTCGGCGAGGCGGACGAATCCGGAGGGCCACTTGAGTTGCTGGTCGGCCGGGGCATCCTCGCCGCCGTACTTCCAGACGGTCTTGCCTTGCTTGTCGACCTCGATCACGTACTAGCCTTTCGGGCTGCCATAGCCGTCGCCGCTGCTGATGAGCGTGTTGCCGTTGGGCAGGCGCAGTGGCCAGGTAGGGGAAGGGAACCTTGTAGCGCCAGACGATTTCCTTTTGCGGCGAGACCTCCCACACTTCATCTTCCGTGCTGGCACAAATCAGTGTATTGCCGTTGGGTAGCCGGCGGACCTGGCGCATGGTGGGTTGCGGCCGCTTGTTGTTATTGGGAACGTCGAAGTGCCACACCTCTTCGCCCTTGGCATTGATCTCGATAACAGCGTGCTTGCCGTTGTCCGCGATCATCGTGTTTCCGTTCTCCAGCCGCTGCGCCGCCTCTGAGTTTTCAACCGTGGGCCTGCCGAGTTGCCAGACCACCTTTTTGTCCGGCGTAACTTCCTGCACTTCGCCGGTGACGATCAGGACATTGCCGTTCTTGAGCAATTGCACGTCGTGACCGTTGTTGTTGGGGAAAGCCCACAACAGAGTGCCATCTTCCTTTATCTTGATCACCGTCTTGTTGTGGTGGTCGGCGACGTAGATGTTCACCTCTGCCAGCGCGGGCAGGGCAACTAACAGCGCAAGCAGCAGGGCAATTCTTGTCATTCGCATGAGGGGCTCCGAGCGTCCGACGGAGGTTAGCAGAGAAGACTATCGAGGGGCAACCAAACAAAACCTTCAACCACCAAGGACACGAAGGTACACGAGGGAAAGCGCTGGCGAGGCCTTCGTGATACTTCGTGTCCTTGGTGGTTTATGGATTTGCAGACGGCATCAACGCAGCTGATTCCTGGCATCAACAGAATTCGTGTAGAGTATGAGGTCGACAAACGTGAGGAAACGCATGCCCAGACACCTGTTCAGACATCCCCTGCTTGTCATTTTGGCAGCTGCGTCGGCCGCTGTGCTTGCCGCTGCCCCGGCTCATTCCATGTCATCTCTCCCTGTGTCGTCTTCCCCTGCCGCGGCACCGCAGCAGACGGCAGCAGCGCCCACCCACGCCAATCTCCTCCGCGGCGCCTACGGGCCGTACCGCGCCAACAATGATCTGCTCTCTTACCACCTGGACGTTCGTGTCGATCCCGAGAAGAAATTCATCAGCGGGAAGAACACGATCCGTTTCAAGATGCTCAAAGACGACACCCGCATCCAGCTCGATCTGCATGAGGCCTTGAACATTGACAAGATCCTGATGGGCAACACTCCGCTCAAATACGAACGCGACTCGGGCGCCGTGTTCGTCGATTTTCCCCAGACGCTCCGCGCGGGACGGACCTATGCGATCGACTTCTACTATTCGGGAACTCCGCTGGATACCGGCCGCTTCGGCACCCTGGCTTTCAAGAAGGACCCAGCCGGCCGACCTGGATCACCACCGCCTGCGAAGGGGAGGGCGCCAGTGTCTGGTGGCCCAATAAAGATCAGTGGCGCGACGAAGTACAGAACATGCGGATCAGCGTCTCGATTCCAAACGATCTGGTGGACGTGTCGAACGGAAAGTTTTTGGGAAAAACGGACCTCGGCGATGGCTACACCCGCTGGGATTGGCTCGTGCACTACCCCATCAACAACTACGACGTCTCGCTGAATATCGGGAACTACCAGCATTTCAGCGATCGCCTGGGAAGCCTGCCGATGGACTTCTACGTGCTGCCTGAAGACTTGGACAAAGCCAAGATACAGTTTGCGCAGGCCAAAGGAATGATCGAGGCATTCCAGCACTACTTCGGCGAGTATCCCTTCAAGAAGGATGGCTACAAGCTGGTCGAAGTTCCTTACTCCGGGATGGAGCACCAAAGCGCGGTCACCTACGGCAACCACTTCGCCAACGGCTATCTGGAGAGGGACTGGACGGGCGTCGGCATCAGCCCGCGCTTCGATTTCATCATCATTCACGAAAGCGGACATGAGTGGTTCGGCAACGCCGTGAGCGCCGCCGACCGCTCCGATATGTGGATCCACGAAGGCTGGACCACCTATCTGGAAGCTCTCTACGTCGAATACCGCTGGGGCAAAGCCGACGGCATCAAGTACAACAACGGCTACAAAGACAAGGTCAAGAATGAAAGGCCGATCATCGCCACGCGGGGAGTGAACGCCGATCCTCCGCCAGACCAGTACTTCAAAGGCACGCTCTTCATTAACACGCTGCGCAGCATCGTCGACGACGATCGGCGCTGGTTCAAACTGCTTCACGATTTCTACCAGCACTTCAAGTATCAGAACATCATGACCGAAGATGTGGTGCAGTATTTCAATCAGCAGACGAACATGAATCTGACGCCAATCTTCGACCAGTACCTGCGGCACACTGCGATTCCCACGCTGGAGTTGAAGTTCGATGAAGCCGGCCAAAAGGTCTCCTACCGGTGGAAAGTCGACGAGCCGGCGTTTGCCATGCCGATCCGTGTCGGCAAGCACGACAACTGGCAGATCATTCACCCCACTACGCAATGGAACACGATGTCAACCACCCAGAAGAAGGACGACTTCGAGGTGGCCACTGATCTGTACTATGTGAATGTCAGCAAGGAGTGATGCGACGCCACTTCCGCAAAGGATTGAAGGGCAATAGCGGCCGTAATCGACTAAAGACCGCTCCGTGCCGCAGCAGCACGAGCGAGACGCTCGCGCCTACACTTGAGCTTTTTGCATCCTGCCGCCGTTTCCAACATCTCAACTACGGTCACACGGTAGAATCGGAGTGACCAAGCCATGACTTTCTTCGTCCAAGCCTGTAAGAAGAAGCGCTGTCAGGAGAGCTGCCGGTGAAGGCACAGTGTCTGCCGTTCCACCAGATTCCGCATACCACGCAGCTTTTCAGCGATTTCCTTTCCTGGTCACCCTCGATTCAGCCCTTTTTCTCCCGCTCTCCACATTTCTCGACCTGGGCAAAAGACGAAACACCCGCCGTCAGTTATGACCTAACGCGTCGAAAACGGGTGGCGGACATTCTGGAGCGGCAGAATCGGGCGTGGGAAGCCTCGCCAAAGACCCTTGAAAATATTGCCCGTTTGCGCAACGGCGCTTCGGCGGTCGTCACCGGACAGCAGGTAGGGTTGTTCGGCGGCCCGCTGTTCTCCATTTTCAAGGCACTGAGCACGGTGAAGCTGGCAGGCGAAGCCTCCGCTTCCGGAGTGGACTGCGTTCCTGTTTTCTGGCTCGCCACCACGGACCACGATCTCGACGAAATCAACCAAGTTTCGTTATTGGCCCCGGATGGCTCTCTACGAAAACTCTCCGCCACTACCCGTCGATTGCCCGATGCGCCCGTGGGGACGGTCACATTTGGTCCCGAGATTGAGGCTGTAGTGGAAGAAGCGGCCGGACTGCTAGGAGATTCAGAAGCTACGAAGTTCCTGCGCGACGCCTATCGCCCCGGAGAGAATTTTGGCAGCGCATTCGCCCGTTTGTTTACGCGCCTGTTTGCCGACTGGGGTGTAATCCTGCTCGATGCTTCGGACCCGGAACTGCATCGCATTGCTGCGCCCATCTACAGCGCCGCGATCGAACGGGCTGCGGAGCTGGATGACGCGTTATTGGCGCGGGGCAGGGAACTGGAGGCGGCGGGCTATCACCAACAGGTCAAGGTGACGCCTTCCTCCACTCTCTTGTTCACATTGCGGGATGGGGCGCGCCTGCCGATACACCGCCGGGCGAATGCTCATGACTTTCTGGTTCATGACGAGGCCATCGCGCCGTCCGATTTGCTTCGCCGCATCGCGTCCGAGCCCGAACAGTTCAGCGCTAATGTGTTGCTGCGTCCGGTGGTGCAGGATTACCTGTTGCCTACCCTAGCCTACGTAGGCGGGGCCGCCGAAATTGCTTACTTTGGCCAGGGTGCGGTGGTCTACAAAGCCCTGCTGGAGCGAGCCACGCCGATCCTTCCGCGTCTTTCGGCAACGATTGTCGAGGCCAAGCCTCAAGCGTTACTTGAACGTTATGGTTTGACCGTTCCCGACATCTTTCAAGGTCCTGAAGCCCTGCGGGAAGTCCTGGCAAAGCATACGCTGCCCGCTGATTTGCAAACTGCCTTTGACCGGGCGGAGTCGTCGTTAAAGCAGTCCATAGGCTCGATTCAGCAATCGCTCGAGCGTCTGGATAAGACCCTGGTGGATGCCGCCGTGAACGCCGGATCGAAGATGCAGCATCAACTGGAACAATTGCGCTCGCGGGCGGCGCGGGCTGAGCTGCGACAGAGCGAGACTCTGGGGCGTCACGCCGAAGTGCTGGCCAATGCGCTTTATCCCAACAAGGTCCTGCAAGAGAGGGAAATTGGCGGAATCTATTTCTTGGCCCGCCACGGAGTTGAGCTGCTGCGGGGCCTCGCCGATACGCTCCGGACGGAATGTCTGGATCACCAGATCATCTCGTTGTCTTCCCGGCCAGAACCGGCGGCAGACCTGCAAGCATGAGACTGCCCGAGGGCGGCTGACTTCGGAGCCGGAAAAGCGTAATATCTTTCCTCTTGGCGACCCGTTGATTTTTCGCCTGGCGTCCCAACACACCACTCATGCCCGTGTCCCTGACCTCGCTGCTGGCTTCTCTCCCCAACTCGCTGACGCGGGTGAATTTCGCTTTTCGATTCCAGTTCCTCTTGCTGGTTGTGTTTGAGGAGTTCGGGAAGAAGGGTGACGTCTACAACATTCTGTGGGCACTGGTCTTCGGCTTCGCCACGCTGAATATTCTGGGGTTGGTGGCCCGACGGTTTGAGCCCAGCCGCAACCGCCTGAATTTTGGAGAAAGTATTGCCATCATGGTGGTTATCGTCTCGGTGGTCCTTCTGGGCTGGGAGATGCTTAACCTGTTCAAGATCTTCCCCATCAAGCTGCAACGTCATGACTAGGCCTTTTGGGGTATGATTCGGTCATGCCGAAGAACGTCCCCCCGTTCGAGGTGACTTGCCCCTGCTGCAATGCTGTCCTGAAGGTGGACGCTGAAATCAAGGGGGTTATCGCCCACACCGCCGCGGTCAAGCCAAAAATGTTCGCGGACATCGAAGAGGCGGCTCGGGCCATGAAGGAGCAGGATACCCGCCGCGATTCCATCTTTCGCCAGTCCGTCGAAGCGCAGAAACATGCCTCCGATCTGCTGGAGAAAAAGTTCCAGGAAGCGGTCAAGAAGGCCAAAGAGTCTCCCGATACGGGACGACCTATCCGCGACTTCGACCTGGACTAATTCGTCCCGAAAATTCACAACCTCCGAATAAGTTCCGGAATACAATTGCGCCATGGCCCGCCTTCCCCTCCTCCTCGGCCATCGTGGCGCACGTGCGTCTATTGGCATCCCCGAAAATACCCTCGCGTCGTTCGATCTCGCGCTTGAGCATGGCTGCGACGGTTTTGAATTTGATGTTCGGCGCACGGCTTGCGGGTGTGCCGTGGTTTGCCACGATCCCAAGGTCGGGAAGGTCACCATTGCACGGGCACAGGCCGGGCAGTTACCCCAGTTGCCGCAGCTGAAGGATGTGCTGCGGCGTTATGGCGAGCATGCTTTCCTCGACATCGAACTCAAAGTCGAGGGCCTGGAAGCAAATGTGTTAGCGGCGCTGAATGAATCTCCGCCGAAACAGGGCTATGTTGTTTCTTCCTTTATCCCCGACGTCGTAATGGAATTGGAAGCGCGCAGTTCCACCGTCCGCATCGGCATCATCTGCGAAACGCCCACTCAACTTGCCCGCTGGCGCGAACTGCCGGTCGATTGCGTAATTCCTCACCAGTCTCTGGTAGACCGTGTACTCCTGCAAGCTGTTCATGACGCCGGACTCCAGTTTTTTGTCTGGACGGTGAATGACCGGGAAGCCATGCTGCGTATGGCGGACTGGGGAGTGGATGGGATCATCTCCGACGACACCGAACTCCTGGTGCGCGCCTTTGGATGAGAGGCCGTGAGTTTGCGGCCGTGGTCTAGCCCCTGAACTGCCAGCGCGTAGCGCTGCTCATAAATTTCTTTTCGTACAACCCAAAAGCTACAGTTGGGCGCACCGCGAACACCGGCTCTTTCATGGAGAGAATGTCCTGTTCCATTTCCGACATGTCAAAGTCGTACTTGGGTTTGTATTTTTTCAGAAACTCACGACGCGCGGGCACCGGCGCGATTTCGGCGATGCCTTCTACGATCACCGCTTCCTGAGCGTGTTCCGTGCCCACCACGCAACGCGGATTCGTCGCCAGATTTCTGGCCTTCCGTGATTTCCGTCCCGTGCTGAACAGGAAAGCTCCGTTCATCCAAAGACCCCAAACCACCATGGTGTGCGGAGAGCCGTCCGGCTTTACCGTTGTGATCCAATAGTTGTGGCTCTTGCTCAGGCGCTGGTCAGCCCACTTCCAGGGAAGGAGGCCCTTCTTATTCTCCGGCAGTCCGTAGCCCGGCATCTGCGGACGGCTTGCTTTGGGAGACTTGATCGCGCGTGTCTTGGTCGTCATATATTCATCGCTCGCTTTTTCGCCGATATTATTCAGGTGAATGCGAATCTTCTGTTCCTTGCACTTGTAAAACCTTTACGGTTTCTGCGTGGGCCGGAGCAGCACTTCGCTCACGAATGATTGTGCTTTCTGCGACACCAGCATGGCCACGACGTGGGCGACGTCTTCCGGTTGCAGCATTTTCTTCGGATCTTTGCCCTCATGCGGACTCAAGTCGGTGTGCACCGATCCTGGGCAAACCACGGACACGCGAATGTTGTGGCCGCGTAGCTCTTCCGCCGTGGAGTAGCTGAGTCCGCTCAATCCCCACTTGGAAGCGGCGTAGGCGGCCCCGTTGGGCAAGGCATTTTTTCCGGCGAGCGAGGAGATGTTCACGATATGCCCGTTGCGGGCCCGAACCATCATGGGAGTAAAGCTGCGCATGCAGTAGAAGACGCCTCGCAAATTAGTGTTCATGACCTGCTCCCACGCCTCCGGAGACATCTGGTGCAGCGGGCCGGCGAAGCTGCCCACTCCAGCGTTGTTCACCAGGATATCGGCTCGTCCTGCTTTGCGTTCGACCAGGGCAGCCAGCGCTTCAACCGAAGCCAGACTGGTCACATCACACTCTGCTACTTCCGCCTGTCCACCTGCTTTGGCGATGGCCGCGGCCGTCTCTTCAAGCGGCGTGCGGCGGCGTCCGCAAACAATAGTGACAGCTCCCATCTGTGCCAGCTGACGGGCGATTGCGGCCCCAATGCCTCCACCCGCGCCAGTGACGATTGCCACCTGCCCTTGAAGCGGGCCCTCGGAAGCACTTTTGGTTGCACGTTCAGCGGCATTTTTCGCCAACCTGGCCATCGGATGAACCCCTTCCGGGCGCCTTCTGCCGAGTTTTCGACCCTACGCAGGCGCTCTCGTCCGCATCTTACAAGATGGGGAGATAACCCGTTGTAAAGACAAACTTGCCTTAGGCGAGACACATACTTATAATCCGCCTCACCGGAAATGCTGCCTCGGCTGCATGGTTAACGTTTACTGGGGCCGGTCCGATGGGCAACTGTCCCGCCCATGTTCTAGAAAGACCCGGGTCGCATCGCGTGCACGACGCCTGGGCGCTGTCGCCGTTTTTCCCGAATATCTAAGGAGCGATTCGAATGAAGACGAGTCTAGTGGCGCTTTTGCTGGTGTTGGCTAATTTGGCATCAGGTCAGAGTGCTGCTGCCCCGCAAGCTCAGCCGTCCCAACCGCAGGCAGCCCCAGCAGCGCCGGCAAGCCAGAAGAAGGAGATCAAGGATCCTGCTGAATACAACGCCTATGTCGGGGCGGTGCAGCAGACCGATCCTGCCGCCAAGATCAGCGGACTGGAAGCGTTCCTCACGCAGTATCCCAACAGCGTGATGAGGGAAGACGCGCTCGAATTGCTGATGGGAACCTACCAGCAAACCGCCAACCAGGCTAAGGTCATCGACGCGGCCAATCGGCTGCTCTCAGCGAACCCGGACAATGCTCGCGCCCTGGTGCTGCTGGCGTACAACGAACGCGCCGCGCAGAAGTGGGCAGACGCCAAACAACATGCCGAGCGCGGGCTGCTGGCGGTCGAGAAAATGCCCAAGGCCGACGGCGTCTCAGATGCCGATTTCACCAAGCAGAAGGGCCAGCTTTCGGGGTTGCTGAACAGCGTCGCCGGATTCTCCGCACTGCAGTTGAAGGATTACGCCTCGGCGCAGAAGTACCTTCGGCCCGCCGTCGAAGCCGATCCGAACAACGTCGAGAACGTTTATCCTCTCGCTCTTTCCTATTTGACGGCAGCTCCTCCCGACGATGTGAACGGCTTGTTCTTTATCGCTCGAGCCGCGAACCTGGTAAACGATCCGGCAGGGAAGGCGTCAATCGTCAAATTTGGTCACAGCCGCTACGTCAAGTATCACGGCTCGGACCAGGGATGGGATGACTTGCTGGCACAGACCAAGACCACTCCCTTGCCACCCGCCGGGTTCACCATCGCGCAATATGTTCCACCGACTCCGGCGCAGCAGGCAGCCGAACTGGTGAAAACCAAGAAGCCGGAGGAGATGAGCTTTGCGGAGTGGGAGCTGGTTCTCTCCGTGGGCTCGCAAGAGGACCAGGACAAGGTCTGGAACACACTCAAGGGCAAGAACCTGCAGATGGCGGAAGTTCAGGTGATCAGCTCTGCGCCCACCAAGCTGGAGCTGGCCGCCAGCGTGGATGACATAGACCAGAAGCGGGCCGATATCGAGCTTTCATTCCCCGGACCCATTCCGGCCAGGAGTTTGCCCAAGGTGGGAGACAAGATCAATTTCGAAGGCACTCCCGTCTCCTACACTCCCAGCCCATTTGTGATGGTGATGGAAAAAGGCGCGCTGTTGACCAAGGCCGCTCCCGCGCCCGTGCGGAAACCACCGGTACGCAAGAAACCGCAGTAAGTTACAGTTCAGCGCACGCAATAAGGGCGGCCTGGAAAAGGCCGCCCTTAATTTTTGTGTTCACGATTTTACTTTGCGTTCTTTGCGGCCCCTGCGGTTAAGCCCTTTCTTCCCGCAATGCGTGGTCCGCCTAGCGCGCCACCTTCTTCTCGTAGCCAGCCGGACGCGCGCTGCGTGGCGGCCGCTTGACGCCATCGCGCAGCTGCCGTACATCAATCTTCAGCTCTGAAATGGTGCGGCTCAACGTATTGCGGTGCATGCCCAACTCGCGCGCTGCGCGGCATTGGTTGCCCTTGTTCTCCTGCAGAACCGTCAGGATGAACTTCTTTTTGAATTCGCGCACCGCTTCGGAATAAAGAATGTTGCTGCGATACATCTGCATGATAAGGGCTTCGAGCTGATCTCTCACGGAATCTCTCTTTCTGCGCGAAGAATCGCGGGGGCTGAAAAGCCACCTGGTCTTAACAATGTTCGATAAATCTTGTCGACTTCCGAATGCTTACTTGCCCGGGGCATGATTGGGCGCTCCGCCCGGAACCGCCTGCGGCATACGGCGCAGCAAATCCAGCCCCTGGTAAAACCTGTCCCGCAGTCCGGCCGGGGCGACCCAGATAGCGGCGCGCCCCACCGCCTGAAAATACGGAGCCCACTGCGAATTTGCCAGCCAGCTCGACGTGGGCGTAAACGCGGTCATGCTCACCACGATCACCGCCACAATCAAACAGCCGCGCAGCAAACCCAGCAGCCCGCCTAGAAGCCGGTCTATGAATCTGAGACCGGATTCCTTCATGATCCAACGAGCCGTCCGCCCAGCCACTCCAGCGGCCAGGGTCACGGCGAAAAAAATCAGCAGAAATCCCGCACTATCGGCCAGCCAGGGCGACTTCAGATACTTTTCCAGCCAGCCTGCCACATGCTGATACTGCCACGCCGCCACCAGGTATCCCGCCACCAGACCCGCCAGGTGAAAAGCTTCCTGGAAAAACCCCGAGTAGGCCGCCTGTACCGTGGAAGCCAATACTACAAGCACGATGGCCCAATCGGCGCCGCTCATGCCACCTTCCTGCAGCCCAAGGCGCTCTTACACATCCAGATGGAGTCCTGTGAGCTGCTGGTACGCTTCGACATACTTCTCGCTTGTCCTTTGTGCCACTTCCAGGGGCAGGGCCGGCGCCGGCGGTTGCTTATTCCACCGGACCTCCTCCAGATAGTCCCGGACATACTGCTTGTCGAACGACTCCTGCGCGCGGCCGGGAGTGTACTTGTCCGCCGGCCAGAAGCGGGAAGAATCCGGAGTGAGCACTTCGTCAGCTAACGTGATGCCCCGCCCGGTGCGCCCGAACTCGAACTTCGTGTCCGCGATGATAATGCCTTTTTGGCGCGCGTAATCCGAAGCCTTTACATACACCGCCAGAGTGAGGTCGCGCAGTTGCCCGCTCAACTCCGCTCCCACCATCTTGGACATGTCGTCAAAAGAAATATTCTCATCGTGGCCAGTGGTGGCCTTGGTCGAAGGCGTGAATATCGGTTCAGGTAACCGGTCTGACTCTTTCAGGCCTTTGGGCAGCTCAATGCCGCACACTCGGCCCGTGGCTTTATATTCCTTCCAGGCTGATCCCGAGATGTAGCCTCGCACCACGCACTCGACCGGAAACATATCGGCACGGGCCACGATCATGGACCGGCCGCGCAGCTGGTCGGCATACTTCTCCAGGGGTGCCGGGTACTCGCTGACATCCGCGGTAAGAAGATGGTTGGGAACAACGTCGCGAAGAAACTCAAACCAAAAGAGTGAAATCTGCGTCAGCACCCGGCCCTTGTGAGGGATGCCGGTGGCTAGGACATAATCAAAAGCCGAAATACGATCGGTGGCCACAAACAGCAGCCGGTCTTCATCCAGGTTGTAAACATCCCGCACCTTGCCGCTGGCATGCAGCTTGAGTTCGGGAAAGTCGGTTTGCAATAAAACGGAGTCGAGAAGTTCAGGGCTCATGAGTGAAATTCTACAGGCAGAAATCGTCGCGTATTCTAGTCCTACAGAAATTTTTGTCAACGGCCCCTTCTCCCGTCCCTCTGTGTACGGCGCAGGTCTCTGAATGCAATTTAATTGACAGGAGACGCAAGCGGCTGGATTGCCCGCCAGTAAAGGGTTTTAGACGGGTCTAGTTGTGGAAAAACTGAGGATGCCTGTGCAAGGATGGCAGCAGGGAAGAGGGCCCGGGCGGAGCGCCGGCGAGACTGCGTTATACTTGAGCTGCGATGTCGGCCGATCCTCAAAAGACGTTCTACCTGGAAGTTTTTGGCTGCCAGATGAATGTCCACGATTCGGAAAAGGTCGTCGGCACGCTCCTGGCCCAGGGATACCGGCAGGTTCAAACCGTCGAAGAAGCCGGACTGGTCCTCTATAACACCTGTTCTATCCGCGACAAAGCCGAACAAAAGGTTTTTCACCGCCTGGCCGACTACAAGAAGCTGCACAAACAGGGCAAGCGCTTCGGCGTGCTGGGCTGCGTCGCGCAACAGGAAGGCGAAAAGATTTTCGACCGCGCGCCTTACGTTTCCCTAGTATGCGGCTCCGCGTCCTATCGTCATTTGCCGCAAATGCTGATACAGCTCGAAGCAGGGAAGACGCGCGTCACCGGCCTGGACGACCGTGAGACGGACGAGTGTTTCGAGACCGAGTTTACGGCGCGAACCAACCCGCACCGCGGCTATCTCACCATCATCGAAGGTTGCGACAAATTCTGCGCCTACTGCGTTGTGCCCTTCACCCGCGGCAAGGAACGCAGCCGAACCTCAGAATCTGTTCTGGCGGAAGCGCGCCAAATGGCCGATCTGGGCTATACCGAGGTCCAGCTGCTGGGCCAGAACGTAAACTCCTACAAGGACCCCTCGGGAAAGAAGACCTTTGCCCAGCTCCTGGCTGCGGTCGGCGAGCTTGCCGGCATCCGGCGCGTGCGGTTCACGACTTCGCACCCCCGTGATTTTGGCCGCGACATCGTCGAAGCTATCGAGACCGTTCCAACCCTTTGCGACCACGTGCATCTGCCGGTGCAGAGCGGCTCCGACCGCGTGCTGGACGCCATGCAGCGTCTCTACAACCGACAGCAGTACCTGGAGCGCATCGCCTGGATGAAGGCGGCCAAGCGCGAGATCAGTATCACCTCCGACATGATCGTCGGCTTTCCAGGAGAGACCGAGGCGGAGTTTGAGCAGACTTTGTCGCTGATTGATGAAGTCGAATACGACAGCATCTTCTGCTTCAAATACTCGCCGCGTCCCAACACACCCTCATTGCAATTGGAAGACGCAATCCCGGATGCCGAAAAATCGCGCCGGCTGATTGTCTTGCAGGAGCGGCAGCGGGAGATCCAAAGAAGGCGCTACCAGCGGCACGTAGGACAGGTCCTTGAAGTCATGGTTGAAGGCAAGAACCAGGCCCGGGGCCAGTGGATCGGCCGCACTTCACAGAACAAAACGCTGAATTTTACCGCCCCGCAGGACACGGTTCCGGAAGTGGGCAGCTATATTTCCGTGGTTACCACCGGAAGTTTTCCCAACAGCCTGTTGGGTGAAATGGTGATATAAGGAGCGGAGAAGGCACGATTCTAGATTGAAGATTTGAGATTTTGCGTTGGAAGCTTCCGGCAGCTTTGAAATCTGCAATCTAAAATCTTCAATCTGAAATCGGTATTTCCCCGGGGGGCACGATGGAAGTCGAAATGAAAATTCGCGGGCTCATGATGGATCCGGTGACCAACATGCCCATCGTGATCCTGAAAGACAACAGCGGCGAGTCCGTTCTGCCCATTTGGGTGGGGATTTACGAAGCCAACGCCATCGCGCTCGAAATCGAGAAAGTCAGCACCCCGCGTCCCATGACTCACGATCTGATCAAGAACGTCCTCGTGGGCCTGGACACCCAAGTGCACAAGGTCGTGGTCACGGAACTAAAAGACGCCACTTTTTACGCGGTCATCTGGATGGAGCGGCAGGGAAACGTGATCAGCATCGATTCCCGCCCATCCGATGCGCTGGCCCTTGCCCTGCGCGTGGATTGCCCTATCTTCGTCGAGGACGACGTTCTGAAGAACTCCAAACAGGCCGACAACGTCTCCGACCGCGTCACCAGCGAAGAGCTGCGCAAGTGGCTGGAGGGCTTGAACGACGAGGATCTGGGACGATACAAGATGTAGAAAAGCAGCTTCTGGCTACTAGCTCCTGGCTACCAGCTAGAAGCCAGAAGCTAGCAGCTAGAAGCCTTTCATGCCTGATCCCGCCCAACAACTGCAGCGCATTTACCTTGCCGGGTTTGAGTTTCAGACGTTCGACCGGTTTCCCAAGTGTGTGGGCGTAGTCCGCGACCATTGCATTGCGCTGCTGGTGCCATCAGTCGATGGCTTGCAGATGCTGGGTACGCCCGGTTGGCGCATCGGGGAGGCAATCGGAGTGCTTACCGAGAAGGAAGGCCGCCAGGTCTTCCAGGCCAAGCAGGAGATCGTTGACGCCACCCCGGAGCGCCTCGAAACTCTGCGTAGCTTCCGAGCCGATCTGCAGACCATCCTGACCCCGCAGTCTTACGTTCTATAAGGGTTCTATCAGGCGATGATGGCAAAGCTGGCCAGGTGCATGCGCAACTGATCCACACTCTGTCTTTGACCCGGGTCGAGCGCCAAGAACTCCACTCCGTAGTGATAACCGCTCCGGTTGCAGATTTTCGCGTCTACCCGTATCGGAGGCGAGGAAAAGGGCGGAGTAAACTCGACGGCAACCTTGTCCCCGGGCCGCAATTCTGTGCCGGCAAATAAAGCCATACCGCCCTCGCTGAGGGAAGTTCCTCGGCCGTCAAAAATCGAGGCCTTCATCGCCCGGGAAACGATCACCCGAATGGGAACGTTAACTTTGTACCGCTGCCAGCGACGCAGTGAGGTGTAGTCTGGCGGGCGGTCAATGGCTGCGGCTTCGGACATAGATGCCCCTCGACTGGAGATATCGGTGGCTAATACGCAAACTTGAGCCCAGGGACACGAAGGGCTGACGAGAAGCGAGCAGGTACGGCATATTAAGCGTGGTTTACATAATATCTGTTATCGGACATTGTATTACTGGCCTGCAGGATGACCTTACCTTGAAGCCACGGGCCGCCCTGGCTCTGCGGCCAGGACAATCCGGGGATGGAAGAGCGTTCCGGCGATCCGGGTTGCGATGGCGATCAGTTCCCTTTGCCCGGCGAACACCTTGACCTGCCGCGCTTGCGACAGTTCCGGCAGATTCACTGCACGCCCGTTGCGAATCAGTGCTACGGCTTCCTCGGTAGCGGTCACGCACGGAAATTCGGGCAACAACAGACGAGGATGGATGAACGTCTCTTCACCCTTTCCGGCCATGCAGGCTGCATCCACGTCCTCCAGGGTGTGGGCCTGGCTCAGATCAAACTCCCCGAGCCTGGTGCGCCGCAACGACTGCAGGTGGGCCCCACAGCCTAGCTGCTGTCCCATGTCGTGGGCGACAGAACGCATGTAGGTCCCGGATGCCACACGGGCACGAAAATAGGCCTGATCTCCCTCAACCCCCAGAATCGTGAATTCCTTGATCTCAACCTGCACCGGCTTCAGCGGCACTTCCTGATGCTTGCGGGCTAGCTTGTACGCCGGCACTCCCTTGATCTTCTTGGCCGAAAACGGCGGCGGCATCTGTTCCACAATGCCTACAAACCGGCGAGCCAGGTCCGTTACTTGTTCAAGTGATACATTAACTTTCCTCTCGGGAGTAATTGGGTTTCCGTCGGAATCATAAGTATCGGTGGCGAAGCCAAAGCGGATCGTGCCCTCGTAGGTCTTCTCGGACGCTCCGTAGAACTGGGCCAGCCTCGTCAGGTTTCCCACAACCAGCGGGAGTACACCGGTTGCCAGCGGATCAAGCGTGCCCAGGTGTCCTACCGACCGCTCCTCGAGCAAGCGGCGTACCCGGTTGACCACGTCATGCGAAGTCAAACCCGCGGGCTTGTCGATGATCAGTAGGCCATTCATGGGAGATCGGGCAATCTGGTAATTTGGTATTTGAGCGCTCTGCTGATTGAGTAATGGGGCAATTGTGTAATTGGGGTATTCAAGAACGCTGGCACTCTGGCGCTTTCCAATTACTCAATTTCTCGATTACCAAATTACCAGATTGTTTGACCTCCCATGATTCCCCTTCGCGACGATCAGCCCCGATTCAGCACGCCCTACGTCACTTATTTTCTGATTGGGCTCAACCTGGCAATCTTTCTCTTCGAGGCGACCCTCACTCCCGAAAGCTTCAAGGTCCTCCTCTTTCAACTGGGAATGATTCCCGCAAACATCACGCAGCTTCTGTCCGGATCCGGCCACGCGGGTTGGATGGCGGCGTTTCTCCCGACCCTGACTTCCATGTTCCTGCACGGCTCGTGGATGCACGTGATCGGCAACATGTGGTTCCTATGGATTTTCGGCGACAACATCGAAGACTATCTGGGACACTTCAAATATCTACTGTTCTACTTGCTCAGCGGGTTGGGAGCGGCGTTTGCGCAGGTCGTTCTGAATCCTCATTCCCGCGTCCCGACAGTCGGCGCCAGCGGAGCGATTGCGGGCGTGCTCGGCGCTTACTTCCTGCTCTATCCGCGGGCCAAGGTGCTGATCTGGTTCCCGATCCTCTTCCTCTTCCACCTGCCGGCCTGGGTCACGCTCGGCTACTGGTTCGCCATGCAGTTCGTGAGCGGCGCCGCAACCTCAGTTGGTAACTACAGTGAAACCAGTGGCGGCGTGGCCTTCTGGGCGCACGTGGGAGGCTTCGTCGCAGGCATTGTCCTCATCAAGATATTCCCCGAGCGGCCACGACGATATCGCTACGGAGCCTGGTAAGGCGCACGACGGACCTCAGGCGTCGGACGTCGGCGCCAAATGCATCAAGATCGCTGGCTATGCTTTTTCAGGCTGAGGTCCGAAGCCCGACGTCCGAGGTCCGACTTTAGATTCCGTTCGTTCGGTTCCGAATCAGCGAGAGGAATTCCGTGCGAGTTTCCTGTTCATTGCGGAAGCAGCCCAGCATGGACGACGTGACCGCAGCCGAGTGCTGTTTCTCGACTCCCCGCATCATCATGCAAAGATGGCGGGCTTCGATCACCACTCCTACACCCTGCGGCTCGATCGCGTTCTGAATGGTCTCCGCAATCTGCGTGGTCAGGCGTTCCTGAATCTGCAGCCGCCGCGAAAAAATCTCGATCAGGCGTGGAATCTTGCTCAGTCCGATCACTTTGCCTTTGGGGATATAGGCCACATGCACTTTGCCGAAGAACGGCAACATGTGATGCTCGCACAGGCTGAACATTTCAATATCTTTGACAATCACCATCTCGTCGTAAGTGACGGTGAACAGGGCCTTGCGCAGCATTGCATCCGGATCTTCCTTGTAGCCGCGCGAGAGAAAGTCCCAGGATCGGCGTACGCGATCCGGAGTGCGGAGCAGGCCTTCGCGGTCAGGGTCCTCGCCGATGCGGACAATCATTTCGCGCACCAGGTCTTCAAAAGTAGCGCTGGTCAGGGTGGCTGGTTCGACGACTGGTTTCATAAGTCTTGATTCCCTTCTCCTGCCGCTGGGCTTGGCCCAGATTGACAGCCGAGGGCGGCTGTCCCCGTGTGTTTCCTTCTAGCGCCCGATCTCCATTGCGCCCGCGTACTCGAAGGAATTCATCATGGTTTCTTCGATTCGTACCTTGTCCAGATGAGCGTAGGTGAAGCCTCGCTGCAAAATATCGTAGATGGCGGTGCACAGGTTTTCGGTTGTCGGGACCGTCTGAAGGAATTCGGATCGAGTGTTCAGGTTCTCCAGATCGAAGCGCTCCAGAATTTCGCGTCGCACAAAACCGTCCAGATCGACCAGGTTGCAGACCATTCCGGTGCCTTCATCCACCCGCCCGCTGACCGTGACTTCGAGCGCGTAGTTGTGGCCGTGCCCATACGGATTGTTGCACTTGCCGTAGGTGGCTGCGTTCTCGGCGTCGGACATCGCGTCGCTATGCAAACGATGCGACGCCGAAAACATGTAACGGCGGGTCAAGTGCGCTTTCATGCTTCACCGTAGAAATCGACAAACAGGTCGGGCGTCTCATACACCCGCACGCGGTGCAGTTGAGCCCGGCTCAGTTTTGATACCAGGCGTTGCCAGATGGCGATGGCCAGGTTCTCTGTCGTCGGAATGCGGGAGGAAAATTCCGGCACTTCCTTGTTCAGGAAGCGGTGATCCATCGCATCCAGCACCTCGCGGTTCAGAACTTCCTTCAACTGTTTCAGGTCGACCACAAAGCCGGAGCGTGGATCCACTTCGCCTTTGACCGTGACCTCGAGCGTGTAGTTGTGCCCGTGGCCGTTGGGGTTATTACATTTGCCGAAAATCCGCTGGTTCTCTTCCGCCGTGAAATCCGGGTTGTGATAGTAGTGCGATGCGGCGAATTCGGCTTTGCGCGTGAGATAGACCATTCGTCTGCTTTCTAGGCCGGGCGCTGCCTTTTGAGGATAACGGCATTCGCCTCTGGCTGGTTTGTGTCACTTCCGTAGGTCCTCCCCTTCCAGGTCACGCTTCCCTGCTTATAAGAGAGTCTGGACCGCAGCAAAAGATACACAAACAGTGGGAGGCCGGCCAGCGAGAAGGCGTCCGCATCCCAGGCAAAATGCGCCCGCCGAATTCGATGCAGAAAGAAGCCGTACATGCTGCCTGCCAAAATCGCGGCCGCCAAGGCCGGCCTGCACGTGGCCGTGCAGCAAAGCCACAAGGGCCGCGGCGGCGCCGCCTGCGATCAGCACAAACTCGGTCAGTCGAAGCAGCGCAAGGCGCAGCCGGCGAAGGAAACAGCAGTGCCAGGTTTTTGGTCCAGCCTTCGCGGAGCTGGGAGAAGTTGCGGTACATGCGGGTGCGGACTGCGTCACCGCCGAAGCGAAAGAAAATCTTGCGGCCTGAAGCCTTCACCGCCTTGGCCAGGGCCACGTCTTCGAGCAAGCTGCCGCTTACCGCCGCGTGTCCGCCGACAGCATCGTAGGCCTCGCGTGCGATCAGGATGTACTGACCATTCGCCGCCGCGGCCGGCGACCTCGGATCGCTGACCCGCGCGGGCGGAAACGTTGCGGCCAGTTCGGCGAAGATAACCGGCATCACAGCTTTTTCCCAGAATCCGCGGACTTCCTGCTCCGGCGAATATGAAAGCAAAGCGACGCGCTGCTGCCGCGCTTCCGTCACCGCGCGCGCCAGCGAACCGGGTTTGTGTACGGTGTCCGCATCGGTGAAGAGAAGCCACTCGCCCCGAGCCACCGCTGCGCCCACAGCCATAGCGTTGTTCTTGCCCGTCCAATGAGCAGGCGGCAGGCCGGCGTCAACCAGGCGCACAGATGGGAACGACTGCGCAATCTCGCGAGTGCCGGTCGGTAGAACCGTCGTCCACCACGATGATCTCGAAGGTCACGCCGGTCTGGGCCACCAGCGATTCCAGGCAAGCTGCCAGGCACGCCTCTTCGTTGCGCGCCGGCACGATCACCGACACGGCCGGAGTGCTCGCTACTGTCTGTGGCGCCACCATAGGCCGAATTAGGTATTATAACTTTGTGCGACGTGCTTCGGTCGGGATGGGCCTTTTGGCGGTTGTGCTGCTCTCGGGCTGTTACAGCGGCAGCCGGCCTCCCCACATTGGTACGCCTGCCCCTGGGTTTACGGTGCAGGACAGCGACCGCAAAGTCAGCCTTGACGAATTTCGCGGCAAAGTGGTGGTGCTGAATTTCTGGGCCACGTGGTGTCCGCCCTGCATCGAGGAGATGCCATCGCTGGTGCAGATGCAGCAGCGGATGAAGAGCAAGGGCGTCGAGGTCGTGGCGGTGAGCGTGGATGCCGACCAGGGCGCCTACCAGAGTTTTCTGAAAGAGCACAACATCAGCTTTGCTCACCGTGCGCGATCCCGACCAGAAGAGCAACAACCTCTACGGAACTTTCAAATTTCCCGAAACCTACATCATCGATCGCCAGGGCGTATTGCGACGCAAGTTTATCGGGGCCATTGATTGGGGCACACCTGAAATCGTCGACTACCTGGCCAAACTTTAGCCCAACTTCAGACGCGGTGTTAGGGAAGAGTCAGGACAAGCGCTTCGTGCAGCACAGAATCTTGATTTCGCCGCAGCCCTGCTGATTGGGCGCCGAGCCTTTTTTCCAGATCTTCACGAGCCTGAGCAAGCGACTCTAGGTCCGGAGCGTCTTTTAAGCTTTTCATGATGGATTGCGATTTCGATAGACACGCGTAGGCCAATCGTGGCGACAATCCGGCATCGCGCAGAAACAGGCCGTAGCTGTAGAGATCGTTGGCCGTGAGCTGTGGGTCGTCCACTTTGCTGTCGAGCCTCAGGGCACGCTGATAGAGCTGAAGGGCGGTCGCGGTGTTGCGCTGCCCGGCTTTGAGTTCAGCTTCGGCGCGAAAGGCCGCGCTTTCCAGGCTGGTCTCTCCGGACTCGGCGGCGATTTTTTGTGCCAGTTCGTAACTCTTTGCCGCAGAGTCCGCGTGGTTCGCCTGAATCTGGCAATGCGCCAGCCGCAGCACAATCGCGATCAAGTCGCGGGCAGGCGGGCGGCTGCCGGCGCCCTGGGCCACTTTGTTCAGAAACACTATGTAATAGGGGATCGCGGCTTCGGCCTTCCCTTCCCGATCCAATTCGCCTGCGGTATAGAGGCTGGCAGCGACCTGGGAGCCATCCAATGCGATGGCTTGCTTCCAGCTCAGGATGGCTTCATCGTTATGTCCCAATTGATTGGCGAGAATGCCGTGGTTGACCAGCAGATTCACGTCGTGAGGGGTGTAGCGAAGCGACTGGAGCGTCAACGCATAGGCTTCGCCGAAGCGATTCTTCTGCGTGAGATATTTCAGTAATGCATCCCGCGGAGCGGCATTCGTGGGATTGACCCGGAGCGCCTGTAGCCAGGCGACGGACGCTTCCTGCGATTTGCCTTCTTTGAGTTCCTGCCAGCCAAGATGGGTTTGCAGTGAACTATCGTAAGAGTTGAGCGCGGCGGCACGTTCCAGATCTGCCAAATTCTCCTGATGCAGCGCCAGGTAATAGTGGACCTGATCCATGCTTCCCCAGGCCAGCAGAACCACAGCCGCGGCAATGCGCAGCCCGCGGGCCGGCCGCGAGTTCCCGAACAGCCAACGCAATCTGCTCCCCCACCGGCCGCCTGCGTCCGCTGCGGCGTCCGACAGTCGATCCCGCGAATTCAGCAGTAACGCGGCAATGCGGCTATCGCGCAACTTCCAGATCGCGCCATCAAGAATGAAGTGATGAATATTCACCAGGGCCGTGAAAATCAGGAAGCTGGCGCCGAAGTCGTAGTGGAAGAGCCGGCTGGCCAGCCAGGGTCCAGGCACGAAGAGAGCAATGCCTCCCGCCACCAATACTGCGAAATAGGCGAATGGCCGCCAGCCGCCGGCGCCTTCCTGTCCGGCTTCACGGCGGGCGTAGTAGCTGGTGATCCACAGATATTGCGCCGAGTGCATGACGGCAAACACTCCGCTGCTATAGCGGCTTTGCGGAAGTCGCAGTCCCTGGGCGATGGACAATACTGTCGGCAGAAGAAACCACAGGCATTGCGTGGAGAAAAGGGTCAAGGCCGGCAGCAAGCGCCGCCAACTCGCCTGTCTTGCCAGTCCCGACCACCCGTACACCGAGCAGGCAAGGAATGCTGCTCCCAGCACTATCACCACAGCCGAGCTGATCCGTTCGGGAATTCCCAGCGAGATAAATAAAGGATCGTTCCCGGGGCCGGTCATAAAGCTCAGAAACAAGATCAGGTACGAAATCAGAAATGCCGAGTACAAAGCCCTTCGGCCACTGCCCGAAGGATGCGCGCCGCCGCGCCGGGCGAACATCATGAACAGGCCATAGTTCTGGCCGCTGTAGTGCCACGGGCTCCAGACGAGGTAAAGGGTAAAAATCCAGGGGATGGCGCTGAACCAGAAATGCGACAGAATCAGGGTCAGGGCAATGAGCGCGGTGATGTGGACCGTAAAAATCCGGTACTTCTGAAAATCCGCGGCGCTATGGTAGGCGCGGTAGATCGTCGCCATGTAATGGGGATAGTTGAAGAACAGTGCCAACCCATAAAAGGCGATGGACCAGCCCATCGCGCTCGACTGCGAAGCATAGTAGGCCAGCAGAAGCAGGGGCGCAGACCAGGCGCCGCATCCGACGATCAGATCAAGCCAGGGGTTGTATACCCAGACCGAAGCAGTGGACTCAGACAGCTGTCCGGCAGCAGATTTGGTCATTGAGCTTGAAGGGCGCGACACGGCAGTTCAGTCCTGCGCGGATTATAAGTTGGCGATGCAGCAAGGCAGCGTACCCAAAAGGGTTCGGCTGGAAGTAATCCGGGCCACGGACTCCAGGGAAAAAACCAAACCTTTACAATCAAAACGTGAAGACTTGGGACGTAATCATCATCGGTGGCGGGATCATAGGGCTCTCGCTCTCGATCGCGTTGCGTAAGCGTGGCGCCACCGTCCTGATTGTGGAGCGCGGAGAGCCCGGCCAGGAAGCCTCCCATGCCGCCGCCGGCATGCTGGCCGACTTCCGGCTAGAAATTCCGCCGGCGCTTCAACATCTTGCTAGTGCCAGCGCTCGCATGTATCCCGAGTTCGTGCATGAACTGCAGGACGAATCCGGCATCAAAGTTGATCTGCGCGACCAGGGCACGATCTTGTTCGTCACTGCAGAAGAGCTCCACGAATGCCCCAGCCTGATCGCCGACCATCCCCTTTCCTCACCCTTGGCGCAGCTTGAGCCTGAACTCCGTCCCACAGCACTGCCCGCCATTTTTTTGGAGGAACGCAGCGTGGATCCGCGCGCGCTTGCCTCCGCGGCCCTGAAAGCCGCCCGCCATCGCGGCGTGGACATTTCTTCCGGGACATCCGTCACCGAGGTGCTGCTGGCAGATGGAAGCGTCACCGGCGTCCGCACCGCCAAGACCCAGTACTCCGCTCCCATAGTCGTGAACTGTGCGGGTGCGTGGGCCGGACAACTACCGCCACACGCAATTCCCTCTCGCCCGGTGAAGGGACAGATGCTGTCGCTGGTGGGCGAGTCGCGCAGCCTGGTGCGGCACGTGGTTCGTACTCCGGAGGTATATCTCGTACCGCGCAGCGATGGCCGCATTCTGGTGGGAGCGACGGTAGAGGAAGCGGGATACGACAAGCGCACCGAGCCCGAGACAATTCATCGCCTCCAGCAGGCGGCGGTGCATCTGGTTCCTGCCCTCGCGAAGTGTCGCATGCTGGAAGCGTGGGCCGGATTGCGGCCGGGGTCTCCAGACAACTTGCCCATTCTCGGAGCCACGCGGACACCAGGCTACTTCGTAGCCACTGGTCACTTCCGCGATGGCATCCTGCTTACGCCGGTGACGGCACACGTGATGGCGCAGCTGGTTACTGGCGGAAAACCCGAATACGACCTCTCGCCTTTTTCTCTAGCGCGATTTCAGGGGTGATTTTCGAACGCGCGGGCGGGACGCCCTCGCGACAGCCGGCGAGACGCCGGCGCTACATTGAATCGCTGCCTCGTCGGATATACTAAGGCGTTTTCTCCTCAGAAAGGCACTCGCCCATGGCCTCTCCCGCGATCGACTACGCCCGTGGCAATCAGCAGCGTTTCCTCAACGAACTGAAAGACCTGCTCCGCATCCCCAGCATCAGCACGCTGCAGGAGCACAAGTCCGACGTCCAGAAGGCCGCTGACTTTGTGGCCGCCGACCTGCGACGCATTGGACTCGAGCACGTTGAGACCATCGCCACCAAGGGCCATCCCCTGATCTACGCTGACTGGCTGAACGCTCCCGGCAAACCGACCGCGCTGTGCTACGCGCACTACGATGTGCAGCCGCCCGATCCGCTCAACGAATGGATCTCTCCGCCCTTTGAGCCCACCGAGCGCGACAACAATATCTATGCGCGCGGCGCGGTGGACGACAAAGGCCAGCTCTGGATGGAAATCAAGGCCATTGAGGCTTTGATGAAGGGCCACGGCGGGAAGCTGCCGCTGAACGTAAAGTTCATCATCGAAGGCGAAGAAGAGGTGGGCGGCGAGTCCATCGCAGCCTACGTGCGCAAAGAAAAGGCCAAGCTGAAGGCAGATTTCGCGCTGGTCTGCGATACCGAGCTATTTGCCCACAATCTGCCGACGTTGTGCGTTGGGCTCCGCGGACTGGTCTACACCGAAATCGAAGCCGTCGGAGCCAAAACCGACCTGCATTCCGGCATGTACGGCGGAGCCGCGCCCAATCCCTTTTTTGGTCTGATCGAAATCATCAGCAAACTAAAGGACGCGAAGGGCAAAGTCTTGATCCCCGGCTTCTACAAGAATGTAAAAGCTCCCAGCAAAGATGAATTGAAGGCGTGGAAGCGTCTGCCCTTCAATGTGGAGCATTACCGCAAGACCGAAGTCGGTTCGACGGTGCTCACGGGTGAACCGGGCTACTCAGTTCTCTACCGCACCTGGGCGCGCCCCACGCTCGAAGTTCACGGCATGCCCGGAGGGTTCGTCGCTCCCGGCGCGAAGACGGTGATTCCCGCCAAGGCCTCGGCCAAGGTTTCCATGCGGCTGGTGCCGAATCAGGATCCCGACGACATCCTCAAGCGCTACAAGAACTACGTAAAGAAGCTCACGCCCAAGGGCATTCAGACCAGCATCAAAGTCTGGAGCAAGGGGCCGGCGTGCGTGGTAGGCACCGACAACAAGTACATCAAGGCCGCCACGGAAGCGCTGCACGATGTGTTCAAGAAGGAAACAGTTTTCATTCGCTCCGGCGGTTCGATTCCTATCGTCACCGATTTCCAGGATGTCCTGAAAATTCCCTCGGTGATGATGGGCTTTGGCTTGCCTGACGATAACCTGCACGCGCCCAATGAGAAGTTCCACATCCCGAATTTCTATCGCGGAATCGAATCCATCTGTCTGTTCTTCGAGAAGCTAGGCAGCTAAAAGAACCACGTAGGGACGGGCGCCCTCGCCCGTCCTAGCCGAGCAAAGCTCGGCAGGGCTGTCCCACCATAAATTGCCAAGCGGGCCAAGCGTCCACGGGGAAGGGCACGAGTTCACTCGTGCCACATTAGCCTTGGACTAGACTGCGGCTTTAGCCGCTAGGGTGAGCTCTAAGCCCCCAGACTGATGAGCGGGTCGTGGGTGAGGCCACACTGGCGAACCTCAGCGGCTAAAGCCGACGTCAGCGAGCGCGATTCGGCACGACTGAAGTCGTGCCCTTCCCGGCGCGCCTTTCTGGCGTGCCTTTCTGGAGTGCCTTTCTCCCCAGCTTCCCGGCGAACTGCGCTCGCCCGCCCGGGTCCTGGGCGATCGAGGAGGCGTCCGGGCCTACGTGTTTTGTGGTCAACAAATCTCACGCTGATATCGCACTTGGGAAAGCGCGTCTGGAAATCCAGCAGACCAACCCACTCGGGCGCAATCGAAATACGCACCATGCTGGAAGTAAGGGTACGAAGCTGGGCCATCCAGGCGCTGCGCTTGTTCGCGTCCGAAATAGCGTTCCGCCGCCGCGGCATACTCCGGCATGATCCCATTTACCGTTTCCAGGCGCGCAGTACCGCGTACCTGCAGCACTTTGTGCGGAAAACTGTTGTCATCGATGGTGATCGCCACTTTCGGATTCTTGACTAGAGCTTTCAGCTTCGGCGCTTTGGGTGGCGTTCCCAGGATGATTTCACGCCCGTTCCAGTGAAACCATATGGGAACCACTCTGGGTGTGCCGTCGGTCCAGATATAAGCCAGCCGGGCTGGGATGTTCGACTGCAGCAGTTCCTGGGACACAGGATGCTGCAGGAGTGCGAGGTCTCCCTGTTTGACCGCCATAAAGTGACCTTCTTTACACCTGAATTTTCGGGCACGGGAATTCTGGGCTTGTTGATAGGCAAGGTCAAGTGCTGCGGTAGCTATTCGCGGATCGCGATCCGAGGGCGTTCTTTGCGACCTTTGCGGCTAAGGCCTTTGGCGCGCGCGGTTCGCTGCATCGCAGCGTTGTCATCGCCATCCGTTTGGGTGTAGGCTTGTCTGGCTCTCGCGCTTCTCCCCTCCTTCGTCACTTCCCCACCCGACTTACAGGCAGTTGCTGCATTGCGTGTTCAATCTGGCGCGGTCAGCCGTAAGGCCATACCAGATATAGTGTTTTCGTACTTGACCCGGGCACGATTTGGCCGTTACAGTAGCTCTAATTTGTGCCTCGCCGATTCCAGCCTGGGAGGCGCTCACCAGAGCGACGTATTGGAGGAATCCAACTGATTAACCAGGCTGATGATGCTTACGCGTGCCACCGATAGCAGCGACAATTCGCGGGGCGAGTCGCCCGCGGCCACACCAACAACTCGGCGATCTTAATCGGCGACCCAAGGAGTAGACGTTGCTCAAACTGAAAAGACTTCAGATTCTCGGATTCAAATCGTTCTGCGACCGCACCGAACTCAAGTTTCACGGGGACGGGGTCGCAGCCATCATCGGTCCCAACGGTTGCGGCAAGTCCAATATCGCGGACGCCATCGCCTGGGTCTTGGGCGAGCAGTCGGCCAAAACCCTGCGCGGTTCGCGCATGGAAGATGTCATCTTCGCCGGCACGCGAGATCGCAAGCCCACGGGCATGGCCGAAGTGTCGCTGACGCTGATCGATCCCGAGGTCTACGCCGGAGCCGACGCCAACGAGCCCACCGAAGTGGAAATCCAGGAAGAGATGCCTGGGCCCATCGAGCATTGGGACGAAGCCGAAGTGCGGGCCGAAGCTGCGGAAGAAACCGAGCGCATCACCGAAGAAGCACGCCCGGGGAAGGTAGAAGAAATCGAAGGCGTAGTGACAGCCTCCAGTGGAGAGATGGGTACCCCGGTTCCAGCCTCCGGCGAGGACGCACCAGACGTGAGCGAAGCAGCATCTGAAGCGGCGATCGCCAGCCCCCAGGTAGTTCTTAAAATTCGCCGCCGACAGTTCAAGCAACAGTTTAAGGCTGGGGAGATCGTGGTCAACCGCCGGCTCTTCCGCACCGGCGAGAGCGAATACCTGCTGAATGGAAAGCTCTGCCGCCTGCGTGACATTCAGGAACTCTTCATGGGCACCGGTCTTGGGCCGGAAACCTATGCCCTGATCGAGCAGGGGCGCATTGGGCAAATCCTGAGCAGCCGCCCCACCGATCGCCGGAACATCATCGAAGAGGCTGCCGGCATCACCAAGTTCAAGACCAAGAAGCGTCTGGCGGAAGCACGCCTCGAAGACGCCAAGATAAACCTCGCCCGCGTGAATGACATCTTTGAGGAAGTCACGCGGCAGATGAATTCGCTGAAGCGCCAGGCTTCGAAGGCCGAGCGCTATGCCAAGCTGCGGGAAGAGATGCGGGCCAAGCTGCGCCTGGTCCTGGCCAGCAAGTTCGCTCAATTGGAACAAGAGAGCGCTGCCCTCGACGCTCAGATCGCTTCTATCTCGGAAGCGATGCGGCAGCAGGCTGAGACTGTGCAGCGATCCGAAGTCCGAGCATTCCGGACGCACCCAGCGCGGCTACGCCATCGAGACTGAGGTCCGCGAGAACCGCGAGCGCCTGAGCCAACTCAAGCTGGAATCGGGCCGCGCCCTGGCCCAGCGCCAACATAACGAAGAGCGCTGCGCGGAACTGGTGGCGCGTGTGGCTGCCTCCGAAGCCGAGTTGACGCAGGCCCAGCAGCGGCTGGCCACGCTGGCGGCCGAGTGCGATGCCAATCGCCGGATCCTGGATTCGGCAGCGGGCGATCTGACGGCGGCGCAACAGGAATTAACCGAGAGTCAGCACGAAGCCGCGGGCGCGGCGGCCGCTCTGGCTGAACTTGAACATCAGCAGGAACAATCGCGAATCACGATAGTCGAGGCGGTCGCGGCCGCTTCCACTTTCGCAATCAGCACACCCAGATAGAAGAGCGGCTGGCTGGCGTCGATCGCGAAGCGCAGCGTCTGCACGCTGAAATGACCACGGCCAACTCTCAGATGGAAACCTTCGGAGGTCAGCGCGGCCAGTTGGGACTGGAGTTTGAAACCGTGTCGCAGCGCGTTTCCGGATTGGCGGAAGAGTTACGCCAGACGCGGCACGCCCTCGATACCCGGCGTCGCGAAGAATCCGAAGCCAAGAATCATCTGGACAGTTTGCGCGCCGAGTATGCCTCCGCGATCGGGAAAAAGGGTTCGCTCGAGGCCGTGATCGCCGAGCATGGATATTCCACAGAATCGGTGCGACGGCTCTTTCAATCGGGAGTGATGCAGGGCGGGATGGCCCCGGCGGGCGTGCTGGCCGATTTTCTCGAAGTCGAGACGCGCTACGAGGGCGTCGTCGAAGATTTTCTGCGAGACGAACTGAATTACATCGTGGTCAAATCCTGGGATGCCGCGGACGAAGGCTTGCGCCTTCTTCGCACCGACGTGGACGGTCGCGCCACGTTCCTCGTTCATCCCGAGGACTCACAAGCCAAGTTTTCCTTTGCGATAGACGAGAACGCCCACCAGGTGCATCCTGACCGGCCCATCGTTCCGCTGAAGAATGCGATTCGCGTGCTCAACGGCTTTGGCCGGTCGCTCGAAGTTATCCTGCCCAAGCTGCGTGACGGCTACATCGTCCCTGACCCCACCTTTGCCCGCGAGCTGGCGCTGGAAAATCCCGACGCGTTCTTTCTTTCGCAGTCGGGCGAATGCTTCCACAACGTGACCGTGACCGGCGGCAAGCAGCGCGCCGAAGGACCGCTCTCGATGAAGCGCGAGTTGCGCGACGTATTGCGCCAGTTGGATGAACTGGAACATGCGCTCGCGCCATGAAGAAATGCGCGTGCTGACCCTGGGCCGCGAGATCAAAGACCTCACTTCCCTGCTGGATCGCCTCGAAGGCGAAAAACGCGAAGCGGAAAAGCAGGCAATGACCTCTGGCCACCTGCTGCAACAACTGGAGTCTGAGTTCTCGCGGGTCAGCGAACGTGTGCAGACCTCTCGCCAGGAGCTGCACCGGCTGGACGCTGAGCGCGCTGAGAAAAGCACCCTGCTCGACCAGTTGCAGAGGCAGATTGCCGAGGCGGAGCAAAAGCGCATCGAGCTCGAGCATCTCGCATCCGCCGGCCAGGAACAACTCTCCCACCTGCGCGGACGCCGCGACCAGGCGGCGCAGAATGCCTCGCAGGGCCTGGCCCGAGTGGCCACTCTCGAAGAACGGCATCGCAGCGCGACCGCCGGCCTGGAGCGAATCGAGTTGCTGGTCACCGAGATGATCGAGCGTGTGGCATCCCTGCGGGTTCAGATCGAGTCCTCCGTCGTTGAGAAGTTACAACGCGAAGTGCAGAGCGAAGAGCTTGCCGTCCGCTTGGTTGATCTCGAGGCGGAGCGCAATGCCTGCGAGACTCGCGACAGCCTGCTGCAAGTGGAGTCGGAGCAAGTACGCGCCCGACTTACAGAAATTGACGGATTTCTGCATGAGGCTCGTCAATTGCTCGATCAATCGCGGGACCGGCGTGCCGAGCTTTCGACCGCGGTGGCCAAGCTGCAGTCGGATGCGCAGTACATGGGCGAAACCTGCCTGAACGAACTGGGCGTGCAGCGCCACGAACTGATCGCCGACGTTACCATCTCTATAGTTCGCGGCGAACAGCTCGCTATCGAAGACCATATCTACCGCGACATGCGCACCCGGCTGGACGCCATGGGCCCGGTCAACATGATGGCGCTCGACGAATACAAGGAGACGGCGGAGCGGCACGCGTTCCTCGAAACGCAGAGAAAAGATCTCTACGATTCGATCGAGAACACCCAGGCCACCATCAAGGAGATTGACATCTTCTCACGGCAGAAATTTGAAGAGGCCTTCCACAAGATCAACGAAAACTTCCAGGCCACCTTCCGCAAGCTTTTTGGTGGCGGGCAAGGCTTCATGCGCCTCACCGATGAGGAAAACAGCGCGGAGAGCGGCATTGACGTGGTGGCTTCGCCTCCGGGAAAGAAGCTGCAGAACGTGTTGTTGCTCTCCGGCGGCGAGAAAGCCCTGACTGCGCTGGCGCTGCTGGTGGGAATCTTCCAATATCAACCCAGCCCGTTCTGCATCCTGGACGAAGTTGACGCGCCGCTCGACGAAGCCAACATCGGCCGCTTCACCGACCTGGTGAAAGAGATGAGCCTGCAGACCCAGTTCGTGTTGATCACCCACAGCAAGAAGACCATGAGCATCGCGCCCGTACTCTACGGCGTGACCATGCAAGAACCGGGAGTTTCGAAGCTGGTGTCGGTACGGTTTGGAGCGACGGCGTAGTGTAGCGCCGCCGTCCCGGCGGCTGTCGTGTGGGCGTCCCGCCCGCACCGTTTCCTTGTCATGCTGAGCGCAGTCTGCGCGGTCGCTTGCGACCGCGCAGGTCTAGCCTCGCTCAGGATGACAAGAGTTTGCTGCGAACCGCCAGCCAGCTAGCGCGTATCGATAGTCTTTCCCTGCTCGACAAAAGCCTGCATCCAGCCGAGCACCCGGATCCAGCCGTCGCCGTGGCCCTTGGCTTGTTGGACATTGCCGGCAAATCCGTCGTGACGGATTTTGACGAACGTTCCCGTCCCGGCTTTTTTGGGTCCGGCCTGGTGTAAGTTGTGGACCCCGCGTGCTTCCAACTCCCAGCGCACCACCGTCTTGAGACCCGGAGCGAAGCTTGGAATCCAGGTATGAACCAGAAGGCGAGGCGGGTCAATCTCCAGATACTCGCCCTCCACGCGGAAGGCCGAACCATCCGCGCCGACTCCGTCACTTTGCCACCTGCCGCCGGGGCGCAGATCGGCCTTCCACTCGGTCACCCGATATAGACCTTGTTGTCCCCACCACAACGGCATCTGGTTGGGGTCGGTGATTGCTTGGAAAACACGCTCTGGTGGAGCGGCGATAAAAACTTCCGCGAGAACTGCGTCATTGTCGGGAGTAACTGCGGCAGTGGCCATGATCTGTCTCCTCTTTTTTCCTCCTCTCTTCGCATCGTTCTCTATTCGAAATGTTTTCTCAGCTTTTCCAGCACGCCTGGCCAGCCACCCGCGTAATCCTTGCGGACAATCGGTTCGTTGGCGAGGCCGCTGTGCGTAACCTTCACCCGGGTGCCGGTCCTGGTTGCTGATAACTCCCAGCGCGCCGTGGACGGCCGCTCCGGATGTTCGTGCCAGTTACCCAGCCAGGTGTAGGCCAGCACGCGCGGAGGATCGAACTCCGTGATCTCTCCGTGCACCTTAAAATTGCGGACTCCGTTTACCGCAATTGTTCGGCTGGGATCGGTCAATTCGTATCGCCATTTGCCGCCCGGACGTGCGTCCATCTCCCAAAGCGCACCTTTGGGGGTGGCTGCCCACCAGAGCATCAGTTGGGCTGGATCGGTCAGCGCCTGAAAGACCCGCTCCGGCGGGGCGGCGATTTCGATTTCCGTGACCACCGCATCCTGATCGGGCGTAATTTGGGATTGAGGCATCGTCGTCATAGTTTCACTCCCGCTCGAGGACGGGCGCATTCGCCCGTCCCTTCCGGCAATCTGGAATCTACTTCTTGCGCCACAGGTCAAAAGCTTCCTTCATCTCTTTGCCGTGGTCGTTGTAGGTCCATTCTTCGCTGTGGTGATTGGCATCAAGGATTGAGACGACCACCCGATGCATGTGGCCCGCGTCAGGGCTGGCGAGATTGGTGGCGTCGAGGAAATCAAACGTAATGGTCTTACCGTCAGGCGAGGCGCTGGCCACCATTCTCGGCTGGTTGCCCGCGGAACAATAATGGGTCAGCAGCAGGCGCCCGCCGTCGAGATTGAACATGCTGATCATGTCTTCTTTACCCTTGATCTCGCTCATCAGCGCGGACCCGTTCGAAGTCACCCGATAGTCGATCTGGACGGGCTCTCCGGTTGCCGTCTTTCCCTCCCAGGATCCGTTGAGCGACTTGAGTTCGTCGAACGACTTTTGGGCGGCAGACCCGGCGAAGGCCGCACACGTGCTCAGCACAAAACACAAGGTGATGGCGATTCGAAGTGTTTTCATTTTCAATTCTTCCTTTCGATTGGTTTTAGGTGGACCGGTTGCAATGGTTCAGAGTTCTATTACTCGTTGGGCCCTGATCGTTTAACGCCCGCTTTGCTCTTGTCGTGATCTCGCAAACCCGCGGTTTCCCGGGCATGCTCCACCTCTACAAATGCCTTCAAACTGTTCAGGTTGGCCTGCCAGAAGACCCGATACTGCTGTAGCCAGGAATCCACAGCCTTCAGCGGCCCCGGGTTGAGTTGGTACAGACGATGCCGTCCTTCGCGCCGCTCCTCCACCAGGTGGGCCCGGCGGAGCAACCGCAAGTGTTTCGAGATGGCCGGCCGTGACACTGGAAACGCCCGGGCGATTTGCCCGGCCGGTTGGACGCCCTTGCGCAACAGGTCAAGCACCGCCCGCCGGGTCGGGTCAGCCAGGGCCTGGAAAGCGGCTTCCGGAGAATATGTAACCGAACGGTTCCGCATAATGCGTAACCATAGCGTTACACATAAGCGGCTGTCAAGAGGAAATTGTGACGGTCAGGATATTCTTACCGTGGCTATGATGTAAGCTGTGCCACGTCGAATAACTACAGTAAGCAGCAAGGGGCAGTTTGTGATTCCAGCAGAATTCCGGGCCTCTCTCCGGATTGAGCCTGGGACTCGAATCTCCGTCGCCCTGGAAGACTCGCGCATCGTTCTGGAGCCGGTTTCTAAGGAACTCGTGGACCGAACCCGGGGCATGCTCAAAGGCGGGCCTTCTCTCTCCGCTGCCTTGAAGAGGCAGCGCGAAAAGGACAAATGGTAACCTACGTCCTCGATGCCAGCGCCGTGCTGCGCTATCTGGACGATGAGGCTGGCTCCGAGCGGGTCGCGGAAATCATAAAGTCGCATCTCGATGGAAGCTGCAGGGCGATCCTCTCCGCAGCACACTGGGGCGAGATTGCGGGCGTGACCTGCAAGACCCGTGGCCGCTCCACCATGGACCTCGTCCTGGCGCGATTGGAAGATTTCGGGCTCGACATTGTCCCGGTAAGTGCGGAGCGGGCCGTGCGCGCCGCTCTCATCAAGGTCCATCGGAGGGTGCCTTACGCGGATGCTTTCGGAGTGGAACTTGCGGACTCGTCCGGCCACGTTCTGGTAACCGCCGACTTCGATTTGAAGCCCGCCGGCAAAGACGTCAAGATCGAATTCCTGCCCACCCAGTAGTTCCTCTCTGCAATTCCAAGTTCGCTCGTCGAGCTTCGTCGATTTAATTTTTGTGTCCGTTGCGGACTAGGTCCAGAAACGCCCGGTGCACGCGCGAATCTTCTGAAAGCTCAGGGTGGAAGGTCGCAGCCATGGCTTTTCCCTGCCGCACTGCGACTGGGTCGCCGCCTTCGGTCGCGATTACTTCAACGGTGGGACCGAGGCGCTCGATCTTGGGGGCGCGAATGAACACCATTTCAATCGGTGATTCGCCTAGTTTTCCTTCGCCAGATCGGCCTTCGACAAATCGGCCTTCGCGGATGGAGCTGTCGACCTGACGCCCGTAGGCATTGCGCCGGATGCCGATATCAAGCGCTCCCAACCCCGCCTGTTTTGGGTTCTCTACTTCCGTGGCCAGCAGGATGGCTCCTGCGCAAGTTCCAAACGTGGGCTTGGTGCGGGCGAATTGCTTTAGCTTTTCGAACCCGGCTGTCCCCAGCAGCTTGAGAAATGTGCCGGACTCGCCGCCGGGGATCACCAGGCCGTCGATTTCGTCGAACTGCTCAGGCTTCTTCACCAGCACAACTTCGGCGCCGAGTTCTTCGAGCCGGCGGCGGTGCGCGTCAAAGTCGCCTTGCAATGCAAGTACGCCTATCTTCATGGAATTTGTGTAGCGCCGGCATCCTGCCGGCTGTCCGGCGGGCGTCCCGCCCGCCCATTAGGGCCGCCGGGACGGCGACGCTACCAACCGCGCGTCTGCAGCATGTGCGCTTGATCCAGCCCTGCCACCGCAAGACCCTTCATCGCGCCCGTCAGATTTTCGCTCACTTCAAGTAATACTTTAGGGTCGTTGAAGTGGGTGGCGGCCAGCACGATAGCCTTCGCCCGCTTTTCCGCTTCCTCGGGATCGGCAAACGTGGTCGAATCCTGCATGAAGATGCCGGAGCCGACGAACACCGATTCCGCGCCCAGCTGCATCACCAGTGCGGCGTCCGCCGGAGTGGCGATTCCGCCGGCTGAGAAATTTGGCACCGGCAGCTTCCCTGCTTTGGCCACCATGCGGACCAGTTCATAGGGCGCCTGATGCTCTTTCGCCTTGGCATAGAGCTCCTCTTCGCCGAGGACGGTCAGAATCTTCATCTCCTGCACGATCTGACGCATGTGTTTCACGGCGTGGACCACGTCGCCGGTGCCAGCCTCTCCCTTGGTGCGGATCATGGCCGCGCCCTCGGCAATGCGGCGCAGCGCTTCGCCCAGGTTGCGGGCGCCGCAGACGAATGGAACCTTGAAGGCGTGCTTGTCCACGTGATGGGCTTCGTCGGCCGGGGTCAGGACTTCGGATTCGTCAATGTAGTCCACGCCCAGTTCCTGGAGAATTTGCGCTTCCGCAAAGTGTCCGATACGGCACTTGGCCATCACCGGAATGGAAACCGCAGCCATGATCTCGCGAATCTTTTTGGGCGAGGCCATGCGCGCCACGCCGCCCTCGGCGCGAATCTGCGCCGGAACCCGCTCCAGCGCCATGACCGAAACCGCGCCTGCCTTTTCGGCGATCACAGCTTGCTCGGCATTGGTGACGTCCATGATGACGCCGCCCTTCAGCATTTCCGCCAGGCCGGTTTTCAGGCGCAAGCTGGTCGAACTTCCATTGTTCTGGGACATGAAGGTTCTCCTCTTTGGCAAACCCTTGAACGTATAGACTAACGCCAGATTGGACTTGTCATAAGGACCATTTACGCTATTCTGTACATACCACTTAAAGGCTGTTGGTCGTTGGCCAAGTTCAACACCCAATGCATCATGGCTAACGACTGACGACCAACGACTCACGCCATGCCCAAGCAGACCACATCCCTGCCCTTGAGTCTCTCCGCGCCACTGGCGGGAACTCCGCTGTACCGGTGGTTCTACGACGAGCTACGATCCGCCATCCTCGACGGACGAATCGCGCCGGGCGCGCGCCTGCCGGCCACGCGTGACCTGGCCCGCGAATACAAACTCGCACGCGCCACCGTGGTCACCGCCTTTGAACAACTCAAGTCGGAAGGTTATGTCGAAGGCAAGGTGGGGGCGGGGACCTACGTCAGTCAGGTGTTGCCCGACGATCTATTACAGGTCGGCCGGACTAATTCCAGTAAGGCCATAGGTCCGCGACATGTAGCGTGGTCCTCCTATGCACGCCGGCTGGAGTTGTTTCGTTCTGGCGGATCGCGCGTCACCCGAGCCTTCCGCGCCAACCAGGCCGCGCTCGATGTTTTTCCCACCACGCTGTGGGCGCAGGTCGTTGCCCGGCGCCTGCGCCGCGCTTCCGCACAGTTGCTGTCCGGCGGCGAGGCGTTGGGATACCGCCCGTTGCGTCAGGCGGTCGCCGCCTATCTGAACGCCTCGCGCGGCGTGAAGTGCTCTGAAGACCAGGTGTTGATCATTTCCGGAGTGCAGGAGGCACTCGAACGCGCGGCCCACTTGCTGATCGATCCCGGCGATTCCGTGTGGGTTGAAGATCCCGGCTACCGAGGCGCGGGCATCGTCTTCCGGGCTGTCGGCGCCAAAGTCCATCCTGTTCCCGTGGATGCGGAGGGCCTGGACCTGGATTGGGGACGGCGGCGATGGTCCCGCGCCAAGCTGATTTACGTAACCCCCGCTCACCAGTTCCCGCTGGGAGTGACCATGAGCCTGCGCCGCCGGTTGGCGCTGCTCGAGTGGGCACGGCGCTCGCGCACGCTTATTTTCGAAGACGATTACGACAGCGAGTATCGCTATCAGGGAAGGCCGATCCCGGCTCTTCAAGGACTCGACCGCGCGGGCATGGTCATTTATTCGGGAACCTTCAATGAAGTTCTGTTTCCCGCGCTTCGCCTCGCGTACCTGGTGGTGCCGCCCAGCATGGTGGACCGCTTTGCGGCCGCGCAGTCCGTCAGCATGCGTCATGCTCCTTTGCTCGATCAGGCTGCGCTCTGCGACTTCATCACCGAAGGACACTTCGCCCGGCACATTCGACGCATGCGCGCCTTGTACGCTGAGCGTCTCTCGGTTTTTCTGGAGGCATGCCGCTCCCGGCTGGAAGGGTTGCTGGAAATCCCCGACGTCGAAGCCGGACTGCAGACCATCAGTTGGTTGGCCCCCGGAATCGAAGCCGAGCGTGCTGCAAACGAGGCCGCGAAGCATCAGGTTGAGGTGATTCCCTTGAGCCGGTACTCCTCCCGCTTTCACACCAAACGACAAGGGCTTCTGCTCGGCTTCGCCGCGGCGGATGCGCGCGAGTTGCGCAGAGGCGCGGAACAACTGGCGCGAGCGCTAGAGCAATGCAACAAGTAGATCGCCGATAGCTGGGAACGAAAGCGCCACGATCGCGTTGTCGTTTTGACTCATGCTTTCGGCTTTCACTATCCTTGCTAGCTTATGGTCACGACCATGCCCCCGCCAAGCTTAGCCGAACCACGCCGCGAGTCGTTTCTCGCCGGCGGAATGGTGGTCGCTCTGGCCCTCGCACTGGCGAAATTGCTATTGCACTGCTACTTCAACAATCGCTACGGATATTTTCGCGACGAATTCGATTACCTGGCATGCGGCCAGCACCTGGCATGGGGGTACGTCGATCAACCCCCGCTCATACCATTTCTTGCTCGCATCAGCCGCATGGTGCTGGGAGAGTCGCTTCGCAGCATTCGATTCCTGCCCGCCCTCGCTTCATCCCTCCTGGTCGTACAGACAGCCGTTCTAGCGCGCGAACTTGGCGGCCGCCGCTTCGCCTTGCTGCTCAGCGCAGTCACGATTCTGATCGCGCCCCAATATCTGTCCAACGGCAGCCTGTTGGGAACCAACTGTCTCGAGCCTAACCTGTGGATGGGCTGCGCTTACTTTGCGATTCTCGCCATCAAACGCGCCGACCCTCGCTACTGGCTCGGTTTCGGGGTGATCGCGGGGTTGGGGATGGAGGAAAAGTATTCTATCGCGGTGTTTGGCTTTGGAATTGTCGTCGGACTGCTATTGACCCCGCAGCGTCGCGTCTTCGTCAACAAATGGATATGGCTGGGAGGCCTCGCGGCCTTGTTGGTCTTTCTCCCCAACCTCCTATGGAATGTTCACAACCACTGGCCCTTCGTTGAACTGATGCGCAACATCAAAGCCGAGGGCCGCGACGTGGTACTTCCTCCGTTACAGTTTTTCTTCCAGCAAACCCTGCTGGTCCACCCTGTGACTGCGCCCATCTGGCTGGCCGGCCTGGGGGCACTCTTATTCTCCGATCGTCTGAAACCCTATCGCGCCCTGGGTTGGAGCTATCTGGTCTCCTACACGGTTTTCTTCGTGTTGCACGGGAAGAACTACTACCTGTCGCCGATTTATCCCCTGCTACTAGCGGCTGGCGCAGTCGTGATCGAAGCCTACCTTGGACGGTCGCGTCAGGTCTGGTTGAAGCCTGCACTGGTGACGGTCTTACTCGCCGCCGGGGCATACTTCGCGCCCATCGTCGTCCCAGTCCTTTCGCCCGACGGCTTCCTCAGCTATATGAACTACCTACCCATGAAGGTTCCGCACATGGAGCACGCGCACGCCGCGGCGCTGCTGCCCCAGTGGTATGCAGATCAGTTTGGCTGGCAGGAGATCGCCGAGAAAGCCGCTCAGGCCTGGAACCGCATTCCGCCCGAACAGCGTACAGATTGTGCAGTCTTCGCCCAGGACTATGGCCAGGCCGGCGCTATCGACTTTTTCGGCCCGCGCTATGGTTTGCCTCCCGCCCTCAGCGGGCACCAGACATATTTTCTCTGGGGTCCGCGAGGTTATTCGGGAAACTGCATGATCGTCGTCGGCGATCGCCGGGAGAAACTGGAGAGACTTTTTGAGCACGTGGAGTTCGTTGGCGAGTCCGCCGACAATCCCTACGCTCTAGAACGCCAGATTCCGGTCTTCATCTGCAAAGGAGCCAAATTCGGATCTCTGAGCCAGCTGTGGCCGAAAGTGAAGAAGTGGTCCTAAGCCATGCAAAGCGGCCGATGGCTTCGCTAGTGGCTCCGTTTTGAAGTTTCACCTCAAGCGAAGCGTCATGCAGAGCTTGCGAAGCATCTGGCGTGAAGCGGATATGCGTTTGTCTCGGGGTATCGTGCCGATACGCGCGAGATTCCTTCGACTGCGCTCAGGACAGGCTCTTCGAGACTGAAGTCTCTCAGGATGACGCCTGTGCTGGAGCGTGTTGAAACTGAGCCACTACCTCCGAGGCTTCTACTTCTTCACAAACTTCCCGAACATGCGCTGTGCGTCGATCGAGACGAACAGAGCCTCGCCGCGAGCCAGCACTTCGCCCTTCTGATTCAGGATCTCGCCCATATTCACGTGCTTCCGCTGGGACGAGCTTACTTCTCGTGACTCCACCCGCAGCGGTTGGTTGAGCGGCACGGGGCGCAGGTATTCCACAGTCATCCGCGCAGTCAGCGCGATCACCTGGCGCAGTTTGTTCACCTTGCCCATGGCCTCGTCCAGAATGGTAGCGATGATGCCGCCGTGGCAATGCCCTGGCGGCCCGCTATAGCGCTCGTCCAGGCGGAAGCGGCAGACGAAGGTCTTGCGCTTCTTGTCGTAGGTGAACTTCAGATGCATGCCGGCCGCGTTGTCCGGTCCGCAGGCAAAACATAGATTCCTGGTCTGGCGTACTCCATGACCGCGCCCTCGAGTTTTCGTCGCCATAAGCCGGAAATTCTATACCGTACCCTCAACGGAGGCGCGTGCGTCCCACTCGTGCGTTCGTGGTTGTCTTTTTTCACACGGAGAATCCACTCTAAGGCTTGCGCCCAACATGCATAGCTGTGATAGACTTCCGGGCGATCCACAGATTTGTTTTTGATTCACCATTTTGTCTGTGCAGGTGTCCGAATTCCACGACCCTTAGGAGGTCTGGTAGATGGGCCTCGCTCTGCTTGCGATTATCTGGTTGATCACCTTCTTTAGCACCTACTTCTTTGTAGCCAAAACCTGGTGGCCCCATGGGGCTTCCACCGCCGCCGCTTTTATCGACAGCCAATTCTCGTTGACACTTGTGTTGATGGGCATCGTGTTTGTGGCGGCGCAGGGCGCTCTGGGACTGTTCGTTTGGCAGTATCGCGAACGGTCGGACTCGAAGAAGGTCGAGTACTCCCACGGCAACACCAAGCTGGAAGTGGTTTGGACCGTGCTCACAGCCGTGCTTTTCGTCGGACTGAACCTGATGGGAAGCAATGTATGGGCCCGTGAGCGTTTCGCGCCGGCGGAAGCGGGGGCGGTTCCCGTGGAAGTTACCGGGATGCAGTTTGCCTGGTACTTCCGCTATCCCGGAGCCGACGGAAAATTTGGCGCTACCAACCCCACGTTGATGGATCCTTCCGCCGGAAACGAAGCCGCGGTCGGCCTCGACACCTCCGACCCAGCATCGAAAGATGATGTGGTCACGGGCACCATGTATTTGCCGGTGAACCGGCAGGTGGATCTCAGGCTGCGCGCCGTGGATGTGATCCACAGCTTCTTTGTTCCGAACATGCGCTTCAAGCAGGACGCGGTGCCCGGCCTCGAGATCCATATGCACTTTACGCCTATGGAAGTCGGGGACTACGAAATTGCCTGCGCCGAGCTTTGCGGTCTCGGCCACTACAAAATGCACGGCATGCTGAAGGTCGTCAGCCAGGATGATTTTGATAAGTGGCTGGCGGCGCGGGAGGCGGAGAAATAATAATGGTTGCTCAGGACGCTCACGATCCTCACGGACACGACGCACATGCGGTTCACGCGCATGCGGCCCCGACCAGCTTCATTCGCAAATACATTTTTAGCCTGGACCACAAAGTCATCGGGCTGCAGTACTACTTCCTGGCGCTCACAGCAGTATTTGTCGGCATGTTCCTGTCGCTGCTGATGCGCATCCACATGGTTTGGCCGGGCCTGGTCCTGCCCCTGGTTGGCGAAATCAAGCCGGAAACCTATCTCAGCCTGCTCACCATGCACGGCACCATCATGGTGTTCTTCGTGCTGACCACGGCGCCCCAGGGCGGATTCGGAAATTACTTTCTGCCCATACAAATTGGCGCGCCGGATATGGCGTTCCCCGTCCTGAACATGCTTTCGTTCTGGACCACCTTCATCGCGTTCGTGGTGATTCTCGCGGCCTTCTTCGTAACGGGAGGCGCTCCCCTGCACGGCTGGACGGGCTACGCACCGCTGAGCGCGCTGCAGAGCGCCGGGCCGGGCGAGCAACTGGGCGCCGATTTGTGGATCACCAGCATCGCGATCTTCTGCGTCGCATCTCTGATGGGCGCTCTGAACTTCATCACCACTGTTCTTGATCTGCGCGCCAAGGGTATGACCATGATGCGCATGCCCCTCACGGTATGGTCATGGTTCATCACCGCCATCCTGGGGCTGCTGGCGTTCGGCGTTCTGCTTTCCGCTGGCATCCTGTTGCTGCTCGATCGCAATCTGGGCACCAGCTTCTACGTTCCTCTGGTGGTTGTGAACGGCCAGATCATGGGACACAAGGGCGGCTCGCCGCTGCTCTGGCAACATCTGTTCTGGTTCTTCGGGCATCCCGAGGTCTACATCGCCATCCTGCCCGGCATGGGCGTGGCTTCGCAGCTGCTGTCCACGTTCTCGCGCAAGCCGATCTTCGGATACAAAGCGATGGTCTACGCCATCATGGGAATCGGATTCCTGGGCTTCATGGTCTGGGGCCATCACATGTTCATGAGCGGCATGAGCCCGTACTCAGCGTTCGCGTTTTCGATCATGACTATGGCGATCGGCGTACCCTCGGCGATCAAGACCTTTAACTGGCTGGGAACGATTCGCGGCGGGCGAGTACGATTTCAGACTCCGATGCTCTACGCCATCGGATTCGTTTCCCTGTTCGTCTCTGGCGGACTCAGCGGCCCCTTCCTGGCGCAGCCCGTGCTGGACATTCCGTTGCATGACACCGCTTTTGTGGTCGGACACTTCCATCTGATCATGGGCGTGGCAGCCATTTTCGGCATGTTTGCCGGAACCTACTACTGGTTCCCCAAGATGTTCGGACGCATGATGAACGAGACTTGGGGCCGGGTACACTTCTTCCTCACTCTGGCGGGAACGTACGCGATTTTCATGCCCATGCACTATCTGGGCATGGCCGGACAGCCTCGGCGCTATTCTCAGTTCACCGAACTGGCTTACCTGCAGCATCTGATTCCCTGGAACAAATTCATCACGTACGCGGCGATTTTAACCATCTCCGCCCAGTTCATCTTCGTCATCAACCTTTTCTGGAGCATGTTCAAGGGACCGAAGGCCAACGACAATCCCTGGGAAGCCACCACGCTGGAGTGGACTACGGCCACGCCGCCTCCGCATGACAACTTTGGCGGAAAGACTCCCGTGGTCTACCACGGACCGTACGAGTACAGCGTTCCGGGTGCGCCGAAGGATTATGTAATGCAGACGGACCCGACGACATATCCGACACACTAGAAAAGCTAGCGGGCGAGTCGCCCGCGGCCACATATTCAACGATGGCAACGTTCAGTTCAACAGTCACGATTACGGATCAGGTCATCAAGGACCCCAAGACCGGCCGCGGCAGCGGTGGGACGCCGCCCCCTATTCCGGGTGGCGGCGGTGGTGATCGTGGCGGGGATGGCTCGTCCGACTACGGCGACCGCCTGCGCCGTACTCGTCTCGGCCTGATTGTCGGCCTGGTGGCCAGCACCATGCTGTTCGTGTCCTTCACCAGCGTCTATATCATGCGCAGGGGGCTGCCTACGCTGGATGATCGGACTGGCGGGTATGTCCACGACTGGCAACAGGTCAACCTGCCGACGACGTTGCTCTTGGTCAACACCTTCTTGCTGCTGCTAAGCAGCCTAACCGTGGAGTTGGCCCGGCGCCAGATCACTCGCCAGGCGGCTTTGGCTCCTGTCCAATCTATTCCCGGAGTTTCAATTGGAAAGGAACGGGCTTTCCCCTGGCTCGGAGCCACCGTAGCTCTGGGTTTGGCGTTCCTTTCGGGCCAGTGGATGGCCTGGCGCGAACTGGGGAATCGCGGATTCTACCTGGCCACCAGTCCGAGCAGTTCCATGGTGTATGTGCTGACGGCGGCGCACGCCCTCCACCTGGCGGGAGGTTTGCTGGTGTTGCTCTACGCGGGAGTCACGGCGCTCCGCCACAAAGCGGTAGAAGACCGGCGCATTGTGGTCGATGTCACCGCCTGGTACTGGCACTTTATGGCTTTGGTTTGGCTTTACATCTTTGCGTTGCTCGAGTTCGTGCGGTAAGGAAGTTTGACTAGCTTAAGCCCGGGAGACCAAGACATGTCTGATGTCGCGATGCAGCAGGTGCCAGGCGTTTACGAGCCTTCCCTGTTTGGCACCTATTCCAAGAAGATCGGAATGTGGCTGTTCCTGCTCTCCGATTCGCTGACCTTCGGAGCCTTGTTGTACGCCTATACGTATGGCCGCATCTCAACTCCGAACTGGCCCACACCGTTTCACTCCGAGAGTATCCGGAACGCGACCTTCATGACAGCGTTTCTGCTCACCAGTTCGCTGACCATGGTGTTCGCAGTGCGTTCGGCGGTGATGGGAAACCAGAAAGCCCAGCGCCTCTGGCTGTTCGCCACCATGGCCTGCGGCCTCGGATTCGTTGTGCTGCACGGTCGCGAGTGGACCAATCTCATCGCCGAAGGCTTGACCCTGCCAGTCTTCCCCACTCCTCCCGGCGAAGCCGGCAATGCCGAGTTCGTGAATGTCACCAAGACCGCGCCCCAATTTGCCGCCACTTTCTTCGGCCTGACCGGCATGCACATGCTGCACGTTACGCTGGGCGTGGTCTACCTGGGAGTGGTCGCGCTGCGCAGATGGTTTATCCCGGTTCTCCTGGGATTGTGGCTGGTGGCCTGGCTGGGAACGCCCGCCTATAGCCCATTTCACTACGGCGCTCACGTACTGCTGGTAGCGGCCGATGGTGATCTCGGTCATTCTGTGGTTGAAGCCCAAGGTTTACGACGCCTCCGATGTCGAAGTCGCCGGCTTGTACTGGCACTTTGTGGACCTGGTCTGGATGTTCATTTTCCCGCTGGTGTATCTGATGTCGACGAGGATTGTGTAACGCAAAGACGCGTAGCCCAAAACTTTTGAGGAGCTCTACTTCAAATGATGGACGCAACCCAATTAGCGTTGGAACAGCGAGCGGCCGAAGAGCAACGGCATCACGCCAAGGGACAATTCCTGTGGGTCTGGGCCGCGTTGCTGGTGATGACCGGCATTGAAGTCTGGCTGGCTTATCAGAACATGGAACTGGTCCGGATGCTTTCAATCCTGATGGGGCTGTCGCTCTTGAAAGCCGGACTCATCATCGGCTACTTCATGCACCTGAAGTTCGAGATCTCGGCCATGAAGTGGGTTACCATGAGTTCGCTGGTCTTTTGCCTGGCCATGATGCTGGTTTTTCTGCCTGACGCGTATCGGATTCTGCATCTGGGAGTGGGCATAGGAGCGAAATGAAGCTTCGCTTGGGCACGCTCGCTGTATTTCTGCTGTTGTGGGCAGCGCCCGCTTTCAGCCAGGGCTGCGCGATGTGCTACAGCAGCGCCAAGGGCACCACCAAGGAAGGCCAGAACGCCATCAGCCGGGGTGTCCTGGTATTACTGCTCCCGCCCGTCGCCTTCATGACCCTGGGAGCCGGCATGGCCGTCCGCTACACCAAGAAGCGCGACAAAGAACAAGGCACAAGCAAGTAGTCACCACAGACTACGTAGGGACGGGTGCCCTCACCCGTCCGGCCGAGCAACGCTCGGCTAGGGTTTTTCCGCGGTATCCCCTACTTCTCCTCCTGCCTTATAATAGAAAGATTCCCCAGTCGCTCCTGAAGCCTCCTGAGCACCCTCGGAAGGGCCAAAGCGGCTGCGACGGGTCCTTTTTAGCTGATGTCCACGGAAACGATAGTGGTTCGCGGTGCCCGGGTTCACAACCTCAAAAACGTGGACTTCGAAATCCCGCACAATTCATTGACGGTCGTCACCGGCGTGTCCGGCTCCGGCAAGTCGTCCCTCGCCTTCGATACCATCTACGCCGAAGGCCAGCGCCGCTATGTCGAGTCGCTCTCCGCCTACGCCCGCCAATTCCTGGAACGCATCGAGAAGCCGGATGCCGACTCCATCGACGGCATCGCCCCGGCGGTCGCCATCCGCCAGAAAAACACGACTCGCAATCCCCGGTCGACGGTAGGCACGGCCACCGAGATCTACGACTACCTCAGGCTGCTCTTTGCCCGCATCGGCCGTACCTTCTGCCTGCAGTGCGGCCAGGAGGTCAAGAAAGACACCGTGGACGAGGTGACAGCCACGGTGCTCGCTATGGGCGAAGGCACGCGACTGAACGCGCTGTTTCCGCTGCAAAGTGCCCTTCCGACAGCCCCTCCCAAGGAACCGACCCGGACAAAGAAGCGCACCAGTCAAAGTAGCGCCGGCGTCCCGCCGGCTGTCGCGGGGGCGTCCCGCCCGCGCAGCCGCAAGAGCAGTCCCGATGCCGCCCTGTCGGATCAACTCCGCACGCGCCTGTTCGAACTCCGCCAGCGCGGCTTCAACCGCCTTTACCAGAACGGCCAGATCTTCGAATTCTCCACTCCGGAATCCTTGCTCGAAGTGAACTTCGCGCAGCCAGTCTTCATACTGGTGGACCGCCTGGTCGTTTCCCCGGATGCCCGCGCCCGCATCGTAGACGCCATCGAAATCAGCTACCGCGAATCTGGCGACGTCATTTTCGAGACCGCTCCGCGCGACGATCAACCCGCGCAGCGGCTGCGTTTTTCGCAGCGCTTTGAATGCAAGCACTGCAACCTGCGCTACGAGGAGCCTGAGCCGCGGCTGTTTTCGTTCAACAATCCCTATGGCGCCTGCCCGCGCTGCCAGGGTTTCGGCAACACCATTGACTTCGATCTCGACCTGGTCATTCCCGATAAATCGAAGTCCCTGGACCAGGGCGCGATTGATCCCTGGACCAAGCCCAAATATCGGACGCTCTTCAACGAACTCAAGCGCTTCGCCAAGCAGGCGGGCATCCCGCTCTACGCCCCGTGGGCCGAACTCGATCCGGAGCAGCGCCGCATGGTGGTCGAAGGCGAAGACAAGTTCCTCGGCATACGCGGCTTTTTCAACCATCTCGAGCGCAAGAAGTACAAGCTGCACGTGCGCGTCTTCCTCAGCCGATATCGCGGATACTCGACCTGCTCGGCCTGTGGCGGCGCGCGGCTTCGCATTGAGGCCCAGCAGGTCAGGATCAACGGCAAGAATATCTGCCAGGTCACCGCCATGACCGTCGAAGAAGCCTCAAAGTTCTTCTCCGGGGTCAAGCTGAGCGATCAGGAATCCGCCATCGCGGAAAAGTTGCTGGAGGAAATCCACGAGCGGCTGCAGTTTCTGATCGATGTCGGATTGGAATACCTGACCCTCGACCGGCTGGCATCTACTCTTTCCGGCGGCGAAGCCCAGCGCATTCAGCTGGCCACCTCGTTGGGTTCGCGACTGGTTGGAACGTTATACGTGCTGGATGAGCCCTCCATCGGCCTGCACAGCCGCGACACCCACCGCCTGATCAAGATTCTGCACGACCTGCGCGATCTGGGAAATACGATCCTGGTGGTCGAGCATGACCCCGACGTGATGCGCGCCTCCGATCGCATTCTCGATCTTGGACCCGGCGCGGGAGAAAGCGGCGGCCAGGTGATCGCGGCAGGAAGCTACGATGAAATCTTGAAAGCACCCGGCTCTCTGACCGGACGCTACCTCTCCGGCGAACTACGGATTCAGCTTCCGCCCACGCGGCGCAAACCGGGCTCGCGCCAGATCAAAATCTCCGGAGCGCGGGCGCACAATCTCAAGAATATTGATTTCGCCGTGCCTTTAGGAATGCTGGTGGCCATCACGGGAGTCTCCGGCTCGGGGAAATCAACCCTGCTGCATGACGTGCTCTTCCAGGCGCTGTCTGCCGCTAAGCGACAAACCACCGGCGAGCCTCTGCCCTCGCCTGACTGGAAGGAGATCGAAGGCGACGACCTTATTGACGACGTCATTCTGGTCGACCAGTCGCCCATCGGCCGCACTCCGCGCTCGAACCCAGTCACGTATATCAAGGCCTTCGACGCCATCCGCGAACTCTTTGCATCCCTGCCCGAAGCCAAGAAACGAGGCTTCAGCGCTGGGCACTTTTCCTTCAACATTCCCGGAGGCCGCTGCGAAACCTGCCAGGGCGACGGCACGGTCACGGTTGAAATGCAGTTTCTCGCCGACGTCGAACTGATCTGCGAAGAGTGCAAAGGCGCGCGCTACAAGCCACAGGTCCTCGAAGTACGATATCGCGGCAAGAACATTCACGAAGTCCTGAACCTTACAGTAAGAGAGGCTTTGCACTTCTTCTCCGGCGTGCCCAAAGTGGTGGAGAAGCTGCGCGTGCTGGAGGAAGTGGGGCTGGGATATTTGCGGTTGGGTCAGAGCGCCACTACGCTCTCCGGCGGCGAGGCGCAGCGCATGAAGCTGGCAGCTCACCTGCAGCCGGCTTCGCGCGACATTGGCCGTCCCTCGAGTTCCGCGGAGCGGGCGCGCCGCCGCAATCGCATGCTCTATATTTTTGACGAGCCCACTACTGGGCTCCATTTTGACGATGTCAGTAAACTACTCTCTGCCTTCCGGCGTCTAATTGAAGCAGGGGGCTCGATCCTGGTCATCGAACATAATCTCGAAGTGATCAAAACGGCGGACTGGGTCATTGACCTGGGTCCGGAAGGCGGCGAACGCGGTGGTTATGTAGTCGGCGCCGGCCCGCCCGAAGTCATCGCGAAGCTCTCCAATTCGTACACCGGAAAGTTTCTGGCGCGAGTCCTGAATGGAAATGGACAACCAACCAACGGCCGGAAGTAGCACGGCTCACGTAGGGGCGGGTGCCCTCGCCCGCCCAGCCGAGCGGAGCTCGGCAATTTGTGGACGCTGGCCCCTGCTTTTCGAGGTGATTCCAAACCAGGCGAGCTGCGCTCGCCCGCCCGGACGAGGGCGTCCGGGCCTACGTGTGATCGCACTGCTTACGCTGTTTGCCCTCGCCGGTTCGCCCTGGCCCAGACCACCAGCACGACCGTCCGCCACCATAAAACCGCCGTGGACGATCCCTCTTCCCCGCCGGAACTCATTCAGGCCGAGAGTGCAATCGAGAAACAGGACTACACGACCGCAGAACCCCTGCTGAAAAAGGTCGTCGAGCAAGATCCCTACAACTATGCCGCCTGGTTCGACCTGGGATTTCTCTACAACGCGCTGGGCAAGACCGAAGATTCCATCGCCGCCTACCGCAAGTCCGTCGCCGCCAAGCCAAGTGTATTCGAATCCAATCTGAATCTCGGTCTCATGCTGGTGAAAGCCCACCAGCCCGAAGCCGAACAGTTTCTACGCGCTGCCACCAAGCTGAAACCCACAGCGCATGTCATGGAAGGCCAGGCGTTGGCCTGGATTTCGCTGGGACATGTGCTCGAAGCCGGCAACCCGGACGCTGCCATCGACGCCTACAAGCAGGCTGCCCTGCTGAATCCCAAAGATCCGGAGCCACACCTTGCCGCCGGCCCACTGCTCGAGAACCAGAACCGCTTTGCCGATGCCGAGCAGGAGTACAAGCAGGCCTTCGCGGTTGATCCCTCGTCCACCGACGCGCTCACTGGCATGGCCAATATCTACATGCGCGGCCATCGCTATACTGAGGCGGAGGAGATTTTGCGTAAGCTGGTGACGCTCCATCCCAATGACGCCGGCGCTCACATGCAGCTCGGCCGAATGTTGGGCGCCGATGGCCAGAACGAGCCCGCCATTGCCGAACTGCAAACCGCGCTGAAGCTGGCTCCCGGCGATGTCTCGGTGCAGTCCGACCTGGCGGAACTGTATGTCAACGCCAAGAAGTACGATTTGGCGGAAGCCCAGTACCGTTCGCTGCTGGCCGCCAGGCCAAACGATCCCGAGTTGCGTTATGGTCTGGGCCGGATGCTGCTCAAGCAGCACAAATTTCCCGAGGCCCAGCAGGAACTGCTGGCGGCGCTCCAGATCAAGCCCGGCATGGGCACCGCCTACGGCGATCTGGCCGCCGCCGCCAATGAAAACAAGAACTACGATCTGGTCATCAAGGCACTGGATGCGCGCGCCAAACTTCTGCCCGAAATTCCCATTGGCTACTTTCTGCGGGCCACGGCCTATGACCACTTGCACGAGTACAAGCCGGCAGCGGAGAATTATCACCGCTTCCTCGAAACGGCGGCCGGGAGTTTTCCCGACCAGGAATGGCAGGCCCGGCATCGCCTGATCGCAATTGAGCCCAAAAGATAACGCATGAAGAGCTTTGCCTTACTTGTTTTCATGGTCCTGACAGTGGCTTCTGGAGCCACGTTTGCGCTGCCCGCCTTCCCGGCGTCCGTATCGGCTGCGCCTTCTTTTGTCGACAACGCGGATAAAGACGACAGCCTCGATCAACTCATCGCCCGCGCCGAATCCGCCCGCCCCGAGGATCGCCCGGGCCTGTACCTCGAAATCGCCCGCCGCAAGGCCGACGCAGCCGACAAGCTTTACGACGCCGGCAACGCGGAAGCGGGTAACGCCGCATTGAAGGATGTGCTGACTTTTTCGAAGAAAGCCACCGATTCAGCCATTGAGACCGGAAAGAAGCTGAAGAACACCGAGATCACGCTGCGTAAAATGGCAGAGAAGTTTCGCGATATCAAACGCAGCGTCGCCTTCGACGATCAGGCGCCCATTCAGCAGACCGTCGACGAACTGGAGAAGATGCGTACCGAACTGCTCTCCGCCATGTTCGGCAAGAAGAAAAACAAATGACCGGCATTCGTGTGGGCCTATCGCTGTGCGCCTTGTTCCTCCTGCTTTCACCCGCACGGGCACAGCAAAAACGCGATCCCGCTCACAGCCCCTGAGATCGATCAGTTACGCGACACCGCCATGGAGCCTGACCTTCGGCTCAAGCTGTATGTCACATTCGCCCGCGCCCGACTGGTGCTGCTCGAGCAGACGCGCTCCGATCCCAAGACCACGAACCGCGGCCAGGCGACCCATGACCGGCTGCAGGACTTTCTCGATCTCTACGACGAATTGAACGAGAATATCGACACCTACGTCGATCGCAAGGCGGATTTGCGCAAGGTGCTGAAAACCGTCATCGAGGGCGACACTGAATTCCAGGCCAAGCTCCGCGCTCTGCGTGATGACGCCACCGCCAAAAAAGAGGAAAGCGAGCAATACAACTTTCTGCTTTCAACCGCGCTGGATACCTTAGACAGCAGTGTGCAAGACCATCGCCAGTTGTTGACTGAACAGGAAGAAGCTGCCAAACAAAAGAAGCCGGCGAAACATTAGAGCGCCGAAGCACGGCAGATTTCCGGCCTTGCATTTTGGTTGTTACTGGATTCTCAGGTAGTCTTTGCGGCCTTTGCGGACCGCCTTGCGATCTTTGCGCTTCAGGATCTCCGCGTTTTGGAACTCTGCCAGGGGCGCGAATCCATCGTGCTAATCTAGGCTCAGCGTGCGTCACGCCCTTCTCCATATCTTTGAAGACGAATACCGCGGACTCCGCGGGGATGCGCCCATCCCCGAACTGAAGGTTGAGTTCTTCGCATTCACCAGCATCAAAAACACCATCCGGATGCGCCAGGGTAAGCTGCTGGTCCGGCTGTCCGACCTGCTGGAAGGCGCGCCCGCGTTGGTTCTGGGGGCCATCGCCCATATCCTTTTGGCCAAGATGTACCGCCGTCCGGTGGACCGCGAATCTGCGGCCCGCTATCGGCGTTACGTTTCCAGCCACCACCTCCGGCGGAAGGCCCACCTGGTACGGCAGATGCGCGGACGCAAGCGTCTCGATTCCGCCCAGGGTGCAACCTACGATCTGGAAGCGGTCTTTGAAGAGCTCAACCTGCGGTTCTTCCATGGCCTTCTGGCGCGCCCGCAGATGACCTGGAGCCGCGACCGCGCCCGCAACAGCCTCGGCCACTACGATCCCGCTCACAATGCCATCGTGGTAAGCCGCATCTTCGACCATCCCCGCGTTCCCCGCTCCGCCGTCGAGTACATCGTGTATCACGAGATGCTTCATCTCAAGCACCCCGTAAGACTGCGAGGCAGCCGCAGGTGCGTGCACTCGGCTGAGTTTCAGGCGGAAGAAAAACTGTTCCCGCAACTGGACGAAGTAAAGCAATTCCTGAGAGGCCTATAAACTGTGCCGTGTTCCTTTGCGACCTTCGCGGTACCTTTGCGTCCTTTGCGGTAAAGGGTTTGATCTTGTGAGACAAGCAAGGCAAACCTTGAACCGCAAAGGACGCAAAGAACCTCTGAATCCCCCCGCGAACTCCAAAGCTCCGTTGACGCCTGCACTAGGGGGAGACTATTCTTAACGGAGTGGTAATTGCGTTGTCTGTTGCAACTGAGTTGCAATAATGGAGTTTTCCACAAGATGTTGCAAGCCTTCATCATAACCTTGCGCGAAGGGGTCGAAGCCGCCCTCATCGTCGGCATCACCCTCGCCTATCTGGCCAAGATTGGCCGTCCCGAGCTGCGCAAGTCCGTCTTCGCCGCCTTGATTGCCGCCTTTGTCGGCAGCATCGGGATCGCCATTCTGCTCTCGCGCACCCACTGGAATCAGGACATCTTCGAAGGCTGGATCATGCTGGTGGCCGCCTTTTTCGTCATCACCATGATCGTTTTCATGATGAAGACGGGCCGCGCGCTCAAGGGACAGATTGAAGGCAAAGTCGGCCTGCTCGCCGGCCGCAATGCCCGGTTTGGATTGTTTCTATTCGTCTTTCTCATGGTCCTGCGCGAGGGCGTTGAAACCGTCCTTATCCTGGGAGCGGTGTCGCTGAACTCGACCGAACTGCTGAGCTTTCTGGGCACCTTGTCGGGTGTGATCGTCGCCATCCTGTTCGGCGTGATGTTCGTCAAGGGTAGCGTGCGCATCAATCTGCAGAAGTTTTTCCGCGTCACCACCGCCATTCTGTTCTTCGTGGCGGCGCAGCTGATCATTTCCGGCTCTGCACGAGCTTTCCGAAAATGGCGTGCTGCCCTCCTCGCGCGAAGAGATGGCCCTGATCGGCCCCATCGTGCGCAATGACCTGTTCTTCTTTGTGACCATCGTGGCTCTGGCTGCGTTGATGGTGCTGTTTGAGGTCAAGCGACGCGAGCCCGCTGCCCTGCCCGATTCCCCCGCGGAACGCCGCAAAGCGTTGTGGAGCGCCCGCCGCGAGCGCCTCTGGATGGTTTCCGTCTATGCCAGTTCGTTTCTGTTCATCCTCATGGTCACGGCGGAATTCATTTACGCCAAGAGCGTGAGCGCGCTGTCCCCCGCGACCGCAGTGACCTTTCATGACGGAACGGTGAGCATTCCGCTGACCCAGGTTGCGGACGGAGATCTGCATCGCTTCGAAGCCACGCGAAAACGGCACCGAGGTTCGCTTCTGGCTTTACAAGAAGCCCGACGGCAAAGTCGCCACTGTCTTCGACGCCTGCCAGATTTGCGGGCCGGTGGGCTTTTATAAGGGACCGAATGGCGTGGTATGCAAGAACTGCGCCGCGCCCATCAACGGACAGTCCGTTGGCATGACCGGCGGCTGCAATCCGATTCCGCTGCAGGCTGAACAGACCGCCGACGCAGTGGTGATTCGCGAGGCGGACGTTGCCGCCGGCGCCCACATTTTCCAACCCTGATCATGTTTTTGCGCCTACTCTATGAGTCCTTCCGTCGGCAGAAGCGGCGCAAGCTGCTGGCCGGGGTTGCGATCATGCTCGGCGTGGGCGTGGCCACGGCCATGATCGCCGTCGCCACCGACATCGGCGACAAAATAAGCCGTGAGTTGCGCACCTTCGGCGCCAACCTGATCGTCACTCCCCAGGAAGACACGCTCGATGTTGAGGTCGGCGGCGTGAACCTGAAGCCACCCAGTGACGGCGCCTATCTGAACGAAGCCGATCTTCCCAAAATCAAAGGAATGTTTTGGCGCAACAACATTGTGGGCTTCGCGCCCATGCTTGCCGGTAAATGTCACTCTCGGCGATGAAAAGAATCTGACTCTGCTCGGAACCTACTTCGCCCGGCACGTGGTCTTCGGACAACAGGATTTTGTCACTGGTGTTCGCACCACGCATCCCTGGTGGAAAGTACAAGGCGCCTGGCCGGACGACAACTCGGACGATGTCCTCCTAGGCGATCGCCTGGCGGCGAAGCTCAGCTTGACGACAGGGCAGGAAATTGAAATCGCCGGCCGGCCACGCCGGATTGCCGGCATTCTCTCCACCGGCGGACCCGAAGATGATCAGATCGTCGCGCCTCTTCCCCTGGCGCAACAGATTCTCGGCAAGACCGGCGCTGTGCGCCGTATCTACGTCAGCGCGGTCACCAAGCCCGAGGACGCGTTCGCTCGCCGCGACCCGAAAAGCATGTCGCCCGACATGTACGACCGCTGGTACTGCTCGCCCTATGCCCAGTCCATTGCATTCCAGTTGCAGGAAGCAATTCCGCATTCCCATGCCGAGCAGATTCGCCAGGTGGCACAGAACGAAGGCACCGTACTCTCTCGCATCCAGGGGCTGATGTTCCTGATCACGCTGGCCGCGCTACTGGCTTCGGCGCTGGCCGTTTCTGCCTCGATGGCCACCGCGGTCATTGAGCGCCGCGGCGAAGTAGGCTTGATGAAGGCCCTGGGCGCCGGCAATCTGGCGGTGGCTGTCTTGTTTTTCGCCGAGGCAACCCTGCTGGCCTTGCTGGCAGGAACTGCCGGCTTCGCCGGAGGCGCGCTGCTGGCGCGTCAAATCGGAGATTCCATTTTTGCTTCGCACATCACCATCCAGCCTGTGCTCTTGCCGGTTATTCTGACCATCGCCGTGCTGGTAACTTTTGCCGGCAGCGCCGCCGCCATCCGGCGAGCGGTGAAGTTCGATCCGGTATACGCGCTGCGAGGTGACGTCGTGAACTCGCCTGAATTCAGCCACGTCGCCCGCCGTCGCGCGTCCGCGCCCCACACTTCGATGTTCCTGCGCATGCTGGTGCGGGCCGCCGTCCTGCGCCGTGGACGCGCCGCCTCTGCCCTGCTGGCCATGGTTGTAGCGGCCGCCGTGGCCACCGCGATGCTCAATCTCTACGTGGATGTCCAGAGCAAGCTGCGTCGCGAATTTCGTAACTATGGCGCGAACGTCGTGGTGGTCGCGAGAGACGGACAGAACCTGCCGAGCGATACTCTGGCGACGGTCGGATCTGTTTTAGGCAGCGCCGGCATCGCCGTTCCCTTCGCGTATGCTGTGGCCCGCACCAGCGACGGACGCTCTGTCGTCGTGGCTGGAACCGATCTCGAGCAAGTGCAGAAACTGAACAGCAGTTGGTGGGCCGTGACTGGTTGGCCGAAAGCTTCCCACGACGCCCTGATCGGGATTCGCGCCGCCAGCGTAGTCGGGTCGCCGGGCGCAGCCCTTCGACCTCAGCTTCCAGGGAACGAACAATTCGCCTTCAACCAGTCGGCACGTTGACGACGGGCGCCGCCGAAGATAGTCGAATCTTTGTATCGCTCTCCGATTTTACCGAGTGGACGCACGTACCGTATTCAACGATTGAGATTTCGGCCTCAGGCTCTCCGGAAGAAATTACCGCGATCAGCCAACGACTCGCGCAGGCCGCTCCCTGCCGCAGATGTCCACCCGGTACGCCAGGTCATAGAGGGCGAGGCCAACGTACTGGGCAAGATGCGGGCCACGCTTCTGGTGGCTTCCATTCTGATCATTTTCACCGCCGCGGTATGCGTGCTCTCCACGTTGACGGGATGGGTGTCCGATCGCCGCCGCGATTTTGCCCTCATGAAAGCCCTGGGCGCTTCGGGCAGAATGCTGCAGAGTTTCTTCGCCGCCGAAGCCGCTGCTTTGGGAGCGGTCGGCGCGATCTTGGGTTTTGGGGTTGGCGTCGGCGCAGCCATGTGGATCGGCCGCGCCAACTTTCATGCTCCGGTAACACCCCGCTTCAGTGTGTTGCCGATCGTGCTGGCAGGCGGCATCGGCGTGTCGCTCGTCGCGGCGATTGTCCCGATATCCCTGCTCCGCCGGATTCAACCTGCTAACATCCTGAGGGGAGAATGACGTGATCAAGCTCAGCCATGTCAGCCGCCTCTATCCCGCCCAGGCCGAGACCAATGGCGGCGTCATTCGTGCGTTGGATGACGTTTCTCTCGAAGTTGCGCCGGGTGAGTGGATGGCCGTCATGGGCCCTTCGGGTTCGGGAAAATCCACGCTGGTGAATTTGATCGGGTGCCTGGATCGCCCTTCATCCGGTGAAATCTGGCTGGACAGCGAAGACGTGGCCCGGATTTCCACCCAGGACTTGAACCGCGCCCGCGCGGAAAAAGTCGGCTTTATCTTTCAGCAATTCCACTTGATCCCTTACCTCACCGCGCTCGAAAACGTCATGCTGGCCCAGTACTTCCACAGCATGACCGACGAGCAGGAAGCCCTGGAACGCATTGGCCCACGTCGGCCTGAAAGAGCGGGCCCATCACCTGCCCGCGCAGCTTTCCGGTGGCGAGCAGCAGCGGGTTTGCATCGCGCGCGCCCTGATCAACGATCCCAAAATCGTTCTGGCCGACGAGCCTACGGGCAATCTGGACGCGGTCAACGAAGAAATCGTTCTGCGCCTGCTGCGAGAACTGCACCGCCAGGGCCGCACCATCGTGATGGTCACGCACGATCCCGTCGTGGCCCGCCTGGCCGATCGCCGAATCGAGCTGCATCACGGCAAGATTGCCGATCAGGAAGTTTTCGCCATGGCCGACGAAGAGCAGTTCGACGAAGTCCTCGAAGAACTCTGGGCGGTCGAAGAGCACGGCGAGATCGCGGAAATCGAACACCTCGAAGTTCACGGAGCTTTGCCGGTAAGCATCGCGGTGGAAAAGATGACAGCCTTGGGCCTGCTGGCCACTCGCCCCCATCCGCCCGAAGCGCACAATCACAAGCCGTTCGTGAACCCATGCCACGACGCTCTCAAGCCTGCCGGTGTGTCTACCGGTGACGGCAGCTTGGGCGACGGAACCCTGGGTGACGGAACAACATCGTCGAGTTCACGCCGCGCGGCCGCCTGCGCGCCGCCGACATTATTCGCCGCCATCGCCTGGCCGAGCGGCTCTTCACCGACAGCCTGGCGCTCGACAGCGAATCGGAGATCGAACAGCAGGCCTGCAAGTTCGAGCACATTCTTTCCACCGAAGCCACCGACAAGATCTGCAGCTTCCTCGGCCATCCCCGCACCTGCCCGCACGGCGCGCCCATCCCGCCCGGGCCTTGCTGTGAGAGCAACCTGGCAGCCCCCGGACAGGCAGCCGGACCGGAGCAGGTGCGCGTTTCGCGCTTCAAGTAGTCCGGGTTCGTCTCTAAAAACCGGGTTTCCTGCCACATACGCTTACTTCGTCATGCTGAGCTTGCGAAGCATCTCGCGCGGAGCGAATATTCACTCGCCGGCGATGAGCGCCCGAGTGGCTTTGGTACGGAAGGCCTGGCGTGGGCGGTCTCTATTTTATTTTCTTCCATACCACATCCTCATTATTTCTGCGATCAATCATGGCATCCACCTTGCCGTTGGCGGCGCGCCGGAAGAGATGCCGTCCTTCCACGCCTCTGAGAAACAATATGTCAGAGGCCTCTGGAATCAACTCTGCTTCGGGTCGCTCTCCGCGTTGCGCATACAAAGCTCCGTCACGCACGAAAATCTTCTGCGTGACTCCCGGCGCCAGCTCATACGTGCCGGCAAATTCCGTGTAGGTTTTGGGATCCGCTTTTCCCGCGGCCGGATCCTCGTAGTAACGGAGCATCTGACCGGCCACGATCTGCCATCGTCCGTTGCGATACATCCAGGTGTCGGTGCCGTGATAGCGAGCCGTCATGTTCTGACCGAAAATCGTCTCGGTTTCGTTCAGGTCATAGGAGAGGATGGCGGTGTCACCCTGGATATGGCTCTTGGCATTCACCATCTTGATGTTGCCGGAATAGCCCGACGGAAGCGGCGTTACATCCTTGACCAGCGCCGCCTTGTCCATGCTCCTTCCCTTTTCGTCAAAGTACATGCTGTCGTCGGCAAAATATTTCTGCCACGGCGCCTGATCTCCCGCGGCAACGCCGTCGAACATCTCCTGCGTGTGACTTACAAGTTCGTCTTGCGTGATCGGAGCGGGACTTCGAGAGACGCAGGATAACATCGACGTCGACGCCAATATCGCCATCCAGATAACCGCCAGCCCGGTCATGGAACGGAGCATAGAGACCTCCCATCCTGAGGCTTGTTGTCATTCCGAGGCGGACTTCAATTGTCTCCGCAAAACCTCAGTGCGCCATTATGATGTTCCTTCGCTTTCATGGCTACCACTCGACGACCCTGCATCGGTGTATTCGATTCCGGCTTTGGCGGACTGACGGTTCTGAAGGAACTGGTCGCGCTCGCACCCCACGCCGACTACATCTACTTCGGCGACACGGCGCGGTTACCCTACGGCTCGAAGTCGGCCGATACCGTCGCCCGCTACGCCGTCGGCGCGGCCCAATTTCTGGAACAGCACGGGGCCCAGATGCTGGTGATCGCCTGCAATACCGCCACGGCTCTGGCTCTCGACCAGATTACGCAGGCTTCCAGCGTTCCGGTGGTAGGCGTTGTTGAACCCGGGTGCTGCGCGCGCCGCTGCGGCCAGCCAGACTCGCCGAGTCGTAGTGATCGGCACTGAGGCCACCATAAGCAGCCACGCCTACGCCCGGGCTTTGCAGGCCCACGGAATCGAAGCCGCGGAGAAGGCCTGTCCGTTATTGGTGCCTCTGGTCGAAGAAGGATGGTCGGAGCACGCGGTCGCCGAACAGGTGGCCCGAATCTATCTTGACCAGGCATTTGTGGGCGACTTTGAGTCCGCCGACGTCCTGGTGCTGGGTTGCACGCACTATCCCCTGCTGAAACCGCTGCTGCACCGGTTGGTGCCCAGTCACGTGACCATCGTCGATTCTGCCGACTCGACGGCCCGCGTGGTCAGCCAGTCTGCTCCGCCAAGGCCTGCCGAAACTGTCTTTGGAAGCAGAACGTCGCGGCGTGCCTCGCCTGAGATTCTTTGTGACCGATTCAGTGGAAAAATTTCGCCGCCTGGGGGCGCAATTTCTGGGAAGTCCAATTGAAGATATCGAGCACGTGGAACTGAAAGAGTAGAGCATTAACCACGAAGGACACAGAGGTACACAAAGGAAAACCCTTACAGGTTGGGACTTCGTTTGTGTACCTCTGTGTCCTTCGTGGTTAATGACTTTGCTTGCAGAAAATCTCAGTACAGCCGGAAGCTGACTTCCACATTGATCTGTACCGCTACCGGCTTCCCGTCTTTCATCGCGGGCTCGAACTTCCAGGTCTTCACGGCTTCAATCGCTTTCTCGTCCAGTCCCAGGCCCAGGCTGCGCGCAACGCGAATGTCTCGCGGCCTGCCATCCGGCCCGACCACCAGCCAGAGCACGCAGGTTCCCTGGTACTTCGCCTTGCGGGCTTCTTCCGAATATTCGGGATCGGGCTGGTAAACCACTCTCGGGGCGCTCACTCCGCCGCCTACTCGAAATACGCCGCCACCGACGCCGCCACCGCGGCCTTCACCTACGCCCGGGCCCGTGCCCACACCAACGCCGCCACCCGAACCTGCGCCAATACCGCCGCCAGAGCCGGTTCCGTTCGAGGGTGGGCCCGAGGGCAGATGCGACATTGGGTCGCCCAGGTTGGGCAGATTGTTCATGGCCAGCTTCACCTGGGGCGGAACCACAACCGTCGGCTCAGCCGTCAGTTTGGGATTGTCGTTGCGCACCACCACCATCGGAGGAGTAATTTGCTCCATCGATTGCTTGGGCAATTTGCCCTTGGGCGCCTGGAACTTGTCGCGATCACCGCCACCGCCACCGCCGCCAGAAACCGTTTTCGACGGCTCCAGCGGGGGAATGTCGTCGGGAGAAATCAGAGAAATGACCTCGTGCGGCTTCACGATCTGCTGCACCACTCGCCGGCCCAGCAGCGTGATGCCGATAATCGCCGCGACCGCCAGCATGTGCACCACGGTCGAGCCTAAGACGCCGTTTTTCTTGTAGTCGTAGAAGCCCCAAATGTCCTTGACCGGGACGGGCTTCGAAGTCAGCACTAGGGGAGGCAGTTTTTTGGGAAAGAAAAAATCGTCGAGGTTCTGGAACAGGGACTTCCACAGCGGCTCTTCCAACGTGCTCTTGGAAAGCAACAAATTCAGTTCGGGTTCGGCTTCGCCGCGGGGTTTGATGTCGAGTGTTGGCATAGTTGACCCGAATCCGGATTCTCTGCTGCGGGCCCGTTATCGACCTATCTTAAGCTTGATGAGCACACTAGCTGCCAAGTTGCTTGCGACGGCCGAATACTTCAGTCACCTCAGCCAGTCAGCAACCGACGCCGCGAGATCCCCCAAACTGGTTAGATGCTACATGCAGGCGAAGGTTCCCTGGCAAAATTGTACACGTTTTCACCGGCTTTTTTACATTGGCTTTTCGGACTCCACCTCAGCCTCCAAACCGGCCTTCCTCTGCACCATTTCCGGGGCCTTCGTGCGCTTGTCCGGCTGCGGTCATCCCCAGCTCAATGGACGTTCGTTCTCCCGCTCCCTATAATGAAAAAAATCAACCATTTGGGAGAAATCAACCGAGTGCCGCTGGACCTGAAATCCACTATCAACCTGCCTAAAACCGACTTTCCCATGAAGGCCAACCTGCCCCAGAACGAGCCCAAGGCCCTGGCCCGTTGGGAGCAAATGCGGATTTACGACCGCATTCGCGAGGCCCGGCGCGGCGCTCCGACCTATGTCCTGCATGATGGCCCGCCCTACGCCAACGGACCCATCCATCTCGGCCACGCGCTGAACAAGTGCCTCAAGGATTTCATCGTCAAATCCAAGACCATGTCCGGATTTGACTCGCCCTACGTCCCGGGATGGGATTGTCATGGGCTGCCCATCGAGATCAAAGTCGACCAGCAACTCGGCGGCAAGAAACTTCAGATGGAGAAGCTGGAAGTCCGGGAAGCGTGCAGAAAATACGCGCAAAAATTTCTCGATCTGCAGCGCGAGCAGTTCAAGCGCATCGGCGTATTCGGACGCTGGGACCAGCCCTACTCCACCATGACTCCGCAATACGAGTCGGTGGTGCTGGCCACCTTCTACGACTTTCTTGAAAAGGAGTTCGTATACAAGGGCCTGCGCTCCGTCTACTGGTGCATCTACGACAAGACCGCCCTGGCCGAGGCCGAAGTCGAGTACGAAAACCACACCAGCCCGACCATCTGGGTAAAGTACGCGTTGGCGGAGGACCCGGCTCGCCTCGATCCCGCACTCGCCGGAAAGAAAGTTTTCACCGTGATCTGGACCACAACTCCCTGGACCCTCCCCGCCTCCATGGCCGTGGCCTTTCATCCCGACGCGGAGTATGTGGCGATCGAATCTGCAGGCGAGGTCTACATCGTCGCCCAGCAACTGGCCGGTGAATTCGCCGGCAAAGTTGGCCTGAAGGACACACAGGTTCTTGCCCGCTTCGCGGGGAAAAAACTGGAGTACACGAAATTCTTCCACCCCTTCCTGGATCGAACGGTACTGGGCGTACTCGCCGACTACGTCACCATGGACCAAGGCACCGGCGTGGTGCACACCGCACCCTCGCACGGCGCAGATGACTTCAACACCGGCGTAAAGTACAAGCTCGATTTGACCACCAACGTGGATGCCGCCGGCATCATGCGCAATGGCCTGCCTGAATACGATGGCAAAAGGGTTTTCGACGCCAACGAGCCGATCCTCGAATTGCTGAAAAAGCGTGGCGTGCTGATGCACTCCGAAAAGCTTGAGCACTCCTATCCGCACTGCTGGCGCTGCCACAATCCGATTATCTTTCGCGCCACCGAGCAATGGTTCATCTCCATGGAAACGCCAATGCCGGGGGGAACCCTGCGCAGCCGGACACTCGATGAAATCAAGAAAGTGAAATGGGACCCGGCCTGGGGCGAGGAACGCATCTCGAACATGATTGCCACCCGCCCTGACTGGTGCATCTCCCGCCAGCGCATCTGGGGCGTGCCCATCGCTGTGTTCTTGTGCGAGGGCTGCGGCAAGCCCTTGAACGACCCCGCCCTGAACCGCAAAGTGATCGAGCTGTTCGCGCGCGGTGGAGCCGATGCCTGGTACACGCCTCAGGCGGAAGCACTGGTGCCCGCAGGCACAAAATGCGCGAAGTGCGGCCACGCGAAATTCTCAAAGGAGACGGACATCCTCGACGTCTGGTTCGAATCCGGATGCAGCCACGCCGCTGTGCTCGGCCACGAACCCGGCCTGCCCTGGCCTGCCGATCTATACCTCGAAGGCGGCGACCAGCACCGCGGATGGTTTCACTCTTCCCTGCTCTGCGCCGTCGGCACCCGCAACCAGGCTCCCTACCGGGCGGTCGCGACTAACGGCTGGACCCTCGACGAACAGGGCCGCGCCCTCTCGAAATCTCGCGGCAACGATGTGGATCCCGTCGACATCGCCAATCGCATGGGCGGCGAGATCGTGCGCCTCTGGGTAGCCTCAGTCGATTTTCGTGAAGACGTGGTCGGTTCCGAGCAGCTGATGCAGCGCGTGGCCGAAAGCTACCGCAAGATCCGCAACAGCCTGTTCCGCTACGTGCTCAGCAATCTCTACGATTTCGATCCGCAAAAGAACGCGGTCCCCTTCGAGGAGATGGACCTGCTCGATCAGTACATGCTGCGCCAAACCGTCGCCATGTCCGCGGACGTGACTCGCTGGTACGACGAGTTCGCATTTCACAAGATCTATCACCGCATCAATGACTTTTGCGTGGTGGAGCTGAGCGCGTTCTACTTCGACGTATTGAAAGATCGCCTCTATACCTCCGCACCCAATTCGCCTGCACGCCGGGCCGCACAAACCGCGATCTGGCGCATTGGAGAGGCCCTGGTCCGTCTGCTTGCGCCCATCACCAGCTTCACCTGTGATGAAGTGTGGCAGTATCTGCCCAAGCTGCCCGATCGTCCTGTGAGTGTGCATCTGGCACGCTTTCCCGGTCGCATCTGACATTCTGGGCGGTTCTGCCGCGGCCGATGATCCCAAGCAGCGTGAAGACTGGAGTACGCTGCTCGCGGTCCGTACCGAGGTGCTGAAGGCCCTCGAAGAGGCCCGCCAGAGCAAGCTCATCGGCGGGGCCAACCTGGAGGCCCAGGTCACGGTGACCGCCGCCGAGCCAGTGTTCTCGGTGCTGAATCGCTACAAGGACCGGCTGCGCTATCTGTTCATCGTGTCCGCGGTCACGCTTCAACCCGGCAAGTCAGGAAACGGGACCGGCAGTGTCGATGTCCGCGTGAGCAAGGCGGACGGCAAGAAGTGCGACCGTTGTTGGACTTACTCCGTCCATGTCGGAGAGGACGCGGTTTACCCCACGGTGTGTGAGCGCTGCAGTGCCGTGCTGAAAGAGATCGGTGGATGAGCGCCGAGCAGTTTAGTCAACCCAAATGACGACTCAATCCACGCGCGCCTTTCACTTCCTGATCGCTGTGCTGGTCGTCGTCCTCGACCGGGCCGCGAAGTGGGCCGTGGCGCAGAACATTTCCCTGCACGACACCATCCAGGTGATTCCCGGATTCTTCCGCCTTACGCATGTAGAGAACCGCGGCGCTGCCTTCGGCCTCTTCGCCGACTCGCCTTCGGAGTGGAAAATTGGCGCGCTGGTGCTGTTTTCAGTGGTCGCGCTTGCTATCGTCTCGGCCTTGCTCTGGCGAGGCAGTCACGCCATGCGCAGCACCGGAATTGGTTTAGCGTTGATTCTGGGCGGCGCGGTGGGCAATCTCTGGGACCGCCTGCTCAGCGGGCGGGTGGTCGATTTCCTGCTGTTCTACGTGGGTCAATACCAATGGCCGGCATTCAACGTGGCAGATAGCGCGATTGTCGTCGGCGCCGGCCTGCTGGTGGTTGAAATCCTCTTCGCTAAAACTCCCACGCCTGAAAAATCGGCCTGAAACAATTACCCGCAAAGGACGCTAAGAATTTCTTGGCGACCTTTGCGGAGAGGCTTGGTTTGCACTTTCCGGTTTCGGGTTTCAAAACCAGAAACCAGAAACGAGAAACCGGTTCAAGCTACGCCGACTTCTTTTCCGCCATCTGAGCGTAGAAGGCCTGGGCGCCTTTTTCCATTTCCTCCTCGGTCAGGTCGGCCACATGCGTGCTCACGCTCCAGGCATGACCGAAGGGATCCACGAAGTGCCCCAACCGGTCTCCCCAGAACATGTCAGACACCGGGCCGGCGCTCTTGGCCCCAGCCTCGACGGCACGCTGGTGGATCTCGTCTACATTGGGGACGTAAAGATAAATACCCCCAGTGTAAGCACCCACCGTTTGCGGTGATTTGCCGCCCATGTTGGGGATCTCGTCGGACAAGAATATGACCGAATCGCCGATTTTTATTTCGGCGTGCATGATCTTCCCATCCGGACCCGGCATCCGCATACGTTCTTCAGCACCGAATACCTTCTTGTAAAACTCGATGGCTTTCGCGGCATCGCGAACTACCACCGAGGGAGTTGCGGTATGGAAACCATCAGGAACGGGCTTTACCGAAGCTGTCATGAGGCAATCTCCTTCGTATAAGACTTGGCTGGAGTAGAAAGTCAATCTACCGCGCAGGCGGACATATTACGCCCGGCCCGGCTGTGAGGAATATCAAAAGATTGTAAAAAGAAGTAACGGAACGCGCCCGGGAGGCAGGGTCACTATCTCTACAGCTTTCGCCCTACGCTTGAGCCGTGCCCCCGTTGGCCTGTCATCCTGAGCGGAGTTGTCCGATTCGCTTGCGAATCGAACAACGCAGTCGAAGGACCCCTAGCGGCTGACCTGCTGCTGATGCAGACGGGATCGTTTAGACGGTTGCGGACGTAAGCGAGATATGGGAAGAGTAGAGATCCTTCGGCTGCGCATTTGCTTCGCGAGGCGAAGCAAATGCTCCGCTCAGGATGACAGGCCTTGCAGGAGGCGGGAACGGGATGGCACCCTAGGGCGCCCCGTACAACTGCCGGTACACATTGGCATTCCGCAGAATCGCCTGCACGTACTCCCGCGTCTCGGTAAACGGGATCGACTCGACAAACTCCTGCGGATCGCGATACTTTCCCTGGCCCAGCCAGTCATCCACCCGGTTGGTGCCCGCGTTGTAGGCGGCCAGGGCATATTCGAAGGCGCCGAACTTGTCGACCATCTGGCGGAAATAACGCGTCCCCAATTGCAGATTGATCTCCGGAGTAAACAATTGCGACGAGGAAAAATGCCTCAGCTTCTCTTCCCGCGCCACCGAACTGCCCACCTTGGGGAGAAGCTGCATCAGCCCCAGGGCGTTGGCGCGCGATACGGCGGCTGGGATTGAACTCTGACTCCTGCCGGATGAGGGAAGCCACCAGATAGGGATCCAGAGCATTCTGCGACGAGAACTTCTTCAGGTCTGGCCAATATGGCTTGGGAAAAAGGGCTTCCCAGTAAGGGCGCGGCAGTGTCGGCAAATCTACCGCGAAATAATTCGGCACGGCGCGTTTGAATACCTGGATCGCCCCGTCATAGCGGCCGGCGTCTTCATAGAGCTTCGCCGTCGCCACGGTCACCCAGTTGCCGGTGTCTTCGGTGCTCGCGGCTTGCAGTTCGCGCACCGCAAAATCCACCAACGCGCCGTTCTCCAGCACCTGCGCCTTCTGGTAACGCAGGTTGTCCGTCGGCGGCTCAGCGGTGGCGATATTGGTGCCGGCGCTGATCGGAGGGACGCGGTCGAGCAACGCATAGTGGGTCAGTTCGTCATCGGACTTGATTTCCTTCAGACGGCGGCGCGCCAACTCGCCATAGTAAAAATTGCGGAAGCGCTCCGAAAGCTTCTGATAATAGGCTCGCGCCATGCCCGCATCTTTGTCTTCTTCCGCCAGCCGGCCGCGCCAGTACAAGGCCGCGGGAACTTCCGCCGAAGTGGGATACAAACCGATTTGCTGCTCGAACCCAGTCTTGGCTTCGGCGGTTCTTCCCTGGCGCAGACTCAGCCAGGCTACTTTCCAATGCGCGTACGAAGCACGGCCTGCGCTGGGAAATCGCTGCTGCAACTCCCGGTAAGCGTCAATCGCCTTGTCATAGTCGGGCTTGAGCAAATAGAAATTGCCCCCCGAAAGCAGCGCCTGCTGTAGCCACAAACTGGTGGGAGCGCTCTGCCGCAGTTCTGCCAGGTAGCGCTGGAAACCCTCCTCATCGCCGCTGCCACGGGCAATCTCTCCCAGGTTGTAAAGCCGTTGCGTGTTGATGTCGGGCGTCGAGCTGTCCAGCGTCTCGAGAATCTTCTTCGCTTCCTTGTCTTGCCCGGAGCGGTGCAGCGACACTGCCAGGGCCAGCTGAATTTCAGGACGGTCGCTCGGACTGGCCACGCTGAGCAGGCCGCGATACTCATCCGCGGCATCGCTGAATCGTTTTCCCTTGGCCAGAAGATCGGCTCGGGTTCTTCGCCCATTCAGTCCGATGGGCGGCAACGGGGTGGTCGAAGCCAACTGCTTCAGCTCGACCTCCGCCTGGCTGGACTCTGCGCTCAGCGGCATGGTGATGTACAGATTGCGCAGAATCTCGGCTGCTTTGGCCGGCTGTCCCGCGGCAGCGTAGGCCTTTCCCAGAGCCAGCTCCAGGTCCGCGCGGGGCGGCTGCCGGTCTTTTTCCAGAACTACGATTGCTTCCTTCGGCCGATTTTCCGCCAGCAGGGCGCTGCCGTACAGCACATGTGCATCGCGCAAGAGCAACGATTCCGGATATTGCTTGTCGAAGTCGGTGACCGCGGCAACCGCCTCCGCCATCTTTCCGCTCTCGAAGTACGCCGTGCCCAGGTAGAGGTGGACGTAGTCGCCCAGGTCTCCCGCCAGCGCTTTGGCTCGATTCAGGGGATCCACGGCCTTGGCGTAATCCTTATCGAGGATGTGCGCATATCCCAGCACCAGCCAGGCCAGCGCACCCGCATCTTCCTGGGTGTGACGCCGGGCGAAGGCTTCGACCCCTGCATAAGCCGCGGGAGTACGGTCCTGCAACAATTGCCGCGCCATCGGCTTCAGACTGGTCGAGGCCACGAACGTAGCATGCATCCGGCGCGACCGTGGCGTGGGATGGCTGCGGCGCCGGGCCGCAACCTGACTGCTCTTTTTCTTGGGGGGTTGGGTTTTCCGGGTAGTGGACTGAGCCCCCGCTGGCACGGTAAGCAGAACCACATCGACGCACAACATGGCCACGATCAGAGAAATTCTAGTCAGGACCGATTGCTTGGAATGAAGATGAAGGACCACTCTGATTAATTTCGCCGAAAATTGGCGCCCATGATGGAAGTGTCATCCTCGGCCAGGCTGCGAACCAACTCCTGACTGAAGTAGTCTGCTCCACCCGCCGCCGTGTTGCCGTAGCGTTTCTGGAAAGTCGCGCGGCTCTTCTCGATATCTTCCTTGAGCCGGTCGTAGAGATCTTTGTTCTTGCGCCCCTCACTGACTTTCACCTGGTTGTAGAGCTTGATTTCATCCACCAGCAAGCGCGCGAAGCGGTGCGCTTTGCGATGGACGTCAGCGTCCTCGGGCGAGAGGTTCGCGTACGGATCCGTTGTCGGAGCTACAGCCGCAGCCGCTCCAGTCGCCGCCGCAGTAACCACCGGCTCTGCCTGAGCCACTGCCACGGGCTGCTCGACCTCGACCTGCGGGACATAAACCGGTTCGGCAGCGGGTGCAATGTGTTTGGGCGCATGCGCCGCAAAAGGATCGGAGTGCGCGGGAGCCGCTGGCGGCGGAGGCGCGCTTTCATGCTTTTCGACCCCGGCTTCGGCGGATTCTTCCTTGTCTTCTTTGAGTGCCTGTTTGCGCAGGGATGCCACTTCCAACCATGCACTGGTCGCCAGGACCAGCAACTCGACGGCCGCCGCATCCAGCTTGCCGCCCCCATCAGCGCCGGCGTCGGCATAGACCAGCGCGGCGACTTTTTCCTTGAGGAGCAGCGGAAGCACCAGCACCTGGTCATCGGCCGGAGCTCCGAATTTCGCCACAAATTCCGGATCGATATCTTTGCTCGTGCCGCTGAATGGCATCCGGGCCCGCAGCGCCTGCTCCGGCACTCCCACGGTCACGTTGAGGGCAAAATCCTTGATGGTATCATCGCCGTCCTTGGAGAAACCGCGTCCCTGCCAACCGGTGGCAGCCCCTGCTTTGACCACGAATAGCGCACCGCGCCCGCTATAGCGGACCGTATTGTCCAGAAGCGCTCGCAGAATCTCGCGTTGCGTGGCCCCCGACTGGATCGCCGAGATGGCCTTCAGCAGGTTCGCCGAGCCACCCTCTCCCGAGGCGCCAGCCGTCACCGTCGCTGTAGCCTGCGGGATCTCCTCCAGAACCCGGCGCACCAATTCCTCCCGCAACTCCGGGATGTGGTGGTCGAGCACCTGGGACACCACTCGCTGGACGATTTGTTCGACTCCGGTCTTCTCCGCCATGCTCAGGTCAGCCGTTTGGCCGCTGGATCCGGCTTTTTTGCCCCTCATGTTGGTTAAACCTTGATTATAGGGTCACTTGACCGGCATTTTCCGGTCACCTAAGGACGTGTTCTAATGCGGAATGGCCGCTCCCTTGGAATTTATCGCAAACCGACCAGTTATAGATACGTCAAAACAAATAAGCCAGAAGCTGGGTTACCAAGTAAAATAACATTTCTCCCGCCGGTCGCAGGGCGTGAAAATAGTTGCATCGGACGCAAGATGACTGCCATCCAACACAAATGTAAGTGAGCCGGTCAGCGATGAGCTGGCGCTGGTTCAGGCCGCCAAGGGCGGAGATGTAAGCGCGTTTGAGGAGTTAGTCCGGCGCTATGACCGGAATGTATTTCGCATCGCGCAGCACATCACGCAGAACCGCGAAGACGCGGAAGATGTGGTGCAGGATGCGTTCCTCAAGGCTTACACCAATCTGAATCAGTTCCAGGGTCAGTCCAAGTTCTATACCTGGCTGGTCCGGATCGCGGTCAACGAAGCGCTGATGAAATTGCGCCGTCGTCGGCCCGAACGCATGGTCTCGCTGGATGAAGATGTAAAGACCGAAGAAGATTCGGTCCCGCGTGAAGTCGCGGATTGGAGTCCGAATCCAGAGCAGCAGTACAACCAGGCGGAGCTGAAGGAAATCCTGAGCAAGACCATTCAGGGACTTGCCCCTGAGCTTCCGCACGGTTTTTGTGTTGCGCGACGTGGAAGGGCTTTCGACCGAGGAAACAGCTGACGCCTTGGACCTCAGCATCCCTGCGGTCAAATCGCGCTTGCTGCGGGCCCGGTTGCAGTTGCGGGAGCGGCTCAGCCGTTACTTCCAGAAACGTGAGAGCGGAGATGGCAAACAGTGAAGTGCGCTGAATTCCTGCAAGACCTTACCAACTACCTGGACGGCGTCCTTGACGACCGCACCAAGGCCGAATTGGAAGACCATTTGGCTTGGTGCCACAACTGCTATGTCGTCTGCGACACCACCAAGAAAACCATCGAAATTTACCGCGACTCCCAGCTTTACGAACTCCCTGACGATCTTCGCAACCGCTTGCGTTCCGCCATCGTAGCCAAGTGCGAAGCCCACAAGAAAAGCGGCCCGCAGGAAGCCTGAGCAGAAACCAACTTCAGCCACTGATTTAGACGGATTTTCACGGATTCTTCTCGCTTGATCTGATTCGTGAAGAACCGTGTGAGTCCGTGGCGAAAGAATCTGCGCGAGACGTAACTGTCTCATCTACCAAGCACTTCCCGTACCGGCAATCTGAATCGCGGGCCAGTTCCGTATCCCAGCCGAAACCTTTTTCGCTCCGGCTGAATCTAAGTATTTAGTTGTCGGCGGTAGGGCCTGAGGTTGAGGGCTGACGGGGAGGCAGTATGATCGCGGAAGTCTTCGATACATTGTTCGGTTGCAAACATTCTCATTATAGTTTTCCTATCTCGGTTCGGCCCGCCTCTCGTCGAATTCGGCGATGAAGCTGACGGGTACCTATGTGGCCTGCCTGGATTGCGGCAAAGAATTTCCGTATGACTGGCGGGAGATGAGGGTAATTCATTCCCCAGCCGAGCAACGCCACTACGTGGCCTCCCTGGCTCACAAGGCAGCCGCCTGAGAGCCAGCGGCCTTTCACTACATCGATCGACATGAGCCGCGAGTTCCTCGCGGCTTTTTTATTTCCCGCCGGAATTTGCAGCCGAAAAGAAAACCGGCGGCCGTAGCCGCCGGTTGCGATGGCAAATCCTTGAGTACTTAGTTGCTGCTGCTGTCATCCCGCCGCTTCAGCGTGGGACGATCATCGTCGTTGGTTCCCTTGTCATCACTGCCATTCTTGTCGGGCGTCGAGGTTCGCCGCAGGCTTGGCCGGTTCTTGTCTTCCTTCTTGTCCGTAATCTTGTGACGATTCTCGATCGCCGCCAGCCGCGACTTCACGTCATCGAATTCGGACGTCGAAACCATGTACTGGGCCCGCGCCGGCAGGATTTGCGCAATTTCTTCCTGGGACTTCGCGATTCGGTCCGGAGTCTGAGGATGGGTCGAAAAGGCCTTGGCTAAACTTCCCGGCTTCTTCTTCTCCTGCGCCTGCACCTTTTCAAAGAAGCTGATGAAGGCCTGAGGATCGTATCCGGACTTGTACATGTACTGCATTCCCAGGTAGTCGGCCTCGGCTTCGAAGCCGCGCGAGAAATGCAGGAAGGTCAAGGGTAGAGCCAAACCTGCAGCCTGGTACCCAGCATAACCGATCGCTCCGCCCACAAAGATCAATGGGATCGAAGCCATTTGCATCAGATTGCCGCGGGTATTTTCCCGCGCGGCATGGCAGGCCGCCACGTGCGCAATTTCGTGTGCCATCACGCCGGCCAGCTCCGCTTCTTCATCCGCCGCCAGGATCAGCCCGGAGTTGACATAGAAAAAGCCGCCAGGCAGCGCAAAGGCGTTGATGTCGTCGGAGTCAATAACCTTGATCGTGAAAGGAACCTGCGCGTCGGAATTGCGTACCAGGTTCTGACCCACCCGGTTGACGTACTCCGTGACCACGGGGTCCTGGATCAGCTTGACGCTCGATTCCACTTGCTGGGCATATTGCTTGCCCATGGCGATCTGTTTCTCCACGCCATACCAATTGCCCATGCCGGTCTTGCAACCCACGTTCCGGTTGCCCACGGCGTCCACGTCTTCCTTACCGCCGTCATGCTTTACCCGGTCCGGATCGGCTGCATCCACCCGCGCCGGCGCCGTGCTCTTGGGAGCGCTATCAGACGCACTTGGTGGGGCTTGATCGGGCGGAGTGGCCGCGCCCTGGTCTTGCGCGGAACTCCGTGGCGCCGCATAACTCAGCGTCAACAACACAGCCAACAGTGCCAAGAGCCGTAACTTCATAGTGGACTCCCTAATTCCGTCCCCGCCCAGAGGACTCTCTGTCGATTATACGCTCGCCGGGAAACACCAATACTCTGAATTACCTATAGAGTTGGACGCAGGATTCGCCGCCGGGGTTACCTGACCACCTGGCTTTGCGATTGGCGGTCCGGGTTCGCTAGGGCTTCGCCACAATGTCAAATTCCACCCGCAGCTCATTTTTCACCTTAACCGTTCCACCCCCAACGCTGACCGGTTCGATTCCGAAGTCCCTTTGTTTCAGCTGTACCGTGCCCCGGTAGTGGCCACTTTGGGCCTGAATTTCAAGTTTTATCGGGTGAGTCTGTCCGTGAAGCGTAAGCTCTCCCGCCACCGTCCAGCGACCCTCTCCGGCGGGTTCCGCCGAAGTTGAATGAAAGTGGATGTCGGGAAACTGGCCACTATCGAGCACTTTGGGCCCCAGCATGGTTCCCTGGATCTCGGCCCGTTCCTTGTCGGAAACTCCCGGATCCACCACCCGCATCCGGGGCGCATCCACGGTGAGATCCACTGAGCGATCGCCCTCGCTGAATTTTCCCTGGCGAATGGGCGCGCTGATTTCGTGATCGTGTGCAAAAGCGGAAAAGAGACCTGTCTTGAACACACGCACGGTCATCACCGACTTTTGCCCATCAATCTCTTTGGGCGCAGCCCCGGCCGTAGCCCACACTGTTGCGGGCAGAAGCAGGACCGCAGCCCAGATCGCACAGTTCTTCCCCCGAGCTCTCATATCTCCCCCTGTTTGCCAGTGTGGCCTCTGCCCCGATCCCGAGACTTGGTAGAATTCTTTCCACATAGGATGCGCCCTCCGGACCCAGGCGACAAAAAGTAATTACGAGGACTGTGGAGTGAGTGAAAGCGAAGTCGAACGCTTTGCCCCGGGCTGGCCGGGAATCGAGCCGCGCTGGACTTCGAGCGCCAAGAGCGGCATAGGCACGGCTCTCAACCTCCACAGCCGGGTATGGTTCACGCTCAGCCACGGCATCCTGAACGAAGTCTACTACCCTCGCGTCGATCAGGCCTGCACCCGCGATCAGGGACTGATTATCACCGACGGCTCCAGTTACTTCTCCGAAGAAAAGCGGCACTGTAGATTTGAAAACCATGCCATCGAGCCCGGCGTGCCGGTTTACGAACTGGCCAACACCGAATTGCAGGGCCGTTACCGGATCGAAAAAGAAGTGTTCTCCGATCCCTACCGCAACGTCGTTCTGCAAAGAGTGCGCTTCGTACCTCTGCAGGGCAAACTGGCCGACTACCGCCTGTACGCGCTTCTCGCCCCTCACCTGGCGAATTGCGGCCGGGAAAATACTGGCTGGGTCGGAGACTACAAAGGCACGCCTACGCTATTTGCGGATCGCGCTTCGTGCTCACTGGCCTTTGCCTGCTCGGTTCCCTGGCTGAAGATGTCGGTGGGCTTCGCCGGATTCTCCGATGGATGGCAGGACCTGTCGCAGCACTACCAGCTGACCTGGAACTACACTCGCGCCGAAAACGGAAATATCGCGCTCACCGGAGAGATCGATCTGGCGGCCTGCAACGGGGAGTTTACCCTGGCCCTCGGTTTCGGCGGTATCTGGGCTGAAGCGGGACAAGAGGCGCGCGCCAGTTTGCTCGAGCCCTACGACGAACTGCGCAAGCATTACGTCTGGCATTGGAAGCATTGGCAGGACAGCCTCCTGAAACTGGACGAACCCCGCCGTGATGTTGACCTCTATCGTGCCAGCGTGGCCGTCATGCGATCGCACGAGTCCAAAGACTTTCTGGGAGGAGTCATCGCCAGCCTTTCCATTCCGTGGGGGTTCAACAAAGGCGACGAAGATCTGGGCGGATACCATCTGGTCTGGCCCCGCGATCTGGTCGAAACCGCGTGTGGTCTGCTCGCTGCGGGAGCCGAGCCTGACGCACTGCGCGTCCTGCACTATCTGGAAGTCACTCAGGAGGTGGCGGGAAACTGGCCGCAGAACATGTGGCTGGATGGCCGTCCGTACTGGGGTGGCATGCAGATGGACGAGGCCGCATTTCCCATTCTGCTGGTCGATATGTTGCGGCGGCACTCTCCATTCGTTCTGGGAAACTTGCCGCGCTGGTGGACGATGGTCAGTCGCGCTGCCGGCTACATCCTGCGCAACGGCCCGGTCACCCAGCAAGATCGCTGGGAAGAAGACGCCGGATATTCACCCTTCACCTTAGCGGTGGAAATATCAGGACTGCTCGCCGCCGCCGATCTGGCCGTCGCGGTGGGGCAAAAAGATGTCGCTACCCACCTGCGCGAGACCGCGGATTGCTGGAACGACAACATTGAGCGATGGGTTTACGCCGAGGATAGCGACCTGGCGCGGCAACTCGGAGTGGGCGGCTATTACGTCCGCATCGCGCCCCCGGAAACGGACTGCGCGCGCTCGCCCCTGGACGGATTTGTCCCCATCAAGAACCGGCCACCAGGACAGAATGCGACGCGAGCGATCCACTTGATCAGCCCCGACTCGCTGGCGCTGGTTCGATTCGGTTTGCGGGCGCCGGATGATCCGCGCATTCTGAACACAGTGAAAGTGATCGATGCCCTGCTCAAAGTAAACCTGCCCCAGGGCCCCTGCTGGTACCGCTACAACGGAGACGGCTACGGCGAACACGAAGACGGCTCGCCCTTCGATGGAACCGGTATCGCCCGCCCCTGGCCGCTGCTGGCCGGTGAGCGGGCGCACTACGAGCTGGCGGCCGGACGCCCCCAGGCAGCAGCGGATTTGCTCAAGGTAATGGAACTTTCAACCGAAGGCGGACGCCTGATTCCCGAGCAAGTCTGGGATGCTGCGGATATTCCCGCGCGCGAACTGTTTCGCGGGAAGCCATCCGGCTCGGCCTGCCCCCTGGTGTGGGCTCACTCCGAGTACGTCAAACTGCGCCGCTCGTTGCGTGACGGAAAAATATTTGACCAGCCGCCGCAGACGGTGCAGCGCTATCAGGTAGAGCGGCAGAAAGCCGCCTGCTTCGAATGGCGTTTCAACAACAAATGCCGCACCATGCCCAAGGGAAAGAAGTTGCGCATGCTGCTCCCCGCAGCAGCAGTGGTCCACTGGAGTTTCGATGGATGGCAAACCCCGCAGGACACAAACACCCGCGACCCTTTAGGCATCTACGTAGCCGACCTGCCAACCGCTCAACTCGGAGTAGGACGCGAAATTGTCTTCACGTTTTATTGGCCGCAAGAGCAGCGCTGGGAAGGGACCAACTACAGCGTAGCCGTGGAATGAGCGAGCCGCGGAGGTTCTGATATCCTAGACATCTTGTCATCCTGAGCGGAGAGATTGCTTCGCTTCGCGAAGCAATCTCGTAGTCGAAGGATCTCTACTCTCCTCGGATTCGCTTACGTCAGCAACCATCTAAACAATCCTCGCCGCACGGCAATCGCCATCTGCTAGGGCGTCCTTCGACTCCACTCACGACGACACCTCAGGACGCGGCTTCCGCTCCCCAGCTGCGGGAAATATTCGAATAGAGCGCTCCCGCGCAAATGGCAGACAGCGCAAGCAACCCTGCTCCTTGCCAGAACGGCCCGATCAGCACATGCCCCAAGCCGAACAAAGCCAGGTAGACCATGAAGCATCCCAACACCCATGAAAGCAGATTGCTTCCCAGATCGCGGGTCGGCGGCACCTCAGGGGCGAGCCTGGCAACTGGCTTCCACCCAGTTATTTGCGGGCGAACGCTGCGGTAAAACTTTACCAGTATTTCTTCCGGCTCCGGCTTGGTCAGGTAGGTGACCATCAGCCAGACAACAGTGGTGAAGGCAGTGGTGGTCAAAGCCGTCTTGGCAAAGACCACGGGATTGCTGCCGTAAAACGGCTCGGTCCAGCGCAGCCAGATCGTCACCGCCAGCGCCGTCGCCATCGCTGAAATTTCACTCCAGGCGTTGATGCGCCACCAGTACCAGCGCAGCAGGTAGACACCGCCGGTGCCCGCACCGACTTCCAGCACGACTTGCCATCCCGATCGGATGTCCGAGAGCAGAACCGAAATTCCGGCGGATGCGATCACCAGCAGCACCGTGGCCAGCCGCGAGATCATCACGTAGTGCTTGTCATCGGCGTCGCGCTTGATGAAGCGGCGATAGAAATCCGACACTAGGTAGGACGCGCCCCAGTTCAACTGGGTCGCGATCGTGGACATGAACGCGGCCATGAAACCGGCAATCACAATACCGCGCAGCGCCGGCGGCACATGCTGGCTTACGATCAGCATGTATCCCGTTTCCGGATGTTCCAGGTGCGGGTACAGAACAACCGCCGCCAGCGCGGTCAGAATCCAGGGCCAGGGACGCAACGCATAGTGCGCCACGTTGAACCAGAGCACGGACAGCAGACCGTTCTTCTCGTCTTTCGCGCTGAAGATGCGTTGCGCTATGTAGCCACCGCCACCAGGCTCCGCTCCGGGATACCAGAACGCCCACCATTGCAGCCCGATGTTCACCAGGAAAGTCAGCACCGGCAATAGCCAGATTCCTTCCTGCGAAAACGGACGCGAAAAATCAGGAAAGAAAGCCGTGGCGTCGCCCGCCCCGGGACCCGCATCCGTCCTCATGGCAGCCAGACGGCTCAACAGAGTAGTTCATGCCGCCCGCCGCCGCCACCGCATACCAGGCCACGCCGATCACGATCGCCATCTTGAGCGCGAACTGAAACAGGTCGGTCCACAGCACGCCCCACAATCCGCCCAGCGCTACATAGAGACCAGTGAACGGAATCAGGAACAGAACGCAAATTGCCAACGCGTTGCGATCGCTCACTCCCAACGTGACCGCCACGATGCTGGTCATGGCCTTGGTCACCCAACCCAGAATCAGGCAGTTCATCAGCAGGCCCAGGTAGATGGCGCGAAAACCGCGCAGGAATGCAGCCGGCTTGCCGGAGTAGCGCATCTCCGCGAACTGCACGTCGGTGAGAAGCCCGGAGCGCCGCCACAGGCGGGCAAACAGGAACACCGTCATCATGCCGGAGAGCAGAAACGCCCACCACAGCCAATTCCCGGCAATGCCCTGGGTGTAGACCAAGCCGGTCACCACCAGCGGAGTGTCGGCGGCAAACGTGGTGGCCACCATGGATGTGCCCGCCAGCCACCAGGAAACGTTGCGTCCCGGAGACAAAGTAGTCGTCCACACTCTTGCCCGAGCGCGACCGGAAATAGAGGCCCAGCGCCAGGGTGATGCCCAGATAGAGGACGATTGCCGACCAGTCCAGAAAAGTGAAGTTCATGGCCGGAAAGAATACCTCAGGTTGGCCCGATTCCAACAAAAAAGTGTTATATAGCAGTTTCGTAGCGCCGCCGTCCCGGCGGGCCGGTGGGTGGCGGGATGCCCAGACAGCCGGCGAGACGCCGGCGCTACTTTCAAACGCTTGTTCGAGTGTTGAAGCTGAGAGCTGAGAGTCTGACAGCTGAAACCTTTAACCCGAATACACCAATTCCACCACCGTGCAATCATCGCTCAGGGGAGTTCCACCGCAGAAGTTGGCCACGGCGGTGAAAATATCCTCAAGGCCAGTGCTCTTGGCCGCCACCGCCTCCAGGCGCGAATCCTCGAAGAAATCGCCGCGCGCATTTTCCGCTTCCGTCACCCCATCCGTGACCAGGATCAGGCGATCGCCGGCGTGCAGGCTGACGTGGTCACTCTCGTAAGTCGCGTCGGGAAGCAGGCCGACCGGAAGGTTGCCGTGAGGCGGCCGGATGACCTCCTTGTTGCACACCAGCAAGGGAGGCACATGGCCGCAATTGACGTACTCCAGTTCCCCGTCCCGCCGGATGCGCGCGATGATCAGTGTGGCGTACTTTTCTCCAATGTGTTTGTGGGTAAAAAACCGGTTGGCGGAGGTCACAATTTCGACCAGCGGCGTGCCCGCGGTAAGTTGCGAGTAGATCATGCCCTGAAGCGTGGAGGCCAGCAGCGCCGCCGATACCCCTTTGCCGCACACATCGGCCAATACCACGGCCAGGCCTTCGTCGGTGTTGACCGCGTCGAAAAAGTCGCCGCCGATTTCCTTACAGGAAAGATTTCTGCCTTTCATGCGAGCGTAAGGGAACTTCAGGAATCGTGACCACCATCAGCCCCTGCTGCATGGAGGCGGCGATGGAAAGTTCCTGCTGGTAGCGGCGGGATGCCTCTTCCGCCTGCACCAGCCGCGCGTTCTCGATCAGCGACGCGGCTTCCGTCGCGATCGCCCGCAGAATGTCGTTGCTCACGCTCGAAATGTCGCGCGAGGCGAAGCGCGAGTCCACGTAGAGCGCTCCCATGACCTCGGCGGAGGCTTCGGTGGAGACCGGAGCCTGCGCGTCTCGCGTGGCCTGCACCTGCGGCTTGCGCAATGGAATGCAAATCACGGTGCGCAGATCGTAGGCCACGATGCTGTGCCGCCCCGCCAGATCGAGCGACTGGCTGGTGTCGGTAATCACGAACTCCGAGTTCGACTTCACTCCTTCATCGAGAATGGAGTGCGAAATCGTGGTGTCATCGAGCAGCGGTTCGCCCTTGGAGTTGCGCCCCGCGGCCAGGCGGAGGTTGTTTTCCTCGTCCCGCATAAAAACGTAGCCCCGCTCGGCGCGCGTGAGTTTCAAGGTCGCGTCCAGCAGAGTGACGAGAATTTCGTCGAGCACGCCGGTTGTATTCAGCTTGCGGGCGGCCTCGAGAAACAGCGTCAGCTTTTCCAGATCGGTGGTGTCGGTCGAGATCTGAATCCCTGAAATCTGGCTCAGGAACTCGCGGGCGGTATTCGAACTGGCGTGGTGAGGATGGAAGATGACGTAAGAAACGTCGCGCACTCCGAACTCCACGCGATCGTTCCGCTCCAGCACCTTGCGCTGTATCTTCTCGCCATTGACGAAAGTGCCGTGCTTGCTGCCCTGGTCGACAACGTGGAACTGGCCGTCTTCCGAAGTGATCAAAGCGTGGTCGCGGGAGACGCGAGGGTCGGCGATGACCAGGTCCTTGTCCACCTTTCGACCCACGGTAAACGGAGTGTGGTCAAGGTTGATGGTGCGCTGGTCGTTGCCCTGCACGAAAACCAGGGTGGGAAAAATTCCCGACCCCGGGGATGAAACCGGGCCCGTGATGGGTTGAAATGCCATGTGGCGCTAGCCTGCCCTCGTAGTCTTCATGAGGATCGACTCTGGCAGGTAAAGAGTTCGACCTCCAATCTCCCCAAGATTCAAGCCGCCCCACGGTTCAATGCAGTGAGGGCTTCTTGCTCGGTGTCAAACACCTCGAAAACCGTGGCCAGCTTGGTAATCGATAGCACATCGCGCAGGCGCTGCCCCAGGCCGGTCAACTTGATCTCAGCCCCGGTTCCGCGGGCCGAGGAATACACCCCAACCAGGGTTCCCAGGCCACCGCTGTCGATATAGGTTACACCGGCGAGATTCAGCACCATGCGCGGGGTTTCGCTCAATGTTTGCTTCAGAAAGTCGCGCAAGGCGTTGGCTTCGTCCCCAAACATGATGCGCCCATGGCATGTGACCACGCTCACGGCATCGACCCGGCGTTTCTCCATTTTGAGGTTCATGTCGTCCTCCGAAACGTCCTTGTGGCCGCAGCGTGGGAGAAGACTAACCCGTGATCGCGGCCCAATGCAAGGCCGACGCGGGCTGAACGAATTCTGTGTGTGGGGCGGGCGCCCCCGCCCGCCGCTTTTGAAGTTGGTTCGAGGTTTGCTGTCTCCACCCTTCCTTGGCAAGCGTTACCAATGACCCACAAGGAAAGTTCAAGATCCGCGGGCTGGCGAGGCCGCCCCAAACATACGATCAGCCGCCCCTACAGACAGCAACCCCAATATCACTAGCGGAATGCCCAAACTTGTATACAGCGGCACAGCCCAGGCCTTGTTGCACGGAGCTGGCCGGCAGGAAAAATGAAGCCAACACCAGCCCGCAGGATGCCAGCCAGGGCCAGCCCACGACCAGCACCCCCACTCCGCACGCCAGGCGGGTAACTCGGTTTCGACGCCACAGATCTCTCCACGAGGCAGCGATCAGGAATGCCGCGGGCAGCAGAAGCACCTGGTTGTAAGCTGCGAAAGTAGGAACGATAACCAGCGTCACGGCGAGGACCAGCGCCAGCATGGTGCTGAAAGCGGCCGAATCGTGGGGCGCGCGCCGCACCGACCAGCCCGCGATGGCCACCGCGATCACCGCTGCCACAGCCAGGATTTTTCCCAATCCCGGCGTGACCAGCACATCAAGCAGCGAACCCGCGCCCCCGGTGTACTGGCGATAGGCGCTCACCGCATCGCGAAACTGCCCGATCCAGCCGGGCAGGACGTACTCCGAGGCGGCGAAGAAGAATCGCGGTGCTCAACCCGAAGCTCCAGACAAAGACCTGCCGCCGGCGCCAGTCGCTGATCGCCCACAGCAGCAGCCAGCTTGCGACCGGCACGGCCAGTTGCGGCTTGATTGTGGCCAGGGCCAGGAGTAAACCAGCCAGCCAGAAATGTCCCGCCACCAGCGCTGCTCCGCACCCGGCCAGCATCGCGCTCACCACCAGTGTCAGCTGCTGCAGTTTGATTCCCTGCACCACGGCGATAGCTGCCCATCGTCAGGACAGTCAGCATGGCGGTCACGGCACACGGAGGCCACCAGCGCAAGACTCGCAGCCATAGGAACACGCTAGCCAATGTGAGGACAATCGAGCAGCCAGCGAAAACCGGTCTGCACAGCGGGAAACGGGAGTCCGATGGTCGGGGCCAACAGGAAGGTCACATGCAGGGGATAGGCAAATCCCTGCTGATCTTTGGGATCGTCCGCGCGCTCCGGATCAAGCGGCGCGTCCGTAATATCCGATTTGGATCTCGCGCGTAACTTCAGGGCTATAAGGGTCGCGATGGTGCAGCAGCAACTCGCGTGTTCCGAGCCAGCGCGGATAGAGGTCGGAAAGATTGCCCCTGGGCCGCCCGTGCGCAGCCGCGTCCGCCTTCTGGTAAGGCACCAGCACGCGCTGCACGTAGAACCACATGCTCGCCGCGAAGAGCAGAGCCAGCACCAGTCCGAGTCTGGAGTCTTTGAACAATCGTGGGTAAAAGCCGCTCCATGTTACAACTTATGCGAGCGAACTTCCGTTGCGATTGCGAATCTGGATCTCCGCGGTCATCGGAGTGGCGAGTGCAGCGTTCTGCTATTTCCTGCTGCTGCATTTTCATCAGGGAGGCGCGGATTTCGGTTGGGCCGTCCGCCTGGCCCGGCTAGCTTCTGGCGGGAAAGAATCCTTACGACACCGCGCTCGAACAGTATCCGCTGACCGCCGCGCTATTCGGCTTGCCCTTCGTGTGGTTGCGCCCTGAAGTCGCGAGCGCTCTGTTTTATGGCATCAGTTCCGCTTTGCTGGCGTTTGGCCTCACCCGGCACGGCTATCATCGCCTGCTGGTCTTTCTGGCTTATCCCTACTGGGCCGGACTTTTGGCGGTGCAGTGGTCGGTCATTATTTTTGCCAGCGCCTTCTTCCCTCTTCTGCTGCCGGTCACAATGGCCAAGCCACAGATCGGATTGCCCGTGGCGCTGACTCATCTCAGCCGCCGCGGCATCGTGGCCTGCATCGTGGTTGTATTGCTGACGCTCGTGGTGATGCCGCGTTGGCCTCTGCTTTGGCTGGGGCAACTGGGCCACTACGAACACTTCATTCCCCTGCTGGTTCTGCCTGGACCGTTGCTGGTTCTCGCGCTCTGGCGGTATCGGGACAAAGACGCCTGGTTTCTGCTGCTGACGGCGCTCATGCCGCAGCGCTGGTTCTTCGACGCCTTCATCCTGTGGCTCATTCCCAAATCCCGCCGGGAGATTCTCTTCACCGCCGCATTGAGTTGGGGAGCTGGAATCTGGCGCTGGTATCACATGCCGCACAGCTTTGCGGAAGTGGGACGCGTCACCGTCGTCTTCATCTACCTGCCGATGCTGGCGCTGGTACTGTTCCGGCAGTTTGCGCGCGCAGAGAATTCAGCAGACTGAGCAAGGCAGAAAAGAAAACCAGAAGCACAACCGCCATGAGCCAAAACTGGCGTGTAACGCAGACTCAGCACAAGGTACAGCGGCGTGAAAAAGAGGACCGCCATGCAGACGTACAGCGTCGTCCTCGTCCCTTTCGGAATCGAAGGATTCGAAAGCAGAATATCCAGCACAACCACGATCGGCAGAAACAGCAGACTCAGATCATGCACGTAAATGTGATAACTGAGCAGAATCGTTCCCACCAGATTGAGGGCCAACAGTGCGCGGCGGCTCGCGGAGTCTGCCCAGGAAGTCTTGCCCGCCGCGCGCAGCATCAACAGCAACACCAGAGCCGACAGCAGGACGATCAAACCGGTTGCGATTTGCGGGTGCGCGGCCGGCACCATCGCCGAGATCAATCCGCGAAAGTTCGCGATCAGTCCGCGCGGCGAATTCAAGATGTACTTCGGGTCGTGCTCGCTCTTCCAAACGTAGCTTGGATAGCTCAGAAGACTCGACCATCCAGTGATAACTAAACTCACGGCCCCAAGGACAACGGCACCCGACAAGAATCCGGCCAGCAACTTCCTGCGCCGCCACAGCGGTAGGACGAATGGCACGACAAGATGGTACTTATACAAGCCCAATGCCAGCCCGCCGCCCGCCGCAAGGTCCGAGCCGCGCTCCCACGCAGCCCATGCCAGGCAGTAGAGAAAGAGCAGCAGGACGGAATCCTGGCCCTGAATGAGTGCGATCACAATGGGGAAAAAAGCGAGACCGGCAAGCAGCCAGAGATACAGCGGCGCTTTCCCAAGTTCTTGCAGCCGGCTTCGCAGCAGAAAAGGAATCGAAGACAAAAACGCCAGATTTACCATCAGCCATATCGCATATGCCGTGACATACGAGAATCGTGCAAGGGGAACGAACAGCAATGCCTCGAATGGCGGATGATTGTAGAGAAGAGTCACGCCGCGCCGCTGCACGGCTTGCGGCACGAGCGATCGCTGTACCGATTCTTGCAACGCGTCGTCATAGAGCCGGCTGCCCTGTCCATCACCAACGATCCGCCCGGCGGTGTAGAAGGCAGCGAAATCAGAGAGCCCCTGCGTGATGGAATGCCTGATCTGCCACAGCAGATCGCCATGCATCGCGATCATCGCGACAAAATAGAGGACCAGCTTCCTTTGTGTTGATGCGGATAACATGAGAGCGCGGCCCCGAATTATAGGCTAGTCAGCCCAGCATGAGCCCCGCAAGCGCTACAATCGCGTTTGCCTTATCGCAGTTTGCTCTATCGCAGTTGCTCTATCTTAAGGATGACCAGCCTCCTGCAAACTCGCCGCGTGTTCGTGGCCATCCTAGCGCTCGGCCTGTTCACCATGGCCGCCCGCGGTATTACCGACCCGGACGTGTGGTGGCACCTCCGCACCGGCCAACTGATCCTCCAGAATCACAGCCTCTTTCATACCGATCCTTACTCCTTCACCCGGCTGGGTCAGCCCTGGATCAACCACGAATGGCTCTCGGAGATTTTTCTCTTCGGCATCTATCGGATCGCCGGATTCGGGGGATTGATCATCACATTTGCCGCGGTCATCGCCGTGACTCTCATGCTGGTCTACAGGCGCTCACCGGGCAGCCCTTATGTCGCGGCATTGATCACGCTGTGGGGTGCGGTGGCCTCCGCTCCTACGTGGGGCGTGCGCCCGCAGATGTTTTCTCTCCTTCTTGGCAGCATCTTTTTGCTACTGCTTGAAGCCTCAGAGCGCCGGCACTCACCTCTTATGGTGGACGGCTCCCTTGATGTTGTTGTGGGCCAATCTGCATGCCGGATATCCGATTGGACTAGCATTTCTCGCGCTATTTCTGGCGGGCGAAGCTTTGGAGGCCGGGCTCAGTCCGCAACCGTGGCGGCAATCCTGGCCTCGGCTTAAGCAGCTGGCGCTGGCTTTGGTGCTGTGCGTCGCGCTGATTGCAGTCAATCCCAATGGCCTCCGAATCTACTGGTATCCCTTCGAGACTCTCAGTTCGGTGGCCATGCATCGCTTCATTCACGAGTGGTTTTCTCCGGATTTCCACGATCCCACCTACCTGCCCCTTCTGCTCATGCTGCTCGTTCTGATCGCCGGCTTGGCACTCTCGCCACGGTGCCCGCGCCTTCGCAATCTCCTGCTGCTGCTGGTCACCATCCCCGCCGCGCTGCGCTCCATGCGGCATATTCCGATTCTGGTGCTGGTGATCGTTCCGGTCCTCGCCGAGCTGGCGCAGGCGCCACTGCAGAAGTCCGGCGTCACGCGGCTATTCAGAACGCCGCTGACTGCGGCGTCTCGAATTCTTGTGCTCAATTTTGTTCTGCTCTCCACTTTTACCGTCTTCACCGTACTGCGAGTTCGACAGGTGGTGAATCGCCAGGCAGAGACCGAAGCACGCCATTTCCCTGCGGCCGTAGTTGCCTTCCTGCTGGACAAGCACCCTCCCGGCCCCCTGATGAACCACTACAACTGGGGCGGATATTTCATCTGGAAGCTGTATCCGCAATATCCTGTCTTCATGGACGGCCGGGCCGATGTGTATGGCGATGCTTTCATGACTGAATTCGGGGCCTCCTATTACCTGACCGACGACTGGAGAAAGCTCTTGCAGACGTGGGGCATTCGCACTCTGGTCCTGCCCCCGGACGCCCCGCTGATTACCGCCCTGCGGTCCGATCCTGAATGGCGGCAAATCTACGCCGATTCCGAGGCCGCAGTCCTGACCCGGCAGCGCTAGTGCTGGCCGGGCAGGAACCAAGTTAGGTAATCCCCTGCATCAACTTTGAGCTGCAAAAGATTGCACGCCTGACAGTATTATTCCGTCTGCAAATTCGTAACTTCGCTCTATCGGCGTCAATCTCCGGTCTAAGGGATATGAGGTCAACCATGGTTCGCATCCTGGATAGGTTGTGTCAGGATAGGTTGTGGCAGTGCAGGTTGTGGCAGGAAGACGGTCAGGACGTAGCCGAATACGCGGTCATGCTGGCGGTAATCCTCGCGGTTGTCGTGGGCACCATCCGCATGATTGGATCGAACGCGAACAACGTCTTTTCCTCGGTAGCCAGCTCGATCCAATAAGCTCTGAACCCGGTTCATTTTCCCGGAAAAGCCAGTCTGATACTCGGGCACAGGCATAGGTCTGCCCCACAAAGAACGCCATTTTGGTTACTCCCTCCCCGCCTGTGAACCCCGTTCCCGGCCCTAGTGTCCTTGAAAATCATCCCCATATTGGCTGGTACCACACAAAGGCATGCCAAGATCGGCTCCTGAGCGCAAGAATTTGTCGCTCAGCAGGATGACAGCAGGGTATTATGAGCATGAGGACTCGAGGCTTTCGCACGGCGGTGCGTAAACCATTGATTCGGAACCAACAAGAAAAACCGCGCCCCCGTGTAGGCAGTTCGGCTCGAGTTGCCTTGGGGCGGAAGGTCGCTGCCCGTTCACTTGATTTATCAGGAGGTCAACAATGATCGCAAAGGCTATCAGTCTTTGGCGGGAGGATCAGGGCCAGGATATCGCGGAATATGCCGTGATGCTGGCGGTGATTCTGGTGATCGTGGTCGGAACCATTCGGCTGATCGGTTCCAACGCCAACAATGTATTCTCTTCAGTCGCCAGTTCGGTCCAGTAGCTGAAGGTGCCGGCGCGGCTGGTCTAGGTAGTAGACCTTGGGTTGGGGGTTCGTTCTGGAGCACCCGATTCGCAATCGCGGGATGCTGTTGTACGCTTCGGCGTCTCGGGCGGAAGACGGCCTTGCTTCGTTGCACGGCAGCTTGGTGGATCGGTTCGTCCGTACCAGGATCCATGGAAGAGTCTGTGTTCGGCGGTTGCGATCGTGCGCCGCCCATCTCACGGAAGGCATCGCCGGTCGGGCGCTGCCATTTTGAGTTTGAGGAGCAGTCATGAATCGCACCCGGCTTTTGTTGATTGGCTTTGTGGCCCTCGCCCTGGGCGCCATCGTGAGCTACAGCGTGTATCGCACGCTGCAGACGCGAACTGGCGCTGACGTGGCGCCCGGCGTTGAAATTGTGGTCGCCGCCAATGACATTCCGGTGGGAGCCAAGGTCGCAGAAGGCGACGTGAAGCTGGTGCGCTTTCCCGCCGCTGATCTGCCCGCGAATGTTTTTCATCTGAAGACATCCGTTGTAGGTCGAGGCGCAATTCTTCCCATCGCAAAAAATGAATTTTTTCTGTCTAACAAATTGGCAGGAGAGAATGCCGGATCGGGAATGCAGTCTCTGATCCCTCCCGGCATGCGGGCAGTTTCGGTTCGTGTGAATGAAGTGATCGGCGTGGCCGGATTTGTGATGCCCGGAACTCGCGTCGATGTGCTGCTCACCGGCAACCCCTCCGGCGCGCCCGACCAGCAGACCACCACCGTCCTCGAGAACGTAGCTGTCATCGCCACCGGCCAGAAGCTGGAGCGCAACACCGCAGGTGAGCCGCAACTCACGCCGGTCATTACCTTACTGGTATCTCCCGACGACGCGCAGAAGCTGACCTTGGCTACCACCCAGGGAAAGATCCAGTTGGCGCTGCGCAACCCGCTCGACACCAAACAGCAAGCCTTGAATTCGGTCAGCACGAGTTCGTTGTACAAAGGCGTTCCCACGCCAGCGCCTGTGACGACCGCTCCGCGCCCCAAGTCCACGACCCACGCGGTGAAGGCCCCGGCGCCACCGCCGCCCAAAATCTATTCGGTAGAAGTGATCAAGGGAACAAAGCGAGAAGAAGTCACGAAGTTCTAGTAAGTCAGCCTTCCGAGGAATCCGACATGTCGATCCGCTCCCGCATGTGGGAGAAACACGAAGTGAACTTGACCCCGGTGGCACGAGGGACGCTGTTTGCATTGTTGCTGTTCACAGCGTCTGTCGTAGCTGTCTCTCAAGAGCAGCCTGCCACCCCGCCAGCAACCCAGGCCGCCCCTGCCACTAACCAGGCTCCCGGCCCGGAGGCCAGCTCGCAGGCTCCTCAGGCCGCGGCTCAAGGTGCTGCGCCTCTGCGCGTCATGGTGGGCAAATCACTGCTTATCAACACAACGGAGCGGCTGCGGCGAGTTTCGGTCACGGATGATGCCGTTGCCGACGCTATCGTCGTGACCCCGACGCAGATTCTGGTACATGGCCGTGCCGCCGGCGAAGTTTCATTGCTGATCTGGGACGAACTGGAGCGCTCGCGCAGCTTCGACTTGCGGGTGGATGTGGACGTCAGCGCCGCAGCCGACGAAGAACGGCGAGTCTTCCCCGACGAACAAATCAGCGTTTCACCCTCGCGCTCCGCCATTGTGCTTTCTGGCCACGTCTCGACCGAGGCTGTTTCGAAACGCGCTGGAATGATCGCCGAAGCCTACTCCAAGAACGTGGTCAACGTGTTGACCTTTGGTCCCGTCGGTGCGCAGGAAGTATTGCTCGAGGTGAAGTTCGCGGAAGTGGATCGCTCCGCCGTGACTCAACTTGGAATCAACATTTTTATGCCGGGGCTGGGAAACACCATCGCCACCAGCCAGACCGGACAATTCGGCTCGGTCCAGATTCACAATACGGCCACCACCACCCAGACCACCGGCAACACCTCCACGACAACCACCACGCCCACTGCGCCGACGGTAAATATTTCCGACTTTCTCAATCTTTTTGTGGCCCGCACTGACATCAATATCGGCGCGGTGATCAAGGCGCTGCAGCAGAAGAATCTGTTGCAGATCCTCGCCGAGCCGAACTTGATTGCAGTGAACGGCAAGGAAGCCAGTTTTCTAGCCGGGGGAGAATTTCCCTTCCCCATCATCCAGCCGGGCCAGGGCTTCACCGCGGTCACCATCTCGTTCAAGGAGTTCGGAGTGCAATTGAAATTCACTCCCGAGATCATGCCCAACGGGAACATCCATCTGAAGGTGGCGCCGTCGGTCAGCGCTTTGGATTTCGCCAATGCCCTGACCATCTCCGGTTTTACCGTGCCTGCGCTGAGCACGCGCAAGGCGGAAACAGAATTTGAATTGCAGGATGGGCAGAGTTTTGTGATCGCCGGATTGATCGACAATCGGGTGACCGACTTGTACAACAAGGTGCCTGGCCTGGGCGACATCCCGATTCTGGGAAATTTCTTCCGCAGCAAGAGTGCGCAGAGAAGCAATTCCGAACTGATGGTTCTGTGCACCGCGCATCGGATTTCCGCCAGTAACCAGGCGCCTGCATTGCCGGCCACCCCGAAGCCGTATATGGACAAGGACAAATTCGACGGTCGCAAGCCGTCGGGCGATAACAAGTAAAGGCCAACCAGTGAAACCGGTAAGTGGTTTGTGGGCACGGCACGTCTTAGACGCGTAAACGGTTCAGGCACGTGACACGGTTGTCGAACCAGAGGAACTAGTAGGGGGCCAGAAATACGATGCCCGAACTTTCAGTCGTAGTCATCGCCCAGGATAGCGAGCAGCGTGCCGTGCTGCAGGTGCTGGTGGATGGCACCAGCGTGGCGCGCGTGGTGCACACTTGCACCAGCTACCCGGTGGTGGTGAGTGACCCGGTATTGCGCCGCGTGCAAAGCGCCGGTCCTCATGTTGTGCTGGTTGATGTGCCTACCGACAATCACACTCTGGCCTTGCGCGCTATTGAACTGATCCACCAGGAAGTACGGGACACCGTCATCTTTGCCGTGGGTAGTATGTCCCAGCCCCAGGTCATTGTCAGCGCGATGCGTTCCGGGGCACGCGAATATATCGAGCGTCCCACCACAACCACCGACCTGCTGGAAGCCTTCGTACGCCTGACCGCCGCGCAGCGCAAAGTGGAACGCGAAGGACCTCGCGGGAAGGTCTTTACCGTGGTCAATGCCAAGGGCGGCAGCGGAGCCACCACCACGGCCGTCAACCTGGCGCTGGCATTGCATGCAGCCCATGGCAATGTGGCGCTGGTTGATATTGCGCCGCTCGGGCATACCGCCCTGCACATGAATCTCAAGCCACAATTTACCGTGGCCGATGCCATTCGCAATCTGCATCGCCTGGACAGCTCGCTGCTCGAAAGCTTCATGACCCGGCACAGCGGCGGCCTGCAGTTGCTGGCGGGCGCGGCGACCCCGCTGGTCGTCGAACCTGCCACCGCGGAGTTTGCCCGCCTGTTCGATTTGCTGGTGGGCCACTTCCGTTACGTCGTAGTCGATGCCTCTTCGCGGGTGGATGTGACCACGCGCCTGGTCTGCAATCTGTCAGAAACCGTACTGCTGGTCGCGCATTCCGATGTAGCTTCTCTATGGAGCGCGACCCGGATCCAGCAATATTTGGGTGAGACCGGTGGACGGGAACGAGTGCGCCTGGTGCTGAACCGATTCCGAAAGATCGCCGGCTTCAGCGAAGCCGATGCCGAGGCCGCGTCCGGAATCAAACTGCTGTGGAAGATCCCCAATCAATATTTTGCGGTCTCTGCTGCCATCGATCGCGGAGTTCCGGTCATGCAGCAGGCTTACAGCGAGATGGCCAAGTCTTTTACTGGGCTGGCGGCTGCGCTGACCGAGAACGATATCGACGTGAAGCGCAAGGCGTGGTCTTTGTTTAAGACGGTCTAGGTTTAGGAAGGCTTAGGCTGAGCGAGTGATAGGTTAGAAGGTATGGCAAATTTGCAGTCGTTCGAAAGAACTGAGTACCAGCAGGTCAAGGCCGATCTGCATCGCAAGATCCTGGACCGCCTTGACCTGGAAAAACTGGGGCGCACCCCCAGCGACGCCGCGCGCGAAGAAGTTCTGCTGCTGATCCGCAACACGGTGAACAGCGAGGCCGTGCCGCTCAGCTTTGCCGAGCGCGAACGCCTGGCGCGCGAGATTCTGGATGAGATCTTCGGTCTGGGTCCGCTCGAACCCCTGCTCAAAGACCCCACCATTTCCGACATTCTGGTCAACCGCTACAACAAGGTTTATGTGGAGCGGGCCGGCAAGCTCGAACCCACCGGTCTAAGCTTCAAAGACGACGCGCACTTGATGCAGATCATCGACCGCATCGTCTCCCGCGTCGGACGACGCGTGGACGAATCTTCGCCCATGGTCGATGCGCGCCTGGCCGATGGCTCCCGTGTGAACGCCATCATTCCGCCGCTGGCCATTGACGGGCCCTGCCTTTCCATCCGCCGCTTTGGCCGCGATCCCGGTCACTGCACGCAACATGATCGAGAACAAGACCCTGACCGAGCCCATGCTGGAACTGTTGTCCGCCATGGTCAAGGGCCGCCTCAATTTCCTGATCTCCGGCGGAACCGGCGCCGGCAAGACGACTCTGCTGAACGTGCTCTCGGGGTACATCCCGAACTCCGACCGCATTGTCACCATCGAGGACGCGGCCGAACTGCAGATGAAGCAGGAGCACGTCGTCCGCCTGGAAACCCGGCCGCCGAACATCGAAGGCAAAGGCGCGGTACGGCAGCGGCAACTGGTCATCAACAGCCTGCGTATGCGCCCCGACCGCATCGTGGTCGGCGAGGTCCGCGGCGAAGAAGCCTTTGACATGTTGCAGGCCATGAACACCGGTCACGAGGGTTCGCTGACCACGGTGCACGCCAACACGCCGCGCGACGCGCTGGCCCGCATGGAGAACATGTTCTCCATGGCCAATCTCAATATTCCCGAAAGGGCCATGCGCCACCAGATCGCATCCGCCATCCATGCCGTGGTCCAGGTTTCGCGGCTTTCTGACGGCACCCGCAAAGTGGTCAACCATCACCGAAGTCACCGGCATGGAGGGCGAAGTAATTTCCATGCAGGACATTTTCACCTTCGACCGGCAAGGCATCGACGAAGCCGGCAAGGTGCGCGGCGCGTTTCGGGCCAAGGGAATCCGGCCCAAGTTCGCCGAACGGCTGGCTACCGCCGGCTGCCGCTTGCGCCCGGCGCTGTTCGAATCGGTCATGGAGGTCTAGCGGTTCCTGACATCGCATGTTCATCCTGATTGCAATCGCGGTCTTCGTGGTAGTCGCGCTGGCGGTGTTTGTCGTCGCCTCCCTGATGGATGAGCGCAGCTCCAAAGCTCGCCTGCTGCGCGAACGCCTCTCCACCGTGCAGAAGACGGAGGAACGCGAACCCAGCCAGGAACTGGCGCTGTTACGCGACGAAATGCTGAGCAAGATTCCGGCGCTCGACAACCTGCTGCGCCGCTCCTCCAGCATGTCCAGCTTCCAGACCTTGCTCGAGCAGGCCGATGTGAAGAGCCGTGCTGGCAACGTCGTGCTTCTGTGCTCTGATCAGCGGGGCGGGGTTTGGGCCTGATGGTTTTACTTTTCAGGCCCCTTCCCGCAATTTGCCTGGTTGGGCCTGATCCTCGGCGCGTTCCTGCCCTACTGCATACGCCAACTACAAACGGGCCAAGCGCTTTGAGAAATTCGAGGAGACTTTTCCCGAAGCCATCGATACCCTGGCCCGGGCCGTGCGCGCCGGACACGCCTTTACCACGGCGCTTGAGTTGATCGCCAGTGAAGCTTGGCGAACCGGTAGCGTCCGAGTTCCGCAAATTGTTCGAGGAGCAGAAATTCGGCCTGCCGGTGCGCGATGCCTTGATGAATCTCACGAACGTGTCCCGCTCGTGGACGTCAAGTTCTTCGTCACCGCGGTCATGCTGCAGCGCGAAACCGGCGGTAATCTTGGCCGAAATTCTCGATAATCTGTCCTATGTGATCCGGGAGCGCTTCAAGATCATGCGGCAGGTGCGGGTCCATACCGCCCAGGGACGCATGACCATGATGCTGCTGATGGGTCTGCCGCCCCATCATCGTGATCACCATGCAGACCATGAACCCCAGTTTTATCCGGCCCCTGTTTGACGATCCCATCGGACACGGGCTGATTGTGGTCGGCATCACTTTACAGACGATTGGCTATTTTGTGATCCGGAAGATTATTCAGATTCAGGTCTAAATCATGGCTTTGGCACTCGCAATCCTGTTGTTTCTGACCATCGCGCTGGTGCGTGTTTTCGTTCGGGGCAGCGGCCTACGCGCCGTCTTCGGTGCTGGGCTCGCGCCTGCGTGCCCTGGGCTGGCAGAAAACCCAGCCTCAGGAAAAGCCGGCATTCAAAGAACGGCTGGAACAGGCACTCGATCCCCTCAGCAAGGCCCTGCCGCTTTCACCCAGTGAAGTTTCAAGAACGCGCAAATGGCTGATTCAGGCGGGCTATCGCGAACCCCGCCACTTGACCATCTATGTGGGCACGCCGCGTGCTCATGGCCCTGCTCGGCATGCTGGGCGTGGTCGCGGTCAAGGGCAACTTCGATCTGCTGTTGATGGTGGGCGTGGGCGGCTTTGGCTTCTTCATCCCGCGCTTCATTCTGAAACGCCTGATTCGCAACCGGCAGCGTCGCATCACTCTGGGCTTGCCGGACGCCCTCGATCTGACCGTAATCTGCGTTGAGGTCGGCCTGGCGCTGGACCAGGCCCTGATGCGAGTCGGCGAAGATTTGCAGCATGCCCATCCCGACTTGAGCGAGGAGTTCCATCTGGTCAATCTCGAAATGCGGGCGGGCAAGCCGCGCGCCGAAGCGCTGCGGAATCTGGTCGAACGCACCGGCGTCAACGACGTGCGCGCCCTGGTCGCCACCCTGGTGCAGACCGACCGCTTCGGAACCAGCGTCAGCCAGGCGCTGCGCATCCATTCCGATTCGCTACGCACCGAACGACGGCAACGGGCCGAAGAGCAGGCCGCAAAAACCACCATCAAGATGATCGTTCCTCTGGTCTTGTTCGTTCTTCCCTCCATCATCTTCGTGACTCTGGGACCGGCCATCATCCAGCTGGTTCGTATCCTGGCTCCAGAGGCAGGACACTAAGAATGCCTGTGTTGCAAGGTCAACCCCAGGAGTCGTGATGTCGGTACCGGGTCCCACGGGATATGCTTTGAATCGAACGCGCCAGGCCTACCTGGCGCAGCATCTGCGCGTCGCCGAGACCCATTGGTCCCGCTTCTGCGGTTTGATGTGCACCGACGCCGGCAGCTTCCCCGCCGGAGAGGGCCTGTGGATCGTTCCCTCTCGCGGCGTACACACTTTCGCCATGCGCTTCCCCATTGACGTGATCTACCTGGATGGCAACAAAGTGGTCGTCCATCTGGAGGAAAATCTGAAGCCCTGGCGTCTGGCTCCGGTGCGCCTACGGGCCACGTCCGTGCTGGAGCTGCCGGGCAGCACTTTGAGTTCGACTCAAACCGCGCTTGGAGACGAGATCGAAATCACTCTAGGACAGGCAGGCCAGGATTGAACGACGCACCCAATTTTCTCGTCGAATGGCCCTCGCGTTGGGACGAGTTCCTGACTGCGATCGGTCCCGCTCTGGGCAAGTCGCCCAAGCGCCTGGCCGGCGAAGCCCAGGTCGGACTGTTTCCCTGGTGGGGAATTCTGCTTTCGTGGGCCTTGGAGCTTCTCCTGCTGGTCGCAGTAATCGTGGTGCCGGCGAAGCTGGCCTCCATGCGGCCCTATGAACCGCCGCCCAAGCCGAAGTACGACATCATCTACTATTCTGGCAACGAACTTCCCCGCACCGAGGATGTCGGCGGAGCGCAATCAGGTCGTTCGGGCCGCTCCGGCGGGCGCGACGCGCATCATCCCACGCAAACTATTCGGGTCGCGCGCGGCAGCACTCTGCGCGAGACCGTCGCCGACGCCCCCAAGCTCGACCTGCCCAAGTCCAATTCCGCTGTAGCGAACCTGCTGGCGCTGAAAGCTCTTCCTGGCCCCGCCCCAGCGGAGGGCATGCGGTCTTCGCAACGAGCTCCGTTGCTGCCCCAAACCGCGGTTGCGCCGGCTCCTCAGGTGGCCGACCAGCTCCGGGCGGCTCCCAACCTCAACGTCGGTGCCGTGCCGCCCAGCGCCGCTGTGCCGCAGCGTGAAATCTCCACGCTTCGTCTTCCCGGATCGAATGCCGTGCAGGTGGTTCCGCCCCCAGTCTCGGCCCCGGAGCAGCTCACCAATCAGAATCCGCGGCTGACCATGCCCGCGCCGAACGTGGTTGCGCCGCCCCCCGTCATGACTCGGGAAGTCGCCACCATGGGACCCGGTTTTGGACCGGGCGACCTGCAAAAGCAAATTGTTCCGCCTCCCGTGCAAGTGGGTGATGCTTCGGGCCAACTTCGCAGCGTGAGCGGTCTGGGCAGCACATCGGTCGTGCCTCCGACGGTTCAGTTGGGCGCAGGTTCGGGACAGCGCTCCTCCCTCGCCGGAGGAATGGGCACCGGTACCGCAGCTGTTCCTCCGCCGGTTTCAGTCACGGGCGCAGGCTCACTCGCCGGCCAGGGGCAAGGCAGTCGCGGTGTAGGCTTGGGCGGAGCGGGGGACGTCGGCTTGGCTACAGCGCCACCCAGCCACACTGGGGGAAGCACCTCAGGTGTCGTCGTTTCCAGCCAACCCGGATCAAAATTAGGCTTGCCTGGCAGCGGGGGCGCCGGGGCATTGGCCATGTCTCCCTCGGGCGGCGACAAACCCGGCCTGGGTGGGTCGGGTGGCGGCGCAGGCATCGGCCGCGGCGATGGCCCTGGCAGCGGATTCTCCGGCCCCGGATCAGGCGCGGGTAAAGAAGGGACCGGTCCGGGATCAGACCCCATGGCGAAGGGTGGAATTTCACCCTATCCCGGCTCTGGCGGCGCGGGCACGGGAACCAACGGCACTCCGGCCATGCCCGGCGTCTCGGTAAAGGGCGGAAGCAGCAACGTCGTTACCTTGCCCAGCTTCGGATCGGGCGCGAAACAGCCCAACACTCCCGGCCGTTCCAACACCAATCCGGAAAATCGCGGCCCCGATATCACCATCGTCGCCAGCTCGCGCTCCGGAGGCGCTTTCAATTTCTACGGCGCGCTCAAGGGCGACAAGGTTTACACCATTTACATCGAGACCACGCAGGGCACCGCGGTCATGCAATTTGCCGACCCGACCTCGGCGTCGCGCGGTTACGCGGAAGACCTTACCGCTCCCCAGCCCATGCGCTCCGATCTGCCCGCGGGACTACCCAAGGCGCGGCTCGTGATCGCATGCGTGCTCGATCGTACCGGCCTGGTGCGCCGACCGCAGGTGCTTGAATCCGCTCCTGCGGTCATGACCAGCAAAGTCCTGACCGCGCTCAACAGCTGGAAGTTCCGCCCCGTCTTGCGCGGAAACGAACCCATCGAGGTCAACGCCATCCTGGGATTCAACATCGACACCAACGACCGCTACTAGGATTGCTTGTAGCAACTAGCTGCTGGCTTCTAGCGAATGCAGTCCGATCGGAACAGCCAGGAGCTAGTAGCTAAAAGCCCTTCCTCTCCAGCAACACCGCCGTTCCATCGCGATACACCACATCCCACTGCGACGTCTCCTCCAGCATATTCGCCAGCGACGATTCCGTCGGCAGCAGCGCCCAATTCACCTTCTTTTCCTTGAAGAACACATCCCAATCCGGGGTCAGCCGAATCGCTTTCAGGTAATCCTTCAAGAATGCTTCCCCGTACAGATCATGGCGGTCGTCGACAAAAACTCGGTTTCTCGGATACAGACGGTAGATCAGATATCCACCCCATGAATCCGGCGCGAAAATGGGATCGCGAATCTCCCGCTGAATGATTAGATCAATGGCCTGCACCGGCATGTGCCTGGGATCGAAGCGAGCATCCATCCAACGAGGTGAGCCCGGTCGACCGGGCTGTGCAATCAACAGCAATCCCACGATGACAGCAGCGCTCGGCCACAGGTGAGCGCCGAAACCCAGCTCCACCCGTCGCACGCGTCCCGTGAACGATTGCCATCGCAAAAGGAGTGCCCTCACGCGCGGGGAGAGATTCGAATTGCTCGCGGCCTCAGTGACTGCCTGGGTCAGGAGCGGTGCCACGATCAGGGTAAACAGGAGGGACGAGACCGGCAGACTGCGCGACGCATACAAGGCGGTATAGGTCGCGAAGAGCAGAACCAACAACCGGGCGAGCGGCGGCTTGCCGCGCACCACAGCCAACGTCACCACCGTGATCAGCAGGATCGCCACAAAGCATTGCTGGGCCACGCCGTGAAAATTCGGAGAATGAAACTCGTCGATATGGTTCATCAGCCAGCGGCTGGAGAGATACCGGTAAACATGAACATGCAGCCGATAGCCGTAGGGGTTGACGAGACTCGCCAGCCCGGAGATCACAGTCACCATTCCCAGAGTTCGCAACCGCCGCCACGGCTCTGCATCGCGGTCCCGGAAGTACTGGATGGCGTTGCTCAACAAGTACAGTCCGAGCAGGGCGAAGCCCACCACCCATCCTCCGTGCACATTCACCCACAGCAGCATCAGAGCAGGCAGATACCACACGCGCCTGGCGATCTTCTGTACCGCCCCCACCTTCGTAGCGATCCAGTAACTGGAACCAGATCACGGTGAGCAGCCAGCTCAAAACATGGGGACGTGCGAATAAATGAATCATGGAGGCGCCCAGCGAGAGTGCAAGCAAGAGCCCCGCCGCGGGAAGGTCCGCGCCGCGCCGCAGGCTCAAACGCAGAGTCAGAGCGAAGGTCAGCGCAATGATCACCGCGGTGAAGAAAACCACTCCGTTCAGCCCCATCCTATGATGAGCGCCGGCGATCACCAGGTCATAGAGCCATTCCCAGGCATACCAGGTTTGTCCAATCATGGTGACGGAGAACGAATCCGCGCGCGTAATGGCGTGGGTGCGCAGCATGTCCTCGCCATTGCGGATATGCCACCCGATAGTGGCATCGCCCAACAGACGCGGCGCTAGCGCGCCGCTGGTCATGGCTACCAGCAAGATGATGAAAATCAGGTCGGTCGTGGAAGGAGCCAGAAATCGAAACCACGCCGCCGACGGCGTCTCCGGTTGGGACTTATTCTTGTCGGACCTGGTCTCGATCTGCGCGGGGTTCGAATCCAAAGGGTTTTCGCTCAACCCGACATGTTACCCGATGGAGCAATAAGCGAAGAGACAAAACGAAATAGTTGGAAGTGTGGAACTACTTGCCCGACTTCCCTGCCAACACTGGTTCCCTTTCAAATTCGCTCTTTGGAAGCTTCCTGGGTTGCTTCCGGGAACGCAACCAATTCTGGAACGAGTCCATGTAGATGTAGTACACGGGCGTGATGTAAAGAGTGAGGAGCTGAGAAAATACCAGCCCTCCAACCACCGCCAGCCCCAGTGGGCGGCGGGATTCCGCGCCCGCGCCGAAGCCCAGCGCAATCGGCAGCGTGCCCATCAGCGCCGCCATCGTGGTCATCATGATGGGGCGAAAGCGCAGCAAAGCGCCCTGATAAATCGCATCAGCCGCGGGATCGTTGCTGTCACGCTGCTTCTCCAGCGCCACGTCAATCATCATGATGGCGTTCTTCTTCACAATTCCCACCAGCATGATTACGCCGACAAAGCCGTAGAGATTGAGCTCCAGGTGGAAGATCATCAGTGTGATCAGCGCGCCAAAACCGGCCGAGGGCAATCCGGAAAGAATAGTCAGGGGATGAATGAAACTTTCATACAGAATACCGAGCACCAGATAAATGACGAGAACCGCCATCACCAGCAGTAATCCCAGACCGCTGACCGACGATTCAAAGGCCTGCGCCGTCCCCTGAAAGCTGGTGCTGACGGTGGCCGGAAGCATCTCGCGCGCTGCCTTGCCGACCGCATCGACAGCGTCGCCCAGTGAAACCCCGGGGCGCAGGTTGAACGAGAGTGTCACCGCCGGTAGCTGTCCCAGGTGGTTGATAGTGAGAGGGCCGAGCGATCGTGTCAGTTTGGCGACCGCGTTCAAGGGAACGAGTTGCCCACCGGAAGACCGCACATACAACATCGAAAGCGCCGAGGGATCAAGCTGGTATTGATTCTCCAGTTCCGCGATCACGCGATACGCATTGTTCGGCGCATAGATGGTGGAAATCTGGCGCTGGCCGTAGGCGGTATAAAGCGCATCTTCTACCTGATTGGCAGTGACGCCCAGGGCTGACGCTTTGTCCCGGTCGATGTCCACATTAACCTGCGGATTCGTGATCTGCAAATCGCTGGTGACATCCTGCAAAAGCTTTTGCAGCTGCGGATCGCTGCGCAGCTTGGCCTCCAGCTTGGGCGCGTCCTGATAAAGCTCGTTGGTGTCGGGTGACTGCAGAGTGAACTGGTATTGGCTCTTGGTCAGCTGTCCGCCAATGCGAATGGTGGGCAACATCTGCGGAAAGGCGTTGATACCGGGCACGGCGGCCAGTTTGACCCGCAGGTCCTGCACGATCTCCTGGGCCGACTTACGCTGGTTCCGCGGAGTAAGGCGCGCAAAAAGGCGTCCCGCATTGCCTCCCGCCGCGGTGGACATGAAGGAGTCAATGTAAGGCTGGGCCATCACGACCTTGTTCAGGGCGAGCTGGTGCTCGACCATGCTGTCGAATGAAATTCCCTGCGGCCCCTCGGTAAAGATAAAGACCTGTCCCTGGTCTTCGTCCGGCAAAAACCCTTTGGGAATAGCGACGAACAGGTAGGCCGTTCCAATCAGCACCACTACCGAAACTGCCATGGTGGCAAACTTGTGGCGCAGAGTAACCCGCAAAGTGCGGTCGTAGAGCCGCAACAACCCATCGAAGAAGCTCTCGAACATTGTCCACAGGCGTCCATGCTGCACCTCTTTCGAAGCCCGCAGAAAACGGCTGCACAGCATGGGCGTCAGACTGAGAGAGACCACCCCGGAAACCAGAATGGCCACGCTGATGGTCACCGCAAACTCGTGCAACAAGCGGCCCAGGATCCCGCTCATGAACAACACGGGGATGAACACCGCTGCCAGCGACAACGTCATGGAAACGATGGTGAAACCAATCTCGCGCGCGCCCTGAAACGCCGCTTCCATCGGCCGTTCGCCCATCTCCATGTGGCGCACGATGTTTTCCAGCATGACGATGGCGTCATCCACGACGAAGCCCACGGAGAGCGTCAGCGCCATCAGCGACAGATTGTCCAGCGAGTACCCCAGCAGATACATCACCGCGAACGTGCCCACAATGGACATGGGCAGCGCCATGCTGGGAATGGCCGTCGCCGAAAGGTTGCGCAAAAACAGGAAGATGACCAGAATCACCAGCACCAGCGCCAGGAACAAGGTGAACTTCACGTCGTCCACCGACGACCGGATGGAAACTGAGCGGTCGTACAAGGTATCAACGTTGACCGAGGGCGGCATGACCGCGCGGAAGCTGGGCATCAACTGGTTGATCGAATCGACGACCTCGACCGTGTTGGTGCCCGGCTGGCGCTGAATGGCCAGAATGATGCCTCGGCGCAGGCCCCGGGAGTCGTAGTACCAGCTCGCGGTCTTGTCGTTCTCCACTCCATCCACGACCTGGCCAAGGTCGCGCAGCCGCACCGGCGCGCCGTTGCGGTAGGCCACCACCAGCGGGCCGTAGTCAGCCGCCCGGTTGAGCTGGCCGTTGACCTGGACAGTAAACGCCTGGTGCCTGCCGTACAAAATACCGGTGGGCAAATTTACGTTGCCGCTCTGAATCGCATTGGAAACTTCATCAATGCCGATCTGGCGGCTGGCCAGCGCCTTGGGATCGAGTTTGGCGTGCACCGCATACTTCTGTGCCCCGTTCACGGTCACCTGGGCCACGCCGCTCACCATTGAAATGCGCTGCGCCATCAGCGTTTCCGCGTATTCATCTACATCGGAAAGCCGCAGCGTGGGCGAGTTCAATGACAAGTACAGAATCGGCTGGTCGGCCGGATTCACCTTCTGATACGAAGGCGGGCTGGGCAAATTCTGGGGCAGGTCGCGGGCCGCCTTCGCGATCATGGACTGCACGTCCTGCGCCGCAGCGTCCAGATTGCGGCTCAGGTTGAACTGCAGCGTGATTTGCGTAGAGCCTTGCGTGCTCGATGAAGTCATCGAGTCCACGCCGGCGATGGTGGAGAATTGTTTCTCCAGCGGCATCGCCACCGCCGATGCCATCGTGTCTGGCGTTGCGCCGGGCAGGTTGGCGGAAACCAGAATGGTAGGAAAATCCACGTTGGGCAGGTCGCTCACCGGGAGCAACCGGTATCCCATGATGCCGAACATGAGGATGCCCAGCATCACCAGGGTGGTCATGACCGGGCGTCGAATAAATATTTCGGCGACGTTCATGATTTCCTATCCACCCGCTCGCGGAGTGCTCACAGCCGGTGTCGCACCATCTTTCAATTCGACCTTGGTAACTCCAGGCACCAGGCGAAGCTGACCGTCGGTGACAACTTGTTCCCCCGCCGCCAGTCCTTTTGCGATGACCGCCTGCCCGTCTGTACTGCGATCCAGGACTACTGGGCGGGCCTCGACCGTCATGTCCGGCTTAACCACAAAAACGAACTGCCCCAACTGCCCGTTCTGGATGGCCTGCGACGGCACCACGATGGCGTTGGGCTGCTGCGCCAAGGTCAGCACTACGTCGACAAACTGTCCGGGCCACAACCGCCGGTCGGCGTTGACAAACTCAGCTTTCAGCTTGATCGTGCCCGTGGCTTGATCGACGGTGTTGTCAATGAAACTCAGCCAGCCGGAAGCGGGTCCACGCGTGTCGTTGGGAATGAAAGCCTGCACCCGCAATTTCCCCCCGCCGGAGTAGCGCTTGATGTCGGCCAGATTTTGCTCGGGTACGGTAAACGTGGCATAAATCGGCTGCACCTGGTTGATGCTCACCAGAAACGGCGTGTCGTTCGCTTTGATCATGTTGCCCTGGTGAATCAGCAGCGGACCGGTGCGGCCATCAATCGGCGAATAAATACTGCAATAGACTAGCTGCACGCGAGCATTCTCGACCGCGGCCTGGTCCGCCAACACGGCAGCGTCGAGCGCGTCCGCCTCGGACTGCATGCGGTCGTATTCTTCCTTCGAAACCACGCCCGCCTTGTTCAGAGATCCGTAACGCGTGGCCTGGCTCCGCGCGTTCACAGCCTGCGCCTGATCGCGGGCGACCATACCCTCGGCCTGCTTCAGCGCCGCTTCAAAAGGACGCTTGTCGAGCGTAAATAAAAGCTGCCCCTTGCGGACGTCCTGCCCTTCCTTGAAATGCACTTCCGTCAACTCCCCGGTCACCTGGGTCTTCACCGACACGTTCGAATAGGCCTCAACCGCGCCGATGGCCTTCACCTGCAGCGGGACGTCTTTCCGCTCCACGCTCACCGCCAGTACCGGAACGGTAACAATCCGTGGCGGCTCCGCTTTCGTACCGGCGCACGAGCTTAGAGCCACGACGCTACCCCAGGAAAGAATTGCTATGAGTTTGCGAAACATTGTCCCTTTGGGTCATACACCCCTGTTGGTTTGACGAAAAACCTCTCCCGAAGACACCCACTGAGAACTGAGAACCAGCAACTAAAAACTGCAAGAACAGGTCCACATTTCCAACGAGATCAAGCTATTCCCCGAGACCCACGCAATACTTCCCTCTTATAAATCTCCAACGTCTGCTCTTCCTCCCCGCACATCAGATAAATATTGAACTGCGTCACCCCCACTTCCGCCAGCTTCTTGAGCTTCTGACGGTGAGCTTCGACTGGTCCTACCAGGCAGAAGCGGTCTACCACTTCATCGGAAACGAAGCGGGCGTTGTCGCTCCCTACCTCGGCGTGATGTTGGTAGTCGTATCCGGCACGGTCCTGGACGTAGGAAGTCAGCGACGCTGGCAGTTCTTCGGGCTTGTAACGCGATACCAGATCAACCACGTGATTCGAAACCAGCGCGGGAAACCACCGCACCCGCTGCCGCGCCAACGCCAGGTCGTCGGACACCCACACCGGCGCCGCCGCCATCACCTCAACCGACTTTGGATCGCGCCCCGCTTCTTTGATCCCCTGCTTCACAAATCCGAGGCACCAGGCGATCAGGTCGGGATCGGCGAATTGCAGAATCACGCCATCCGCAATCCGTCCTGCCAGGTTCAAAACCTTCGGCCCATAACCGGCGATCCAGACCGGCGGAGAACCCGTCGCCCAGGTGAGACGGGCTGGTTGGCCTTCGTACTGCACTTCATGTCCCGCCGTGAGTTCGCGAAATGTGGCAACCGCGCGCTCCAACTCCGCCGGAGTGACCGGCTTCTTGCCGAGAACTCGCCGCGAGCTGTCGCCGCGCCCGATTCCCAACTCCATGCGGCCGCCCGAAATCAGGTTCAGGGTGGCAAAAAGACTGGCCGTGACCGTAAGGTCGCGCACCGCCGGATTGGTTACGCACGGCCCCAGGCGCATCTTCCGGGTCGCGTTGGCCATCAGCGTCAGCAGCGGGTACGGCTCCTTCCACAGCACGTGGGAGTCGAAAATCCAGCCATACTCGAATCCGGCTTCTTCCGCCTGCCGGGTAAGAGCGACGATTCTCTCTACTGAAATATCCGGTTTGAGGGTGATACCGAAATTCATGACGTCCCCACGCGCGTTCGCGGCGGATAACGGGATCCGCGCCTTTTCCGCAGCCTGCTAGCATAGAATACATCACGCTTCTGCCTGGACAGACGAGACTCACGCAGCGGGGGGATTAGCCAATGGGGTTCGATACCATCATTACCGGCGGCACCGTGGTCACGGCTGCGGACACATGCCAGGCCGATGTGGCCATTGAGGGTGGCCGGGTAGTTGCACTTGGCAGCAGCCTGCCTCGCGAGAACGCGAAGCGTCTGATTGATGCTTCCGGCAAGTATGTCTTTCCCGGCGGCATCGATGTTCACACCCACCTCGATATGCCGTTCGGAGGCACGACCAGCGCCGACGATTTTGAAACCGGCACTCGCGCTGCTGCCTTCGGTGGCACCACGACGCTGATCGACTTCGCTATTCAGTACAAAGGTCAATCCCTGCGCACCGCATTCGACGCCTGGATGCAAAAAGCATCCTCGAAAGCGGTTGCCGACTACGGCTTCCACTGCATCATCACCGACCTGCCCGACGCGCAACTCGCGGAAATGCCGCAGCTAGTGCGCGAGGGCATTACCAGCTTCAAGTTGTTCATGGCTTACCCCGGCGTTTTCATGCTCGACGATGCCAGCATCTTCAAGGCCATGCGCACCTCCGCCAAGGCCGGAGCCATGGTCTGCATGCACGCCGAAAATGGCGGAGCCATAGACGTGATCGTCAAGCAGGCCCTGGCCGAGGGCAAGACCGCTCCCAAATATCACGCCCTCACCCGCCCCACCACGGCCGAAGCCGAAGCTACATCGCGCGCTATCGCTCTCGCCGAAATGGCCGGTTCGCCCGTATACATCGTCCACCTCAGCTGCAACGACGCTCTGGAAAAAGTCCGCGAAGCCCGAGATCGAGGTCTCCCCGTTTATGCGGAGACCTGCCCCCAATATCTCTACCTTTCACTCGAAAATATGGATGCACCCGGGTTTGAAGGTGCCAAATACGTTTTCACGCCGCCGCTGCGCGAAAAATGGCATCAGGAGAAATTGTGGAAGGGCCTGACACACGACCATCTGCAAGTGGTTTCAACCGATCATTGTCCGTTCTGCTTCAAGGAACAGAAAGAAATGGGAATCGGCGACTTCACCAAAATCCCCAACGGCGGCCCCGGCATCGAGCACCGCATGAGCCTGGTCTTTTCGGGTGGAGTGGCCCAAGGGCGCTTCAGCGTAAATCGTTTCGTCGAGCTGGTAGCGACGACGCCGGCAAAGCTCTTCGGCCTTTATCCCCGCAAAGGCACGGTCGCCGTCGGCAGCGACGCCGACTTGGTCATCTTCGACCCCAAGCGCGAACACACCATCAGCGCCAAGACCCACCACATGCGAGTGGATTACTCCATGTTCGAAGGCATCAAGGTAACGGGCATGCCCGACGTCGTCCTCTCCCGCGGACGCGTTCTGGTCGAAGGCGATAAGTTCCTCGGTCGCGCCGGCCAGGGCGAATTCATCAAGCGAGGCGCCTGCCCAGCCATCTAACGCGGTTCTGAAAGGAAAGAGGATTCACCGATGCCCATAACCCTCACACCCGCACAACAGGAAAATATGCTCGCCTCAGCCCGCGCCGTTTTCAAGAACGCCCACGCGCCTTATTCGAATTTCAAAGTGGGAGCGACCATCCTCACCGAGCGCGGGGCGTTTTATTCCGGCTGCAACGTGGAGAACGCCTCCTATGGCTTAACCATTTGCGCGGAGCGCAATGCAATTTTTGCCGCGGTCGCAGCTGAAGGCACCAGCATGCGGATCAAGGCTGTTGCCGTCGCCACCGAGCGCGACGGCCCCTGTGCCCCATGCGGCGCGTGCCGCCAAGTTATTTTCGAATTCGGCCCGGACGCCCTCGTCCTGTTTCGCGGCCAGTCAGGCACGGAGCAGATGCTGATTACAAAACTTCTCCCCGAAGGTTTCCGACTACAACGAGAACTGAGAACTGAGAACTGACAACCAACAACTGGGTTTCATTACAAGTTCGCCTTCATCCCCTCCTCGGCGCGAGGAAATACTTTCCCCCAAGCCCCACCTCAATGTAAGCTTCCCTGTCCGTACGCCGGGAGACAGATGTCCAAGCCCTCGACCTCAGCCAGTCCGCCTGCTCCCACCCTGCGTCCTCTCGACCTTATCCGCAAAAAGCGCGACGGCGGCGAACTGTCATCGGACGAGATCGCATTCCTTGTCGCCGCCTACACTCGCGACGAGATCCCCGACTATCAAATGGCGGCCTGGCTGATGGCCGTCCTCATCCGGGGAATGACCGGCCCGGAACTCAGCGCCCTCACCACCGCCATGCTGAATTCCGGCGAAGTGCTTGATCTCTCCGACATTTCCGGCGCCAAAGTGGACAAACATTCGACCGGCGGCGTCGGCGACAAGACTTCGCTCATCATCGCGCCGGTTGTCGCCGCGGCTGGAGTCATTGTCCCGATGATCAGCGGCCGCGGCCTCGGTCACACCGGCGGCACGCTGGACAAGCTGCAATCCATCCCTGGCTTCAACATCAATCTGTCGCTGAGCGAGTTCCGCCGCGTTCTCAAGGCCTGTGGTTGCGGGTTGATCGGGCAGACTGCAGAAATCGCCCCGGCCGACAAAAAGCTCTACGCTCTGCGCGACGTCACCGCGACAGTCGAAAGCCCCAACCTGATTTGCGCCTCCATCATGAGCAAGAAGCTGGCAGAAGGAATTGACGGCCTGGTGCTGGATGTGAAGACGGGCAGCGGGGCGTTCATGAAGACCGAACAAGATTCCGTTCACCTCGCCAATTTGATGGTCGAAACCGGCGAGCGCATGGGCAAAAAGATGGTCGCGCTTATCACCGATATGGACCAGCCTCTGGGCCTGAAGGTGGGCAATGCTCTCGAAGTGGAAGAGTGTATCGAGGTCATGAACGGCGGAGGGCCTGCCGACTTGCGCGAGGTCTCAGTCGAACTGGCTGCCTGGATGTTCTACCTTGCGGACCGCACTCCGAGCGTAGACGCTGGCCGCAACCTGGCCGACGAACTGATCCGAAACAAGTCCGCGCTCAAGAAATTTCGCGAAATCGTCGAGCAGCAAGGCGGCGACCCGCGCGCCATTGATGATCCCAAGCGCTTGCCCCAGGCGAAGCATCGCACGCCCGTCTCGAGTCCCGCCGATGGATTCGTCGAATCCATCCAATGTGAGCAAGTGGGCGTTGCCAGCCTGGTGCTGGGCGGGGGTCGCGAAAAGAAGGAAGACGTCATTGATCCCGCGGTAGGCCTCGTGCTGCATAAGAAGGTCGGCGATCCGGTTCGCAAAGGCGAACCACTCTGCACGCTCTACTACAACTCGGACACGCGTCTCGGCAGCGCGCAAACTCTTCTGCAACAAGCCTACCGCATCGCGGAGAAGGCCGCCGGCTATGAAACGACCACTCATCCATCGAGTGATTTCCGGAAAAGGAGCACAGGCATGACGGAATCTCACCTTTCACATTGCATGATCGGGAGGCGCGCATGGGCCGTCTGACAGGGATTCTGGGGCTGGTAACGATGCTTGGCCTTGCCTATCTGTTTTCCAGCAATCGCCGGGCGATCCGGCTCAAGACCGTAGGCCTGGGACTCTTCCTGCAATTTCTCTTTGCTCTTTTTGTTCTGCGCTTCAACTTTGGCCGCAATCTGCTGGAGTGGGCCGGCCATGGCGCGGAGAAGTTCCTGGAGTTTTCCTTCGCCGGCTCGCAGCTGGTTTTCGGTGAACTTGGCCGCAAAGGCGGCTCGATTGGGATGATCTTCGCCTTCCAGGTTTTGCCCACAGTGATTTTCATCTCTGCGTTCTTTGCCGTGCTCTATCACTATGGCGTGATGCAGTTCATTATCCGGCAAATGGCCAAGGTCATGATCCGCATGGGCGCGAGCGGAGCGGAATCGCTTGACGTGGCTGCCAGCATCTTCATGGGCCAGACCGAGGCGCCCCTCACCATTCGTCCCTATCTTCCCTACTTGACCCGCTCGGAACTGATGACCGTCATGACCGCGGGCATGGCACATGTCTCCGGCGGAATCATGGGCGCCTACATTCTCTATGGCGTGGAAGCCAAACATTTACTCAGCGCGGTCATCATGACTGCGCCCGGCACCATCCTGATGGCGAAGATGTTCGTACCGGAAACCGAAGAGCCGCAAACCAGCCCGCATCGAAAAGCGGAACAGGCAGAGAAGCCGCCAGCCGCCACCCTGACTGACATCGACGCCGCAGCCATCCCCAAGGACGAAAATGTTCTGGGAGCGATTACCCGCGGCACCATCGACGGCCTGCACCTCGCCTTGAACATTGCCGCCATGCTGATTTCTTTCCTCGCTTTGATCGCCCTGGTAAACGCCATTTTCGGCGGCATTCACAACCACGTGGCGCACTGGTTCCCTTCCAGCCTGGAGCAGGTCTTTGGCGTGATCTTTGCGCCCATCGCTTTCGTGATCGGCATTCCCTGGCATGAGTGCGGCATCGTAGGCAATCTCCTGGGAACGCGCATGGTCATCAACGAACTGGTGGCTTACGGCATGCTGGGGGCGCAGAAAGGCGTGCTCGACCCTCGGTCCTTCGCCATTGCGACTTTTGCGCTATGCGGCTTCGCCAACTTCAGCTCGATTGGAATTCAGATCGGCGGCATCAGCGCGCTGGCGCCCAACAAGCGCGGCGAACTGGCCAAGCTCGGCCTCCGCGCCATGATCGCAGGCACCATGGCCAACCTGATGTCAGCCTCGATTGTGGGCATGCTGCTGCAGTGAAAAGGGCTGGGTTCAACTCTTGGGCTGTCATCCGAGCGGAGGGGCTCGTTCCGCGTAAGCGAATTTAGCTACGCATTCGAAGGACCCCTAGGGCAATATCCTTCGTGAACCAATATGTTCTGGAATTTGTGTACCGGGCAGTAAACCGCCGCGAGCGCAGAGTTGCGCCGCCGGCCTCAGCCACTCCTTCGACTCCGCATCAGCCCGCGAACGCGTAAACTCGGCCCTTCCCGCGTGACCATCTGCGTAGCCTAAGTCAGCCCAGCCCAAGCCACGTTGGTAAAAGGATCGATCGAAGCCAACGGCGACGTCACGTTCATCGATTCCAGGGCCTTCTCCGCCATCATCTGATCCAGAATCAAGGGGACCTCAAAGATGGCGTGATTCTGATACGCGCTGACGTTCCGTCGAAACTCTTCGAACGTACCTTTCGCCAGCAACTGTTCGACTGCAGTCCCGATTTCGCGAAAGTCCCGAACCGCCATTCCCAGGCGCTTCTCCACCAGCCACTCTCCGTTGTAACGCTCCTGCGGCATGGTGCTCGTGTTGCATTCGACGATCACCGGCAGGCCAAATTGCAGGGCTTCGCTGATGCTGCCCGGCCCGGGTTTGCCAATAAAGAAATCGGCCAGCGCCATGAAGTAGTCGACCCGGCTCGTGAACCCCTCGATTAGCGCCGGCTTGGTCAGTCCCAGCGCGCGCAACTTGGCCGCCAGTTCCAGGTTGTGACCGCACAGGAAAATCAACTGAACCTGATTCTCGCTCTCATCCAGCCGCTTCGCGATCTCGATCATGGACGCCGAGCCCTGGCCTCCAAACATCACGACGCCGGTCGGCATATCCGGCTTCAGACCCAGCTTTACCCGTTCCGCCGCTCGATCAATTTCCGGCTTACGATAGAAAGACGGCTTCAGAATCATTCCCGAGGTCTCATACACCCGGCCCTTGGCATGACCCATCGCGAGCGCCTGCTGCTTCGCCCGCCGGCTTCCGCAGATGATGAACTCCGACTCTGGCACAATCCAAAAATTCGGCGGATAGTCGGCCAGATCGGTCAGCAACGTGACAAAGGCCGAATGCGGAGTTTCCTCCCGAATGCTCTGCGCCAGGCACCGGTTGAAGTGCGGAATTACGGACAGCACCAGGTCGGTGGGATGCTGCGCCCAGTAATTCCGCAAAATGCGGACGATCCGCGAATGATGCAATTGGATGGTGCGTTGCAGAAGCGTCAACAACGGCGGCGTTAGCCGTGTCCAACCCTTTTTCAGGATCAGGTTGTATCCATCCTGAATGCGCAGCCCGGTGGCTCGGTGCACAAAGTCAATCGGCTCCAGCAGCTCTTGCAGGTTCAGGAGGCGTACGTTCCAAGGATGGTACTGCTCTTCGAGGACTGTCTTCAGTGCCGCGGCGGCACTCCGGTGTCCGCCACCGGCATCGTGGAAAATGATGGTGAGGTCGTGCATCGGCAACCTCCCTGCTCGACCATAAGCCTCTCAACTTCCTCTTAACCGGAGATCAATGCTTTGTGAATATTTCGTGAATTAATGCAGGGAGAACAAGTAACGTTACTTGCCGGCGCAGGGACATTCCCTACGGCAGCGAGGTCGAAAGCGGCGGGCACGCATCACTTACCGGGCCGGCCACTCCATTTCCACGCACGATTTCGCTGAACAATTTCGCGCTGCCCCGCATTGTCCGCTGTTGTGTTTCGGGATCGAGTGCCACCAAGCCAAAGCGCAGTTTCCAACCTTCATTCCATTCGAAATTGTCCGTCAGCGTCCAGTGCAAATATCCCCGAATGTCGTAGTCCTGCGCAATCAGTCCGTGCAATTCGCGCAAGACATTCACGATCAGCCAGGGACGAATCTGGTCCTCCGCATCGGGCACGCCGTTTTCCATGATGTAGATCGGTTTGCCCAGCCGCGCCGCTCGCTTTACGGCATCGCTGATGGCTTGTGGGTAGGCCTCACCGTAGGGCCGGTCCACTCCGGGATCTCCCTGCGGAACATGCTCCGGCACAAAGAGGTTGGCAAAGAATGTGCTGCTGTTGCGAAGATCAAACGCAACATGAAACCGGCTGTACACATTCAATCCCACAAAATCGCAGCAACCTTTGGCTTCGTCGTCGCGATCGTGGAACAAGCCAAAAGGAAAGCCCAGCCGCCCGGTTTCAATCAGATCGAAAAAAGTATGATTGAAGAGCCGGTCCAGCAAACCCGCCACCCAGCGATTGGCCATCCCCGGGCATGGGCTCGAACACCACATAATGCTGGGCCCATCCCACCTTTGCCTGTGGCACCACTTCATGAATCGCGCGATACGCCAGCACGTGAGCATGCGCCTGCATGCGGTTGACCCGTAGCGCCTTGAATAGCTGTCCCTTCTCTCCCGGCGGAAATTCTCCCAACACGTATCCGCACGCCGCATACACGTTGGGCTCGTTGAAGGTCACCCAAAATCGGCACAGATCGCCTACCGCTCTCACTACCTCGCGAGTGAAGCGTTCGAAAAGTTGCGGCGAGTCGGCCTCGGAGAAATGCTCCTCGCTCTTCAAACCACCGCGGATGTGTGAAGTGATGCAGGCAGACGATGGGCTCGATTCCGCGCTGGTGCAGGCCCTCCAGCATTTGCCGATAGCGCCGCAATGCCGTCGGGTCGAAGCGTCCTTCTTCCGGCTCAATGCGGCTCCATTCCAGCGAGAGCCGCAGCGCCTTCATTCCCAGATCGCGCGCAATATCAAAATCTCGCTCCGCATTCTCCCACCAGTCGCACGCCTTGCCGCACTTGTCGCCCGACCGGATCCGGCCCGCCAACTCCCAATCCGACCATTGATTGCTGTTGTCGCCTTCCACCTGATGGGCGGCCGTAGACACGCCCCACAGAAAATTATCGGGAAATCGCAGATAGGATTCGGGCCCAGCAGCAAAGAACTCCCCTTCGCTCATATTTTGATTCTACGACATCGCGAAATCATGCAGGCATTGTCGAGAGAGACGCGCGCTGCGGCAGACTTCAAACGCGGTTCCCGGACAAAAGAGATTTTCAACGACGGGCGGGATACCTAGGGAGTTGTGTACTGAATGGTGAGCGTTCCCTGCACGTCGCCGTTATTCTCGCCATACCAGCAGCCGTAGTTGGGAGGGTTGACCGTATCCAGCGGATTTCCGTAACCGTAAAACACATCCGTCGCACTGGTAAGATGCACCGCGATCGGTCCGCTGTCATTCATTGCAGGGTTCGAGCCGGGAGGATAGTTTGCGCTCCCGCCCGATTTCAAATTCAAGCTGAACACCGGATTCAACGCCGGCCCAAGATTGATTGTGGGCGCGATTGAGCACGGCTGCGCCACCTGTGGCTGAGGTCCCGGAGGAAAATTCTCCGCATTCAACATGGGGCCGCCAACCGTGTACACAAAAGTCATACGCGTGATGGTTACGCCGCCCTTGACCGGAATCACCGCAAGTTTGGCAAACTCTTCGCCCGGACAGAAATCCCCGCTGGAGATAGGCGCGCACGAATATCCGCCATGCGCCGAGAACGCCACGCTCATGGGACTGGACACGGATGAAGAAGTGGTCGCCGCGTTCGCGGGAGTCGCCGACATGCCGCCGCCACCGCATCCGCAGCAGATGCCAACGCAAACCAGCGCCAGAATGGTCCTTCCCGCCCAACTCCTCATGGATCCGCCTCCAGAAGGGTAAGAGCAAGAACCATGCCATCGCTAAGCCACATCCTTGCAGTGAGTTAGAAGTACAGAATGGAACTCGGTTGGACTCAGTGGAAGATCTTTGCCCACGGCGAAAAGGGATGATGGAGCACTCACAACTGCTTGAAAATTTGGTGGAGCTAGTCGGGATCGAACCGACGACCTCATCGTTGCGAACGATGCGCTCTCCCAGCTGAGCTATAGCCCCACTTCGTGTGAACACAACCAGCGGTACTGCGATTTTAGCAGCGTTTCCCGCCGCAGACCAAACTCGGACATACGAACGTAACTCAGAATGGACCTCGCAAAATAGTGTTTACCTGCAGCGCTCTTCCACGTCTAATGGATGAGAGTGCGAGTTCCGATTTGCAGTCTTCAGAACCGGCAACTTCGAAATAATGTTTACCCCGCTCCAACCTCGTAGCCCTCGACCCGGACTAGCGACCATCTGCTCCGTGGCCGCGCACGGCGTGTTGTTGCTTTGGCTTCTGCACCCGCCCAGCCCGAAAATTCGTCGCGCCATCTTTCATGGTGCACGGCGAGCATGGAACTCGCATTGCGCATCTCTATTGGCTCAACCAGCAAACTGAGGCCAAGGCCGATGCCTCTCCAGGAACATCCTCCGCGATTCGCGCCAGCTATTGAATGCGCGCCTGGCTTGGAGGCGCCCTGCTAAGGCTGCCAAGAAAGCCGCGGAGCGTGAGTTACCGCGTCCCAAGATTGGACAGGACGACCAGACCAGCGCTCCTGGTGAGGCTGCTCAGGCTCGCGCCGCAGGCTCGCCGCTGGGCACGGTCCTCGAAGGACCCTTGACCGGAGAGGAAGTCCGCCCTGCTCTGCCGGTTGTGTCTCCCGATCCGCATGTCGCAGCCGACGAACTGGGAGGCCTTCAAGGCGATGTCGTGGTCGAAGTCACCATCGACGAACAAGGCAACATTGTCCAGAAAGTTGTGGTGCAGAGCCTGACTCCGGCGATCGACAGCAAAGTGCTCGCGGCCCTGGAGAATTGGCACTTTCGACCCGCAACCCGCAACGGCGTCGCCATCGCCTCCAAGCAGGACGTGTACTACCACTTCCCCCGCCTGGGTAAAGGCTAGCGATGTGGGCGCGAGCGTCCTCGCTCGTGCGACATCGGCACAGACCTCGACCGCCGTCCGCGCATCCCGTTATGCGCATCCCGCTATAATGTTGATGTGTCTTCGAATCAGGTCCGTCAAGTAGCCTCCGCTGACTTCCCTACCCGCTGGGGCAAATTTCGCATCCACGGCTTTCGCGGGGCTTTCGGCACTCCCGGCGTCGCCGCGGGATGAAGACGCCGTCGCGCTGGTCATGGGCGACATCCATTCCTCGCCACCGCTGCTCCGCATCCATTCCCAATGCCTTACCGGAGACGTCTTCGGTTCGCTGCGCTGCGATTGCCGCGCACAACTGGAAATGGCGCTTGCCATGATCGCCGAACGCGGCGCGGGCATTCTGATTTACGAGCAGCAGGAAGGCCGCGGCATCGGTCTGATGGCAAAGCTGCAGGCCTATGAATTGCAGGACCAGGGACTGGATACCGTCGAAGCCAACGAGCGCCTCGGCTTCAAGGCCGACCAGCGCGAATTCGCGCTGCCCGCGGAAATTCTGAAAGCGCTCGGAGTCTCAAGCGTCCGTCTGCTATCGAATAATCCTGACAAAGTCGCGGCGCTCGAAAAAGGAGGGATCGTGGTGGCCGAACGCGTGCCCTGCGAAGTCGCTCCCTCGGCCCACTCCGAGGACTACCTCAAGACCAAGAAGGAAAAGCTGGGGCACCTGTTCACATCGCGCTAGCGTTCAGTAGCGCCGCCGTCCCGGCGGCTGTCGTGAGGGCGTCCCGCCCTCGCAACCGCGGGCGAGCTTCCGTCGCTTAGTTCTCGAAAGCCGCCAGCACTGCCCTCTTCGTAAATACTCGTATCATCTCCCGCCGATACTCCGGCGTGAGCGCAGATGTGGTGAGTGGCCGGGCAATCTTTGCGGCCAAGTCGCCGACGGCTGCAGCCAGCGCTTCTTCCATCTGCTTTTCCCGCCAGCAGCTCGCCAGCGCCGTTTACCAAAAGGGGAGCAGGATTCACCGCCGTGATGGCCACGCGTGCATCCGCAATGTGCCCATTCGATCGCTTCATGACCACAGCCACGCCGGCCAGGGGATAGTCAATCGATCCTCGAACCCGCAGCTTGCGGTACACGCCACGGTAGTCGGCGGAAGATTCCGGCAAAAACACTCGCGTCAAGCAATTCGTCCGGCTGCAGCTTGCGGTAGGCGTCGCCCACGCCGGTGTAGAACTCGGCCAGGGGAATGCGTCGGTGCCAGACGCGCTGGCGATCTCAACTTCCGCTTCGAGGCACAGCAACGCCGGCGGCGTGTCTCCGGAGAAAACTGCCCAGCACTTGGTTCCGCCGGGCGCGACGTGGCAAAGGTCGCCATCTTTCTTGATGCAAAAGCCGCACCCCTTGCGCCATGTAAGCGACTGGTTGTACCAGAGGCAGCGCGTGTCGAGGCAGATATTGCCTCCGATCGTGCCCATATTTCGCAGCATGGGCGAGGCGACGGTCGCCGCCGCCTCCGTCAGCACCGGATAGCGGCGACGCAGAAGCTCCGATTGCTCGATCGCCGTCAGCGAAGCCAGCGCGCCGATCTCGACGCCGCGCTCTGTTTGCTCGAATCTCTTTGAGCCCAGCAATATGCCGAATGTCGAGCACATACTCCGGCTCGAACAGTTTCTGCCGCATCGAGGGAATCAGGTCCGTGCCCCCCGCCACCACTCGTGTGGCGCGGGCGCCCTCGCCCGCGTGCCTGGCCAGTAAGATCAGCGCTTCTTCCAACGTGCGCGGCCGCAGCAGTTTGAATTGCGGAAGGCTCAATCGTCGCCTCCAGCTTCAACCGCTGACGATCGCTGCGCGATGGATCCAGCGCATGCCGCTCCGGACCTTTCCCCTTAAACCAAAGCGATCCCCCGTGCTCGCGAAATCCCGCGGGCGACGTGGGATCGATGCCCTCGGTCAGATTGATCGCCTTCGCATTCTTCTTCGCGCGCAACGCCGCCAGCACACGCTCCGGCGTGAACGGACATTCATGCAAGCCGCACTCCCACCGCGTCATAGATGGCGTTCGCAATCGCGGGAATCGTTGCCGCCAGCGAGCCTTCGCTGCATTCCTTCGCCCCGAACGGCCCCTCAGGATCGATGCTCTCGACGATGATCGCCTCCACCTCCGGCGATTCCACCGATGACGGGCTGCGATATTCCAGCAATCCGGGATTCATCAGCATGCCATCTTTCCAGACCATTTCTTCGGTAAGCGCCTGCCCCATTCCCATCCACACCGAGCCGATGATCTGGCCTTCGACCGAAACCGGATTCAGCGCCCGCCCGCAATCATGCGCCGCCCAGACTTTGTGGACGGTCACTTCGCCAGTTTCTTCGTCCACGCTGACTTCCGCCACCTGCGCAGAGTAGGAATAAGCCGGAGAAGGCCCGACGCCGCCACCTTTATGCCTGCCGCCGCGAGCTTCCACCGGCGGCGCGTAGGAGCCAGTTCCGGTCAGCGCGCCATGAAAATCGATGGCAGCCACCACGGCTTCTTCGAAGCTCATCGAATCTTTGGGACCTTCGTCCTTGCGCTTCTGCTGCAACGAGCCGCGCAGGATTTGCCCCTCCACGCGCCCGCTGACCGAAGCCTCGGACTGAGGTGCCTGTGTGGCGCGGGCGCCCTCGCCCGCGAGCTTTTGCCGGACCACCAGATCATCCCGAAAAACCAACTCTTCGACTGCACAACCCATCTTCCGCGCCGCCGCCGAAGCAATCTGCTTCTTCACTTCCGCCGCCGCCCGCAAAGTGGCATTTCCCGCCATGAAAGTGACCCGGCTGGAATACGATCCGATGTCAATGGGCGTAAGGTCCGTATCGGCCGCCACGATCCTGATCCGCCCCAGCGAGCAGCCCAGAGTTTCAGCGGCGACCTGCGCCGTCATGGTGTCCGAGCCCTGCCCGATTTCGGACGCGCCCGGTATACACCACGACTCCGCCGTCGCGATCAATCTTGATGTTGACCGTCGAGTGCGGCATGTCAGAACGAATGATGGAGTTGGCCGCCCCGCTCACGTAGTGGCTGCAGGCGATGCCCAGGCCGCGCCCTTTCGGCAGCTTTCCCTTGCGATCCTTCCACCCCGAACGCTCGACCGTTTTCTCAATGCACTCGGGCAATCCGTAACTCTGCACCCGCAGCCCATTGACGGTGATGCAGGGCGGCTTCAGCAGATTGCGCCGCCGAATCTCGGCCGGATCGAGATGGATCTTCGCCGCCAGTTCGTCCAGTTGCGACTCAAAAGCAAAACGGACGTTCACCGTGCCATGTCCCCGCATCGCGCCACAGGCGGGCTTGTTGGTCAGCACGCGATAACCGTCGTATTGAATATTGGGAATATCGTAGAGCGCGCCCAGCAGCGCCCCGGAGTAAAGAATCGTGACCACGCCGTAGGAACAGTAAGCTCCGCCATCCTGCACCACGCGCGCTTTCACGGCGGTAATGCTGCCGTCTTTCTTTACTCCCGTCTTGAGATCGATGAGAGTGCGCGGACGCCCGCGATGGGCCCAGAACACTTCCTCGCGAGTGTAAGTGATCTTCACCGGCGCGCGCGCCTTGCGCGCCGCAATCGCGGCGATGATCTCAAGCGGAATCACTTCGCTCTTGCCGCCAAATCCCCCGCCCACCAACGGCTTGATCACGCGAATCTGCGCCATTGGCATTTCCAGCACCAGGGAGAGCTTGTGCTGCAGGTAATACGGAACCTGGGTGGACGACCAGCACGATCAGCCGGCCAGGCTTTCCCGTCTGCGAATCGATTTCAAAACCAGCCAGCGTGGAGTGCGGCTCCATCGCCGCATGCGTTACCTCTCTGGCGATAAAACGGGCTTCGGCAATGCAATCCGCCTCGGCAAAGCCTTTGTCGGGATCGCCGAAGACGTGGTGATAGTCCTTCTCCAGGTTGTGCGGCTTGTTGTCGTGGATGAGGTCGGTTTCCGCCTTCATCGATTCTTCAGGATCGAAATAAGCGGGCAGCACTTCGTACTCCACATCAATCAGTTCCAACGCCCGGTCGGCGGTGGCCTCATCGACCGCGGCAACGCAGGCCACGTTGTCCCCGACGTAGCGGACCTTGTCCAGGGCGAGCGCATGTTCATCGTGGCCAACGGGAAGAATTCCGTAAGTGTTGGGCGCATCCTTGCCAATCGCGACGGCGACGACGCCTTCCAGTTTCTCGGCGCGGCTGGTGTCAATGCGCTTGATGCGGGCATGAGGATAAGGTGAGTGCAGAATCCTGCCCACCAGCATGCCTGGGACAGCTGAGGTCGTCGGTATACTTCCCGGCGCCCGTGGTCTTGCCCGCCGCGTCGACCATCGCGATGGGTTTGCCGATAATGGAGAAGTCAGTCATCTCGGGCAGTTCGTAGCGCCGGCGTCTCGCCGACTGTCCGGCGGGCGTCCCGCCCGCCGATCATCGAGCGCCTGCTGTTCCGCCACAATCGCCGCCTTGATGGCCTGATACATCTGGCTGTATCCCGTGCAACGGCACAGGTTTCCGCTCAGCGCGCCGCGGATTTCTTCATCGCTCGGCTCCGGATTCACCGCCAGCAGATGCTTCACCGTCATGATGAAGCCCGGCGTGCAAAATCCACACTGCGCCCCGCCCCAGTCGCCGTAGGCTTTCTGGATGGCGGCCAGGCTGCCGTGTTCACTCACGCCTTCGATGGTCGTGATCTCCTGCCCTTCACAACTGGCGGCAAGCATGGTGCACGAGAGCATGGGAATACCGTCCACCTGAACCGTGCACGCTCCGCAGGAAGAGTCATCACAGCCGCGCTTGGACCCAGTCAGCCGCAACTCCAGACGCAAAGCGTCAAGCAGCAACGTGCTGGGCTCGAGGGCCAGCTCGTGGGTCCGGCCGTTAACGCGAAGTTCGATGAGTTCTTTTTTCATGGAAAATCAGCTTCTAGCTCCTGGCTTCTAGCCCAATCCTTAGCTAGCAGCTAGGAGCCAGCAGCTAGAAGCTTCCTTCAGTACAACGGCACCTTCGGATCCACGGTCCGCGCCCAGCCGTCAATTCCGCCGCGCATGGACTGGACATTCTCGAAGCCTTGCTGCCGCAGCCAGTTGGTCACACTCAACGACCGCACACCGTGATGGCACACCACGACGATGTGCTCGTCAGGATCGAGTTCCTGATTCGCCCGCGTGGGGATATCGCCCATGGGAATGTTCTTGCTGCCCTCGAGATGAGCCTTCTCCAGTTCCCACGGTTCACGGACATCGAGCAAAGTAAATTTCTCGCCCTGCTTGAGCAGAGACTTGACTTGTCCGGCGCTGATTTCGAAGTCCATAAAAAACGCCTCCTGGCTCCTGGCTTCTAGCTCCCGACTCTCAGCTGCCACGCGCTTTGGCCAGAAGCCAGCAGCGTACAACCTCAGTACCCAAAATCCGTCTGCGTTGCGTAGGCGTGTTGCTTCACTCCCAACTCTTCCACGCGACATCCGCCCAGCTGATTCATGTACGCCCTGCGGTCGGCCACGCCGTAGACCCAGCGCTGCAGCCAGGCCTCGCTGTCAGCTATGGTTTTTGTCTGCTCGTGATACTGGCGGAAAAAAGCGTTGTCGCGGCTGTAATATCCCTGCACCGGCGAGGGATGCGCTCCATACCGGCCTTCCACCACCGCATTGACCAGAAATCCGGGAATGACCGTCCGATTGGGATCGCTGGCGATGACTTCGGCGTCGACAATCTCTTCCGCCACCACGATCACCCGCTTCGCCGCGCGCACCGCCTCGATCATGACGCCGAAGTTGCCCCAGCAGTGCGCGTTCCCTTCGCGATCCGCCCGCTGCAAATGAACAATCGCAACATCGGGGACCAGCGCTCGAACCGCATGCAGCTTCCCTGTGCTCACGTAGGGGCGGACGCCCTCGTCCGCCCAGGCGAGTCGCAGACTCGCCGGATTGATGTCCTCAAACGGCGAGTCCATCTCGGCGAAGAAGTCATTGTCCCGAGCCAGATCGCTGCCCAGCGCAGTTCGCGTCGGCAGGAACGGTACGCCCATCGCGGCCGCCTGCAGAGCCAACGCCACCGCGAAATTGCTCAAGTTCACGATCCTCAAGCCGCCCTGCTCCACCGCCCGGCGAAAGTTGTAGGCCGAGCCCATCATCACGTTGCCCACCCAGGCGGCGATGACCTGCTCCACGCATCCCGCCGCAATCATTTGATCAAAGAGAATGTCAGAAATGGGCCCAATCAGCGTGAGGCCGCGCTTCTTTTGCCGGATGATTTCGTGGCCGGCGGCAAACGGAATCATCTGCTCCATCTGCAAGCCCAGCGCGACCGATGCGCCATCCGGGACCAGGTCGGCTATAGCTTCGCGCATGGTCAGGAGCTTGGACATAGGCAACTCTACTTCCCCTTCCACACCGGCGGCCGCTTCTGCAAAAACGAGTTGATTCCCTCCTGAACATCTTCCGTCTTCATCAACTCCTCAAGATAGATTCTTTCCGCCCGCGCCAGTCCTTTGTCGAAGTGCATCGAGTCCCAGGCGTAGTTCGCCTTCTTGGTGATCGCCAGCGCAGCCGGGCTCAATTTCACAAGATGATCGATCGCGTCCTCTACCGCCGCTTCCACCGCCGTGTCGGCAACCGCGCGGTTGGCCAGTCCGATGCGCGCCGCTTCCGTACCCGTAATGCTGCGCCCGGTAAGGATCAAATCGGCCGCTTGCTTTTGCCCAACCAGGGCTGCCAGAGCCGTCGCCGCCACCGGCGGATAACATCCCAGCTTGATCTCGGGGAATCCCCATGTCGCGATGTCCGCGGTGTAAACCAGATCGCAAACCATGGCCAATTCCGCGCCGCCACCCAGACAGTGGCCGTGCACCGCCGCGATCGTGACTTTCTTCGTGCCAACCAGGGCGCGAATCACGCCATGAAACTTCGCCAGCATGCTTTCGATTTTGTCTGGCGTGTGGGCGGCCACGTCCACCCCGACCGAGAACGATTTCGCCGTGCCGCTTAATACAACCGTCGATACATCATTCCGGGCATCAATCTCGGCCAGCGCCTGCGCCAGCTCGTCCATCATCGCGAAGTCAATCACGTTGAGCGGCGGATTGGACAGCGCGAGGCGGGCCACCGGAGGCTGGAAGTCGAGCCTGATTCGAGTTTGCGCGAGCGCTCCGGTGGCCATCTTATTTTGTCCAGAAGCCGTCTTTGTCGTATTCGCGAATCGCCTTCAATTCTTCCTCACTCGGCTCCGGCGTTGCCGTTACTTCTGTCCGACACCCGCAGCGGCCATCCTGTGTTGCGCAACACGTCTTCAACCTCTACGCCCGGATGAGTGGACGACAGGTAAGCTTCGCCGTCGTCGCCGAAACGCAACACCGCTTTGCTCGTAATCACCGCCGCCGGACCGCCGCGCGGCAAGCCCACACGCTGCCGCCAGCCGCGACCGTCGCCGTTGCCCGGACTGGTCACATACGAAACCCGCTCCGGCAGGCGCTCCCGGCTGTGTTCCAGCAACACCACAAAACGCTGCGCCAGCGAAGCGATATCGCAAGCGCCCCCCGACCCCGGCAATCGCGTCATGCCCTTCGCGCCGCGCACCTGGGTCGAGTTCAGGTTGCCAAAGCGGTCCACTTCCGCCGCTCCCAGAAAGCCCATATGCACCCGTCCGGATTGCAGCAGGCTCATCACTCCAAGCATGTCCAGACACTGGGTTGCATTCTTGAGGTTGGCAGGATCGGCCATGGTGTAGATCAGTTCCGGAGAAGGTGTGCTGCGTATGACGCCATTTTCAAACAATCCGACCGCATTGGGAGCATGTGTCTTCTTCGCCACCACGAATGCAATCAGCGGCAGCCGCATGCCGACGAATACCACTTCACCGTCGCGAATCTCGCGCGCGGCGCTGACCACCATCAACTCGCCCGGCGTGTAAGCCCGCCTCTCCGGAATAACGGTAGTCATCGCCATAAGCCAACTGAGAACCGAGAACTGGCAACTGAGAACTGATTTTCAAAACGACTTTGGCACGCTGCCGGGAGCTACAAATTAATCGCGGACTTCCGCACCTCGCCAATCGAAGCCAGAGGATCGCGCGCGCCTTCCTTGGGCGCGATCCATTTCTTTTCATTGCTGATAATGTCCAGCAGCATTTTCTTGTCCTCCGCCGACGGCAGATACTCCTTCAAGTGTTGCTCGTAGCCGCTGTCGTCGACGCCTTCGCCGGTTTCAGCGTGAAATTTCTGCCCCGCCCAGCGCCCAATGTTGCGATTGAACTTGATATGTGGCGCGTAAAGCTTTGGCTGTCCCGGTTTTAGGAAACTATTGAACCGGGCGATCAGGCCCGCCACTTCATCGCGATAAAGCTGCCGGTTGTAATCGTTCAGGTCATCCAGATCGGCCGCCTGCTCGTTCTTCGGCTCGTCGTATCGTCCCTTGATCCCCCACACGTACGCCCAATGCGCGGACGAAGAATGGTCCGTCCCGAACAGATCGTAGGAACTCGAAATCCACTTGTTGAGATATTTCTGGATCAGCCAGCCCGGAACCACGCCCGCTTCCACAATCCGGCGCAGCCCGTCGTTGCCCGTTCCCATGTGGAACGCCTCCTCGCGCAACATGTAGGACATGGAACGTCCCAGCGGAGCGAACGCCGAATACTTGAACATCTGCAACTGGAATTTTCCGTCGCGATCGACGAAGTCGGTGTAGGTAAAGAAGTCCATCCAATTATCGACGTCGACGTTGAACGCGCCCAGCAATCGCTTGTTGTCGAACGCGCGGCGCTCCAGCATTTTCTGGGCTTCGACCTTGCCGGAGTAACCGAAGTGATCCACCAGCAGGGCGCACATCTGCCAGCCGTGGCGCATCTCCTCGATCATGACCCGGGTGATGGCGCGTCGGTCCCAGTCGGTAGGCGCGCTCTGGAACAGGTACCGCTGCTGCTCCACGCTGGCAAATTCCGTATCGCCCTGGTAGACGATCATGTTCATCAGCGCGTCGCGCATTTGCTGCGTGGGTATCTGGCGCAGGTTCTCCCACTTGCGGCGGCCCTTATAAGCGCCGAATTGGATTTCTTCGGTCTCGATCGCGCCGAACAGCGTGTCGAACTTGAAGCTGGCAATTTCGTCGTGGTTGACGCCGATCTCTTTGCGCCAATCGTCAAAAAGTCCAACCCAGTCACTGAAGGTTCCGATTTTTGCTACTTTGCCTGGCATAGTACACCCCTTCACTCGTAGCGCCGGTTCAGAGTAGCGCCAGGCGTCCCGCCGGTCCCGTGTCCTGCGTGGTGCGTGAACGCTCCCGCGCGCCGCTTACTTCGCTTTGAACACCGCCGGCCGTTTCTCCACGTACGCCGCCAGGCCCTCTTTGGCGTCTTCGCTCTGGAACAGGAGTTGCTGATTCTCGCGCTCGACCGCCAATGCGGATTCCATGGGGATCTCCCAACCCGTCTGCACCGCGCGCTTGATGCGGCCCACGGCCTTTGCGGCCTTGTTCGGCGGGCAGAACTGGCGCGCGTATTCCATGATGTTCTCCATGAAATTGTCGCGCTCGTAGATATCGTTCACGATGCCCAGCTCTTTCGCTTCTTCGAAAGAAAACGTGTTGCCGGTCACCATCAATTCAATCGCCTTGCTCTTGCCCACGATGCGCGACAGCCGCTGGGTACCGCCGGTGCCGGGCAGTACGCCCAGATTCACTTCCGGCAGTCCGATTTTGCCGGCATCCTGGCGCGCGATGCGGATGTCGGCCGCCATGGCAATTTCCAGGCCGCCGCCCACACAGTGTCCGTTCAGCGCCGCGATCACCAGCTTGGGCGTGTGCTCCAGCCGCAGCAGGGTCTCATTGGCATGCAGGCAAAAGTAGTACTTGAACGTGGGATCGACGCTGACCAGCATCTTGATGTTCGCGCCCGCCGAGAAGAACTTGTCGCCCGCGCCTGTCAGCACGATGACGTACACATCGTTGTCCATGCGCGCCTTGAGAATCGCCTCATCGAGCTGCCGGTTCATCTCGTAGGTGTAAGTGTTGGCCGGCGGGTCGCACAGTTCGATCACCGCGACGCCCGCGTCGACGCGGTAGTTGATCAGTTGCTTTGTGCCTTCGCCGCTTGCGGGCTGCACTGTAGTTGCCATAGTCGTACTCCTTTTCGAAAGTGTTTAAGAGTTCGTGTCAGCGCGATGTTGCGGACGCTTCTTCCGTGGCCCTGGGGACGATGCCGTGCCAATGCCCTGCAGAAAAATGTCTCCCATCTCGCGCGCCAGTTCGGTGGCGCCGGCGTCCGTCCGCGGGTTGTACCAGGTGTAGATCCAATTCATCATCCCGAACAAACTGAGCACCGCGGTCCGGCTGGAAAAGTCCAGTTTACGTGCCGCCTTGTAGTTGTCCAGCAACCCAACGCAGAGCCGGTAGTACTCGCGCTTGATGGCACGCAATCTCCGCGCCAAAGCCGTTTTTCAGCACGTCCTCTTCGTGAGAAAGGACCTTCATGGCTTTCTGGTTGGCCAGAAAGTACTCGAGATGATTGCGAATGAACATCCGAATGCGGTCGGCCGGATCGGTGACCTCGTCCAGGCGCTCGCGCAAACGGCCCACAATAGTGGTGAAGGTATGTTTCTGGATCAGGTAAAGCAGCTCTTCCTTAGACTCGAAATAGTAGTACAAGCCGGAGAGCGAAACTCCGCTGGCCCGGGAAAGATCGCGCATGGACGCGGCAGCGTAGCCTTTTTCGTAGAAAACGCTGGTGGCGTGGACCAGGATCCGCGACAGCCGGCGGTCGAAGCGAGTCTCCAGGCTCGGGCCGGAAACAGAACCCCGTCGCGGCGAGAGTTGCGATTGGATGGAAGAAGCCGTGGCCATTGTTCGAGTGTTGTTCGAACGTTCGTTCAAATATTACCAGCGTAGGGCGGAAGGATTCAAGCTAAAAGAGGGATCGGAAGGTACCTCAGTTTCGACAAGTCTCCGCCACGGCGTCATCCTGAGAGACTTCAGTCTCGAAGGATCTCGCGCGAACTGTAGTCATCGCCGAGGCGAGCACATATCCTCTTCACGCCAGATGCTTCGCACGCTCAGCATGACGACTCCGATGAGGTGAACCGTCGAAACCGTACCGCTATGGGTAATCGGGCCTGGTTCAGAGTTCCGAGCGGCCCTTGCGGCTTTCCTTCGCGACCTTTGTGGTCAAGATTGTGATTCAATTCAGGCGCAGCTAGTTCCGAACGTCCGCCAGTAACCGCTCCACCTCAGCTTTCAGATCAGCCGTGAGCGGCAGCAGCGGCAACCGGGCCGGACCACCGTAGTACCCGTTCAAATCCATCCCATATTTCATACCAGGAATGCCCAGCTCGCTGCCTACGCGTTGGGCCACGCTCGCGATTCGCTCCTGTTTTAGGCGGGCCAGGGCGGCATCGCCTTCCTTCCAGGCAGCGTAAATTTCGTAGCACGCGGTGGGCGCCACATCGGCAAAGGCCAGCACTCCACCCACCGCTCCCGCCTGCAGCGAGGGCTCAAATTTCTGCGCCAGACCCGCCAGTACCTGGAACCCGACTTCCTTCTGCCGGGTCTTCATTCCGCTCACCACATTCACGGCCGAGGACGACGGCTTGCTCCCGCCCAGCCCCGCCACCTGCACCAGTTCCCCGCCCTGCTCCGTTGCCCCCAGCGGACGCTTTCAACATGCGCGGCGTAACCGCCTCAAACGTTTCGGTTACTGCGGCCGCACGCTTCACGTGTCGAGTCGCCTCCACCATGCGGCGCATTTTTTCCACGTCGCCACCCGATTCCTTGATGCCGACGATGTTCGGGTGATCCGCCAGTTCGATCACTACCTCCGCCGGGATGTCATATCCGGTAAATGGAGGAACGTTATAGATCAGCACCGGCAGCGGCGACCGGTCCGCCACCGTGCGATAGAAAGCCAGAAGGTTCGCGGGTTGCAACGCCTTCTTGTAGAAGTGCGGCGTGCGCACCAACGCCAGGTCATAGCCGAGTTCAGCCGCATACTCGGTAAGTCGCAAGGTTTCAACCGCCGATTCGATTCCCGTGCCCGCAATCAGAACTTTGTTGGGAGCCGTAGCCTCACGCGCCGTCTTCAACACTTCGCGGCGCTCATCATCGGAGAGCATGATGGCCTCACCGGTCGAGCCCAGCACAACCAGCCCCGCCACCGGAGTCTTGGAGTAGCGCTCAACGTTGTGCTCGATCTTTTTGAAATACACCTTGCCGTCGGGATAGAAAGGCGTCGTGATGGGAGGAAAAATACCGTTCAGTAGCATGATCGTTAGTGTAATCGCCGAAACTGTCTACCCAAGAGCTTATCAAATCCAGCAGTCATCCTGAGCGGAGCAGTCGAAGGACCTCTATCGCAACTCGACTCAATGCGCTTCCACTCAAGGCCGAGGTGGCAGAGATTTGACGTCCACATTATGAAATGCGGCGATCCACCACCCATCGTCTTCCCTGGTCAGGACCAGTTGAAGTTTGGCTCGCAAAAGGCCATCACTTCCCGCCTGCACTCCTGGAGGCAGCCTGGCATAGCCGGTCAACGCCGCATCCACGTCAACTACCGCAACATCGGGACGGATGAAGCGCACCATCCCAATGGACTGTCGCAGCACGCTTCCCTTGTAGATGGTGCTGAAAATCTCACTATGGCGCAATTCAAAGATTTCCCGCCCGTAGGCGACTATGCCCAGCACGTTAGTGAAACTGCCGTCAGCCGCAAACCTGGCAGAAAAAGCCTTGGCATCCCCGCGGTTCCACGCATCCGTCAACCCTGCGACAAAGGCTTCGATGTCGGAGATATCGCGGGACAAGTCGCGCGGCTGTGTCCGAATATCGGGCATTGTTTCGTCTTCCTGTGATCCATTGAGTCGCGCCGGTCGAAACCGCTACGCCGATCGTCACGCCGCAGGCGGCACAAAATGCGCGGCCGGCACCGCGCCGATCTGCACCAGCAGACCCAACTGGTCCCAGTTGTCCCAGCCTTCGACAATCTTGCCGTTGGAGAATCGCAGCATGGTTGTGCCCGTGATGGTCACCTTCTTGCCTGTCGAGGCGAAGCCGAGGAACGCACCCTTGTGCGTCATGGTCGCCGTCCAGCGGGCCGCCACGTTGTCACCTTGTTCGATGGTGTGGCCGATCACAATTTTTATGTCGGGGAAGGCGCTGCGCAGAGCCACCACAAAAGGCTTGAACTCTTTGAGGCCGATATCGGTGTCATGCTGGGCCTGACCGTGGCCAATCACGCTGGCGGACGCCATCTCGTCGATCGCTTCCATCCGGCCTTTGTTCCAGACTTCCTCAAACCAGCGGCGAATCAGAGCGCTATTTTCATGCGCCATTCGATACCTCCGAGGCGAAATTAGCCTCGTTGGCCTTTCACTGTACGCTCCGCATGCAACTGCTGCAACGCCTGCACACGCAGCTCGCCGCGCTGCAGCGCCGCAATCCCTTCCGCCGCGGCGCGAGCCGCCGAGAGCGTGGTAATCGTGGGAATCCGCGCCTGCACCGCGGCACGCCGGATGGCCTTCTCATCGAACCAGGGATCCACCCCGTGAGGAGTATTCACGATCAGGTGAATGCGCTCGCCCTTGATCAGATCCACCACGTTGGGCCGTCCCTCTTTCACCTTGTACACGCGCTCTACCGACATGCCGGCGGATTCCAGCACGTCGGCCGTGCCCGCCGTGGCCACCAGCTTGAAACCCATGTCGACAAACTTGCGCGAGACTTCAGCCACGCCCGGCTTGTCATGATCGGTGACGCTGATAAAGACCATGCCCTGCGTGGGCAGCTTCTGTCCGGCGGCGGTCTGGGCTTTGGCGAAGGCCTCGCCGAAATTGTCGGCCACGCCCATCACTTCGCCGGTAGACTTCATCTCCGGCCCCAGCACAGTATCCACGCCCGGAAACTTGTTCCACGGAAACACCGGCGACTTCACGTAGTAGCAGTGCCCGGTGTCGAGATCGGCGCGGCGCTCGATGAACTCCGGCAGGAATTCGCGCAGCTTGCGCCCCGTCATCAGCCGGGCCGCGATCTTCGCCATGGGCACGCCCGTGGCCTTCGAAACGTAGGGCACGGTCCGCGAAGCCCGCGGATTGACTTCCAGCACATAGACCTTGGCCCCGTCGCCGTTTCCATTCATTCCACTGGCCCGCGGAATCGCGAACTGAATATTCATCAGCCCGACCACTTTCAGCGCCCGCGCCAGTTTGAATGTGTACTCGCGCATGCGCTCCAGCAGAGTGCTCGGGAATATCCACCGCCGGCAGCACGCACGAGGAATCGCCGGAGTGGATGCCGGCTTCCTCGATGTGCTGCATGATGCCGCCGATCACGACATCTTCGCCGTCCGAGAGCGCGTCCACGTCCACTTCGATCGCGTCTTCGAGGAAGTGGTCAATCAGCACCGGCCGGTCCTGCGAATATTCAACCGCTTCCTTCATGTAGCGGACGACCATCTCCTCGTCGTAGGCGATCACCATGGCGCGTCCGCCCAGCACATACGAAGGCCGCACCAGCACCGGGAATCCAACTCGCTTCGCCCCCTCGATCGCTTCCTCCACCGAAGCCGCCATCGCGCCCGGAGCCTGCGGGATCTCAAGTTCGTCGAGCAATTTGCCGAAGCGCTTGCGATCTTCCGCCAGATCAATCGACTCCGGCGATGTCCCGATGATGTTCACGCCCGCGGCTTTCAGGGGCAGCGCCAGATTCAGCGGAGTCTGCCCGCCGAACTGCACGATCACGCCGACCGGCGCGCCGCCCGAAGCTTCGTGCTCGCAGATGGCGAACACATCTTCCAGAGTCAGAGGCTCAAAGTAGAGGCGATCGCTGGTGTCGTAATCGGTCGAGACGGTCTCCGGATTGCAGTTGATCATGATGGTCTCGTAACCGTCGTCGCGCAGCGCAAACGCCGCATGGCAGCAGCAGTAATCAAACTCAATTCCCTGCCCGATGCGGTTGGGCCCGCTGCCCAGAATGATGACTTTTTTCTTCTCGGTGGGCGTGGCCTCGTCTTCTTCTTCGTAGGTCGAATACAAATACGGCGTATAGCTTTCAAACTCCGCGGCGCACGTGTCCACGCGCTTGTAGACCGGCGCAATGCCGTGCTTCTTGCGCAGATGACGAACTTTTTCCTGCGCTCCCTTGCCGTCCAGCCGCCAGACTCCAGCCAGCCGCCCGTCGGAGAAGCCCATCCGCTTGGCCTCGCGCAGCACCTCGGTGGGAATCGATTCCATGGGATGCTTTTCCAGCTCCAGCTGCATATCGTTAATCTCTTTGAGCTGGTACAGAAACCACGGATCGATGGACGTCATCTTGGCCAGTTGCTTGACCGTGTGCCCCTGCCGCAACGCATAACGCACGTACGAAAGCCGCTCGGGATGCGGCGTCACCAGCCGCTGAGTCAGGATCTTGGGCTCGATTTTTTCCGACCCGATTTTCTTGCCGGTATCGAGCGCGCGCACGCCCTTGAGCAGCGCTTCCTTGAAAGTGCGGCCGATGGCCATCACTTCGCCGACGGACTTCATCTGCGGCCCCAGGTTCTCGTCGGCGCCGGGGAATTTTTCGAACTGCCACTTGGGAATTTTCACCACCACGTAATCGAGCGTCGGCTCAAAGCACGCCGGCGTCTTGCGTGTGATGTCGTTGGGAATTTCGTCCAGCGTGTAGCCGACCGCCAGCTTGGCGGCAATCTTTGCGATGGGAAATCCCGTGGCCTTCGAAGCCAGCGCCGACGACCGCGAGACGCGCGGGTTCATCTCGATCACCACCATGCGCCCGGTCGTGGGATGAACTCCGAACTGAATATTCGATCCGCCCGTCTCGACGCCGATCTCGCGGATCACCGCAATCGCCGCATCGCGCATCGCCTGATACTCGCGATCGGTGAGCGTCTGCGCCGGGGCGACGGTAATCGAATCGCCGGTGTGCACGCCCATGGGATCGAAGTTCTCAATCGAGCAGATGATGATGACGTTGTCTTTCAGATCGCGCATCACCTCAAGCTCGTATTCCTTCCACCCCAAGACCGATTCTTCGATCAGCGCTTCGTGTACAGGAGAGAAATCGAGTCCGCGGGCCAGCACTTCCAGCATCTCTTCGCGGTTGTAAGCGATGCCGCCGCCGCTGCCGCCCAGTGTGAATGACGGCCGCACGATGACCGGAAACCCGATCTTGCCGGCAAATTCCAGGCCGTCTTTCAGATTGTTCACCAGCGCCGACTTGGGAACATCGAGGCCAATCTTCTGCATCGCGTCTTTGAAGTAGAGACGGTCTTCGGCTTTCTTGATCGCGGCCACGTTGGCGCCGATAAGCTGCACGTTGTACTTCTCGAGTACGCCGCCGTCGGAAAGTTCAATGGCCAGATTGAGCGCAGTCTGGCCGCCCACGGTAGGCAGGATGGCGAATCCCTGCCCGCCCGACAGCTCACGCTCAATGCGAATAATTTCTTCCAGATATTCCCGAGTGAGCGGCTCGATGTAGGTGCGGTCGGCGATCTCGGGATCGGTCATGATGGTGGCCGGGTTGGAGTTGGCCAGCACCACTTCAAATCCCTCGGCCTTGAGCGCCTTGCAAGCCTGCGTGCCGGAGTAATCGAACTCCGCCGACTGGCCAATGATGATGGGGCCAGAGCCGATGATCAGAATTTTCGAGATGTCAGTTCGTCGCGGCATTTAGCTCTAAGTGTTCACCTTCATCGATCGGGTTACGTTGCCAATCTGCAGCTTGACCAACATTTCTTTCTCGCCTTGTGCTGACACCTCGAGGGGCACGATTTCAGTGCGAAACCCCGGGGACGAAAAGAAAGCGATGTAGATTCCGTCGGTCAGCTGCGCCGAAAAGTGTCCGTTTGCATCAGACTTGAGCCGCAGCACACCCGCCTTGTCGGCCGACCCTTTTCGCACCACTTTAATGTTCGCTCCGGTGATCACAGCTCCCCAAGAATCTTGCACGGATCCCGTGAACTCTCGCACGATCTCTCGGACAGGCAGCTTTTCCGCGGCCGCTAAAACTGCTTGAGCTGCCTTGAAAGATGGGGTCAAGTCCATTACGAACGCTGTCGCTTTGCCCTGAGCGGAGACATGCAAATATATGTCCGAGCTGAGATCATCCTCGAAGAGAGCAAACACGTGATATGTCGTCAGGGATAGTGCATGCGGTACCGCAATGCCATTGTCGCCGGTGTAAGCTGAAAAGCATGCTTGGGCGCCTGTCACGGTACAAAAACTCACCTGTGCGAGCTTCACAGGCTTCCCGTTCAAGACCACCGCGATCTGGACGTTGGGAGAGGACTCCTCAGGCTTCAGTGTTCCAACTTCGACCGACTCCGCGCCAGCGATAACCGCCAACAGCAGGCAGCACGCGAAAATGATTGCGGGTCTTTTCACCCCTTCCACTCCTCCATCATCTTCACGAAATCCTTGAACAGATAATGCGAATCATGCGGACCCGGTGAGGCCTCAGGATGGTATTGCACGCAGAACAGCGGCAGATTCCGATGCCGCATTCCTTCCAGCGTGTTGTCGTTCAAATCAATGTGCGTGAGCTCAACTTCGCTCTGCGGCAGCGAATCTGGATCGACAGCAAAGTTATGATTGTGCGCCGTGATCTCGATCTTGCCCGAGTTCAACTGCTTTACCGGATGATTTCCACCGTGGTGTCCAAACTTCAGCTTGAAAGTCTTTCCACCCAGCGCGATGCCGGTGAGCTGATGTCCCAGGCAAATTCCGAAAATCGGCTGCCGCCCCATCAAGCGTCGAATATTGTCCACCGCATACGAACAGGGCTCAGGATCGCCCGGGCCATTCGACAGGAATACGCCATCCGGCTTCAGCGCTAGCACATCTTCGGCTAAAGTCTGCGCCGGCACCACCGTGACTTTGCAGCCTTCGCCCCGCAGCTTGCGCAGAATGTTCTGTTTAATTCCGTAGTCGTAGGCCACGACGTGGAAGCGCGCCGGCTCGTCCTTGACGCCCACCACCTCATCCGGCAGATGGGAACGCTCGCCAGTTTCCCAGACGTAGGTGCTCTTGGTGCTGACCACTTTCGCCAGGTCGGTCCCGTCCATCTTGGGGATGGCCCGGGCCTTCGCCACAAGTTTGTCGCCATCCTCTTCCAAAGTGGAGACCACGCCGCGCATCACGCCGTGATCGCGCAAGTGCCGGACCAGCGCGCGCGAATCAATCTCCGCCAGCACTGGAATCTTGAACTGTTCGAGATATTCTTCGGCCACCTGCTGCGAGCGCCAGTTAGAACTGACTTTGGAAAACTCGCGGACGACCAGACCCTCGATGTAGGGACGCGTGGCTTCGTTGTCCTCTGCATTAGTGCCGTAGTTGCCGATTTCAGGATTGGTGAGGACTACAATCTGGCCGCAGTAGGAAGGATCAGTGAAAATTTCCTGATAGCCAGTGATGGAAGTATTAAAAACGACTTCGCCGTAACATTCGCCTTTGGCGCCGTATCCTTTGCCTCGGAAGACTCTGCCGTCTTCGAGCGCAAGCGTAGCTTGCATTCCTGCTCCAGGGAGTGGATTTTCAGAATTTTAGCAGGGATACCAAATTCGCGAAACAAATGTTTTCGATTTTTTGGATTTTTCTAGCAGCTGTCAGCTCTCAGCCGTCAGCTCTCAGCTAAATCGGTTGCGACCGGGCGGTGAAAGCTTGGAATTCACTGACAGCTGAGAGCTGACAGCTGTTTACCGCACCCTACCCATTTTATCCATAGGCCAATATCCAAATACGGCCTTGCCGTAGATGTAGCCAATAGTCACGGGCCCAAAATCGCGGCTGTCGTTCGACATGGTGCGATGATCGCCCAGCACAAAATAGCTGTTGGGTGGCACCACAATCTCGCCATAAGACCGCTGATCGGCGTAGGCGGCGGGAACGTAATCTTCTTCTAAAGCCTCGCCGTTCACGAACACTTCCCCCGATTCAATGCGGATGCGATCTCCCGCCAGTCCGATCACTCGTTTGATAAAACTCTTGGAGGGATCACGCGGATAACGGAACACTACGATATCCCCGCGCTGGATGGGCTCCAGGCGGTATACGTACTTATTGACGAAGATGCGTTCCTGGTCGTCGAGCGAAGGCATCATACTCGTGCCTTCCACCTTCACCGGCTGGTACAGAAAAACAATAATGAAGGCTGAGATCGCCAAAGAAATGATCAGGTCGCGCAACCACACCGAGAGAACCGGCAAAGAGCGGGATGAAGCCGGCGCGGGAATCCTCTCGTGGCGAGGACGCAAATCCGCGGGACGGGGTAATTCCGGCATCTTGACTTCATTATAAGGGTGAGGCGCTTCCGGTTGAAGCGGGTCCGCCCCGTGTCGCCGTTACCTTGGGGCTAACTGCCGCCCCATCGCAATTCGAGTTACAATCATCACACAGAGGGCCTCTGAATCATGTTGAAGCGTGGATTGTCCCTTGCCTTTCTAGGTTTGCTGGTTCTGGTCGTCTCCACCCCCTGGGCCATTTCCCAACAGAACGGCGAAGTCCCGCATTACAATTCGGCAGCACCCGCCAAGGGCTCCGCCCTGCCCCCGATCCTCGGCCGTGAGCAGCTATGGGGCGAGAACGCTCAATATCCGTTTCAAAGCCATGCTTACGAACTGGCGGCAAAGATCCCCGCGGTCCTGCATCAGCAACCCTGCTACTGCTATTGCGATCGCGGAATGGGTCACAACAGCCTGCATAGCTGTTTCGAAGGGGTTCACGGCGCTCAGTGCGCGGTGTGTTTGAAGGAAGTCTACTATTCGTATTCCATGAACAAGAAGGGCAAGACGGCTACCCAGATTCGTCAAGGCATCATGAAGGGTGAATGGAAGCAGGTAGACCTGCAAACGGCGGCCGCCATCAACTGACAGAGTCGGGCCGGGTTGACGGACACGCGAATGCGCGTATAACCTGCTGATTCGAGGTAGTTCAGTCTTTTCCACAGGTGAGATTCAGGGCTCCTTGACCAACAGTCATAAACTGCGGGTCGAAATTGACCGATCAGGCACCTTATCTTTTGGTCAATTTCCTCCAAGCGTATAAAAAAGGAGAACTTACGAAGAGCTCAGGAAGAGTGTTGCGGATGGCGCAGAAACCCACTGCCAAGAAACCGACCAACGAAGATCCTCGTTTTGCACAGGCTGTGCAAAACTATGAGGCCGGACTGCGCGCGCTCCAGGAGCGCAAGTTTGAAAAAGCCAAAGGCCTTCTCCAGAAGGCGGTTACCGGCGCCAGCAGAGAGCTGGCGGACCGGATCACGGTGCACCTCAACACCTGCAACCAGCATCTGGATCGTTCGGCCAACCAGTTCAAGAGTCCGGAAGAGCACTACGACTATGCCGTCTCGCTGATGAATGTGGGCGACTACGTAACCGCCCGCGAGCACCTCGACAAGCTTTCCAAGCAAGTCCCTAAAGCGGACTACGTGGCCTACGGTCTGGCTGCGCTCGACTGCCTGACCGGCCACCTGGAAGACTCGCTGCGCCATCTCGATGAGGCCATCCGGATCAACGCGTCGCTTCGCTTTCAGGCGAGAAACGATTCCGATTTCCAGAACCTGGCGGAAGATCCTCGCTTCACTGAGTTACTCTATCCCGATCCGGGGGCGGAGTTCGCTCCGGAAGCAGCAATCCCTGAGGAAAATGGCTAGCCGTGGCTGTTCCCGTATCTGATCCCCAGCAGCGCTCACCGCGTGCGTCAAGCGGAAACACCTCGTCAACCCGCAGTCTTCGCGTCGTCGCCATCGGCGGCGGGACCGGTCTGTCTACCCTGCTGAAGGGCCTCAAACGCTACGTCACTCGTCCCAGCGCAGCTGCAAAACCCGACCATCCCGAAATCAGCGAACTCTGCGCCGTGGTCACCGTCAGTGACGATGGCGGCTCCAGCGGGCGCCTGCGCAAAGAGCTGAACATGCTGCCCCCGGGAGACATTCGCAACTGCATCGTCGCGCTCTCGGAAGATGAAGCTCTGCTCTCGCGCCTGTTTCAGCATCGCTTCGTCAAAGGATCAGGCCTGGAAGGCCATAGCTTCGGCAACCTGTTTCTGGCGGCGCTGACCGCCGTCACCAGCGACTTCAGCGAGGCCGTCCGCCTGTCTTCGGAGATTCTGCTTACCCGTGGACACATCTATCCCGCCACCACCTCCCACGTCGAACTCGAGGCTTTGATGGAGGATGGCCGCCGGATTCGCGGTGAAACCAAAATCACTGCCAGCAGCGGCCGCATCAAGCAGCTTTTTCTCGACCCTCCAGATGTGCAGCCACTGCCCCAAACTTTAGAGGCGATGGCTCGCGCCGACTTGATTACGGTTGGTCCCGGCTCGCTTTTCACCAGTCTGATTCCCAACGTCCTGGTTCCCGGCATCGCCCAGGCCATGGTGAATTCGGCGGCGATAAAGGTCTACGTCGGTAACTTGATGACCCAAGCCAACGAAAGCCTGGGCTTGACCGCGGCCGATCACATTCGCGCTTTGAACAGCCACGCCCAGGTCAAACGCATCTTCGATTTCGCCCTGATCAATCGTACCCCCGCTCCTCCGGCCCTGAAGGCCAAGTACGCCCTTGAAGGCGCCAACCAGATTGTGGCTGACCTCGAAGCGATTGAAGAGCTGGGCGTCATCCCCGTGCTCGGCGACTACCTCGATGAAGAGGGGATAGCGGCCCGCCATCTAACCGACCGGATCGCAACCGATCTCATGGAACTGATCACCCAGGAACCCGCCCGCCCGAGCGCAAACTAGACGGACCATCTGGGGACGGGTCGGAGCTTGCCCTGAGCGGAGTCGAAGGGACCCGTCCGAGCGGAGCAAAGCTCGGCTCGGCGTGGAACGCTAGACGTCCGGCGCAAAGCAACCCCCGAGTAACCACGGTAACCCTGCCTCTCACAGAGCTCTCGCGGTATATTGGATCGAATGCCGAAAGCAAAACAGCTCTTTAGCGCCCCCAGGACCGCCATCGCCATCCTGGCAGCCGGCAAAGGGACGAGGCTGAAGTCCAAGCACCCGAAAGTGTTGCATGAAGTCGGTGGCAAACCGCTGCTGGCCCACGTGATTGCAGCAGCGACCAGGGTGGTTCCCGCCAGCGACGTATTCGCCATCATCGGACATGAAGCCGACCGGGTGCGCACCTCGGTGGCCGCGTCCGGCATCGGATTCGTGTTGCAGCAGGAGCAACGCGGCACCGGTCACGCCCTGATCGTCGCGCGCGAAGCGCTGGCGCCCTACGATCTCGTCATCGTCCTTTACGGCGACGCCCCGCTCATCACCCCAAAGACCATCGAACAGTTGCGCGACTTCCATCTGGCCAAGAAGGCTGCGATGACCATTCTCACGGCCCGGCTGGAAAACCCCGCGGGATACGGAAGAATCGTCCGCAAAAAAGCGGGCAGCGACGACGTGAAGGCCATCGTCGAGCAGAAGGACCTGACGCCCGCGCAGCAGAAAATACATGAGGTCAACTCCGGCTTTTACGCCTTTGATGGCAAGCAGTTGTTCAGCCAAATTGAGAAACTAAGCAGCAACAATCATCACGGCGAGTTCTATCTCACCGATATGGCTGCGATCCTTACAAGGAACAAACAGCGTGTGGTCGCACTGCAAACCCGCGATGCCCATGAAGTCCTCGGTGGCAATACTCGAGCAGAACTATCCGAGATTGACCAGCACATGCGCCTGGCCAAATGCCGCCAGTTGATGGACCAGGGAGTCACGATTCTCTATCCCGAGACCTGCGTCATTGACAACGAGGTCGAGGTGGGCGCCGACACCGTCATCGAGCCCAGCGTCCAGCTGCGCGGAACAACCCGCGTCGGCAGCGATGCCCGCATCGGTTCCTACAGCGTGATCTTAAGCTGCGAGATCGGAGACAACGTGCTGATCCAGACCGGCTGCGTGCTGGAACATTCTGTGATCAGGGCCCGCGCCTCTCTCGGCCCGTTCAGCCACCTGCGCCCGGGTTGCGAGGTTTGCGAAGACGCGCACGTGGGAAATTTCACGGAACTGAAGAAAACCCGCCTCGGCAAGGGATCGAAAGCCAACCATCTGACCTATCTGGGAGACACCGAAGTCGGAGAGAAAGTAAATGTGGGTGCCGGAACCATCACCTGTAACTACGACGGGGTGAGCAAGCACAAAACCATCATCGAAGACGGGGTGTTCGTAGGCAGCGACAGCATTTTGATTGCCCCGGTTCGCATCGGAAAAGGCGCATACGTGGCCGCCGCCACCACCGTCACCGAAGATGTCCCGCCCGATTCCCTGGCCCTGGGCCGCGCCCGCCAGATCGTAAAAGAAGGCTGGGCCAAAGCGAAGCGAGAAAAAGCCAAGGCCCAGAAAGCCAAGTAGTTCTGTCATCCTGAGCGGAATAGCCGCTTCGCGAAGCGAAGCAGCTGTGAAGTCGAAGGACCCCTATAGCCTATTCGGTAGCCGTTCTGAAACGGTTGAGCACAAGAATCCCATCAAGCAACTGTCGGTTTAGTCGGTAGGGGTCCTTCGGCGCGCGCGATCGTCCGCAGGGGCGGACGATCTAACTTGCTCAGGATGACACTTGCAGCACCTGAATCTACTTCGAAACCGCCGCAAACAACGGCGAATGCAGCAATCCCTGGAATTGCTTGTCGTCCGCTTTGAAGTGCATCTGCAGATTCGAACTGTCGGAATTGACGGTCACGTTATCCAACGCCAGCTTTTCCACCGGCGTCGCTGACATCTTCTTGTAGAGCATCCCCGCCTTCAGCAGCGAGGACAGCGTGGTCGCGGTCATCGAATCGGAGGTCACTACATCCAGATCAAAATTCACGCCACTCTGGAAGTTCATGGCGTAGCGCGAACCCAGAATGCGCTTCTTGATGGTGTCATAGTCCGCCAGCCCGGCAGCATCGCCCAGGGCCGAGTGCAGCATGTTCTGCGTTCCCTGCTGATCGAGGACGCTCCACACCGTGCCAGAATCAACCGACCCCATCATGTCCGCGATCTGCGTGTTGCTGTCGAGGGTGTACGAGTACCCGTCGCGCGCATCCAGCGCTCCGCGCACAGCGCCGCTGTCGCCAAACAGCAACGTGCTGTCATCGAGAAAGGTCATCTGCATGCCGGCAGGCATGGGATAGATATCCGAATTGCGCAGCTTGATCGGCTTCACTTTTGCCAGACGCATCTTCTTGAGCACGGCCGCCATCGCAAACTGCCCTTGCGCCACGCCCACCACCCGCACTCCCTGCTTGCCGCTGCGATAGGAAGCAAAGGTCAGCTGCTCCACATCCTTGTCGGGATCAATCCCCACCCCCCGCAGCGCGCCTTCGAAGTCCTTCAGGCTGGGCGGCAGGACCTGCTGCTTCAACGCCATGGCAGTATCGGAATTCTTGAGGGCGCGATAGTCCACCGAAATGAGCTGTTGAATGTCGGACGGAATCACCGCGCGCGCCGAGCTGCCCAGCGGCATGGACCACGCCGTAGCGCTCAGCAGAAGAAACATACAAAGACCGCCCTTGACTGTCTTCATGAATACCTCGAGGAATATGTGCGATTAGATGCGATTAATGTCCTTATTGTATGCCCATTTGGGCACAGAAGGGCCAAACGAAAGGGCAGGTCTCTATGACCACAGGGGTGCATTGTCCCTTACTAAGCCCCGAGTGGATCAGCCCGCCAGGGCTGCTGCCCTTTTCCGCGTTTCCGCCACAAAGGCGCTGTCTTTCAGGGACTCCAGATTGATCTCCACATTGGCCAGCGCACCCTGAATGGCGGCCCGCGCCAGCGCGGTTGCGGTAGTCAGGTCCGACTTCATATTCGGATTCGTAATCGGTTGCAGCCGGTCAACGATCCCCACCACTTCCCTGGCCCGCTCCGCCACGCTCAGGGGGACGCTGGTCGCCTGCTTCAACGCCGCCTCAATGATTCCGTCCGCCCCGGCCGACTCCTTCGCCTGCTTGTAAGCCTTCATCACCGAGTTGTACGACTCCGCGTCGGCATCGATCGCAGCCTTCAACTCTTCCCGCAGTTGCGCCAGCCGGGCGATGGCCTCGCTCAACTCGCGCTCGTATTGCACGTAAGCCTTCTTGCCGCGAGACATGGATGCCACCATCGTCGCCAGTCCCGCAGCCATGGCTCCGCTGGCCGCAGCCGCGCTGCCACCGCCGGGAGTAGCCGTAGGCGCGGCCAGTTGTTCCACAAACGGCTCGACCCCTGCGCGCAGTCCGCCGACCGCCATCTTGCCGCCCATCACCGCCGCCAGCCGGTTTTCCAGAATCAACGACGAATCGAAATTCTCCACCTGCAAGAACCACTCCGCCGCCGATTCCAGCGCCTTCTTCGGAATCAACCCAACAATTTCGCTGCTCACCGGGATGACGCCATAGCGCGCCGCTTCCCGCTTCACCACTTCAAACACGCGATGGACGGGCGTCTGCTCGAAGTCCGTCAGGTTCATCGAGACCTGCGCCAGCCCGCGCACCAGAAATCCCGCGCCCTTGACGAAGCGCATTCCGCCGCTCGAAAAGCGCACCGCCTTGGCGATTTTCTTCGCGATCTCGACATCGGGAGTGTTGAGAAAGACGTTGTAGGCGATCAGAAACTTGCGCGCCCCCACCACCGTCGCTCCCGCCGAAGCATGCACCCGCGCCTCGCCGAAATCGGGCTTGCGCGCCGGGTTGGTCGCAATGTCCGCGCGAATGCCTTCGAACTGCCCGCGCCGTATGTTTTCCAGGTTCTGCCGCTCCGGCGAAGTTGCCGCCGCCTCGTAGAGGTAAACGGGAACCTGATAGCGCTTCCAGATTTCCCCGCCGACGTGCCGCGCCATGGCGACACAATCTTCAATGGTCACGCCGTCAATGGGGATAAACGGCACGACATCGGCCGCGCCCATCCGCGGATGCGCCCCCTGGTGCTGATTTAGATCAATCAACTCGGCGGCCTTGCCCACGCCCCGAATCGCGGCTTCCTGAATAGGCTCCCGCTCCCCCACCAGTGTAATCACGCAGCGGTTGTGGTCCGCATCCATCTCGCGATCGAGCAGAAAGACGCCATCCATCTTCATGGCCTCGACAATGGCATCTACCTTCGCTTTGTCCCGGCCTTCAGAAAAATTGGGAACGCATTCCACAAGAGTTGACATACGGAAAGAAGAATATCATTGCAGGGATCGGCCGGCGGCCAGTAGCGTCGGCTCACGAAGTAGCGCCGGCGTCTCGGCGGCTGTCGCGAGGGCGTCCCGCCCTCGCCTTACTGTCCCTTGACGAAATCCTCCATCACCGCCTTGCGCATCAGATCGGGCGGCAGCAAGCCCTGCGCCAGAATAAAGTCGTGAAACTTCTTCTGACTGAACTTGGCTCCCAGCTTAGCCTCCACATCCTTCCGCAAAGCAATCAACCTGGTATAGCCGTAGAAATAGCTGTTGGCCTGCCCAGGCGCGCGATAGGTATAGCGCTCGACTTCCTCCTGGGCGAAGGCGTGGGACTGCACCACGTCCTGCTCCAGGACGCGATAAGCATCCTCGGGCTGAATCTTTCCCGACTGCAATTCGGGATCGAGAAATGCCCGCGCCGCCCGCATCAGCCTGTAGTCGAGCGACACTAACTGTCCTTCCAGCGGCATGTAAGGCCGAATCAGGTACTCCGAGTAGAGTCCCCAGCCCTCCACGTTGGTGCTGTTGAGAGCGTAGCGAACCCGCGCCAGCGAAACTCCTTGTTCCAGCATGGAGTCGAATTGCAACTCGTGCCCGGGGCGCGCCTCGTGCGCGGTGAGCGTCCAGGCCGCCGCATCGAAGGTAAAGTCGTCATACTTTTCGGAACTGGTCTGACCCGGCCCGGCGGGAATATTCAAGGGCAAAACGAACTCGCCCTTCTGCCCGGTGTTATGCAGAAACGGCGGAGGCACCATGTGGGGCGCCGGCTGTTGTGCGGTTTCGGCCGCGGTGGCAATCCGGATCCGCGCCGGACGATCCGGCAGAGTGACAATCTGTTTGTCCACGATGATCTTTTCGATCTGCTTCAGCCGGTCCTGATAAAACGGCAAAATGGCGTCGCCCACCAGTTGCTGTTTCTTCAATTCGCGGATCACATCTCGATAGTCGCTCGAAGGCAAGTGCCGCTGTTTTGCAATTTGCTCGGCGATCGGCTTCATCTCGGCCTGAAGGTCGCTGAACGCTTGGTGGGCCATGGCGGCCAGTTGGGCCGGAGGAATATCGACGCCGTAATCCTCCAGGTTGAGTGCGTACTCCTCCGGTGGAAGACGAAAGTCGTTGCGCGCCTTGGGCAGCACATTGGTCTTCGTCCAGGCGTCGTACTCGGCGAGCTGCGACTTGAGCTTGTCGAACCCCTCCTGCCAGCCCGTCAACTTGTACTTCTGGAGAAGATTGGCGATGCCTTCCATGTAGTTGGGATTTCGCGCGAGTTCCGTCTCAATCTCAGTCCGCGCGGGATAGACCACGCCCGGCTTGGCCATCTGCTCCATCACGCGCTGCTTAAGAATGTCCGCCATCGGCTTGTATCCAGGCTCGAGCCCTGCATATTTGCGGATGCGCACCAGCACTGCCGGACGGCGCTCCGCTGGGGTTTGCTCGTCCAGCAGAATCCGCAGCCCGCGAAAGACCAGGCCGCTGGCATTCAGAAAAGGAACTTTGTGAGCGCGCTGGAAATCCTCTTCCTTGAATTGCAACTCGACTTTGCCTACTACGATCTCGAGGTCCTGGGCCACCTCCCTATATTTTTGCTGCCCAACCTCCTTCTTGAACGTCGCAATGAGGGCCTCGTTCTCCTGCCGCTCTTTGTCCTCATCGGCCAGGGTCGGTTGAGAGACTTCGGCGTCATACTGGCTCAGCCCCTGGTTCGAACCCTCCTCGGGCGTGTGCTTCATCTCGACCGTTAACAGCATGTTGGTGTATTTGTTGCTGGCGGCAATCCAATCGGCGCGCTCTCCTGCGCCCCCACCGGCATGCACATAGTCAAGACAGCGAGGCTCAGGATGATTCGTCGTTTCAAGTTGTTCTCCGATCGATATTGTTTTGTTTTACGGCTTTTGCTTCTTGCCGCTGCCAAAGAACTTTCCGATACCGAGCCGCACCTGCACCGTGTTGATTCCGGGGTTGGGATCGCTCAATCCGGCGTTGGAAATATGCATGTAGCGGACTTCCACGCTCCAGTTGCGCGACTCTCCTAAAATGTGCGCGCCCAGCGCCGCCGAGGAGGTGAAGTTCACGCGGTCGGTTCCAGCCGGCACATCGTGGTTGGTAAAAAGCGTTCCACCGCTGAGTTCAAGATATGGGGCAACTCTTCCGCGCGTGGCAAAGTTCCACTTCAGATTCAGGGGATTGAAACCGGCTCCGAACGCCGTGTTGGCGGGTTGGAACACCACAAACACGGGTACGGCATCGAGCGCGTACTCGAATCTTCCTTCGAGAAATCCAGGGCCGTGCGGCCGGGTAAGAATCCAGCCGTAACGCAAGCCCGCATTCCACACCCCGGTATTCGAGGTGCCGCCAGGGACAGAATGGCCTCCGCCGGTCCACAACTGGATCTCGTGCCCGCCGTCCTCAATTCTGGCCTGGGCCCAGCTCAGTGAAGCGCCGAACAGCAGGATGATTCCGAACCATTTCGTCATGAAGTCTCGCCACGATATCGTAAAACGTCCGGAGATGACAATCGTGTGGCGCGGGCGCCCTCGCCCGCGTGCCGGCGGTGCCTATTGTGCTGCCAAGTCTGAAGCGCAGGTCTCTGAATCGCCATGGCGAAAAATGGATTGCCGAAACACGCGGGCGAGGCGCCCGCGCCACACCGCTCAACCTACAAACCCAATCCGCCGTCGACTGCCAGGATCTGCCCGGTAATGAAGTGCGGAGCGCGTGGCAAAAAAGAGCACCGCAGCAGCGATCTCTTCCCCTTTGCCGTTGCGCCGCATCGGAGTTTCTTTTGCCATCTTCTTCATGAATGCGGCCGCCGCCTTCTCCCCCAGATCGATCATCCCCGGAGCAACGCAGTTCACCGCGATCTCGGGCGCCAAAGCTTTGGCCATCACCTTGGTCAGCATATGCACCGCCGCCTTGGACGAACAATAGTGTGCATGACTGGCCCAGGGACGCAAACCACCCAGCGATCCCATGTTGATGATCTTGCCGCGGCGCTCCCGCAAATGTTTGAGCGCCTCGCGCGAAACCAGAAATGGGCCGCGCGTATTGGAGGCGAATATCGCATCCCACTGCTGGAGCGTGATTTCGCCGAATTCGGCGGTTTCATAATTGGCGGCGTTGTTGACCAGAATATCGATCCCGCCCAGCTCCTTGGCGGTTTCCTTGATCGCAGACCTCACACTCTTTTCGTCGGTGATGTCGCAGCGCAGAGCCACGGCGCGGCCTCCGAAGCTGCCCAGATCGATGACGGTATGCTGGGCTTCACGCACCGAATTGCGAAACGTGATGGCCACATCCGCCCCGGCCTCCGCCAGCGCTAACGCCGTGGCTCGGCCCAATCGCCTGGCCCCGCCCGTAATCAGGACGCTCTTCCCGGAAAGTGGTTTGCCGCGATCCATGCAGGGGATTGTAATTGAGAGGTGCACTTGGCGACGCACGGTCCAATCGAAGGGTCGCTAAGTGCCAATTGCCAAGTGCTTTCTCCCTTGCTAAACTCCGCCCATGGCGGACCCGCGCCAAGTCGTCGTCTATTCACGCAAGGGCTGTCACCTGTGTGAGATCGTCAAAGAGACGCTGACCAAACTGCAGCGTCGCGGCGGCTTTACCTGGCGCGAAATAGACGTCGAAACCGATGACGAACTGCGCCGCAGATTCACCGACGAAGTTCCCGTCGTCTTCATCGACGGCCACAAGGCCTTCAAGTACCACATGGACGAGCGCGAATTCCTCCGCAAACTAGCCAGCTAGCGGTTGGGTAGCGCCGGCCTCCGGCCGGCCCGATGGGCGGGCAAGATGCCCGCCAGACAGCCGGCGGGACGCCGGCGCTACGGTAGTACACCATCGGCTTGCACCCTCCGTAACATCTCTCTTTCGGAAATCTAGACGTAGCATTACCTATTAGCCCTCTCTCCAAATTCAGCACCGAGAGGATTCACATGCGGAACTACAAAGCGGTTTGCCTCCCCGTCTTAATCCTCGCATTGGCCTGCGTCGGCCGTGGACAAGACTCCCTCGGCGACGTAGCCCGTCAACAACGCCAGAAGCAGCAGGCAAAAGACCCAAAAGCTGCGCCCAAAGTCGTCACCAACGAAGAAATACCGGAATCGCCCGATGCCTCCGCGACCTCTGGCAATGACAATGAGGAACCATCCGAACCTGCCTCGTCCACCTCCAGCACCGGAAAGAAGACGGCAGAACAATGGAAGGCTGAAATCGAGGTTAGAAAGGCAAGAATCGCGGCTCTGCAGAGCCAGGTGGAAAAGCTGAATGACTCGGTCCACTTTGTCGAAGCCAATCGTTACTACAACGGCGTGCAATATAACCAGTATCAGCTGAAGAAACAGCAGGAAGCGCAACGCATGCAGAAGCAGCTGGACTCCGAGAAAGCCGCGCTGAGCACTGCGCAAGAATCCGCGCGCAAAGCCGGCTTCGGAAGCGCCGTCTACGACCCCGAACAGTGAGCTATGACGGTGAGCCGAGAGTGCCCCATCCTCGTCTCTCCGTTCTTTGGAGAGACAAGGGGGCCGTAAGTCACTCGCCGGTGAGAAACTTGAACTGCTGCCGCGGTCAACGGCACCACACTTAACCTTCCCTGCCGCACCAGCGGAGAATCAGCAAAGAGCTTCTGGGCCTTCACTTCGGCCAGAGTTACCGGCTTAGGCAGGGCCTTTCCCACCTTGATCTTCACCTGAGGATTCTTAGGATCTGCAGCATCCACCGAGACCACCGACGCTGTCCCCACCGCGCTCTTGTCATCGCCAGTGTGGTAGATCACCAGCCGGTCGCCGGGTTCCATTGCCCGCAGATTCTTCAATGCCACGGGATTCGCCACGCCATCCCAGACGGTGTTCTTGTCCCGCTGCAAGTCGGCAAAGGAATAAACGGTGGGCTCGGTTTTCAGTAGATAGTCCATAGAAGAAATTTCAGATTTCAGATTTTAGATTTCAGATTGCAAATCCCAAGTGCACGCCGACTTCTAAATCTGAAATCTGAAATCCGAAATCTGAAATCCGATCGTCCTACTTCGGCTTTTCTGGCGAATCCTTGTCCGGCGGCTTCTGCGGCTCCGGTTCGTCTTTCTTCTCCTCCGGATGGTCCTCATAGATGGAATACTGCCCTTGCGGGCGCTTCATCTTGACCGTTATCTCGACCGCCGGCTTGTCGATTTCGTAGTCGTCCCCGAAGGTCTGGAACCCGGTAGCCAGAACCTGTACCCGCAGCTTGCCGTAAGGCACGCCGTCAAAGCTGGCCTTGCCTTCCGCGTCGGTCTTGATCTGCAGCCCGCCCCTCGACTGCTTTCCATTCTTCTCTACCGGATGCATGACCACGCTGGCATTGCGGATCGGCTTTCCGCTGTAGCCGCGCACCACCACGAAATTCAGGACAGCCGTCTCGTCCTGCGCCCAGCCCGGCGTGGCAAAAAGAATCGTAGCTGCGATGGCGATAGCAACTCTCATGGCACCCCCATCAGCCGGACGTTATAACCGGCTTAATATCAGCATGTTACAAACTTGTAACGGCGACTTGGTTGACAATACTTTCATCCCTCGCCTACAATTAGCACTCGCCAACAATGAGTGCTAACAAGACCGTTGGCGGCAGCTCCAAGCTCTCAAACCCTGATTTTAACTCAACACGAACGAAAGGAGTCAGCAAGTATGGCAAAGTTCACCCCGCTACACGACCGCCTGTTGGTCCGGCGGATTGAAGAAGGTGAGACCACCCGAGGTGGCATCATCATCCCCGACAGCGCCAAAGAAAAGCCGCAGGAGGGCGAAGTCATCTCCGTCGGCAAAGGCAAGAGCAACGACGAGGGCAAGGTATTCCCCCTGGCCGTCAAAGAAGGCGACCGCATCCTGTTCGGCAAGTACTCCGGCACCGAAATCAAGCTGGATGGTGAAGATTTCATCATCATGCGCGAAGAGGAAGTCCTGGGCATCCTGACCGGCGCCGCCAAGAAAGAACTCGCCGGATCACGCCGCTAACTGAGAACCGGGAACTGAAAACTAGCAACTGGTTTTCCTAATTTTCGCAGGCCAAGCCTGCCATCACAGCGATAGGAGATTTCAGATATGGCAAAGCAAATCGTACATGGCGAGGAGTCGCGACAGGCGATTCTCCGCGGCGTCAACTTATCTGGCTGACGCGGTAAAAGTCACTCTCGGCCCCAAGGGCCGCAACGTGGTCATCGAAAAGAAATTCGGTTCCCCGACCATCACCAAAGACGGCGTCACCGTAGCCAAAGAAATCGAACTGAAAGACGGGCTCGAGAACATGGGCGCACAGATGGTGCGCGAAGTGGCTTCGAAGACCTCCGATGTTGCCGGCGACGGCACCACCACCGCCACCGTTCTGGCCCAGGCGATCTATCGCGAAGGCGTGAAGACCGTCGCAGCCGGCGCCAACCCGATGGCCATGAAGCGCGGCATCGAGAAGGCCGTCACCGCAATCTGCGGCAGCCTCGACAAAGAAGGCAACCGCATCAAGGGCGAACTCGACAAGTTCTCCAAGCCGGTCACCGGCGACATGATCGCCCAAGTCGGCACCATTTCCGCCAACAACGACGAGACCATCGGCAACATCATTGCTCAGGCTATGAAGAAGGTGGGCAAGGATGGCGTCATCACTGTCGAAGAGGCGAAGACGCTTGAGACCCAGTTGGACGTTGTCGAAGGCATGCAGTTTGATCGCGGGTACCTCTCTCCTTACTTTGTGACCGATCCGGAGCGCATGGAAGTTTCGCTTGAGAACGCTTACATCCTGATCAACGAAAAGAAAATCAGCTCGATGAAAGACCTGCTGCCGTTGCTGGAGCAGATCGCGAAGAGCGGCAAGCCGCTGCTGATCGTGGCTGAAGACGTCGAAGGCGAAGCGCTCGCTACCCTCGTCGTCAACAAGCTGCGTGGCACGCTGCAAGTCGCGGCCGTCAAGGCTCCCGGCTTCGGCGATCGCCGCAAAGCCATGCTGCAGGACATTGCCACCCTCACCGGCGGCAAGGCCATCACCGAAGACCTGGGCATCAAGCTGGAGAACGTCCAGATTGGCGACCTCGGCCAGGCCAAGAAGATCACCGTCGACAAGGACAACACCACGATCGTCGAAGGCAAAGGCAAGCACTCGGACATCGAAGGCCGGGTGAAGGAAATCCGCAGCCAGATCGACAAGACCACCAGCGACTACGACCGCGAGAAGCTGCAGGAGCGGCTGGCGAAGCTGGTTGGTGGCGTGGCTGTGATCAAAGTAGGCGCTGCGACCGAGACCGAAATGAAAGAGAAGAAGGCTCGCGTCGAAGATGCCATGCACGCAACCCGTGCGGCCGTGGAAGAAGGCATTGTCCCCGGCGGCGGCGTGGCCCTGGCCCGTTGCGTAGGCATCCTGGACAAGCTGAAGCTCGAAGGCGATGAGCAGATCGGCGTCAACATCGTGCGGCGCGCGCTGCAGGAGCCGCTGCGTCAGATCGCCGAGAACGCCGGCGAAGAAGGCGCAATCGTTCTGGGCAAGGTCAACGACTCGAAGGACAACAACTACGGCTACAACGCCCTGACCGGCGAGTACGAAGACCTGGTCAAGGCGGGCGTGCTCGATCCGACCAAAGTGGTGCGCACCGCACTGCAGAACGCCGGCTCGATCGCGTCGTTGATGCTGACCACCGAAGCGCTGGTGGCGGAGATCCCGGAAGAGAAAAAGGGAGCTCCAGCCGGCGGCGGACACGGCGGCGGCGGTATGGAAGGGATGTACTAAGAGCAGCTTCTAGCTTCTAGCTATTAGCTTCTAGCTTAAAACTTAAGCCCCGTTCTTTTGAGCGGGGCTTTTGCTTTTTGTAGTGGCACGAACTGTGTGGGACCGGGTCAGTGCTGAGCGGAGTCGAAGGGACCCGGTCGGGCCGAGCGGAGCTCGGCAGTGGGGTTGGCCTTCCCGCCCTGTCTCTCCAAAGAACGGAGAGACGAGGACGGGGCACCCGGGATCCGTCGCATCAAAAACCGCTGCCGAGCTTTGCTCGGCTAGGACGGGCGAGGGCGCCCGTCCCTACGTGGCTGGTGGTAGCCCCGGCCGCTGATGCCCCTACTTCCTCGGCAGCGCCTGGAATATTGAGAAGACTGCGCCTTGGGGGTCCGCGATTACTGCGAAGCGGCCTACGCCCTCCATCGTCATGGGCTCGAGGCAAAACTTGCCGGCCATTCCCTTGGCTTTGGCGGCGATGGCGTCGCAGTTCGAGACCTGAATGTATGGCAGCCAGTGCGGAGGGCCGGGTGGGCGATGCTGCGGCGGGCGGAAGGCCTCCGATATATTGCTCGCCATTTTTGATGTGCAGGTAGCCCGACGAATCGTGCTCCGATTTCTCGAATTTCCATCCCAACAGGCTGGAATAGAATTTCGTCGCCTGGTCGGGGTTGGGGGTGTTCAGGTCGGCCCAGCAGAGCGTGCCGTCGACTCCTGTGACTGCGTTGGCTTTTTGTTTTGCCTGCCACAGGCAGAAGAAGGCGCCGGTGGGATCCTGCACGACCGACATTCTGCCGGCATCGAAGACGTCGAACGGCGGCACGATTACCTTGCCGCCCAGTTCGGAGACGCGCTTCGCGCTCGCGTCCACATTTTCTACCGCGACGTAAATGCCCCAGTGAGGCGGTACTCCGTTCGCCTGCTGCTCCTTGCGCAGGGTGTAAGCGGCAGTGCCGGCGCCGCGATCTCCGAGATTGAACATGGTATAGACCTCACCCGGGCCCATGGGCATGTCGGCGGCGGTCCATCCGAAGAGATTGCCGTAGAACTTTTTGGCTGCGTCCTGATCGGTGGTGACCAGTTCGAGCCAGCAGAAAGAGCCAGTCGGAAATTTATCGATGATTTGTCATAGGGAAACCAGCTCCTAGCTCCTAGCTTCTAGCTCTTAGCTTATAGCTTGAATCGAAAAGCCTCGAAAACTTAGACGGAATAAAGGGCGCTTGGTTTGTCCCGGATATTCCAACTCTCATGTTTTCGTTTGAAAGCAGGTCGCCGTTAGAGATTTCCTTCTGTGGAAATCTCTTTGAGTTTTGGGTCGAGCAGCCACCAGGCTTCGCGGTAGGACTCGAAGCGGGATCCTTTTTTGCTGCCGTTGGGATAGAACCATAGATTCTTGCAGGGCGAGAAGGCTTCGACCGGGAGCACGTACCAGAGATTGAGCGGGACGATGTAGGCGATGATGCAATCGATGTCGTCGGCGGTGAGGGCGACCATTTTGCGTTTTACGTAGACGTAGGTGTGGACGGCGTATCCGCGATGGCTCTCGTAGGCGGTGGAGCGGACTTGCGCGCGCCAGAAGCGTCCGCCGGCGTCGAGGATGTAGTCGTAGCGGTCGCTGTCTCCCCAGGGCTTGGCCACGCCGAAGCCCAGGGTGACGACTTTCTGCATGAAGGCCAGTTCGGCGATCTCTCCGCGGCGTTTGGGAGGGAGAGCGTGGCGCTGGTTGGTGGCGGGGCGTCGCGGAAGCGGGCGCGCCTGAGGCTTCTCCATTATTTGACCTGATTTCGACTAGCCTGATGTCTCTATACCTTTGCTCCTAAATACAAAAGGCGCAGCTTTTGGGCTGCGCCTTTTTTGGTCTTCTAGTTTAAGGATAGCAGGTTGGGTGGGGGGAATGGGACATGGGTGTACTAACTATGGCGGCAATAATATACTTGCCTCACCATGTTTAATTATGTGCTTTGGTTTGAGTAGAAATTGGACTGTTTATGCATTGGTAAGTTATGACGGGTGAGTTTACTGCAATGTAACTACGTTTTTGAAACCTCATGATAGCCTGCGCGGGCTATGGAACAAGTACAATGCTCAGTCCGCGAAATTGTTGCTGCGATCAGGTCTTTTGTGTATCTCGCCTACTTCGATGACTCCAAGCGTCCCAAGAAATATCAGGTGATGGCTGCTGTTCTACTCAAGGATTCACACTTCGCTTGGATCGAAACCGTACTCGGAATCTCAGTAAAAGATTTGCTGCCAGAAAAGAAACTCTCCCAGTTTAGGGAGTTCCACGCTTGGGAAATTTATGGCGGTTACGGAGTATTTGAAGGAGTAGAGCAAGCTAAGCGTCATCGCGTCATCATGGAATTGCTCATGGTTATTAGAGACAAACGCATCCCAGTCATCTACGGAGCGGTTGACCTGGACGCCTTGCGGAATACTAATTTCGGCTCGGCGTCTGCCCTAAATGTGGCGTTTCGGGTCTGCGCCAAAGGCATAGAAACTTGGATCGGTAAAAATGATCCCGACCAGCTAGCTTTGTTCATCGCAGACAATACCGATGGAAAAATAAAAGCGGAAATAAGAGGTCGTTTCGAGATTTGAGAATGCAGGTACGTCCGCCGGCCTTCGCTACCGGCCCACTCAGGCACGTCCACGACGAAATGTACTTTGGAGACTCGGCGGATTCTGTAGGAATTCAGATGGCCGATTTGTGTGCGTATTTCATTGCTAAGCGTCTCGAAGAGGACTTCATCTCAGAAGGTTTCTACAGGATCATTGAGAAGCAAGTTATAGTGTCAGCAGTCGAGCCCAGAAGATGTTGATGATCGTCATAGCGCTGCTCTTAATTGCCGTGATCTGGAAAGGCAGTCTTTATTGGTACAAGGAATTTCGAGATAGAAACCGCAGGAAATAGAAAAAGCCCGGATGCTAGTCCGGGCCTTGCAAACTCCACGTTTGGTTTTCACATGCGACCAATCCCCACATTAGGGATGAGGTCGCCTTTGTGTCAACTATTAATTCAACTTGTGTTTCGGCGGCGAGGGAACTTTTTCGAGCTTTTTTGACAGGGAAGATCGTCAAGAATCCGCAGAGTTTCTTGAGTTGCTTTTATCCATTCTCGAAATGCACCATCCCGAGCCATCGAATCCTTCAGGTATGGCTTCAGTCGTTTTTGAATCTGTCGCTTTGTCAAACCCAGATCTCGCAGCATATCTTTCAAAGCGATATTTTCTAAACGATAGGTCTCGGCCGACGCGAAAACAGCCATCACGATTCTCGAAACAGAATCTCCCGTCTTTTCCATCAGGAACTCCCTCGACTTGCCAGATGCGTTATGATTCCGGCATGAAGCCTACACCCAAGACGCCAGAGTTTGAGAAGTTCACGAATGCCATACGGCAAATCGTGAACACTCCCAAAAAAGACGTGCAAGCTAGGATCGAGAAGAAGCCTTCTTCGAGACGCGTGGGCCGCGTTTCAGGCCCAAAGGATTAGAAAGGCGTTTCTCCACCTTGCCAGTGACCTCGGCAAAGGTGAGACGTTTCCCTGATACCTGCGAGAGAGCCAACAGAAATCGGGCTGCATCGTTCATCGGCTTATTCTTGGTTGCGCGATTGTTGTAGGCGGGTGGCCCATTCAAGCCCGGTTTTGGCTTTAGGTCCGTCGACTTGCTCGGGATTTCGGCGCGCGGCTCAGACGCCGCGCAACTGCCTCAACTTGAGTGGGGATGTTCACACGTCACAGACTTGAGCCACGAACAAACTAGATTGTCCTCATGCCATGGGGACTGACGCGTTTTCACCACAGCGGGCAGAGTCATTTCGTCACTTTTTGCTGCTACCATCGGCGGCGACCTTCACTGTCGCTCACAAACGACGGCAGGTCCCTCCACTTCAAAATCATCTCTACAGATCATCTCAATAGACCATGGCGTTCGCGATGACCTGTTCCGGTCGGGATGACAGAGTTGGGAAATATAAGACGGCCTCACTCAAGCCAAGATCGGGCTTAAATGGGCACCCGCCGTGCCTATTTGGGCATATAATTTCCTGCCATGGTTGCTCCCGAATCCAATCAGATGAGCTTTTGGGTTCTAGTGGTTTCTTCTGCCGCCGTCGGCGCCGTCGTTTCAAGCGCCATCACCGAGCTCGGCAAATGGCGAGAACGTAAATCACGAAGAGAAGAACTGGCGCTCACTAAGGCTTTTGAAATGGCGCAAACCATGACAAACATGAGTGTCGAGCTGATAAAGCTCGGTAAGAGCGTTCAGATGATGCCCATGAACGACACAATTGCCACTGCGTATGTAACCTTGAAGCACATCCTGGCTCATGAGAAGCTTGATCCCACAGCCCAAAAGGAAGTTGACGAAGAATATAGTCAACACGGTATTAAAAACTAGAACACTCATTTAGCGGGTGGCCCGTCCAGCTTGGCTCGGGTGGCGGTTTCCCGTGAGGCGCATCATCGGAACGAGCCCGGCTTGCTCCCTCCTCCGTGCCGTCCAATGCCGCTATCAGTGGCGCGTGAACATCCCCGCCCAAGCGGAGCTTGGACGGGGCACCCTCGTGAGCATCCACCAAAAACACAAGGCCCCTCGACTTCGCTCGGGATGACAGTTGAGTTAAGGTTGGCAAACGCCCGATCCCACCTTTCAAAAAGCGCGAAAGGTGGGGCACCCGCGCGGTAGAGTGCAGATCCGCTGCGCGCCAGATCCTTCGCAAGCTCAGGATGACCCATTGCAGATGGGAAAGTTCAAATTGAGCCAATACCGGAATTGGTTTTGCCGGGCTTTGCTGGACTGGGCACCCGGCGTCCGCCCTTACGTGAGTCGTGGTAGCAAGAAACACAAGGTCCCTCGACTTCGCTCGGGATGACAAAGTTGGGAAATATGAACTGCCCCACTCGTGACAAAAGCGGGCGCTTCGACAGGCTCAGGGCAGGCTTGGAATGGGCCATCCGTCTATGTCGTTCCCGGCTTGGTGTTAACATTACAGACGTTTTCTGTGAGGTGCTCGATGCGCTATCTTCTTCTGATTCTCGGTTTATGTTTGACGCCTAACCTCGTAGCCCAAGACTGCAAGGCCTACTTCGACGCAAGTGACAAGCTGTTAACAATCCCTGTTCACAGCTACTTTACTCATGCCGGGGGGAAAAGACCTGGCGAAATGATTCGTCTGAATGGCGATTCCTATTTTCTAGTTCAGGGAAAATGGACGAAGAGCCGTTTTACCATGCAGGAGATGCATGAACAGGTATTGGAAAATCGGAAGAACAACAAGGTTTCGTGCCAACATGTGCGAGACGAAGCTGTAAACGGCGAATCCGCAGCGGTCTTCACTACGCATTCTGAGTCTGAGGATGCGACGGCGAACAGTACGGCGTGGATTTCGAAGAGTAAGGGCTTACTTCTGCGGGAGGAGCTTGACCTGGAAGGAGATCGCATCTCGACTCGCTACGAATACACGAACGTTACAGCTCCGAAGATTTAGCAATGGGTGGGGCTCTGTGAGCTTCCGGGCTGAGCGCTGCTCAAGGCAAAAGCGAGTTTGATGGCCATTCATCCGGGGACGGAAGAGAAAACACAAGGTCCCCATTCGACTCCCTCTCGCGTGCGCTCGAAGTTCGCTCAGGGCAGGCTCTCGACTTCGCTCGGGATGACAGTTGGGTTAAGGTTGGCGAAGGCCCGATCCCACCTTTCGAAAAGCGCGAAAGGTGGGGCACCCGCGGTAGAGTGCAGATCCGCTGCGCGCCAGATCCTTCGCAAGCTCAGGATGACCCATTGCAGATGGGAAAGCTCAAATTGAGCCAATACCGGAATTGGTTTTGCCGAGCTGTGCTCGGCTGGGCGGACGAGGCGTCCGCCCCTACGTGAGTCGTGGTGGCGAGAAACGCGAGGTCCGCGTTCGACTCCCCCTCGTTGGCGCTCGGGCGTATAATTTTCGAGTCAGACATCCTAATCGGAAGTTCTGTTTTTAAACTCAATCTCACCTAAAAACACAGAGGAGAAGCTATGTCCCATCATTATTCCGGCCCCGATTTTGGGTTCCCTCATGGGGACGCCCGCCTGGACTTAACCGATCTATACGCTTTCCCCAAGCCTGGGGATGCCAGCAAGTCGATTCTGATTATGAACGTGCATCCGTCCCTCGGCGCCAACCCGCCCGGGCCGACCAGCGGACGTCGCCTTCTCGACCGAGGCGATTTATGAAATTAAGATTGATACCAACGGCGATAACGTCGCCGATATCGCATACCGGGTACGATTCACGTCCTCGAAGGGCGGAACCCAGGACGGAACGCAGACCGCGACGCTTCGCCGGGTTGAGGGCGCGCAGGCCGCTGGGACAGGCGACGACGGGCAGATCATCGTCGAGGGAGTGCCGGTCTCGACGGGGACGGAGACACGGGTGGCGGAGGCCGGTGACCACCGCTTCTTCGCGGGCTGGCGCAGCGATCCCTTTTTCTTCGACGTACAGGGCGCATTGAACAACCTGCAATTTACCGGTGACGATGGCTTCGCCGAGGCGGACGTGTGCAGCATCGTGCTGGAAGTGCCCAACTCTGCCCTCGGTACTAAAAAGATGGGCCTATGGGCTCGCACCGTGGACGGCTCGAGCGGGAAATGGGTGCAGGCGGATCGCGGAGCGCGGCCGAATCAAACTCCGTTTCTTGCCGGCGAGCAGAACGCCGCCTATCTCGGCGCGGAGCCGAAGGACGATGCCCGTTTTGTCCCTGTGTTCGCGCACGCGCTGGAGCACACTGGTGGATATACGCCGGCGGAGGCCACGCGGGTGGCCGGGACGCTGCTGCCGGATGTTCTCCACTATGATCCCACGCGGCCGGCGTCCTTCCCGAACAATGGCCGGGCGCTCGCCGACGACGTCGTAAATTTCTTCCTTCCTCTGCTCACCAATGGAAAGGTGACGGACGATAAGGTAGGACCCCACAAAGACCTGCTCACCGAATTTCCCTACGTGGGCCCGCCGCACAAGGCGCGGGCAGCGGAGCGGGTTGCGGCGTAGGAGCGGACTACTCACGAGGGTGCCCCGTCCAAGCTTCGCTTGGGCGGGGTTTTTTGTGGTTGGTGCACGTGCACCATCGGAACGATTCCGGTGATGGCGCTTACCAAGTCGAAGAAGCACTATGTCGGTTTGACCTGGACCGATGGCGACAAGAAGGGCGGCTTTGCGATGCAGTGCGATAAGAACGAATATCGCGGAGTTCTGGCGGGGCTTGAAGGAGTAACGGGCAAGAAGGCCGTAAACTCCGATGCCATGACGGTGAAGAATTAGAGATGTATCCATTCATTCCCGAGAGCATTCAGAGAAGACACAAGGTCCCTCGACTTCGCTCGGGATGACAAATTGTATGCGGATGTGCGGGCCTGCGGATTTTGGTATGGTTCCTGGCTTTTTGCGCGGGCGGGGGCGCCCGCGCCACACCAGATAACAACCCTCTACAGCATTCTCCCTAGCTCAGAATTTCTTGCTGGCGCGCCGAAACTGCTCGTCTTCAACTTTCCTCAGTCCTATCTACCAGAAAACATGTGCTCTATCACTTGGCACGCTCCGTGCTCATACATAAGTGACCTTACAGTGGAGGAAATCATGTCGCAACATACATATTGATAAAGTTGGAGACATGGCTGTGGTGGAATGTGAAGGCAGGTTTGTCCGCAGTGATGAGGCGTTTAAGTTACGGGACGCGGTTACGGCGCAGGGCGGCGCCCATGTGATCGTGCTGGATCTTACGGAGACGCGCGCGCTCGGCGGCGGCGTGGTGGGCGTGCTGGTATTTTTGCAGCGCTGGTGCCACGACCACGACATTCGATTCAAGCTGTTCAATCCGTCGCGGGCGGTGCGGGAGCGGCTGGAACATACCAACGCCATGTCGGAGTTCCACATTGCTTCGCTCGACGAGATGATGGCGTTGCTCGGTCAGGCGGACCGGCACTACGCGCTGGCTTCCTGAACACCCCGCCCAAGTGAAGGCTTGAGCGGGGCATCCGGCAAAGCTTTGGTTACTGCACGCGCAGAATCAGTTGTGTGCCGCCTTCGAGATGGACGTTTCCGGTGTTTGAGCTTATTACTGCGGCCGGGCCTGCCGTGTCCAATGAGAGTCCCTTGATGCCAACCACGCCGCGGCTGGCCGGGCTCAGAGGTGTAGAGGTTGCACCGGTCGAGGAGCCGGAATCGTCACCACCACCGGGACCACCCGGGTTCGCGACGGAATGGGTACGCGGAACCGCCGCCGAGCCATAGCCGCCGCCCGTCGAACTATGCGGCCCCGGCATGTTGGCAGGACCACTCGCCGGAGCGTCACCCGGCGTGCCGGGGAGGCTGGAAACTAATTGCAAGGGCCGTGCGACGGCCTGCACAATCAGTTGCAGCGGAAGTTCGCGACCGTCTTTCAGCAGCAGGCGATCAAAGGTGATTCCCACCATTGAATCGGGAGATTCCTTGCTGCGGGGTTTGGCCTGGGTCACATGGCCGACGATTTTGGTGTTTCGGGGAACCACAATCTGACCGTGCGCCAGCATGTCGGTTGCGGTCTTGGCTTCGATCTTGTCGTCTTCTTTGGCTTTCTTGGCGTCCAGCGACTTCGACAAGTCGGCGGCGAGGATAGTGCCTGAGGGCAAGAGATCAGACGGCGAAGCGGCAGGCGCGGGCGCGGTCTGCGCGGTTGCGATTGCGGCAACCGCCAGCAGCGTGAGCACTGAACAAGGTGTATTTCTTCATGACGTACTCCTTCCGATTGTTTCCCTGACTATAGCTGATTCTACGATGCGGCCGGCTAGAACCAGGTTCCCTGCCGGTATTTCCGATACTCCTCACCGAACTTCTCTTCGAGCACTCTTGGCCTCCTGACGAGCACGAAAAATCTGCATGGGAATCAGCACCAGCAGGAGCAACAGAGCGTAACGATACTGCAAGGCAATCAGGACGCCCAGAAGAAGCAATGCACTGAACACATAGATGGGGTTCCTGATCTTTGAATACAAGCCCCAGGTTACAAGTTCACGCGCCTGGGGATTCACGGAAAACGACTTTCCCAGCTGCCACCGCGCGGTAAAGAGCAAAACGGCGGCCGGCACGGCAATACAAAATCCCGCGAGGCGCGCGCCATTCCACGAGCCCGGACGGAAGACGACGGCCGAGATGACGAGCAATACCGCGCAAAATTGCACAATGAACAACGGCGTGATTTTTGAACCAGTTGCCACAGCGCTGGAAGGCTGCGTCATTTCACGAATCCCTGTCGGATGCTATGAATAAAGTCGGTGTAGGCGGGCGTGAATCCGGCGGCCCGGACAACCGTTGCCACCTGTCCGCGATGATGGACGGAGTGCGTGATCACGTGCATCAGGATGTCATCCTTGCGGCTGCTCCAGGTTTCGCCTTTGCTGTTCTGATAGCTCACTGGCTCGGCTAGATCGGCTTCGGTGCTGCCCGAGAGATAGTTCTTCCAAAGTATAGATAACTCCGCCGCCTGGGATTCACATTCCGCCATGGTGAACTGGGGCCACACGGGAAGGGTCTGCGGCTGGGATTGCAGGCGTTCCATCCACAGGCGCTGCGCGGCAAAGACGTGAGCCAGCAATTGCAGGGCCCGCGGTGGCGGTGCCGCCACGGCGCGCAAGCCAGTCAGCACCTCGCGGTTCGCCCAGGCGTCGTAGGCGAAGAGGCGGGTGAGGTGGGCAATCAGGTCCACAGCATTATTCAAACACAGGCGAGGGCTGGGCGTACATTCCGGGCGCATGAAAAAGCCCCGCCAGGAGGGCGGGGCGTGGGTCGAACCGGCGAGTGGAAGAGGGTTACTTCTTCTCCTGCGCCGTCTCTTTGGCCTCGTGAGCGGCGGCCTGGTGGCCAGCCATCGAGAGCGCGGACATGAAGGGTGCTGCCGTGGTCGGCGGCGTCACACCACCCATGAGGAGCTTGCGAAAGGGCACGTCGCGGCCATAGATGGCAGTAGTCGAATCTGAGTCCTGCTCGATGACGGCACCTTCCAGGGTCAGGCCGGCGAATGCGCCCTTCGAGCGCGAATAGGTGAGGAGTTCAGCATTCATCTTCCAGTCGGTTCCGGCAGAGGCGTGACGTCCCACCGGTCCGGCCGCAGCGGAGCCTTCGCCGCTGAGCTGGAACTTGCTGGAGAGCAGGTGCTGCAGACCTTTGTCGTTCATCACCAGCATCACCAGGTCGACGCCTTCGGCGCCGATCTGAAGTCCCCAGCTTCCGCCGCCGACGGAAACGAACGCAGGCGCGCTCCAGCCGGTTGCGGTGCGGCAGCTGGCAACACCGCGCCCGTGCTTGCCGCCGACGATGAAGCCGGCCTTGATCAGGTGTGGAACCACCACGATGCACTTGGCTCCGTCCAGCACTTCTTCAGGGATGCCCTTGTCGGGCGCATCCATGATTTGCTTGAGCACGTCGCCGGAATTCTGCAAGCGCTCGACCGAATCTTCCTTGGCGGTGGCAAAAGCCATGCTGCCCAGCAACGCCACCAGACTGAATATCACGGCAATAAGAGATCTTTTCAATTGCTCCTCCTTGAAAATCGCTTCGATTTTGTTGCGACAGCTTCCTGTCATGAATCACTTCAACGAGCAAGCGGCGGTCAGATCGCGGGTCTGCGCCCCGTAATCAGCTGGATCAGCAGCACGACGACAGCGACCACCAAAAGAATGTGGATGAACCCGCCCAGCGTGTACGAACTCACCAGCCCCAACAACCACAGAACCAGCAGGATCACAAAAATCGTCCAAAGCATGAGTCACCTCGTGTTGGTGGATTCCAAGCAACCCTGGCCCGAAGACAGCACTTTGATCCGTCTTGCAGGTGGAGGGTTGCATGCGTCATTGATGGCGCATTTTGAGGTACAGGAAACGCAGTAGACGTGCGTTCAAGATCCCTCGGGGGGAGCTTGCGAAGCCTGTAGGCATGGGTAATCCGAAGGCGGTGTCGTGGTCAAGACGGCACGAGCTCTTAACCGCAAAGGTCGCAAAGTAATCCGCAAAGGACGCAAAAGGGGCTTGGGGACAACCGAGATTGATATCCGGAGTGGGGATTGTGTCGTCCAATCACATAGCTAGTGAAGGTCTCGTGAACTGAGGAGGCACCATGAAGCGCAGAGATTTCATAGTTGGTGCAAGCGCGGGAGTGGGAGCGGCGTGGATGGGATCCGCGAGGCCTGGCCCTGAGCGCCCTGACGGCGCTGCCACAAAAGTTCACAGCGTCAGATTCAGTCACGCTCGGGAAAACTGGGATTAGCACCAGCCGCCTGGCCATGGGCACGGGCACGATCGGCACCGGACATCACTCGCATCAGAGCGATCTGGGGGTGAAGGCGCTCTCCGATCTGCTGCTCAACGGACACGACCACGGCTTGCGCTTTTTTGATGCTGCCGATGCCTATGGAAGTCACCCCCATGTGGCCGAGGCGCTCAAGCATGTCCGCCGTGACCAAGTCACTGTGCTTACCAAGACCTGGGCGCGCGATCCCGCCGAAGCCCGCGCCGATCTCGACCGCTTTCGCAAGGAGCTGGGTACCGACTACATCGATGTCTGTCTCATGCACTGCCTCACCGAAGGCGACTGGACCGAGCGCTACCGCGGCGTCATGGATGTTTTTTCCGAGGCCAAGGAGAAAGGAATTATCCGGGCGCATGGCTGCTCCTGCCACAGCATCGAAGCGCTGCGAGCGGCCGCCAAATCACCCTGGGTGGAAGTCGACCTGGTGCGCATCAACCCCATTGGCTCGCACATGGATGCCGAACCCGATACCGTGGTGAGCGTACTCCGCGAGATGAAGGCGGCGGGAAAAGGCATCGTCGGTATGAAGATTCTTGGCCAGGGCGATCTGCGCCATCGGCAGGACGAAGCTCTGCGATATGCGCTCTCCCTCGGAGTGCTCGACGCTTTTACCATCGGCGCGGAGAGCAAGGCCGAGCAAGAAGACCTGATACGGCAGAATTGCAGCAGCGGCATAAAGGCCTTGGCCACGGACTTCGTGGATTGTCACGGATAAATCAAGCAAGAACATTTTCACGGACAAGACCCGTGTGATCCGTGGCATGTTTTTGTACTCCGCTTAACCATTCGCTAATCGCCGCGGCCCCAGCCATCCCCTACCCTCCGCCCGCCATCCAAGACACGAATCTGAAAATAGAGGCAAATACGATGAAGAATTTCGCAATCAAAGCACTGCTCGCACAATTTGTGCTGCTGGGAAGCCTAGGCGTGCTCTGGGGCCAACAGGACACTCAGGACCAGCCGGCAGACAACACCAAAGTCAATCAACGCGATCGCAACAAGGCCGAACCGACTGCCGATCAGCAGAAGAACAATCCCGCCGATCGCCAACTTGCTCAGCAAATCCGGAAAGCTCTGGTCAAGGACAAGTCGCTTTCAACCTACGCTCACAACATCAAAGTCATCGCGCAGAACGGCGTAGTGACATTGAAGGGCCCAGTGAAGTCGGAAGAGGAAAAACAGGCGATTGAAGCCAAGGCGGCAGAGATAGCCGGCGCCGACAAGGTCACCAGCGAAATTCAGGTGGCATCCAAGTAGCGTCATCCACCATCAGCGCTCAATTCATACTCAGTTGATCAAAGGAGATCATCATGGCAGGAAAGAATACAGCAGCATTTGGAATCTATCGGGATCGTGCAGGAGTTGAAACGGCGGTAGACATGTTACGGGAGAAAGGCTTCCGCAACACCGACATTTCGGTCCTGTTCCCACACAACGAGGGCACCAAGGATTTCGCCACGGAGAAAAACACCAAGGCCCCTGAAGGAACCGCAGCCGGCGCTGGTACCGGCGCGGTTGTGGGTGGAGCGTTGGGCTGGCTGGCGGGAATTGGCGCGCTGGCGATTCCGGGCGTGGGCCCGTTCATCGCTGCCGGACCGATTATGGCCGCTCTGGCGGGCGTCGGGGTTGGTGGAGCAATCGGAGGCCTGACCGGCGCTCTGATCGGCATGGGCATTCCCGAGTTCGAGGCCAAACGGTACGAAGGACGGATCAAGGAAGGCGGGATCCTGCTTTCGGTACATTGCGATGACTCCGAGTGGACCAAGAAAGCCAAGGAGATTCTCGAACACACCGGCGCACAGGACGTAACCTCCACCGGTGAGGCGAAGGCCGATTTCCAGAAGACCGACAAACCGATGACCCGGGCCAGCTAGCGAAGAAGGCCACGGCAAACTAGAACCCCTCAGCGATGAGGGGTTTTTTGTTTGGGTCACTCCAGATCTCCTCAGTAACCCGACTTCTTGTCCACCACCCAAAGAAGAGGCTCATGGTTGAGGTAGCGGCGCAGGTTTTCTGAGATGGTTGCGTAGTGCCTCTCCCACAACTTTTCAGTGATTCCGGCGGTATGAGGCGTAATCAGAAGATTTTCCAGGTCCCACAGAGGAGAATTAGCGGGCAGCGGCTCCTCCTCGAAAACATCCAGGGCGGCGCCGCCGATTTTGTGTTCACGCAGCGCTTGCGCCAACGCTTCTTCGTCCACCAGGGGGCCCCGGCCGACGTTGATCAGGCAGGCGTCTGGCTTCATGCGCGCCAGGCGAGCCGCGTTCATCAGTCCAGTCGTGCTCGGCGTCACTGGAGCGGCAAGAACTACGTAGTCGGATTGCGCCAGCAGATCGTCCAACTGGGTACTGGGCAAGACTTGTTGTACACCCTCGGGAATTTGCGCTTCGACGTGTTCGCGCACCGCGATCACGCGCATCTTGAGGGCGGCAGCGGATTTCGCGACTTCCCGTCCAATGCTTCCCAGGCCGACCAGTCCCAGAGTAGCGCCGGCAAGTTCGCGCGGGCGTGGGCGCGCCTGCCACATGGCTTGCTGTCCCCAGGAATGTTTTTGCTGCAAGCGCACCGCTTGAGGCAGAAGTTTGGCCAGCGCGAAGATCAGGGCCAGAACACTCTCCGCTACGACCACGCCGTGGACTTCGCGTGCATTGGTCAGGATGATGTCACTATTGACCAGCTCGGGAAACAAGAGTTGGTGGACGGCCGCGGCGGGTGAGTGAATCCATCGCAGCTTTTTGGCGGCCGCGACCTGCTGCGGACGAAGCGACCATGAAACGACCACTTCGGCCTCGCGCAGATCCTCTTCGAGTCCATCATAGCTGGAGCGTTGCACCGCCTCGACGTTGGGAAAGTCCTGGTGCAGACGCGTGGAGAGCCATGGGGGCGCATTCCAGAGTTCGAAGGGATGGCGGAGAACTATGAGCAGTTTCATTTGATCGATAAGTCCTCTGCCATTAACTTTTGTTCAGCAACACGCGCAGATCGCTGCCCGTCATCTCCTTGGGTTGTGGGATGCCTAGCATCCCCAGCACGGTGGGCGAAATGTCGCGCAGCGAGCCGCCGGGCTTCAGGGAAAATTTCTTTCCGTTCTCCGCAATCACAATGAATGGAACTGGGTTTGTGGTGTGGGCGGTGTGGGGTCCGCCGGTGGTGGGATCGATCATCATCTCGGCGTTGCCATGATCGGCCGTGATCAAGAGCGCGCCTCCCTTGGCCCGCACGGCGGGCTCGATGCGACCCAGGCAGGCGTCCACGGTTTCGACCCCTTTGATGGTGGGCTCGATCTTTCCTGCGTGCCCGACCATGTCGGCGTTAGCGAAGTTCACGATGATCACGTCGAAGGTTCCATCATCGACGGCTTTGATCACCGCATCGGCGATTCCAGCCGCGCTCATCTCGGGCTTCAGATCGTACGTGGCTACCTTTTGCGAGGGCACCAGCACCCGGTCTTCTCCCGGGAAGGGCTGCTCGATTCCGCCGTTGAAGAAGTAGGTCACGTGCGCGTACTTCTCGGTTTCCGCGATACGCAGATTGCGCAGGCCCGCCTGTCCCATCACGTTGGCAAGAATATTGTCCAGCGATTCCGGCGGAATCACGACGGGAAGCGTAAATTTCTTGTCGTACTGGGTCATGCAGACGTAGTGCAGGTTTTTGGGCACACGATCACGGGGGATGGCAGCGTCGAGATCGGCGGCACCCGGCAGATCACTTCCCTGTTGCGGGTTGATTCCGCTGTTGCGGGTGAGAGCGCGAGTGATCTGGCGGACCCGATCGGCACGGAAGTTGAAGCAGATGCACGAGTCTTCATCGCGGATCGTGGCCAGCGGCTCGCCACGATTGTCGATGGCGACGAAGGGCACGATGAATTCATCGGTGACGCCCTTGTTGTATGAATCTCTCACGCCCTGCACGGGGTCGACGTACTTGCCGCCTTCGCCGTCGCCGAAGACCATGGCATTGAATGCCTTCGCAATGCGCTCCCAGCGGCGGTCGCGATCCATGGCGTAATAGCGGCCGTTCACGGAAGCGACCTTGCCGGTGTTGTACTCGCGCATCTTCTGCTGCAGTTGCTCCAGATATCCGGCACCGTTGGTGGGCAGGGTGTCGCGACCATCCATAAAAGCATGTACAAAAACGCGGTCAACGCCGTTCTGCTTCGCCATTTTGAGGAGAGCATAGAGATGGGTCTGATAGGAATGCACGCCGCCATCGGAAAGCAGTCCAAAAAGATGCAGGCGGCGGCCGCCGGAGCGAGCATTTTTCATGGCGGCAAGCAGAACCGGGTGCGAGAAGAACTCGCCGTTCTGGATCATCAGCTCAATGCGTGTGCTGTCCATGTGGACGATGCGGCCGGCGCCGATGTTGAGGTGGCCGACTTCGCTGTTGCCCATCTGGCCGTCGGGGAGGCCGACGAAGTGCCCGCTGGTTTGAATCAGGGTGTTGGGATATTCGCGCAGCAGCCGGTCGTAGGTGGGCTTGCGGGCCAGCGCAATGGCATTGGCTTTGGTTTCGGCGCGATAGCCCCAGCCATCGAGAATGATCAGCACCAGCGGTTTGGGACGGTTCAATTGAGCTCCTGGCTTGTGTCTGGCTCGCCGCAATAACGGAGGCGCAGAGTGACAATGAAATTGGAAAGAACGGAAATTATAGGCGAGTGGGAGAGGTTTTCAAATCGATGGGCGCATAGTAACGTAGGTATCAGCGAGATATTCGACGTGACCCAGGAGAAGAGTATGCCGTTGAGTGACCTGTTGCTGCTGGAATTGGATGCGGAGATGCAAAAGACGCGGGCGACGCTCGAGCGCGTACCCGAGGACAAGAAAGACTTCACGCCTCATCCCAAATCCATGCCGCTGGAGAAGCTGGCTCCGCACGTAGCCGAGCTGGCCGGCTTTGGCCTGACGATTCTGACCACGCCCGAGCTCGACTTTGCCAAAGGCAGCCGCAAGCGTGTGCAGTTCGAATCTACACAGCAATTGCTCCAGGTTCTGGATGAAGGCGCAGAGAAGGTTCGTGCCGCGCTTAAAAACACTCCGGATGAGGCCTGGAGGCAGAACTGGAAACTCAGCTTTCAAGGCAAGCCCATCTTCGAAGGATCGCGGTTTCTCGCCTACCGGCAAATGTTTCTCAACCATCTGGTGCATCATCGCGCCCAGCTTGGCGTGTACTTGCGACTGACGGGAAAGCCCGTGCCCGCGACTTACGGGCCGTCGGCCGACGACACGATGGGATTTTGAGCGAACGGCGAAACATCAGGGATTTGGAGCGCGCGTGAGCTTGAGTGCCTGGGACCTCTAGCCCTTGTAATTCAGCGCGCCCAATCCCAGGAACCTCGCCGGCATCGCCCAATTCTTCTTCAATCCTCAGCAGCTGGTTGTATTTCGCGATGCGGTCGGTGCGCGAGGCTGAACCGGTCTTGATCTGGCCTGCCCCCGTGGCTACGGCAAGATCGGCGATGAAAGTGTCTTCGGTTTCGCCCGAGCGGTGCGAGATGATTGACGTGTAGCCGTTGCGCCGGGCCAGGTCAATCGCGTCCAGGGTCTCGCTGACCGTGCCGATCTGGTTGACCTTGATCAGAATGGAGTTGGCGACGTGCTTGTCGATTCCCTCTTGCAGGAAGGTGACGTTGGTGACGAATAAATCGTCGCCGACCAGTTGAATCTTCCCGCCCAGCTCTTTGGTCAGATTCTGCCAGCCATCCCAGTCATTCTCTGACAAGCCATCTTCCAGCGAGACGATCGGATAATCTTTCGCCCACTTCGCCCAGAAGCGGACCATGTCGTCGGAGCTCTTGGCCGACTTGTCGGACTTCTTGAAGACGTACTTGCCGTCCTGATAAAACTCGCTGGCCGCGGGATCGAGCGCGATGGCGATTTCTTCGCCGGGCTTGTATCCGGCCTGCGTGATAGCTTCGAGCACGACTTCGATGGCTTCGACGTTTGATTTCACCGACGGCGCGAAGCCGCCTTCATCGCCCACCGCGGTGTTGTAGCCGCGCTTCTTGAGCACGCCTTTCAAGGTGTGGAAGACTTCGACGCCCCAGCGCAGCGCGTCGGAGAAGGATTTCGCGCCTACCGGCATGACCATGAATTCCTGAAAGTCCACGTTGTTGTCAGCGTGAGCGCCGCCGTTGAGGATGTTCATCATCGGAGTAGGCAGAATGTTGGCGCCCGCGCCGCCGAGATAACGAAACAGGGGCAGGCTGAAAGCAGTGGCGGAGGCCCGCGCGGCCGCCATCGAAACGGCGAGGATGGCGTTCGCGCCCAGGCGGCCCTTGTTCTCGGTGCCGTCGAGTTCGATCATCTTTTGGTCGATGGCGCGCTGTTCGGCTGCGTCCATGCCAGCCAGCGCCTCGGCGATTTCACCGTTCACGTTCTCCACGGCCTTGAGAACACCTTTGCCCACGTAGCGCTGCTTGTCGTCGTCACGCAACTCCACGGCCTCGTGTTCGCCGGTGGATGCACCGCTGGGGACGGCCGCGCGGCCGCGGGTTCCGTCCATCAACGTGACTTCAGCTTCGACTGTGGGATTGCCGCGAGAATCGAGAATCTCGCGCGCCTGGATTTCCTGAATCTGCGTGATGACGTCCATGATTGCTTGTGTTCCCTCGTAATTCTTATTGTGGGTGAGACTGGCGATTATATCGGTTTTTGTGGGTGGCGCGGGCGCCTCGCCCGCGAAGCTCTCGACTGGGTGAGGGCACGCGTCTTAGACCACCGTTGAACCGCCCTTCGCGCTCCAGCCTTGCGGACTCTGCCCGCCGTCACGCGGGCGAGGGCGCCCGCGCCACACCTGCCCCTAAGACCCGTGTCTACGATGGTTCCTCGAGTTTTTCACAGGCTCGCGGGCGCTCTCTGTGCTCTAGAGTCGAAACAGATGTCCGATCGCACAGAAACTTTGGCGGTGGGCGCACGGGCGCCGGAATTTCTGTTGCCGGCGGCGAATCGCGACGGAATTCTTTCACTTTCGGGCTTTCTGTCGCGCGGGGCGCTGATCGTGGAATTTCTGCGGGGCACGTGGTGACCGAACTGCGTGAAGCGCATGGCTCAGTTAGAGCTGACGAAAACTGAAATCGAGCAAGCGGGAGCGCAACTGGTGTATATCGCGGCGGAAAAGGCCCACGGCGTGTGGAACCCGGCCAAGTTTCTGCGCGCGCATTCCGTCTCGTTTCCCTTTTTGCTGGATGAAGACCGCACGGTGACCAAGGCTTACGGCCTATATCACGGGCTGGGCATGGATGCGATCCACATAGCGCATCCAGCGACTTTGGTGATCGATCGCAGTCGACAAATTACTTACATCTATCGCGGGGACAATCAGACAGACCGGGCACCGCTTGATCAGGTCATGGAGGCAGTTCGGAAATCATCAGTTTCCGGTTGAAGCAGGTTGCGTCAACCGGGTGGGAAAATTCGAGAGGCAAATTCAGGAGGCGGAATGAAAAGAATACTCGTAGCGTTGATCGTGCTGGGGCTGGCGGTCGGGGCGGGTGCGCAGACCAATATGTCTCTACCGGCGGGCACCGCATTCAAGGTCAAACTGGAAAACACGCTGTCCACTTTCTCGAGCAAGGAAGGCGACGCTTTCTCTGGACGGGTGGTGAACGCCGTCATGTTGGACGGCAAGACCGTGATCCCCGTCGGCGCCACGGTGCAGGGACGGGTCACCAAAGTCAACGAACCGCGCCGCATCGCGGGCAAACCGACCATCGGAATTTTTCCGGAGGCGGTGGTGTTGCCCAACGGCGAACGCTACATGCTGAACGCCAACATGGTCGATACCAACCTGCACAACGGCACGGATGTGAATACTGAAGGCCAGTTCAAGGGTGACGGCCATGATGGCAGGGATCTGACTGAGATCGGCATGGGCACCGGTGGCGGAATGCTGATAGGCGGCTTGGCCGGCGGAGGCAAGGGCCTGTTGATCGGCGGCGGGGTCGGCGCTACGCTGACGGTGGCGCACTGGCTGGGCAAGAAACGTTCGGCAGTGCTGCCTTCAGGAACAGAGCTGATGATGGAGTTAAGCCGTCCGCTGGCGATGACGGCGGAGACCGGCGGGCAGTAGACGTCAAACGAGTACGCGGCGGCACGAATTCCTCGTGCCGCCTTTTTTGTGCCTACTGGCGCGCGATCAATTCCTCTTCGCTGAGAAGTTCCAATTCCATCCATCCTTCCACAGGAAGCGCGTCCGCGGGCAGACCGTTTTGCCACAAGCTGACGCGCAACCGCAATCTGGTCGCGACCGGAGCCGAAGAGTTATTGTTCGCCGAAGCCACGGGAACTGCCAGCAACCACTCCAACGGAAGCTTGAACTCAAAATTCCGCAACAGAACGATAGCCACCTGAGCGGTAGGCCGGTCCGAGCAAGCAAGCGGGTCGGCCTCGGGAACTCCCACCTTCCACTTCCGAATGCTGCCCGCTTCCACGTTGACGTCGAGGCGTAAGGCGCGCCGCGGCCGCTGGCCGTCGTCCGCCCATGATTCCAGGTTGACCACCAGTTCGAACTCCGCGGCTGGGACTGTGTTCTCGACAAAGTCGAGGCGTCCGTAGATGTAGGCCTGGTCAATGCCGGCGTGGACGGCGTCCAGCAGAAACTGTTTGCCATGCATTGCTCCCGCGCGGCGATCGGCGGTATACACGGCCGCGCCCATCCATTCGAAATAGCGCACCATGTCGCCGGTAATGTGGGGATGAATGTAGGCGGTCTGAGGCACGACCGACGGCCGTTCGCCGCCTGCGAGAATGGGCTGCGCCAGATAGTCGGGCGGACGCGCGCCGAGAGCCTGATAAACGTTCGAGAGATGCTTGCGGTAAAGTTCGTCGAATTCGCGGTCGTTGGCCGAATGATGCTCCGGCCCGTACCACCAGTTCCAGTCGCTGCCTTCCGCGATCAATATTTCCTCGAAGGCCAGCTTGCGCTGCTCCTCGCTGGCCCCGGGAGCGGCCTGCTCGTAGAAATTGCGGGCGTTGTTGAGATAGTCCCAGGCGCGATTGTCTTCCGGGGCGCCGATCCACACGTTGAAATTGGCGTGAATCCATGAGCCCGGAACCAGCGATTTGAGCGGGGAGAAATTCTGCTGCCGCTGGATGGCCTCGGAGACTGTGGTGGCTTCTACTCCAGGCTCGCGCTGCAAGGCATCGTAAAAGCGGCGCAGAAACTCGCGGCCGGATTGAGGATAGTATTCCCAGGCGTTTTCGCCATCCAGAATGATGGGGACGACGGCGTCATGCCCTGCATCAAGAACCGGCTGGGCGGATTGCTTAATGTTGTGCATGAGGTGATTCGCGGCTTCCTGGGGCGGCATGCCGGAATACACGAAACCGATCAAGTCCGAAATCGTGTGATCGCGGAAAATCAGGTTCATCTCCGTCTGTTCATTCTGGAAACGATGGACGGTGTAAAGCTTCTCGCGCCAGCTCGGCCGGCAGGTGACCATGGCCGTCGCGCCCGAAGGACAGGTTCAAGCTTCGACCCAGCACTTCTTCGTCGGTGGCCATCCACTTCACACCCAGATTGTGCGCGATGCCTAGCACCTCTTCCGAAACACTGCCTTCGGATGGCCAAACTCCCTGCGGGCGACGACCGAAAACCTCCTGGTGCAGATTCAGGCCGCGCTCCAGTTGCTCGCGAGCGTCCTCGGGATGGCGAAAACGATTCTGCGGCAAGGGCAGGCCGGGGTTCGAAACCGCCCCCATGTTGGTGTCGCAGAGCAGCGGCAGAATCGGATGATAGAAAGCGGAGGTCGAAAGCTCAATCAGTCCGCGCTGTGCGGCGGAGGCGTGGGCGGGTAAGACCGTGGCCAGCAATTCGCGTTCCCGGGCCATGACGAAGGCCTGGTCTTCGAGCGAGTAGCCGCGCCCCTTTTGAATCAGCGCTGCAATGGAAGGATCGTCAAGGAAGAATTCGTCGAACCAGGCAATTTGCGAGAGCACTTGAAGGTCGGTGAAGTCCTTGCGTCGAGAAATATTTTTCCGCGCTTTCGGGAGTAGCTGCCGGAGCTGCGAAAGTGGTCCCACAATTCCCGGTACCGGGGATAGCGTCCGATCAGATTGGCAGGGTTGGCCTGAAAGAGATATTGCAATGCAAAACGGCGCTCGCCGGGATTGAGGTCTTTTGCGGGTTTAGCCGCGACATCAAAGAAGGGATCGCGCGCCGCGCCGGTGACGTAGTCCTGAATTTGCGTGATCAGCGAAGGGACAAGGTTGAAGGTCTGATGGACGTTGGGAAACTCGTCCAGCAGTTTCACCATGCCGTAGTAGTCCTTGAGCGCATGCAGCCGAACCCAGGGCAGCCGGTACTCGCCGGTGACCAGGTCCTTGTAGAACGGCTGATGCTGGTGCCACAGAACTACAACGCGCAGAGCGGGCATGAGCTTGAGATTTCCAAAGCGAAGGTAGCAGTCTAGCAGGGATGGCGCGGTGCGAGCGATATTACGAAAGCGCAGGCAAGAAGCTCTTAATCGCAAAGTACGCAAAGAAAAGCCGCAAAGGACGCAAAGTTAGAACTTCTGAAATTGCACTATCCAAAACGGCATCCAGAGCCGAAACTCCGGTACACTGGGAGAGCATAACTTCAGAGGATGAGCAAAGAGACCACACCGACGTTAGCCCCGCCTTCACGTGGCGCTATCAGCCTGCTTTCCGAGCAGGACCTCCATCTTTTTAACGAAGGAACTCACTACCGCATTTACGACAAGTTGGGATCGCACCTAACTACCGTTGACGGAAAATCGGGAACGTACTTTGGAGTGTGGGCGCCCAATGCGCGCTCGGTGTCGGTGGTCGGGGATTTCAATGGATGGGATTCCCGATCGCATCCCCTGCAGCCGCGTGACTCTTCCGGCATCTGGGAAGGCTTTATTCCCGCGGTGGCAAAGGGCGCGTTGTACAAGTACCACATCGTTTCTCACAACCAGGGACATGTGGGCGAGAAAGCTGATCCGTTTGGCATACTGCATGAAAAGCCTCCGCGCACGGCGTCGGTGGTATGGGACCTCGAATACCAGTGGGGCGACAAGCAGTGGATGGGTACGCGCGCGCAGCGGGATTCGCTGCAAGCTCCGATTTCCATCTATGAAGTGCACCTGGGTTCGTGGATGCGGGTGCCGGAAGAGGGCGACCGTCCGCTGACTTACCGAGAAACTGCGCCACGCCTGGCAGAGTATGTGAAGCGGATGAATTTTACCCACGTGGAATTGATGCCCATCATGGAGCATCCGTTCTACGGTTCATGGGGATACCAGACCACGGGATATTTTGCGCCTACGGCGCGCTATGGCACGCCGCAGGATTTCATGTACCTGGTGGATTATCTTCACCAGCACGGCATTGGAGTGATTCTCGATTGGGTGCCGTCGCACTTCCCTTCCGACGCGCATGGGCTGGCTTATTTTGACGGCACGCATCTGTTCGAGCACGCGGACTCGCGCAAGGGTTTCCATCCCGACTGGAAGACCTTCATCTTCAACTATGGCCGCAACGAGGTTCGCAGCTTTCTGATGGCCAGCGCGATGTTCTGGCTGGACAAGTATCACGTCGACGGCTTGCGAGTGGATGCCGTCGCTTCCATGCTGTATCTCGACTATTCGCGCAAGGCAGGGCGAGTGGATCCCGAACAAGTTTGGCGGGCGCGAAAATCTGGAAGCCATTGATTTTCTGCGCCAGTTCAACACCGAGGCTTACAAAGAGCATCCCGGCATTCAGACCATCGCGGAAGAATCCACGGCGTGGCCGATGGTTTCGCGGCCGACCTACGTCGGGGGGCTGGGCTTCGGCATGAAGTGGGACATGGGCTGGATGCATGACACGCTTGCCTACTTTTCCGCAGGACCCGATTCATCGCCACTACCATCACAACCAGCTGACCTTCCGCATGCTGTATGGCTTCACGGAAAATTTTGTGCTGCCGCTTTCGCATGATGAAGTTGTGCACGGCAAAGGTTCGCTCATCGGCAAAATGCCGGGAGATGAGTGGCAGAAGTTCGCCAACCTGCGTCTGCTGTTCGGGTACATGTACGCGCAGCCGGGGAAGAAGATGCTGTTCATGGGCTGCGAATTCGGCCAGGTGCGCGAGTGGGCGCACGACACCAGCCTGGAATGGCATGTGCTGCAGTATCCGGTACATCGCGGCGTGCAGAACTGGGTGGCGCAGTTGAACCAGATCTATCGCGAGCAACCGGCGCTGCACCAACTGGATAGTGACCCGGCGGGCTTTGACTGGGTCGATTGCAATGACACGGCCGCCAGCGTTATTTCTCTCCTGCGCAAGGGCAAAACGCCGGGCGAGGAAATCCTGATCGTCTGCAATTTCACGCCGGTGCCACGCTACGGATATCGGATCGGCGTGCCTACCGGCGGATTCTGGCGGGAGCTGCTGAACAGCGACGCCCAGGAACACGGCGGAAGCGGCATGGGAAACCTGGGAGGCGTCCACGCGGACGCTAAGCTGCCCACGGCCGTCCGTTCTCGGTGAGTCTGACCCTGCCGCCGTTGTCAGCGCTGTTTTTGAAACCTGAATAAGAACAGTCTTCAGTCGTCGGTCTTCAGTCGTCATTTCTTCGTTCAATCATTTGGATTTAGGGTGCCTTGCGAGGAAACGGCCAGCTTGCGGCAGCCACGATCCGCAATTTCCCGTGCTATGCTCGGCTTAGCTCGTCGTTGAGTTAGTCCTATGCGCATTTTGACCCGGTACATCTGAGTGAAGTGATCTCGCATGCCGCCATCGGCGTCGCGGTGTTCACGTTTGTCATATTCACTCGGGACCTGGGTCACATTCTCGATCTGGTAGTGCGCAACAGCGCGCCTTTGCCCAGCGTGATCGAAATCTTCGTCTTCACGCTGCCCGTCGCGTTCACTTACACGATCCCGATGGGCGTGCTGGTGGGCATCCTGATTGGACTCAGCCGGCTGGCCGCTGACAGCGAAATCACCGCCATGCGCGCCAGCGGCATCGGGGTTTGGACATTCCTGCGGGTGGTTTCCATTTTTGCCGTGACCGCATGGGCGCTGGCCATGTTCAATGCCGTCTACCTAGCGCCGGCGTCGCAGTCGGCCCTGGGAAGGCTTGAGGACCGGCTCAAAACCTCGCAGGTGTCCTTCGAAGTGCAGCCACGAGTCTTCTACGAAGGCTTTCCCAAGCTCGTGCTCTACGTTCAGGACGTGAAGACGGCCCAGGGCGCCGCGATCTGGAAGGGAGTGTTCATCGCGGACATCAGCAACCCGGCGTCGCCGCGCATTACGCTCGCCCGTCAGGGGATCATGGTCAGCGAAGGGCCGCAGATGCTGCACCTGCACTTGACCGACGGATCCACGCATGAGACCGATCCCACATCTTCCGATCATTACCAGATTTCGACGTTTGACCAGACCGACGTGCCGATTCCGGTCCCGCAGGCCGATAACCGCGACCAGGAACCGGTACCGGCGGCAAAAATGCTTACCTGGGACCTGCCCGAGCAAGCTCGCAAGGCAAAGAAGTATGTGGCGCCCTGGTACCTGATTGAATTCCATCGCCGCTTCGCGCTGCCGACTTCATGCCTGGTACTGGCGTTGGTGGGAATTCCGCTGGGATTGTCGTCGAAGAAGGGCGGCAAGTCAGCAGGATTTGTGCTCACCATTCTGCTGGTGTTCCTGTATTACTCGGTCACGCTGATCGGAGTATCGCTGGCGCGCCAGGGCAAAGTGCCGCCCGCGCTGGGGGCGTGGCTGGCCAACATTGTTTTCTTCCTGGGCGGCGCATTCCTGTTGTGGCGGGCAGAGCGACGGCCGTTCGAGATTGGATCGCTGCGCGCCAAGTGGGCCCCGCTCAAGACCCGGCTGACACAAGGGGGAAAAAGCCTGCTCGGCTTCAGTCGTCCCGAGAACGCCTTCCAGCGGGCGGTCAACCGGCGGCGGGTGTTCAGCGCCAGCTTCCCCATGATTCTGGACGACTACGTCCTGCGGGATTTTCTGGTCTACCTGACCATGATCCTGGCGTCCTTCCTCATGTTGTTGCAGGTGTTCACGCTGTTTGAGCTGCTGGGAGATATTCTGCGCAACCGGATTTCGCCTCTGGTGGTGGGCGAATATCTGCTGAATGTGGCGCCCTTTTTCCTCTATAACGTTTTGCACCTGAGTATTCTGCTGGCCGTGCTGATCACGTTGGGCCTGATGCAAAGGTCCAATGAAATTACGGCGATCAAGGCCACCGGTATCAGCATCTACCGCGTGATTGTGCCGATCCTCGTAGTGTCAACTCTGCTCGCGGCGGGGCTGTTCTTTTTCGACCAGTTCTATCTTCCTCACGCCAACCGGCGGCAGGACGCGCTGCGCAACCTGATCAAGGGCAAACCGGCACAGACCTATCTGAATCCCGATCGCAAGTGGATTTTTGGCCAGCACTCGACCATCTACTACTACCAGTTCTTCGATTCCGATCGCGACCAGTTCGGCAATCTGTCGGTATTCCAGTTTGACCCTGCAACTTTCCAGTTGACCGCACGCGTCTACGCCGATCAGGCGCACTGGGAAGAACGGCTGCAACGCTGGGTTTGCACGCAGGGCTGGGAGCGAAGCGTGCACGGTTCCGCCATCGCGGACTACCGTACTTTCGACGTGGCTACGTTTGCTTCGATCAGCGAGCCGCCCGGATATTTCAAGAAAGAAGTGCGTCAGTCTTCCGAAATGAACTCGGAAGACCTGCGCCGTTACATTCGCGACCTGCAACAGAGCGGGTTCGATGTGGTGCGGCTCAAAGTCCAATTGCAGGAAAAATTTGCTTTCCCGCTCAATTCGCTGATCATGGCGGTGCTGGCCATTCCCTTCGCGCTGGCTGCGGGAAAACGAGGCGCGGTCGCGGGAGTTGCCACGGCAGTTGGCATCGGATTGCTGTACATCATGGTGTCGCGCTTGTCCGAGTCGATGGGAAACGTGAGCCAGTTACCGCCGTTCCTGGCGGCGTGGGCGCCGGCTATGCTGTTCGGCATGGCGGGAGGATATTTGATTCTCAAGGTACCAACGTAGCCGCGTTCACGGATCCGCGCTATTCCACCTGATACTGGATTTGTACCTGTGCCATGGCCAACAAGCTTCCGCTGATCTCGCCCAGAATTCGCGCAAAACTGAAAACGGCACGGGTCGCACGGCTGGCCACGTTGGACAGCGAACGAAGGCCACACGCTGTTCCCATCTGCTTTGCCTGTGACGGGTCGGTTTTCTATTCCGCGATTGACCGCAAGCCGAAGCGGGTGCCTCCCAGGCGGTTGGCGCGGCTGAAGAACATTCAAAAGACGCCGCAGGTGGCATTGCTCGTGGATCAATACGACGAAGACTGGACACGCCTCTGGTATGTGCTGGTGCGAGGAGAAGCAGAGCTGGTTTCTGCCTCGGCGGAACGCAAGCGTGCAATTCAGAGCTTAAGAGCGAAGTATCCGCAATATGACGCGGACATGCTCGGCGATGATGCACCTGTGCTGCGAATTACTCCTGCGCACATCACCGCATGGGGCAAGATCTAGCAGCGACCACTTTTCGACTAGCTTAGAGTCATCATCCCCTTCAGTTGTTCCAGCAGAGACAGCCAGTGATCGAGCGACTGCCCGCCGGGAGCAAACGCCGGATCAAAGAAGACTTCCTCGGCCCCGATTTTGGCGCAGGCCCTGACATCCTCGCTGATCTGCTCGAGCGAACCAGCGAATATCGCCCGGTCCTTGCCTAACGGTTGTTCGGTAATCTCCAGGCCGGCATGAACGATCATCTTCATGGCGGAGGGATCGCGCCCGGCTTCCTTCGCCATCTGCTTTATGCTGCCGAACATCTCTGCCATGACGGGAACGGGAAGGAAAACCGGATTCCATCCGTCGGCCAGCCTTGCCAGGCGCTTAAGTGCCGCTGGGACAAATGCTCCCAGGTAAATTGGAGGATGCGGCTTCTGCACCGGCTTGAGATCGATATAAGACTTAGGCACGTTGAAAAACTTCCCGTGAAATTCCACCGGATTCGTCGTCCAGATGGCCTTCAGCAAGGGCAGAAATTCATCCGCCAGCGCGCCTCGTTTCGTCATGTCAGCGCCGGTCGCATCCATTTCGTCTTTTGACCAGCCAAGACCCAAACCGACGCTAAGCCGGCCGTTGGAAAGGACGTCGAGCGTGGTCAGCCGACGCGCCAGCACGACCGGGTTGTGGTAGGGCATGTCGAGCACGCTGGTGCCCAGCCTGATTTTTTTGGTCTGAGCGGCTACGTAAGTGAGCGCGTCGAGTGGATCGAGCACTTGCTTGTAAATTTCAGGCAGGTGTCCGTCCGGCGTGCCGGGATAGGGTCTCTGCAGCTTAACTGGATACAGTAAGCGCTCGATCGTCCACAAGCTGCTGTATCCGAGAGCCTCGGCCCGTTGCGCGACTTTCGTGATCGCTTCCGCGGTGCCGATGGGCCCGATGTTAGGCAGGGAGAAACCAATCTTCATGGCACACCACCCGAAGGAAAGATGGCGGGTATTTAACCACAAACTGGCGACGGTCTCAAAAGGAAGATGGAGCGGGCGTTCCCTGCGAGGGCTGACTGATCTTTTAGTGTTCAATCACCACAGACATACCCCCGGGTGGACCCGCCTACTCCGCTGCCACCGCCGAGGGTTGACCACCGGTGATGGGCACGGGCGCGCCTACCAGACTCAAAATGCCGGTCGTCGAATCGAAGGCGAAGGCGGAGATGGACGACGCTCCCAGGTTGGGCACATACATGTAGTTCGTAAGGCCGCCAGTCTCGGTGATGGTGGTCGTCCCCACGCGGATGGTGGCTCCAACCGGATTGACTCCGGTTGAGATCGTGGCCTGCGTGTTCGGCGTCAGGACGCCAGTTCCCGTGGCGATCTTGTACTGCGAAATCTGGTTCGACAGCCGGTCTACCACGTAAAGAAATTTACCGGAAGGCGCGGCGACGATGGCCACCGGTGCAATGCCCGCGGGAAAAGGCGAGCCGGCGACAGCGGTGAGATTGCCATCCGGGCTGCTGGGATTGTTGCAACTGGTCACGACCTGATTGCAAACGGCAAAGGCTGACACGGTGCTGGAGTTGGCCACATAGAGAAAGCCTCCGTCAGGGGTGAGAGCCGCAGCCGTCGGCGTAGTGCCAACCGGCAACGTGGGTCCCTGAGTCAGCACACCCGAGCCATCCACCGAAAAATTGGTGACGGAGCTGTCGAACTGGTTGGCCACATACAGGAATTTTCCGTCGGGCGTGACTGCGATGCCTGATGGCCCCGGGCCGCTTGACAGCGAGACACCCGCAACGACGAAGGGCGAACCGGGCACCGGCGTTAGAGTCGTATCGCTGACGGCGAAGACCGAAATCGTGCCCGAAGCCGGATCCACCTGCAGTCCCTGATTGGCGACAAACAGAAAGTGCCCAGCCGAATCCATCGCCATATTGAGCGGCGTCATTCCGGTTGCGACGCTACCGCTGACCGCGGTCAATGTGCCGTCGGTCTTCACGGTGTAGGCGGAGATGTTATTCGTATCCTTGTTGGCGATAAATAGCGCTTTCCCCGAAGAGCTCAGGATCATGGCAGAAGGCGACGTACCGGTAGCCACGCCGCTTCCATTCGCGGTCAGAGTTCCCGAGCTCAGGTCAATGCTGAAAGATGACACCGTCGAATCGCCCAGGGTGGCAACAAACAGCGCTCCCGTGCCGGTCGAAGAGGATGAACTGCTGCTATTGCAGGCGCTCAGAACGAGCAACAACGCTGGAACCGCTATCCCTGCCAGGAACCGAAACCTCGTCCCCATTCTTTTCCTTCTCCCTGTCCTCTCTCGACCTTCAGGCGCGCTAACGGGCTGTCACGCCGCCAGATCGAGGTCCAAAAGTACCCTCATTTGTGTATCAGGAATAACCGGGAAGAGCAAACCACACTGGCTGATTGGAACCACGATTGAAAGAGAAAGTTGCCCTGCCAAGTTATTCAATTGGGGCGGCTTGAAGTGGTCTCGACGGGCTCGCGGGGCTCGACCCGGTCGGCCGCATCCTGACTGGTTGCGGTGGCGGCCCGAGGCAGCCGAATCTCGATCTGCAGGCCACCCTCGGCCCGATTGCTGGCCTTGACGGTCCCGCCGTGCAGGCGAATGGCGCGCTCGGTAATAGCCAGTCCCAGCCCAACCCCGCCGGTCTGGCGGCCGCGGGCATCGTCGATCCGGTAGAACGGGCGAAAAAGCTTGTCCAGGGCTTCCTCGGGAACGCCGGGACCCGAGTCAACGATTCGCATGACGGCTTCGGGACCGCCGCTCCCCTGGGCGCGCTCCAGCGTGATCTGCGCGCTGGTGCCTTCCCGGGTGTAGCGAGCGGCGTTGCGCACCACGTTTTCAATCGCGCTGTGCAGCAGGATCGGGGCGCCCATGACCACGCAATCTTCCTTGATGACGCACTCAACCCTGCATTTGCGGCCCTGGGCTTCGAAATTGGCATCGGCGGCGATGCCCTCGACCATTTCGCCCAGAAGAATAGGCGACTTCTGCCGGGAATCGTTCCCGCTGTCCAGGCGGGCGATGGTGAGCAGTCCGCCGATCAGTTCGTTCAGGCGCTCGGCTTCCAGGTCAATGCGTTCGAGCGCGCTGTGCGCTTCCACTCCGGCGCGCTGGTGAGCCAGGGCCGAGGCGACATTGAGACGGGCCAGTGGAGACCGCAACTCGTGGGAAATATCGTTCAGCAATCGGGCCTGGGCGTTTACCGTCGCTTCCAGACGTTCCGCCATGGTGTCAAAATCGCGCACCAGTTGCGCCATTTCATCCCGGCGCCGGGCCGCAAGGCCACCCGCCCGGGCACTCAGATCACCGGCCGCCAGGCGCTGGGTTGCGGCGCGCAGACGGACCACCGGGGCGGTCAAATATCGGGCCAGCAGGTAACACACCAGGCCCGAAGAAATAATTCCGATCAGAATGCTCAGGCCAGGAACGCCGCTCGGCCCGAAAGGTCCGCTGGGCGGCAGGAAGGCCACCAGGGTATAGCGATGCCCGCTGGCCGCAACCTGCACCTGGCGCCGGAACGGACTGGGGGTCACACGCTGCCACAGGTCGCGGCGCGGCGGCTCCACTCCCTTTCCCAACGATTCCGCCCAGCGCGGCAGTTCGCGTCCGGCAACATCCTTTCCCTGATCATCCAGCAGGTAGGCCCGGGTATGCAGCGAGTCGCGTACTTCCTCAAGGTAGCGCCGCACTTCGGCGGGGCCGCTTTGTTCGTAAGTCTGCACCGCCTTGTTGAGAACGCGTGGCCTGTTGCGCATCCCAGATGGCCGACTCGCCGCGCTCCCGCAACGCCACCGTGATCAGAATGGCGAGCGCCAGGAACAGCGCCTGCGCCACCCAGTACGAAAGAAAAATCTTGAGAAAAAGACTTTTCATGACGCGCCGCTCCTGACCTTTTCGACGGCGACTTCCTGCGGCCGGGTAAAGATGTAACCCACTCCGCGCACCGTCTTGATGTGGTCCACTCCGGAATCGGAGTCGCCCAGCTTTTTGCGAATTTTGCTGACGTGCATGTCGATGCTGCGGTCAAAGGGAGAAAACTTGCGGCTGAGCACGATGTCCACCAGGCGTTCGCGCGGAACCACACGTCCCGCTTCGCGCAGCAGCACGTGCAGCAGATTGAACTCGACCGAAGTCAACTCCACCGGCTTGCCTTTTTGCAGGACGGTTCGGGTGGCCGGATCGAGTTCGACTTCACCCACACGCAGAATTTCAGACGGCTGTCCGCTTCCCGAGCGGTCCGAAGTTCGCGTCCGGCGCAGAATGGCGCGAATACGAGCCACCAGCTCCGGGGATTAAAAGGCTTGGGAAGATAGTCGTCCGCGCCGATCTCAAGACCCACGATGCGGTCCACGTCCTCGCCGCGGGCGGTAAGCAGGAGCACAGGAATTCTCGATTTGTCGCGCAGCCGCCGCAGCACTTCAAAACCATTCAGGCCGGGCAACATCACGTCGAGCACGACCAGCAGAAATTCTCCGTTCGAGCGCCCGCTCCAGCCCGCGATTTCCGTCAGCGCGCGGACTCGATCTGGAAGCCTTCTGGAGCCAGGTACTCCCCCACCAGGCTGCAGAGTTCGACGTCGTCATCAATCACTATATGCGATCCACAGGCTTCATTGTACTTCTACAACCGCGTACTTGTACAACCGCGTCTCCGACTTCGCGTAAAGAATTGTCAAACCGCCGGTTTACGCTTTACAAAACTTTACTCCTTTGACCGACTCTTTACCGCCTCTCCGGTGCGGCAGGGTTCTAATGACTTAACAGAGGTTGCAAGAGTCGAAGAGTTCCAGGAGGAGAGAAATGAAATCAAAATACTTCAAGATTCTGGCAGTCGTTTTGGCGCTGGCGGTGGTGGCAGCAATCGCAGTATCGCAAACCGTGAGGCGAGCCCACATGCGCGGCGCTGGCATGTTTGGCGGACCCATGCTGAGTTTCTACATGCACAAGCTGGACCTCACCGACGCACAACAGGCGCAGGTGAAAGCCATCATGGCGAAGGAAAAGCCAACGATCCAGCCGCTGATGCTGCAAATGGCGCAAGGCCACGCGCAGTTGCGGGACCAGGTCATCAACGGCGCGTTCGATGAAGGCAAAGTCCGCGAAATGGCCTCGCAGCAGACCCAGGCCATGACCGAGCTCATGGTGCAGCACGCCCGCATTGGCTCGGAGATGGTGCAGGTACTGACGCCGGAGCAGAAAACGAAACTGACTGCGCTGATCAGCCAGCACGAGCAGCGGATGATGAATCACATGCAGGGAAAGACGCCGGCATCAACCCAGAACCAGTAAGACTTTCGCCGGCCGCCAGCCTTTCATGCTGTCCCATTCATACCCCTGGCGACCGGCGATAACCCACTCCCGGAAAGGAGACCAAACCGTGGCCACTACAGCCCTCAATCGCGATCTGGTCCAGATGATTGCCGAAGAAATGGCGCTCGGAGTTCAGAGCGCGGTCGATTGCTGGATGACTGAAATCGAGCCTGGCGCTCGCCGACAACCAGCTCACCACGCTCGGCCGGTTGAATGCTATTCGTGAAATTGTGGAGAACTACAAACACCTGACCGGCCAGTCTCACCTGGATTGTCTGACCGTGCCGGTGTTCGGAGTCTCATAAGAGAAAGTCATGAACGCAGTGTATGGTTACCTCGTCGCTTCCAGCTGGTGCTTCCTTCTAGGCTGGATTGTTCTGCTTCTGGTGGCGTACGCGTTGGCTTTCCGGGGAGATTCGGCATAGTTCTTGGGTGAAGCCTGGGCTGGTAGAATCGCATCTACTAGAAGCACATGCTGCCCAAAAGCCTGCGTCCCCTCTTTCCCTACCTGAAGAAGTACCGCGGCAGCTATTGTCGTGGGCACGATCTGCGTTTTCATCAATAACGGGATCTGGATCCTTTTTCCGCAGGTGCTGCGCCAGGCGGTCGACGATCTGACAGGCCGGGGTGACGCCGCGAAAAGCTGCTGACCTACTGCCTTGCTGCTGCTGGCGCGTGGCCGCGGTCAAGGGCATCTTTCAGTTTCTGACCCGCTGGATCGTGATCGGAATTTCGCGCGAAATCGAGTTCGACCTGCGCAACGATCTGTTCCGGCATCTGGAGAGCCTCTCCTATTCCTACTACCAGCGCACCCGCACCGGCGACATCATGGCGCGCGCCACCAATGACCTGAATGCCGTGCGCATGCTGCTGGGCCCGGCGATCATGTATTCGGCGAATACGATTGTGTTTACCGCCGGCGCGCTGGTGTTCATGCTCTCGATCAGCCCGCGGCTGACCCTGTATGCGTTTCTGCCGCTGCCGCTGGTCAGCATCACGGTCCAGTACTTTGGCAAGCAGATTCACGAACGCTTCGAGAAAATCCAGGCGATGTTTTCCGAGATCTCCGCCCGGGCGCAGGAGAATTTCTCCGGCGCGCGCGTGATTCGCGCCTACGTGCAGGAAGAACCGGAGATTGCCGGCTTTCGAAACGTCCAACCACGAATACATTCGCCGCAGCCTGAAACTGGTCGCCTGATGGGCATGCTGTGGCCGACGCTGGAGACCATGCTGGGCTTTGCCATCGTGCTGGTGCTCTGGCTCGGCGGAAGCGAAGTATCTGCACGGACGCATGACGGTCGGAGACTTTGTCGCCTTCAATATCTACATGGTGCAGCTGACCTGGCCGATTATCGCGCTGGGCTGGGTGATTAACATTTTTCAGCGTGGAACTGCGTCCATGGGACGGATCAACGAAATCCTGGTGGAGAAGCCGGAGATTGCAGGACAGGCCGAGAAGTAAGAAGTCAAGGCAGCGGGCGAGGGCGCCCGCTCTACACAACTTCGAGGAGAGATTGAATTCCGCGACTTGAACTTTGCCTACAACGGCATGCCGGTCCTGCACGACATCAATTTGCGCATTCCGGCAGGGCAGCAGCCTGGCGATTGTCGGCCCGACGGGTTCGGGCAAGACTACGCTGGTGAGCCTGATTCCGCGCATTTACGATGCGGCGCCGGGAAGCGTGCTGATCGATGGCAAGCCGGTGCGTGAGTATCCGCTGGAGTCTCTGCGCCGCCAGATCGGCTTTGTGCCCCAGGAGACTTTTCTGTTCAGCGAAACGCGTGCGCGAGAACATCGCCTTTGGGAAGGAAGATGCCACCGACGACGAAGTGCGTGCGGCGGCTGAGGCAGCCAACATCGCCGAGGACATCGAGGAGTTTCCCGAGCAATACCGGACTCTGGTGGGCGAGCGCGGCATTACGCTTTCCGGCGGACAGAAGCAGCGGACGGCCATTGCCCGCGCCATCATTCGCAACCCGCGCATCCTGATTCTCGACGATGCGCTCTCCAGCGTGGACACGCACACCGAGGACAAGATTCTCAACCATCTGCGCGAAGTCATGCGGGGGCGGACCACGATCTTCATTTCGCACCGCGTCTCGACCGTGCGCAATGCCGATCTGATCGCGGTGCTGCACGCCGGCCGCATCGTGGAACTGGGCACCCACGACGAACTGCTCGCACGCAACGGCTACTACACCGATCTGTACAACAAGCAATTGCTGGAAGAAGAACTGGCGGAAGTCTAGAAACCAGTTGCTAGTTGTCAGTTCTCTGTTCTCAGTTCACCCGACTGATATGAGGCGCAGTCATCCATGCCGAGCTGCTCGATTCCGACGACGGCACGCCGGCCGAAATTGCCGCTTCGCTTGCCGATCTGCGGCGCATCAATCGCTGGTTCGGCGGCATTCGCACCACCGAGTACCTTGGTCGAGCAGGTCGCGCGAACTGGACGCAAACATCGTCACTTTCACTGCTCGAAGTTGCCGCGGGGTTCGGGATATGTCCCTGCGAAGCTGCGGCGCGCATGGCTGCAGACACGCGGAGTGCAACTGAAGTCACGCTGCTGGATCGCGCCGCCTCTCATCTGAAGAACGGAAGACCGCGGCGGTGGCGCGGCGATGCTCTGGCACTTCCCTTTCCGGACGGAAGTTTCGATCTGGTGAGCTGCAACCTATTCGCTCATCATTTGGCACCGGAGGAAGTTGGTGCAATTCATCGATGAGGGTCTGCGGGTCTGCCGCGTCGGCTGTGCTCATCAATGACCTGGTCCGGCACCCGCTGCACCTGGGGCTGGTGTATGCGGGAATGCCGCTTTTACCGCAGCCGGCTTACGCGGCATGACGCCCCGGCTTCCGTCCGGCAGGCCTACACGCCGGAGGAGATGCGGGACCTGCTGGACGCAGAGCAAATGCAGCCCGGGTGGAAATTCACGCGGCACTATCTGTTTCGCATGGGCGTGATCGCGTGGAAGCGAGCGACTGGACAAGCTAAGGGCCGAATGCTTTACGATCTGATCGTCATCGGCGGCGGCCCGGCGGGTACTTCGGCAGCGATCACCGCCGCCCGCGTGGGGCGCGTGTCCTGCTGCTGGAGCGAGGACGATTTCCGCGCCATAAAGTGTGCGGCGAGTTTGTGTCTGCGGAATCGCTCGAATCTGCTCGGCGACCTGCTTGATCTCGAACATGCCGTCCTGTTGCAGCGACGCGATCGCATTCCCGCGCGCCCGCGTCTTTCTCGACGGCCGCACGCTGCAGACCGTGGTCGAGCCCACCCGCCGCCAGCATCGCCCGGCTTGATCTGGATGCGGCGCTCTGGAGCTCCGCCAGGAGTGCGGGCGTGGATGCTCGGCAGCAAGCCACAGTTCAAAGCATTACCGGCGCAGGCCCATTCCGTATCACGACTCCAGCTGGAGATTTCGAAGCGAAAGCGGTGGTGAATGCTTCGGGACGGTGGTCGAATCTGAATCCCCCGCCGCCGGAGAATGGCATGCGCGGCGAAAAGTGGATTGGACTCAAAGCACATTTCGCGGAGCCGCCTTCAGATCCTTCGGTGGACTTGTATTTTTTCGAAGGCGGATATTGTGGCGTGCAGCCGGTCGACAGTGACGGGCAGGTTCGACCTGGACGGGTCAATGCCTGCGCCATGGTGCGGGCGGACGTGGCCAGCACGTTGCCGGAAGTGTTCGCCCGCCATCCCGCGCTGCGCGAGCGCAGCCGGAACTGGACTCCGCTCAGCGATCCGGTAAGCACTTCACCGCTGATTTTCCGCGAGCCACAACCGGACGCGACGGCATTCTCATGGTCGGAGATGCTGCCGGATTTGTAGATCCCTTTGTGGGCGACGGGATTTCGCTGGCGCTGCGCAGCGGCGCTCTGGCCGCGCACATGCCTCGCACCCTTTTTTGCGGGCGAGACTTCCCTGTCGGATGCGGTGCGCCGCTACCGCGAGGCTTACAGGCTGTCGTTGTTGCCCGTGTTTCGCGCGTCCTCGAAGATTCGGCGGATGCTCGTCCTGCCGGGTGCGGTACGCCGGCCGCTTCTATTTCTGCTGGAAAGCAGTCCCGCCATCACTCGCTATCTGGTGCGCAAGACGCGCTCCGCCTGATGTGGGCGCGAGCGTCTTCGCTCGTGCGGCGTTATGGCGACAGTAGGTGCGCTGGTCGGGGTCCTTCGACTCCACTATGCGATTCGCAAGCGAATCGCATAGTTGCTCAGGATGACAACGGAAAAAGTGAAAGAGAAAGACGGAGCTAGCGGACGACCAGCACTTCGCGGACGTTGTCCCGGGCCAGGAAGAATTTGATGCTGGCAAAGTCACGAAAGAGATTTTCGATGTTGCGGTTGTTGAACACCCGCTGCAGGCGGAACTTGCCGGCCGGGCCACCCTTTTTTCCGTCGCCGCGAGCGATGTGCTGCATCTCCAGAACGTCGCCACCTACGATGTGGTAGCGGTAGCAAGGGGCATCCGGACCCGCTTCCTGGGTGTGAAAAAAGGCCAGCATCATGCCGCCGGGCTTGAGCAGCGACCACAGCCGTCCCACCACCGGCTTGACCAGGCTTTCGTCCAAATAATCGGGCAGATTCCAGCACAGCACAATGTCAAACTGCGCGCCGGGATAGACCAGGTTTTCCTCGAGGAAGCGTTTGCTGTCGAGGACCGGCTTGCCTGCCTCGTCCTTGGTGGCCAGTGAGGGATCGGTGGAGGAGATCAGCAGATCGTCGCTGTAAATTTTATGGCCGCGCTCGGTGCAGTAGCGGATGTTGGCAGGAGAGGTCGATCCGAGATCGAGGATGCAAAGAGTTTCTTCGGAATCGAGTGACTTGATCAGTTGGGCGAGGCTGCTGGAGCGGCGTGTGAGCTTCGCTCCCTGGGCCGCCGCCGAGTCCTGCGCGGTGCTGTTGGTGGAACCAAAAAATTTCATCAAGCTGTTTGCAACTGCCGCCGCGGGCAAGCGCTGGGCGTCTGCTTTATTGTGCTCACCGCATGGTGAGCCGAAGAGGACAGGGGCAGGAATCACTTGCCGTCGTTCGGCTTCACGGACGCCGTGGCACCGCCGCCCGCTGCCGCGGAAGCACTGGCGGCCGGCGCCGGCTTGGCCCCATCCTTCTGAATATCAACCTTGCCCTTGAAGTACGCGCCCTCTTCAATCGCGATCCGCTGGGTAACGATATCCCCGACGGCGATGGCGGACTTGGTCAGCTCGGCGCGCTCAGAGGCACGGATATTGCCATCCAGCTTGCCCTGGACGATCACGCCTTTGGCGTTGACATTGGCGCGAACCTGGCCGTTGGGCCCGACGATCAAGCGGTTCCCCGCAAGCTCGATGCTGCCTTCCACCTGGCCATCGACGTACAGATCCTCGCTACCCGAGAGTTCGCCTTTGATGATCACTGACTTCCCGATATGCGCAAACTCTGCCGTTTTCGGCGTTTCCATGATTTCGGCCTCCTTGGGGCCCACTACCACACCGGCGCGCACGGGAATCCCAAGTCACCTGTGACTTGCCAGGGCCAGATAAACTAGTTGAAAGGAAACCCCGTAACCCTCGCGAACACCATCCCTGCTTCCTCGAACTATATCCCACAGCGACCCCCTGAGCAACCGGTCCAAACTCGAATCAGGGCCCAAATTTATTGGCTTTCCCGGTTCCGGCAGCTGCATGCGCAAGCCTTGCTGGAGGCCATTTAGACAACATCCCGACCACGTTTTTCGTCTAAGCTAATAGGGGGCGTCGCCCGATCCCATGAAGCCGATCCTGTTCCGGAATGCTTTGCGAATGCTGCTGGCGGCGCTTGCGCTCGCCTCTGGAACATTGATCAGGGCGGACGGCCCTTCCACGGCGAAACCTAACGATCTGGTCCGGCGCGTAGTCGAGAGCGAGATCAGAACCGGCAGACAGAGCGCGAAATATATGTTCCGCCAGCGCAAGGAAACGCCTAACGGTTCACAGACCAAACTCATGGTGGAAACCCGAGACGCCATCGCCGGCATGGTGGTGGCCAACAACGATCGCCCGCTAGGCCCGGAGGAGCGCCGGGCAGAATACGGCCGGATCGAGCGCTTCGTGAATGAACCCGCCGAGTTGGAGCGCAAACGACGACAAGAAAAGGAAAACGCCGAGCGGGTGAATCTGATCCTGAAGGCGCTGCCCGACGCTTTTCTTTATGAGTATGACGGAACAGAAACGGGCGGCCCCGGCGTGGGGAAACCCGGCGACCAACTCTTGCGGCTCAAGTTCTGGCCGAATCCCAAATACGATCCACCCACGCATGTCGAGCAGGTTTTAGTCGGAATGCAGGGAGTGGTGCTGATCGATCCGCACGAACAGCACATCGCAAGAATCGATGGCACCCTTTTCAAGGATGTAAGTTTCGGATGGGGCATCCTCGGCCATCTCGACCGTGGAGGCCATTTCCAGGTCGATCAGGCGGACGTTGGCGACAACAGTTGGTCTATCGCCCGGATGGCTCTCTCGTTCACCGGCAAGGTTCTTCTATTCAAATCCATCAATATCAAATCCACGGAAATCTACAGCGATTTCCATCCCGTGCCTGCGGACCTGACATTCGCTCAGGGGATTGAACTGCTGAAGCAACAGCAGGGCGCAATCGCAGCCAATCAGGCGTCCGCAGGCAGCAAGTAACTGGCAGATTGCAGGCTTCAATTGTGTCTGCCCCGCCGCTCAGAGACTGATCGTCTCTTTCCTCACCGCGAGCTTCTCGATTAGGTCCTCACGAATCCGGTAGCCCGTTCCGGGTTCGTCGCGCACCGTGATTGTTCCCTGCGGACTCACCTCGACTTCGGGTTCTATGATGTCTTCCTTCCAGTAGCGCTTCGATGCGGACACATCGCCGGGCAAACGGAAATTCTGCAGGGTGGAGAGCGCAATGTTGTGGGTCCGCCCTACGCCCGATTCCAGCATGCCACCGCACCACACCGGAACATTGTTGTCCTGGCAGACATCGTGCACTTTCCTGGCCTCGCTGAATCCGCCCACGCGGCCGACTTTGACATTTACGATGCGGCAGGCGCCGGTTTCGACTGCCGCGGCGGCGTCACGGGCATGGCGGATGGACTCGTCGAGACAGATCGCAGTACGCAGTTCGCGCTGCAGTCGCGCGTGGTAGTAAATGTCGTCATTCCACAGTGGCTGCTCGATCATCAGAAGGTTGAAGCGATCGAACTTGCGCAGGTGTTCGACTTGATCGAGGGTGTAGGCGGAGTTGGCGTCGCAGCTGAGCACAATGTCGGGCCAGCGCGAGCGAATCCGCTCCAGGACATTGATGTCCCAGCCCGGCTTCACTTTTACTTTGATGCGGCGGTAGCCGGCCGCGAGTTCGGTCTCAATCTTGTCGAGCAGTTGCTCGACCGAATCCTGGATGCCGATGGAGACGCCACACTGAATTTCACGGGTTGTGCCGCCCAGCAGCTTCCACAGGGGTTGCTGTTTCTGTTTGGCTTCCGCATCCCAGGCCGCGTTTTCAACGGCGGCCTTGGCCATGCGGTGTCCGCGCACCGTGGCCATCAGTCCGGCGACTTCGTGGGCGGCGGTCACGGGCCGTCCTAAAACCGCAGGCGCCAGATAACTCTTGATCGTGGACCAGGCGGTCTCAATCCATTCCGAACTGTAGAAGGGATCTTCGCCGGCGACGCATTCTCCCCATCCTTCAACCCCGTCGCAACGGGCGGTGAGCAGCAGGATGCGGCGGCCATAGATACGGCCAAAGCTCGTCTCAAAAAAATGGACGAGCGGCATCTGAATTTCGCGTAGTGTGATGGCTTCAATTTTCATCGGAACTCGAAGCAGGATAAATCCAGTTTTCCTCCCAGCGCCCCAGCAGAAACTTGCCAGCTCCGTGTTGATCGCGTTCGTAGCCCAGCACCGCCAGCCCATCGGAAAAGGCCTGCAGAAAATCCTTGCGGTTGCACTCCTGAACCTCGCGAGCCCGCTCCCGGTTGGCCGGCGATGCCTTCCATTCGTAGATTTGCGACGGAACCGAAATCGTCTTCAGCGTGGCAAATTCCGGCCTGCGTTGCGCTGCGCAACAAAGTCTCGACCCGCTTCGACTTCAGCCACCATTCCGCCACGAGACGGTCGGAGGGCAGGCCGCCCTGCAACGGTGAGGATGTTATTCCATATTGATTGACATGATAGCGGCGCGCAATCGCGCCCAGGCGCTCGATATTCAAATACGCATTCTTGATTTCGAGGGGATCGAAAGTCCACTCGATCAATTCAAATCCGCGGGCAAGTGCGTCGTCCCGCTGAAAAAGCTTGATTTGACGTCCCAGGCCCGCGTTGCGGTACTGGTGCCGGACCGCCAGCATCTGCGAATGCAGGTAGGAATGCCCGCCCCGCGACCCGGGAAGAGACAGGGCAAACGCCACCATCTTCCCCTCGTCGAACGCGCCGATGACCTGGCCACCGATTTTCTCTGCCACCACGAACACCCGCAGCGGAACCAGTTCCGCGTCGGTGAAATTCCACACTTCCTTTTGCAGGTCGACACAGGCGGACATTTCATCCAGCGTATGGCACTTGCGGACCACCATCGTGCTGCCGGTCATCCTGCCTCGCGTTCGTGGCCGGGCTGATTCTCTCGCAACTCGACCTTGGCCTGTTGCCATAGCGATTCAAACTCCGCCATCGATGCCTGGTTTGGATTGCGGCCGGAGGCACGCAGTTGCTCCTCCATCCATTGAAATCGCCGCTTGAATTTTCGATTGGTCTTTCGCAGCGCCGATTCCGGATCGAGGGAGAGATAGCGGGCAATATTCACCAGCACGAAAAAAAGATCGCCGACTTCTTCTTCCAGATGCTGCTTCAGATCTTCAGGGATTTGTTGACCGCTCGCTCCCGCAACCCCGCGATGCTGCGGCTGGGGGCCGGGCGCCGGAAATCTCTCCAGCCCCTGCTGCAGTTCCGCCGTTTCCTCCTGCAGCTTTTCGAACAACCCGTCCATATTGGGCCAGTCGAAACCTACCTGCGCCGCCCGCGAGCTGAGTTTGTAAGCTTCCATCAACGCCGGCATGGCCGTGGAAACGCCTGCCAGCATGGACTCCGATGATCCGGTATCTTTTTTGGAATCGCCTACTCTCTTCTTTTTTTCTTCTGCTTTGAGGGCCTGCCAGTTGCGCAGCACTTCGGAGGAAGTCTCAGCCTTTACATCGCCGAAGACGTGCGGGTGGCGGTCAACCAGTTTGCTGGAAAGGCGATCCAGCACCTCGTCGATCGAGAATGTGCCCTGGTCTTTTGCCATCTGGGCATAGAACAGAACCTGAAGGAGCAGATCGCCAAGCTCGGCTGGCAGTTCATCCCAGTCCCGGTTGTCGATGGCTTCCAGGACCTCGTAGGTTTCCTCGAGGGTGTAGGGCTTGATGGAATCGAAGGTCTGTTCCCGGTCCCAGGGACAGCCGCCCGGGCCACGCAGCCGGGCCATGATTGCAACCGCGCGTTCGAAACGCTCTCCAGTGGTTGGCATGAGGCCCAGACAGGTTAAACGACGGGGCTGTGCGGGAGCAATGAAAGTGCTGCCAGTCTTGGTGCGCTTTTTCTGCAGGGGCGGGCAAGATGCCGGCGCTACCCAGGTCCGATGCGTCTTCCAGCGACTATCTGAAACTCTCAACTATTCAATCGGTTATGTCCTATTTGTTAACTGGAGCATGAGGATATTGAAACGCGCTGCAGGTTACCCCGCTAACCGACGTTATCTTTACCCCACCAGCAAAGACGAGCAGGCTTATGCTAGGTCGAGCCACGGCTGTCTGACCTGATATGAGCTATGCCCGCCCAATCCGGCGCCCGCTTGAAGGCGAACGGTTTCAGGTGATCGTTATGGGCGGCGGAATCAACGGGGTAGCCATTGCCCGGGAGTGCGCCCGCGCCGGACGCCGTACCCTGCTGGTTGAGCAACACGACTTCGCCGCCGGCACTACCAGTCGCGCCACGCGCATCATCCATGGTGGTCTGCGCTATCTGGAACACGGCGAGATTGGGCTGGTACGCGCGTCTTTGCTCGAACGCCGTCGCCTGCTGCGGGAGCGCCCGCATCTGGTGCATCCCATTCACTTCCTGCTGGCCCTCGATCAGAACAGCGGGCGCAGCGCGCTGGCCATACGCACCGGTTTGTGGCTGTATCGTCACCTGGGAGGAGGCCAGATCCAGGCCGGATCGAGCCGCGACGACCAACAAAAGCTGGAGCGCCTGCTCGACTCCGGCCGGCGCTGGTCGGTATTCAGCTACGAGGATGCGCAGTGCGAATTTCCCGAACGCCTGGTGGCGGAGTGGCTGGTGGAGGCCACGGAAGCGGGCGCGGTGGCGCGCAATCACACGCAAGTACTCGCGGTGGATGTACGCCATCGCCGCGCGGTCGGCGTCCTTTTACGCGATCAGCTGAGCGGCAAGGAAGAACGCGTGGAAGGCACATGGATTATCAACGCCACCGGCCCCTGGGCCGATCGCATGTGCCAGCGCTCCCGCGTCGAGACTTCTCACCCGATGATCGGCGGCGTGCGGGGATCGCATATCGTGCTGCCTCGCTTTGCGGGCGCTCCCGATGCCGCTGTCTACGCCGAGGCGGTCGACAAGCGGCCGATTTTCGTGATCCCGTGGAATGAACAAGTCCTGGTGGGGACCACCGACGTTTCGGACCAGGGCGATCCGGCTAAGGTTCAAGCCTCGCCAGCTGAAATCGACTACCTGATGCGCTCCTTTGTTCAATTGTTTCCTGGTGTCAAGTTGTCGGCTACCGACATCCGCTATACGTTTGCCGGGATTCGGCCGCTGGCCTTCTCTTCCAAGGAAGACGCCTCGGCGGTAACCCGCAAACACTACTTGCACGATCACGATCAGGATGGCGCCGAGCACATGATTTCGGTGATTGGCGGCAAGCTCACCACCGCTGCCGAGTTGGCGCGCCAGTGTGCGTCCAGGATTGGGGTTTCGCGACAGGTTTCGAAGACGCTGGCCATCGCCTCCGCGGAGAGCGCTGCCATGATGATCGACCGGTGGGTGATTGAGATTGGCAACGCCGGGCGGATTGGTGAGGATACTGCCCGCGGCATCGTGGAATGGCACGGCAAGCGGGCGCTGGAGATCTCGCAGATGGCACAACGCAGTGCGGAGCTGCGAGCGCCGCTCTGTTCCCATACAGAGCACATTGTCGCCGAAGCAGTGGACGCGTTCGCCGCCGAGGGCGCAGTGACACTGGGTGACGTGCTGCTGCGACGGGTGCCGGTGGCGTTAGGCGCCTGCTGGTCTCCGGCGTGCAGCCGGGAGGCCGCTCTCCGCATCGGCGCGGCGATGGGATGGAACGATTCGCAATCCGGGGCTGAACTGGAAGCATTTGAAATCGAGCGTTCCCACTTCCTGCGCAAGCCCGCGCGCGGGGATGCAGTCCTTGAGGCTGCGGCCGACTAGAGGCAGGAAGTACGTAAGTTCATGTCGTAGGTTAATATCAATATCTGCAAAACTTCCAACCAGAGACAATCATGGCCAATAAATTTCGCGTTTTTGCCACCTGTGACATCGGTGATGCCATTGAATTGCTCCGAAAACGGGGCTATGAAGTCGAGGTCTATCCCAAGCCGGAAGCGCCTCCGAAGAGCCTGATTATCGAGAAGGTAAAGTCGGGCGTTGATGGGCTGATCACGACGCTGCGCGATTCCATTGACGCCGAAGTGTTCGAGTCGGGCAAGGGTAAGTTGAAAGTTGTGGCGCAGATTGCGGTGGGTTTCGACAACATCAACCGCGCCGATGCCAACCGCTACAAGATCCCCTTCACGCACACGGCGGACGTGCTGACCGAGGCCACGGCAGAATTCGCATTTTTCATGCTGGGCGCGTTGGCCCGAAAGCTGTGGACGGCGGAGCATCTAACGCGGGAAAACAAGTGGAGCTACTGGCATCCGTATCTGCCGTTTCTGGGCGACGAAGTAACGGGGAAAACAATCGCCATTATCGGCACCGGGCGGATCGGCCTCGCCATGATCAAGAAATGCGCCGGGTTCGATATGGATATCCTCTGCTATGACCCGGCCTACCAGAATCACGACTATGTGAAAGCGATCCAAGAAAATATGGACCTGCGCCATGCGCGGGGAATCTCAAAAACCAAGAACTGGATCAAGTACATCAGTGTGGACGAGGCTTTGGGCCAGGCTGACTTCGTTAGCGTGCATGTGCCACTGCTGCGCGAAGGGGAGGCTGCAGAGCCGACCTACCATCTATTCAACGAGCACACTCTGCGCCGGATGAAGCCGACGGCGTTCCTGGTGAACACGTCACGCGGGCCAGTAGTCGAGGAAGCAGCCTTGGCCAAGGCGCTGCGCGAAAACTGGATTGCGGGGGCAGCACTTGACGTTTACGAAAAAGAGCCGCTGCCGGCAGATTCTCCACTGCGCGATCCAGCGATCGAAGACCGCTGCCGGTTGTATCCACATTTTGCCAGCGCCGGTCGCATTACGCGACTCTCCGCCGATCCCGCCAAAGGCATGGCAGGGCGCACGGTGCAGGGGTTGATTGATGTGCTGGAGGCAAACTACGGCGGCGATGTAACGAAGATGCCCTATGTGGTGAACAAAGAGCGTTCGAGGCGCTAGCGTCCTGCTCGTCGTCCGACAGTATCGATTTTCTGTCGCTGTGAGACGACGAGCGAGGGCGCTGTCCACATTTATCTCGCGAGATGGTGTGTTCTTCGCTTTGGGCGCGAAGGACGCGGTCGACGGAATATGGAGCGCGGCGGGTGGGCTCGTGATAGTGGCGGACCTGCATCTCGCCCAGGAGTCCCACGGCCAGCATGTTGAGTCCGGCCAGGAGCAGCACAGCGGTAAAGATCATCAGCGGTCCGTGGTCGGCCATCATCGGGGAGTGGTGCAGAAACTTCTCCACTACCAGCCACGCGCTCACGCCGGATCCAGCCAGGATGCTCAACATCCCAACCGTGCCGAAAAAATGCAGCGGGCGCGACAAATAGCGCAACAGGAAACGGATGGTGATGAGGTCGAAAAATACCCGGAAGGTACGCGAGATGCCGTAGTGCGAAACCCCGCGCTCGCGGTTCACGTTCTGGATCGGCACTTCGCAGATCGACGCCCCGTGCCATGAGGCCAGCGCCGGAATGAAGCGATGCAGCTCGCCGTACAGGGGCACCTGGTCCAGAATCTCCCGGCGATAGGCTTTGAAGGTAGTGCCAAAGTCGTGAATATCCACGCCGCTCAGCTTGGCCATCAGCCAGTTCGCGCAGCGCGAAGGCAGGCGGCGGAGCCAGAAGTTGTCAATGCGCCGCTTGCGCCAGCCGCTGACGATGTCGTAGCCCTCGGAAATCTTCTCCAGGAACAAGGGGATGTCAGCCGGATCGTGCTGCAGGTCGCCATCCATGGCGATGATGTATTCTCCGCGGGCGTGATCGAAACCGGCCGCCAGAGCTGAAGTCTGGCCGAAGTTGCGGCGCAGTTTGACCACTGTCACGCGGCTATCCACGGCAGCAATCTCGCGCAGCATGTGGAAGCTGCGGTCGGTCGAGCCGTCATCCACCAGCACAATCTCGAAGGTTTCACCGTTCGCTTCCATGACCGCTTTCAGGCGGTCGTAGAGATCGGTGACATTCTCCTGCTCGTTGTGCAGCGGAACCACAATGGAATACTTGGGCATTAGAGGCTTAATTATACGATTAGATGCGCGATTTTGAACCATTGATGCAGCACTATTTGTGCAAGAGTGAAACCCCGATAGTAACCCGGTGTTCACCACCAAACACATAGGCCCGGACGCCCTCGCCCGGGCGGGCGAGCGACGCTTGCCGGAGTTTTGCGTCTGTCCCCAAAGACCTTGCCGGGCCTTGCCCGGCTGGGCGGGTGAGGGCACCCGCCCCTACGTGAGCTGTGCTAGAAGCCTGGGCCGTCGGGATAGGCCGGCAGGTCTGGGGGCCTTGGGGGCAGCTTCTTCGGATTGGCCTGGATCTCCTTCATCACGACCTCGATCGCTTTATCCAGTTGTGAATCCTGTCCCTTGACCACCTGATCAGGGCGGTTTTCCACCACGATGTCAGGCTGCACCCCGTGATTCTCAACGATCCACTTGCTGTTGAGGTCGTAGCGTGCAAACTCAGGACGAGTGATATAGCCTCCGTCGAGCAAGGGGAATCTGGCCGCGAATGCCGCGAACCCCGCCCCAGGTGCGCTCGCCGATGAGCGGGCCGAGCTTGTAATACTTAAAGTAGTAGCTGAAGAGGTCGCCATCGGAAGCGGCGTAGCGGTTGGTCAGGCAGACCATGGCGCCATTGAATACGTTGGCGGGAACGGTACCGCTCTCCCAATTGCGGCTCGAACCCATGCCAGCCAGTATGCGGCGGAGGCGCGAGAAAATCAGCGGGTCCACGAAGCCGCCACCGTTGTAGCGGACGTCAATAATCATGCCCTCTTTGCGAATCTGCGGGAAGTATTGTTTGACGAACGCGTTCAGCCCCGGACCTCCCATGTCAGGCAGGTAGACATAGCCGATACGCCCGTTGCTGGCGGCATCCACCTTCCTTCGATTGCTCTCGACCCAGGCCAATTCCCGCAGGTTGCCTTCGTCGGCCACGGGCTTTACCTGCACGGTGTGGGAGCCTTCCTCGGAAGGCTTAGAGTTGACGGTCAGGGTGACATTTTCATTGGCCGTGTTCACGAAAAGCTCGTAGGGGTCCTGCGGCGTGCGCAGCGGCCGGCCGTTTACCGCAATCAGATAGTCGCCTTCCTTCACCGTTACACCCGGTTCGGTAAGCGGAGAACGCGTTTGCGGATCCCAGTTCTCCCCGGCATAGATCTTCTTGAAGCGATACATCCCCGCAGTCTGGTCGGCTTCGAAATCCACTCCCAGCAAGCCCACGTTCACCGGATGCAGGTCGGGATAGTCTCCGCCGCCGACATAGGTGTGCGAGTTCGAAAGTTCTCCGATCATTTCGCCCAAAATGTAGGTCAAAGTGTAGCGGTCGGCCACCGCGGGCAGAAGCTGGACATACTTGTCGCGCATTTTTGCCCAGTCCACACCGTTCATGGCTGCGGCGTAAAAATAGTCGCGTTCCTGCCGCCAGACTTCGTTGAAAATCTGCTTCCACTCGGCGGCAGGATCAACCTGTGCTCTCAGGCCGCCCAGGTTCAGCGCGCCATCGCCGACTCTTTTGGGGCCGTCGGGCTTGGCATCCACGATACCGTAAGTGTGGCCATCGCGCCCGCCGTCGGCTTCGTAGAGCAGCTTGGATCCGTCGAACGAGAGAGCGAAGCGCTGCGCGCCCTCGATAAGGACTTTGTCCTTGCGCTCTTTCAGATCGTAAACATGGATCGCCGGCGACTCTCCCGGAATCGGCCCGGACAAACCCTGGATCGGTGTGGTCGAGTAGAAGATAAATCCCTTGGATGCCAGGTACGTATTGATGACGGCTGGGTCGATAGGCAGAGCTACGATGCGACGTGCGATGCCTTCGAGATCAATGCGGAATTCCTTGGGTTTTTCTTTTTCTTCTTTCTTGGCTTTGTCCTTGTCTTTGTCCTTATCCTTGCCTGTGTCGCCCTTGCTGGTTTCTTTCGCTTGCTTGGATTCTTCGTTCTTCTTGCCTTTGCCCTCGGCCTTGGCGCCGCTCTTACCGGATTCACCGGGCGGCAGAGTCAACTCGTCTTTGTTTTCTTCTTTCTTGATTTGTGTTTCGTCGCTCAAGGGCTGGAAGGGTGACGCCTCATCCGCTCTCAAGGTAACGACGTAAATGCGCGTCGTCTTCGGATTGGAGAATTCGAAGTCGATATTGCCGATGACTTCGTTGAAATCGCGATCGGAAAGAAAATACAAATATTTTCCGTCGGGATCGAAGACCGGAGCGAAGCTGTTGGTCATGCTGGTGGTGACCGCGGTGATTTTGCTGTCCGCTAGCGAATAGAGGTGCACGACCGAGAGGCCGTTTTCGTCGTTCTTGTCATAGGCCAGCCACTTGCTATCGGGAGACCAGGAATAATTCAGAATTTCTCCGTACTTCCCCTGGTCAATCGTGACCTGTTTCTTCTCGGTGACATCGATATACCAGAGGCGACAGTCTTTGTCCGACCAGGCCAGCTTCTTGCTGTCGGGTGACCACGCGGGAGCGTACTTGAAGCCTTTGTACCCGCTGGTGATCTGCTGCTCTTTGCCCATCCCGTCCTGGGGAGAAATGTAGAGTTCATCTTCGCCGCTGCGGTCGGAGACATAGACAATCCAGCGGCCGTCGGGCGACCAACCTACCGACTTTTCGCGGATGCCGGGGGTGCGCGTGAGATTGCGGACGCTGCCTTCTTTCGCGGGCACGGTGAAGACATCCCCGCGGGCGCCGAATACAACCCGCTTCCCTTCCGGAGAAATGTCGAAGTCGGTAATGTCTCTGGCGACGCTGGTCCAGTGCTTCATGGTCTGGTCGCGATCGCCGGGCAAGTAGACGGTCAATTTCTTTGATTGTTTCGACTGCAGATCGAAGGTGTAAAGATAACCGGCATTCTCGAAGACGATGGAATCCGGGCCCAGGCTCGGCCACATCACGTCGAAGTCGTCGAAGTGCGTGAGTTGTTCGACCTGTTTTGTAGTCAGATCGTAGCTGTAGAGATTGAGATGGTGCTCCGGCCCGCGGTCTGAGCTGAAGTAGATGGTGTTGCCATGCCACATGGGAAAGGTGTCAGTCCAATCTGTGTGGGGTACATCTTCGACCGTATTGTTCTTGAGATCGTAAATGGCGATAGCCTGGGCCAGGCCCCCGGTATAGCGCTTCCAGGTGCGGAAGTTGCGGAAGATGGAGTTGTAAGCGACTTCTGTTCCGTCGGGCGAGAACGAGGTAAGCCCGCCCTGATCGATGGGCAAGGGCTCCGGCAGTCCGCCTTCGATGCTTACGCTGAAGGGACGCTTGGTCCAGCCGTTGGAGGCATCGCGCCGCGAGATAAACAGAATGCGCTTGCTGTCGGGAAACCAGGTGACGACTTCGTTGTGCACGCCCATGCGATCGCTGAGCGGCGCCGCTGCGCCCTGATAGAACGTCAGTTGCTTGGGCTGGCCGCCCTGCGAGGGCATTACGTAAACATTGAAATTGCCGTCGTATTGGCCGGTGAAGGCGATCCATTTGCCGTCGGGTGAAAATTTCGGAAACAGTTCCCGCCCGGAATCGGAGGTGATACGATGCGCGTCGCCTCCAGAACTGGATGCCAGCCAAAGATCGCCGCCGTACATAAAGACGATCTTGTCCTTGTAGATGTCAGGAAAGCGCATCAGCCGGCCTTCCGGCGTTTCCTGGGCTGATGCGGTGAGGGTGCAGGCAAGCAGCAACGGCAGCAGCATGCTCTTGAAATTAGACATCAGGACTCCTCTTGGTTTGGATTCCCGGTCAGGGTTTTCCAGATAGGCTTCCCGGCGGAAACAGGAATCATCTTTCATGAAGAAACAAACGTGAGATTGTAACAGCCAACAGCTCTAACAAGCGCCTTGTTGCGGTGTGTTGGACGGGCGTGCCTGCGAAAGGAAAGCAGGGCGCGTCCGACAGGTAGTGGTGCAGTTTGCGAAAAAACAGCCCCTTCCTTGTCATTCCGAAGCCGGGTTTATCGGCGAGGAATCTGCTCTCTGCCAGCAGCGAAACAGCAGATTCCTCGCGCGATAACGCCACGCCTTCGGAATGACAATCCTTTGAGGATTTTCAAACTGCACTGCTACAGACCGACAACAGGGCTTGACGAATCACCTATAATTCCGCTTCCTGCATCCAGTTGCCGAAGGAGAATGCCTTGCGTAAATCGAATACCGACCTCGTCGTTGCCGTGCCGCCTCGCCGGCGATTCCTGCAAACCACGGTGCTCGGCGGAGTGGGCGCTGCGATGCTGCCCGCCTTGGCCGGCGCCCGCGTGGTGCCCGCTGACCTCCCCGCCAGTCCGGAAGTGGGGCGCTCTGAACTGGACGAGCTGACCGTTACCGATCTACAGGCTGCGATGGCATCGGGAAAATTCAGCGCCCTCTCCCTTACCCAGAAATACCTGGCCCGGATCGAGGAGATTGACCGGCGCGGACCGGCGGTGAACAGCGTGATCGAAGTCAATCCGGAGGCGCTGCCCATCGCCGAAACCCTCGATAAGGAGCGCAAGACAAAAGGCGCGCGCGGCCCGCTGCACGGAATTCCTGTCCTGATCAAGGACAACATTGATACTGCCGACCGCATGCAGACTACGGCAGGCTCCTATGCGCTGTTGGGTTCGCATCCGGCGCAGGATTCTTTTGTGGCGCAGAAACTGCGCGCCGCCGGGGCGGTCATTCTGGGGAAAACCAACTTGAGCGAGTGGGCCAACATTCGCTCCAGCCACTCAACCAGCGGCTGGAGCGGCCGCGGCGGGCTCACGCGGAATCCTTACGCGCTTGATCGCAATCCTTGCGGCTCGAGTTCAGGTTCGGGAGCGGCGACGGCAGCCAATCTGTGTGCACTCGCGGTGGGGACGGAAACCGATGGTTCGGTGGTGTGTCCGTCGTCAGCCAATGGCATTGTGGGAATCAAGCCAACCCTCGGACTGATCAGCCGCGCCGGCATTATTCCTATCGCGCATAGCCAGGACACGGCTGGGCCCATGGCGCGAACGGTGCGCGATGCCGCGATCCTGCTCAATGCGCTGGCGGGGGCCGACCCTCGCGACAGCGCGACCGCGGCAAGCGCTGGAAAGATTTCCGCGGACTACACCAGCTTTCTCGATCCCAAGGGATTGCGCGGCGCGCGCATTGGCGTGGCGCGCAAATATTTCGGCTTCAGCGACAGCGTGGATGCGCTCATGAACAATGCGCTCGAAGAGATGAAGCGGCAGGGCGCGGTGCTGGTCGATCCTGCCGATCTCGAATCGCATGACAAGTTCGGCGCCAGCGAATTCATGGTTCTTCTTTACGAACTGAAGGCCGACCTGAATGCGTATCTGGCCAGCCGGCCGGACGCTACGGTTCATTCGCTGAAAGACATCATCGAATTCAACGAACGCAACCGGGAGAAAGAGATGCCCTACTTCGGCCAGGATGTTTTCATACAGGCCGAGGCCAAGGGCCCGCTGACCAGCAAGGAATATATGGACGCGCTGGAGTCGAATCACCGGCTGGCACGCACCGAGGGCATTGACGCGCTCATGGACAAGTTTCACCTGGACGCGATCATGGCGCCGACGGGGAGCCCGGCGTGGCTCAGCGATCTGGTCAACGGAGATCATGCGGCAGGCGGGAGTTCGAATGCCGCGGCGGTGGCGGGATATCCGGATATTACCGTGCCCGCGGGATTCATCGCGGGTCTGCCGGTGGGCGTGTCGTTCTTCGGGCGCGCCTGGAGCGAGCCGGTTCTGCTGCGGATTGCTTACGCATTCGAGCAGGCGACTCAGGCGCGGAAGGCGCCCCGGTTCCTGGCTAGTGTGGAGAATGCGAAAGCCTGAAATTCGAACATGAAGCTTGAAATTCAAAAGCTTGAACCGCAAAGGCCGCAAAGAAATCCGCAAAGGTCGCTAAGAAACGCTCACGATTTCTTTGCATACTTTGCGGTTCAAGCTTTTCTTGCGGTTAGGGTTTTCTTTCGACCCAGGCCAGGCCATCGGCGCCGGGGCCCGTTGCAATCAACTTTTCGACCTTCCAGCTCTCCAGGTTGAGCACCGCGACTTTGCCGTCGCCGGTGCAGGAAACGTAAGCTGCGCCGGGGCGCACGAGAATCTGGACGGGGTCGGCGGCGACGGAGATCGTTCGCGCCACCTTCATCTGGGATAAGTCTACAGCCGCCACCTGATTGACGCTCTGCATGGTCACCAGCAGCCACTTGCCATCGAGGGTGAGCGCGGTCCCGTATCCTACCGCGGGCAAAGCGATCCAGCTTGAGACTTCGTTGGTAGTGGTATCAATCACAGCCAGGCGGGGACGCTGCTGGTCGGCGGTGAATACCCATCGTCCATCGCGCGACATCGAGATACGCTGCACTTTTTCGGCCACGGGAATCACTTTGATCGTCTTGCGGGCCTCGAGGTCGAGCACCGAGACCGTTCCCGCGCCCACGTTGGCGGTGTAAGCGCGATGCCCGTCGCTTGACATCACCACCATGTGAGACTCGGGCTGTGTAGTCGGAATGGAGCCGACTTTTTTCTGCTGCCGGGGATCGAGCACATCAATCGCCTGATCGAGTTCGGCGGAAACATAGAGCATGCCGTCCGGCCCGAACCTGATCCAATGCGGACGCACCGGGCCGACATTGATGCTGCCGACGATGGCCCGCTTCTCCAGATCAACAATCTCCACCGAGCGCCCGTTGCTGCCCGGCTTGCCCACACCCGAGTCTCCGTAAATGGGCAAATAGGCCAGGCGTCCGTCGGGCGAAACTGTCACCTCGTGGGCACGCACCTCGTTGGTTTTTAACTTGCCAATCTGGATGCCGGCATCGGGGTCAACCAGGCTCATGCTGTCGTCACCCTGGTTCACCACCAGCAGCAGGTTGCGAGGTTGGCTGGTCTTGTTCGGATGCTCGCCCGGATGCTCGTTCGAGTTCGGGCTCGACTGCGAGAAAGTGACTCCGAGAAACAGATTGAGAAGTAGGAGAGAGGTAATCGCGATCCACGTCATGGCTTGTCGCCTCGTAAGAGAATCCGAGCGGAGATAGTGTATCTGCATTCAGGCTTTCGGGAAGATGGCAGGACGGACGTAAGGAGTGTGAGTTCTGGTGGCCCCGGCGTGAGTCGAACACGCGACCTTCGGTTTAGGAAACCGCTGCTCTATCCATCTGAGCTACGGGGCCATTGCTCCGCAACCCATTATGCCACGTATGTTTTATTCGTGGACGGCCACGCGGCAACAATTATGCCCAAAGCTGGCGTTGACGGTCTGCCTCCCACCCTTCGCAAAAACCGCGAAGGATGGGGCACCCGGCAACAGCATGAAGTGGGTGAGACGCATACCGCCGAAGCCAGTTCGATAATCACCATCAGAGCCAAGAAGCGTCGGCCCATCAGTCCGCGCGGCGGATTTGAGTTATCCGCCCTTGCATATGCAGGAATCCGACGAATGGCTGTCACCGGCACTGGCCGCCTGAATCCTAGTACCTCGAATCGAAAACCAGGATGGGGGTGGATCGGGGTCGAATCTCGTTTTTCGCCAGTTGTGGTAGAGGATTGAGATGGGTTTCATGCACAAGATTTTGATTTTCCTATACCTTAAATTGAAACCTTTTCTTGATTTCTGACGTTACTACTGTAGACAGCAAAAGTGGGGTGTAAAATGGTACGAAACCTAGGATGTTTTCTGATTATGGTCACTCTCTCGGGTTTAATCTGCGCTTTACTCCTGGCGGAGCCAAGCTGGTTGTTGGCTCAGGGAACTTCCGCGCGGGGCGATTTTATCGCTTGGGCAAAGAACAACGCCAGGCCCATCCGCACGGTCGAGGGCGATCTAAAGGACGATGATTTGCGACCCCTAACGCGGATCATTGGCCCGGCCCGCGTCGTGGCCTTGGGAGAACCAGCCCACGGCATGCACGAACCGCTTGCCTTTCGCAACCGTCTCTTCAAGTTCCTTGTCGACCAGATGGGCTTCACCGGGATCGCTACTGAAGGCAGCTTCACCGATTCAAGGGCCATCTCAGAGTTTATTTCTGGAAAATCGGAGATCATCCCGTCCATTGGCCAGCTTCCCAGCGCGGAAAATCAGGAACTCCTTCTTTGGATAAGAGCCTATAATGCGAACTCTGGTCACGCTCATAAGCTGCGATTTTATGGCATCGATCTCGGCTTGAGCGGGCTTGGCAATGCCTACCCTTCGCCTACCCCGATCCGCGCCGCTCTCGGTTATGCGGCTGACATAATTCCGGAAGCCGTTGCCCCGCTGCGCGTGAAGCTGGAACCCTATCTGGCGCGGCTGCCTGGGCCGGGCAATAAACCGCCCAGTTTTTCAATGGCCGAACATGATTCCCTTACCGGACTGATTGAAGACCTTATTGGACTCTTGGAGCGCAATCGACCGAAGCTCATCGTGGCCTCCTCGAAGTCGGCCTACGACTGGGCGCATCGCAATGCCATCGTAGGGCGCGAGGCCGATCAGGTTTTTCGAGTCAGTCCCGCCGATGTTCGTCCAGGCCAAATCCCGCCGGAGGCTTGGAGAGCCATGGAAGCCCGAGACGCCGCCATGGCTGATAATGTCCTCTGGGCGTTGGATCAAGAAGGTCCATCCGGACGCCTCCTCTTCATCGCCCACAATGCCCATGTCAAAAGCGCCCCCACACGCGGCGGTGTTTGGGACGCTTTTGAGCACCCGCCGAACGCAGTGGGAGAGTATCTGCGAGAATCGCTCGGCCAGGACTTTTTCATTATCGGCATGAGCGCGGGTCACACGATGCGCAGCTCGCCGACTGTCCACGAGCCCATCGAAAGTCTGGACGACGCACTTGGAGCGGTTGGCACCGCCCCGTTCCTCCTCGACCTGCGAGCAGCCGCCCCGTCTTCCCCCGCCGGAAAATGGTTAACAGCAACAAAGACATTAATCGCAAACATGGATTCATTTTTCGTGCTGTCACCACGTCAGTCTTTCGACGCGGTTTTCTATGTCGAACAATTGACCCCTCGGCGAGCGCCTGATCCTCGGTGACAACGACCCGAAATGGGGTCGACTTGTCTGTCTAGGTTTGATTCGGGCTTAATCAGGGTGGTCTGACGTTCATCGGGCAAGCTAGTCCTCGCGTGCCTGTTAAACCGTCCCCCAACAATTCTTCAATCAACGCAAAGCCAAATTATTGACTCTAATACTCTTCGAGAGGCTGCTTTCCGCCGCGACAATCAGTAACGTCCGCCCCGGGCAAAGGTCGAGACCCCCTCACTATCGTCTGGTGTCTGACCAGACAAAAATATGCGATGACGGGCGGGCTGATCCTGCAATGGCTGCTCGGTTACAACTTCAGTGTAGCGGTGTGGGTGGGATATATCGCGCTCTTTGGCATAGCAGTTGAGACAGGAGTCGTCATGGTTGTGTATCTCCACGAATCACTCGACAAGCGCATAGCGTCGGGTCATCCACTGACCGACGCCGATATTCAAGAGGCCGCTATCGAGGGCGCTGTGCAACGGCTCCGTCCAAAGCTAATGACTGTCTGTGCGGTTCTCGCCAGCCTTATTCCGATCCTCTGGGCTACGGGTATTGGTTCTGACGTGATGAAGCCAATTGCCGCTCCGATGGTGGGCGGGATGATCACTTCGACCATCCATGTGCTGATTTTGGTGCCCGTATTCTTTGTGTTGATGAAGGAGCGCGCATTGCGACGAGGCGCAATACGAATCGGAGACAGGCAGACCGAACAGAGATGAAGTTAAGCTTCAGCAACAAGCCCTTGCCCTCAGTCCGTCAATTCCTTCCTTAGCAATGATGGGGACCATGACCAACGCAGCAATTGGGTCTGCCCACCACAATCCAAACGCGGCGTTCAAGAGAAGACCCACTAGGAGAATTGCGGATAAATACACACAGAAATCAGTCTGCCTCGCGTCTGCGTGCATCGCGGCACTCCCAGAGTTCTCTCCCAACCTTCCTTTTCGCCCGAGCCAAAAGTGGCATGACCACGAGCGAAACACAGGCCAAGACAATTCCGGGCAGGCTATGTTCAGGCGGCTTTCTGGTCAGAAGGGCTGAAATCGACTCGTATCCGACGAAAACCGCGCAGGCAAAGAAGCACATGCCCACGATCCTCGAGGCTAAGCCGTTCATTTCGTTCACGCCTCCGCACATCAGCATCAACCGACATTCTCCAGAGCAACACCATGCCGGACGTTACTTCTATGAAGCTGTCGATTCCGAAGCCGACGAGTGAAATGCTGCCGGCAAACGCCCCGGCTAATAAAGCCACGAGACCTTCTAGGCTATTCCAGGCGATAGTGAAATATTCCAGGTGCTTTCCGCGTTCCCTGATAATCTTGGCGGTCTAGCGAGATCTCGACCATGTCAAAAGTCTAGCTCATTCACCACACAATGGCCTCGCAGCAAGCTGTACCCGCTCGCTGGCTATTGGATGCTCCCTGCCCCTGGGGGCAGCTGTTGGCGGTGTTCAGCATGCGTTCGCTGATTCTACCCGAACTATTGTTGATCGCAGGGGGTCAAATGATTGGCGGGGAGAAATGAGAAAGTCGTGGGAACGACCGCGCGGATGGCTGCCCTAGTGTCCCGAGTAGTGTCCCGAAACTGCCGAATGAAGTCACATTACATGACATTGGAATCGAGAGTATGACTGTAAGGTACTGAGGTTACGTCGCGTAGTGTCAGATCGGACATTTAGGAAACCGCTGCTCTATCCATCTGAGCTACGGGGCCATCGCTCCGCAATCCATTATGCCACGTAAGTTTCGTGGACGGCCGCGCGGCAACAATCATGCCCAAAGCTGGCGTTGACGGTCTGCCTCCCACCCTTCGCAAAAACCGCGAAGCATGGGGCGCTCGGCTAGCAATCTCCTGAGTCGGGGGGTTCTTGTGGGGACCTAACCCTGTCACAATTAATAGTTACTGAGCTCTCATCCCAAGAGCTACATTTGTAAATTGGACGAAGCTCCTTCTAGAGCATTCAACCGTGAAATCAGGAAATAGATTGACGATTGCCGACTTCCTGGTCAAGACAGATCGGTTGCTGCTCATGTTGGGCATCGGCCTGTTGAGCATCTACTTCGGCGCTCATCTGCACTCTTGGCTTTTCTTCATTTTGCTTTGTGGCGATTTGAGGAGGTGGTTGCAGCGGCGCAGAGACCACCCGATCAGCCCAGCCCATCAAAGGACGGCGTCGACGTGAGCCGTTGGGCAAAGGGGCGTCTTAGAGCCTACGAGTCAAGCCTGGCACACAAATTGCCCTATCCCATCGCGGTTCTAACTATTCCTCGCCTCCATTTGAGGGTACCTATTTTCGACGGTACAGATGAAATGACTCTCAACCGGGGTATTGGCAGAATCGCTGGCACCGCCATGCCGGGCGAGGGTGGGAATCTCGCCATCGCCGGTCACCGCGACGGATTCTTTCGAGGGTTGAAAGACATTGCAATTGGCGATCAGGTTGAGATTACGAGCCCAGTGGAATCGGAGACTTACATCGTCGATAGTACAGAGATTGTGACCCCGAGCGACGTTCGCGTGCTCCAAGCGGGAGCCATCCATACCGTCACGCTGATCACATGCTACCCCTTCTATTTTGTCGGCGACGCTCCAAAACGATTTGTCGTGAAAGCATCACTAATTCATCGAAGCCCGTTGCAGGCAACGCTGCGTCAACACGGGAACCACAAACAGGACAAGCAGAACAGCAGAAATGAGCGTTTGAATGCTATGTCACGAACGCGCGTTTCCTTTTCGACTGAGGCTGGGTCGTTTCTAGTTTGCATGCTGGCGTCGGGTCAGTCAATGCTCAGAGGTTATTGTGATGTCGACTCTGTACCGTAGCCAACTGATCCCCGTCCTACTAGGTCGCGAAAGGAAATACAATGTTCGTTGATGGCGCGTTGGCCTCCATGCCATTGAGGTTTGGCATGTAGAGGTCGAGAATCACCCAGTCAGGACTGGGGTCCCTTGTTTGTTGCACCCGCTCTGCACGTCAACAGCCTCGCCACACAATTCCCACCCAGTGTGGTTACTTAGGAGAGCACATACGAGCGCCGTGCCACATCGTGAACATCATAAGGAATACGGACTTTGCTCATTGCCTTTACCTTCAGGCAAGGACAGCAGCCTATAAACGGATGCTTCACCGGCATCGGGCGTGGACTCCCTGATTCGGGCGGCCAGTGCATCATCCAACGGTTCCGATGATCGAGTGCGGGCCAAAACGATAAGCGTGCGCGCTGCTAACTCAACTCGGTAGGCATCTGGCAGGCCCGAACCGGCAGGAACTGTGTAAAGTCCAGTCGCGGAGTGATTCCTTCCAGAGTCAACTTGCGAATGAGTCACAACCTTCCGCCAGATTGGGAGTCGGTACTCCCGTATTCAGACGGTGGACTAACAAAGCCGGGGCGTGATCGCAAGGAGCTGACCAAAGCCGTCGCTAGTAGGATCTTCCCTTTGGGAAATTAGTCATTTTTATCTAAGCGTGCGCAGTCCGAACGAGCCGGCTAGAGACATGCCAACAATCCGATCAATGGAAGAGGACTTCCTGTTTCGGGAGTTGCTGAGGCTTAGTTTGCAACTCGGCTACTTCAGTGCCAGGCCGGTGGCCTTGCTGTCAGCCGAAGTGGCTTTGCTGTCGGCCGCAGTGGCTTTACTGTCGGCGGCGGCGGCAAGCTGCTGTGCTTGCTGCGCCTGAGCAGCTGCATCTGTAGCCTTCTGATTTGCTTGATCGATACTAGCCTTCATGCTTTGCTCGCTCTGTTGAGTACGTGCGTCCAAATCTTTTATCTGACCGCTGTTTTCAGTGGTAGCCGTCTCCAGTTGACTCACCTTGTTATTCAGAGGTTCCGTTTGCTTCCGAACATATTTCTTCGTGGCACAGCCGAGACCCGCAATCATGCTGAGTGCCAACAAACCTGTGACTAAGACCTTTTTATAAGAAAAACTCCTTTCTGGTCGCGAAGGCCATCTGCATGGTTTCGCTTCGCAGTTTCGAAGATACAGGGGTCCCCGCTATGGGCCACTGTCAGAGTTTACAGTTGAAGGAATCACATGATGGGCTTGGTAAAGGTGATGAAAAAACTGAAGCTCACTACCTCGCCAACCGCAGCCAGACCGACTGCTCACGACTCCATCGCATAGCCGAGCTACGAGAGCAAACCAGCGATTTGTCAATTGTGTTTTTTTTCGAATTGAGATTGAATCGATCAGCGGTCTGAAGGGAGTTCCCGAAAGGGCACGTTGATCGTCGAGAGCCGGTGGCCACCTACCCTTTTTGGCCAAAGCGGAGTATGCGAAGCTGAAGTAGTAGCTTCGACGCATGGCAACAGAACGTTATCCTTCGATTCGCAGCGGAGAGCCTCAACTGTTGTAATCAGGCGATTACACTCATTGACCCGGTTTCTGGCGAAATGGCAAGACAACAGCTACCAGCGCCGCCTCCTCGACCTCTCAAGAAGGGGTCAGCTTTCGCGCCGCCGATTCCGGCGCACGAAGAGCGCACAATAACTGTCGACTGAGAAGAATCTGCGGCGATTTCCGGAACTTCTTACGACTGTAAGCGCTTGAATTGATTGAGAGCGAAAAAAAAGCAGCCCTTTAGGAAACCGCTACTCTCCCCATCTGAGCTACAGGGGCCATAGCTCCGCAACCCGTTATGCCACGTATGTTTCGTGGACGGACGCGCGGCAACAATCAGGCCTAAAGCTGGCGTTGACGGTCTGCCTCCCACCTTTCGCAAAAACCGCGAAGGATGGGCACCCGGCATCGGGATTGGAACGGAAAAGACACCGGTCGAACTCTGGGCACGAAGCGGAATAAGACCGTCGGTTTTCTGCACTTGCAAATCCTCTGCCTGGTTTCTGCTCACCATAACGGGCATATCGCTTAGAATTCGATGCTGCGTTGGTTTGGTCGTTGTTCGTCGCCGCGCCAGGAATCCGCCCCCAGTTGCTACGCCTCGTCCGCGACCTAGTTCGCCCATACATCGGGAGTCTTTGCGTCATACTGGGCGCGATGCTGGTGCAGACGGTGATGAGCCTGGCCGCGCCGTGGCCGCTGAAGATCATCCTGGACAACGTCGTCGGCACCCACAAGCTGCCGCCTGGCTGGACCACTTGCTGCGCATCCCGCTTCAGCGGCGACGCAAAATGCAGATCGCGCTCGGTGGCGGCGGTCGCGGTGGTCGTCGATCGCGCTCTCGGCGCCCTCGCGTCCTACGTCGCGAATTACTACACCGAGAGCGTCGGCCAATACGTCGCGCACGACCTGCGCATGCGCACCTACCACCACCTGCAGCGGCTCTCGCTCGGCTACTACGACACCATCAGATCGGCACGCTCCTCTAGCACCATCACGCGCGACGTGCAGACCATCCAGGATTTCGCCTCGTCCGGCACGCTCGGCATCCTGGTCGATCTGCTGACGATCCTCGGCATGCTGTGCATCATGTTCTGGCTGAACTGGGATTTCGCGCTGATCGCCGTGGCCATGACGCCGTTCCTGCTGTTCTTGGTATCGCGATTCAAGAAGGCGGTGAAGAAGGCGACCCACGAGGTGCGCAAGCATCAGGCCGAATCGTCTCGGTGGTGCAGCAGGGACTCGATCGATGCGCGTCGTGAAGGCATTCGGCACGCAGGACCTGGAGAGAGAACTGGCTCGAAGTGAGCCAGGCGACGGTGACGCGGCGCTGCAAGGCGCGGCGGTCAAAGCGCTGCTCTCGCCGATTGTCACGATCGACGGTCGCGATCTGCACCGCCTTTGTGCTTTGGCGCGGCTCGGCCTCGATTCTGGCCGGGGCGATGACGGCCGGGTCGCGCTGACCGTCTTCCTCGCGTATCTCGCGAAGTTTTTCAAGCCGGTGCAGGACCTTGCCAAGATGACCAACACCATCGCGCAGACGGCGGTGGGTGTGGAGCGCATTCAGCGCGATCCTGGACACCGACGACGTGATTCCGGAGCGGCCCGACGCGCGCGAACCACCAGCGCTCGCGGGCGAGATCGATTTCGACCACGTCGCTTTCGCCTACGACTCCGAAGCCCCCGTGCTGCGAGGACGTGAGCTTTCAGCATCGAGCCGGGGCAGTTGGTCGGCATCGTCGGTCCCACCGGCGGCGGGAAATCCACGATCGTCAGCCTGATTCCGCGCTTCTACGATCCCACGGGCGGGCGCGGTCGCTGATCGACGGCGTGGATATTCGCGACTACAAGCTTCAGGGGCTGCGCGAGCAGATCGGCTTCGTGCTGCAGGACACGGTGCTCTTCCGCGGCACCGTCCGCGACAACATCGCCTACGGCCGGCCGAACGCCACCGACGCAGGAGATTGTCGAGGCGGCGAAACTGGCCAATGCCGATGAGTTCATCGCGCGCATGCCGCATGGCTACGACACCATGGTCGGCGAACGCGGGGTGACCCTTTCGGGCGGCCAGCGGCAGCGCATCGGGATCGCCCGCGCGATGATTCGCAACAATCCGATCCTGATTCTGGACGAGCCGACCGCGGCGCTGGACACCGAGTCCGAAGAGACTGGTGATCGAGGCGCTGGAGCGGCTGATGAAGGGCCGGACCGTGATCACGATCGCGCACCGCCTGAGCACGATTCGCGACGCCGACAAGATCATCGTGCTTAAGGACGGAGTGGTCGCGGAGCAGGGCACGCACGACAATTGCTCGTCGCTGGCGTCTATGCGGCATCTATGCAACGCGCAGTTCGATCATCACCGCGAAACGCAGCTAGAGCTGGAATTGCGGAGTCCTGGCGCTGCAATTCGTGCCGTCGCGCGATAGCGAACTGTTTACGCAATGCCGGAGACAATATGTCCCGCTCCTTGATTGTTCTGCCCGATGACTCCGCGCAAGCCGATTCTCGATGCCATCGATGGCGGCGAAGAAATCGCTGCGCGTGAAAATGTTCGTCTTTTCCGACCCGGCTCTGCTGAAAGCGGTGATCGCCGCCAGCGGCGCGGCGTGAAGATTCGCGTCATGCTGAATCCGGCGCGCCGCAGCGGCGAAGACGGAGAACGAGGACTCACGCAGCAGTGCTGAGCGCAGGCGGCAGTCGACGTGCTCGACAGCAATCCCGCGTATCGACGTGACGCACGAGAAGTCCATGGTGGTGGACGACGCGCTGGCTTTCGTCAAGTCGCTGAACTGGCAGACCGAAGAATCTGACCGAGACGCGCGACTACGCCGTCGTCACCACGCACCGCACGAAGTCGAGCGAAGTGATCGACTGCTTCGAAGCCGACTGGAGCCGCAAGCAGTTCAATCCGGCGAGAACGTCGCACCTGATCTGGTGCCGCGGAATGGCCGGAACGCGATCGCGCAGTTCATCGACGGCGCGAAACATTCGCTGTTCCTGCAAAACGAGCGCTACCAGGACCCAGTCATCATCGAGCACCTGGTGCGCGCCGCAGAGCGCGGCGTGAAAATTCATGTCATGGCCCGCCCGCCGCACACGCTGAAGAAGGAAAAGCTGATCGAAGGGGTCGGCGGGCTGCGCATCATGGACGACGTCGGCGATCAAGGTCCACAAGATCAAGCATCTGAAGCTGCACGCCAAGATGCTGCTTGCGGACGGCCTGCGCGCGATCGTCGGGTCCATCAACCTCGCCCCCGGCAGCTTTGACAGCCGCCGGGAACTAGCCATCGAGGTACGGGACGAAGAGGTCGTAGGCCGCCTGCAGAAAGTCGTGCAACACGACTGGAAACACTCCCACCCGCTCGATCTAAGCGACGCTGGCCTGCTGGCCGACCTCGAAGACCGCCAGGGCGTCGAAGGCCTGGCCATCAATTCGACCAAAAAGAAGCAAAAAAAAGAGAAGTGACTGGGTGAGGGCCGAAGGAATACCCGGCGAACCCATCGGCCTTGGCACTGCAGGAAGCGGTGTTCCCGATGGAATCAGCGGGATGCAAGCGCGACACTCTCGTCTACCTGGGCTTGCGGGCCAGGTCGCGAATCTGGTTCAAGTAGTCGATGTAGGTCGGGATGGGAATGTCGGGAGAGTCGCCGTCGTTCAGGAAATGGGAGAGCTTGATCTCCATCGGGATCAGGCTGATCACTTCGCGGAAGCGTGGCGTCTCCAGAAATTTCACGTGCCAGATTTCGAGCATCAGGGAGCGGAAGTCCTCGCTGATGAAGGGCATTCTGCGTTCGCCCAGGTAGATTCCGTCAAAGTGGATTTTCTCCAAGGTCTGGCGGAGGGAATCGTCGAGGCGAGAGAAGTTGTAGACCAGATGGAATAAGTCGGCGAGATCTCCCCACAGAACTTTCTCTTCGAAGGCGCTGAAGCGGAACGGAGCAGCGCCGCGCTGTTGCACCTGGCGGGCAAGATCGTCGGGATGCAAGCCGTGGCCCGCCAGCTCGTTGCGGAACCAGGCAATTCTGTCCGGGCGCTAGGTTGTGGCGCAGGAACTCCACGGCGTAAGCATTCTGCAAATATATTTTGGGATCGGAATCGAGCCGGCCCAGCCAGCGGCCCCAGTCCTTGCGTCCGAGCACGCCGAGCAACTCCAGCAATTGCGCCACGGTGGTGTCGGGATGATATTTCACCGCCTGCCAGAAGTGCTCGGTGGAATCGTAAGTCGCGCCGTAAAGCTGGATGCCTTCCTCAATGGGATACCAATTGGAGAGCACGCGCGCGGGAATGGAGGGCGCGGCGCTCCAGCAGTTGAGGGAATGCTTCCACTTCTCCTGCACCGCCAGAAAGGCTTCGGCGTATCCCGCCGGCACCGGTTCCTTTACCTGCGCCAGCGCCTGCTGGAGTTCGTCACTGGTATGGGTGACCAGGGTCTCGAGCGGACGCTCGTCGGTCATGGAGACGATGCGGCTTTCGATGCCGCGACGCAACAGTTCGGCGGCCAGGCGCTGCTTGGCGGCGGCGTCTATTCCATTCTTCCAACGCTGGGTCTGAGAGTCGATGTAAGGGAATAACTCAGCCAGAGTCTTAAACTCGATGAAGCCGTGAAGGGCAAAGGTTACGGGATGACCATCTTTTGAAATTGTGGTGGAGGGCGTGACGATGAGCTGCAGCGACAGCGGTTCGGCCTGCAAGGGCGCGACCAGAGCTGCTGTCATCAGGGCGAGGCTGATTGCGAAACTGCGCACGCGGATACTTTTTCTGGGTTTCATGTCATGACCCCCACGTTATTGCTTCAAGATTTCGACAAGATCAAAAGCTCTTACCGCAAAGGGCGCAAAGAAGGGCCGCAAAGTTCGCAAAGAAAATCACCGACATCGAAAGTCAGTCGTCGGAAAACCGACTTTGTTGCTCTTCTTTCTTCCAGCTGCCTGGATTGCTGCCAAAATGCGGTATCTTCCCCCCCAGAACACCCCGCATCGTCCTCCCAACGGGAGATGCGGGGTCTAGCCCTAGACCCGCAACCGCAAGGGTAGGCAGACCGGCCCCGCACGGCCGTGCGGCCTAGCCGGGCGGTTGCGGGTGCGAGGCAGCCTCCGTCGGCGCCGACAATCTCAGATAGAGCATGTAGAAAACGATTCCCAGGTTGATGACTAACACGGCCACATGAATCAGGGTCGGCCGCCGCACCAGTTCATAGGCTTCGAAGGGCACATACAGCGCTCCCGAGATCAGCGCGAACCACTCCGCCCAGGCGCGCTCCCGCCATAGCCCATAGGACTCGACAAAGCGAACGATGGAATAAGCGGTGGCCCCGGCAGCCATGGCCCACAACTTCGCATCGGTGAGGTTGTCGGCCAGGTTCAGAAAGACCTGGGCGTAGCGGTGGTGATCCGGATTCACGTGCAGGAATCTCAGTACGGCTTCGGCCACGTCCCACGCGTCTTTGTGAACCAGGGAAACCGCGCCGAAGCCGAGCAAGAGGACGATCAGTCCCTTGGCCAGCTCGAGCGAGGCGACAGCCCGAAGACCGGCAGCGCGCGCCCGCGCCAACGCGGCGGCGTGATGTTCAGGATTCGATGAGTGCGCGTCGTGCATATCTGTTCGTTTTACTTTCCCGGTTGCAGCAGCAGTTGCTCTGCCGGCGAGAACACCCGGCTGCGAATCAGCATGGTGCTGACCAGCGAGGTCAAGCCGGAAGCCGCAAAAATCATCGCCAATACCACAAACTGGTAGATGGCCGCGTACACCGGGCGAGCCCCGGAGAGTAGCATTCCGGCCATCAATCCGGGAATCCAAACTATGCCGAGAGAGCGCAAGGAGTCGATGGCCGGAATCAGGCTGGCCTCGAAGGAAGCCTGCACGTAGGGCGAGACGCTGTTGCGGGACTCCGCACCCAGGGCCAGCGCGGTCTCAATCTCGCCTACGTGCGCCAGCACGTCGGAGCGAAAGCGGTTGAGGGCAAGACCGTTGGTGTTCATGGCATTGGCAATCAGCATACTGCCCACGGGGACCAGAGATGTAATGGCGGTGTCAATCACTCCGAGCGACGTCATGAGGGCGATGATGGACCCCGCGCCGAAAGCAATGGCCCAGGCCGAGATGCGAAAGGCTTCGGGCATACCCTTGGCGCGACGCGCTGAGGTGGCGCCCGCTGCCACGATCATCCCGGTCAGTGCCAGGCCGCCGGTCCACCGCGGAGCGCGTAGAAGGATAACAAGAATCGAGCCCACCGCGATGATCTGCACCAATCCGCGCAGCATGGCAATCAAGGTTTCGCCTTCCAGATGAATGCCCCGGCGGCGCGCCAGCAGAACCACCGCCAGGCCGGCCACCGCGGCCACCAAGGCTTGCGCGAGGCCCAATTGCAGTTGTGAGTGAAAACAATAATCTAAGCATGCAATACCTCCTCCTACCGGGCCGGCACGCACGATGCGTCCCTGCTCAAGCACCAGCGCCCGTTCCGGCCAAGCGCAAGGCCTGAGCAACATCATGGGTAACGATCACACAGGTCAGTCCGCTGGTCGCGCATGATTTTCTGAATCGCGGACTCAACTTCGAGTTTGGCAGCTTCGTCCAATGCCGACGTGGGTTCGTCGAGCAGCAGGGCGAGCGGCGAGTTGGCCAGAGTGCGGGCCACGGAAACGCGCTGGGCTTCGCCTCCGGAAAGATGGGCGACGTCGCGTCCGGCATAGTCCTTGAGGCCAACCTGGGTCAGGAGCTCAGCGATCGCTTCGGGCGGCAAGGTTTCGCCGCGCTGGGCCGGGCCGAAGCGGAGGTTGTCCGCCACGCGTGCCGGGAAACAGAAAGGGCCGTTGCGTCACCATGCCCAGTTTGCGGCGCAGCTCGCGCGGCGCAAGGTTGCGATAGTCCGTACCCTCGACAAACACCGTGCCGGAGGTAGGCTCATCCAGACGGTTGAGCAAGCGCAGCAGCGAAGTCTTGCCCGAGCCGCTGGGGCCAGTGATGGCCAGCACCTCTCCTTTTTGCAATTCAAAGCTGGCGTCGTGAATCAGAATCTTGTCGTCGACGGTGCGGCCCAGGTGCTCGGCGCGCAGGATGCTCGGTTTGGTAACGGTGCTCACGGGACTGCGGCGATGATTCCCACGGTTGCTGATCGTAGTGAAGTAGGTAGGGGTCCTTCGACTCCGAAACCCGCTTCGCAAGCGAAGCGGCCTTCTCCGCTCAGGATGACAGAATTTACTTGGCGCCGCGCACGCTGGCGCGAAGTTCGTTTGCAATTTCGCGGGCCGCCTTGCGGGCGGCTTCTTCCTCGGTGACGCCGAACGAAATTGCGCCGACCCGGGCGTGGCCGCCGCCGCCGTAGCGCTCACAGACCTTGGCCAGGTTGACCGTTGGCTCCGACGGCGCCCAGGGATTCGAGCCTACGGAAACTTTCACCCGGAAGCTGCTCTTGCTGAGACCCACGCTGTAAATCGATTCGGGATGGAGATAGTACGGAACGAACTTGTTGTAGCCCTCGAGATCGTGGTCGGTGATGTCGAAAAAGAGGGTTTGATCTTTGGACTCGATCCGCTCTTTCAACACTGCGATCGAGCGCTGATGGCGTTCGAGCAAAGGCGGCAGGAGAGGCGCAACGAAAGGCTCTTCCAGAATTTCCGCCAGGGGCCGGGTGGCCAGCAGCGGAATCAAGCGCGGGATGAAGGTGTAGTCCTGCGCAGACTCGATGACCAGGGTCAGCTTCATGGCGGGCGCCTTCATTTCGACCGCGGTCCGGGCGTCTTCGTACATGGCGCCATCCACAATGTCGGTCCACTGGACGCAGCTCGGCGACCGGAGCGGGATCAAAACCGAAGCGCTGCTCGGCGACGGTGGCGATGAAGCTGGTGCAGGACTTGAAATCGGGATCGTAAAATTTGCGATTGCTCTGGTCCTGCTCGAAGTGGGCAGCATCCTCCGGGGTGAGAAACGCGCTCTGATGATGGTCGAACCACCAGGTAATTTTGGGAGAGCTGGAGTATTTGAAGTCGACGATGGCGTTCTCGTCGCCATCAAACTGTTTCTCATCGAACAACGATCCGGCACGGTGCAGCAGGCCGGAGAAAACGAAGGTGACATCGTTCCGAATCCGCTCCCGGTAAAAGCGCGAAAAGAGCGCGGCGGACGATGCCCCGTCAAAGCATTTGTCGTGATAGAAGACCCGAACTTTCAATCGTTCCCTTCAAAGGTCCTGCTTCCCGCGCCGGTCGCGCTGCCGCGAGGATGCGAACCAAAAGCTAATAGGAATGCCATCCCTAGGAAGATCTGTCAAGAGAGGAAGTTTGAACCGGTCTCCGGCGAAGGCGCGGCGGAGACCGGTAGTTAGCGAAGAGCGCCGGCTGTACAGCATTTCACCGGACGCACAAACCTAGGAGGCGTTGGCCTGCTTCTCAGCCAGGTCACCGATGACCGGCAGCTTGTACATGAGGCCCTGATTGGCCTTGATCAACAGGATGATCCAGAGGATGAACGATCCCAGCCATATGATCATGTGCAGCGGGAACGTAATGAAAATCAGCCCCGGAACAAAACCAATGATGGTCAAGCCGATCCAGATGGCGATCATGGCCACGCAGAAGAAAATCATCTGAAAGGCATGGAAGCGGACGAAGCGGCTCTTGTTATAGGGTTCCATCACCAGGAAGATGATCGCCGGAACGATGGTGATGTAGCACAACATGCCGACAACGTTGTCCGTCATGCCGCCGGTCGTGCCCTGGCGCCGCCGCGGCCGGTGGCGCTGCGGAGCGACTGCTACAGGCCGGACACATGGTGGTGCCGTCCGCGATCTGTGTTCCACATCCGCTACAAAAAGCCATTGACTTTCCCTCCCAAGATTGTGCGACTCAGCCCCCGGACACGCACGGTCCGGCCCTACCTGAACCCCGCGAAAGTTACCAGAATCAGCGTTCCAAGGCAAACAGAATCGCATGCGCCGCCGCCCGATCAAGGTGCCGCCGGCTTGGCCCGGTACCCAGCAGGGCCTTCGCTATCAACATGATCCCGTCGTTGGTCGATTCCGCAGGAGCTGCTGTCACCGATCTGGTTTTGCGTGGTGTAGGCGCGAGCTTCCTCGCTCGTGCGGCGGCGAGAGGGAGCATCGAGTCGTAGCTGGTACTTGCGCAGTTTTTGCCAGACGAGGGAAAAGGAGAAAACGCCATACTCCCTGCGTCCGTGGCGCTGCTGCACGAGCGAGGACGCTCGCGCCCACATTTTGTTCTAGAATCGATAGCTCACCATGGCGACCCCTACCACTCTGGTTTCCGCTCCTCGCAGCCGCTTCGGTGTGGGACGAGCCTTGGCGTTCTTCGTGGTCGCGGCCCTGTTGGCTGTGTTGGGAGCGGGCGCCTGGTTCTACTCGATCGCGCGCTCTGCCCTGCCCCAGTTGGACGGCAGCCTGAAGCTTTCCGGGCTTTCTGGCCGGGTCACTGTGATCCGCGACGAGCACGGCGTGCCTACCATGCAAGCTGCCAGCCTGGATGATCTCTTCTTTGCCCAGGGATATGTGACCGCGCAGGACCGTTTGTGGCAGATGGACATCATGCGGCGCTTTGCGGCGGGCGAAATGTCGGAGATTCTGGGAGACGAGTATCTTCCGCATGATCGCGAGCAGAGAATTCTGGGGCTTAGAGTGGCCGCCCGCAAATCGCTTGAGGTTTCCTCGGCCCAGACCCGTTCTCACTTCGAGGCTTACGCGCGGGGCGTGAATGCTTACATCGAATCGCATCGTGACCGGCTGCCCATCGAGTTTCGCATCCTGCGCTATTCTCCGCGCCCCTGGACGCCGGAGGACTCGGCCCTGATCGCGGCCCAGATGGTGAAAGACCTGAATCACTATCCCTATCGCGACGCGCTGGAGCGAGAGAAAATTCTGGCCAAGCTGGGGCCGGAGCTGACCGCCGATTTGTACGTGAACTCGTCCTGGCACGACCGGCCGCCGACAGTGATGCGTCCTCGTCTCGATCAGAAGCCTGATCAGAATATCGACGACGAAGATCCTCCCCGGCGCCCGATAGACAGTTCAGTGGCCCGGAGCACCGCGCCGCCTTTGCAGAATCTGATGAGTGAGCCGGAATCGGACTTGGACGCACGCATGGTCATCGGTTCGAACAACTGGGTGGTTTCCGGCGCCCACACGGTTTCGGGCAAGCCGCTGCTTGCGAATGATATGCACCTGGGGCACCAGATGCCCAACCTGTGGTACGAAGCCCATCTTCGCTGCGGAAACTTTGACGCCGCGGGCGTCACGCTTGCCTGGCCTGCCCTACGTGATCGTGGGACACAATCAGCGCATCGCCTGGGGATTCACCAATGTCGGTCCCACGGTGGAAGACGTTTACATCGAGACCTTCAACCCCGACGGGCAGTATCTGACGCCGGCGGGATGGCAGTCGCCGGAGCATCGGAGCGAAACGCATTCACGTGAAGGGCAAACCCGATGTGGTGGTTGATGTGGCGCTCACCCGGCACGGACCTATCATCACCGAACTGCTGCCGGGTGAAACCCGCAAGGTGGCGCTGCGCTGGACGCTCTATGACGGGACCCGCAATCCTTTTTTTGAAGTGGATTCGGCGCAGAACTGGAACGAGTTCCGCAGCGCCTTCTCGACTCTTGACTCACCCGGGCAAAACGTTGTGTTCGCCGACATCGATGGCAACATCGGATACCAGGCCACGGGCAAGATACCCATTCGCGCCTCCGGCGACGGCAGCGTGCCAGAAAACGGCAGCGACAACGCGCATGAATGGACGAGCTACATTCCCTTCGACAAGATGCCGAGTACGTACAATCCGCCCTCCGGCATCATTGCCACAGCGAATGGCCGCATTACGCCGGACGGCTACCCGTACTCGATCAGCACCGGTTGGGAGGCTCCCTGGCGGACGGCGCGAATTTATCGCGTGCTGGAATCGGGCAAGAAATTTTCGTCGGCTGACATGCTGGCCTTGCAGACGGATATTTATTCCGAAGCCGACCGCTTCTTCGCGGAGCGATTCGTGTACAGCGTGGACCACGTGAAGAATGCTTCTCCGCGGACCAGGCAAGCGGCAGAAATCATGCGGGGCTGGGATGGCCGCATGACCGCCGATTCGGCCGCACCCACGATCGCGTATCGGGCGCGCGCCGAACTGACGCGACTGCTGCTGGAGCCCAAGCTGGGTGTCGCGCCTAAGGATCCCAAGGAAGTGGAAGCCGTACTGAACTGGAAGACTTACTCCTGGGGAATGCAGTCGGTGTGGCTGGAAAACGTGGTCCACCATCAGCCCCAGAGCTGGCTGCCGCAGGCATACGGCAGTTACGACGATCTGCTGGCGGCAGCGGTCGAGGCCGCGGTCAGCGCCCCGGAAGCGTCGAAGGACCTGGGAGCGTGGAAGTGGGGAGCGTTTCGCCCGGTTGAGATCCAGCATCCGATTCTGGGACAAGTTCCTCTGCTGCAACGCTGGACGGGCCCGGGCCTGCAGCCGCAATCCGGCAGCGGCTATACCGTGAAGGCGGTGTCACGAAGTCATGGGCCATCGGAGCGAATGACGGTAGACCTCTCGGACCTCGACCAGACGACGTTGAATCTGGTGACGGGGGAAGCGGGAAATTTTCTCAGCCCGTATTACATGGATCAGTGGAAGGCGTGGTACGAGGGTTACACGTTCAAATTGCCTTACTCGGAGAAGGCGGTCGCGGCGGCGAAGCGGCATGAGTTGGTGTTGGAAAAATAGTTGTCAGATGTCAGTTCTCAGTTCTTGGTTATTGATGCGCCGCAAATGGCGGCTAGCTCCGACGCCGCCTTCAATCCACCTGTTTCACATCGACCGCCTGGCCGATGATGTCTACCTGGGTGGTTTGGAGCTTGTCGGTCGTGGTGTCGTAGATGCTGAGGTTTCCGTTCTGAGCTACGTACACCACGTTGCGACGGCTGATGGGTTGGATTCCGGTAACGTCGCCTAGCTGTGGCGGCACTACGACGGTCGACTTTGCGGTATCAAAGATGGACAGGCAGCCTCGAACTTCTCCGGTGGCGCCGCCACTAGAAGGTGCGTTGATGTTGGTGCAGGTGTGGGCACCGATGAAGAGTTGACCGTTTGATCCCATCTCAATGTGATCGTGGTAGCCGTCGGTGATGGTCGCAGTCGTGGTGACCGTCATCATGGCCGAGATCCACGACCGCGACTTCTCCGCAGATGGTAGCCAGGGTTGCCGCGTTCGAACCGGTGCAGGTGTTGGCGCCGGGCTTGGTGCCTGCCACATAGAGGGTGTTGCCGGAGAGGAAGCCGGTGGTGCCAGCATCCAGGGGAATGGTGGGACCGGGCAGGTTGCTGTTCACATCCAATAACGTGATGCTGGCGGTCGTGCCCCCACATTCCGGGCCGCAGTTAATGATATAGGCGGTCGAGTCGTCGCTGCTAAAGACTCCCCAAACCGGGTGATCGAAAAGAGAGCTTTGAATGTCCAGGCGCGGGTCGGTGCTGGTGCCAATCGCACTCGGGGTCAGAACCGTCACAGTATCGGGGCGGCCGCCCAGAACCAGAATGCGATTGCCGTTGTGACTCTGCACCAGGTAGTGAGCACCCGGAACCGGAATCTCGGCCGAAGTGTCATTCGAAGAAAGGTTCAGCACGTTCACCACGCCGGGAGACTGTCCCGTCACCGTGGCCGTCGGGACGGCGGCAAAGCCGGTAATATTGTCGGGCGCCACGACCATGCTTTCGCTGAAGCCGGGAAGCGTAATCGCTGCCGACGACCCACCGGAGCTTTGTGCGATGCTCTGGCTCGAATTGTCGATGGTGGTGAGGGAGTTGTTGACAGCGCTGAAAACCAGGGTGAATCTCTTGTTGGGAAACAAGACCATCCGGCCTGGACTGGCACTGGTCGAGCCCACCGAAATTACGCTGGGGGAGATCAGGTCAAGCTGTCCGTCCACGACGTTCAAGACCGGCGCCACCGAGGTAGCATTGGGAAACAACGGATTGGAAACGAAGACGTGCAGCTTGATGGTGGCCGGATTCGCCACCGGACCCGACGGGGTCGTATTGTTATAGTTGCTGCTGCAAGAGACCAGCACAATACTGGCCGCGATAAGAAGCAGAATGGCGAAGGCGGCTTGCTTCAATCCGGGAGCTCCCAACGACATGAGGAATGGACGGTTAGATGCAAGAAACCGGATTATAGCAGAGCCTTTCGGGGGAACTCCTCGGGGGCCGACGGTTTCGTCGCTCGGGCGATAATGCAAAACTCATCTTCATCTTGTATTCTCAAATAGATGGCATCCGATCTCTTAGCTCGATTAAAGCAATCGCCCGTCCTGTGTGACGGAGCTACAGGCACCCTGCTGTACGCCAAGGGTATCTTCATCAATCGTTGCTACGACGAACTGAACGTCTCCCAACCCGAGCTGATCGAGGACCTGCATCACCAGTACATGCAGGCGGGTGCGGAGATCATTGAAACCAATACTTTTGGCGGAAACTCCTTCCGCCTGGGGCGCCACAGCCTGGAAAGCCGGGTTCGCGAAATCAACCTGGCGGGGGCCCGATTGGCCCGGGAAGCAGCCAAGAGCTTCGATGTGTGGGTGGCGGGTTCGGTCGGTCCACTGGGCGTGCGCATTGAGCCGCTGGGCAAGACATCATTCGAAGAGGCTCGCACCGCCTTCCGCGAACAGATCGCGGCCCTGGTTGAAGGTGGCGTTGACCTGCTGATGCTGGAAACCTTCGGCTACGTCGAGGAACTGCACCAGGCAATTCTGGCGGCCCGCGATGTAAATCCCAAGATTCCGGTGGTGGCGCATGTCACCATCGACGAAGACGGCAACTGCCTCGACGGCTCGACCCCAGAGAGCTTTACGCCGCGCATTGAAGGCTGGGGCGCGGACGTGATCGGCTGCAATTGCAGCGTGGGCCCGGTAGCGATGCTGGACGTAATCGAGCGCGTGCGGGCGCTCACTTCCCTGCCTCTGGCGGCGCAACCCAATGCCGGCATGCCGCGATCGGTGGAAGGCCGCAATATCTATCTGTGCTCGCCCGAGTACATGGCCAGCTATGCGCGCAAGTTCGTCGCGGCGGGAGTGCGCCTGGTCGGCGGATGTTGCGGGACCACGCCGGAGCACATCCGGGTGATGAAATCGGCGTTGCGAGTGGGCGAGGCCAAAGCAAAAACCAGTCCGTCGAAAACCGCGAGCGAGGCCGTGGTCAACGCCGCCCCCGTGGTCCCACTGGCGAAACGGTCCAAGCTGGGCGCGAAGATCGCCGCCGGCGAATTCCTGACCATGGTGGAAATTGTCCCGCCCAAGGGCACGGACGTACGCAAGGAAATCGAAGGCGCGCGTTTTCTGAAGTCGGTGGGCGTGGACGCCATCAATATTCCGGACAGCCCGCGAGCATCGGCGCGCATGAGCAACCAGGCCCTGTCGCTGCTCATACAGCAGCAAGTCGGCATTGAAGCGATCCTGCACTACACCTGCCGCGATCGCAACGTACTGAGCATGCAGTCAGACCTGCTGGGCGCGGCGGCACTGGGTATCCATAATCTGATCTGCATCACGGGCGACCCGCCGAAGATGGGCAACTATCCCGACGCCACGGCGGTCTTTGACGTGGACGCGATCGGGCTGGTCAACATTGTGCGCAACCTCAATCGGGGCCTCGACATTGGCGGCAACCCGCTGGGCAATGGCACGTCCTTCGTGATCGGCGTGGGCGCCAACCCGGGCGTCCCCAATATTGACGAAGAGATCAAGCGCTTCGAATACAAAGTCGAGGCCGGCGCCGAGTGCGCGGTCACGCAGCCTGTGTTCGATCTCAAGCTGCTGGAGGCGTTTCTGCGCCGCATCGAGCATTGCAAGATCCCGGTGATTGCGGGAATCTGGCCGCTGGTGAGCGTTCGCAATGCGGAATTCATGAAGAACGAGTTGCGGGTTTCCGTGCCGGATTCGATTCTGGAGCGCATGGCGGGAGCCAAGACTCCGGAAGCGGCGCGCGAGGAAGGCATCACCATCGCCCGCGAAATGCTGATCGCGGTGCGGGGCATGGTGCAAGGCGCCCAGATCAGCGCCCCGTCGGGAAGATATACTTCGGCGGCGGACGTGCTGGAAGCGCTGGGAACATTCGGGCCGTTAGCGCGCTGATACTCAGACGTGATATTAGAATAGTTGCAGGAGCAAACCCGTTGGCCAAATTTGAAGAGTGCCTGCAGCGGCTGGAAAAAATCGTGCAGGAGCTGGAAAAAGGCGAAGTGCCTCTGGAGAAGTCCCTGACCTTGTTTGAGGAAGGCATGCAGCTTTCCGCCGCCTGCCGCAAGGAACTGGAAGAAGCCGAAGGCAAAGTAGAGATCCTGCTAAAGCAGAACGGCAAGCTGCAGGCGGAAGCCTTTGAGCCCAGCAGAAAAAACTCCCGCAAATTGTCATCCTGAGCCCTGCTGGTACAGTCGCGTCGAAGCCATAAGCTCCGTTCACGTCGGATATTACTCGGACTCAAACATCCCAAACCGGCACCGTTTTACGATCGAGGTCCTTCGACCGCACGCCTCTTCAAAGCGAAGGCGACTTCCAGACGACTGCAGGATGATGCGCCGACTCCCTTGTTATACTCACCCGCATGCTCAACCAGACTCTGGAGCAGGGCCAGGCGCTTACTGATACCGCATTGGAGCGTCTGCTGCCCGCGGCCACCCAGCGCCCAACCTCGATCCACCAGGCCATGCGCCACAGCGTGTTCGCCGGCGGCAAGCGCCTGCGTCCCATTCTTGTCGATGGAAGCCGGGCGCATGGTTGCGGGTTCCCTTCCCGCCGGTATTGAAGATCTGGGCGCGGCGCTGGAAATGCTGCACACGTATTCGCTGATCCATGACGATCTGCCCGCGCTCGACAATGACGACTTGCGCCGAGGCCGCCCCACCTGTCACAAAGTTTACGGCGAAGCCATCGCCATCCTGGCGGGCGATGCTCTGCAGACCCAGGCCTACGAGGTGCTGTCCCGGCTGCGGTGCTCGGCGGAATCGCGGGTCCGCATCATTGAAGAAATCGCGCGCGGGACCGGCACGGTCGAGGGCATGATTGGCGGACAGGTTGTTGACCTGGAAGCTGAGCGCACCAAACCCGATCTGGCGATGCTCGAATACATCCACCGGTCGAAGACCGCGGCCCTGATTGGCGCGAGCGTGGTCAGTGGCGGGACTCTATGCCGGCGCAGACAAGCAAGCCGTCGGCAAGCTGCGATCCTTTGGCCAGTCCATCGGACTGGCATTTCAGATTGTGGATGATGTGCTGGACGTGACTCAAACTTCCGAGCAACTGGGCAAGACCGCGGGAAAAGATACGGCGGCAGAGAAAGCAACGTATCCGGCACTGTTCGGGATTGACGAGTCTCTGAAGAAGGCAGGCGCGCTGGTCGAGACAGCGCTGGCGTCGCTGGATGGATTCGGACCGCGGGCTGACGTGCTGAAGGATCTGGCGCGGTTTCTGGTGGAACGGAAAAAGTAAGGGCCTTCGATGAAGGGCGGCATCCTCGCCCATCCCAGCATCCAAGCGGGACGCTCGCGTTCCTGCATCCTGCGCTCTGTGCTGATAAAATATCTTCACGGCGATGGAGTTCGCCACAACCGCCCGCCAAGGGCTGATGACTCCTACCAACTTACAAAGGAGAACTCCATCGTGCGCGACATCCTCACCATTTCCCTGGGAGCGATCGCCGGGGCCAACGCCCGTTATTTCCTGAGCCGTTACGCCGCGAAAGTCATGGGGCCGGTGTTTCCTTACGGAACGCTGGTCATCAATGTCACGGGCAGCATCGATCGTCGGCTTCTTCATGATCTGGGCCACAGAGCGGGTGTTGGTTGATCCGCGCTGGCGCCTGCTCATCGTGGTCGGCTTCTGCGGGGCATACACAACTTTTTCCGGTTATGCCTTTGAGACCATGGCCTACTTCGAGCAAGGACAATGGCTGCTGATGTTCACCAACTTCTTCAGCAACAATCTCCTGTGCCTGGCGGGAGCGTTGGCGGGTATGGCGTTGGCGAGGGTGCTGTAAAATGCCAGATGGAATGGCAGTTCAAGTCACAATCTATCTGAACGAGTCGGACCAGTGGCATCGCCGTCCGCTGCACGCGGAAATTCTCAACTATCTACGCCAGGAAAACGTCTACGCCGCGACTGCGATTCATGCCGTGGCCGGATTTCTCGGCCGTCAGCAAGTCAGGACCAGCCATCTGGTGGATGCCGGCGGGCAGCTGCCGGTGATCATCATCTTCGTGGACACGGATGAGCACGTCGGCCGCGTCCTGCCAAAGTTGAAAGAGATGGCGGCCCATCGCCTGATCGTGCGTGAGAACGTTGTGCTGGAGCAAGGGAGCCTGGACTGATGTCTACCGCACCGCCTCGATATTCTTGCCCTGGCCGCTCATCGCGACGACGTAGAGCAGACCTGCGGCGGGACGTTGCTCAAAATGGCGCAACGCGGGTATCGCACGGGAATCCTCGATCTCACTCAGGGTGAAATGGGAACGCGGGGCAGCGCCGAGGACCGTGCCCGCGAGGCCGCGGATGCGGCGAAGATACTCTGCACTTCGTGGCGCCAAGCGCTCGACATCCCCGACGGGCGGGTCGAGAACACCTGGGAGAACCGGCTGAAAGTTGTGCGCGTGCTGCGCCAGCAGCGGCCGCGAATCGTGATCCTTCCTTATTGGAAGGGGCGGCATCCGGACCACTACACGGCGTCGGTGCTGGGATATGAAGCCTGCTTTCTGGCCGGGCTGGCCAAGCTGGATGTGGGACAAGAGACACTGAAGGCGGGACGCCCTCAGGATGCCGGCGTTACGGAACAGCCGCCCCACCGGCCATTCAAGATCATCTACGCCACGCTTTACTACGATGTGCGGCCTACCTTTGTTGTGGATATCACCGAGCAGTTCGAAGCCCGCTTTCAGGCGCTGATGGCCTACAAGACGCAGTTCAGCGATCAGGAAGCCGGCCAAGGCATCTTCCCTGCCCGGGATGAGATCCGTTCGCGGATCGAAGCCATGGCCCGCTTTTACGGCATGCTAGGCGGTGTGACTTACGCCGAACCGTTTCTACAGAAGGAAGTGGGCTTGGTGGAAGACTTGACGCTGATTCCGGTGAAGTCGATCTAGCTGAGATCGGCGCTTCCATGGAGAAACCCAAGCTAATCAAACCCAGTTTTTAGTTGTCAGTTCTCGGTTCTCAGTTATTTCTTGATGGCTACGGCGACGCCGTCGCGGATGGGCAGGATCGTCGTAAACAAATCTGGCGAGTTGTAGAGCAGGCGGTTGAATTCCAGGATTGCTTTGGTTGAAGCCTCGGGATTGTTCTGCGCGACTTTGCCGCTCCATAGAACATTGTCGGTCACGAACAGGCCGCCTTTGCGCAGACGCGGCAAGATCAACTTGAAAACGCGGGGATAGTCTTCTTTGTCCACGTCATTAAAGATGATGTCGAATTGCTGTTTTTCCTCGGAGAGAATCTCCAGGGCGTCGCCGGTCTTGAGAGTGATTTGTTTGGCAACCCCAGCGCGGTTGAATATCCGCGGGCCTCGTCGGCTTTCTTGCGATCGCCGTCGGTGTAGATCACGCGGCCCTTCCGGTCCCACCGCACGGGCCCACCAGATGGTGGAATAACCGACCGCCGATCCCAGCTCGAACACAGTTTTGGCGTTGATCATCAAGGCCAGTTGGTACAGGATGCGGCCCACGGCAGGGCCGACGATGGGGATGTTTCGCTTCGCGGCCTCGGCTTCGATCTCCGTCAGCACTTCGTCACGGGGAGGGAGCAGAGAGTAGATGTAATCTTCGACCGCGCCGACGGTGATTCCGCCCATGCGCCAGGCAGCATTGTTTTCTTTCGCTGGGTGGCAAGTGTTCTCCTTAAGACATGATTCAGCGGTTCTGCAATTGCCAAGTGCCAAATGCCAACTGCTTTAGTTTAATATGAATCGCCATGGCTGAGTTGAAGGTACTCATTGCGCGTGACAAGATCGCCGAACGTGTGGCGGAAATGGGCGCCGACATCAATCGCGACTATGCCGGTCAATCCGTAATCCTGGTGGGAGTGCTGAAGGGGGCGGCGATTTTTCTCAGCGACCTGGCCCGCCAGTTGCAGATTGATTCCACCTTCGATTTTATCGGGGTATCGAGCTATGGCAATCGGCCAAGTCCGGCGCAGGAACTGAAATCAGGATGGGACTCGACCGGCGAAGTGCGGCTGACCAAAGACATGGAACAATCCATGATCGGGAAGAATGTGATCCTGGTGGAAGACATTCTTGATACCGGGCTCACCTTAACGTACCTGAGGAAGATGCTGCTGGCGCGGCAACCCAAGTCGCTCAAGATCGCCGCGCTGCTGGACAAACCCTCGCGCAGGAAACAGCCGATCACGGCGGACTATGTGGGCTTCAGCATTCCGGACGAATTCGTAGTCGGCTACGGACTGGACTACGCCGAGAAGTATCGCAATCTCCCGGACATCTGTGTCGTGCCCCGGGAACCGTAGCACTGTCGTCTGAAAATGCAGGCGCGAGACGTCCCGCTCGTGCAGCAGCCCAACTCGCGGTCTGACCGCGCTTTGCCTCCGCACGAGCCAGGACTCTCGCGCCCACATTTTCCAGCCATGCTTTCGCGCCAGAGACTGGCTGTTATGATTGGAGATCCTTTGGAAACCAGACTCGTGGAAACTGCCGTGACCCAATCCGATCAGTTAAAGGTCGATCCGCTGCTGCTCGAGGTGGCGGACGTGGTCAACACCACCCTCGACCTGGACACCACGTTGCGCCGCGTGGCGGAACTGGTGCGTAAAGTTATTGACTACGAAATTTTTGCCATCCTGCTGGTGAATGAAAAGACACAAGACCTGCGAATCCGCTTCCAGTTGGGATACGCGCGCGAGGTGGCGGAGCGGGTAAAGATCAAGATGGGCGAGGGTGTGACAGGAATGGCCGCGCAGCGCCGGGAAGCCATCCTGGTGGACGATGTGTCGAAGCACCCGGAGTACATCTCGGCTGCGCCCAATGTGCGCGCCGAGCTGGCGATCCCGCTGATCACAAAAAACAAAGTCATTGGCGTTCTGAATCTGGAGACCCATGAAGCGGGCCGCTTCACCGAGGAGCACAAGCGGCTGTTGACGCTGATCGGCTCGCGCATGGCGTCAGGCATCGAGAATGCCCGACTGTACACCCGTACTACGCGCCAGGCGCGGACGCTGGTTCTACTGAATGAGATCGCGCGCGAACTTACCTCCATCCTGAACGTGGATGAACTGCTCAAGCGCATTGCCGAACTCTTAAGCCGCCTGATTGACTACCAGATGTTCAGCATCCTGATGGTGGACGACGCCGGAGAGAAGCTGCAGCACCGGTTTTCCTTGCGCTTTCAGGAAAACATCCAGCTGAAGCACGATGTTCCGCTGGGCGACGGCCTGGTAGGGTATGCCGCGCATCACCGACAGGCCGTGCTCGTACCCGACGTCAGCAAAGATCCGCGCTATATTCTGCTCAATCCTGAGACGCGCTCGGAACTGGCGGTGCCGTTGATTTACAAGGACAACGTTATCGGCGTGCTCGACCTGGAACACACCAAGCGTGGCTTTTTTACCGAGGACCACAAGCGCACGGTCACCACGCTGGCGGCCCAGGTGGCGATCGCGCTGGAAAACGCCAGGCTGTATGAGCAGATTGCCCGGCAGGAAAAGCGTCTGGAACGCGACCTGGCCCTGGCTCGCGAATTGCAATTCCGCCTGCTGCCGCAGTCTTTGCCCAAGCTGGCGAATCTTGATGTCGCGGCCAAGTTTGCGCCGGCGCGCGCTATTGGCGGCGACTTGTATGACTTCCTCAACTACTCGCTCGACCACATGGGAATGGTGATCGGAGACGTCAGCGGCAAGGGCGCTCCGGCCGCGATCTATGCGGCGCTGGTCAGCGGCATTCTGCGGTCGCACGCGCCCATCGAACCCGGACCGGCGGAGATGCTGCGCGCGGTCAATTTTTCCCTGGGCGAGCGGCGCATTGAAGGCCAGTTTGTTTCGCTCATCTATGCGGTGTGGGACGATCCCAACCGGTCTTTGAGGATCGCGAACTCCGGTCTGCCGCGGCCTTTGTACTGCCATGACGGCAAGATTGAGGTCATCGAAGCTACCGGTCTGCCTCTCGGCCTGTTTGACGACGCGGAGTACGACGAATTCACCTTCCAGGCCAAGCCCGGCGACATGTTCGTGTTTTTCAGCGACGGCATTCTGGACGCCCGCAATCGCGCCGGCGATATGTTTGGCCGCACCCGAACCGAAGCCGTTGTCAGGGGTTGCGCGGAGACGTCCGCCGATTGCGTAGTGAAGTCCCTGTTCAAGGCGGTGACGGAACATGCCGGCGGCGAGGAAGCCTTTGACGATGAAACCGTGGTTGCCATCAAGGTGAAAGGCGAGCCCAAGCGCAAGTGACCCGCCACCCTACACCGCAGCGAGGGGCGTCCGCCCGCGTTTTCCTACCGCGAAGTGCGAAAGGGGTTTCTTCGACGGCGTCCGGCCGGGTCTGTGCTGGCCTGCGACGAAGTCTCATTGGAACGGCTGGCCGAGCGCTACGGAACTCCGCTTTACATCTATTCCGCGTCGGCGATCCGTGAGCGGCTGGAGAGCTTCGAACACGCCTTCCGCAAAGTTCCCCATACCATCTGCTATTCGGTAAAAGCGAATTCGAATCTCGGAATCCTGCGATTGCTGGCGGGTAAGGGATGCGGCTTCGATGTGGTTTCGGGCGGAGAGCTGGAACGAGTCTTGCGCGTGGACCGGCGGGCCGCGAAGAGAGTTGTATTTTCCGGCGTCGGCAAAACCACCGAGGAGATGCAATTCGCGCTCAAAGCCGGCGTAATGCTGTTCAACGTGGAGAGCGAATCTGAACTCTGGCGGCTGGCCGAGTGCGCCGCGCGAACTCGGGAGAAGGCCCGAATCGCATTGCGTGTGAACCCAGACGTCTCTGCGAACACGCATCCCTACATTTCGACCGGCCTGCAGCAACACAAATTTGGAATTCCCGTCAGCAAGGCGCGAAAGTTATATGCCCAGGCTTCCGGGACAAGGTACCTGCGCATCGCGGGCGTGGGCGTGCACATTGGTTCGCAGATCACGGACGTGCAACCGTTCGCGCTGGCCATGGAACGGGTGGCCGAATTGGTGCGTGTGTTGCAGGACGACGGTCATCGCATCGAATACGTTGACGCGGGCGGAGGCCTGGGCATCGACTACGAGGAGCCGCAATCGCCGGAGGGTTTTGCCGAGCAGGTAGCCGGATATGCGACTGCTGTATTGCGTCCTCTACGGGGATTGAAAGTGCATCTCCTGCTGGAACCAGGCCGCTCCATCGTCGGCAATGCGGGCATTCTGCTCACTCGAGTCCTGTACCGGAAGACAAATGGCCCCAAGCAGTTTCTGGTGGTGGATGCGGCGATGAATGATCTGATCCGGCCGTCGCTTTACGACGCCTATCACGAGATCATTCCGGTTCATCTGGATGTGAACACGGCGCGACACGAAACTGTGGATGTGGTCGGTCCCGATCTGCGAGAGCGGAGATTTCTTCGCGCGCAGCCGCGAGCTGCCAGTGGTCAACGAAGACGACCTGCTGGCTATCCTCGATGCCGGGGCGTACGGCATGGGGCTGGCGTCCAACTACAACACGCGTCTGAGGGCGGCGGAGGTGCTGGTCGAGGGCAAATCCGTGAAGGTAATCCGGCGGCGAGAAACGATGGATGACTTGCTACGGCCGGAAATCTCCGCGCGCTGAGTTCCTGATCATTTCATCGATTCGAAGCCTCCTGTCATCCTGAGCGGAATGGAAAGTTCGTTTGGCGAACTTTCCATGCAGTCGAAGGATCCCTATAAGCAACGCCGCTGCCGAGCCATCGGGGTTCTGCAGCAATCCGGCAACGAAACGCTCCTGGACACGATCGTCATTGCAACGGGTACGGGTCCTTCGACTCCGCAGGCTGATTCGCCAGCTAATCAGCCCACTTCGCTCAGGATGACAGGTTTACGGCGTAGCAGGCCATTGTTGCAGGTCTTTCAGTTGGGCGGAACGGCGCGGGTCGGGATGGGAGGTCAGGAAATCCTGCATCGACCTCAGCTTCTCAGCCGCCAGATCTTTCTGATTTCCTTCCTGATACAAGCGCGCGAGCGTGGTCATCGCGTCCCAATAGACCGGGTCAGAATCCTTGCGCAGTGCCGCGGCGCGCTGGTCCATTACGGCCAGCAACTCGGCAGCCTCTTTTGATCGCCCAGCAGCGCGATGACAGCGAACCTGGACGGCCCAGAGTCTCCAATACTTGGCTTGTAGCTCACGCTGAGCTTGGCGCTTGTACTCAACGCTGTACCAGTCGAAGGGACGAATGCGTTGCAGTCGCCATTCATCTTCTCGAATGCCCTGCTCGGCGATGGCGGCTATGCGGCTGAAATCGGCATTCTGGGACAGCAGGCGCTCGGCCTGATCCACCAGCAAGCTCGGATCGGGCAACATGGCGGGACGCTGCTCTAGCGTGGTTCCGGGGCAGAGCGCGAGAAGGCGGTCGCGCTCCGTCTTCTGCTTTGGCTCGTCGCGAAACATCGTAGACGCATAGATTTCCGCGAGGGCACGATGGGCGGGGGCGAAGTCGGGATGGGCCGCGACCAGCTCTGTCATTTGCTGGATGGCAGAAGGCGTACTGCGTCCCATCAAGCTGCGGGCGTAAAAATAGCTGTACATCCACTGGTCGGGATGCTGCATGGCGAGGACTTGGTATTCCTCGGTGAGCTTTCTCAGGTGGCCTTCGATGCCGTACTGCTGCACCGCGTCCTGATAGCGTTCGTTGACCCAAAGATCGCCCGGGTAGCGTTGGCGTAGAGCGAGGAGTCCGGAAATCGCCCGATCAAAGTCTGCGGGGTCAGCCACAACCACGGTGTTCTTTTCGAGCTGCGCCCGGATTTCAGTTGTCGGCCCACAGAGGCCGTTCTGCGCCCAAGCTGAGGTGACGAGGAAGAAGAAAACACAAATCGCGTGAATCGGGCGAAACCAATGGCGACTCTGGCGAGAAACGGGGTAGATCGCGGAGAGCTTCACAAACTCTCTCCGCGATCTTCCTCCGTCCGGGAAAAACGAGCGGTCACGTTACAACGAACGCAGGAAGTTCAGCACATCCTGCACCTGCGAGCGGTTGAGCGAATTGAATCTTCGAATCACGTTATTGGCTTCTGAGCCATTCGAGGCATGGGCCTGGATGGCCTGAATCAGGTCGGAGGTCCGTCCGTCATGCAGGAAAAACAGGCGCTGGCCGACGCCCCAGAGCGGAGCCGTGCGGAACTGATCCGGACCGGCCGCCCCTTGGTTAATACCGTCCGACAGACGCCCGCCCATGTGATGGAGGGCGAAGTCGGAGAAAGGATGGTAGGTAACGATTGACATCCCGCCAAATTTTGACATCCCGGTAGTTAGAGTCGTGGTGTGGCAGAGAGCGCAACCCACATTGTTGAACAGGCCGGCTCCCCGGGTGGTTGAAGGCGATGGCGCGGCCGGCTCCGGCGGCGCCGAGAACCGCATGAAGGCGGCGAAGTTCACCAGGTCGGATGACATTGCAGCTGCTGTGCCCATGGGGCTGCCATTGTCATCCATCTTGGTCGAGTCTTCGGGTGAGCCGTTGAAGACGCAGCCGGCGACGGCCGCGCGTTCATTGCCGAACGCCTCGTTCGAGACTCCTTGTTCGACGTTATAGGCTTCTCCGGCAAAGATCATCAGCGATTTGTTTTGCGCCTTCCAGCCAAAACGGGTGACCGTGCCGTCGTTGCCGCTGCTGTTGAGAGCTCCGCCGATGCCGAGTTGAGACTTGATCATCCGGTTGGCAGCGAGGTTGGCCTGCAGAGTTGAGTCTGGAGTGGCTTCCACCAGGCCCAGCCCGAAGGTGGGAGTTGGAATACGGAAAATCACGTTTCGATTGGCCAGCTGTTGAGCAAACTTAGGCTGCGCCAAACCGCAGCCAACGGCATCGGTGCGGCCGGCGATGGTGTATAAGCCATGCACGCCGCCATCCGGCGTACCGTCAGGGTTGCGAATGAAACGCACCTCCCGCACCGGACCGTCGCTTGTAATGAAAGAAGGGACGGTATTCCGCGCTCCATCCAGGTTGGCCAGTGCGACTTGCGGATTTGTCATCGGACTGCTGCCGCCCACCGCTGGTTGCGCATGACATTGGGCACAGCTGTTGCCGTTGAATGTCGGCCCCAGACCCGAACCGTCTTCCCCGGAAACCGTTCCGCTTACCGAATCGACTTCCATGAAGTCGACCATGGCATCATTGAAAAACGCCTTGAGTGGGTCGCTCAGACCCTCATAAGGCCCTCCCACCCCTGCGGCGCCGCCACGCGGCCCGGGGTCATGCTGAGCGGCGATGGTTCCAGTGTTTAAGACTACGGTGAGAGCAAGACCGGCCACTACTAGCAAATTCACTTGTTTCACACTGCACCTCCGTGCACGCGAACACACTTCTGACGACAGCCAGGTTTTGACTACTTTGGGAGAGGCGCGTTTTGTGATTCTGCCGTTTTCGACCCCGCCAACCGGATTGGCGTCGCTGCTTGCAGCCGTTAAACGGTCTAGAAGTGGCTAGGGGCGTGGCTTTTCAGCTCGCCGCGCCGAGCATTAAGAAAACTTAATGGAAGGTACGCCGCCAACCAGCCGATGTCAAGATGGCCGTTAGTACATGCGGGTCGGTGCAAAAAACCACTCGCTCCAGGGGAGTCTGGCCCAGATGAAGGTGGAGCAGGTAGCGGGTTCCCAGCTAGCTTGAAGGATCAGTGACCAGATTTCCCCGACGCATCCCACACCATCTTGCCACCCACCCACGTTGCCACCACGCTCACGTCGCGGATTTTTGCGGGATCGATGTGAAATATATCGTCGCTGAGCAGGACCATGTCCGCGAGCTTGCCGGGCGTGATCGAACCTTTGTCATTTTCCTGAAATTCAGCGTAGGCGGAGCCCAGAGTGTAGGCCTCGACGGCTTCGGCCACCGTGAGTTTCTGTTCGGGAAACCAGCCATTCGGATTCTTGCCGTCCAGAGTAGCTCGCGTGGTCGCGGCGTAGAGGCCCAGCATGGGATTGAGCGGAGCCACATTCCAATCGGTGCCGAAGGCTAGCCGCACGCCGTGATCCAGGAAGGTGCGAAAGGCGTAAGTACGGCTGGCGCGGTCGTGGCCGATGCGTCCTTCGGCCCAGCGCCCATCGTCAATGGCGTGGTAGGGCTGCATGGAGGCGATTACGTGCAATCGCGCGAAGCGGTCAAAATCTTTCGCGGCCATGTGCTGGGCGTGTTCGATGCGAAAGCGGCGGTCGCGCTCGCCATGAGCCTTCACGACCTCAGTGTACAGATCGAGAATGATGGAAATGCCCTGGTCGCCGATGGCGTGGGTGCAAAGCTGCAGTCCCGCGGCATCGGCTCTCATCATGCGGTCCTGCATGAGCGAGACCGGGTGCATTGCGTCGGATAGAATGCCGCGATTGTTGGGCTGATTGTTGAAGGGCTCGAAGAAGTAAGCCGTACCGGAGCCCAGGGAACCGTCGGCGTAGCCTTTAAGGGCACCGATGCGCAGAAACGGTCCGCCGAAGGCGTGCCGGATACCAATTTTCACCTGGTCGTCCACTCCGGTGATGAGCGGAGCGGCATAGACGCGCGTGGTCAGCTCGCCTCTTTCCAGCAGCTCGGAGTAGACGGCGATATCGGCGTATTCCGGATTCATGTGCTGCACGCTGGTGACGCCGAGCGAGGCGGCGTGGGCCAGGGCGCGTTGGATCGCCCGCAGCCGCTGGTCATGCGAAAGTGACGGGGCGACCTTGTCGACGTAGTCCATGGCGGCATCCTTCAGCGCGCCCGTGGGATTGCCTTGCGCATCGCGCACAATGACGCCACCGGGAGGGTCCGGAGTTTTCGAAGTAATTCCGGCCAGCCGCAGGGCAACGGAGTTGGCCAGAGCCATGTGACCGTCGTAGCGACTCACGAATACAGGCGTGTCCGGCGTAAGCGGATCGATGAGTTCCTTGGTGGGCATGACGGCCGGGTCCCATTTGGTTTCGTCCCAATCGCCGCCCATGACCCACTCGCCTTTGGGGGTCTTCCGGGCGCGCTCCCCAATACGCCGGGCAAATTCTGCGGCGCTGGTGGCGTCGTTGAGTTGCGCGCGATCGAGCGCCAGGCCGCCGTCGACAAAATGCACGTGGGAGTCGTTGAATCCGGGCAGCAGCAACTTGCCGGAAGCGTCGATCACTCGGGTGTGAGGGCCGTGCCAGGCTTCGACCGCGTCGCTCGAGCCCACGGCCACGATCCGGTCTCCCAATACCGCTACGGCTTCGGCTGTGGGATGGCTTTTGTCCACCGTCCAGATATTTGCGTTGCGAATGATGAGATCGGCAGCCGGCTGCGACTGCGCGCTGAGCAGGAGTGGCAGACTGAACAACATGCAGAGCGCAAACGTTGGAATGCGGCGGTTTGGAATAGGACGAAGGGTGATTTTCATTTTGTCTGGTCTCGGTCTGGGACGCTGTAGTTTGGGTCGAACTACAACCCGCGCTTCGAGCGATCCAAGATACAGCATTGCCGTTAGCGTTGAAAGCGTCGTTGTGGGTTTCAGGCGACTGCAGCGTCCAAGTAAGGATTCTACTTAACACTTTTGTGCCACCGCCCGCACGACCGAGCCATTGTGCGGGATCAGGAGTGAAGTTACGCTTCGACCATCGCACAAAACTTTGATAGGGCATCGCATGCACGGCTCGACCAGCCCGGCAGATTCGAGATATGAATATGGCAACTGAATTTGATTCGCTACATCCCCGGGTCAGGGTTCTGGTCGCCGACGACCATGAAGTGATGCGCATGGGAATTCGCAATCTGCTCGAGGTCCAGCCTGGCTGGACGGTCTGCGCCGAAGCTAATAACGGGAAGGAAGCGGTGGAGAAGACTCTGCAACTTCAGCCAGATGTCATTGTGATGGACATCAGCATGCCGGTGATGAATGGCCTGGAAGCGGCCAGTCAGATCACAAAGAAGCAACCTCAAATCCCTGTGATTCTGTTCTCCCTGCACCTTTCCGATGACCTCTACCACCATTTCAGGACCGACGGGATTCGCGGGGCGGTGGCCAAAGGAGATGCGGCGCGGGATCTGGTGCTGGCAGTGCAAACTGTGTTGAAAGGCGGGACCTTTTTTCACGGAAACAAAGCTGGTTCGAACTGACGGAGGCTAAACCAGGAGTGGCAGACGCCGGCCGGTTATGGGGAGTTACCAGCGTCTGCCGTTCGCTCCTTCGCGTTGGGGTAGGTTCAAACTACCGCTGGCCGCCAACCTCCGCCATCGGGAAGATACTGTATTTTTTGAGTGGAATACGGCCTAGGACATCTCCCTTGCAAGTTCCCTACATAGACCGCTAGGTGGAATAGTCCGCGTTAATGCGCACATATTCCGCAGTCAAGTCCGTGGTCAGAAATAAGGTGGAGGAACGGCCCCGGCCCAGGAGGATCCGAACCTCGCAGCGTGGGCTGGAAAGATGCTGGTGCGCCCGCTTCTCGTTGAAGGCGCATCCGACGCCACCCCGGCACACCATCTGATCGCCAATCTGGATGGCAACCCGCGCAGGGTCAACCGCGATACCCGATCTCCCAACCGCCGCCAGAATGCGCCCCCAATTCGGGTCCGCGCCAGCCCATGCGGTCTTCACCAGCAAGGAATGGGCGACGGTTCGGGCCACCTGCAGCGCCTCGTCGCGATTTTTCGCCTGTTCGACCGACAGGCGTACCACATGCCCAACCCCTTCGCCGTCGGCAATAATCTGTTCGGCCAGAGATTGGCAGACGTGGAGCAGGGCTTGGGAGAAGCCGGTTCGGGCGGATGCCTGCTTCAAGCCCACTCCAGCCTGACCGCTGGCCAGCAGCAGTACGGTGTCGTTGGTGGAAGTGTCGCCGTCGATGGAGATGCAGTTGAAAGTCTGCTCGCCCGCATCGCCCAAGAGACGCTTTAGCTCCGCCGGAGTGGCTACGGCGTCGGTAAACAGGTAAACCAACATGGTTGCGAGTTGAGGGTGAATCATGCCGGCACCCTTGGCGATCCCTACCACATTGACCGCAGTCTTTCCGGATTGGAAGGTTGCACCGGCCAGCTTAGGCCGGGTGTCAGTCGTCATGATGGCGCGGGAGAAGTCATCCATTCCCTGGATGGTGGTCTGGCGAGCGCTGGTCAGTTCAGGCAAGGTCGAGACTATCTTTTCCACCGGCAAGGGCACGCCGATAATGCCGGTCGAAGAGGGAAAAATCTCGCTCTCCCGCACTCCCAGCAGCCGAGCCAGCTCCCTGACAAACTTGCTGGCAGTTCCGGATGCCGGACTGGCCGGTAGCGCAGTTGGCGTTGCCGGAGTTCACGATGACGGCCCGCACTCTGCCGCGGCTGGCCGCAAGCGATGCGCGTCCTACGACGAGCGGCGCCGCTACGACCCGATTCCTCGTAAATAGGGCTGCCGCCGTGGTTCCGGGGCAGGCCTCGACCAAGGCCAGGTCCGGCCGTCCGCTGGCCTTGATTCCGGCGCACGCTGCCGCGAAGCTGAAACCTGCGGGGACACATATTTTGTCCTGGGGACGAATCCGAGCTTTCATACCTCGATCTTCACCAGCCAGTTGGCGGGCTGAGGAAGCATGGCGAACTTGGGCAGCTCGCCCCGCACCATGGCGACTTCATCGCAATGATCAAAGCGCGGGCAGACGCAGCAGTCTTTGTGAATCTTGTCGGGCAAGTCCTCGCGCTGCGCCATGGCAAATCCCAGGCGAGCAAAGAACTCCGGGATGCGGGTGAACAGGCAGATGGAGCTGACATGGTGTTTGCGGGCCTGGGCCAACAAAGCCTTTACCAAGCGCTCGCCTCCGCCCGAACCCTGGCGGGCAGGATCGACGGTGATGGAGCGAATCTCAGCCAGATGTGGACCGTAAAGATGGAGCGCGCCACATCCGATAATGTGGCCGTGATCTTCGAGCACGACGAAATCGCGCACATTCTCGCAGACTTCGGCAAAGGTGCGAGGCAGCAGAGTTCCGTCACCAGAGTACGCCGCGATCAACTCGTGGATCGGTTCAGCGTCCGGCAGGATGGCTTCACGCGTGCGCATGGACGTCCTCCCGCATGCTTTCCACCTTCCGCCTGGCGTCGACGATGGCCTGCCGCACCCGCGCCGGCGCGGTACCGCCGGGCACATCGTGGATATTGAGCACCGCCTGCAGACTCAAACAGGCATAGAAATCCTGATCAAAGGCTGGATTCAACTGGCGCAACTCCTCCAAGGGCAAATCTGCCAACTCACAATTTCTTTCGATGCAGGTTTGCACCGCTTTGCCGATTATTTCGTGGGCCATGCGGAAACGCACACCGCGGCGTACCAGGTAAGTAGCGCCGGCCCAGGCGTTCATGAATCCGGACTGCGCGGCTTGCTGCATGCGCTCGTGATTGAACTCGACAGCCTTCATCCAACCGGAGGCCAGCGGCAGGAGCGAAAGCACGGTGCCAGCGGCATCGAAGAGGGGTTGCTGAGTCTCCTGCAAATCTTTGTTGTAGGCCAGAGGCAGGCCCTTCACAGTGACCAGCAGGGCGGTCGCATCTCCGATGATGCGGGCGGCTTTGCCGCGCGTGAGCTCGAGCAGATCTGGATTCATCTTTTGCGGCATGGCGCTGCTGCCGGTGGAATAAGCCTCAGGCAAGCGGATGAATGCGTATTCCTGGGAGGAAAACAGGATCATCTCCTCGGCCCAGCGGCTCAGATGTACAGCCAGCAGAGAAAGCGCTCCGACAAACTCCAAAATGAAATCGCGATCGCTGGTAGCGTCGATGCTGTTCGCGGTTGGGGCATCGAAATCTAGTTCTTCCGCCATGGCGCGGCGATCGAGCGGCAGTGTCGCTCCCGCAATCGCGCCTGAACCCAGAGGAGAAAGGTTCAGCCGTTTGCGGCAGTCCGCCAGGCGGTCCGCATCGCGCAGGAACATTTCGACATAGGCCAGCAGCCAGTGCGCGACCAGCACCGGCTCGGCGCGTTGAAGGTGAGTATAGGCAGGCATGGCCGCAGGTCCGGCTTGCTCGGCGCGGTCGAGTGCAACGCTCAGCCATTCCGCAAGGTCGGCTCGCATCTGGTCGATCGAAGCCCGAACGTAGAGGCGGAGATCGGTTGCGATCTGTTCATTGCGGCTGCGTCCGCTGTGCAGCTTGTAGCCCGCGTCGCCGATCAGCGCGACCAGTTGCTTTTCGACGAAGTGATGCACGTCTTCGGCTTCGTTGTCCTCCAAAAAGGCAGGAGAAGCAGCGGCCTTTTCGCCGATCTGCTTCAGGCCCTGCAGAATCGTGATCAACTCGCTTGAGGACAAGATTCCCGCACTCTTCAGCGCACTCGCATGGGCGCCGCTGGCGGCAAGCTCTTGCCGCAACAGGCGCCGGTCGAAGTCGAACGACCGCTGCCAGCGCTCGAAGTCGGCATCGAGCGGCTGGCGGAATCGTCCCGACCACATCTTCATTTCGTCACCTCGGGCTTGACGGCGTCCGCGTGGAGACGAGCCCGCGACCGCGAAGGCAGCCCCAGAATGCGGATGAAGCCCTCCGCGTCCTTCTGGTTGTAGCTCTCGCCCATCGTGAACGAGGAAAGATCGGTGCGATAAAGCGAATTCTCGGAGTGACGGCTGACCACCGACACGTTCCCCTTATAGAGCGAGAGCGTGATCGTGCCGGTGATGTCCTGTTGCGTGTTGTCGACGAATGCGTCGAGCGCCTCGCGCAGGGGCGTGAACCAGAGTCCGAAGTACACCAGTTCCGCATACTTCAGAGCCATGTGCTGCTTGAAGTGCATGAGATCGCGCTCCAGACAGAGGGCTTCGAGCTCCCGATGCGCGGCGATCAGCAAGGTTCCGCCCGGAGTCTCGTAACATCCGCGCGACTTGATGCCGACGAAGCGGTTCTCGACCAGATCGATGCGGCCGATGGCATTGCGGCCACCGATTTCGTTCAGCAACTCGACCAGCGAGACCGGATCGAGATTCATGCCGTTCACGGAAACCGGAGTTCCCTTCTCAAAGCCGATCTCGACCTGCTCGTCGCGGTCGGGAGCCTCCTGCGGCGAACGGGTCAACTGCCACGTGCTGGGGAGAGGCGCGTTGCCGGCGTCTTCGAGTTCCCCGCCCTCGTGGCTGATGTGCCACAGATTGCGGTCGCGGCTGTGGATCTTCTCCCGGCTGGCGGTGACGGAGATGCCCCGCTTCTCAGCGTAATCGAGGCAATCTTCGCTCGACTTCAGGGTCCACTCCCGCCACGGGGCGATCACTTTGAGTTCCGGAGCGAGCGCCTGGTAGGCCAGTTCGAAGCGCACCTGATCGTTGCCTTTGCCGGTACAGCCGTGAGCGACGGCGGTCGCGCCTTCGCGCAACGCCACTTCCACCTGATGTTTGGCGATCACCGGACGCGCCAGTGAAGTGCCCAGCAGATATTTGTGTTCGTACACCGCGCCTGCCCGCAACGCGCGGAAGACATATCCGGTGAGAAATTCCTCACGCATGTCTTCGACGACGACCTTGCTGGCGCCGGTCTTGTATGCCTTTTCGACGACGGCTTCGATGTCGTCTCCCTGACCGACATCGCCGACCATGGCGATCACGTCGTAGGCATAGTTTTCCTTCAGCCAGGGAATGATGATGGAGGTATCGAGGCCTCCGGAGTATGCGAGCACAACTTTTTCAGCCATTTGTGTTCCTCGAATTCGAGCGGCCCACCTTGCCGCCGAGCAGTAACAACAAAATGGCCTTCTGCACGTGCAAGCGGTTTTCGGCCTGGTCGAAGACAACGGAGCGATCGGAATCCATGATTGCGTCCGTGATCTCCATCCCGCGGTGCGCGGGCAAGCAGTGCATGAAGACGGCGTGAGGCGCCGCGCCGGCCACGAGCTTTTCGTTCACCTGATAGGGCGGGAAAATCTGGTTCCGTTCCTGCTCTTCATGCTCGTGACCCATGCTGGTCCAGGCATCAGTATAGACCGCGTCGGCCCCGTCCACGGCCTGCTTCGGGTCGTTGACGATTTCAATGGTCGCTCCCGTCTGCTGCGCCAGATCGCGTGCATCAGCGATGATTTGCGCATCGCAGCCATAGCCTTCGGGCGTTGCGATCCGGATCCGCGAGCCGAGAGTGGCAGCCGTCAGCAACAGAGAATGCGCCACGTTATTGCCGTCGCCCACATAGGCCAGGCAGATCTTCTTGAAATCGCCGAAGCGCTCCAGCAAGGTGAAGTAATCCGCCAGCGCCTGGCAGGGATGTTCGAGATCGCTGAGCGCGTTGATCACCGGAATGCAAGCATGCTCCGCCATCCCTTCCACCGTGCCGTGCGAATAGGTGCGCAGCACGATGGCGTCCACCCAGCGTTCCACATTGTGCGCGATGTCGCTCAACTTTTCGCGGGCATCGAGACGGCCCGCGGTCTGGTCCATGAAGAAGGCGTTGCCGCCCATGCTGGCCATCCCGGCTTCGAAGGTCAGGCGGGTACGCAGCGATTGCTTTTCAAAGAACATCACCATTTGCTTACCGGCGAGTGCGCTCCGGAAATTCGAGGGGCGCGCCTTCATCAATCCCGCGAGATGGAAAATGGTTTCAATCTCAATCGGGCTGAGATCGCGAATCGAAATAAAGTCGCGGCCCGGAAAGGTCGTCGTGGCCGGGGGAGTTGCGACCTGGGTGCTTGGAATGGCTGGCTGCTCAACGGGTTTGGCTCCTTCTCTTTGACTTGACGCTACTGACCAACTGCTTCTTCGGTTGGGTGGATGTAAGAGCCGCGTCGAGCGCGCGCACCACCAGATCCACGTGGGCTTTCTGAATGATGTAAGGCGGCAGGAAACGAAGCACCGTGTCCTGGGTGCGGTTGATGAGAATTCCGCGATCGCAGCAACTGCGCCACTACTGCCTTCGCCCGGTCGGCCGAGTCGAGATCCATGCCCAGCATCAGGCCCATGCCGCGAATTTCAGAACACGCCGTCGTGCTTGGCTTTGAAGCCTTCCAATTTGGCGTGGAAGTAGTCGCCAGTCTGGCGTATGTGTCCCAACATGCCATCGAGAACGCGCAGAAATTCGATGGCCACAGCACACGCCAGCGGTCCGCCACCGAAAGTGGTGCCGTGCATTCCGGGATGCATGCCGCTGGCCACGCGATCGGTGGTCAGCAGCGCTCCCAGCGGCAGTCCCGCCGCCAGCGGCTTGGCGACGGTGACGATGTCGGGCTGAATCCCGTAGTGCTGGTACGCGAAATATTTTCCGGTGCGGCCCAGCCCGCATTGAATTTCGTCGAGAATCAACAACGCGCCGGTGCGGTCGCAAGTTCCCGTGCAGTCTGCAAAAATTCCGGACTCAGCGGGCGGATTCCGCCTTCGCCCTGAATCGTCTCCAGGCAAATGGCGCAGACGCTGCCATCGAATTGCCGCTTCAGGTCGTCCACATCGTTGAAGCCGACGAACCCCACTCCCGGCACCAGCGGCGCAAAGGGATGGCGATATTTTTCCTGCCCGGTCGTGGCCAGCGAGCCGAAGGTGCGGCCATGAAAGGAATTCTCCAGCGCCAGCAAGCGCCACTTGGCCTTGTGACCGTTGTTGTTCTGGGTGCGGGCAAAGGCGCGGGCCATCTTCAGAGCACCTTCCCAGGCCTCGGTGCCACTGTTGCAGAAGAAGGCTCTGTCCAGACCGGAGATCCTGGTCAGCCGTTTCGCCAGCTCCGCCTGGAACTCGTGGAAGAAAAGATTCGAGACGTGGATCAGCCTGCCGGCCTGCCGTTTCAACGTGGACTGAATCGGAGGATGGGCGTGACCCAGCGCATTGACGCCGATCCCGCTCAGGAAGTCGAGATAGCGCTTGCCCCGCGAATCCCACAGATAAACACCACGGCCACGCTCGAACAGAACGCGTTGGCGGTCATAGGTCGGCAGCAACAGCTTGGATTCGGAGCGGACGACGGTAGCGAGGCTCATGCGACGATCACCTCCGTGCCTCCGTCCAACTTGGTGAAATAGAACTGCGGCAGAATTTCGGCCTGTGCAGCCGGCAAAATGCGGACTCTACCCACGCCTTTGCTCAGGGCTTGACCGCAGGCTTCGAGTTTCGGCAGCATTCCGCCACCAATCACCGCGTTCTCGATCATGCCCGGTATCTGCTTGGTGTTCAGCCACGGCATGACGGCGCCGTCGGCATCCTTCACACCTGCGACATCGGTGAGAAAAATGAGAGTGTCGGCATGGCAGGCCACCGCACAGGCAGATGCCATCTGGTCCGCATTCACGTTGTAGTACTCGCCGTCAGAACCCAGCGCGACCGAGGACAGCACGGGAATTCCGCCCAAGCCCCAGATGGCTTCCAGCCAGCGTGGCTCGACGAAGCAAATCTCTCCCACAAATCCCAGGTCATAGCCCTGCGTCTGCTTTTTGCGGGCGCGGAACGCCATGCCGTCGCCGCCGCACAGTCCGATGGCGGGACGTCCAGCGGCCACAATCGCCGCAACCAGGCTCTTGTTCACGATTCCGGCAAGGACCATCAGCGCGACGTCACGCGTCTCGGCGTCGGTGATGCGCAGGCCATTGATGAAATCGCTTTCCTTGCCCAATAGCTTGAGCGTTCGGGTAAGCGCGGCTCCGCCGCCGTGAACGACGGTGACGCTATGGCCATCTTCGGCCAGTTCCACAATGGCGCGAGCGCACTTGTGCAGCGTGTTCTTGTCTTCGAGTGCCGCGCCGCCGATCTTGATGACGATTTTCACCGCAGACCTTCCTGTTCCTTAAACCCGTACATTAGGTTCATGTTCTGAACTGCCTGTCCGGCAGCGCCCTTGAGCAGGTTGTCGATGCACGAAACGAGGACCAGGCGGCGTCCATCTTGCGCCAGGCAAAAGCCCAGATCGCAGTAGTTGGTGTGCAGCGAGAACTGGATTTGCGGCAGTTTCGGTGTCGCGAAAACGCGGACCCAGCGGCTTACCGTTATAGAAATCGTGAAAGCAGGATTCGACTTCCGCTGCTTTCATTTCCTGTTTCAAATGAACGTAGATGGTCGAAAGGATTCCTCGTGGAATGGGCAGCAGGTGCGGAGTGAAAATCAGCTCACCTGCATCCAACTTGCAGCTGCTCGAGAATTTCTCCCACATGGCGGTGCCCGAATACCCAGTAGGCGGAAAGATTGTCGGCCACGGAAACGAAATGAGTACGCGCCGTCGGCTCCTTGCCCGCGCCCGAGACGCCGGACTTGGAATCGGAAATGATTCCCTTCTCGCGATCCACGATGTCCGCGGCCACGAGCGGGGCCAGTGCAAGAATGACCGAAGTGGCATAGCAGCCGGGATTGGCCACCAGCGCCGCGCCCGGAAGCTGGTCGCCATTCAATTCGGGAAGTCCGTACACTGCCTTCTTCGTGAGATCGGCCGCGGTGACGGCATTCTCATCCTTGAAGCCGTAAACAGCGCGGTTTTGCGCCTGGCGCAATCGCCATGCGCCGCTAAGATCAATGACGCGGATTCCATGCGCAATCGCTTCCGGCACCAGTGCTCGCGATACTTCGTGCGGCGTGGCCAGAAAAAGAAGCTCGACCTCCCGTCGTTTCAGCTCAGCCCAGGACCAGGGTTGCAGAGGATATCGTCCGTTGCCGGAAATAGCGGGATACATATCCGCGAGGTTCAGCTCGCCGGCAGCCGCGTCGGAACGCTGAAGCATCACCGGAGTTTCCACGCTGGGGTGGCGCAGCAGAATACGAGCCAGTTCGAAACCGGAGTACCCGGCAGCGCCCAGAATCGCGGTTTTGAGCTTGGCGGCCATCAGGCGAGCATCTCCTGAATGCGAGCAGCCAGCCGCTTCGCGCCCCGGTTGTCGGAGCAGATCATCAAGATTGTGTCATCCCCTGCGATCGTGCCGATGGCTTCCTCCCAATCCTGTCCGTCGAGCGCCGCGGCTACGGGCTGCGCGCTCCCTACCGTGGTCTTGATGACCAACTGGTTTTGCGCCGCCCTTACTTCCAGTACAAACTCTCGAACCAGCCGCGAAACCGGCGGCAAAGCCGGTTCTGACATCGCCTCGCCTGGCAGGACATATCCTGATCCAGTCTTGACCAGGCCAAGCTCATGAATGTCACGCGAAAGCGTGGCCTGCCCCACTTTCAAACCACGCTTTCCCAGGGCACGCTGAAGATCTTCCTGGCTGCTGACTGAGCTGCGCTCCAGCACTTCCAGAATCACCTTTTGTCGCAGCGGCTTGCTCATGAATGACTATTCATCGTGCTGAATAATTATTCATTTATGATAATTGGTATGCAGCAGGTGTCAAGTAGAAATTTCGATGCGGGCAATCGAAAATGTGCGAGCGTCCCGCTCGTGCTGCGGCGGCACGAAACACGTGGTGGTTTCCCTGCACGAGCGAGGGCGCTCGCGCCTACATTAATCGGCTCCGTGCCATATACCTTCAGCCTGGCACATGGCCCATGAGGCGCTCTGCACCGCTGCCGGTTCTTGGCGCAAGAAAAACACGCGGTGCAGGCGTTGCACGGCCTCGACGGCGCGCGATTCGTCCACCAGGAAACTGATGTTTCGCTCCGACGCACCCTGGCAAATCATGCGCACGTCAATATCGCCGACTGCGCGAAAGGCCTGGCCGGCTATTTCGGGACGGCGGCGGACCTGCTCTCCGACGAGGCACACCAGAGCTTTGTGATTTTCCCAGCGCACGTTGGCCATCCCTTTCAATTCTTCGGCGATGGCCGGCAGAGCTGATACCGAACTCACCAGCAGCGCCAGGCTGCCGCGCGACGCCGACAGTAAATCCAGGCTATGTTCGTGACGCTCGAATACATCAAAGACCTCGCGCAGCAGTTCGGGCGCGAACCAGCGCACCGGCTCGACGTCGACAATCGCCACACCAAGCTTGGAGGTGATGGCTTTGACCCCATCGCCATCGCAACGGGCCACGATTTCCGTTCCGAGGCATTCGGGATTGCGCGAATTGAGTACCCATACAGGAATGTTGCTGCGCATCGCCGGCAGCAGCGTTGCCGGGTGCAATACCTTGGCGCCGAAGAAAGCCAGATCGGCAGCTTCGTCGAAGCTCATGCGAGGGATGCGGCGAGCGTCCCCACAAACGCTGGGATCGGCAGTCATCACGCCGTCCACGTCGGTCCAGATTTCGATCCGCCCGGCGCGCAGACCGGCGCCCACGATCGAGGCGGTGAAATCGGAGCCGCCGCGGCCCAAGGTGGTAGGAATGCCATCCCGGGTGGCGCCGACGAATCCGCCGATGACCGGAACTCGTCCGGCTTCGAGCAATGGCGTCACTCGCGCCTGCAACTGCTCATTGGTTTCGTCCCACAGTGGAGTGGCCCGGGTGTGAACGGCGTCCGTGATGATGCACTCTTTCGCATCCATCTGAACAGCATCCACGCCGGCAGATTGCAAGGCGGACTGAACGATCCGGGACGAGAGGGCTTCGCCTGCTCCCAGAAGACTGTCCTGGAAGCGCGGGGTCAGTGCTTTCTCCGCGGCAATCGCCAGCAACATTTTTCCCAGGGCCCTGAATTCCTTGGTGAACTCGCTGAACAGGTGGCTGCGTTGTGCGCCCTTCGCCAGCGAACTGGTTACGTTCTTATGGCGCTGCAGCAGGACTTGAAGAATCTCGCGGGCGGAATCCATATTTCCGGCCGCCGCTGCCCAGCCTGCGTTCAGCAACTGGTCGGTGACCTTGGCCAGGGCGCTGACCACCACCACCGGCCGATAAGGCGACGGCCGTGCCACCAGCCGACATAGCCGGCCAATGGCGGGCGCGTCCTCTACCGAAGTACCGCCGAATTTCATGACCACACATTCGAAATGATTGTTGGCTGCTTCCCTGTTCGAGTCTGACGGGTCGTTCATTTTGCCTTCCCCTTGGGCGATTCGTGGTTGGTGATCTAGTGGTGTAGAGACCGGACAAATAAAAAACCCACCGGCCAGTTGCTTCTGGCGGTGGGTCTTTTAAGCCGTTAAAGCTGTGCGTTTCTCAGCTCACCAGGCGCCCTCCTCCAGAAGACAGGCTAATTCGTGTCGATGTGCCTGTGCTCATCGATGTAATTCGCTTAGCCTTCTGGGAGGTTGCTTTCATGGTTGCTGTTCGCGACCTGATCTAGTTGTGTTGTTCCCGGCCCAATCTTGGCTCGGGATCTTCGGGTTTGAATTCCTCAAAGAATTGCATCAGCCGATCGATCAATCTGCGCCTGCCTCCGATAACGTGGAGACCGCTCTCGTGCTGGTGCTCTTCCAGGATTTTGTTCAATCCACTTTCCAGTTCTCTCATACGGCACCCCCTCAGCTGGGTTCAAGTAATGGTTTAAATGGTCGCGGTAAACCGCGATCAAAGCTTCTGAGGCTTCTGCTACAGAGAGTAGCAATTCCCCAGACAAAAAAGGAAACTTGAAATTCTGATTTCTTCAATCGACAAATTCGATTCAGTGGATGACCCTCCGAGGCCCGCCAAAGGCGCTATTTGGAGGCTGGGGCGAGCTGCCGGACGGTACTGATGAAGGTGGTGGTCGCACGGGTGTGGGTGCGGTCGCGACGGTACGCAATGCCCAGTTCGCGCCACAATTCCTGGTCCCGGATGGGAATCAGGCGGACTCGTCCGGCGAGCACCTGGTCCTTGGCAAAACTGGCACTGATCAGCGAGACACCTAGCCCGGCGGCGACGAAACTCTTGATCATGCCCACGCTGGGCAGTTCCATTCGTATTTGAAGATGGGCGGCGTAGGGACGAAACAGCTTGTCCATGACGCGGCGGCTGTACCCGGTCTTGGGCAGCAGCAGCGGTTGTTTGGCAATTTCACTCACCGGCACTACGTCGAGCTTGGCCAGCGCATTTTGCGGACTCACCATCAACATCAACTGATCGCGAAAGATGGAATGGGTCTTCAGGCTGGCCGATTTCACCGGCAGGGTCACGATGCCCACATCGATGGTGCCGTTCTCCAGTTTCTCGACGATCTTGTAGCTGAAGTTGCGATAGATGCTGATTTGCACGCTGGGATATAAGTGGCAGTATTTGGCAAAGACATCGGGCAGGACGTACAGGCAGGTTGCCTCGTTCGCCCCGATGACCAACGTACCGCGCGGACTGGTGCCCTGATCGGCGACCGCCAGCAGAGACTCATCACGCATCTGCAGCAGGCGCTCGGCGTAAGCGAAGAGCACCCGCCCCGCTGGCGTAAGGGTTACGTCTTTACCGGAACGGTCGAGCAAGCGGTCGCCGTACTCCTGCTCGAGTTGACGGATCTGGGCACTGACGGCGGACTGGGATCGGAAAACCTTTTGCCCGGCCCGGGAAAAACTTCCGAGCTTGGCCACTTCCAAAAACGTCACTAGCTGATCAAAGTCCATGGGTCGTCGAGAATTATAGCGAACAAGTTGACGGATGCAGAAACGTGGCCGGAGCCTGCCCTGATGCGGCTGTCCAAGAGAATCCTCACCGTGGCGTCATCCTTATGCCAAGGCGATGGCACGGGAATCAGCTGACTGTGGCACATAGACCCTGGCCGGCTTCGGCGCGGAAGGCGGTTGCCTCTTGAATCTGGTCAGGATGGGGGCCCAGGTTTCCGCGATTGTGCAGGGGAGGGCGATGGGCTCTACGCGCAAGAATGGCAGCGGAACATCGGCGTTCAACAAGCTCGCCGCGCGCGGACTTCCGGTGAGGCGCAGATGTTTGCGCAACACCCGGCGTAACCACAATTCCTCGCCGACCTCGACCGGAGCCAACCGCACCGAATGCTGGTTGTATCCGTATCCGCCGATCGAATCGCGGAGCACGTAGGCCAGGCCGCCGGTCATGCCCGCGCCGAGATTCATTCCTGCCGGGCCCAGAATTACAGCCACACCAGCCGTCATATATTCGCAGCCGTGCTGGCCCACACCTTCCACAACGGCGAGGGCGCCGCTGTTACGCACCGCGAAACGCTCGCCCACACGTCCTGCGATGTAAAGCTCGCCGCTGGTGGCGCCATACAAGAGAGTGTTGCCGGCGAGGACATCGCCACGCAGCGATGCTTCTTGTCCAGATGTAATCGCAATCGTACCGCCGGAGAGGCTCTTACCCACATAGTCATTAGCCTCGCCGGTAAGGCGGAAGGTCAAACCTTTGACCAGGAATCCGCCGAAGGTCTGCCCCGCGCTGCCGGCAAATTCATACTTTACGGACACCGCGGCGGCCTTCTGGCGCGTCAGCTGCCCGCTCAAATGGGCGCCAATGGCGCGATCCGCGTTGCTGATCCGAAAGCGACGGCGGGCGCTCCGAGAACTCGAGTCATAGGCCGTGCTATTCAATTCGCGATAGAGAGCGTTTTCGCCGTCAGCATGGGAAATCGGAGCTGCGTGATGCGGAGGCAGGCAGACCGGTTCGCGAGACGACTCGATCGGCTCCAGCAGCCCTGCCAGGGCGCGGGCCGCCTGCGGTGTGCGGGGGTGCAAACGCTCCGCCTGGCCCACGACGTCGTCAATCGAATGCGCGCCTAGCGACGCCAGTAATTCGCGAACCTCCGCCGCCACGGCACGGAAATAAGTTTCGACCATCTCCGGTTTTCCCGTGAAGCGGGTGCGCAACTTTTCATCCTGAGTGGCAATGCCGACAGGACACGTATTGAGATGGCATTGCCGCGCCATGACGCATCCCAGCGCCAGCAGGGCGGCGGTGCCAAAACCAAATTCCTCCGCACCCAGGAGCGCGCCGATGATGACGTCGGTCGCGAACTTAAATCCGCCGTCCACCCGCAGGCGGACCCGGCCACGCAGCCCAGATCGGACCAGGGCAGCGTGGGCATCGCGCAGGCCAACTTCCCAGGGCAGGCCGGTGTTCTTAATCGAAGTAATGGGAGAAGCTCCGGTGCCGCCGTCGTGGCCGCTGATGGTGATGACATCGGCGCCTGCTTTGGCGACGCCGGTGGCGATGATTCCCACGCCGGCGCTGGCCACCAACTTCACGCCGATGCGCGCCTGGGGATTGATCGCCCGCAGATCGTAGATGAGTTGCGCGAGGTCTTCTATGCTGTAGATGTCATGATGCGGCGGCGGAGATATCAGCATCATGCCAGGAACTGCGTGCCGCAGACGCGCAATGTAGACCGAGACTTTGCTGGCGGGGAGCTGGCCGCCTTCTCCCGGCTTGGCGCCTTGCGCGATCTTGATTTCCAGTTCGTCGGCGTTCACCAGATATTCGGCGGTCACTCCGAAACGCGCGGAGGCCACCTGCTTGACCCGGTTATTGGCCTCGGGATCGGAGCTGTAGGCCTCGGGAGCTTCGCCGCCCTCGCCAGTGTTGCTGCGGCCGCCAAGGCGGTTCATGGCGACAGCCAGAGTGCGGTGCGTCTCCGGCGAAATCGCCCCCAGCGACATCGCCTGGGTGCTGAACCGGCCCAGGATCGAAGCGTCGGTTTCCACTTCGTCGAGGGGCAGCGGCTGACCGGGAACAATCTCCAGCAGGTCCCGCACCGCGACCGGCTCTCTCTGCCGACCGAGTTCGACAAAGGCGCGATGATTTTCCTCGGTCGGAGCTTTGATGTAGCGATGCATCCGCCGGACCAGCTCAGGCGAACTGGCATGCTGCTCCCCATGATGGCGAAAGCGATAGAGCCCCTGGTCTTGCAACTCGGCCGTCATCGTCATCGAAGGGAACGTTATGGAGAAGACTGAATTGTGACGGTCGAGAACATCCTGCAAGAGTTCGGTCAGGCCTTTGCCTGCGAGAGAGCAGCTGGCGTCCTCAAAAAATTGAGTGCAGACTTCGGGATCGAGGCCGATGATCTCGAACAAGTGGCTGTTGCGGTAGCTGGAGATGGTCGAGATACCCATCCTCGCCATGACTTTGCGCAACCCTTTTTCCACCGCGCCACGATAGGCGATGGCTCCGCCCGGCTTTAGTTGGGCGGCCTGTTCCAGCGCGAGATATGGACAGACGGCGCTCGCGCCCGCGGCCACCAGGAGGGCCACGTGATGAGTGTCGATGACTTGTCCGCTCTCGATCACCAGCGGAATGTCGGCGGCGCCCGCCTCGACCATTGACTTCCAGGCTGCGGCCACAACCAACAACGCGGGCAGCGCTGCCCGGTGCCGGTCCACGCCGCGATCGGTCAACAGGATGAGTCCTGGAGCTCTAGCCGCTGCCGTCTTTATTTTTTCCTGCAACCGCGCCAGCGCAGCCTTGGCTTCCTCGACGCCCTTCTCGACCGGAAAGGTGACGACAAATCGTTCGGTTGAACTCAATTCCCTGCGCAGCAGCTGCAGTTGTCCCACGTCAAGCAGCGGAGAATCGATCGCGGTCCGGCCCAGAAATCCTCTGAGCGACATCACATGACTCTCACGCAAAGAATCAATGGGAGGGTTTGTGACTTGCGCGAAGCGCTGCTTGCAGTAGTCCCACAGCGGGCGGCGGAAGGCGGACATCGAAGCCGGTGGCGCGTCATCGCCCATGCTCCAGACCGCTTCCTGCCCTTGTTCGACCAGCGGCTGAAAGAGCAGGCGAAACTGATCCTCGCTCCAGCCCAACGCGGCCATCGCCTGCCTGGGCTCGGGCGTGGGATTCAGAAAAGGCTTGTCGGTTGGAGCTATAAGCACGGGCGGCACTGAGGCGACGGCGCGAATTCCATCGCGCAGAAACAACGAATCTTTGGGACGGACGAACTGGCCTTTCTCAGGATTGACCAGCAGGATTTCTCCCGGCCCCAGGCGCTGCCTTTCGATGACTTTTTTGCCGCGCAGATCGGCAATCCCCACTTCCGAACCTACAATCAGCAGGCCGTCGGAGGTGAGGGTGTAACGCAGCGGGCGCAGCCCGTTGCGATCGAGCTTGGCTCCGAGCGTGCAACCGTCGGTGAAGATCAGAGCAGCCGGGCCGTCCCACGGCTCCTGCAGGCGGGCCTGCTCCTCGAGGAAATTCCGCAGCTCAGACGTGGCCTCCGGTGAACGCTCCCACGCCGGAGGGACCATCGAGAGCATGGCCTCCGCCGGGGTGTAATTGCGGCGCAGGAAGAGTTCAAAGCCGTTATCGAAGCTGGCGGAGTCGCTGACTCTTTCCTCCAGCAGGCGAACTTGTGGCGAGAGTCCCAGCTGCTGTCGCACGGCCGGCGCCTTGGCGCGCAGCCAGCGCCGGTTGCCGCTGATGGTATTGATCTCGCCATTGTGGGCCACAAATCGGAACGGTTGAGCCTGCGACCAACTGGGCTGCGTATTGGTGGAGTAGCGCTGGTGGAAGATGGCGAAGGGAGTTTCAAAATCGCGGTCGCGCAAGTCGGCGTAGAACGCCGGCAGTTGCGACGGGGTCAGAAGCCCCTTGTAAAGCACGGTACGACACGACAGTGAACAGAAATAGGTTCCGGCAGGAGTCACCGCTTCCGCTTCCTTGCGAAAACGGAAGAGCAGATCTTCGAGGTTCGTGGTTTCTGATCGGGAAGCGAAGAAGCATTGCTCGATGACGGGCAGGGCCCCGTAGGCACGCGGACCAACAACTTCGGGACTGGTTGGAACCAGCCGCCAGCCCAGGCATTGCAGCCCGTCTTTTTCCGCCTGCGCCTCGATGGCGCGGCGTGCCGCATCTTCCTCACCGCGCGGCAGAAAAACCATTCCCACGCCGAAGGCTGCAGGCAGCTTGATGCCGAGCCTACGCGCCTGCTTGCGAATCAATTTTTCTGGGATGCGGGTGAGCAGACCTGCGCCGTCGCCACTTCTTCCGTCGGCGTCCATCCCTCCGCGATGCTCCAGGCGCATCAAGGCCTCAAGCGCGCGGTCTACGATCTCGCGCGAAGCGGCTCCACCGAGTTGGGCGACCAGGCCGACACCGCAGGCGTCGTGGTCTGTGGTTAAGTGACTCGGACTCATCTTTACACTGTTTATCGTCATTCAAGGATGGAAGTACAATCGAGAATTTCGATGGCTCGGATGGATTTTTTGGGCAGGGACGTGCCAAGGCACTAACCACGAAGGGCGCCAAGGTACACGAAGGAAACCCTTTGGACTTATAGGGCTTTCCTTCGTGGAACTCTATGTCCTTCGTGGTTTACGAATTTCGCCTTAGCTCTCTTCGTATTCAAAGGAAGTCTTGGCCTGGGAATTCTTGATTTCGACCAGGGGCGCGATCTCTACGGGTGCGGCAACGTGTAAGCCACACTCCGTCTTGTCAGAGCCGGACCAGCGTCCTGCACGGGCGCTCTCCCCCGGACGGATGGCCCGGGTGCAGTGGGTGCATCCGATGCTGGGATAATTCTTGTCGTGCAGAGGGTTGTAGGGGACGTTGTGCTTGAGGGCGTAGCCCCACACCATCGGCGAAGTCCAGTCGGCGATGGGATTGATCTTCAGCAGCTGAAACTTGGCATCCCACTCCACCTTGCGGGCGGAGGCGCGCGAGGAAGTCTGGTCGCGGCGGATGGCGGTGATCCAGGCGCGCAATTCTGTCAGCTTGGTTCGAAGCGGCTCGACCTTCCGTAACCCGCAACACTTGTCGGGATCGCGGCTCCACAGCGCTACGCCATGTTCGCGCTCCTGTTCCTCCGGGGTGAGCGTGCTGTAAACTCTCTCGATCTTGATCCCGTAGCGCTTTTCAACCCGGTCCATCAGATCGTAGGTTTCAGGGAACAGGAACTCCGTATCCAGGGTGAAGACGCGAAAGTCCCGGCGCACTTTCGAGGCCAGGTCGAGCAGCACCATCCCTTCGACACCGAAGCCCGAGGCGATGGCCACGTCCTTTCCATAAGACGCAAAAGCCCAGCTCAAGACTTCTTCCGGCCGCCAGTTTTCCGATTCGGCCGGTATCAACTCCTGGTGATCTCTCACTCAGCACGCTCCTGACCTGCCAACACACCCGCTTGATTCGTAACCAAATCGCTCGTCCATGCGAACTGCTGACTGAGCGCGGCCGGTTTTGCCAGTCGCACTACTTCGCCCACTACTAGCAACGTGGGCGAGGGCAGGCGTGGAGAGTTATGGAGATCCTCTACTGTGGTCACATGCACTTGCTCGTTCGGCAACGTAGCCTGCGAAACGATGGCGCAAGGTGTCGTTGCCGCCACACCAGCGCGAAGGAGCTGCGCTGCGGTGCTGCGATAGTCGTAGCCGGGCATGTACACCACAACCGTCGCGTCAGTTGGAATTTTCGACGGCCAGTCCGCGAACTCGTCGGCGCCGGCCTGATGGCCGGTCACGAGTACCAATGCTGACGAAGTCTGACGATGAGTCAGCGGAATCTGCGCGCTGGCCGCGGCGCCGAATGCCGCGGTGACGCCGGGAACGATTTCAAACTCGATGCCGGCGCGGCGCAAGGCTTCTACTTCTTCTCCGGCGCGGCCGAAGATGAGCGGATCTCCGCTCTTGAGGCGGACTACCTGCAATCCCAGCAATGCGTTCTGAACCAGAAGAGTGTGGATCTCGGCCTGGGTAATTCTCTTGCGTCCGAAGCGCTTGCCGACGTTTTGGACTTCAGTCGAGGACGGAATGAACGCGAGGATCTCCGGTCCGATCAGGTCGTCATGCAGCACGACATCGGCTGTCCTCAGAAGTTTGAGTGCTTTGAGGGTAAGCAGTTCGGGATCGCCCGGGCCTGCACCCACCAGATACACCTTACCGGTCATGACATTTTCTCCCGATTCAGTCTGTCCAGCACTTTGGATTCGATATCGAATCCCGCCGCTTGCGCCTTCACGAAGGCCTCGCGACTGGCCAGTTCGTGCAGCAGGTGGCGTCGATCCTCAGGATCGATGTTGCTGGCAAACAATTGCTTCCTGATGCTGCCCAACTCCTCCAGCCATTCGCCGTATTCCGGACCGAACTGAATTTCAAGTTCACGCCGGATGCGCTGAGCCAGCGCGGGACTGTGCCCGTTGGTCGAGATGGCAAGCTGAAGGTCTCCTCGCCGCACCACCGCGGGGTAGTAAAAGTCGCAATACTCCGGATCATCGACCACGTTGCACAAAATATTTCGCTGCCGCGCTTCGTGGAAAATCGTGGCGTTCACGTCGCGGGAATTCGTGGCCGCTATGACCAGGAAAACGCCGTCGAGGTCGGCAACTTCGAAATCTCGCGGTTCCCAGGTAATCGCTTCAGCCCTTGCCCAAGTCACAACCGCCGCTGTGCCCTGAGGCGCGATCACGCGGACAGAGGCGCCCGCAGCGATCAGGCTTCCAATCTTCGGCTCGCCGACGCTGCCCGCGCCGACCACCAGGCAGGAGCGGCCTTCGAGTTTCACGAACATGGGAAATAGAGTCATTCCATACGGCACGACTGAAGTCGTGCCCTTCCCTCTTTATTTCTATTTCTAGCCTTCCACCGCATGCGGCACTTTCCCTGGCGAAGGGTCGCGTTCGACTGCGGCCAGGACTTCTCCCGCCAGGCACTCGCGCAACTCTTCGTTGCTGCGCCGTGCAAAGTAGTGGCGCAGGTTTTCTTCGGGCGACCGTTCGTCGAGGTAGCGGCGCAACAGGCGCTCGATGGCGTCGGGCACTTCACTGGCCAGGCAGCGATAGCCGACGGGACGGGCGACCGACTGGTGCAGTCCGACGGCGCCGCCCACGCAAAAGTAATAGGCGTCCTGTTGCCGGCCATCCACCTTGATCTTCTTACCCTCGATGCCGATGTCGGCAATCCAGTGCTGGCCGCAGCTGTTGGGGCATCCGGTGACGTGCAATTTCAAATGTTGCTCGAAACCCGGCAAACGCTCGTCAAGTTCATCTACCAGCCAGCGTGAAAAATTCTTGGTTTCGGTGATTGCAATCTTGCAGAACTCAGAGCCGCTGCATGCCACCACGCCCCGCCAGAAGGACGAGCCGCCTACCGGCAATTTGTTCGCTTCCAGTTCGCTGGCCAGCGCTTCGGCGTTGCGATTGGGCACGTTCACGATGAGCAGGTTCTGCATGTTGGTGGTGCGCATTTCACCCGCGGCGAAGCGATCTGCCGCGTCGGCCGCCGCACCCATTTGCTGGGACGAAATCCGTCCGCGCAGCACCGCCGCGCCCACATACGAATAGCCCGCCTGCTTTTGGGGGTGGACTCCGACGTGATCGCGATAAATGTCGTCGGGCGGCTGCTCCTCGACCGCCGGATCCAGATGAAAGCCGATGCGCCGCTCCAGTTCTTCCTGAAAGCTCTCCGCTGTCCAGCCGTGTTTCAGGAACAAAAACTTGAGCCGGGCACGCTCCCGGTTTTCCCGCAGTTTTTCACTGTCGCGGAAAATTTCGGCCACTCCCTTGAGCACCGGAGGAACCTGATGCCGCTGCACGAAAGCGTTAAGCCGGAGCGCGAGGTAAGGATCGGCCGAAAGCCCGCCGCCGACTCGCAGCGAGAAGCCAGCTTCGGAATCTCCGGCGCGGCGAATCGCGGTGAAGCCCACGTCGTTAATTTCGGGATAGGCACACCAGACGCGGCATCCCGTAATGCAGACTTTGAACTTGCGCGGCAGGTTGTAGAAATCGCGGTTGCCCACGAAGAAGCGATTGGCCTCAAGCGCCAAAGAAGAGGCGTCGCAGATTTCATCGGCGTCCACGCCGGCGAGCGGGCAGCCGGTGATGTTGCGGGTATCGTCTCCGCAAGAACCCATGGTGGTCAGGCCGGCACGCCACAATCCATCGAGCAACTCAGGCAGGTCTTGAATCGTCACCCAGTGCAACTGGATGTTTTGCCGGACCGTCAGGTCGGCGGTTCCACGGGCATACTTTTCGGTAACATTTGCGATAGTGCGAAGCTGGTGAGAGAGGAGCAGTCCGTTGGGGATACGGATGCGGACCATGAAATAGGGGAGGGCCTTGCCTTCGCCGTTTTTTCCGCCGATTACGCCGGCGCCATCTCCTTGCGTGTATACGCCCCACCAGCGGAAGTAGGTGCCGAGCCACTCGGGCGTGATGGAATCGAAACCTTCGCGGGCGAATTTGCGGATGTCGTCGAGACCTTCCCAGGGATTCTTCTCCCGCTTCAGGCGCTCGACGCGCTGTACCTTCGTCTCTTTTACTATCGTTTCTGTTCCTGCATTCGCCATAAGAGTTTCAGGCCACAAAAAAACCCACCGCCAGTGAGTTGCACTGGCGGTGGGTTATAAGTGCCGATTTCTAAATGATTCTTAGGTCAGCAGCCCCCTGGCGCCAGTGGATACACCCGTACAACAACAAGTACAACACTGGCAGCGCGTTAGACAGGAAGCTGACATGAACCTATGAATAGTAGAGAGCCCGAAGGGGCCCTGTCAATTTACTTCTGTGTGCATTGGATGAAAGATTTGAATGAGACGCATCAAAAAAGTTGCACCGACCCTTCTTTGACTATTTCGCCTCCTGCACAAACGCCAGATTCGCGGCTTGAAGCGGAATCGACTTAAACGCTTTACCTGCCAGGAGTTGCTGCTGATCTTCCACGCTTCTTTCCCAGCTGGCAAAGCTGACGCTGAGTGACACCATGGCCGCGCGAACGGTGCGAGTAATCGAGATGATGTCTTGCACGCTGGCGATTGCCCCAATTCCGCCGAAACCCGACATCGCGATGTCCGCGCTGGCGTTGGCGATGTTGTATCCCATCTTGAACTTTTCGCCCCCGCTCATGCCTTCGGTTCCCAGCTTGGAATCTTCCAGCCCCGGATAGCGGATGAACAGGCGGGTGTAGTTGTTGGCAAAGCGCCGCGCCTGCGGACCCTCAATGGGAGTGAACGAAGGCAGGTAGATGGGGGAGAGATAGACGTCCTGCTTGGTGAGCTTCAGTTTGAGCAGTCCTTTGTCGGTCTCCACTTTCTTGATCTCGCTCAAGGTTACGTCGAGCGCGTCGAAGCCCTGCTGTCGTGGAGACGACGGATCGATCACCATGTCTCCCAGGCCGTCTTCCCCGGCGGGTTTGCCAGGCGGCGCGGTATTTCCTTTCTTGTCGTAGGACGAGAGGTAGATCATCCGAATGTGGTCGTGGGACAACTCGCACTTCACCGCCTGGTCCTGCTTGCGGCCGCGCAGTTCCGCATAAAATGCTACCGGCAGACCCTGGCTGGCGACGACATCAAAACTCCGGGTGGCGGCGTGACCGTCGTTGGCTTGGAGGAAGACCAGACCCATGAGCTGATTGGCCTCGGCACCCAGGGGGAAGAGAGCGAGCGCCACCTGAAGATGCTCGCCGGCCCGAGCCAGCTGTTGCTGCGCGTAGGCAAACGGAATGGCAAAGCCACCCACCCTGTATTTTGCCTTGGCTCTGTCTTCCTTCTTTTTCACCCGGGCGCGCTTGGCGCGCAAGGCGCGGCGGTTCTCGTCCAAATTGAAAGTCAGGTTCATCGAGCGGTTAAACAGATCGGCAACGATGTCCTCGGCCTCGTCCACTTCTTCGTCGTACTTGGTGCGCTTGGCATCCAGGGTCGTGAGGTGCAGGTCCGCTTCGTCCTTGGCGCTTTGATCGGGGCTCAACTGCTGATAGCTTTTGAAATTCTCCCGCGCCTGATCGACGTCCCCCATGGCTTCATAAAACAGCCCCAGTTTCCACTTGGTCAGGGCAAACTCGGGAGCCAGATCGCCGGCTTTGGTGAAGGCAGTCAACGCCTGATCGTATTTGCGTTCCGCGAGAGCGCCATAGGCCGACGAATAGAGCTTGCGGACCTCTACGCCATTTTGCCCGGGCAGGGTCAGCAGCGATTTGAGGTCAGCGATACGGGCGCGAGTCTCGCCGCTGTCGAGTGCGTGGGGGGACATTTCAAGATACTTCTCCAACAGACGGACGGCCTCGGCGGTTCGTCCGTTGGTCTCCGCGCAATTGGCAAGATTAAAGGTGGCGGCCGGACTGCTGGCCAACGGATCCTTCATCTCGGCCAGGGCATTGCACAAACTGGCCCGGTGGCCCGCGTTGGTGTTGCTGTGGGTGGCGGCTGGCCGCTCGGTCTTCAGCGGCGCTGCTGTCGCCGGTTTTACCGGTTGAGGATCGGAGGCAGGGGAAGGATCCGCGTCCGCAAATGATTCTTCAACCCCGCCTTCATCTTCCAGAGACGCTTCCAGGCCGACGCTGTCGGCGAGGTAGTTGATCCGGGCAATTCGCTCCTTGTTGCTTTCATTCACCGAAGAGCCATTTTCTTCGGTGGTGAAGAATGTCTGCAGCGCCAGGAGTTTCTGCGCCTGCTTGGGTTCGAGGGTAGCCGCCTTGGCTTTGATCAGGTATTCGAGAGCCTTCTTGCGTTCTCCGAGCTGGTAGTAGCAGAGGGAAAGATCGTATGCGAGTACCGACTGGAAGGCTTGCAGCTTCATGCCCTCGTCCAACATGGCGGCGGCTTCCTTAAACTTTCGCGCCTCGTAAAGTTTGCGCGATTCGTTCAAGTTGTCCTTCACACGTCTGTGAATTTCTTCATCCAGATGCTTGATGGCGTCGGTGACATTGTTCATTTCGATTAGCGCCTGGGACTCGGCGTATTTGGTGCGGGCCTCTGCCAGTTGTCCGGATTTCTCCAGCCTTTCGGCTTCCGCGGTCATGGTCTTGACTTGAGCTTCCAGTTCTTTCTTTTGGGTTTTTTCCAGGTTTTCGGCGGCCACTCCCGGACAGAGCAGCAATAGGAAGCTCAGGAGAATCGTGGTTGTGCGCATAGGCCCCTTTCAGGAAGCTCAACTACGCGTGCTGGATGGATGGCAGGAGGACATGGCATTCACAGGGTCCTCCCTCAAAGGCAGCCTATTGTATGCCCTATATCGTCACGGGACTTACATTGTTTCGACTTATCGTTGCTTACGGCTTAGCTGGTTCGGATTCAACTTCCGCTCCTGACCGGCGCAGGGCAAAATGCAGAATCCACGCACTTGGAGCCGCATGGCCGTTCATTTGAGCGGGAGCAAACTTCCACTGTTGTGCAGCTTCCATGGTCTGGCGGGCGAAGTATTTGCTCGGCCCTGAAGAAACAAACGAGGCATTCTCCACGTTGCCTGCGGCATTCACCGCGACCTTAATGCGAATTCGGATCGTGCCGGAAATCGTGTTCTGGGCTGACTTGGAGAATACCGGCATGACTTGCTGCAGAACCTTGCCGTGATCGGAACCCTCTAGCGATGGTGCAGGTGCTGTAGCGGCAGGCGTGGGCGTTCGAGAAGTATCGGATGTTGCACGTTCAGTCCGTGGCGTCATCGCGGACGGCTTGGTCCCGGAGGGCTTGGCCGCGGACGGTTTGGCCTCGGTCGGAGCTGACTCCGATTTTGTAGTCTCAGGCACAGCGGCCGGCGACGACGAAACCGGTGGCAGCGCTGGAGAAACCGAAGACTCAGGTTGAGCCTGGGGCCGGGTCTTGAACAGCTTGGGTCCAATCAACAGCGCGGCGGCGGCCAGTAATACGGCGGCCACAAGAAGAATGTAGCGCCACTTCGCCGATCCCGACGGAATTCGGAGCGTGGAAGGTTGCTGTGCCGGTGGTGGAGCTGACTGCATCCGCACGGCAATGTCGGCGATGCTGCATCGCCGCAGTGGATCGCGCCGCAAGCAGCAGTGCGCGATTCCCATGAACGGCGCCGGGACGGTTTCGGGCAGCGGTTCCGCCATGCCCTCCACCGAAGGCAGGCGCTGGGTGAGCGCCTCCATCACGGTCATGCCCAGCGACCATGAGTCCGACGCGGGCATGATATTTCCTTGTGCGATCTCGGGTGCGTCATAGATGCTCGCCGGACCGACTCGGCCAGCCAGGTCTCCGCTGCGCACCAGGCTGTCGCTCGAGAGCTTCAATTGATCCTGTGCCGCCATCACATTCGACGGCCGCAGCCGCCCGTGCACCAGCGATTTGCCGTGGATAAAGGCCAGCGCGTCGAGCGCAGGCTCTAAAAGATCGCGCACTTCCTCGGGCGTCAGCGCCCGGTGGGGAAGGATCTGCGCCAGGCTGTCCTCGGCATACTCCATCACGACATAAAGAAAAACCACTTTGTCGAGTTGGCAGCTTCCGGTCTCGAACAGACGCAACAGATGGGGATGGGAGAGTTTCGCGGCAGCTTCCCAACGCGCAAGTTGCGCTTCGACCTTGGCCGGATCGGCGGCAATCAGCTTGATCGCGGCGCGTTGGGGCTGCTGTCCACGGCGCTCGGTGAGAAACACGGCGCTGTGGTCGGAGCCGCCCAGGTATTGGCGGAGCGGAAAGTTGCCATTCACGGTCTGGCCTTCCCACTGTTTCCAGTCACGGGTCATCTTGGTGCCCGTTTGTCCGCTAGTCTGCATGCCCGCTATTGTAAGCGAGCCTCCGCCTGTGCGGGCGGGGCTTTTGTCACAAAGTTACCGTGGTTTGGCTAAGAGCGGCAGGGCGGGCAGATCAGCAACGGGCGCCGGAGCCTTGTGCGAAGATGCGGGCTGGGCGAAACTTGTCTCGCCCACGATCTGTGTGTTCGCGATTAGCTCGAAGGGAGCTGTCATGCGCGCTGGCCTGCAAGCCCTCATTTGCCTACTATTGCTCTTCCCTTTTTCCCCGGCGCAGGAGACACCCGCTTCTCCGGCCAGCCCTGTTCCTGCGCCAGGTCCCACGAAAGCTGAAGAACTCAGCCAACCCTCCAAGCCCAGGCTGAAGATCGGAGTCGCGCTTGAAGGCGGCGGCGCGCTGGGACTCGCGCACATTGGCGTATTGCAGTGGTTTGAAGACCACCACATCCCGATCGACTACCTGGCCGGCACCAGCATGGGCGGACTGGTGGGCGGGCTCTATGCCACTGGAAAGAGCCCGCAGCAACTGCGCGAAGTCGTGGAGGCGCAGAATTGGGACGTCATCCTGGGTGGAGGAAACAACTATGAGGATCTGTCTTTCCGCAGAAAGGAAGATAAGGTTGCCTATCCCAACTCGATCCTGCTGGGATTGCGCAAAGGCCTGGTGCTACCTGGAGGGCTAAACGCCGGTCAGCAGATCAGTCTGCTGATCGATCGGGAAACGTTGCCCTACTCAAACGTGCAGTCGTTTGACGAGCTGCCAATTCCCTTTCGCTGCGTGGCCACAGATTTGGTAAGCGGAAAGCAAGCCGTGTTCAAAGATGGACCACTGTCACGCGCCATGCGCGCGACCATGGCGATTCCCGGACTCTTCTCTCCCATTCGCGAAGGGGAACACATCTACGTGGATGGCGGCCTGGTAGGTAATCTCCCGACGGATGTGGTGCGGGACATGGGCGCCGATATTGTGATCGGCGTACATCTGCAGACCTCGCCCGCCGAGGCGGAGAAGATCCAGTCTCTTTTCGCCATCCTGGGCCGCTCCATTGACGTAGTGGTTGCGGGCAATGAGATTCGCGGCCTGGCAGGGGCGGACCTGGTGGTGAACGTCGCGCTGCAGGACTTCGGTTCGCTGGATTATGCGAAGTCGAAAGCGATCATCGAGAAAGGCACGGGAGCAGCCGCCGAGAAGGCGCGTCTGCTGGAGACGTACGCGCTGGATGACGCCGCATGGGCGCAATACATGGACGGGCGCAAGGCACACCAGATCAGCAAGGTCGCGGTGCCGCAATTTGTCGAGGTGCAAGGGGCCAACCCGGTTGCCAAAGAAAATATCGAGCGGTTTCTCCAGCACCAGGCAGGAAAGCCGATCAACACCAACGAACTGGAGGGCTTGCTCACACGGCTCACCGCGATCGGCCGCTACGATACCGCCGGCTACCGGATCACGCAACGGAATGGACAAGATGGACTGCTCGTAACGATGCACGAAAAGCTTTACGCGCCGCCCACCCTGCAATTGGGCTTTGAAGTGGATGGATCAGAGAGCGCGGATGTTGATTTCACGCTGGCCACCCGCTTGACCTTCCTCGATGTTGCCGGATACCGGTCGGAATGGCGCACTGATTTCATTTTTGGCAACACCTACGGAGTAGAGAGTGAGCTCTACCGGCCGTTTTCGCCGTCCAGTAAATGGTTCTTTGCGCCCCACGCGAACGCGCGGACCTCCGCTTTTAAGATTTACCGGAAGAGCGATCCCCTCGCCGAGTATCGTCTGAACGGCGCCCAGATCGGCGGGGATATCGGATACGGATTCAGCCGCTTCAGCGAGATTCGTTTGGGGTACGAGGTGGGGATACTCGACGCCAGGCTGCGGCTGGGCACTGCGGAATTTTCATCCATCAGCGGACGGACTGGCGCCACGCGCTTGCGCTGGCGGTTCGACCACACCGACGATCCCGTAGTCCCGCGCGACGGCCTGAGCGCCGAGTCGAACTTCCGCTGGTACGACACCAGCCCGGGTCAAACCGACCGTTTCCCCGTCTGGGATGCGCGTGTTGGCTACTTTCAGTCCATCACCAAGCCTGCGTCTCTGTTCCTGGTGAGTGAAGGTGGGACCACGCTCGGTTCCACCGGCAACGGCTATCCCCAATTTTTCCTCGGCGGATCGAACCGCCTCAGCGCCTATGGCACAAATGAACTCTTCGGTAATCAGTTCTACTTTTTCCGGGCAGGATACTTGCACGATCTGCTGACCCTGCCGCCTCTGGCGGGCAAGAAAGTTTATGCCATCGGAGCGTTCGAGTTTGGCAAGATGTACGGCTTCCCCAATGCCAGCAAGTTTCCCAACGATTTTGCCGCTGGAATTCTGGCCGAGACCGCGGTGGGACCGATCGTCCTCGGAGGCAGCCTGGGGGACAGCGGGCATCGCAAGTGGTTCTTTCAACTGGGCCGGGTCTTTTGACCTCAAGGTCGCGGTTGGTCGGACGAATGACCAGGCCTGGTTTTTCCTCGTTCTTTGCGGAGTTCCTTGCGAGCTTTGCGGTCCAAGATTTTGGTGATTTCTGGAAAATCAAAATCTTGAACCGCAAAGGACGCAAAGAAAGGCGGCGAAGTTCGCAAAGTTACATCGGGCCTGGCTGAACTCAGGAAAAACCCTGGTCCAGCGTCAGGCCCGATTCTTTTTTCCAATGCGTGCTCCGCGAGCGCGTTATTTCGCCAGGTTCTTCGGAGACCGCTTGGCAAGTGTCGCCAGCAACAACTTTGCGGATGGAGGAGCAGGTACGGCCCTGTTGAACACGATGTCTTTGGCCTTTACCTCTTTTCCGTAGAGTTTCTTGTTGGCGTCGTTGTCGGGACGGAGGGTTGATCCGGCGAGCGAGATTCCCGCGAAAAGCCCGCGGGCGCGCGAGTAGGAAAGAATTTCAGCCCGCAGAGTCACATCGGTCTCCGCTGAGGCATTCCGTCCCACCGGACCGGCGGCGGCCGAAACATCACCGCCCAGTTTCACTTTGCTCTCGAGAATGCTGGAGGCCGATCTTGGACTCATGAGCAAGAGCACAAAGTCAGTCGCCTGGCCGCCCAATTGCAATCCGAAACTGCCCCCCTCGAGTGCCATCATCGTGGGAGCGCTCCACGGACCGTGGAAGCTCTTGCCGCTACGGCAGGTCATAACTCCCCGGCCATAGCTTCCCCCAATTCCGATGGCAAATTTGAGGACGGAAGGCAGTACCACTACGCAATCCGCCTTGTCGATGACGTCCTGCGGGACATCGTCCGGAATGTTCATGATCTCCTTGATGACTCTTGCCCGCGTTCACGACCCGCTCCTCTTCCTTCTCCTGACCGATTGCAGGCAACACCAGCAAAGCCAGGAGGCCAAAACCCAAAATAGCTTTCTTCATAATTTTCTTACCTCAGGTCTGAAAGTTTTATCTGTCCCGATGATTTCCGTTTATCCAGCATTGGCCCAGGTATGGCGAAAGAACGCCGTCATGATAACAAAACTTCGCTGACTGGGTTTCCGCCGCTATCGGTGCCAGGACGGCCTCGATTTCCAGTCTTGGCACTGCGAGACGGTCCCAGCCCCCGAGCTGAAGTGCGACAGCCATGCAGGCATCGCGCAATTCGTCCGCCAGAGCGCGGTCCAGCATGGCCCGAGCCACCACCATGCCGCCCACGCACAAAGCAGCCGTGGCCTGTGCAGTGGCGCGGGGGCGGCCATTCCCGGAGGAACTCCGCTCGAGGACTCTGACCATGGCCTGGAAGACGGTCTGGAATGCGCGCCTCACACCTTTCCCGCTGCGAGTCACGTCGGACGGCAGAGCTACCATGGGGCAAGAGTTGTCTACGTCTTCGAAGTGCTGCCGCGAGAGATATGCGCGAACGACTTGCGCCCCGGCATCAACCGCTGCCAGGTCGACTTCCACATCTTCCCAGCAACTCTTCCAATTTGGATCGGTGAAAAAACAGCCCAGCACTTCGGTATACAAGTCGCTCTTGCTCGAGAAGTAACTATAGAATCCGCCGTGGGTCAGACCCGCGCCGGCCATGATCTGACTGATGGAAACAGTGTCGAAGCCGTGCCGGTTGAACAGCCTGCGCGCGCTGTGCACGATCTTGTTTCTTACTGCGATGCGGTGGGAGGCGGGATAAGGCATGGCGTCCTCATTTTTCTGTCGAATACAAGTATGCCGCAAGCGGCATCTGTGCTCCAGAAACATATTATCTTGAACATATTTTGACCGCATGCTCTCATGCGGGGAACGCTGTGAACCTAAACATTTGGGAGGGTGCGATGGTCGAAGCAAGGAGTCTGACCAGGCTGACGAATGCAGTAACGCGGCGGAAAGTAGTCACCGCCTTCGCGGTAGCTCTGGGCAGTATGGCCGCGGGATCGAGTGCCCTGGCGCGCGCTGAGGAGCACATGGCTGAAGCCCAGAGCACCGGAGCGGAAGGACTGCTCACCTATCTGCATCAGGAGATCGAGATCAAGGCTGGCCCGCAGCGGGTTTACGATGCCTTGCTGGATTCAAAGCAGTTTGCCGCTTTCACCGGCCTGACAGCCGATATCAGCCGCGAAGCGGGAGGCACTTTTTCCACGTTCGGAGGGTTGATCGTGGGACGAAATATTGAACTGGTGCCGAACCAGCGGATCGTCCAGGCTTGGCGCCCTGCCAGCTGGGATCCCGGGCTCTATTCGGTGGTCAGGTTTGAACTCAAAGGACAGGGTTCCGGAACCAAAGTGGTTCTCGACCACACGGGTTTCCCGGAAGGCAGTTTTCGCCACCTCAACTCGGGATGGTTTGTCAGATATTGGGAACCACTGAAGAAATTTCTCGCCTGAGATGTGGTGAGCGCAGATGGACTCGAACCATCGACCCATGCCTTAATAAGGACTTGCCGCAGAGGAAATCAATGACCTGCCCGGAGCAGGATGCAGAATAATCCGCGCGGACCCTAGCCCGCGTGCGATCGCGATCGTCATCAGAGTTACTCGCTCTGGGGGAGCTACGGATGCAGCCACGGTTTTTTCATTTCAAGGGAGTTCATCGTGTCGAGTTGGTGGTCCTGATCGTGATTTTGGCCGTCTGTGCGCGAGCACAGATCGTAAATGTGGACGCAGCTCCGAGCCATGTCGCTAATACATTCAGCCCGCTAAAGGCACTGGGGACAACGTTGGATCGTATCCCCAGCAACACCACCGACATTTTCTTCCGGCCAGACCAGATAAAACAAATTCTTGAGGCGGGCTGGGGTCCGATCAGCTATCGCCAGAATACGGAACTATTCGTTCAGGCCTGGCACTGGAACCCCAAAGGAAAATGGAGCGATCCGTCCGGAAAGGGCTATTTCGTCGGCGACGCCACTCCTACCCAGGAAATGATCCGCCATTCGTACGGCTACTCCTTGCCTCACCGCGGGGTCACGCGAAACAGTGGCGCGGAGTTTGATGGGTACTCGCGACTCGACGATGGCGACATCAACACCTACTGGAAAAGTAATCCTTATCTGACAAAAGCGTTTACCGGCGAGGAGGATAGTGCCCACCCGCAGTGGATCGCCATTAAGTTGGCAGAGCGACAAATCGTTACTGCCCTTCGCATCGCCTGGACCGAACCCTACGCACGCCGCTACAAGGTCCAGTACTGGCTGGGCGCCGGCGATGCTATCGACGACCCGGAGAATGGCGAGTGGAAGGATTTTCCCGGAGGCACCGTTACGGACGGAAAGGGAGGGACGGTAACCCTCCAGCTTTCTTCCGCGCCGGTCGCTGCCAAATATGTGCGTCTGCTAATGACGGAGTCTTCCAATACTTGTGACACACATGGAGATTCCGACCGCCGGAATTGCGTCGGATACGCAATCAAGGAAGTCTATCTGGGAACGCTGCAGAACGGCGTATTCCACGACTTGCTTTTTCATGCTCCGGGCCAGGAACAGACTTTTACTTATTGCTCCTCGATTGATCCCTGGCATCAACCCTCTGACCTCTATGTGATCCCCGATCGTATGGAATCCGGAGATCAAGTCGGCCTCGACCTCTTTTACTCCAGCGGCCTAACGCGCGGCTTGCCGGCCATGATTCCCGTGTCCATGCTCTACGGCACGCCGGAGGATGCCGCCGCGCAGATTGCATATTTGAAAAAGCAGGGCTACCCGATTTCATATATCGAGATGGGCGAGGAGCCGGATGGCCAATACTTCGCGCCGGAGGACTACGCCACACTGTACTTACAGTGGGCCACCGCCCTGCATAAAATTGACCCGAATCTCAAACTAGGTGGGCCGGTTTTTGAGGGCGTGAGCGAAGACATCAAGTTCTGGCCAAATGCAGAAGGCCAGACTTCATGGTTTAAGCGTTTTCTAGCCTATTTGAAGGCTCATGACCGACTCTCGGATCTGTCGTTCATGTCGTTCGAGCACTATCCATACTATGACGGCACTTGCCAGGGCCCATGGAGCAATCTCTTCAAAGAGCCGGAGGTTCTAACGCACATTGTGCAGGTGTGGCGTGATGACGGATTGCCGGATGGCGTCCCGATGTTCAACACGGAAACCAACGCCCCGGGCGGGGATGTCGCGGTGGATGTTTTCGGGGCTCTGTGGTTAGGTGAAACCTTCCCGGCGTTTCTGACGGCCGGTGGCAAAGCCTCCTACTACCATCATGCGATGCCATACTCCACTCCGCATCCCGCGTGCTCGAACAGCTGGGGAACCTACCACATGTTCACCACCGACCATAACTGGCTCATCAAGCAGCGCACTTCACAATTCTTCGCTGCGCAGATGTTGACGCAGGAGTGGGCACAACCGGTCGATGCGGAGCATCGCCTCTTTCACGCCGCGAGCGATATTAAGGATGCTGAGGGACATGCTCTGGTCACGATCTACGCAGTTCTCCGTCCTGACGGGCAGTGGTCGCTCATGCTGATCAACAAGGACTACGACAAACCTCACACGGTGATCATTACGTTCCACGATGAAGACGCCAGGAAAGATCGTTCTTTTGCTGGGCCGGTCGCGAGAATCACATTCGGGAAAGAGCAATATCAATGGCATTCCGCGATGAGGGATGGTTACCCCGATCCAGACGGCCCTGCTGCACAGTCAGTGCTGCCTGCTGGTACAGATCACTTTACGCTGCCGGCGGCGTCGATGACTGTGCTCCGCGGGCGAGTGGAGTAGCAGTTGAGGCTTCTGGAATGTCAGGAACCCTCCGGGAGAAGGGTCAGAACACTGCTGAACAACGAGGGATCATATGGATACTTGGTGAGCGCGGATGGACTCGAACCATCGACCCATGCCTTAAAAGGAGTTGCCGCGCGAAGAACCAACAACTTGGACTGAATGTGACGATTTGCGATGGATCGCTACAGATTCCTTGTCCAGCAGGGTTTTCCAGCGGTCTACCGGCACTCCGTCGCACTCGGTAGGGTTTGGTGGTGGGCACAAAACTGGGCACAGTCTTTCGCGAGTCCGACTCCTGATTGTCCTCGTCAATTGTCCAGGGGTACCCTCGGCTTGGGCTCTATGTACATGTACTTGGTCGCGTGCGGAAAAAATTTTAAATAGCGACTGGGCCGGTTGTCGCCTTCTGACCACGGCGTCATCAGATTGCAGATCTGGCAACTCGGGCTCGTGTCCTCTACGTAGCCTTTGAAAACGCTCAAACAGGTTGCTAGTCTGGTCCGGGTTGGCTAATCCATCCACCAGCAGAAGCAGGTCGAGGGAGGATCTTTAACGTGTCACGGAAAGTGGATCTCTACGACACTGCGTATGGGAATTATCAGTCGCACACGTACCGAGAGGTGCGCATCGAGACCTACGGCGAAGACTTTGGACAAACAAGCTGGGTCACCACGGAGGAGTCCAAGGAAATCCCCCACCTACTTGGCCTGAGTCTCAATTCGTCCGTTCTGGAGTTGGGGTGCGGATCGGGAGGATATGCGTTGCACCTTGCTGAAAAGCTGGGCTGCCGCCTCGTAGGGCTGGACATTAATGCACCCGGAGTTCGCAATGCGAACCAACTTGCGCTGGCAAGAGGTCTCGCTTCACGGGCGCATTTTAACCAGTGTGATGTTTCGGAGAATCTCCCTTTCGATGACAATGCCTTTGATGCCGTGTTCTCGAATGACGTTATGTGCCATATTCCAGGCCGGGCCAAGGTGTTGGGTGAGATGTTTCGCGTGCTGAAGCCGGCCGGAAAGATGCTATTCAGTGACGCTCTGGTAGTCGGCGGAATGCTTTCCCACGAAGAAATCGCCACGCGCAGCTCAGTTGGCTTTTATGTGTACAGTCCGCCTGGAGAGAATGAACGACTCATTGCGCGCGCCGGGTTTCGCCAGATCCGAGTAACCGACACAACTGAGAGCGCGGCCCGGATCGCCAAGCGGTGGCACGAAGCACGTGAGAAAAGGAGACCGGAACTGGTCACAACGGAAGGCAACACCAATTTCGAGGGGCTGCAGACGGTTCCTGTCCTGTGTGCACATCTTGACGAGCGAAAGGCGCCTGCTGAGGCATCTGTACTTTGCGAGTAAGGGCCCGTGAGATGAATTTGGAGGTGATCAGCCTGCGCGATTGATCCGGGATTGGTGTCGCAGCACTGCCACACACTCCCAACTCCGACAGTTGGTGTAATCGCCTGTTTACCAACCATGATGGAACCCGAGTAAGCAAGGAGCTGCTGTATTCACATGGCGGTCCCGAAGCGTCAAAGAGCGTCTGTGACCTGCCCCCCAGAAATTAGTCCATTGGAAATGTGACTTCTCCATTTAGGATGACCCGCCCAGGGTCAGAGGAGGAGTCGTGCGCAAGAGTCGATTCAGCGAAGAACAGATCATCGCCGTGCTGAAGGAGTCAGAGGCCGGAGTGGAGACCGGAGAACTGTGCCGGCGGCACGGGATCACACGGGCGTGCTATTACCGGTGGAAGAGTAAGTTCGGAGGCATGGAAGTGAGCGAGGCGAAGCGGCTGCGGCAGCTGGAGGAGGAGAATGGGCAGCTGAAGCACATCGTGGCCGAACAGGCGGTGGACATTCGGGCATTGAAGGCGGTGGTTGCAAAAAAGTGGTGAGCCCGCAGATGCGACGAGAGGCAGTGCTGGTGATGCAGTTAGAAATAGAGCTGAGCCAGCGACGCGCCTGCGGGCTGATGGAACTCTATCGTGCGACGTGTCGGTATCAAAGGCGGAGGGGTGAAGACCAGCAACTGCGGGTGCGGCTTCGCGAGCTGGCCGAAGCCCGGCGCCGGTTCGGCTACCGCCGTCTGCAGATCCTGCTGCAGCGCGAAGGCTGGCAGGTCAACCATAAGCGCGTGTACCGGCTGTACGTAGAGGAAAAGCTGGCACTGAAGCGCAAGCGTGGGCGGAAGCGCAGCACGGTGCGCCAGCCGCTGCCGGAGGCGGTGGCAGCCAACCAGGGGTGGTCGGTGGACTTCATGACCGATGCGCTCAGCTCGGGGCGGAGGTTTCGTACCTTGAACATCGTGGATGACTACACGCGGGAGTGCCTAGCGATCGAGGTCGACACCTCGCTCGGTGGAATGCGAGTGGTGCGCGTACTGGAAGAACTGAAGCAGAGACGCGGACTGCCACGGCAGATCCGTAGCGACAACGGACCCGAGTTCGTAAGCCGCGCGGTCGATCAATGGGCCTACGAGCAAGGCCTGCAGTGGCACACGATCCGACCCGGACGACCGATGGAGAACGGCTACGTGGAGAGTTTCAACGGGCGCTTCCGCGATGAGTGCCTGAACGAGAACTGGTTCAGCGACCTTGCCGATGCGCGGGAGAAGATCGCGCAGTGGAAGCAGGACTACAACGAAAAGCGTCCACACAGCAGCTTGCAGTACCGTACACCAGCGGAGTTCGCAACGCAGGCTGTGGGCTTCTACAGAAATGAAGCGGGGCAAGAGGCCTCAAACGCCGGCCCCTTGCCCCACACCCCCATCCCCGCTGCAGAGAAAGGCATGTGGGGCGAACAGAAACCGGAGAAAGTCTCATTATCCGTGGACTAAAGATGGGGGGCAGGTCATCTGAGACAACTCTTTCCATTCAAAGTGCTTCAAATCACGGAGAGATGTGATTCGAATCGCCAGCAAGACAGCGCAGGAAATGTAGTCAATGTGCGGAGGGCCTGATGTGCGTTAGTCTTCTGGTTGCAGAGGATTTTTTGGATTTTCAGCGTTTAATCGGCTCAATACTGGGCCAAAGGCCCAATTTAAAAGTTATCTGCGAGGTTTGCGACGGACAAGACGCGGTCCAAAAGGCCGCAGACCTTAAGCCAGACTTAATTCTTCTCGACATCGGACTCCCCACACTAAACGGTCTTGACGCCGCTCGACAGATTCTCGAAATTGCTCCCCAATCAAAAATAATCTTCGTGACTCAGGAATCTTCTCCTGACGTCGTGCAAAAAGCCCTTGGCTTGGGAGCCTGCGGCTATGTGGTGAAGAGCAAAATCCAAAGGGACCTTTTAGCTGCTGTGAACACGGTTCTTGAGGAACGGCAGTTTGTCAGCAGTGAGTTGTCAGGTTAGCACGTCACTGACGCAAACCCCGAACTCTCAGCACTTATCAGGCTGTCCTAGACTGCGTGGCTTCATCCCTCAGTACGTGTAACTCGGCTTCGGGAATTGCAAATTCCGTGAAGCCACAATTCAAACAGACCAGAAGCTTTGGAAAAACCCACACGATTGGCTTGTCCAGTCCCTCGAGTCCGGGGAAATGAATCGCAATCTCACCATTGAGCGTGCTCTGGTTGGCTGAATGGCACGACCTGCAATGAGAGCTGCTTTGGGCGGACATCATATACCTCACACTTACAAGCTTCTTCGCCGAAGAAGCCACGAACCGAGGAGTGAAGTTTTGTACACGAATGCCCCACCCCGAATTAGGTTACACTCCTGCACCGCGATATCGTTCAATTTTCTTTTGAATCCCGATGATTCGGCGATGTGATATGCGGTTGTCGGAAAGCCGACGCCGCAGGGCACCGGCGCGGGGGGGCACCTGTAATTTTTTACAGTTGATAGAAATGGTATACCGTGCAGTGATAATCACCGAAGAACAAGAATTCCTTTGGCAGTCGACCCAGAGGGCGGCAGCCTGCATGACTTCCGATAGTTGTGCTGGTCGTAGAGGATTACGAACTGTTACGCCGATTCATCTGTTCGACGCTGTGGAAAAACCAGAATTGCGGATCGTCGCGGAGGTATCGGACGGATTAAATGCGGTTTGTTCAGCAAAAGAGGTTAAGTAGCAATGCTCCGAATGAGGTTGAAACTATTCGGAATGGCTGGTACAAATCAGGTAAGTTATCGATCGCCAGCCACAATTTCGACGATGCATTCATGCGCGCGCGCAGCGACTTGAGTTGCGGCACATGGGCTTCTGAGATCAACGGACAACAAATTGTCGCAGTCGAATTTGGAGCGCCACGGGGGTCGCTTAGAAAATGTCATTAAGCCAGGTTTTGGTCGTCGACGATTCAGAGCCTTTTCAGAAGTTTATTTGCTCAACACTTAGCCAAAGACCGGAATTGCAGATCGTCGGTCAGGTTTCAGACGGATTACAAGCGGTTCTGAAAGCGGAAGAACTGCAACCCGACTTGATCGTGCTCGACATTGGGCTTCCGTCATTGAATGGCATCGAAGCTGCCCGACGAATCCAAAAGCTCTCCCCTGAGTCCAAGATACTTTTTGTAAGCCAAGAATCTTCAGTCGATGTGGTGCGGGAAGCGCTCGGCACGGGGGCCTCTGGTTACATCGTCAAGACTGATGTAGGGCGAGAGCTACTGGAGGGCGTGAAGGCTGCGCTTCGAGACGAGTTGTTTGTCGGGAAGAGATTTTCTGGCCATGACTTCCTCGGCACTTCGCAACCAGGAGCCTCCCAAGATCTCCTAAGCAACGGTAGTACTAGGGCGCAACTCTAGTCAGAAAAGAGCGATCACCCCGTCGGCACGACCTCGGCTTCTGCGATAGAGAGCCCTTGCCAACCTGTTGAAGGCTCTTGGGAAAACTGATCCGCTTTGGGATGAACTTCGACGCTCCTTGGCTCAATGATATCGAATCGGAATCGCCCGGAACCTCTGTTTACCATCTAGGTATGATAGTTTACTATCTCGCGACATGCATATTCCCGCGCAAACACACCGCACCTAAGCTCCAACGCCCACAACCGCCCCCGAGAGGGGGTCGACAAGTTTTCCCTTACGTATAACCCCCACCATCCTTTGACGGGTCTGTGTACACCGACGTCCCTCCCCCTTGGATTCTGCTCGGCTGGAGTTTGAAGGACAGAGATTGTTCCTGAAAACCGACCCACAAAGGGTCAATGAGTGTAATCGCCTGATTACGTCAACAATCGGTGCGAAAGCAGGCTGTCGATACCGACAGTAGGCCTTCGGGGTGCATGAAAGTACGAGGGGGAAAGAACGTAGCACTTTTGAGCCATTGTCGCGGATGACGAAGCAGGGAGTAGAATCTTGCATCCAGCTAAGATGTACAGAAAGCGCAGTCCGACCAAGGAAAGGTTGGCTCTCGCGTGCCATCAGTCCGCGTGCTGGTAGTTGAGGATTACGAACCGTTTCGGCGGTTCGTCTGTTCGATGCTGGAAACGAGGCCTGAATTGCAGGTCATCGGCGAAGTGTCGGACGGATTAGAAGCAGTTTACAAAGCCGAAAAACTGCAACCGGGCTTGATTCTGCTCGATATCGGGCTCCCATCACTCAACGGGATCGAAGTCGCTCGACGAATTCGTAAGCTTTCCCCCAACTCTAAAATACTGTTCTTAAGTCAGGAATCCTCCGCCGATTTGGTGGAAGAAGGTCTCAGATTGGGGGCATTGGGCTACGTCATTAAGGCCCATGCCGGAACCGAACTGTTAGCCGCTGTCGAAGCGGTTTCTCAGGGCAGGCAGTTTGTCAGTCGCGGAGTGTCGGGTCCCCACTTCAGTCACACAGCCGACGTACAAGCTCCCATCCGAAAGACAGGGAACACCCGCAGGCATGAGGTCGGATTCCACAATGATGATGCAGCTTTTCTGCTTGATTTTGCTTGTTTTATCGAAGCTGCTTTAAATGCCGGAAATACGGTTATCGTCATTGCGACCAAGTCACACCTGAACGGTCTGGCGCAGAGACTGCAGAAGCGGGGCCATGATCTCGCTGCCGCCCTTGAACAGGGTGGCTATATTCCGTTGGATGTTGTCGACGTGCTCGCAAGTTTCATGATCAATGAAATGCCTGACCCGCTTCGATTACAGAAAGTCGCGGGCGATCTGCTGACAGAAGCGGCCAAAGCGACAAAGGGGAACCCTCCCCGTGTCGCAGTATGTGGTGAATGTTCACCGACCTTGTGGGCAGAGGGTAAGGCGGATGGAGCGATTCGGGTCGAACATCTCTGGGACGAAATAGCCAAGACATACGACGTGGATATACTCTGCGGGTATGTGCTGACGAACTTTCAGCGCGAACATGAAAAACACATCTATGAAGGAATCTGTGCAGAACATTCAGCCGTCCATTCACGGTGAAAAGGACTATCAGGCGGACTCTGAATGCAGCGCTGCTGCGCCTTCCTCTTCGGGCATCTAATTGTAATCGGCCCCACGATTTCGGTGTTCTTTACCCCGCCGCCAGCATGGAATCAGTTCCTCTGAAAGGCACGCGAGCGTGGATCGTAGTACCAGAGCCGGGCTGCGACTTGATGGAAATTTCACCGCTCACCAATTGCATTCGCTCCCGCATGCTGATGAGCCCGAGGCCGCGACGGTGGATGGCGTCTTGCGGGTCAAAGCCAACTCCCAGGTCGCTCACGGTCAGTTGAATCTCTCCCTCTGTACCGCGCAATTCCACTTTGAAGTGCCGCACGCCGCTGTGCTTCACCGCATTCTGCAAAGTTTCCTGTAAAACTCGGAACAGACAAAGCGAGATTTCCTTGGGGACACGGCGCGGTATGTTCGTATGGCTGAAGTCAATCTCTACCTTCTGTTGCTCGGACAACTCTTTGCAGAAGCTTTTGGCTGCTGCCACAAGACCCAGATATTCGAGTTTTGAAGAATGGAGGCGGTGCGACAGAGCTTGGATGTCCGCGGCGATGTCCGAAAGGCGCTGGCTGGCGTGCTGGATGTGATCGTGAAGTTCAACTGCCGAGGGCGGAACTTGTTGGTTCCATCGATCCAGCTCGATCGCCAACAGTGCCATCCGTTGATTGATGTCGTCGTGTAGCTCTCTAGCGATCCAGGTACGCTCTTCCTCGTGGGCCTCAATCAGCTTTCGCCCAACGTTGGCAAGAGATTCCTCCGCAAGCTTGCGATCGGTGACGTCGAGTACACGAGCCTATGTACCCCGCAAAAGAGTGGTCTGGGTTGAATCTCGGCACGCCGATATCCGAAAGCCAGCGATATTCTCCATCATGTCGCCGGAGCCGATACTCCATCTGGAAGGACTCCCGCCGATCGAACGCCTGAGTGTAGGTATCCATACACCTGTTTAAGTCTTTGGGGTGCACACTTTCTACCCAGCCGTTGCCCAGCTCTGCCTCAAGTGGCCGACCAGTGAACTCCAGCCACGGCTGATTGAAGTAGGTGCAGAGCTTATCCGTGCCGGACATCCAGATCAGCACCGGTGCTGTATTTGCAACCAAGCGGAAGCGCTCTTCGCTCTCTCGGAGCACCTGCGCAGCTTGTTCATGCTCCTCGGCGAGGGCTGCCAGAACCATAAAAGGAATCGAAGCGAAAACCAGGAACATCTGGAGCGGCAACGGGTCGGTGAGGGGTATCATGGCGGAAAACGGACCTCGGCCGTGGACTGCGCCCCAAATGGATAGAGAGGTCACTGTAACCAGCGAAGTGCTAGCTCCTAACCATCCGAATCGCAATGCGGACCAGAGCAGAAAGGGTACCAGTGTATAGAAGAGTGCCGGCGACCTGTTGTCCTCACGGACCGTGAACACGATGTAGCTGACAAGAACCAGCCCCGCGATGAGCATCAATCCCTCGAGGTGATGGGCACGCGATCTTCGCATCAATGCACGCCCTTCGGTTACCCAACTCAACAGGGCAGGGGTCACCGTGACGAAGGCAAGAACCTCGGACAAGGAACAAATCTTCCAGCCCGTCCAATAGTCGCTCGCGATGCCATGCGCGCTCAAAAATGCTCCTGCGCATGGCGCAAGGACAATGGCGAAGAACGAATACTTGGCCAAAGCTCTCACGCTGTTGAGCCTAGGCACACTGTTGAAGCAATATCTAAGACCGATTGCCGAAATAAGCACTTCGACGGTATTGCCCGGAATGAACCAGGCAATCGAACTCAGCGGCACGCCTGCCTGCAGGTCAGCAACAGCAAACCCAACAAAGGATGCGGAGATAACCACTGGCCAGGCGTTGACGCGGACCAATAACAAGCCTGCTACCAGAATCGCGCAACCTGGCCAAAGCGGCCACACTGTCTGGGGATTCGAAACCAGCATCCCTACCAGAGTTGGGACCAGGTACGACAATGCGATTGTTACGCACACCACAAGCAACGTCGAACGGGAATCAAAATGCGGTTCGCTGTTAAAAATGCGGCTACTGAAGTTTGTCATACGTGCTTCTCCTATCGTGAAGCACAGTCGTTTGACGAATCGTTCCAAGCAAGCTCTAGCGTCGTTCGGTTGCGTTATCGCAGGTAGGCCATCAATCTATTTCGCATGAGCGAATCGTACATCCGGTGACCCATGACTGGCGAAAAAATCGCCATTACACTCATTGACATGGCTCTGAGGGTTGCCGTCGGACACCCTGTGATGAATTCCGGGGAACGTGAGATCGCGGGCTGACCGCCGGTTCCGCTGCTCCTGTCACGTTTAACAGTTTCCGATACACCCTAGATCTTCTATTGTTGATTAAGCGCAGTCTCCTGGGCCGATCCATGCTCGCTCTAGGGAGGATAGTTTGCGTTCTTCCCTCGCTAACCTTTCGATTCGCATTGCCCTCATTGCCGCGCTGACCCTGCTGTCATCTGGCTGGACCTGCAGCGCGCTATTCCTCAGCTGTCAAGGGGTAGCGCAATCCCAAGTTACTTCACTCTCGCCGGACACTATTCCGAGCGACGCGGAATCAGTTCTGCTGACAGCGGACGGAAGCGGTTTTACTCCCCAATCGCAGATCATGTGGAACGGAAACGCGTTGCAGACGACATTTATGGACTCACACCATCTCCAGACCACGGTCACTCAGCAGACCTTCCACTCCTTTGGGGGCTCAATAGGGAACAGTGTGCAGATTTCAGTGATGTCTCAAGCATCGTTCGATGATTTGGGATGTCCAATCGGCGGGAACTCTGCCACGCTGGTTCTAGTCATCAACTAGGGGACTCCCAGGACATTGCAGCCCGGCGAAAGCAAGGAGAGTGGTGCATTTTGTTGAGCGGGTTCTTCGGCGCCGATAGCGTTCGTGTCAGATTGTTGGCCGATAAATCGCTTCTCTGACAATGTCGGCGGTGTCACAATGACGAACTGTCACATGTGACAGTTCCGTCCATTTCAAGCCGGCAGTAGAATTCAGAAACTCTCACGAAGCACCTCACTCTTGCATTGGTCCGATTGTCGTGGCCCTTGCGCTTCTGCAACCGAGTAGTCGCACCCAGACGATCTTCGTCAGACCATCTGGGTGCGAAACCCCTCAACACTATCCAACCTGATTTCAAAGGAGCACACTAATGCCTCTTACTCCGGAACAACGCGAAATGGTCGCGAGTGAACTAAAAGGATTTGCAAGCGATCTGAATCTCTCCGACGACCAAAAACAGAAGTTGCATGGCTCTCTCTTCGAGGCCGCTGAGAAACTGCAGGAATATAAGCAGCACAACCCCAACGTATCAAAGGAAGATTTGCTCAAGAAATTAGCAGACAATCGTGCTGCGATTCGTCAGCGCATCGTCAACTTTCTGACGCCCGAGCAACTCACGAAGTGGGATGCGGCGATTGGAAAGGAGAAAGAGTTCCTAGGTCAGAAGATCGCAGCGTGACAACCCTTGGTATTGGGAGGGCAGCGGACCGCCCCTCCCTTTTATTGTGCGCTTCCATCTGCAAATTGCTTCGCCTTTGTGATTCCTACGGTGGTGAACGGGAAGGTATACGTCGGCACCAAAGGCGAGGTAGATGTTTACGGGTTGCTGGCGCACTGAACCGCACCGCAGGGTTAAACGACTACGAGCGAGACTATGGGGTACACGCGCTGCTGGTTTCACAAAAGCAATAGTGCTAAGGCTACATCTTCAGTTCTTCGACCAGGGCGGCACGACGCCAGTCATGCGGGCGTATGCGATCAGTTGACCCATGTGCTCGTTGGCATGAACGATGATGCGGAGATACATCCCATCGGCCGTCGCGTCTCTATCGGCGATGCGGACTTTACGCTCCAGGTCGTTGGGTTTTGCGGTCCCAGGGGGTGCCGCCAATTCGCATGGCAACCTGCGCTCGATCTTTTCTTTTCCCAGTCTGCTTAACGCGTTTTCGCAGGGCCTCCCATGTCCCGTGGTTCCCGAGCTCACTGAAGAATCCGTAAACGGGGTCGAACTTGGGCCTCCCAAGCTTTCTTCTAATAGCTCCAGGCGATAGTTCCTTTAGAATTTCCTTCTTATCGTCACTTGCCCAGACATCCGCCCATTCTGGTTGGTGGAAGAACAATTCCGCCTTTTCCAGCAGATCATGGACCGTGCGTAGATGACCGTAGGCCTGTGTCGTATATCTCCGCTCTGCGAGGTAAAAGGCCGCAGTCAATTCATCAACCGTCCAATAGAACAGGCCTAGCGTCGCAAATTGCGCTACCCCCTGCTGTGACTGCTGAGTCGCATCCCAGAGCAAGTCTAAAACGGATTGCTGAGCATCCAGAAATATAGGCCTTGCAGCCTCGACTATCTGAATAGGAACGGGGTAAGGCATCCCGAGTCTTTTGAGAAAGGTCTCGGCCTTGTGGTGCTTTCGCTTAACTCCGGCGACTAAGCGAAGCATCTTTCTCTTGTCCGGGCTGTCCGCTAAGTTGCTAATCTCCCGCTCAAACAGACCCGCCACCGTGTCCATGAAATTGTTGAAGTAGGCATTCGCTTCGTCGTCCATGGAGGATTCGTTTGCGACCGCATAATCGAGGACTTCTTTCACTTTGTCGCGGAGCTGCTCGGGGTGAGCAACGCCCTCACTCATTCGCTCTTGAGCGAACGTTTGAAAATCCTTAAGTGTGATTGCCACTGCGTCCTCATCGTCTTCTTTCCTGTCTCACATGCCCGCATGCACGAACCCGGGATCACCGAATCCATCGGAGATAGAAGCTCGCAACCGCCAGAGTCACCAGAATGCAGAGAAGGACATAAATCTTGTAAACGAGATTGGGCACGGCCTCGGGACGGCGCGGACCTCGGCAATAGTAGAGCTCTGGGTTGTCCGGGCGGAGAACTATCAACTGCCCGACCTGCGTTTCAGAATAAAAGTGCTGGTACCAGAACTGAATCCATGCGGCTCGCCTAGCTTTCTCGTTAAACCAAGTTGGCTCAGAATCGTCATGACCGCTAAAGATAGTTGGATCGAAACCGCGTCCGGATGACTCACACAACGAGACCTGATCACGGACGATCTTTTCCTTGTGGACGATGACGAAGTCATGCATCTGCTGCGGGTCACTGGTACAGCGATCGGAGTCGTACCAGAACCACGCCGCTTCGAAGCCGTTTATTCCTTCTTGTCGGAAAGTCAGGAGCAATTGGAGGAATTGTCTAGCGAACCCGGAGCCAGTAACGACGAGGGTCTTCGATTCTGTCGCGATAGCCAGATCGAGAACTCGGTCATCTACCTCGACGGGCCGATCCTTCAAGTCCGAATAGATTTGGCCCAAAGTCGTGGGTGTGCTGGTTTCTGCCTGCACCAACGTTAACGGCAGGTTCCAAGCTTTGTCATAATCAAGCAAATAGGGAATCGGTTTGAATCCCTTCCATGGAGTCGCCGCATTCGATCGTGTCGCCATAGCTTCTTTTTCCTTCGCGCGCGGTTAAGGGCGTGGCGGGGAAATGTATCACGGAGGACCAAGTCCCTGCCCCCACGAACGTGGCGGAGGAGTAGATTACTTTGCCCAGTGAAATGGACATTACTCCAGCCGGGTCAATAGTTTGCGGTGTTGCGATGTATCCCTAAAGCCGGCGCCCAGCCTTACCATAAGGTTTCGTGGAAATGGTTGGAAGGAACTCGAAGGGGTTGCCACGAATACTTCAAACGTGGGATAAGGTGCTTATGGATCAAGCCACTGAGCCAATCGGAGGAGCGCCTCCCGCGAACAGTTCAACCCTATATATCTGCGGTTCGGTTTCCTGGGTCTGCCGCTACTGCGAGCACTGGAACCGTCAACAAGTGCGCTCCTGCGACTGGAAAGTGCGCTGCACGAATCGCCTGTGCAAACGTGGGACGATGCTGATCGCAATTCAGCAAGACGTGCCGCTTGGCCGGTGTTCACGTTCACGCGTACACGCTCTCGTTGCGCTCAAGCGCTAACCTCAGAGGTACCTCGGGCTGAGGCCCGGGGGGTGGTGGTCAACAGGCGTCACCGGAAGACCCCACCCTAGTAACCGGCGCTGAAGGGGCAACATCCGCTACAGCCCGCGTATTTGCTGGCGATTCCGCACTTTTGGTAGGCACAACACAGGACTGCTGTTGCCCCTCACAATTTGCTTCCGAACCCGCATGAATACTGGCTCGTTGCCCCTGTTGCCCTTCATCCGCCGATTCCGGCGGGTCATCCAAATAGCGCTCCCAGCTTTCCTCTAGGTCAACGCGCAAGTATCCTTTGCGAGTCCCCTGGTCAAACCGAATATCTCTGGATCGCACGTCAAAGGGATTGAGAAGGCGAGAGAGCCGGAAGGGCCCTAGAGGATTGCCATGCTCGAACTCTGCCCATGGCGATTCTTCGATTCCTGCCAGGTGATGCAACAAATCGAGAGTCGAGAGCCGGTCTCCTCCTTGTGTTCGGAAAATATGACGGATGTCGGCAAGCAATCTCAAGCTAGACGAATCGTCCCGAATCCCGACAGCGGAGCACAATTCAATGAGGGCTGCGCGTGCACGCGTCGGCCACTCCGCTCCCGCTAGGTCCGCGATTGCCAGTAAGGGTTCGCATACGTCATGCTGTCGATCATTCAACTGGTCTGGCAGTTGCGGCTCGGACCGGCGCAAAGATTCGAGGTTGGCACCGACCCATGCTTCAACCTGCATCTTCAGTTCGGCAGCTTCGGGTTGTACCTTTCGCTTCCGGAACCGCTCGCGGTGCTCGTCGCGAAATGCCCGCTTCAAACGGATCGGTATTGAGCGGTCCTCTACCGTCTGAGGCAGGCGTCCGATACCCGCAATCATCTTAGGTGAGAACGTAGAAAAGTCTTGGGCCTTCCAGTCGTTCCCTGATTGCACAGACATTGAGTAGGTTCCATCACGCTCGAAGCCACTATTGAGAATGCCGCGCAATGCCTCCGAATAGTCTTTGTCGCCTTGAAAGGCTGCGTCTGACTCATCGAGCAGTAAGGTGGGGTGCTCGTGATGTGTCTTGCGAACTAAGGCTGAAGCTGTGACGCGTCCAGTAAACCACGGCTTGTTCACAATCAGCCGTTCGACTTCCAGGAGCCGCGTCTTGCCCGAGCGTTTGGCGGGAGAGTTTGGGCTAAGGTAGGGGGTAAAGTCCGCCGCTCCAATTGCGTGAGTATGTACAGTCCAGATCGCACACACGTCAGCCTGGGCCTGTGACAATGTGACGAAGCGTCTAATGAATGTCCCGAGATCACTGAGAAGCCTTGCTCCATCAACGTTCCCACTCATTGGAGCTTTACACCTTTCGCAGGCCTCGTGCCAGTCTGAATTAGCCGTGCAACTTCACTGTCAGGGATCCGAACAAGCCGCCCCACGTGAATTATCGTCAGCTTCCGTTCATGAATCCAGCGTCGGACACATGACGGTCTGACTCGCATCGTAGCGGCAAATTCCGGAATCGTAAGAAGTTCAGCCTTGGCTGTCATAGAAGAAAAGCCTCCATCAAGTGGAGGCTATATGGGATGCAGACCACACGCCACGTAGGAATATGCTTTGCGATTTTCTACATGTAGAAAAATCGCGAAAGGCTATTCTTCCGATCCGATTGGCAGGTCGCGTGCCTTGCGCGCCCGAGCCCGAACAGGCGGAAGAGGCACCTGAATCCCATATTTCTTTAGAGCCTCGCGGAGTTGCTGAGCTTCCTGGCGAATCGATTCCTTGCAGTACTCATCATGAGGTCGCTTGTTGCAGTCACAAACGGCTTTAGCAACATCGATCCATCTGAGTGATGGATTTGTGGCCTTCGTTTCGTAAGCCTTTACTCCTAGACGCTTTCGATCTGGCGGCCTCCCGCGTCGCCTTCGACCCAAAACCCTTTTCGCTGTTTCAACAGCTTCCGCGATCTGCTGTCCGGAGAAGTTCCAGGTCTGAAGACGTTCCACCCAGGAACCAATATCCTTCTGAACTTGCTCAGCTGAAGGCGTCGGAGTCACTTCTACAATCCAAGGGACAAGGTCAGTCAGTGCCATTGCGAGCGAGCCTAGTTCGTGATCGAGCATCTCAAGCGTGAAGCGACTCGTGCTAGCGAGATCGGTCACAGACAAACATCTCGAAAGAATCTCTTCAAGTATGGCTGCAGCTACTGGACTTTCTGCATGCAACTGCTGAAACCAGGGTTCATCTGACATCCCCTCCAGAACGAGGTTCATGGCCACCTCCCGCGTGGCATCCCGAACTAGAAGGAAGGTCGGCAGGCGGGCCGGGATGCAGCCGCTTTTCGGGAGCGACCCTAGCCGACTCTCGACAACAGTTTAGCGCAATGCCATTGGGTATTTCACTTGAACATAACCTAACGATAGGTTATTATGAAAAGAGTGACAGACGTGAGCAAAGCAGCCAGCGTCATGGGCCGTAAAAGCGCGCAAGCTAGGGCCAAGAAGTGGGGCAAGAAGGAATTCGTCCGCAAGATGCAGGAATGGGGCAAGCTGGGCGGTCGGCCCAAGGGCAGTGGCAAGAAGGCAGCGAGAGGAGGCAACAAGTGAGCATCTACAAGCGCGGTGATATTTATTGGTACAAGTTCATGTGGAACGGTGTGCTGGTGCGGGAGTCCACGAAGCTCGGCAATGACAAGGTGGCTCGGCAGATGGAGGCCGCACATCGTACGTCTTTGGCTAGAGGCGAGGTCGGAATTCGCGAAAAGAAGCCCGTACCGACACTAGCTGCATTCTTGGAAAATCGGATCGAGCCTTGGGCGATTCGTCGCAGCTCGTGGATATGGTATCGCTCCGGGATGCGGGCTCTGCTCCGCTGTAAACCGATCTCCAAGCTCCCTCTCGACCAGATTCGCGGCGAACAAGCCGGGGACTTTGCCGCTGATCGGCTGTCTCAAGGTCTTCAAGCCGGCTCCATAAATAGCTCGCTGCGAGTGCTTCGCAGAGTGCTTCGCCTTGCCGTTGAGTGGGGAGCACTCGAATCTGCTCCTAAGATCGCGCTTCTGACTGGTGAACGTCGGCGCGAGCGAGTTGTGACTAGCGAAGAGGAGTCCCGCTATCTGGCTGCGGCTTCCCCACTCCTTGCATCGTTTGCGACGGTTCTGGCAGATACTGGGTTGCGTCCTGACGAGTGTCACCGGTTGCGCTGGGAGGAGATCACCTGGAGGAACGGGTGCAACGGGACTTTGCTAGTGACCCACGGGAAGACCGCCGCAGCGCGGCGAGTTCTGCCTATGACTCCCAGAGTCAGAGGGGTCCTAGAACATCGCTGGATGGCCGCTGGAATGCCGCCCGAGGGCTGGGTGTGGCCCGCTCCCACCAAGACCGGACACATCGACCATTCAAGCCTCAAGAAGCAGCATGTGAAGGCCCTCAAACTGTCAGGAGTTCGTTGCTTTGTGCTCTACAGCCTTCGCCATACCTTCCTCACTCGACTCGGAGAGTCTGGGTGCGACGCGTGGACGTTGGCGCGTGTTGCTGGCCACAGCTCTGTAGCCATGTCCAACAGGTACGTACATCCTTCCGAAGACGCCGTTCTTGGGGCGCTATCTCGGCTGGGTGGGCACAATTCTGGGCACAATCAGCTTTGGGGAAACTCGGACCCCAGCGCGGCTCAGAAGGGAAACTCAGTGGAGTCAAACGGTTATGTGGTGAGCGCGGATGGACTCGAACCATCGACCCATGCCTTAAAAGGGCATTGCTCTGCCAACTGAGCTACGCGCCCACACCCTACAACCAAGCCATCGCGGCCATCTTCGGAATGCGGGAGAAGGGAATGCGGGAGAAGCGTGGCCGTCGAACCCTTCGATGACACTTCCCTGCTCGCGATCGGCTTCTTGATTGTAAGGGCAGCGTCCACGCTCGTCCAGCGTGCGGCGGGACAAGAAAATTCTGGTTGAGGTCAGGGATGCTGTTCTTTGGAAATGGCCGCCAGCTCCCTGACGATTTCCTGCAGACGCGTACGGCGTTCTTTGTTGGCGCGGGAGGCCACGGGAGCAGGAGCCTCTTGCTCGGCATAGCGGCTATTCATGTCACGAATGTTGGCGATTTCACTTCGCAGGGCGACCACGTTTCTTAACACGTCAGCTGTGTACATACTTACTAGAATACCCTAGTAACGATTCAAGCGCTGTGCACAATGGAACAGTGCCCATCCATCTTTTCTTTTGCCGGTCAGCCGGGCGTCCACCCAACTCTCGCTGCGTTACACCGCCTGGCGGCGCTGCTCGGCTTCCTTCTGAGAGATGTAGCGCAACAGGATATCGCGAGAGGAAACCAGGCCCTTGAGTTCTTTGCCATCCACGATGGGCAAGTGGCGGAAACCGAACTCACGCATCAGGTAGAGGCAGTTTTCTATGGTCTCGTCGATGCTGACCGACTTGGGATTGGCAGTCATCACCTCGGAGATCTTGGTGCTGCCGGGCAGGCGACCGACGGCCACAACCCGGTTCATGATATCGCGCTCCGAAAAGATACCCACCAGCTCGCCGTTGCGCAGCACCGGCAGAGCGCCGATGCGGCGTTCCATCATGAAACGTGCGCCTTCGAGAACGCTGCGGTCGGCGTCGATGGAATGCACCGGGCGGTCCTTCACAAGCTCGTAGATCGGCGACATTGGGACTCCTTTCGGAATCAGCTTTGGGGGCCCATTTCAGGCACTGAAGTGCACCACTCTATCACGGTGGGAGGCGCTGGTTCCATCCGGGCCAGATTGATTTTAGAAACAGGCGAGGTCAAATTCTTTACCGCAAAGGACGCAAAGAAAAGCTCGCAAAGGTCGCCAGGGAGACACGTGCCCGAAGCTGGGGCTGGAACAACCTTCTATCTAGAAGAAGCCAGGTAGCCCTTCTTGTAGTGAGTCTGCACCTGGGTGCCTGCCGACGGGGTGACGTGTACTTTGAGCTTGCGCCACTTACCGTCGCGGGTCACGTTTTGCGGCCGGTATCCCAGCACGTACTGGTTGCGCATCTGGCGGCTGACGGCAGCGGCGAGTTCGGGAACCTTGTCCAGGCTGGAAGCTGCGACAGTCTGGCCGCCTGTCACGTTCGTGATCTCCGCCAGCCAACGCTTGCCCATCATTTCCTCGAAGGAGCGGAATAACATGCTGTCGAAGATGCCAATGGCGTATACGTCCACATTCGCCTCTTCGACCAGCCTGCGTACTTCCTTCAGGCCGTAACGGCTGTGGTTGTCGGCGCCATCGGAGATGATCAGCAAGGCCCGGCGTTCGTAGCGGGCGGAGCGCATCCGCGCGATGGCCAGGTAAATCGCGTCCAGCAGAGCGGTGTGCCCGTCCGGCGTATCGGCGGTCAGGGTTTCCTGCATGTCCTCAAGCGACTGGATGGAAGTATCGAGGAGTCTGGGCCGGTCGGCAAAGGTGATGACGAAATAGTCGTCTTGAGGATTTGCGTTCTTGAAGAACTCCTCCGCGGCGGCGCGCTCGGTAACGAACTTGTTGGCCATGCTCTTACTGGTGTCCAGCAACAGGCCCACCGAAATTGGGGCCTCCTCTGCGGAGAAATACTGGACCTGCTGCAGCGTGTTGTCCTCGAAGACCCGGAAATCTTGTTTTTGCAATCCCAGCACTGGGCGATTCATGGGATCGGTGACCGTAATCGGGACCAGCACGACATCGACGTCCGCCCGCAGAGGCTTTGCGCGATGGAGCGTGGAATCGCTCAACTGAATTGCGGACGGGTGTGAGGTCTCGGCGCTGACCCGGGGAATGGTGTGCACTTCATCGGCTGACTGTGTGACCGCATTCGGCAAGAAGAAGAGTGCCCCGCCAAGGAAGAGTGCTACGCGGAAACGGACAAAACGATTGGGTATTGGCACAGCGGGCGGCTCTCACAAACCGTGTGCGGCGGATAGTAGCACAGCCTGGCAAGGGGGCCTCAAGAATAGTTTGGGATGGATTGACTTCAGTCTGAGGACGAACCCATACAGAGAGTCTCGGAATCACCGAAACCCAAAAACGAAAACGGCAGCCCAGGTTCTGGCTGCCGCTACGTAGACGAACGGGCGATCGGGTTAGAAGCGGAAGTGCGGGCCCAGAGAAATCTTCAGATTGTTTCTCGCTCCGCCTGAAAAGTAGATTTCATCTCCGACTTCGGCGCGCAATCCGATGTGTCCCCAGAAGCCTTCAACGCCGACTCCAGGGTAGACAGCGAAACGGGTGGCTCCAGCGTCTACGTTACCGAAAGCCTGGGCCACGCTTTGATCGCTGCTAGAGAAATTTACGAAGCCCACTTTGCCGGTGGCAAAGAGATTCGCCTTTCCGCTACCGAAGTTAAACTTGGGACCGAACAGGCCGTGCAGAGGACGGGTCCGCGTGGTCACAAAGTTGGTGGTCGCGCCATTGTTAAAGAAGTTGGTCTGGTTGCGTTCGAAGTCGTAAGACAATTCGCCTTCGATGCTGGTCCACGGATTCACATAGAAGCCCGCCCGGCCACCCAGACCAACGAAGTTGATTTGACTGCTGCCGCCCTGATCGAAACGATAGTACTGGGCGAAGCCACCCGCTTCCACGTGGTTTTCGTTCTGCGCGAAAACCGCACCCGGCAGAGCAATCAAAGCAGCAAGCACAGCTAATAGAGCGATACGTTTCATAAAGAATATCTCCTGATGGTTCGGCCGACCTCTTAACGCTGGACAGAAGTAGCTTCAGTCCTTAAGCCGATATTTTCAGTCCGTTAAGATGCTGTGTTCCGTACCTGGGTTGGGCAAGAACAGAGGCTCCCGTCAGGCACGGAGACTCGATCTGTCTAATAATTTGTGGCCGGTTGAGGCTGGACGGCATCCTGTATTCAGCTACTGGATCTGGCATGCGGGAGCCATTTGCCCTCGGAAGTCGACGGAAAAGCTACCAAGAATCATAGCTACGGGATCTCTGCTACCAAGAACCATAAGTTGACGGGGTTTGCCCCACCCCGATAGGCTGCTAATGGTTACCAAGGTCATCTAGGAACGTGGAACACGCGGCCTGAACGAACGCCCAGGTTCGATCCGGGTTCAGGCTGATACGAACCCTGCAAGCAGTACAACGAAAAGATAGTTACGCCGCATCTGATTTAGTGCGGCCGGAAAAGGCGACTTGACGGACGCGAGAAAACTACAGGGCGACAAGCTTTCCGAAGCGGACGCGATCGAACGAGCCAAGCTAGGCGATGCAGAAGCGTTTCAGTTTCTGTATGGCCTGCACAAGCGACGCGTTTATTCGCTGTGCCTCCGCATGACCGCCAACACGGCGGAAGCTGAGGACCTGACTCAGGAAGCTTTTCTGCAGTTATTTCGCAAGATTGCCACGTTTCGCGGCGAATCAGCTTTTTCCACCTGGTTGCACCGGATGGCGGTAAACGTTGTCCTGATGCAATTGCGCAAGAAGAGCCTTCCCGTAGTTCCGCTCGACGACACGGTAGAAGGCGAGGAAGAAGCTCCGAAGAAAGAGCTGGGCGCGCAAGATCCAGTCTTGTCGGGTTCGATTGACCGGCTTCGGCTGCAGCGGGCGGTGGACGCGTTACCGCCGGGATATCGCAGAATTTTTGTACTGCACGATGTAGAAGGATACGAACACAATGAGATTGCTTCCATGGTGGGATGCTCCATCGGGAACAGCAAATCTCAGTTGCACAAGGCGCGTATGAAGTTGCGCGAATCGCTCAAGACGAGCAGAGCCGAAAAGGCCGCAAAGCCGTAAGGAGCGATAGAGGCAGTCATTGGGGGAGATGAAGTATGAATTGCGCGGAGTTTCAGGAAATTTTGCCGGAAGTGTTTGAGGGTGGCAGGAATACAGAACAAGATTTGCATTTGAAGTCCTGTCCCGCCTGTTCCCACCTGGTCGCGGAGCTCGATCTGATTTCCCGCGAGGCGCGGCAATTGCAGGATGTCGCCGAACCCAACCCGCGAGTGTGGAACTCGATTGAGATTGCGTTACGGCAGGAAGGCATCATCCGCGATCCCCAACCGGGGCTCTCGTTGCTGCCGCCAGTCCCGCGGCGCTGGAACCTGGGGTGGCTGGCTCCCGTGGCTGCGGCCGCGCTGGTCGCCTTCGGAATTACCATCTACCAGAGAAGCCCGGGCGGCACGCAATCCGTGGCGCACCTAGACACGCCGGCGGCGGTCACGGTAGCCAGCCTACAGACTGGTAAAAACGCTCCCGGTGCAACTAATATCGAGGACCAGCAACTGCTGGCCGCGGTGGCCTCGCGTTCGCCGGCCATGCAGGCGCAATATGCTTCCAATCTGCAGAATGTGAATGCGTACATTCGGGACGCCGAAGAGTCCGCCCAGGCGGATCCCAACGACGAGGAAGCACAGCAGGTCGTGATGGATGCTTACGAGCAACGGGCGACCGTGTACGAGATGGCGTTGGACCGGTCGATGCCCTAGTTGTCCGTGCCCTGGTTGACGGGCAGTGCACAGTGGAGGCTCATAGTCGCAGCGGGTGGCCGCAACGACTCATGAGAAGGAAAATTATGGCGAGAGCGCAGCGCGCACAATTGGTTTCAGTCGTGATTCTGGCAACGGCAATTTGCGCCTCAGCCGAGGGTCGAAAAGAGTTCCGCTTTACGGTGGGCCCCAAGGCAGGCATCTCGATTACCAATCAGTATGGGCCGATTACCGTGAAGGCCGGCGTGGGCACCCAGGTCATCGTGAACGCCGTTCTGCACTCCGATCAGATCGAGATTGACCAGACCCAAAGTGGGAGCCGAGTGGACATTCTTTCTCACCTTCTTTCTGACGCCAATGCCGACACCGGCCGCGTGGATTACGAAGTCACCGTGCCCGCCGATGCCAGCGTTACGTTGCGATCTTCTACCGGCGTGTTGCACGCCGAGGGTCTGCATGGCGATGTGAGTCTCGAAGGCAGCCAGGCCAACGTGGAAGTCCGCGACATCAGCGATGCCCACGTGCACGTCCGCACCCTCAACGGTTCCGTTGCGCTGACCAATATCCGCAACGGACACGTGGAAGTCACCTCGGTCAGCGGTGATGTGGTACTGAACTCGGTCAACGGCCCGCTGGTGCAGGTGAACTCGACCAGCGGGAAGATTCGCTACGAGGGCGATTTCGCCAACAGCGGCGAATATATGCTGACCAGTCACAGCGGAGATATCGAAGCCAGCGCTCCCAACGACGCCTCGATCGACGTGACCGCGCGCTCGGTCCGGGGCAAAGTGGAGAATGATTTCCTGCTGGAGCCCAAACACACGCCCTTTGTGGTCAAGGCGGGGAGTGCCTTCGCAGGTACGATGAACAAGGCCGCATCTTCGGTCCGGTTGTTTTCCTTCAGTGGTAAAATCCACCTCAAGAAGCGCTAAAAAGAAGCACTAAAATCAAGTGACAGTGAGAGGCCGGAGCACGGGAGTGCTTCCGCGAATTGCCGCCACACATGAGCTCTCGACCCGGTGGGCCGTCCGCGATGAAGAAGTCTGCCTCTGCGCCCGAGTCTGCAAGGAGAAGACGGGTGGTGGTTCTGGTCGGCTTCATGGGCGCGGGCAAGAGCAGCGTTGGATTAGCTCTCAGCCGCAAGCTGGGCTGGCCGTTCGAAGATCTTGACCAGCGCATCCAGGCGCGGGAAAAGCGCTCGATTGAGCAAATTTTCAAGCAGTCCGGCGAGTTGGTCTTCCGGCAGTTGGAGCATGCAGCCCTGCGCTCGGCGGTCGAGGAGCTGGGCACGTCGACCAAAATTTTGGCGCTGGGCGGCGGAGCGTTCGCGCAGGCCAACAACGCCGCGCTATTAGAAGAGGCCGGACTTTCGACCGTCTTTCTGGACGCTCCGGTGGAGGAGTTGTTCCGCCGTTGCCGGGAGCAGCAGGTTGACCGCCCCCTGCGCGGCGAACTGCAGGAGTTTCGGCGTTTGTATGAAGCCCGCCAGCCCTTCTACGTGAAGGCCGGGTGGCGCATCAATACCGCGGGCAAGGACGTGGAAGCGATAGCTGCGGAAGCGATTGACGTTCTGGGACTATGAAGCCGATAGGGAAAGTATTCTTCTAAGGAGTGCGAACTTGAAAGTAAGAACCGCTCTGATCGCGGGAATCTCATGGCTTCTGTTGCTGGTGCCGGCCCTGGCCGGACCGGCCAAGGACAAGGAACCTGCGGGCCAGTCCGTCGACGCCGGCTCCTTTGGCGTTTTCATGAATGGCCGCAGGGTGGCGACGGAGAAATTTTCCATCCAGCAGAGCACCGCTGGAAGCATCGCCAATTCCGAATTCAAAACTGAGGCCGGGGTTGACCCAGCGGCGCAGTCCTCGGAATTGCAACTCGCCCTGAACGGCGACTTGCGAAAGTACGAGTGGAAAGAGATCAGCCCGGGAAAAGCGCAAGCGGTCATTACGCCCAACGATAGCCTGCTGGTCGAGCGCTCCACCAACAACCCGCAAGATAAAGAAGAGGAGCATCCATTCCTGCTTCCAACGTCAACCAGTGTTCTGGACGACTACTTCTTTGTGCATCGCGAAATCCTGGTGTGGAAGTATCTGGCCACGGGCTGCCGTCAGGAAAAGGGAGTGGTCCAGTGTCCGCAGAACCAGCAGGTAAAGTTTGGCGCCATCAATCCGCATCAGCGTTCCTCGCTGCTCGTGAGCCTGGCGTTTACCGGGAAAGAAAAGGTGCCAGTGCACGGCGCCGAGCGCGAACTCAATCACTTTCTGCTGAAGAGCGATGCCGGAGACTGGTCGCTGTGGCTTGACGATCAGTTCAAACTGATCCGAATTCTAGTGGCCAGCGACAACACCGAGGTAGTACGGGACTGAACGCATAAAATCTATGTCCCTGATTGACGCACGCACGTCACGGGTCCTGTTCACGGTGCTGCTGTTCGCACTGGCCTTCGGCTTTCTATACATCGCCCGCCGCACCCTGATCGCCTTCCTGTTCGCCATTTTCTTTGCCTATCTGGTAGACCCCGCCGTCTCGAACATCGAAAAATGGGTGCGCGGACGCGGCCGGGCCATCGGTCTGATCTACCTGCTGCTGGTGACCCTGCTGATTACCTTCTTCTTTTTCGTGGGGCCCCAGATCGCGCGCCAGGGGCAGCGCCTGAGCGAATCTCTGCCCAAACTTCTGGAGACCGTCAGTTCCGGCCAAATTGCCGAACAGATCGGCAAAGAGCAAGGCTGGAGCGTACACACTCGGGCACAGGTGGCAACGCTTCTGGCCAACCATCGCGAGGATCTTCTGGGATTGGCCCAGCGCATCGGCTTGCGAGTGGCGGACGTGGCCAAGCAAGCCTGGCTGTTGATCGTGGTACCGATTCTGGCGGCATTCTTTCTCAAGGACGGACGCGCCTTCGGCGAGGTGTTGCTTTCGTTCGTGCATTCCCGCCCGCAACGCGAATTTCTCGAGGGCGTGCTGGGCGATTTGAACCAGATGCTGGCGCAATTCATTCGAGCTCAGTTGACCCTGGCAGCATTTTCGTTTGTTGCCTACCTGGCTTTCCTGGAACTTGTACGGGTTCCGTACGCGTTGGTGCTGGGCACGGCTGGCGGGATGATGGAATTCATTCCCGTGGTTGGTCCTCTAGTGGCCGCCGTCCTTATCTTCAGCGTTGCCTTGCTGATGAGTTATCCGCATTGGCTGATCCTGATCATTTTTCTCGGAGCCTGGCGTCTGGTGCAGGACTATGTGATTTCGCCTCGCGTCATGGGCAAGAGTATGGAGCTGCATCCCCTGGCGGCCATCTTTGGCGTGCTGGCGGGCGGGGAAATTGCGGGCGTGCTCGGGATTTACCTTTCCATTCCGATCATGGCCAGCCTGCGCATTGTGTGGCGCAGGTGGCGGCTCTATGCCGAGAAGAGACGATTCGGACCACTGAATGAATATTCATTCGGCGCTGAAATTACTCCGGGAAAATAGGACGGAGACTGGACACTGACACCTTGTCAGGCAACAGTTTCGACCGCGATTCGCGGGCCCAAGCCTCCGCTGTTGTAAAATTCCAACACAACCTTTATGGCTGCGAAAATCCCCGTAGGAATTCTGGGCGCTACCGGCATCGTCGGACAGCGCTTTGTACAGATGCTGGAGCATCATCCCTGGTTTGAAGTTGCCTGGCTGGCGGCCTCGGACCGCTCCGAGGGCCGTCCCTATGCGGAGGCGGCACGCTGGAAGTTGAAGACAGCCATTCCCGCACAGGTGGCGGGAATGCGAGTCGCGCCCGCAACGCCGGAAGGCGCACCCAAAGTGATCTTCGCCGCGCTCGATGCCTCGATCGCGGCCGAGATGGAACCTCGTTTCGCGGCGGCGGGATGCGCCGTGATCACCAATTCCAGCGCTCTGCGCATGCAAAGCGATGTGCCGTTGGTAATTCCGGAAGTGAACCATGATCACGTCAAGCTGCTGGAATGCCAGGCGTGGCGCAAGAAATCGGGCGGATTCGTGGTTACCAATCCCAATTGTTCGGCGATTGGTCTGGTCATCGCTCTGGCCCCGCTGCAACACGCGTTCGGCCTGGATACCGTGATGGCCGTCACTATGCAAGCCGTGAGCGGCGCCGGATATCCCGGAGTGGCTTCGCTCGACATTCTGGGTAATGTGATTCCCTACATCCCAAAAGAAGAAGAGAAGATGGAGGAAGAGACCCGCAAGCTCCTGGGCAAGTTGAACGGCTCCGGCATTGTGATGGGCTCGTTTGGCATGAGCGCCCAGTGCAACCGCGTAGCCGTCGAGGATGGTCACACGGAATCCGTCTCGGTGAAGCTCACGAAGAAAGCGAAGCCCGAGGAGATCATCGCGGTCTGGAATGAGTTCCGCAGCCTGCCACAGGAGATGAAGTTGCCCAGCGCTCCGGAACAGCCGGTGCGGTATATGACATCGAGCGATCGTCCGCAGCCTCGCCTTGATGTGGAATCTGGAAACGGAATGACGACTACGGTGGGCCGGCTGCGTCCCTGCGGCGTGCTGGACTGGAAGTTCACCGTACTGTCGCACAACACGATTCGCGGGGCGGCGGGGGCGGCGTTGCTGAATGCGGAGTTGCTGAAGGTGCAGGGCTATCTCGGGTGAGCCCTCTTCTCTGATGTTTGAGTCGAGTTTTCCTTCGTGTAACTTGGTGTCCTTCGTGGTTTACGCTCTTAGGCATCGATGATTCACTGTCACAACATTCCCGCGCTGATTCCCGCTTGTATCTGCCAGAGGAACGTCTCCCGATGATCGTCATGAAGTTCGGCGGCACCTCGGTGCAGGACGCCAAGGCGATCGAGCGCGCCGGCGCGATCGTCAAAGGGCGCCTGGAGCAGAAGCCGGTGGTCGTGGTCAGCGCCATGGCCAAGGTGACCGACCAGTTGCTGGCGATGGCACGAGCTGCGGGCGCAGGCGACCGCAAGACCGCGCTGAAACTCTGCCGGGCATTGCAGGAGCGTCACTACAACACCGCTGGCGAACTGCTGGGAACCGCGCTGTTCACGCAGTTTCACAGCGACCTGGGCGCCGATTTTGAGACGCTGGAAGAATTGCTGCGCGGCATCTCCGCCGTCGGTGAACTCACTCCGCGCACCACCGACTACGTCTCGGCATTCGGAGAACTGCTTTCCAGCAAGATTGTGGCGGCGGCGTTTTCGGCGCTGGGCATGCAATCCGCGCTGGTGGACTCCCGCGAGTGGCTCGTCACCGACAGCGCCCACATGCGCGCTGCGCCCCTGTTCGAAGAAACGAACCAGCGTCTGCAATCGAAAGTCGCGCCGCTGGTGGCTGCGGGCAAAGTTCCGGTCATGGGAGGTTTCATCGGAGCCTCGAAGGCGGGCATCACCACGACGATCGGCCGCGGCGGCTCAGACTACTCCGCCGCCATCGCCGGCGCCGGCCTCGGAGTCGAGCGCATCGAGATATGGACCGATGTGGATGGCATGATGACCACCGATCCGCGCCTCTGTCCGGAAGCGCGGCGGATCAAAGTGATCAGCTTCGATGAGGCGGCGGAGTTGGCCTACTTCGGGGCAAAAGTGCTGCATCCCGCGACGGTGCTGCCCGCGGTTCAGAAAAATATTCCCGTCTACATCCTCAATTCCAGCAATCCGGGTTGTGAAGGAACGAAAATCACGGCCCGCGTGCCCCAGTGCCGGAATTTCTTCAAGGCCATCGCGGTCAAGAAGCGCATCACCATTGTGGATGTTGCCTCTCCCCGCATGCAGCTCGCGCATGGGTTTCTGAACGCTATTTTTGCCGCCTTCGACCGGCATCGTGTGGCTGTGGATGTGGTCTCAACTTCGGAAGTAAGCGTGTCGCTTACCGTGGATTCGAATGAATCGATTCCCGCGGTGGCCGCGGACCTGGCCAAATTGGCCGACGTAAAATATGAGGGGCGCAAGGCTATTGTCTGCCTGGTGGGCGAGAATCTTCGAGAGACACCCGGCATTGCAGCGCGAGTGTTCGGCGAGCTGACGGATATCAAGATACGCATGATTTCGCAGGGAGCGTCGGAGATCAATCTGACGTTCGTGGTAGAAGAGGACGTCGTGCCCGAAGTTGTTCGGCGATTGCATAAGGCGTTCTTCTCGGATTTGGATCCGGAAGTGTTTGCGTAGGGACGTGCGGGAGGAAACGTGGTCCAGACGGGCTTTCGTTTGGGAATACTTATGTCGTGGGCATGAAGAGTCAAATCCAGACGGTGAATGGAGCGCTACGCCTCACCTCTGTATTGATGCTCCTCCTCACCGCAGGATGTAATAGCCATGGGAATGTTTGCCCGATCGACGGCCAACCACCGGAGGGCATATGGCGAAGAAATGGGAAATCCTGCGAATACTTTCACTACAGCGTTATAGAAAAGAAGGCTCATTCCTGGTGGGGTGAATGCTCGCCAGATGGGACGCGTTAGTTGGGTACATTTATGTTTCTGAGGATTTCGAAAGCAGCGTTCTTATACCTCAGCTAAATTTGCCAGGGAGCTAATGGGACCATCGAGGAACAAGTTGTGAAGCTGCTCATCTTAGGACGTGGGAAGACCGGCTCTCTGGTCGCGGAAGTTGCGCGCGAACGAGGCCATGACACTACATTGCTGGGCGCGGCGGATAATCCGCATGCATCTGCTCTTACCAGGGAGAAACTCCGCGATGTGGATGCCGTGATCGACTTCACAACTCCGCAGGCTGTTCTGGAAAATATTGAGGCCTGCGTAGGCGCGGGCAAGAACATGGTGGTTGGGACTACGGGCTGGTATAGCGAACTGGAAAAGGTACGCCGCCTCGTCGAAAAGAGCGGGTCGGGTTTCCTCTATGGCGCGAATTTCTCCATCGGCATCAATCTGCTCTTCGAGGCGGCGCGCACCGCGGCGGGAATCCTGCAGCATCAATATTCCGGACAGATTTTCGAGCGTCACCACGCGCAGAAGCTAGACGCTCCTTCGGGGACGGCGGTCACTCTGCAGAAAATTGTTCACGAAGCTTCGGGCAAGGAACTGGAGATTACCTCGTTCCGCGAGGGCGACGTGGTTGGAATGCACGAGATCGTGCTCGATTCCCACAACGACACCATTTACCTGTGCCACGACTCCAAGTCGCGCCGTGGCTTTGCCGAGGGGGCGGTTCGGGCCGCCGAATGGCTGGCTGGGAAAAAGGGCTTTTTTGATTTCAAGGATATTTGGAGAGAGACCTAGAAGCCGAGCTCCGCTCGGCCGGGCGGGTGAGGGCACCCGCCCCTACGTGGTTCGCGCCACCTTCGGAGCATCTGCAGTTTCCATCCACACCCTAATTAGCGTTATCTTTATCACATGCAATTCCGTGGCTGCGGTACGGCTTTGGTCACTCCTTTTCGACAGGACGGCTCCATCGACGAGACGGCCCTGCGCAACCTGGTGGCGTGGCAGGTGGAATCCGGGATTGATTTCCTGGTTCCCTGCGGCACCACCGGCGAGACGCCCACTCTTTCGCACGACGAGTGGCTGCAGGTCATCGATATCACGGCGGAAGTCGTGGCTGGGCGTGTTCCCATCGTGGCGGGCGCGACTTCGAACTCGACCCAGGATGCCGTCAACAAGGCCAAAGAGGCGGCCGCGCGCCCGGGGGTCAATGGCATTCTTACTGCATCGCCTTACTACAACAAGCCCACGCAGGAGGGGCAGTACCGGCACTTCCGCACCATCGCCGAAGCCGTGGACAAGCCAATCATTCTTTACAACGTCCCTGGCCGGACCGGGGCGAATATCGAACCCGGCACGCTGGCCCGACTGGCGGAAGTCCCGAACATCGCCGGAGTGAAGGAAGCCAGCGGGAATATCAGTCAGATGGCTGAAGTGTGCAATGCGGTTCCGGAACACTTTGCGGTGTTGTCGGGCGACGACGCCATCACCCTGCCGCTCATCGCACTCGGTGGCGTAGGGATCATTTCCGTAGCGTCCAACGAAATTCCGCGCGAGATGGCGGAAATGACTCGCGCCGCGCTCAACAACGACTGGGATACGGCGCGCCGTATCCACCGGAAATATCTGCCCTTGATGATGGCGAATTTTATCGAGTCCAACCCGATGCCGGTGAAGGCCGTGCTGGCCATGATGGGCAAGATGGAGGAAGTGTACCGGCCGCCCATGCTGCCCATGCGCCGTGACACTCGTTCCAAGCTGCAAAAAATCGCGGCCGACGTGGGATTAATCAGCAAGCCGGCCGCTGCCGTGGAAGAGGCGGCCGGGTACTACGTCTACGAAAACTGGCTGGCCGGACCACACAAGGCCGTACTGCACCGCTCCAGTTGCGGGCAATGCAATCACGGCAAGGGACGCCCGGTGGGGCACGATGTCAACCACGCCCGCTGGCATGGCCCGTTTGCCACGCTTTCCCAGGCGCGCGAGACCTCCCAGCACATGCCGGGCGTGCTGATTCGGAGCGAGTGCAAGTGCATTTAGAGTCAGATTGCAGATTCTGGATTTAGATTTTTAGACTCTAGATCTCAGTTCTTAGTTCCCGGTTCTCAGTTCAGATTGACGTCAAAGGCCGGTTGTGGCGTGTGTCTGCAATCTAAAATCTGCAATCTGAAATTCTTTCTTCTATACTTCCCTACTCATGCCCTCCTTGCGATCTGCCATCGAGCGCCTCGCCACCTCGGGCGAGGTGGAGAAAAATCCGGATGCGCGCAAAACTTTTCTCGAATTCCGCGAACAACTCACCCAAGGAAAGATCCGCGCCGCCGAAAAGATTAACGGCGAATGGAAGGTAAATACCTGGGTGAAACAGGGCATCCTGCTGGGCTTTCGTCTGGGCGAACTCACGAAGATGGGCGATGCGACGCTATCTTTCGTAGACAAAGACACATTTCCCGCCCGCCAGTTTACGGTGGCCGACCGCGTGCGCGTGGTTCCAGGCGGATCGTCGGTACGGGAAGGAACCTATGTCGCACCTTCGGTGATCTGCATGCCACCCATGTTCATCAACGTCGGCGCGTACGTGGACGAAGGCACCATGGTAGATTCGCACGCCCTGGTCGGCTCTTGCGCCCAAATCGGCAAGCGAGTTCACTTGAGTGCGGCCGCGCAGATTGGCGGGGTGCTGGAACCGGTCAACGCCGCGCCGGTCATCATAGAAGACGATGTGCTGGTGGGCGGCAATTGCGGCATCTATGAAGGAACGCTGGTGCGGGCGCGAGCGGTGCTGGGCGCCGGCACGATTCTGACCCGGTCCACACCGCTCTACGACATCGTGCGGGGCCAGGTCTATAAGGCATCTGAGGAGAAGCCGCTCGAGGTGCCGGAAAACGCGGTCGTCGTGCCCGGATCACGGGCCGTGAAAAAGGGACACGCGGCGGAGTGGAATCTCTCGTTGTATACGCCGGTCATCGTGAAATATCGCGATGAGAAGACAGACCGCGGAATTGAACTGGAAGAGTGGTTACGCTGAAGCTGGCTATTCGACGCTGACTCGCAGGCCCAGCCCGCCATTCGATCTACCGACTTTAATCTGCGTTAATCCCTGCACAACCGCATCCGCCTCCTGCAACTCCGACGCCGGATAGGTGCTGGTGATTCCAATCGCTTTCATTCCTCCGGCGCGGGCGGCACGAATACCCGCTGGAGCGTCTTCGATGACCAGGCACTCGGCGGGATACTTCCCCGAGCAGATTCGCTCCCATCAAATAGGGCTCGGGGTCGGGCTTGCCCCGGCAGACATCATCGGCTGAAACCAGTACTCTCGGAGCCGGCAGGTTCGCGAGCTTCAGCCTCGAAGTAGCCAGATGGCGCGTGCCAGAAGTCACCACACACCAACGGCCTTCCGGAATCGCTTTGAGCAACTCTGCCGCCCCGGGCATTACAGCGACGCCTTCCTGATCTTCCGCTTCACGCTTCTCTATCCGCACCACCTCGGCGGCAGCGTCAAGATGGGGCGCCAGCTTTCTTACGACTTCAATGGTTCGAACGCCATGTGCGATCTCGAGAACTTTTTCGGGATCAATGTTGCGTTCTTTCGCCCACATGCGCCAGTGGCGGTCCACCGAGCCGGTGGAGTCCACCAAGACGCCGTCGAGATCGAAGAGAATGGCGGCACAGTCGAACGTTCTCATGGAAGAATTTCTAGTCTGCAGGACGACACTCTCACGAGGGCAACGCCTTCGGAGGATCCGACACGACGATCAGCTTCCCTTCAGCGATCTGGCTGCGAATCTCCATATGGCGCTTGCGGAAGTGGGAGCGGGCGCGTTCTCCCCATGCGCGCACGAAATAATAATTCAAGGCGGCACCGATCACGGAACTGGTCAGCGGAATAATCCGCCCCGCCCACTTTTCCACCACTTCCCTGCTCGCCTGCGCGGCAATGCGCTGGATGACGCGCGGCACAAACCGGCTGACCACTTCTTTCTCCACCAGTTCACGACTGATATCGACGCCGGCGGCGGTTGCAGCCGCAATCCAGAGTTCCGCGGTTTCTTCTTCCGTATTGAATTCGAAGCCGTAGAGCAAGCTGAGTTTCTGAATGGTGCGCAAAGTGATGCCCGACAGAATTCCCAGATCGGGAATGATGGTGATCAGCCCGCCCAGGCCTAACCCCGCGCCCTTCGGCGGCCGCCACCTTCATTCCGCTGCGAATCACGCGATGCGCCAGGACATCCAGCTGTCCGACCTCCAGCGAATAAACACCCTGAAAACTCGTGATCGGAAGGCCGTAAGCGGCCCGCACCTGCAACAGAAACCGGTCGGGATCGACCTTGACGGTCTCATAGGCGTGCTGGAAGCCGCGGCGCATGCCGTCCTCGACCCGTCGCCGCAACCACGTCTTGCGCTCCGCCTCCGCCATACAGTTCAACCTTATCGCAGATGCTCGCCGGTGGGAAGATTACGGTGGACGTGTGGCGCGGGCGCCCTCGCCCGCGAGTCTGTCCGAACACTACGAGCGCCAAGGCGCGTTCGAACCGTAGGACAACAATGTCCCTTTAGCCTTCCACGAATGTTGCTCTGCAAGCTTTCAGGCGGGCGAGGGCGCCCGCCCCACACCGACCACGAGCGGGACGCTCGCGCCTACATTCGACTGTGTACGCTTGTGCTACGATCAGTACTCCGCATGCCAACTGGAAAATTGCACATAATACCGCTCGGCGGGCTCGGCGAGTTCGGAATGAACTGCATGGCCGTACGCTGGGGCGACGATATTATCGTCATCGACGGCGGCCTGATGTTTCCCGAGGCCGAACTGCTGGGCGTCGACATTGTTGTCCCCGATATCTCCTATCTGACCGAAAACCGGCAGCGGGTGAAGGGCATTATTCTCACCCACGGCCACGAAGATCACATCGGCGCGCTGCCCTGGATCCTGAGCGAGTTGAACGTGCCTGTCTGGGGCACAGAGTTCACCCTGGCCTACGTCGAGGACAAACTCGAAGAGCATGGCTTGCTCGACGATGCTGATCTGCGGGAGATTCGTCCCGGCGAAGGCTTCAAGATTGGGCCATTTACCATCCACCCCATCCAGGTCACGCACAGCCTGGTCGATTGCGTGGCTCTGGCGGTCCATACGCCCCTTGGGCGTGATCATTCATACCGGCGATTTCAAAGTGGACCCGACGCCGACTGACAACCGCCTGTTCGATCTGCATGCCTTCGCCGAGTATGGCAAAGACCGGAGTGCTGGCGCTCTTTCAGGATTCCACCAACGTCGAGCGCAAAGGCTATACGCCCAGCGAGCGCGCGGTGCGGCGCAAATTTGATGAAGTCTTCGCGCACACCAAGCGGCGGCTCTTCATCTCGTGCTTTTCATCCTCGATTCACCGCATCAAGCTGGCCGTAGAATTGGCGTGGCAACATGGGCGCAAGGTGGCGTTCGCCGGGCGCTCGATGAACAACTCCGCCGAGATCGCGGAAGACCTCGGTTACATCGAGATTCCCGAAGGCCTGCTGATCCATCCCGGCGAGATGAAGAATTTCCCGCCGGAAAAAGTCTGCGTGCTGATCAGCGGGACGCAGGGCGAGCCCATGTCGGCGCTCTCCCGCGCCGCAGTGGACAATCACAAGCACGCCAAGATCGAGAAGGGCGACACGGTGATGCTCTCGTCGCGGATCATTCCGGGCAACGAGAAAGCCATCTATCGGATGATTGACCACCTGTTCCGGCGCGAGGCGCACGTCATCTACGACGATGGATCGTCGCCGCCGGTGCACGTCAGCGGTCATGCCAGCCAGGAAGAGTTAAAGCTGATCATCAACCTGGTGAAGCCGAAGTATTTCATTCCCATTCATGGCGAATACCGGCAACTGAAATTGCACGCAGAGATGGCCCAATCCATGCACGGGTCGGTCGGCAAAGTCATGCTGATCGAGAGCGGAGACATCCTCGAGTTCGACGAACTGGGCGCGCGCAAAGCCGGCCGCGTGAATGTCGGGAGAGTTTGCATTGACTCGGGATCGCGCACCGACGTGGTGGAAGATCTCATCGTCAAAGACCGCCGGCATTTAAGTGAGGACGGCATTGTGCTGCCGATTATTGCCATCAACAAACTCACGGGCAAGGTGGAGACGTCACCCGAAATCGTGACTCGTGGATTCTCTCCAGGAGAAGACGGCTTCGTGGATGGAGCCAGGCAGGTCGTCATGCAGACGCTGGACGCTTCGAGCGCCGAAGAAAAGGCCGACTACGGCGTGATCAAGGAAAAGATTCGCGCCGATCTGAAGCGCTACGTTTCCAAGCAGACGCAGAAACGGCCGCTGATCATGCCGGTGATATTGGAAATTTAGAGTTGTCATCCTGAGCGGAGTACAAACTTCGCTTCGCGAAGTTTGTGCGGAGTCGAAGGAGCCCTGCTCCCGGCACTGTGGTGGCTATAGGGGTCCTTCGACTGCGCCGCTGCTTCGCGAAGCGAAGCAGTGCCTCCGCTCAGGATGACAGGTTGCGGAGATACCCTCATCGTCACTCTCGTCGACATTCGCGAAGCGCAATCTCGGCTGCGCGGTGTGGCCGTACGCACCGCGCTGATTCCCTCGCACATCCACGAGTCCAATCAGCAAAAAGATGACCGCCAGCTTTTTCTAAAGCCCGAAAACCTGCAGCCCATCGGGTCATTCAAACTGCGGGGCGCCTACAACAAGGTCGCTTCGCTACCCGAGAAAGACCGGCAGCGAGGCGTCATCACCTATTCCAGCGGTAATCACGCCCAGGGTGTGGCCTATGCCGCGCGGGCGCTGGGGGTAAAAGCGGTCATCGTCATGCCGGGAAATGCGCCTGCGGTCAAGCGCGAGGCAACCCTAGCCCTGGGCGCGGAGATCATACTCGTAGGCCCCGCAAGTTCCGAGCGGCAGGCCAAGGCGGAAGAGCTCGCCGCACTCCACGGATACGCCATCGTGCCTCCTTACAACGATGAATTGATCATCGCGGGCCAGGGAACAATGGGACTTGAGATTCTCGAAGACTTGCCCGACGTCGAAACCGTGATTGCCCCGGTTGGCGGAGGCGGCATGCTCAGCGGCATCGCAACGGCGATCAAGTTGAGCAAACCCGGGGTGAAAGTGATTGGCGCCGAACCGGAACTGGCGGCGGATGCGCAAGCCAGTTTCCGATCCGGCAAGATTGTGGAATCCACCGCGGAAGAAACTACCCGCACGCTCGCGGACGGGCTCCGTACTCAGAGCATTGGTCCACTCAACTTTGAACACATTCGCCGTTACGTAGATGACATTGTGACCGTGAGCGAGGACGAGATCCGCAAAGCGATGACGCGCCTGGCGGCCGACCCCAAGACATTGGCTGAGCCGAGTGGAGCCGTGGCAGTGGCTGCATTCCTGTTCCACCGCGACCAATTGCCTCAAACAAGAATGAACGTGGCCGTAATCAGCGGGGGGAATGTCGAAGCGGAGATGCTGGCGGAAATGCGGGGAGAGAAAACATGAGGACGCTTTGTAGCGCCGGCGTCCCTCCGGACAGCCGCCGAGACGGCGGCGCTACTTTGTTCAGGGCATTGCTAATCATCTTCAGTCTGCTCACCCTCAGTTGCGCGGCTGCCGCTGCCAACTACGAACGTGGGGCCGTCGTGCGCGTTGCGCAGATTTATCTTTCGCCCGACACCAGTTCAGCCAAACTCGCGGAAATGGATCGCGGACGGGAGATTATCGTCCTCGAAACCAGCCGGGAATGGGCACATGTGGAAGCCAACCTGACTGAGGAACGCACGGTCACTGGCTGGGTACTCGACAAAGGAGTGGTGCGGGCGTCCACGCCGAACGGCGACAAGATATTGTTTGGCGAGGCCGTCGACTCCGAAGATCAGGCCAGTCGCCGGCGCGGCCGCAACGGCGCCGCTCAGGACGCCATGCGCCTCTATTATCGTGTAGCAGACTATTTTCCTACCTCGCCGCTGGCGGGCGAAGCCATGTACCGCTCCGCCGACATCCGCTGGCAGCTCGAGAAAGTGGACGTGGCGTCGCGTCCTTCGTCTCGCGAACGAGAGGCTTACCTGCGGGAGGGTATGGAAGAAAAGTACATGAAAGAGGTCGTCAAGAAATTTCCCGGCAGCAAGTGGGCCGACCTGGCCGCTTTCCACTTGATCGACAACAAGCTCTGCGGCGATTGGCAGGGCAGTTCGAAGTGTCCGGTGAAGGAATCTGAAATCTACGAAAAATATGCCACCGAACATCCTCAGTCTCCAGCCATGGCCGAGGCACTCTATGACGCCGCCTGGCGCTGGTCGGCACTGATCGAAATCTACAAGACGGAAGAAGAGCCGAAGAAGTCCGAGGAAGCTCGAGCCAAAGCCATTGCACTTGCCCAGAGAGCAGCGTCACAAACTGCGTCCGAGGACTGGGCAACGCGCGCCCAACGCCTGCTCTACCTGATCGAGCAAAATATTCCGACCTACGGAAACGTCACGCAGTGAGCGGTCGCAGTGCGGATCGCGCTAGCGTGGTCAAAACCATTTCTCTGTTCCTTCTGGCGATGTTTGCGGTGCAAAGCGGCGTGGGCCAGAACTCCGGCGCAATAGGGAAAGTTGTGCCACCCGAAGTGCGGAAAGTTCAGCTTCCCTTCGCTTCCCTCAAGCCCGCAGCCACATTCAAGATTGGTGAAAATGCAGATTGGGTGCAGGTCATGGACGATGCGGTCTGGGTCGCCAGCTCCAAACCCGCATCGGTTCACCGCATCAATCCCCGGACCAACCAGGAAGTAGCGGTCGTCGCCCTGCCCGGTGATCCCTGCGCTGGTCTGGCGTCTGGCTTTCGCAGCCTTTGGGTGCCGTTGTGTGGCCAGCCGAACTCACTCGCGCGAGTGGATACCAAAAAGAACCAGATCAGCACGATTCTTCCGCTAGGGCCGGCAGGTGCGGAAGGCGGGATCGCCATCAGCCGCGACAGCGTCTGGATTGTCGCGGACGACGCCGGTACTCTCCTCCGCATCGACCCCGCCACGAATCAGGTGCGGCAGAAAATCTCCATCGCGCCGGGTTCTTACAATCCCTGCTTCAGCGATGGCCTGGTGTGGATCACCGGCTGGACTGCGAATGTGCTGACCGCCGTCGATGCCGGAACCGGCAAGGTGGTGGCCACGATCCCGGTTGGCCCCCAGCCGAGATTTCTGACCACCAGCCCTGGATCGGTCTGGACCTTGAACCAAGGCGACGGCACCGTGACTCGAGTCGATACGCGCAACAAGAAAGTGTCTGCCACTATCGAAGCTGGTATTCCCGGCCACGGCGGCGACATCGCATGGGGAAAGAACACAGTTTGGATCACCATGCTCGGAGTGCCCCTCACCGCAATCAACGAGAGGACGAACCAAGTGATTCACCAGTGGGTCGGCCCCGGAGGCGATTCCCTGCGTTTTGGTCACGACTCGATTTGGCTCACAGATTTAAGGCGGGGAACGCTGTCGCGCATTGCCTACAGTGAAGCGCTGAAGTCCAAAGTTTCGCCTTAGACTGCCTGCGACTGGATTCCGTCGGGAGTCTTTCCTGCCAATTCAGCTCCGTCGCAAATTCTGCGATACTGACTTTTTAACCTCTGGAGGAATCTTGAACGACTACCTGCTCTCCGTGGTCCTGGGAATTATCGAGGGGCTCACGGAATTTCTGCCGGTCAGCTCCACGGCGCATCTACGCATCGCGGAGGCGCTGTTTCACATCAGCTTGTCGGACGGCTATTGGAAGATGTACACCATCGTCATTCAACTGGGCGCGATCCTGTGCCTGCCGGTATATTTCCGGGAGCGGATTGCAAAATTTCTCTTCACCTTTCCGCAGGGCGAGAATGGCGACCGTAATATTTTCACCCATCCGCTGGGACTGACTGCGATTGCATTTGTGGTCACCGCGCTTCCTGCCTTTCTTTTGACCAAGATCATTGGCAAACATCTCGAGAGCCTGACGATTATGGGCAGTTCCCTGCTGATCGGCGGAGTCGTGATGTGGATCGTCGATGCCATGAATGCTCCAGCGGAAGCCGCGGGGCCGAGCGGGCCCCCGAGCCGCATCCACACCTGGAAGATGGAAGCCATGAGCCTGGGACAGGCGGTGTGGATTGGGGCTTGCCAGATTCTTTCGGCGGTTTTTCCTGGCACATCGCGATCGATGTCCACGATCGCTGCCGGGCAACTGGCTGGGATGTCACGGGCCTCGGCGCTGGAGTTTTCGTTTTTCCTTTCGATTCCAACCATGGTCGTCGCCACTTGCTATGACCTTTTGAAGTCGCTGCGCGGCAAGGGCACAAATCCGATTGGCGTCTCGCAGATTGATTCCCACGGCTGGGTCGTGTTGGCAATCGGCTTCGTGGTTTCATTCCTGGTGGCGTATGCCGCGGTGGCCTGGTTCATCGCATGGGTGCGCAAGCACGGGTTCGCGCCGTTTGCGGTGTACCGGATTGTGGTGGGAATTCTGGTGCTCGCCTTCGCGGCAAAACTCGTAGGGTAAGCCATTCTGGAGCACCATCACAGGCCCGTGGGAACAGCCGCCCTCGGCTGTTCGGCCGAGCAAAGCTCGGCAGAAGCATGTACCTGCACAATGACTCCCTGCTGCTTGCGCCAGCTTTAGTAGCGGAATCCTGCAATCTGGCGGGCATTCCGCCCGCCCATCGGGCCGGCGGGACGCCGGCGCTACTAACTCGATACTCTGCCTGCATTCATTCATTGTGGCGCTGCTCGACTCTTGTCATAATTACTGGGCTCTGGACTGTCCAACACGGCCCATGAAGTACTTCTCAAAGATTTTCGCTCCCACGAATAACCGGCGGCTCAATGAGCTGATCGGGTTCGTGCTTTGCATCTCGGGACTGCTTTTATTCCTGGCCCTGGCCTCCTATTCTCCGCTGGACCCTTCCTTCAACAGCGCATCCGTCCTGACCGGTTCGCGCGCTGCGCGTAACTGGGTTGGGCTGGTGGGCGCGATAATTTCCGACCTGATGCTGCAGGCTCTCGGCATCGGAGCATTTCTCGTTCCGGTATTTTTGACCGCGATGGGCTCGCGCTGGTTCCGCTCGCGCAAAATCACCTCACCGATTGCGAAATCTCTGGGGGCGATCTGGCTGCTGCTCTTTGTCCCCGCCTTGCTGGCGCTGATGCCCGGGCAGATGCGCTGGATGGGCGTAATCCCCATGGAGGGCCTGGCCGGACGCATTGTCGGCGATGTCCTCATCCATTACTTGAACCTGGCCGGCGCATATATCGTCTGTGCCACCATGTTGGCCGTGGCGCTGTATCTCACGACGGCTTTCTCCTTTGCGTCTCTCCAGGTTTGGGCGCCGACCCGCTTCGCCTTTGTGGTAGCCCTCTGGAACCGCTACAAAGACTGGCAGGACACCCGTGCAAAACGGAAAATGCAGAAGGAACTGGAGAAGCGCCGCGCCGCCCGACCTACGGTCACAGCTCAACTGATCCCGGCGCGTTCCGCTCCGTCGCCTGCGCCCGTCCATGCGCCCGAACCGGTCCGGGCCACGGGCATTGATCGAATGACCGCTGGCGGCCGCGACGAGCAGCAAGATTCCGAACCGGCGCAGCACCGCGCTCCGGCAACAATTATTCCCGACGTTGAAGTGACCGAGCGCGCCGACACTGGGGCAAAACCGAAGACGACAATGCCGCGCATTGCGGCCGGCGGCTTCAAGCTACCGCCCAGCAGCCTTCTGCACCGTCCCGATGAACAGCAGGCGATTGATGCCGACGAACTGAAATTGCTGGCCCAGGTACTCACTGAAAAATACTCGGAGTTCGACGTTCACGGGCAGGTGACGCAAATCAATCCTGGGCCGGTGGTGACGACCTTCGAATACAAGCCCGAGGCTGGCATCAAGTACAGCCGCATCACCAACCTTACGGACGACCTGTGCCTTGCACTCAAAGCCGAAAGCATTCTGGTGGAGCGCATGGCAGGCAAGTCCACGGTCGGGATCCAGGTGCCGAATCGCGAACGCGAAATCATCTGGCTGCGCGAAAACATCGAATCCTCGGAGTTCATCGGCACGAAATCCAAGCTGACCCTCGCGCTCGGCAAGGACATCAACGGACGCATCGTTACCGCCGATCTCGCGGGCATGCCGCACCTGCTGATTGCAGGCTCAACCGGCGCGGGCAAGAGCGTGGCCATCAACGCCATGATCATGTCCATCCTGTTCAAGGCCACGCCCGACCAGGTTCGGCTGATCCTGGTTGATCCCAAGCGGCTGGAACTGGGCAACTACGAAGGCGTGCCGCATCTTTTTACGCCGATCATTACCGAGCCCAAACTAGCCGCGAATGCGTTGCGGAACGCAGTACGCGAAATGGAGCGCCGCCTGAAACTGCTGGCTGAAAAAGGCGTGCGCAACATGGAGCAGTACAACAAGCTGTTTGACGACGAAGGCACGCGCAGCCTGTTTGGCGAGGACTCGGAAGACCGGCCGTTGCCCTACATCGTCATCATCATCGACGAGTTGGCTGACCTGATGATGCTGGATTCCGGCAACGTGGAAGAGTCGGTCACGCGGCTGGCCCAGATGGCGCGCGCCGTAGGCATTCACCTGGTACTGGCCACGCAGCGTCCTTCGGTTGATGTAATTACGGGATTGATCAAGGCCAACTTCCCGGCCCGTATTTCCTTCCGCGTGGCCACCAAAGTGGATTCGCGCACTATTCTCGACGCCAATGGGGCCGAAGCTCTGCTGGGACGCGGCGACATGCTCTACCTGCCCTCCGGGTCGGCTCGCGTGCATCGCCTGCACGCGCCATTTGTTACTGAGAAGGAAATCGCTGCTGTGGTCGAGTTCTGGAAATCACAAGGCTCAGCCGAGTACGAAGAAAAATTCCTGCAAGCCCCGAGAGACGAGCGCGCCCCCGGTGAGGCCGGCCCGGCAGGCGAAGAGGGAGAGGAAGAAAACGACCCGCTCTACAATGACGCCGTGCGCCTGGTGGTGGAGTTCGGTAAAGCCTCTACTTCCCTACTGCAGCGCCGCCTGCGCATCGGCTACGGACGCGCGGCCCACTTGATCGATCTGATGGAACGCGACGGCATTGTGGGCGCAGCCGACGGTCCGAAACCGCGCGAAGTCCTGAAAAGACCCGACTGGATTTCTGAAGTCGAAGAGTCGATGCGGTAGTTTGCTGCGCAATTATAGATTTAGGATTTCAGATTGAAGATCTTAGATTGGGAGAGTTGCAACTTTTTGTCAGAACAATCTGCAATCTGAAATCAAAAATCTGAAATTGCCTAGGGTTGCGCCGTTCTCAGTCCCCGAATCGCCAGCGCCGCCAGCACGATCACCGCCAACACCATCGCCAGCCACAAGAGTCCTTTGTGACGCTCGGACCAGGGCCGGTCATCGGGGCGAGCGCTGTACGCTTCGTTGTGCGCGCCCGGTCCAAGTTCCGCATGGGCTGCGGCCGCATCAGCCTTGAAGAACCGGGCGTAGTCGTACACCGGCGGATCGAGTTTGCTGTCGCCGTAGTAGAGCCGGAGTTGAGATTTTCCTTGCGGATCGAAATACAGGCGTCGTTCCACCGATAGCAGTTCCACGCCTGAAATATTCAGGGGTGGGTTGTCCGCGTTGTCCACCGTGATCTTCAACTGGCCGGAAGTGTGGCCTGCGATCGTCACATCCATCTCTTCCGAGACGACTGTGGTTGATCCGCGATTCATGCGAACGCGCGTGATATCGCCGCCGGTTTCGTAACGCGGGTCGCTCGCATCCGAAAGCGTGACCGTCCGGCGGAAATTTACTTGCTTAGGATCCACATGAAAGCGGACACGATTCACCGGCACGCGCGGTGGCGAAGTGCAGGTGATCACGGTCGTTTGCCCCATCTGCGATGGAGAGCTGCACGAGCCCACGCTGCTCCAGACCGCTTTCGTTTCCTCCAGGTTGTAGACCGACGCGCCCTTCACCTGGGCGGGAGAGATTCCGCCAGAAAGCTTCACGTGTAGATAGTGGAAGCTCGAAGCAGGCAATTTCAGAACCGGATTGGAACCCAGTTCCTCGCGGCTGAAATCATAGAGTGTGGCGGCCGGCAACTGAGTTACGGACTTTGCGCCCAATTCGTTGCTTCCCGCCAGGAACGCCGTCACCACAAAATCCTTGGCGTCCAACTGCAGGCGAACGCGGTCATATTCGCCGATCTGCGCCATGTCCAGATCAAACTCGGTGCGCCCGGCGACGCTGCCCAGATTTAGGATCCTTGCTGACGCCTCGTGAGTGACGGTTCCTCCGCGCTCTGCGGTGAGCGCATATTGAACCTGGGTATTGCCGTCGTAAATTCGCAGGTCAGCAAGATCAGGCCGGACCCGGTTCCAGATTTCTTCATCGACTACTAAGTAATTCTGCAGTCCGGGCTGAGAGATAGGAATGTCTCGGACATTGGTGAAATAGGAGATCGAAGGCTCCTGGGACGGGGCAAGAGCCACGAACATGGCGAACGCCAGGAGAGTGGATCTCATGGGTGGGCAGAACTCTCATCCGCGTGGTTGCGACCGGAAAGGCCGAGCCAGTCACGCTGATACACAAACGAAATGGCCAGCAGCAGGACTCCGAGCACGATGAAACTCACAATGCGGTAGCCGCGGTCCAGTTCCGATACATCGTAGAGGAAGACCTTGCCGATGGTGAAGGCGATCAGGACGAGGGCCTGCCAGCGCACGAATGCCGAGCGCCGCCAGAAGCCCACCACCATCAGCATGGCGCCGTAGGCCATCCAGAGGGCGGAGTAAGTAAAGTCGCGGGCGATTTTTACGTGCCGCCAGTCCGTCCAGGCTCGAGGATTCCATTGAGCGTTCCACTGCCCCGTGGGAACCAGGCTCATCATTTCATGGCTGTAGTAGTCGGCAACTTCGCGGCTCAAGGCAATAAGCGCTAACAGGTTCAATGCGACCACGGAAACCACGACGGCAGCGCGTCCCGCTTCATCGTTTCGCCGGCTGGCGTACCACGCGACCGCTCCCAGCACGGCGATTGCGACCGCGTAGGTGGCCATCCGGTTGTTGAGAATCGGACGCGTGATGGAGAAATTGTCGATCACCAGAAGCCGGCCTACGCCGAGTGCCAGCGCCCCGATGACAAATACATTGAGCAACTCGGAATGAACCCGGTTGGCCACCCATAGCAGAACCGCCGCCTCGACGAACCATCCCATGGTGACCCAGTGGGCTTCGAGGCGTATGGGAATCGCGACTGTGATAAACCCGATGGCTAGCGCAAGGTGGAGCAGGTCAACGGTGCGGGCTGCCTCGGGACTCGCGGCGCGACTGCGAGACTGGCGGCTGAGGAAGATATACAAGGCAGCCAGGGCCAGGGCGAACCAGGCTGTGTCCTTGGTGCCGATCTCCTCGAACATGATGTAGATTTGCAGAAAATATCCGGCGGCGTTCACTACGGCGACGAGCGGAGGAACTGAATCAGACAGCCTTCCCTTCTCCGCCGGGCGCGCCAGCAATGGCGCCACCGCAAAAATAGCGAAGAAGACCGTGGCAAAGCCGACAGTCATCCGCACCTGGGTGACGTCATAGAAGCTGGAGTACCAGCCGACGTAGAGCAGCATGGTGCCGAGATAACTCAACACCAGCAGGCGACGCCAGGGTTTCAGAATCACCAGCGCGAGCGCGCCAAAGTCGAGCATGGCCACGTAAGCAAACAACGCAACTTCGCGATTCTGGCCGGTGGAAAGTAGCAGAGGAGTGGTAAAGCCACCAATCAAGGCAAAGGCCGCGAGAATTTCGGCGTCCTGGGCCCAGGCCATCACGGCCGTGGCGGTCGTTACCGTGAACATCATGAGAAAGGCCACGCTGCCCGGCATGAGGTTGTACACCTGGAAGCCCGCATACAGCGACAGATAAAGAATGCCAATCCCAACGGCCTTCAACGAGTAGGAGAAGACTCGGTATCCACGGTGGCGAAACCCTTCGCTCCACATCACGATGGCGACGCCGGCGAGCAGTCCGATCGCTACCCGGCCGGTGGGACCAATCCAGTTGTTGTCGAAGGCAAATTTCAGGAAGTAGGAAACGCCGATCAGGACGGCGGAAATGCCGATCCGGTTCAGCCAGTGCGAGCCGATGCGGGATTCGAGGTTCTCCGCACTCGCCTTTGTCCCTGCAACTCGCGGGGCGGAAGCTCCCTTTGATGAATCGAGCGGCGGCTTGGGCGGAGTCTCCGCAACGATCGCGGCTGGCGGCAATTGCGAAAACCGGTGCTGGCGGTGAAGCCTGATGCGCAACGCCCGGCTGCAGGTTCAAGGCCTGCTCAATGCGAAAAACCCGCGCCGTGAGTTCTCCTACCAGCCGCCGCAACTCCTGCAATTCGTTGCCGGAAGAATCCACCGCGCCCCCGCGAAACTGATTTCCGAAGCATTATCTGCGAAACTGGTCTGGCTTTCACGAATTATTAAGGGGACGAACCATGAAGTGTCTTACTGAATACCTGAAGTTTCATACCCGCGCCCACCGCGCCTATGTGCACATCACGCCTCAGGTGGAGCAGATCGTAAGCCGGAGCGGCGTCAAGGAAGGCATGGTGCTGGTTTCCGCCATGCACATCACGGCCGGGGTCTATGTAAATGACGACGAGAGTGGACTGATTGCAGACATTGATCAATGGCTGGAAACGCTGGCCCCGTTCCGCAAGGATTACCAGCATCACGACACGGGCGAAGACAACGGCGATTCACATCTCAAGGCTTTGCTCATTCATCATGAGGTGATCGTGCCCATCACCTCGGGCAAACTTGATCTGGGAACCTGGCAGCGAGTCTTTTACGCGGAGTTCGACGGGCAGCGGGACAAGCGGGTGATCGTGAAAGTGATGGGTGAGTGATCTGACGTGGCGGCGCAGACAAAGAGCGAGGTAGCAAGTGAGGGCCGAGGGCTCGGCCCTCGCTCGCCGAAGGGGAAACTTTCAGTCGCTGAACCGCTCAGCGTTTTACGTTCACATCCGGATCGGCACTCTTGGCCAGATCCATCCTGCTGCGAATCGTGTAGTGATAGGTCGCGTAGGGCACATTTGTTTTGACTGGCCCCGAGCTCACGCTTCCTCCCGCCGGCACTTCGAAGCAGTCCTGCTCAAAGGGTGAACTGTCGAACTCGATCATGAAGGCGTCACCGGTCGAATTCCACTCGACCTGGTCCTTGGCGTCCATACTCACATTGACGGCTTCGCAATCCACATCACACGCATCGTAAATGTTTACTCGGACCCTAGCTGGATTCCTCATGGTCCCTCCTTCTAACTCATGAAAAGTGTCTAAGCTCCCCCTCACTACTTAGCGCCGCGTAGTATAGCCTGAAACGCGGCATCCCCGCGTAAATGATCGAAATCCGGCGTCCTCTCCACCTGGTTGACGGTCAAGCCTCCGGCTAAGGCCTTTCGCAACCACTGGATGGTGTGATCCTTATCGTCGAAGTGGTTGTAGACCAGGGCAGCCCGAAACTGCACACCGGGACTCGCAGGGTCAAATGAAAGCGCCTTCTGGAGGGATTCCAGGGCCTCTGGTTTGCTGTCAATCATGGCCAGGTATGTCGCTCGAAAGGCCCAGGTCCGCCCGTCGCGCGGATTCACGCGCAGGTCTTCGTCAGTAAGGCGGATGGCCTCGCGATAGGTTTCATTGGCCTTCTGTCGTTTATCCGGAACCAGGTAATACGCATCTCCCAGGTTGCCCCAACTGAGCCAGCTGGTTTTGTCGAACTGCAACGCTTCTTCGAAATTGCGCGCTGCCTCGTCATACTTGCGCATGAGGAAATAAGCGTTTCCCAGGTTGTCGTACACCTCTACGGTAGGGCGGATGGCGAGAGATTTCTGTAAGACTTCGATGGCCTCGGAGTACCTTCCCAACAGCACGTACATTGCGCCCAAATCGGAATAGCCGCGGGAATTGTCGGGTGACAATGTGATGACTTCCCGGAACTCCTTGGCCGCGTCGTTGTACCTTCCCTGCTGCCAGTAGAAGTAACCCAGCCAGGTGTAGCCGGCCCAGTACTGCGGCCGCAAATTGATGGCTTTATGGAATGTGGCCTCCGCGTCGCCCGGTTTGTTCAACTTCTGATAGACATCGGCCAGTCCGCGGTAGGTTTCATCGCTGGTCGGATCAAGAGCGGTAGCCTTCTGAAATTGGGCGACCGCTTTCTCGTACTCTCCGGTTGTCCGGTAAACATTTCCCAGGCAGGAATAGCCTTCCGCGAGATTCGGGGACCTGGCCACAGATTGATCACAAGCTGCCCTGGCCTTCTCCACCAGGTCGCGGCCTCCCTGGCTTTCCTGGTACGCCAACCAATAGGCCTTGCCGAGCCCGGCGTACGCCTCGGCGTACTTGGGATCGAGGGTCAGAGCCCGATTGAAAGCGGAAATCGCGCTGTCGATGTTCTCGTGCTTGTGATAGTCGAGCAGATATCCGCGGCCGCGAAGATACTGATCGTAGGCCGAGGGATCGCCAGTTCCGTGCGCCGCCAGCACAACCCGGTCATTGCTCCGGATGGCTAGCCCCAGCATGCGCAGCGTTCCGTCCACCACGCGGTCTTCCACAGCAAACGCGTCGCTGACGTCCGCGTCCACGGTCTGGGCGTGCAGCTGGCGATTGGTTTTCGCATCCACCAGGGTGTAAGTGACCCGCACCTGGTTGCCGGAGCTGTGCAGGCTTCCTTCCAGCACCAGGCCTACTCCGAAATTCTTTCGCGCCTGCTCGACGCTGGTCACTCCCTCGGCTCGTATTTCGCTGGTGGGAACCACCTGCAACGGGTAGGTATCGGTGAGTTGCGTGAGTTTGGCGGTTAAGGTCTCAGTCAGTCCGTTACAAAATGCCTTGCTGCCGGAGTCTTCGGCCATGGGAGCAAAGGGCAGAACGGCAAGTTGGATCGGCGAAGACGAGCCGCCCAGATCCAACCCACGATTCGATCGTGTCTGCCAGTAGATGGCGCCAGAGATCAGCGAAGCTGCAACCAGGGTGGCCACCCACGGCCACGCCTTCTTCCTGGGACGGCCTTCGCTCCGCTGCGGAACGACTCTAGTCAGGCCCGTGGCGGTCAACCCACCATGCACCTGGTGCAGAACGTCCAATAACTCTTGCGCGGTGGAGAAGCGCTGCCCGGCATCCTTGGCCATAGCCCGGTTGACCAGGGCTTCCAGGTCTGGAGAAACGGAACGATTGAATATCCGGATGGAGGCCGGAGTCTCGTTGCGAATACGGTCGGTGGTAGCCACGAAACTGCCAGCGAGAAAAGGGTGCTGTCCGGTCAGGACTTCGTAGAAAACCACCCCAAGAGAAAAAATATCAGCGCGCCCGTCCGGAGCCCGCTCCAGGAGAACCTCCGGCGACATGTAAGCCGGCGTGCCGGCAAAGGTGCCAGCGCGGTCGACCGTCGAGCTCTGGTCCGACCGCGGCAGGTGCTTGGCAACGCCGAAATCCAGGATCTTCACCTGGCCCGCGCTGGTGAGCATAATGTTTTCCGGCTTGATGTCACAGTGGACGATGCTGTGCGTGTGTGCCGAAACCAGGGCTTCCGCGCACTGAATTGCGATGGTGAAAAATTCGTCCAGCGACAGAGGCTGGCGCAGGCGCTGGCGTAAGTTCTGGCCTTCGACGTACTCCAGAATCAGGAATATCTCGCCATGCTCCTCCACAACGTCGTAGACCGCGGCGACGTGAGCATCGCCGAAGCGAGAGGCACGCTCCGCCTCTTCCAGAAAGCGATGGCGGTAGAGAGAGTCGGCACGCAACGACGGGGCGAGACGTTTCAGGGCAACGGTGCGCTTGAGCTTGGTATCCTCGGCGCGGTAAACCTCTCCCATACCGCCTTTGCCAAGGCGCTCTGCGATGCGGAAGCGTCCCACCACCATGCCACATAAGGAATCCTGGGGCTGTGCCGAATCCGCCAGAGTTGGCTGAAATTCCGCCATAGTGGGCCTACATATTTCAGAATTGGAGAGCAGCGTCCCCGGGGGCCTTGGGAACAGCTCTACTGGACCGTGAACCGCCAGCCGTTGGGCAATCTTACTCCAGCGCCGGAGGGCGGGCAATCATCGACGGCTCGGGATGCGCACGGAGTCGCGTCCGGCAGTGATGACGGAGTTTCGGCAGATGTGACCTCACATCGGCATTCGTTGGCCAGGCACTAGAAGTTTCTCGCCCAAGAGTTCAGTCAGTTACATAACTTCTCTCAGGTGTAACCTGCGGCCACTCGCGTGCATGGTGACAGTTTCATCCAGCCCTTCTCAGGTTGATGGTTCAGCGTTCCCAGGAGACCCTCAGTGCTTCACAAGTGCGCCAATTCCGCCTGCTCCAGTCTGTTTCGCAGCCTTCACAACGGCAAACTTTTCCTGTTGGAAACCGATTCCGAGCCGGCATCCGGGGTCGCACTCTCGCTTCGTCGAGGACGGTTCGAGCGCCGGACGGAGCGCTATTGGTTGTGCGACAGCTGTGCTTCCCTACTCACCCTGGCCTTTGAACGTGGACGGGGAATGATTACAGTTCCGCTTCCTGCCCGCCATGCCCCTTTGCCCCTCGCGCATCTGACGCAAACGCAACCGGCGATGAAAGGGTTTCGGGCGGAGTTGAAAGGGGCGTTATGAATCATTTTAGAACTCATCAGTGCGCTATCTGTGGAGAAGAGCGGTCCCCCAACCAGCCTCGCTTCCTGGTGGCGGAAGACACCTGGGAGGACAAGCTGACGATTCTGCAATGGAACGAGGAGATGGCGGCGCGGGCGGGGATCGAAGTGGCCTGCAGCATCGACCATGTCGAGGAGTTGGTGATTCATTGGATGACGACGGGAAGGCTGGACTATCCCTTCGCGCGTACGAGCCTGGGGGCGGCCGGCTGGCGACGTATTGCCGCACCGGGCAGCAGGGTTGATCTAGGCGGCGGGCGGCCACTCGGAGAACTGGCGGTGCATCGCGAAAGCATCGAGCGGGTGCTGGCCGAGAACCCCGAATCCTTGAAGGTCATCCTGGATGCCCTGCTTGAAGGGCTGCGTCAGGAAACGATCATCAAAGTGGAACCCATTTCCCGGCAAGAAGCGATTCGAAAAGAAGAAAAACAGCTTTGCGGAGTTTCATCAGACCCGGAATTCTAGCGGCTTTCGCGGCTGCTGCCCGCAGAATTTAAGCAAGCTTTACGATCCGATTGATTTCCTCCAGGCGCGCCAGTCCCTGGTAGTGGCGTCGGCCATGTCCTTGGCGGAAGCACCCAGCCACCCCGGCTTCAGATGATCCAGATGCTGGCGAACCTGCTTCACTGCGGGACGGCTGCCCAGGTGAATGTTCGCGGTTTCCCATCCCATGGCAAAGAGCAGTCGAAGTTCGTCGCGGCCTTTGGGCAGCACGCTCAACTCGATACGAGAACAGTGCGGAGACAAGCGGCGAACAATCCAGCGCCCGCGCATTTGTACAAACGGATCCGGAGAACGCACCGCTCGATTGATGATGACCTGATACAACAGTTCGGGTTGATCGGTGGCATGCGCCCAGTACACCGAAGATGGCACTAGTGCTTTGGCTTCGCGCGCCACCTTGCTGCCATTGCACTCCGCCAGAGCCACCAGTCGGGTGCGACCCAGGCTGCCCAGGCCGGCCACGCGGCGGGCCACCCGGTAATCCAGACCGCGCTCGGGGAGAAGATGCTCCAGGGCATCCTGAGCGCTGGTTGGGATCTCTCCCTTCACTCGGGGCAAGCTTTCCATCTTTTTCCAGAAAAGCACTGGATCGCGCAATTCGCTGAGAGCGATCTGGCGCAACCAGCGGTGTTCTTCTTCCAGCACAAACGGAAGCCCGCGCTGTGCCAGAGACTTTCGGTAGCCGTCGAGAATGGCTCCACAGGCGTCCTTGACCTTCAACGATAGATGACCGCCCTCGATGGCAAGCAGCGCGCTCGTGGCCAGCCGTACTAAGTCATTGGTGTACGGCACCATCGCCGCTTCGTCGAAGTCATTTACGCCCCAGACCAGGCGGCCTTCCACATCTCGCCAGGTGCCGAAATTCTCGACATGAAGATCGCCCACCCCCAGCACTTTAGGAGCCCGGGCCAGATCGGGAGCAACCTCCGGCCAGAGTTGCATCCAGCGATAAAAGGTGGCTCGGAGAAAAGGAAAGGCCGCTTCCGCCATGCGCTGATGTTTCAGGCGAAGATCCGCTTTCACAATCGGCGTGTGCAAGCCCAGCCACGCTTCATAGCGACGAGTTGACTTGAGGACGTTCACTGCAGTCCGGGCGCCGCGGCAGGCACGACAGCGACAAATGTTAAACGAAGCGCGGGCCAAGTGTCGGCAAATCGACGGGCTCGTTCCGCTTCCCGGGCGGGCCTCAAGATTGACTGTGTCAATTCTGACACGGCGTCCGGGAAGGCACACAATTTTCCCGTCTGCTGGCCATATAAGTCATGCTTTATCAATCATATGCAATTGGCCTCTTACCCGCTATCTCCGGTCTGACCGGAAACACAGGAGGCCAGTATGGAATTCGTATTCACAACCATCGCAGTCATCGGGGGCATGGCTCTTTCACTCAGCGTGGCGCTTCTCGTAGAGGAACTGTTCTTCGGCAAAGTGCTAGGCCCGATTTTTGCCGGCAGAACGCACCAAGCCAAGGCAGCCATCCAGCGCTAGAGCAGGCGGACGCGCGGAACTTTTGCGGGCGTATGAAGGTCAGTATTTGTAGGGCCGCGGAGACGGCTGAATCTGGGCCGGTATCGGAAGGAATTTACAAAATGCTGACGGCTGAAGTTCGCAGAGGACGAACCCAGACAGTACCCGGCGTCAAGTCCGGGGGCGCGCGCAGTGCAGCTTATAATTCGCGCATCCTGGGCATGCTAACGCCATCTCCTTCGCGCTTTGCCGGCTCCCTCCTGTTTGCGCTGGCGTTGCTGTTTGTCGTGCCATCCAGCGCGCAGAATTGGGCCGTCGCCGAAGAGCAGCTGGCAGCAAAGATAAAAGCGGTGTCAGGTACCGGTTCGAAAACGATGGCTCTCGAAGTCATGAACCGATCGTCGCTCAGCCCGGCCATGACTGATGACATACGGCGCAACCTGCTGACCCAGCTCGCAGCTGCGGGCGCGCGTCTTGTCGCTGCTGAACAGGCTACGACGCTGGTGCGAGTGTCGCTCTCCGAAGACCTGCAGAATTATCTCTGGATCGCCGAAGTTCGGCAGGGTGCGAATGCTCCGGCGATCGTCATGGTTTCTCTGCCCCGGCCGGCGGCCTTGTCCGTCGAGCCAGAGCCGTCGGCGATGGTGCTGCGCAAGTTTCCGTTATGGTCGCAGCAGGAGCGCATTCTGGATGTTGCGATCACAGATGGGAACCCTGCCCGGATGTTGGTTCTGGATGGAAGTGGATTGGCGTCTTACCGCCTCCAAGACGGCCAGTGGCGGCTGGAGCAAAGTTTGCCCGCGATCCACTCGCGCCCGTGGCCACGCGACCTAAGAGGAAGGTTGGTACTGCGCAAGGAGAAAGACCATTCTTTCGACGCCTACCTGCCGGGCGTCTACTGCCGGGGCTCGGCGAGTTCGCCGCTGGCAATGAATTGCTATGACAGCGATGAGGCCTGGCCGGTTGGGGTGGATCCGTTCAGCCTGAACGCGGCGTTTACTTCTTCGCGCAATTTTTTCAGCGGCACACTCTCACCGGGAGTCGGCCAATCGACCACGGCGCCGCCGTTTTATTCCGCCGCGGCCGTTCCGCGGGACAACACCGCATGGTGGCTGCTGGCTGGTGTAGACGGACAAGTACACCTCCTCGATGGCACGACCGATCAAGTGCTGGACAAGGTGGACTGGGGCAGTGATCTTGCCGCCGTGCGTAGCGGCTGCGGGTCGGGCTGGCAAGTTCTGGCTACGGGAAGCGGCGAGGGTCGCAGTGATGTTATTCGAGCTTTCGAGATCGCCGGCCGTGTGCCGGTGGCAGCGAGTGCGCCTCTTGACGTGAGCGGCACAGTGACCGCCTTGTGGACAGAATCGGGCGGAGGCAGTGCTGTGGCGGTGGCGCACAACTTCGAAACGGGGAAATATGACGCGTTCCGGCTTACTCTTACTTGCGGCCGTTAGTCTGTCACTGACCGCCACCGCGCCGGCCAGCACACGCCCGCGCTATGGCGGAACGGTTCGCATCGCGATCCAGGAGGCGCCGGCTTCGCTTGATCCCGCAGATCTCGGCCAACCCACATCGCCGGTATGGCACAGCCTGTCGCGAATGATTTTTGACACCCTGGTCACATTGGACGCGCGCGGCCAGCCTCAACCGGCATTGGCGACTTCATGGCAACCCGACCCTGGAAATCAGCGCTGGCAGTTCAGCGTGCGCCGGGGAGTTACGTTTCAGGATGGAACGGCGGTAAGTCCAGATGCGGTGGCGGCCTCGCTGCGTAACGCAAATCCACACTGGAAGGTGTTCCCTGCCGGAGAAGCGGTCGTCATTGAATGCGACGCCGCGGCTCCGAATCTTCCAGCGCTGCTGGCACTGCCCCGCTATGGCATCGCCAAACGCAGCGGCGGAAAGCTCACCGGCAGCGGACCGTTCGCGGTCAATCGCGAGGACTCTGGCAAGAAACTCACGCTGACCGCCCGCGACGACTATTGGGGTGGACGAGCATTTGTGGATTCTATTGAAGTCGAAATGGGCAAGAGCTTCCGCGAACAGAAGATCGCGCTCGACTTAGGCAAAGCGGACGCCGTAGAGGTCGCTCCGGATCAGGCGCGTCATCTGGCTCTCGAAGGCAACCGAGTTGAGAGTTCGGCGCCTGCGGAATGGATGGCGCTGGTTTTCAGCCGTGGCATTCAGTCCGCAGACGAGGGGAAATTGCGCGAGGCTCTGGGCCTCAGCATCGATCGAGAGTCGCTAAATAGTGTTCTGTTACAGGGTGGAGGCGAACCTGCCGGCGCATTCCTGCCCAATTGGCTCACCGGCTATGCCTTTCTTTTCTCTACTACGACCGATCTCGAGCGCGCCGGTCAAATCCGGGCAGAGGTTCGCGCGCCGCTGGTTTGGACGCTGGGCTACGATGCCTCCGATCCGCTGGCCCGAGTCATCGCGGAGAGAGTCGCGCTGAATGCACGCGATGCCGGCCTCACGCTGCAATCTTCGAATTCGTCATCGAGCGCGGCCGCGAGTGATGTACGACTAGTACGCATCCCGTTGCCTTCGCTCGATGTGCGGGTTGCTCTGGGTGAACTGGCGTCCACTCTGGGGCTGCCATCGCCCAGCTTCGACGGAAATCGCCCCGATGGCGATCCCGCCAGCAGCCTCTACGCTGCCGAGAGCGCGCTTCTGCAATCGCAACGCGTGATTCCTCTGCTGCACTTGAGAACCGGGGCAGCGGTGAACGCAAATGTGATGGGCTGGCAGGAAGATTCCGATGGCAGTTGGCGTTTGCAGAACGTCTGGCTGGGAACGGGGAAGCCTTGAGCTTTCGGCGCAAACTCTTGCTGGTGCTGGCGCTGACGGTTTTTCTTTCCGTGGGCGCGGTCACGTGGATCGTATCCAGCGTGACCCGGCGCGCCTTCGCGGAGGCGAATGAAAACCAGACTGCAGCCTTGATCGCGCAATTTCGCCACGAATTCAGCCGGCGAGGGGAAGAAGTGGCACGCCGCCTGGAAACCATCGCGGCCAGTGAGGGTGCAACCCGCATCGCCCTGGCGGTCAGCCGCGGTTGTACCGACTACAGCGCCTATGTCAATGAGGCCAAGTCTCTGGCCGATACCCAGCAGCTGGACTTCCTGGAGTTCGTGGATTATCGCGGCACGATTCTCTCCTCGGCACAGTGGCCCGCGAAATTCGGCTACAAGGAAACCGCTCTGCCGAACGGCACGCCGCCGAAAGACGCTTTCCTCCGGCAGGAGGAGCTGCCCGATGGCGCCGCCCTCAGCCTCTCCGCCATCCGGCGCGTGCAGGTGGGCGACAAGCCGTTGTACGTGATCGGCGGCCGCCGCCTGGATCAAGGCTTCATGGGAAGTCTCGAACTTCCAGCCGGAATGCGTGCCATGCTTTATCCCAATCTGGCAAAAGGCTTCTCTGCCTCTCTTCTGGTCACGCCCGCGGGTAGCGTTCAACAACCGAACTTACTGGCGCCGCTCATTGAGCAAGTCCAACAAGAGCGGCAGGAAGCTACCGCGCTTCTTCATTGGTCGAGCAATGCAGCGGATGACGAGAGCGTCCACGCCATTCCTCTGAGCGGCCAGGACAACCAGTTGCTCGGCATTCTGCTGGTGGGAAACACGCGGCGTCCCTATGTGGAGCTGCGCAATCGAATTCGTTCCGCGGCCCTGCTGGCCGGGAGCGTCGGGATTGTCCTGGCGATATTGTTCAGCGGATGGGCCTCCTCCCGGGTCACGCGGCCGCTCGAACAACTCGCGGAGGCGGCTCGCGAGGTAGCGGCCGGAAACTGGAATACCCAAGTTCCATTGCATTCCTCCGATGAACTGGGAGCGCTGGCCGAATCCTTCAACCGCATGACGGGAGAACTTATCGAACAAAGAGAGCGGCTGGTGCAGGCCGAGCGTGTCGCGGCGTGGCGAGAGTTGGCGCGGCGCCTTGCGCATGAGCTCAAAAATCCATTGTTCCCCCTGCAGTTGACGGTGGAGAATCTGACGCGAGCGCGGCAGCAGAGTCCAGAACAATTCGATGAAGTCTTTCGCGAGAGCTCGTCCACGCTGTTGGCGGAGATCACCAATCTGAAGACCATCATCTCGCGCTTCAGCGAATTCTCCCGCATGCCGCAGCCACAATTTCAGCGCGTGCAGGTCAACGAAATCGTGCAGAATGTGGCGCGCCTGTTGCAAGGGCAATTGTCCTCACCGGAGCATGCTGCGATCGAATGCCGGGTTGACCTGGACAAATCTTTGGACTCAATCGCCGCCGACCCAGAACTGCTCCACCGCGCCCTGTCAAACCTCGCCTTGAATGCCATGGATGCGATGGCGCAGGGTGGAACCTTGACGTTGCGGACGCGTCCCAGCGGCGACCGGGTCTTGATCGAAGTTGCAGATACCGGCAGCGGCCTTACCGCGGAGGAATGCGAGCGCCTGTTCACGCCCTACTACACCAGCAAGGCGCATGGCACCGGACTTGGACTGGCCATCGTGCAATCCATCATCAGCGACCACGGCGGCAGGATCAGTGTGCGCAGCGAACCGGGACGCGGCACAACATTTATGATCGATCTGCCGGGCAATCTGGACAAGCTGCCGGCGGCCGGGTAAAGGAGCAATCGGTGCCTCAGAGAGCACATCTGCTGATCGTGGACGACGAAGCCAACACGCTGGCCTCGCTATCGCGCGCCTTCCGTCTGGCGGGCCACGAGGCGACCGTTTGCGACAACGCCGCCAAGGCGCTGGACCTGGCGCGCTCGCAGCCTTTCGACTTGATCCTCTCGGATGTAGTCATGCCCGGCAAAGACGGGCTTGCACTACTGGAGGAGTTGAAAACACAAGGGGTCACAACTCCGGTGGTCATGATGTCGGGGCAGGCGCATATCGACATGGCAGTTCGGGCCACTCGCCTGGGGGCACTCGACTTTCTGGAAAAACCCATTTCCACGGAAAAGCTGCTGCTGACTGTCGAAAATGCGCTCAAGATGCAGCGCCTGGAATCCGAGAACCGGCAACTCCGCCAACGCCTGGGCAAACACGAAATCGTGTGGAACGGCGAAACCATGAAGAAGCTGATGGCACAGATCGAGCGCGTCGCCGCCAGCGAAACTCGGGTCTGCATTCTGGGCGAAACCGGCACCGGCAAAGAGCTGGTCGCGCGGACGCTGCATGAGCGCAGCCCCCGGGCATCAGGTCCCTTCGTCACTTTGAACTGCGCCGCCGTTCCAGCCGAGCTGATTGAGTCTGAACTGTTCGGTCACGAGAAGGGCTCTTTCACCGGCGCCGCCGGCCGCCACATCGGCAAATTCGAGCAGGCGGAGGGAGGAACAATTTTCCTCGACGAAATCGGCGATATGCCCCTGGCCATGCAAGCCAAACTCCTGCGCGTGCTGGAAGAAGGTGAAGTTGAGCGCATTGGCGCCGACAAACCCACTAGGGTGGATGTGCGGGTCTTCGTGGCTACGCATCGCAACCTGGAATCTCTGGTGGGCGAGGGCAAATTCCGGCAGGATCTTTTTCATCGCATCTATGTTTTTCCCATTGTGCTGCCCCCGCTGCGCGAACGGAAGGAGGACATTCCCGTCCTCGTGCAACGCTTCGCCGAACAAGTCTGTGCGCAGAACAATTGGAAGCCCATTCACTTCACCGCGGAAGCGATTCAGGAACTCCAGGCGCGCCCGTGGCCGGGCAACATACGCGAACTCCGCAACGTGGTCGAGCGCTTGATACTGCTGGCCACGGGAGGCGAAGTTGGCGCGGACACCGTCGCAATGGCCCTTCCTCAGGCACTGGCAAACCAATCCTCGCTGGCCGGTTCGGGCACGCTAGCCGAACGCGCCCAGGGCTTTGAGCGGGAGGTCATTCGGGCCGAACTGAAGCGCCATCACTTTCATGTCACCAATACCGCCAAGGCGCTCGGCCTCGAGCGCAGCCACCTGTACAAGAAAGCAGAGCTGTTGGGGATTGACCTCAGGGCGCTGCGCAACGACCCTAACGACCCACCAAGCACAACCTAAAATACAGGAGAAACTGTATTGGCCCGGGCGACATTTGTGTATACCTTCGCCCATACTACGATTTTCTCGCTCTGAGTGTGTGGAAGAAGAAGAGAAGACTTTTTGTTTGCTTCCTGAGCGATCAGCGAGGAGTTGGGCCGCGTCTTTGTGCCAATCCTCAATGATTGAGCAGCTTTGCAATCTTTCTTGAACGACAGCGTTAACAACCGCCGCGGCGCGGGAACAGAATTCGCGACGAGTAGCGAGGTCCAGTCGTGTTGGAATTGAGCAGACTGAGGCTCGTGGTTCAAACATCGGTCAAAAATTCGCTGCCGGAGTGCGCTATCTCCGTAAGAATTACACGGCTCGCGTTTTCCACACGCTGCTAAAGCGTTGGAACTGGTGAAACAGGCAGGTTTGGCACCTGCGATGCATACGTGAATGGATAGGGCTCGTCTCGTTTAGCAACATTGGGAAAACGCCATACGCGATTGGGTGGAAGAAAACATCAGGGGAGGTAGGTTATGGCTGCGTTCCGAATTTTCATAGCGGATGATCACGAGGTTGTACGCAAAGGTTTGTGCGCCCTGTTGCAGGCCGAAGCCGGCTGGGAAATTTGCGGCGAGGCCGCGGACGGGCGCGAGGCCGTGGAAAAGATCCGTGAGCTGAAGCCGGACGCGATCATTCTTGATATCGGCATGCCCGGCCTGAATGGCCTGGAAGCGACACGTCAGTTGATGAAGGAAGATCCTCGCTCCAAGGTCCTCATCCTGACCTTTCATGACTCGGACCAGGTGGTGCGGGATGTTCTGAACGCCGGCGCTCGTGGATTTCTTCTTAAATCCGACGCAGCTCGCGATCTGGTCGTGGCAGTGGACGCCCTGAAGCGCGACAAGACATATTTCACCTCAAAGGTCGCGGCCATGGTGCTCGATGGATATTTGAAGGGCGGGACGCAGGCCGCGGCGATTTCCCTTGGACGCGACCGCCTCACTCCGCGCGAACGCGAAGTGGTGCAGTTGCTGGCGGAGGGTAAGAGCACGAAGGAAGTCGCCGTAGCGCTGGGATTGAGCGTAAAAACGGCGGAGACTCACCGCTCGAATATCATGCGCAAGCTTCAGCTCCATTCGGTCAGCGACCTGGTGCTGTACGCCGTCCGGAACAATATCGTCCACGTGGTTCAACCTGCAATCGAATAGCGAGTTGAACGTCTAGCTGACTTCTCTGGCCAGTCTTAGCCGCACTCTGTCCATCCGGATTCCGCCGGGTGCATGAGTTCGCCTGTCTGCCATGTACTGTACCTCCGAGCCGTACGTCGCTCCTTAGTTGTTTCGAGACTGGGTACAGCAAATTAGTGAAACCCCTACAGGCTGCACCGGATAGACCCTGATCTCTGCCGCACCTACTCTGATTGACGTGATGACACAGGAAGATTTGCGAGGGTCAATCTCAACCCCGGGAGGAAACGTTGCGATGAAGCAAAACATTTCTACGGAAGTAGTGAGCCCTGATCCCAGCCATGGCAGCCGGTCTTCGGACCTTGAATTAATCAAGCGCGCGCAGGAAGGCGACGCCGAAGCCTTTGCCGCTTTGTTTCATGCCCATAAAGGCAGGATTTATTCGATTTGCCTGCGCATGACCAACAATACGGCGCAAGCCGAAGACCTCACCCAGGACGCATTCCTGCAGGTGTTTCGCAAGCTGTCCACCTTCAAGGGAAATTCGGCGCTTTCCACATGGCTCTATCGCATCGCCGTGAATACCGTGCTGATGCATTTCCGGAAAAAGGCCCTGAAGCAGATTTCCCTGGACGAACCTTCAAGCCACGATGCGAAGCAAGTACGCCGCGAGTACGGCAGCCGCGATGGCCGCCTGTCTGGATCGGTGGACCGGATCACGCTTACCCGCGCGATCAAGGATTTGCCGGCGGGATACCGCACCATTTTTCTGTTGCACGAGGTCGAAGGTTACGAACATCAGGAAATCGCGAAAATACTGGACTGCTCGGTGGGAAATTCCAAGTCGCAACTCCACAAAGCGAAACTGCGGATCCGTGAATTCCTGGCTGAGCCGGGCAAGGGCCCGATCACGGTCGAGGTTCAGGCCGAAGCGAAACCAGCATCCTCGCGCAGAACGCCGCCCCAGACATTCGGTTTTGCAGATGCGGCATCCGCTCTGAGCTAGGTTCTAATGTAGGCGTGAGCGTCTCGCTCGTGCGGGAGTCTTGTGGAACGCTGCCGCACGAGCGAGGACACTCGCGCCTACATCAATCCTTTAGCGCTGGCCCCATTTTAGTTTGGTGCGAAGCACGTCGAAGAATGTTCCGTGCGTATGCAGCAGTTTGACCTGGTGCTTCGACTTGCAGCAGAGTACGCGGTCACCATCCAGCATCGGCATGCCGATCTGGCCATCAATGCTCAGATACGCTTCATCTTCTCCTGTCTTGACTACGATCTCAATTTCCGACGTATCGCGAACCACCAGCGGACGATGGGTCAGCGAGTGGGCCGAAACCGGCGTAACCACAAAGGCGTCGACGGTAGGCATCAGGATGGGCCCGCCCGCTGCCAGGGAATACGCGGTCGAGCCGGTGGCCGTGGACACAATCAGACTGTCGGCCTGATAACTGGAGACAAAGACGCGGTCAATGTAAACGTCGCAATGGTTCAAGCGGGCGATGGTGCCCTTGCCGACGACGACATCATTCAGTGCGTCGAAGCTGCCCACGCTGGCATCTTTTCGGAAGACTTCGCAATGCACCATGGAACGCGTGTCCAGGTTGCAGCGGCTTTGCTCAATGCTGTGCAGCGTGGCGTATAGATTCTCCAGCGGCACTTCGGTCAGGAATCCGAGCGACCCCAGGTTGATGCCAAGCACCGGAATGCCTGCCGTGGACACGGCCCGGGCAGCCGCCAGCAGCGTGCCATCTCCTCCCAGCACCACCACGAAGTTTAACGGTCGCGTAGCCATCTCCTCGCGCGCCAGTACTTCGACGCCAGGAGCATGCGGACCCGTCTCGCGGTCGACCACCACCTGGTATCCATGCTCACGAAACCACGCCAGCAGAGGTGGGACGATGTCTGCCAGCTCAGCCTTGCCCGGCTTCGACATGATGCCGGCGAACTTGGGAGTGGATGCCGCGTTAGCCATGTTGAAAGTCGAATTGTACAGAAGTTCCGGGTAAAAGCCTCGCGGACGCCTTGTCTTTCTTTGCGATCTTTGCAGCAAAAGCTTTTAACCGCAAAGTTCGCAAAGAAATTCCGCAAAGGACGCAAAGAAAATCCAACACATTGAGTCAGAATTGGCCATACAACAGAAATTCGCGATTTCCTTCACCGCCCAATATTGGAGACTCGACGACGTCGGTGTGCGAGCATCCCAGGCCAAGCAACGTCTTACGAACTTTCTCGACCGCGGCTTCCTGCACCACGGGATCGCGCACGATGCCTCCCTTCCCTACCAGTTCGCGGCCCGCCTCGAACTGCGGCTTGACCAAAACAATAACTTGTCGACCCTCGACGTTCACCCGGCTCCGGGAAGGCGGCTGCTATCACCGCCGGCAAAACCAGGGTTGCCGAGATGAAGGAGACATCCATCACCACCAGATCTACAACTTCGTTGACTTGCTGCTGCGCGAGGTAACGGGCGTTGGTTTTCTCCAGCAAGCGGACGCGGGAGTCCTGGCGGAGACGGAAATCAATCTGGCCGTGGCCGGTATCGACGGCAATGACGCGTGCCGCCCCGCGCTGCAAGAGGCAGTCGGTGAATCCGCCGGTTGAGGTTCCCACGTCCAGACAGACTTTGCCCGTGACATCGATCTGCCAGTGCCGGAGAGCTTCTTCCAGCTTGAGGCCACCGCGGCTGACATACTTGAAATCCTCGCCCAGAAGCCGGATCTCCGCCGAGCCCTCTACGCCGGCGCCAGCCTTTTCGATTTTCTGTCCGTCGACCAACACTTTGCCGGCGAGGATGAGTGCCTGGGCGCGCTCGCGCGACTGGACGAGACCGCGTTCGAGCAGCAATTTGTCGAGCCGGATTTTCAAATCACACTTCCCAAGTTAGGCTCCCGGTTCAGACCCCAAACCCACACTTAGTCAATACAGGCAATGTGGCGTGAGCACCCATGAAGGTGCAAGATGCAGAAAGCATTCCTAACAAACAACTTACCAGCGTACCTACCGGCTTTCCCACAGAATTTTCCACAGTGATGTTGAAAAGTACGGAAGGTCTGACAGCGTAGCGTCAGGAGCCGATGCAATCCTCTGTTTACCTGCGCAAGAGGAGGCTGGCTGGGTAGAAGTGAATCAGGGCTCGAATCTCAAAAAATCGGATCTCGGAATTTCAGATCTCAGATGCTAGTTCCCAGTTCTCAGACGGACGCCGGACTTTTGGTCCCAGGTCTGAAGTCCGCTACCCAGCTACTTCTTCCAGCAGCTTCTGGTCGATGTCGAAATTGGAGTGGACGTTTTGCACGTCGTCGTGCTCTTCGAGCGCTTCCATCAAGCGGATCATCTGACTGGCAGCCGCGCCTTCCAGCTTGATGTAGTTTTGCGGAATCATGGAGACGCTCGAAGACACCGGCTCGATCCCGGCTTTCTTCACCGCTTCCAGAACAGCTTCGTAGACAGAGGGTTCGGAGAGCACTTCCCAGTTGTCGCCGTCATCGCGCAGATCCTCGGCGCCGGCTTCAAGGACAATGCCCATCAAGTCGTCTTCTTTGGCCGCTGTTTTGGGGACTACGATGTCGCCCTTCTTGTGGAACATCCAGGAAACCGCGCCCGCTTCCGCCATGTTGCCGCCATTCTTGCCAAAGGCGTGACGAATCTCGCTGACGGTGCGATTGCGGTTATCGGTATTGATATCGAGCAGAACGGCAACGCCACCCGGCCCATAGCCTTCAAGCGAGAACTCTTCGTAGGTAGCACCGGGCAGTTCGCCCGTGCCGCGCTGGATGGCCCGCTTGATGTTATCGGCGGGCATGTTCTCGGCCTTGGCAGCCACGATAGCGCCGCGCAGACGCGGGTTGGTATCGGGATCTCCGCCATTCTTGGCGGCAATGGAAATTTCCTTGATCAGGCGGGTAAAAATCTTGCCCCGCTTGGCGTCCAGGGCGCCCTTTTTGTGCTTGATTGTGGCCCATTTTGAATGGCCGGACATGGAAATACCTCGTATTTAATAGTTTTTAATGGCGCGGAACTGGCCCGTCGAGGAGATCAACGGATTGCCTCAAATGAATGCCCGTGAACGAAAATTATAGCATGGGAGTCTGAAGACGGGCCTGCCGGGCCTTGTAGGCGTAGAGTACCGCCAGCAGGGGCGGCGCCAGCAGCACACCCCAAAACGGGATCACGATTCCGAGCACGATGGGCGCCAGGATCGAAGCCCACACCGGCACCTTGGCGGTGCGCTTCATGAGATAAGGCTGCAAGACGAAGCCATCCACGACGGCAATCACCGCGTACAGCATCAGGACATAAAGTGGATGTTCCCAGTCTCCCCACTTGAACATGGCAGTAAGCGCTGGACCGATGACACCGAGCACGGCGCCAATCTGCGGCACAAACTGGAAGACGGCGCCCAGCAACGCCCACAGCGGAGCCAGCGGCACCCCGATGATGAGAAGACCGATCAACCAGAGCAGGCCTACCGCCAGCGAATCCTGGAGCTGGGCGATGAACCAATTCTTCAGCGCTCCACCGGTGACCCGAAAGTGTTCTCCAAAATCCACGTTTCTTAAGATGCTCCCGCCGCAGACGATGATAGCCCTGCCCCAACTCAGAAGCGAGTTGTCTTCATCTTTGCGACCTTTGCGGTTAAGAGCTTTGACCACAAAGAACGCGAAGAAATCTGATTGATGTCCCCCATGCACCCTGTAATGCGTTTCGGCAATACGGGCGGCGTTTTCTTCGTGTTAGACTTTCAGACGGACCTCATTTCCAAGGATTCAGGATGAAATTCGGCGTCATCATTTTCCCCGGTTCCAACTGCGACCATGATGCGTATTGGACGATTCAGCAGGTGGCCAGGCAGCCGGTGACGTTCCTGTGGCACGAGTCCCACGACCTGGAGCACTGCGACGCCATCATCGTGCCCGGCGGATTTGCCTATGGCGACTATCTGCGCACCGGGGCGATCGCCAAATTCTCTCCCGTGATGGAGTCGGTGCGGAAGTTTGCCGCCAGTGGCGGATTGGTGCTGGGGATCTGCAATGGGTTCCAGATTTTGTGCGAGTCCGGCCTGCTGCCGGGGGCATTGATGCGGAATGTGGGGCTGAAATATGTCTGCAAACCGGTCCAGGTCCGGGTAGAGAACGCGGAGACTCCCTTCACCAGCGCATGCCACCAGGGCGAGGTATTGACCATTCCCATCGGCCACATGGAAGGCAACTATTTCTGCGACCAAGCAACTCTCGCCGACTTGAAGCGCAACCAACAGATTGTGTTCCGTTACTGCACCGCTCGCCGGGGAGATTACGAGCCAAGCCAATCCCAACGGATCGCTGGAGAACATCGCAGGAATCTGCAGTCCGGGGCGGAACGTGCTGGGGATGATGCCGCATCCGGAGCGTTCCAGCGAGCCCGAACTGGGTGGGACGGAGGGATACAAGATCTTCGAATCCCTGGTCGGCGCGCTGGCGGTGAAATGAGCCGTCCTAAATTTTAGGGAGTCTTGTCCACATCCGATCTACTGGAGAGTTCCATCGTTACACGCAACTTTCGTGTGCAGTGGTGTTTAGGTAGAGGACTCCCGAAATCTCTCATGCGAGCCCACCAACCTGTGGCTACACCTGAAGTTCACTTGAAGCAGCGCGTCCCGCCGGGAAAAATTCCAGGGATGGCGGCGCTGATTGTCGTGCTGCTGCTGGCCGCGGCCTTGCCTGCGGCCTCCCAGGACACGCCGCGCGTGCAGGTCTTCGCCGGCTACTCCTACACCCGATTTGACAGCCCATCGTTTGGCTTTGCCAACACCTCCGGTTTGAACGGCTACAATTTTTCACCCGCATTCAATTTGATTCGCGGGATTCGGAGTGGCGGCCGAACTTAGTGGGCAATACGGATCGACACTGAACCTGCGCGATATCGCGGTCGGGCCCCAGTTCCTCTACCCCCGCGGCAAGATGTTGTTCTTCGGGCACGTTCTCATCGGAGACGCCCGCTCCCTGGTGCGGGTGGGAACCGGCGAGGAGGATACGGCGCGAGCCGTGGCTCTCGGAGGCGGCATGGATCTGGATATTTCCTCGCGCTTTGCGTTCCGCGTGTTTCAGGTGGACTACCTGCGCACGCAGTTTATTTTCGGAGAAGCAAAACAATTTGCGGTTTTCGACCGGACTGGTCTATCGCTGGGGCTCAATCAAGAAGGCGAAGCGCAAGTCGCCCCTGTCTCCCTAGCGGACGGCAGTATGACAGGAAGAGTTGCGGAAGGGATTTGATGAGATTGCACCGACGAATGGGGTTGCCGGGCGCTATTTTTATGCTGGCCTGCCTGGCGGGTTGTGGCGGAAGCGGCAGCAGTGGCGGCGGCAGCGGCTCCGCCGGACACAACGCCTATATCGCCGTTCCCCAGGCCAATGCGATTGCCGCGTTCCGCGTGGACACAAACTCCGGCGGCTTTACTGCCGTGCTGGGCTCACCTTTCGCCGGCGGAACTTCTCCGGCTTCCATTGCCATCCATCCTTCGGGCAAGTTTATTTACGCCGCCAACCAGGGCGGCAATGACATTTCGATTTTCACCATCAGCAGCGACACCGGAGAACTTAAGGAAGTCATGCCCCGCACTCCGGCGGGTTTGAATCCCAAGTCGTTGGCTATCGATTCCGGCGGGACCCAGCTCTTTGTCGCCAATCAAACCTCGAATAACGTTTCTGTCTATTCCATCGGTTCGAGCGGCGGCAGTTTGAGCGAAGTCGCAGGCTCGCCTTTTCCGACGGGCTCGCAACCCGTGGCCCTGGCGTTGACGCCTTCGGGGAAATTTCTGTATGTGGCCAGCGCCAACCTGGCGGCGGTATACGGATATTCCGTCGCATCCACGGGCAGTTTGACAGCAGTTGCGGGATCGCCGTTTGCGGTCGGCAGCGGACCCTCAGCACTGACGGTCGATCCCTCGGAGCACTTCGTTTACGTGACCAACTTCGTTGCGGACACGGTCTCGGGTCTGAGCATCAACTCCACCAGTGGCACATTGACGTTGGCGCTGGGATCGCCCTTCGTCACGGGCACCGGGCCGATTTCGGTGACCACCGATCCTACGGGGAAGTTCTTGTATGTGACCAACCTGGAATCCAATAATGTCTCGGTCTATTCAATTGACACCAGCACCGGCGCCACCACCCAGCTTCCGAAATCACCTTTCACGGCCGGGACGAGCCCGGTGTTTGCCACCTTCGATCCGGCGGGCAAGTTTCTGTATGTTTGTAATCAGTCGTCCAAGAACATCACGAAATTCGCCATCAACACGGATACTGGAGGACTTCCCAGCAGCGTGGTCTTGACTACGCTGGATGTATCGCCTGCATCACTGATTTTCACGAAGTAAACAAGCAGAAGCAAGCAAGCTGAAGTGAATAGATCGAAGATCAACTTCAACGGCCGCGGGCGAGGGCGCCCGCGCCACACAGGCATACTGTGGCGGGGTTTCCGGCTTGGGTGCGGGAACGCCCTTGGCCTGCACGATGGCCCAATGCCAATCCTGGTCACGGCCCGGGGCAACGCCCAAAGTCTCGTGGAAAACCGCCGTGCTGGACGGCGCGGCCGAGCCCTTCAGGTGGTAGAGAACGGTTGAATCTGGATGTTTTTCCGAAAGAAGCGTCGTAGTTTCCGCTGCCGGGACTAAGCGCGGCGCACCGCGTTGAGCCGTATTGGCTTCCGTATTGCGCAGGATGGTAAGCCCTACCGTAATTTCCTTGATGCTCCACGTGCTGCCGTTGTGCACCGATACCTGCAGCGTGTCTCCTGTGATCGTAGCCGGCCCATCCAGCTTCGCCAATTCGCCTTCGGGAAGGTCTTGCGGGGCATACGCGTCCGACAGCAGAGACGTAGCCGCGCCGCTGAAAGAAAGGTCGCAGGTTACATCCGGAGAAGAAACCTGAAACTTCTTGGCGGCGCCATCGATCGTGAACAGCAGGCTGCCATTGAGCTTGCGAGTCTGCACTTCATCCATGACCTGGTGAAGGTTTTCGTTGTCGATTACGGCATGCTCCGGGGCTGCTTTACCTTTGCGGTACTGGCGCGCCAGGTCGCCCAAAGACGGTTCGCCGCTATCCGACTGCGCGACGGCGCACGCCGGGAGGAGAGCTCCCAGCAGCGTGACGGCAAGCGGCAGAAATAATTTGCGAGTCATCATTAGCGATCGTCACGGAGTCGCTGCAGTTCCCTACCATTGTGCCGCACGCAGCCGTATCCATGCTGCGGCCGGCATTCAATTGATAACTAGGCGGAAACTTGTCCTGTGAAATTGTACTCAGAAGGCGAGGCAGGAATAACCGGGCGGGTGCGAACTTTAGTCGTAGTACCCCGGGTCGTAGCGCCTCAGAACCAGGGTTCGACCCGAAAAAATGGGCGTGCGGGTCTGGACGAAGAAGCACGCAACGGGGCGCCGCACGCCCGAGGTTAAGCTCTTACAGCAGGCCAGAAGAACGAAATCGTGTAACCGGATCCATCACCGGAACCGGCTCCCGCTGAAAGATCCAGCGGGCTACCGCATAGCCGAGGGCCGCATAGCAAACATAGACTAGCTTCATGGCTCACCCCAAATTGTTAGATGCTCTCTCGCCGTTTGGGGGAGTGCGATAAGCCGCACCATACCAGCACAAGTTAGCCTGCAGGCACCAGAAGGTCAATGAACCACTGGTGCTATGCGTATGGCACAAAAGTAACAGGAGTAACCCCTGTGAGCTCAGGGGTTTTCGGTCGCAGGTGAGTACTGATCTCTGCAACTGCAGGAGATTCCTATACCTGAAGAACGTCTCCTTCGCGAGCAACGATCTCGTACAACACCGGATTCACAAAGAAGCCGATGAAGAGGCGGGAAATCAGCCCCGCCACGATGACGATCGCGAAGGGCTTCTGGGTGTCCGAGCCAATGCCGGTGGAAAGGGCGGCCGGCAGCAATCCGAGGCATGCGACCAGGGCGGTCATCATGATCGGACGCAGCCGCAGAAGCGAAGCTTCCCGCGTGGCCGACCGTATGTCCATCCCCTCCTGCCGCAGCTTGTTGATGTATGAAACCAGAATGACGGCGGTCTCAACCGAGACCCCCAGCAAGGCCAGCAGTCCCAGGACGGAAGAAACGCTGAAGGGAGTGTGAGTGAGCTTCAGTGCTACCAGGGCGCCGACCGGCTCGGTCATGATGACACCCAGGGCGATTGTGGTAGGAAACTTGAAGTTTCCGTAAAGCGCGAACAGAATTATGAAAATCAGACCTATCGCAAGCGGAACAATAAAGTACATCTGCTGCCGGGCTTCGAGAAATTGGCTGTATTCTCCGCCCCAGGTCATCCGGTAACCCTGCGGCAGAGTCACGGCCTTCTGCACGGCCGCCTGACCGTCTTGCACCGCACGCTCTAAATCACGCCCTACGATGCTGTACTGCACTCCGATGTAGCGGGAATTGTCTTCGCGATAAATGAACGACGCGCCGTTTCCCTGGCTGATCGTAGCCAGCTGGCTCAAGGGAATCTGCTGTCCATCCGGCGTTCCCACCAACAGATTTCCGATATCGTGGGCGTTGCTGCGAAACTGCGGCTGCATGCGTACCACCAGATCGAAAAGCTTTTCTCCCTGAATGACCTGGGTGACCGCCTCACCCCCTACCGCCGCCGAGATCACGGCTTCCGCGTCGGCGACGTTAATTCCGTAACGCGCAATCTTGTCGCGGTCGACATCGATCAGCAGGCTGGGCTGGCCCAGTTCGCGCACCACGGTCAATTCGGTGAAGCCGGGAATCTTGGCCAGCACGTTCTTCATTTGCACCGCTTTGTCCTGCAGCACGTTCAGGTCGGAGCCATAAATCTTGACCGCGAGGGAACTCTTAAGCCCGGTGAGCGCTTCGTCCACCGCATCTTCCGCGGGTTGGGTGAAGTTAAAAATGATTCCGGGAAAGGCGGCGAACTTCTTGTTGAGGGATGCGATCAGTTCTTCCTTGTCGCCGACGTCGCCGTCCCAGCTTGAATCCTTGTAGGGCTTCAAGCCCACATAGAATTCGCAATTGAAAAAGCCGGTAGGGTCGGTGCCGTCGTCGGGACGTCCCAACTCTGAGCCCACCACCGTGACCTGGGGATAAGACATCAGAATGGCGCGGATTTGCGGCGCGATCTTGCTGGCCTCCTCGAAGGAGATGGTGTACGGCATGGTCGCCCGCACCCAGAGCGCGCCTTCGTCGAGGTGAGGCATGAATTCGCCGCCGATGAAGGGGACCAGCAGCAGGGATGCGCCGAAAATCAGGGTGGCGATCGCCATCGTGGTTTTGGGACGGGCCAGGGCCCAATCCAGCTGGCCGGCGTATTTGCCCTTCATCCATTCGAAGGCGCGGTTCTGCTTCTCCTTGACGCCGCTTCTTGAACCAATAAGAGGCCAGCACCGGGATCAGCGTGAGCGTCAGGATCAGCGCGCCCACCAGCGCGAAGGACATGGTCTCGGCCATGGGATGGAAGAGCTTTCCCGACGGCCCGCTCAGCGCGTATATAGGCAGATAACCGGCGAGGATGACGGCCACGGAGTAAAAGATTGGGCGATCCACATCTCGAGCCGCGGCCAGAATCACTTCGTTCAGGTTGTAGGTCTGCCCTTCCCGCAGCGCCAGTTCGCGATAGATGTTCTCGATCATGACCACCGTGCCGTCGATCACGATTCCGAAGTCGATGGCGCCGATGGAGAGCAGGTTGGCCGCGACATCATGGGCGTGCAGCACGATGAATGCGAAGAGCAGGGACAGCGGAATCGTGAGCGCAACGATGATCGCGGCGCGGAAGCTGACCAGAAAAAAGATCAGGACGACCAGCACCAGCACCATGCCGCGAAGCAGGTTCGCTTCCACGGTGTCGGTCGTGAGCTTCACCAGGTCGCTGCGATCATAATAGGGGTGAACTTTGACGTCGGGAGGAAGCATCGACCGGTTCAGTTCGTCGGTCTTGGCCTGGACTCCTTTCAGTACGGTCTGGGTCTGCTCGCCGCGGCGCATCAGGATCACGCCCTCGACCGCATCGTCATTTTTCTGAAAGCCGAATTGCCCCAGGCGCGGAGCATGGCCGATGACCACGTCGCCGACATCGCGCACCCGGATGGGTACGCCGTTGTTGCTGCCGACTACGATGTTCGCAATGTCTTCGGTGTTGCGCACCAGGCCGATGCCGCGGACGTAATAGAACTGGCCACCCTGGGAATAGAAGCCCCCGCCGGCGTTGGAATTGTTCGCCGCCAGGGCCGCGCTGACCTGCGGAATCGTCAGGTGATATCCGTACATGCGGGCGGGATCGAGCAGCACCTGGTATTGCATGACTTCCCCGCCCAGACCGGAGTCGTCGGCCACGCCGGGAACGGAGCGGTAGGCGCGCTCGACCACCCAGTCTTCAATGGTCTTCAACTCCTGCGGACTGCGATCGGGACTCTCCAGCACGTAGCGGTACACCAGGCCGCTGGGGCTGAACAACGGCGCCATGGAGGCGGTCACGCCGGCTGGAAGCGTGGCATCCGCCAGCCGCTGAAAAACGATTTGCCGGGCCAAATAGTCGTCCGTGCCCTCTTCGAAGGTCAGGCGCAGATCGGAAAGACCATACAGAGAAATGGACCGCATGGTGATCATGCGCGGGACGCCGTTCATCTCCAGTTCGAGAGGCAGCGTAACCAGGCGTTCCACTTCCTCGGCGGCGTGGCCGGGCCATTGCGTGATGAGTTCGACCTGCGGAGGAGCGAGGTCGGGGTAGGCGTCCACCGGCATGCGCTGGAACGACAGGATTCCGCCGACTGTGATGAAACCAGTCAGCATCAGCACCAGAAACCGCTGGCGCAACGCAGCTTGGACGATGCGATGAATCATCTAGATGTGGCGTCCACTTTGTGCAATGGCTTCTCGATTCTTGCTAGCGCTGCAATGAATTGGCGAACTGCAGAAACAAGCTGCCGTCACCTACGATGCGATCGCCGGATTGCAGCCCGGTTGTGATCTGGGTCTTCCCCTGCTGGCTTTCCCCAAGCGTGACCGGGCGTCGCCCAAACTGATTGGAAGAAACCTCGGCATAGACAAAAGGCTGATTTTCACTGTCCCGCAAGACCGCGGAATCCGGCACGGCGATGGCGTTCTGAATTTTCCCCGCCTGCACGGTGGCGGTCACGTACATGTCTTTTTTCAGCTTGTCGCCAGGATTTGGCGTCTCAATACGCGCTGACAAGGTACGAGTATTGGGATCGAGCGCGGCCGCGACATAAGAAATGCGTCCGCGAAAGACATCGGGATAAGCATCAGTCTGAATCGTGACCTGATCTCCGACGCGCACGTAGGGCAAATCCTTCTGATAAACATTCACCAGCACCCACATCGTGCCCGTAGCGGAGATGGTGAAGCATTGCGTGTTACCGGGCTGGAGGAGTTGTCCGGCGGAAACCAGCTGTTCGACCACTTCCCCGGCGATGGGCGCCCGCACCGGCACTTCGTAGGACGAGGTTCCCTTCTCGATCGCGTCCGGGTCCGTAACTCCCATGACTTTCAGGGCGGCTTCCGCCGAAGCCAGGTCGCCTCCCGCCTGCACTTCCGCGGACTCTGCCTGCTCCAGATCCCTCACCGCGATGGCATGGTGCTGGTACAAGTCCTGCGACCTGACGTAGTTCTTTTGCGCCAGCGAGTAGGCATCCTTGGCCTTTAGATAGTTGGTGCGCAGTTGAGAATAGTCGGGACTGGCCACGTACAGCATGGGCTGGCCCTGGCGCACTCTCTCGCCGGGAACGACCACCACGCGGCTTACCGGGCCGCTCACCTGCGTGATGACCGGCGTAGTCCGAAAGCTGTTGTAGGCCACCGCTCCCGTCAGTCGCAGGCTGCGGGTCAAGGTGGTGGGCTTACCGTCACCACCTGCACATGCGCCATCTGCTCCGGCCGAATGCTGAACAGTTCGGGATGGTTGGGATCCTGTGCGCCGGCATGATTGGCATCGGAATCCGCTGCCGGCCGCCCGCAAGCGGCGAATGCCAGCATGACGACCGGCAGGGCCACTCGCGAGGCGAAGCATCGCCAGAATGGTTTGGGGCCGCGGGCTATGTCCTTGCGCATTTTCATGGCAGGCTCCTCGTTCCTACCGCTTGCTTTAATTGTTCGAGCGCCGTCATATAAGAAGCCAGGGCCTGGCGATAGGCCAATTGGGCCGCCCGATAGCTCCGCTCAGCGTCCAGAAAATCCAGCAGACTGGCGGCGCCCCGCTTGTAGGCATACTCGCTGATGTCGCGCGAATCCTGCGCCTGCTTCAGATATTCGGAAGTGTAGAGCTGCACAATCTCGTCGTTGCTTCGTACCGCTTCATAGGCGCTGGCAACATCGGAAAGCACGCCATCGTTGGCCGACTGCTGCGCTTCCTGGGCCTGGGTCAAGGCGTAGCGGGTACGTGCGATCTCACCCTGATTGCGGTTGAAGATAGGCAGATCGAAGCTGGCAAAGATGGAGGCCGAATTCTGCCCCGCGGTGTGGGTGAAATCGTAGGTACCGCTTACGTCCACCTTGGCATTGGCCTGGGCCAGCAGAACCTGGCTCTGGGCCGCGGTCACGCCCAACCGGGCGGCCTGGAAGTCAGGACGCTCGCGGATCGCCCGCGCCTGAAAGTCCTCCACGTTTCCCTTGAGGGGCTGGTACGCCAAGTCCCCCATGACGTCGAAATTGGCGGGCACCGCATCGTAGCCCATCAACTGTCTGAGGCCGACCTGGGCCTGAACTTTCGCCAGGCGGGCCGACGACACGTCGGTTTGAAACTGCAGAAGCTGAAGCTTGATCTTCAGATAGTCGGCTTCGCTGATGGCGCCGGCGTTGAACTGGGCCTGCGCAATATCAACCGTTCCCTGAAAGCTCTTCAGATCTTCCTGGGCGAACTGCAGTGTGGATTCCGCCAGCAGAACGTTGACGAATTGCTGTCCCACTTCGAAAACAAGACTGCGCTCCGCGTCGGCGACCTGGGCGCGCGTGACCGCGGTCTGATCGCGGGCGGCCTGCAAACGCCGCTGCCGCTTGTGGCCGCGCTCAAACAGATAGGAGATGCCAAGGTCGAACTGCTGAGTGAGGTTCAATTCATCGATTGAAAAGTCCTGCGGAGCAAAAATAGGTATGAATTGGGAATCCGCCCCGAACGTGGGGTTGGGACGAAGGTTGGCCGTGATCTCCTGGGCCTGGTTCTGAAGAATCAGAGTTCGGGTCGCTTTGATCGTATGGTTGTGCGCCAGGGCCAGCTCAATGGCTTGGTCAAGACTGACCAGCGTCGCATTTTGGCCGATGCTCAACCCGTCGAGCAGGAGCAATAAAGCCCCGATCAAGGCGAGCCTTCGCACAGACCGTGAACGCAGTGCGACCCGATCGAGGTGCGTAAACCTTGGCGCGCTGATGCTTAAAATTCTCGAGCACCCACGGGTTCCAGCGTTCGTATCATGCTCCTTGCATGCAAGAAATAGGCCCCACCAGGAAAATGGAAAATTGCAAACCGGAAGCGCCCTAGGCGAGGGCTTGAGGAGGAGGACGAATATATAGCAGGAAAGAACCCAAGATGGGTTTCGGGCGCATCTGCGGACTGCCGACCAGCAGGGTGCCGCGGGCCACGACAAAGAATACAAACAGGAGAATCAGGGCCGTCATGGCCGAAGCCATGAGGCAAGTAAGGCACACAGGACTGCTGGACGAAGTCCGATCCAGTTCCACCGCAGTTTGCGCCTCAGGCCCGCGCAGACCGCAGAAATGAGTGGCCTGAACAGTGGTGGCTAAAAGCACGCAGCCGAGACATAAGACTGCAGACAGCGGAACCCCGTCGGCGGTCGGGTTATCGAAGCTCAATGTTCTCAATACCACTTTAGACTTGGATGCAGCCCGTTGACGTCAAGTGCTTTCCCAAGTCAGCGGAATCAGATTGATTCTAGCATTGGGAAGGGGCCCGCAACGAAATACTGTCGGCGCCTGTAATGGCGGCGAAGCAGGGGAAAGGCGCAATACGGGGTCAGACGCCAGTCGTCAATCCTGCTTGTTCTTCAACAGCATTTTCTGTGCGGCCGCCAACTCTTTTCGTTTCTGCGCATCCATCTTGGGATAGGCCAGATCCAGCTCGTCGAGCGTATCGACGATGGCGGCGGCCACAGCCAGGCGCGTGAACCATTTGTTGTCCGCTGGAATTATGAACCAGGGCGCGTGGGGCGTGGAAGTGTTGGCGATCATTTGTTCGTACGCCTTCATATAGTCGTCCCAGCATTCGCGCTCGTGCAGATCGGCGGTAGAAAATTTCCAGTTTTTCTCCGGTTGTTGCAGGCGGTCCAGGAACCGTCTCTTTTGTTCCTTCTTGGACACATTCAGAAAAAATTTCCGGATCACGAATCCGTTGCGGGAAAGATAGCGTTCAAACGAGCAGATGTCCTGAAAGCGCTCGTCCCAAATATTTTTCGTGACCAAGGCCGCGGGCATTCTCTCGTTGGCCAGAATCTCGGGGTGAACGCGGACCACCAGCACTTCTTCATAGTAAGAACGGTTGAAGATGCCGATGCGGCCACGCTCGGGCAGGCATTTCATGTTGCGCCACAGATAATCGTGGTCCAACTCCTCGGTGGAGGGAGTCTTGAACGAATAGACCTGGCAACCCTGCGGATTTACGCCGGACATCACGTGTTTGATGATGCCGTCTTTTCCGGCGGCATCCATGGCTTGAAAGACCAGCAGCAAGCCCCAGCGGTCCTGCGCGTAGAGCTTGTCCTGCAGCTCGGACATGCGCGACACGCCCTTGGCCAGCAGTTCCCCGGCGCGCTCCTGGGAGTGCAATTTCGCGGTGTCGGCGGGGTCGTAGTCTTTGAGACGGAACTTCTTGCCGTGTTCTACCCGGTATGGCTTGGAAAACTTGCTGGCCCAACTCATTCGCAGCCTCCTGAATCATGGAAACACATTGTGCTCGCGGGACGTGAACCTACTTCTTGACCAGATTTTTCAACGCCGCCACATTTCTGCCATCGTCTCCGGGCTCATCGATCGGCGTTTCGGCGATGAAGGCGGCGTGAGCCAGGCGTGGGTCATTCAACAGACGGCGGAACGGCTCCAGGCCAATACTGCCCTTGCCGATTTGCTGATGCCGGTCGAGCTTCGATCCTCGGGCAGCTTTGGCGTCGTTGCAATGCCACACCCGAACCTGCTTTAGACCGATGGTGGCATCGAGTTGCCGCAGTGTATCCTGCATTCCCTGCCGGCTGACCAGGTCGTAGCCGGCGACGTGAGTGTGACAGGTGTCGATACACGCGCCTACCGGAACCAGATTCCGCAGGTAGTGCAGCACTTCCGCCACCTGTTCGAAGCTGCCGCCGAGTGAGTATTCCGCCCCCGCCGTGTTTTCAATCAAGATAGTGAGGCCGTGTCCGGCCAGGTCCAGGCCTTGCGCGGCAGCGGCGATCGCGGCCGCCGTCCGCATCAATCCTTGCTCCCGGTCCGAGCCGCGAAACGATCCCGGATGCAGCACCAGGTACTCCGCGCAAAGAGACAGAGCCCGCTCAATTTCGCCGCGAAATGCCTCTACGGATTTCTTCAGGAACAACTCATTCGTGCCCGCCAGGTTCACCAGATAGTTGGTATGAATCACCAGCGGCTTCAGATCATATTGGTCGCGCAGCTGTTTCATGGCATCGCAGGCAGGACGGCTCGGCGTCGAGGCCCTCCACTGTCGCGGGCTGGAAGAAAAGATCTGAAAGGTGTTGCAGCCCAGCCGGTAAGCCCGTTCAGCGGCATTGTGCACGCCTCCTGCGCTCGAGGTATGAATCCCGATGCGCCGCGAAGTCAGGCGGGGCGGACGCTTCGGCGCTGGCTGAAGGAGGTCCTGTTCGTCGGCGATGGAGCGAGGCACGGCTTCAGTGTGCCACTTTTGGACTGCAGTTCCCAGTTTCTGGTTTCTAGGTTCTAGGTTCCCTCCAGCCTGCTCCATTTGCGGGGCAATGGGAAACAACGATAAACTCAAGTCGATCGCCTCAGAAATCGGGGGAGTCCATGTTAGTCGTGATGAAGGCGCAGGCCACTGAGGAGCAGATACGCTCCGTATGTCAGAAGATCGAGGAATTGGGCTACCGCGCCCATTCCATGCCGGGCGCGCAGCGCACCGCCATCGGCATTACCGGAAACCGCGGCGAAGTCGAGCCCGGCACCCTGGACGAAATGCCTGGCGTGCAGGAACTGATTCGCGTCAGCAAGCCCTATAAGCTGGTCAGCCGCGACGTGAAGGCTGAAAACACGGTCATCACTTTTGCCGGGACCGATGCCACCTTCGGCGGCCCGGGCCTGGCTGTCATCGCCGGTCCCTGCGCCATTGAGAATCGCGAGCAGACCATGGCGGTCGCCGAGCAGGTATTCCGCGCCGGCGCGCAATTCTTTCGCGGAGGCGCTTACAAGCCCCGCACCTCGCCGTATTCCTTTCAAGGGCTCGGCGAACAAGGCTTGCAGATCATGGCCGAAGTCCGTGACAAGTTCGGCATGAAGATCGTGACCGAGGCCATCGACGGCGAGTCTTTGGACCTGGTGGAAAAGTACGCCGACGTGATTCAGATTGGCGCCCGCAACATGCAGAACTTTTCCCTGCTCAAGCGCGCCGGGCGCGCCCGTATCCCTGTGCTGCTCAAGCGCGGTATGTCAGCGACGCTCGAAGAATTTCTGATGGCGGCCGAGTACGTGATGAGCGAAGGCAATTACAAGGTCATCCTGTGCGAGCGCGGAGTGCGCACTTTTGCCGATCACACCCGCAACACTCTCGACCTCAGCATCGTGCCCGCGGTGCAGCGGCTCAGTCACCTGCCTATCGTGGTTGATCCCAGCCACGGCACGGGAAAGCGCAACAAGGTCACGCCGCTGTCGCGGGCTGCGATTGCCGTGGGCGCGGATGGTCTGATCGTCGAAGTACACCACGAACCGGACCGGGCCATGTCCGATGGCATCCAGTCGCTCTATCCCGAGCAGTTCGACGAACTGATGAGGCAGGTGCGGCAGATCGCGCCGGTGGTAGGGAGGATGGTACCGGCCATCGGAAACCATCCGCGGGCCTCTGAAGCATTGTCAGCGCAGTCCGGCGTCCGATCTGCGATCAGCCCAGTAGCTTGAGAAAATTTCTTTTCCTCGTTGTCACGATTGCGATTGCGGGCGGTTTGGCCTGGTGGTACTTCCGCGAGCGCCGGCTGCCCAGCTACGGCCCCGCCTATCGCGAATATGCCTACGTCACCAACGGCAAGAGCAACAGCGTTTCAGTGATTGACCTGCGTACCTTCCAGCCTGCCAAAACCATTCGCGTGGGTAACGAACCCACGGGCATCGCCGCCAACGGCAGGAAAAATGAAATCTACGTCGTCAACACGCAGTCGAACAGCATCAGCGTGATTGACGCGGAGCGCAACGAGGTGGTGGCGACCATCGGGGTGCACGCCGGGCCCTACTTCATCGATGTGTCCGCGGACGGCAAACGTGCCTATGTCGCGAATTCCAAATCGGCGAACGTTTCGGTGATTGATCTCGACAAGCGGCTGGTGCTGGGCAATATTCGCGTCGGCGCCGCGCCGGGACTGGCCCAGGTTTCGCCGGACGGCTTGACGGTCGTGGTCAGCAACCGGGGCGACCATACGGTTTCGCTGATTGACGCGGCGCAACTCAAGCTGCGCAGCACTATTTCGATCTGTGAGCAACCCGCCGACATTGCGATCCTTCCCGATAGCAGTAAGGCCTTTGTGGCCTGTGCTGGTTCGGCGCAGGTTGCGTCCATTGATCTGAAGACGGACAAACTACTGGCCTTGCTGGACGTGGGCAAGACGCCAGTCGATCTGGCGCTGAAGCCGGACGGCGGCGAACTGGTCGTCATCAACTTTGATGGCGACAATATTTCGATCATCGAGACCTCGACCAACGAAGTGGGCGGCAGCTACCTGATCGGAACTCATCCGGCGCGCGGTCTGGTGACCAGCGACAGTTCGCGGCTGTATGTGAGCAACTTCGGGTCGAATACCGTCGCGGTGTATGACATCGACAACGGCAAGCTATTCCCGTCCCTGCCGGTGGGCAGCCACCCGGATGGGCTGGCACTTTCCCGCAGCGAAAATTATCTACTGGTGCTGGATTCGCAATCCGGCGACGTGACGGTCATTCAAAAGCGCAATCCCACCAAACTCGAACCCACGGAGTATTCCCTGCTGACCATGATTCCGGTCGGCGTGCAGCCCAATAACATCGTGGTGAAGTCGTTTGTACTGGCAACGCCAGTGCAATAACTCAAAAGCGGCCACGGATTTGCGCGGATCTCACGGACTGAACGCGCCTTGGCATTCTGGGTTGACAACTTCGCAACTTGCGAAGATACATATCAAGAGTTCGCAGATTGCGAAGCTCGGAAAATGCATGTCATCAGCCGCAAGACGCTGAGAGAGGCAGAGCGGAAACATGGTGACCTGGTTGTGCCCTTAGCGGTTTGGTTCAAGGTGGCGAAGGGGTCACAATGGAAAAACATCGAGGACGTGAGGAAGACATACCCCTCCGCTGATCCCGTTGGACGGTACACCGTATTTAATATCAAAGGAAACTCGTATCGGTTGATTGTGAAAATGGAATATGCGAAAAACCGCATTTACATAAAAGCAATCCACACGCACACCGAATACGACAAGGGAGCCTGGAACAGATGACTGCGAGTGCTGCTTACAAGACACTGCTGGCGGAAACCGCCCCACAAGCGATTCGTACCGAAGCGGAGAACGACGCTGCCATTCGCAGGATCGAGGAATTGGAGAAGGGGGGCGCTGCCGGAGCGAAAGTTGGCGGACCTGCTGACGGTGCTGGTCGAGGCGTTTGAGGAGGAGCACTATCCGGTATCGCGGAAGGTGACGCCGGTGGAAGTTCTGAAAGAATTGATGGAAGCCAATGGCCTGAAGCAGAAAGACCTGACGGACATATTCGTCACACCCAGTATCGTCAGCGAAATCCTTAGCGGCAAGCGCAACCTGACGATTCAGCACATTAAGAGACTATCCAAGCGCTTCCACGTACCTGCGGATTTGTTCTTTTAGCAGAATGTCGACCCCCGCGTACTAGAGCTCGCCCTCAAGGGCGGCTTTTGCGTTTGCGGCGGAGGCGAGAATCGTTACGGGTTACCCTTGGGCGCCGCAGCACTTCTTGTATTTCTTACCGGAGCCGCAGGGGCAGGGATCGTTGCGTCCAACTTTGGCGGCGCCTCGGACTACTTGTTGGACGGTTTGCGCGTCCCCAGAGCCGGCCATGCGGGCCTGCTCCAGTTCGCGCCGCTTCTTGCGCTGGAAAGATTCTTCGAGTTCGTCGACCGAGGTGGCGACGTTTCGCGGCGGGCGGCTGCCATTGCCATCTGTCCCGGCGCCATGCGGCTGAGCTTCAGGCGCCTGCGGCCGGCCGCTCCAGGATCTGCATCAGGTAGAGATATCGGGCCGTCTCCTCCTGGAAGCGCGTCATCATGGCTTCAAACATGTCAAAGGATTCGCGCTTGTACTCGACCAGCGGATCGTGCTGGCCGTAACCGCGCAGCCCGATGCCTTCCTTCAGGTGGTCCATGTCCCGGAGGTGGTCTTTCCACTGCGCATCGAGCACGCTCAGCATGATCATGCGCTCGTGATAGCGCATGGCATCGGGGCCGATCAGCTTTTCTTTCGCGTCGTAACGTTCTTTCAGCTTGGCAAATATGGCGTCACCGAGCTCCTGCCGGCTCAACTCTTCCGGCTTGATTCCTTCCGCCAGAATGTCAACCCCGAAGCGGGTGAAAATGGAATCTTTCAGTCCCTTTGATGTCCCAATTTTCGGGATGGACTTTGACGCCGCAGTACTGGTCCATCACATCGCTGAGAATGCCGGAGACGTAATCTTCGAGGATGAGTTCCTTCTGCTCCACGCCTTCGAGCAACTGGCGGCGCAAGCCGTACACCGCCTCGCGCTGCTTGTTCATCACGTCGTCGTACTCGAGCAGATGCTTGCGGGCCTCGAAGTTTTGCGCCTCGACGGCTTTCTGCGCGGTCTCGATACGGCGGGTAATCAATCGTGACTCGATCGGAATGCCCTCTTCCATGCCCAGACGCTGCAGGAGGTTGGAGACCCACTCCTTGGCGAAGATGCGCATCAGGTCATCTTCGAGCGAGAGATAGAACCGGGATGAGCCGGGATCGCCCTGGCGGCCGGCGCGGCCGCGCAGCTGATTGTCGATGCGGCGAGCTTCGTGGCGTTCGGTGCCAAAGATATGCAGTCCGCCGACCGCCGTGACGTCATCGTGTTCTTTGTCAGTCAGGACCTTGTGGCGGTTGAAGACTTCAGTCCACTGGTCGGTCGGAACGACGTACTCGTTTCCGGCGTAATACCAAACCGTGCTCTTGGTTTCGTCGACGTCGATTTGAATCTTGCCCTGGGCGGCGCGCAGGGGTTGCGCAATTCCCTTCTTTACGCACTCCTGCTTGGCCATGAATTCAGGATTGCCCCCGAGCAGAATGTCGGTACCGCGGCCGGCCATGTTGGTGGCGATGGTCACCATGCCCTTGCGGCCGGCCTGGGCCACGATCTCAGCTTCGCGCTCGTGATACTTGGCATTGAGCACGACGTGCTTGATGTTTTTCTTCTTCAGCAGTTCGGAGAGCCGCTCCGACTTTTCGATGGAAGTGGTGCCCACCAGCACCGGCTGGCCCGTGGCATACAGCGCCTGGATTTCGTCGGAGGCCGCGTAGTACTTCTCTTTTTCTGTTCGATAGACGACGTCCGGATTCTCCAGACGCAGCATTGCCTTGTTGGTGGGAATCACCATGACTTCCAGGCGATAAATCTTGTCAAATTCGGCAGCTTCGGTTTCCGCCGTGCCGGTCATGCCGGCCAGTTTCCGGTACATGCGGAAATAATTCTGGAAGGTGATCGTGGCCAGGGTCTGGTTCTCGCGCTCGATCTTGACGTTTTCCTTGGCTTCGATGGCCTGGTGCAGGCCATCCGACCAGCGGCGGCCGGGCATGAGGCGCCCGGTGAACTCGTCCACGATGATGACTTCGCCGTCTTTCACCACGTACTCGACATCGCGCTTGTACAGAGCGTGAGCTTTGACCGCGGTATCGACGTGGTGCTTCAGGTCCCAATTTTCAGGATCGGCGATATTTCCGATGCCCAGAAGCTGCTCGACTTTTTCCCAGCCGATGTCGGTGACGGTAATGCTCTTGTGCTTCTCGTCCACCACGAAATCGCCGGTCAGTTCCTTGGGCTCGCCCGGCGCGGTATCAATTTCCTCGCCCTTTTCCAGCTTAGGAATGATGCGGTTGACGCGGGCGTATTTGTCGGTGGATTCTTCGCTGGCGCCGGAAATAATCAGCGGCGTGCGGGCTTCGTCAATCAGGATGGAATCGACTTCGTCGACGATGGCGAAGTTGTGCCTGCGCTGCACGCAATCTTTCAGATCAAACTTCATGTTGTCGCGCAGATAGTCGAAGCCGAACTCGTTGTTGGTGCCGTAGGTGACGTCGGAGGCGTAAGCTTCGCGGCGCTCTTCATCGTCCAGATCGTGGACGATCACGCCCACGGTCAGCCCGAGGAAGCGATAGAGCTTGCCCATCCACTCAGAATCGCGCTTGGCCAGGTAGTCGTTGACCGTGACCACGTGCACGCCGCGGCCGCTGAGCGCGTTCAGATACACCGGCAGGGTGGCAACCAGGGTTTTTCCTTCGCCGGTTTTCATCTCGGCAATCTTGCCCTGATGCAGCACCATGCCGCCGATCAGCTGCACATCGAAGTGGCGCATGTTGAGCACCCGGCGGCCGGCTTCGCGAACCACCGCAAAAGCCTCTACCAGAATCTCATCCAGCGCTTCGTTGATGGCCTTGGTGCGGTCGTCGTCGATTTGCTTGCGGCGGTCGGGATCGGCGTCCGGTTCCTCCGGCATCGAGGCCAGACGCTCCTGGATGCGATTCCGGAATTCCTCGGTCTTGGCGCGCAGCTGGTCGTCCGAAAGCTGCCGCATCTGCGGCTCAAGCGCACTAATGGCCTCGACCCGAGGCGCCAGATGCTTCAGTTCGCGCTCGTTCTTGGTCCCGAAGACCTTACCTAATAGAGTATTGATCAAATCAAAGTACCTTTTGGAGGCAGCACGGCCCTTATCTAGAAGCCTAGCATATTAGATGCGGGGAGAACGGTTAAGTCGCTGGCGACGAACCTCAAATCGAATGACCATAACATTAGCGCCGGCATCCTGAGCCGGCGGATCGGCGAGGGAATCTCGCCCGCGGCACGCGCCGGGCGAGATGCCCCGCGGACAGCCGCCGGAGGGGCGAAACCTGTCGGATCTCCTCGGACTCGGCGTCCTCAGGCTTAGTCGGCAACCGCCTGTTCTCATGTAATATTTCCGCGAACCAATGCCCACTTTCTACGATCGTTTTGTCGAGTGCGTCGAGCACTGGCCCAAAAACGTCGCCCTGGAGATCCAGCGCCGCGAGCGGGTTGAGAGTTGCACCTACGCCGAATTGCGCCACATGGCCGAGTCGATCGGATCATGGCTGGGCAAGAACGGATTTCAAGCGGGCGCGCGGGTGGTTATTTTGGCCGACAACCATCCCCGCTGGGTGGCCGTGTTCCTGGGCGTGGTCGCATCCGGCTGCACCGCCGTGCCGCTCGATACTGCGTTGCACGCCGACCAGATCACGACTCTGCTCAAGGACAGCGGCAGCACGCTGTTATTTTGCGACGTCAAACATCTCGCCACCGCGCGGGAGGCGATTGGCGCGCTGCCGATCAAGACTGCCCTCATCAATCCCGGCCGAGCTTAAGAACAAGGCGGTCCTGATCCGGCTGCGCCCGCCGTGGTGGCCGATCTTGACAGCATTTTCGCCGCGGGCCCCGGCGGCTTCGCGCCCGCTGCCGTTGCAGCGGATGTGGTCGCTTCCCTGCTCTACACCTCGGGCACCACTTCCGATCCCAAAGGCGTGATGCTCACCCACGCCAATCTGCTGGGCGAAGTGGAATCGGTGTTCAGCTGGGCGCACGTCGGTCCGACAGATGCCGTGCTTGGAGTGCTGCCGCTATTCCACGTCCTCTCCCAGATGGCGAATCTTCTGCTGCCGCTGGTGAAGGGCGCGCGCGTCGTCTACCTGGAAACCTTGAACACCACCGAGCTGCTGCGGGCGCTCAACGAGCGCCAGATCACGATCTTTGCCGTGGTGCCGCAATTTTTCTATCTGATTCACGAGCGCATCTTCAAAGAAGTGGCCAAGCGCGGCCAAGTGGCCGGCTGGGCGCTAAAGGCGTTGATGGGCGCTCAACCGCGGTCTGCGCAGCGTGGGACTCAACGCCGGCCGCATCTTCTTCGGCAAGCTGCACAGCACCTTCGGCGACCGCATGCGCTACCTGATCACCGGCGGCTCGCGCTTCGATCCGCAAATCGGATACGACTTCTACGCGCTCGGCATCGACGTTCTGCAAGCCTACGGACTGACCGAAACCACGGGCGCAGCCTTCGCTGCGCTCCCGCACCACAACGTCATCGGCTCCGTCGGACCGCCGCTGCCCGGCGTCGAGGGAAAGATTGTCGATCCCAAGCCCGGAGAAGATGGCGGACCCGCGGTCGGAGAGATTGCCATCAAGGGCGCCATTGTGATGAAGGGGTATTGGAACCGGCCGGATGCAACCGCCGCCGTCCTGAAGGATGGCTGGCTGCATACCGGTGATCTCGGCTATTTCGACTCGGGCGGCAATCTGTTTATCACCGGGCGCGAGAAAGACGTAATTGTGTTGAGCAACGGCAAGAACGTCTATCCCGAGGAAATCGAGGCTTACTATTTGAAGTCTCCCTACATCAAGGAAATCGGGGTGATGGCGCTGGAGAGTGAACCCGGAAATCCCGCCTCCGACCGGCTGTATGCCGTGATCGTGCCGGATTTCGATTTGCTGAAAGAGCGCAAGATCGTCAACGCGAAGGAAGTGATTCGCTTCGACATTGAGAGTATCTCGGCGAAGATTCCATCCACCAAGCGAATTGGCAGCTACGAAATCTGGCAAGACCCTCTGCCCCGCACCACCACGCGCAAGCTTAAACGCTTCGAATTGGAAAAACGGGTGCGCGCCAACCAGAAAAAGGGACGGCCGGATTCCGCAGCCGGTTCTGGGGCGGCATCGAGCGCTACCTTGAGTGCAGAAGACACGCAGTGGCTGGAGCAGCCCTGAAGTACAGCAGGCGCTGAAGGTCATCCGCGAAGCCAGCAAGACTGCGCCCGAAGTGATTCGGCCAAATGACAACCTTGAGCTTGATCTGGGCCTCGATTCAATGCAGCGGGTGGAATTGCTGGTTGCTGTCGAGGAGGAACTTGGTGGCGACGTGGAGGAGTCGGCCCTGGCGGAAATCTATACCGTGCGCCAGTTGGTCGATGCCGTTCGTGAAAGTGCAGCAGCGGGTAAAACTCGTACAGGTTCGCGTGAGCAAGCGGCGGGGTGGAAATCGGTCTTGCAGGAAGAACCCACCGATCCGGAGGTTTTGGCATTGGCCCGGCACGGGCGGTTGTGGGAGCACGTCCTGTTCACATTGTTCCAGCCACTCCAGATTTTCGCTTCTGACCGTTTTCCTCTCCGGGTGAGTGGGCTGGAAAAGATTCCCGCGCAAGGTCCGTACATCATTTCCTCCAACCACCAGAGCTTTCTCGACCCGGTAGTGCTTGCTTCGGTATTGCCTTTGGCGGTATTTCGCAATCTGTTTGCGGTGGGCACCAGCGAAATTTTTGGCGCAGGCTTCATGCGTCGCCTGGCCCGCTGGCTGCGGGTGATCGTGGTCGATCCGGATGCCAACCTGGTTTCCGCCATGCGCGCCGGCGCCTTTGGACTGAAACATGGCCGCATCCTCATTCTTTATCCCGAAGGCGAGCGCAGCATCGACGGCACGCCGAAGACTTTCAAGAAGGGCGCAGCTATTCTTTCCCTACATCTGCAGGTGCCGATTCTTCCGGTGGCGATTGAGGGCTTTCATGAAGCCTGGCCCCGAGGCAAATCCTTTCAGAAGTTTGCGCCGCTTGAAATTCAGTTTGGCGATCCGATTTATCCGCCGCCGGAAGCCGAAGCATCGGAAGCTGCCTACGAAAAGCTCACAGCGGAGTTAAAGTCACGCGTGGTTACGATGTGGAAGGGATTGCGCGCAGAGCAGGGATCGGAAACATCGACGGAAACGCCGCATCCCTGAAATTTCTTGTCAGAAATCTACTTCGCGGCCGCCTGGGCCTTCTGCCCGAAGGCTTTCACGAAAGCGTCCACGATCATCGAATCGTAGTTGTCGCCGGATTCCTTCGCGATGTTTTCGACCGCCAGGCCCGGTGTGCTTTTTCCTGAAATCGTTCCGTTGACTTGCGAGTCGAACTTCTCCGCCAGATTGAGGATTTGCACTTCGACCAACGAGTCGGCTGGACTGGCGCCGCTGGCATGCAACTGCTGGGCAGCCACCAGAATGGGTATGGCGCGGCGCAGTGATCCGCCCATGAGTTGGGCCTGGGTGGCATCGGCGCTCTCGCCTTTCCGCATACCCTTTTCAAGTTCTTCCTGCGAGAGATTGGCAGCCTTGTACAGAATCTCGTTGCTGATGCCAATCTCGTTCACATTACGCAACAGGGCCGCGGTGCGAAGGTCCTCGGAACTTTCTGGATCCAGCCCCAGCGCCTCGGCAATCTTGCTGGCATAGGAAGAAATCCGGAACGAGTCCGCTTCGCTGTTCTTTTGGTTACTGAGAAACTGCTGCAGGATCACGAGCATTCCGTCGTATCCGTCTTTTAATTCCTTCAGACTTTTTTGATTCCGCTCGTACAGCGTACCCATGGCGTAGGCCGTCACCACCAGCACTCCGCCCCAAACTGTGATGTCGAACCAGCGGCTGTCGAGCGGCAGCGAATCCATCCGGCGGGAGAACAAGGCGGGATTCATGTAGGTAAGCAGAATCACGACAAAAACGCTGGCACAGGCGGTCAGGGTGGCGTGACGCCGCCCGAAGTAGTACGCCGAATAAAGCGTTGGCAAGAAATAGAACACCAAAGCCATGGCCTGAGACGCCACCAGGAAATGGATCATGGCAGCGATCAGGACCAGGGACAGCAGCAGCCAGAGTTCTTTGTTTGTTTTCACAGTTCGTCCGTGTCGTCGTGGGCATTCGCTGTCTCCTTCAGGACGCCAGCCTGCAGACGGAGACTCGCCCAGCCTAACTATGTTGGGACAAAGATGGCGGCCGTCCAAGTTACCCAGGTAATCGGCGACCGCAGGGAGACTGCTATTTTGCCCGAGGATGGGTCTGGTCGTAGACGTGGAGCACGTGCTTGATGGAGAGCTGGGTGTAGCGTTGCGTGGTTGAGAGCCGCTCGTGGCCGAGCATCTCCTGGATGGCGCGCAGATCGGCGCCTTCCTCCAGCATGTGAGTTCCGAAGGCATGGCGCAAGGTGTGCGGGTGGACGTCCGGAGACAGGCCCTTGGCGACTGCGATTTTCTTGATGATCCGTCCCACGCTGCGGGTGGTAAGCCGGCCGCCGCGCCGATTGATCAGCAATGCCGACGAATTTTTCCTGCGTTCGGCCAACATTTTATGGCGGGCAGGAAGGTAGCCCGCCGAGTGCGACCTTGACGGCGTCGCCGAAGGGTACGTAGCGCTCCTTTTTTCCCTTGCCGCGGATGAGGATCGCCTCGTTGCTCAACCGGATATCTTCGACATTGATGCCGATCAGCTCGGAGTTACGGATGCCGCAGCCGTACAGCAACTCGAGCATCAGGCGATCGCGCTCGGGAAAGGCAGCGGCTTCCGGCATTTGTCCATCGAGCACGCTATTCATTTCCTCGATGGTCGGAACTCGCGGAAGTTTTTTGGGAAGTTTTGGGGTCGAAACCAGGGCCGCCGGATTCTGCTCAACCACTCCCTCCTGCGCCAGCCAGCGATAGAGCGAGCGCACCGCCGCCAGAGCGCGCGCCACCGAAGTCTTGCTCAATCCCTTTTCGTAGAGGCGCGAAAGAAATCCGCGGATGGCGACGTGGTCGATCTGCTTCCATCCCCGCGAGCCGACGTAAGCGGCGAATTCATCGAGATCGCCGCTGTAGGCCTTGATGGTGTGGACGGAGGCGTTGCGCTGCCGCAGCGATTGCAGGAAATGCGCGACGGCTTTCTCGACGATGGTTTTGGCGGGTCGCCGTCATGATTAATTTCCACCACGGAGGCACAGAGACAGCGGGGAAGATGTGATGAGTCTGCTCTGTGACTCGGTGTCTCCGTGGTGGAAGAACATTTTTCCTATCTGGCCTTCGCTCTGGGATGGTGCTTCTGATACACGCCCTTCAGTCGATCCAGGGCCAGATGCGTGTATACCTGGGTGGTTGAAATATCGGCGTGACCCAGGATGGTCTGCACCGTCCGGAGGTCGGCGCCGTTTTCGACCATGTGAGTTGCACAACTGTGGCGCAACATGTGCGGGCTGGCATTGCGGCCCGCGCCCGCCGACGCTGCGCGAACCATCTGCCAGACGCGTTGCCGGGTCAACCTTCGGCCTCTGCGTCCCACGAATAGAAGCGGCGAACTCGTTCCCTTCGCCAGAACCGGGCGGGCATCCTTGATGTAGAAAATCAGCGCATCCTGCGCGCCTTTTCCCAGCGGCACAATCCGCTCCTTGTCGCCCTTGCCGCGCACCAGCAGATAACCCAAGTCGAGTTTCAGGTCTTCAAGTTTGACGCCGGTGATTTCGGACACTCGCAGCGCCGCTGCGTAAAGAACTTCCAGTATGGCGCGATCGCGCGCCGCAATGGCCTCGCCCTCTTTGCTTTTCGGAACCGGGCGCGGACCGCTCAGCATGTTTTCCATTTCGTCCCGGCGCCAGCGCCTTGGGCAACACCTTCCACTGTTTCGGGGAATCGATGTTAAGCGTGGGATCGTGCTCCACCTTCTTGTCGAGCAGGAGATAGCGATACAAGTGGCGAAGCGCTGAAAGCTTGCGTCCCACGGACCGGCCGTCGACAGAATTGCCGAACAACTGCTGGATGAATTCGCGCACGTGATTGCGCTGGGCATTGAGCAAGGTGCGCCGGCGCTTCTCCAGAAAGCCGGCAAATTGTCCAATGTCGGTGGTGTAGGCGGCGACGGTGAGCGGCGCCAGCCCCTTTTCGATCTTCAGATAGTCGAGGAATCCGTGGAACCACTTGGGAATTGGCGGAGGAAAGCACACAGCGAGTATGCGCGTTATCGGACACTGGGAAAGTATCAAGGAAGGTTAACCACGGAGGACACAGAGGACACAGAGCATTTTTCTCTCAGTGTCCTCTGTGTCCTCCGTGGTTATTGAACTTCCTTCAAGACTTCCACCGCATAGAGAGCCCCTTCGGGAGTCTCTTCGTGCTTGAAATAGGCAAACACGTTGCGTCCCTGAGAAAGGTGCTCTCGTAACCGATCCACCATGACGCGGCGCTCCTCGGGCGTGTAGGAAGGCTTGCGGTAGCGGTAGTAGCAGAAATCGGCAGTCACCACGTCTGGCGTGACCCGTTCTTCAGTCTCAGCCACGCACAGCGCTCGATTGCTGCTTTTCAGCACATTGAAGACTTCATCGGTAAACCACGAAGGATGGCGGAATTCGAATGCGGCCTGCACCGCCCGGGGCAGCGCCGGAAGAAATTCCTCCAGCAACTTCACGTCGGCTTTCAGATTGGGCGGCAACTGGAACAGGACGGGGCCCAGTTTTCCCGCCTGAGCAAGAGGTTCGATAGTACTCAGGAAGCGAGGCACAAAATCGGCAGTGCCCTTCAGCCGTTTGATGTGGGTGATGACCTGGTGGGCTTTCACCCCAAAACGAAAATGAGAGGGTGTTTCGGCGATCCATTTCTGGGCGGTCGTTTCTTTGATCAGCTGGCGGAAGGTGAAGTTGACTTCTACCGTGTTCAACTGGTTGGAGTAGTGCTTTAGAAAATTCTTTTGCGGAAGCTTAGCGGGATAAAAATCCGGCTTCCAGCTGGGATAGGCCCATCCCGAAGTTCCCACGTAGAGTTGCGCCATGGCTGACCCTGAATTATATCTTCCCCGTCTTTTTGCCTGCCGTGGCTTTCTTGCTTCCCGATTTCACGGCCTTCTTCCGGCTTTCCGCTTGAGCTGCCATTTCTAATCCACGCCCGCTGCCCGCAGACTTGCCACGAGCGGAGCCTGCCCTGAGCGAAGGGCTCGCGCCCACATCCAACTTGGGCAGCTTTTGCTTCAGCTTGAGAACGGGCTCGAATAGGTCGCCCATCTTTTCTACGCGCTTGAGGACCTGGCCGGCTTCGAATACCAGCAGCCCCGCATCTTTCTTCTTGAGCAACTGTTCGACTTCTTCCCACTTCACTGGCGTCGAAACGGTGGGGTGCTCACGCGCCCGCAGCGAATAGACCGCAATCGTCGTCTTGTGCTGGTCGTTCTGGCTCCAATCGACCAGCACTTTGCCCTTGCGCAACTCCTTTTTCATGTCCGAAACCACCAGTTCGCGATGCTGGTCTTCGAGCAAGCGGGCGAGTGCGTGGGCAAATGGTTTGGTGGATTCATAGCTGGTGGGGGTGTTGAGCGGAACGTAAATTTGCAGCCCCTTGGAACCGGAGGTCTTGGGAAAGCTCTGCAGGCCGAAGTGCTCAAAGATTTCCCGCAGCCACATGCCGACTTGCGCGCACTGCACGATGTTCGCGGGCGGCCCGGGATCGAGATCAAACACCATCATGGTCGGACACTCGATGTCCTTAGCCAGAGAGAGCGAAGGATGCAGCTCGATGGCGGCCAGGTTGGCCATCCAGACCGTCGTGGGCAAATCGTTCGCCAGAATGTAATTGACGTTACGATTGTTGCCTTCACTCCAGATGGGCGCGGTCTTGACCCACTCCGGCCGGTGCGCGGTTGCATTTTTTTCAAAAAAATATTGGCTCTCCACTCCATTGGGGTAGCGCTTCAAGGTCAAAGGCCGCCCTGCCAGATGGGGAACCAGCACGGGCGCGATGTGGACGTAGTAGTCAATTACCTGTCCCTTGGTGAAGCCGGTCGCGGGATACAGGACTTTGTCGAGATTCGACAGCTTCAGTTGCCTGCCTTGGATTTCAACTACCGGTGAAGTGCTCACTCGACAAGTATAGCGGCGCTCGCGGCAACGGTGTGGCGCGGGCGCCCCCGCCCGCGAGATTTGAATTCAAAGTCAAAAGCCGCGGGCGGGGGTGTCCGCGCCACACAATCAACATCTGTCAAGTTTGACAACTTCCCTTCCCGCCACGTAACTTCAAGTTCTTCCTGTCATGTTCTGTCCAACCGTAGTGGAGGTCCGATGAAATACCGTGCGCTGAAGTCCCTGGCACTCCTCTTAGTGCTTTCCGCAATCGCTGCCGCGCAAGATCTGGCATCTTTCGAAAAGCGAATCACGCTCAAGAAACTGGACAACGGTCTGACCGTCGTGATCTGTGAGCGTCCCGGGGCTCCGGTTTTCTCCTTCAACACCCACGTGGATGCGGGCTCGGTCCAGGACCCCATGGGCCAGACTGGCATGGCCCACATGTTTGAGCACATGGCATTCAAGGGTACGGACAAGATTGGCACAACTGACTACGCCGCCGAGAAAGTTGCGCTGGCAAAAGTGGAGACAGCGTACGCCGCCTACGTTGACGAGCGCGACAAACCGGTTGGCCGGGATGCGCAGAAGCTGAAGGACTTGCAAAAGACCTGGCAGGACGCGATTGCCGACGCGCAAAAGTATGTGAAGCCCAACGAGTTCCCACAAATTCTCGAGAGCAACGGCGCCGAAGGTTTGAATGCATCCACCAGCGAGGACCAGACCGAATACCACTACTCCTTTCCGCAGAACCGGCTGGAACTCTGGGCCTATCTCGAATCCGAGCGCTTCCTGCACCCCGTGATGCGCGAGTTTTACAAGGAGCGCAACGTGGTGATCGAGGAACGGCGCATGCGCACCGACAGCAATCCCATTGGGCGACTGCTGGAGCAGTTCACCACGGCTGCGTTCCAGGCGCATTCCTACCACCGGCCCACCATCGGCTGGATGGCGGACTTGAATTCATTTTCTGCGACCGACGCGCAGCGCTTCTTCGATGAGTACTACATCCCCTCGAACATGGTGGTGGCAGTCGTAGGTGACATCAAAGCATCGGAAGCACTGCCGATTATCGAGAAATATTTCGGACGTCTGCCCTCACGGGCGGCGCCCGACGAGCGCACCACCACCGAACCACCACAGAACTCCGAGCGCCGCGTCATTTTGTACGAGCGATCGCAGCCGCTTTATCTCGAGGGCTACCACCGGCCCGACTATCGTGACAAGGACGACAACGTTTACGACGCCATCGCCGACCTGATGTCCAACGGGCGCACATCGCGCCTGTACCGGGCCCTGGTGCGGGATAAAAAGATTGCGGCCTACTCCGCCGGCTTCAGCGGATTGCCCGGCGTGAAGTATCCCCACCTGTTTGCGTTTTATGCCTTCCCGCTGCCCGGCCACACCACCGGCGAAGTGGCAGACGCGATTCACGTGGAAATCGAGCGCCTGAAAAAGGAAGACATCAGCGATGACGAACTGAAGATGATCCGAACCCGGGCCAAAGCCAACCTGCTGCGCGGTCTGGACGACAATGAAGGCCTGGCCTCTGATCTCGCCCTGTATCAGACACGGTACGAGCGATTGGCGCGAGTTGTTCCATCAGGTCGAAAATCTCGACAAGGTAAGCAAGGCCGATATCCGGCGCGTCGCCAATCAGACATTTGTCCCCACCAACCGGACCGTGGGGATTATCGAAACGGCTGCGGCGCCGCCGCCAGCCGCCGCTGAAAACGGAGGTGGGCAATGAAACGGATTTCGCTAATCCTGCTCAGCTTCGCCCTTATCACTGTGTTCTGCGTTCACGCTCCCGCAGCCGCGGCCCAAGCTACCGGCTGGCAGCAGATCAATGTCCCTCCGCTTCCCGCCTTCCATCCTCAGGAGCCGAAGCGCATTGTCCTCCCTAACGGCATGGTCATCTTCCTGCAAGAGGACCACGAGCTGCCTCTTATTGACGGCATGGCCCGAATTCGCGGCGGCTCCCGTTCCGAGTCCGCAGCAAAGACCGGACTGATCGACATCTACGGCGAAGTCTGGCGCACCGGCGGCACCAAATCCCAGAGCGGCGACCAGTTGGATGACTATCTCGAAATCCGCGCCGCCAAAGTTGAGACCAACAGCAACGCCGATTCCACAAGCATCTCGTGGTCCTGCCTGAAGGCTGATTTTGACGACGTGTTCAAAGTCTTCGACGAGCTGTTGCGCGCGCCAGAATTCCGTGACGACAAGCTTGATCTCGCGCAGAAAGAATATTTCGACGCCATCTCCCGCCGCAATGACAACGTCGATGGCATCGCTGGTCGCGAATCCGAAAAGCTGGCCTACGGCGCCAACAATCCCTATGCCCGAGTGGCCGAGTACAAGACTGTCGCGGCCGTAACTCGCCAGGATCTGCTCGATTGGCACCACGCTCACGTGAGTCCCAACAACATCATTTTTGGAATCGTCGGCGACTTCGACGCGGCTGCGATGGAAGCCAAGCTGCGCCAAGCCTACGGCGCATGGGCCAAGGGCCCCGCGCTGAAGGAGGAAAAAATCCTACCCGCGCCGGCGAAGCCGGGTTACTACCTGGTCCAGAAAGAAGATGTGAATCAGAGCACGATCAACATGGTGGCGCTTGGCATTACCCGTGATAATCCCGATTACTACGCCGTCCGCGTCTTTAATGAAGCTTTCGGAGGCGGGTTTTCTTCGCGCCTGTTCCGCACCATCCGCACCGAGAAGGGACTCGCTTACGCAGTAGGGGGTGGAATCGGAAGCGGTTTCGATCATCCTGGCATCGTGCGCCTGTCCATGGGGACGAAGAGCGCCACGACGCTTGAGTCCATTCAGGCGCTTGATGAGCAGATTGACAATGTCACCCAGCATCCCATCACTGACGACGAAATCAAGCTGGCCAAAGATGCCATCCTGAACTCGTTCATCTTCAATCTTGATTCGCCCGACAAGATTCTGCGCGAACGCATGGCGTACGAATTCTATGGTTATCCCCAGGACTATCTGGAAAAGTTCCGCGTTGGCGTAGAGAAGGTAACCACGGCAGATGTGGCACGCGCGGCCTCGCGCTATCTGCACAAAGACAAGCTGGCCATTCTCGTGGTCGGCAATCCTGCGGAGTTCGGCAAACCGCTCTCGGCGCTGGGCGCAGTCACCAACGTTGACATCGCGATTCCTCCACCGCCGGGCGAGCAACCGGAAGCGCCACCGAGTCCCTCGAAGTAGAAAGCATGTGGGCGTGAGCGTGCCGCTCGTGCCACAGGATTGAACAGCAAACCTCAGCGGCTAAAGCCGCGACTATCTTCCCGTTTTGCGGCACGACTGAAGTCGTGCCCTTACCAATCAGTTCTTAACTCTGAGTCTCAGTCGGTGAGTGAAACCGGAATGGCACGAGTTCAGTCGTGCCGGATTTGCCACGAATGGAGTCGCGGCTTCAGCCCCTGGGGTTGTGCTGTTTCGTTCACAATCAGGCTTGACAGCAGCCTCACCTCCGGCTAATCTCAATGGCGAACAAAAGGCGAATACGAGATGGCCACTCTCCCCCTCTTACCGCTGCCCGGACCAAAGCTGATCGGCATCGCCCGGCTGGCTGCCGAGGGAGAAACGCTGCGGCAAGGACACGAGGTCGAGTACTTCACCCTGTCTTCCCGCTCCCTGCTCAACCGCTGCACCGGCGTGCGCATGCCGTTCACCTGGACCATCAATCCCTATCGCGGTTGTGAGTTCGCCTGCAAGTATTGCTACGCGCGTTACACCCACGAGTTCATGGAGATGCGCGATGGCGCTGACTTCGAACAGAAGATTTACGTCAAGCAGCATGCCGCCGGCCTGCTGCGGCAGGAGCTGCGCCGGGTAAAACCGGGGGAGCAGATTGCGATTGGCACCGCCACCGATCCCTATCAGCCGGCAGAGCGCCGCTTCGAAGTAACGCGCGGCATCTTGGAGGAACTGGCGCGGCATGAAGGGCTGGACTTGGGCATCGTCACCAAGGGCAACCTGATTCTGCGGGACGTTGATCTGCTTCATCAGATCGCACAAAAGAACCGGCTGATGGTGAGTGTCACGATTACTACGCTGAATGCCAATCTGGCTCGCATCCTGGAGCCCAGGGCGCCGCGGCCCGACCTGCGGATGGAGACCGTCCGCAAACTGAATCAGGCAGGGATTCGAGCCGGAGTGAGCAGCGCGCCGGTGATTCCCGGGATTACGGACTCCATGCGCAACCTGGAGGCGTTGGTGCGCGCCACGGCGGAGGCCGGCGGGAAGTATATCTTCGCCAATCCTCTATTCTTGAAACCCTGCTCCGCCGCGGTCTTTATACCCTTTCTCGAAAAGGAATTTCCCCAACTCGCGGCCGACTACCAGCAGCGCTACAAAGATCGGGCCTTCCTGCCCAAGGCGTATGGAAAACGTATTTCGCAGTTCATGGCCCGCCTGCGCGAGAAGTATGGAATCACCCGTGGCGATGATCGTTACATCTCCCGGCAACCAGCGCTTGCGTCAGCAGAATCGCAACTAGCGCTTTTCTGAGCAACCCAAAAGCCTTGTCATCCCGGGCGAAGCAGGACGATTCGCTTGCGAATCGTGAAGCGCAGTCGAGGGACCTTGTGTTTGCCGAGAACGCCCCGGACACAAGTTTCTTTCGCCCCTGCGGGGCTCGGCGTCCTTCGCCTCCGTATCCGGGGCTTACGCCCCGGGCTGCATTCTTGCGCCGCTGCGCGGCTCCGCCGGTGCAGCCCCGCAACCCTGACGCGGTCTCTACCTTCTTTTTCGCCGCGCGAAGAGCAGGCCGAGCGCCGCGCCCAGCAACAGTGTGCCCAGCAGTTTCTTCTTGTCTCCCACCGCAACGAAGTGAGTGCCCTGCGGACCGACTTCGAAGACGCCCACTGGGAGCGCGCCGACTCCGCCGCCACCACCTCCGCCCTCGCCGCGGGCAGTCTTGAGTTCCATCCCGCCACTACCGGTTCCACCGCCAAAACCGTAGGCGATCTTGGCTACGGGAATAATTGTTTTGTCGCCCGCGATAATGGGTTCTCCGAACACACTCGTGACCTGGGCGCGGGTGGAAAGGCTCTCGTGCAAGGATTGCAGCAAAGTCAAACTGCTCATAAAAGACTCCTCTATATTGGCAGCATCGGCGTAAAACCGGCGCTACGAATTCATGACGTCCGCGTACATACGATGGAACGCATGCACACCCGTCTCCTGCTTAATGCTATAACGTCCGTGCTGATAGCTGCGCGAGTGCAGATTCTTCTGGACGGTCTCGCAGATTGCAACGTCTTCCATCTGAATCTGATCGCTGAATTCAACCGACGCTTTGGCCGCCGCGCTGCCCAGATCCTTCTCGGGCAGGTACCACTCGAAAATCGCCAGCGAGCGGTCGGCTGAAACCGGCAATACGATGTTCAGCGAAACATTGTCGGGATAGCAGTTGAGCATCCAGTTGGGAAAGATCCAGAAATAGTCCGTGGTCAGATTTTCGACCGCTTCCTGGTAACGGCGCGGCGTGACGTCCCCGGGCTGAGCGCCACGAATCGGGCTGAACTGGCGCACGTAGCGGGCATAAGGCTCGACCGTGTAGGCGCTGTAGTCCAGTTCGCGATTCAGCCCGGGATGCACGCTGGGCAGGTGGTAGCCCTCGAGATAGTTGTCTACGTAAGTCTTCCAGTTGCACTTCATCTCATAGGTACGCCGCTCGAACAACTTCATTCCATCAAAACCAAAGCGCCCAGCTTGCGCGGGAAGCTGACCCAGACTCTTGAGCAGGGGTTCGGCATCGGGATCAAGGTTGACGAAAATCAGATTGGACCAGGCTTCCGCTCGCACCGGAGCCAGGGTGAATTGTTTGGCATCGAATCCAGGCTGGCCTTCGAATTCGGGCGCGCTAATGAGCGTTCCGTCCAGGCCGTAGGTCCAGCCGTGATAGCCGCAGCGAAACAGCTTGCGCGATCCGCACCCTTCGGCGGGAGGCCCGGCGCGGTGGCGGCAGACGTTATAAAAGCCGCGCAGTTCGCCCCGTGCGCCGCGTACCAGCAACAGGGGTTCCCCCAAGAGCTCCGTCGTAAAAAAATCACCCGGTTTCGCCAATTGCTCTCGATGTCCTACGACCTGCCAGGTGCGCCGGAAGATTCTTTCCTCTTCCCGAGCACAAACTTCGCGATCGGTATAGAAGGGCGACGGCACTGACCACGCCCGGGAAATGTCGGAATCGATCTGAAGTGCGGGAAGCTTGCTCATAGCGGAATTCGGGCGTCGGACGTCAGACCTTGGACCTCAGCCGCCGTCCCGTCCCACAAACCTCATGGGCTGAGGTCTGAAGTCGGCGGTCTGGCGTCCGGTTCGTCGCTGGCAGCGGCGGTGGAATCATAGCACTTGCACTACACTCGCCAGGGAACCGGTAATGACAGACTTGAGCAGAGCCCGCGGCTCGGGACGATTGTTCCGAAAACGACCGAGACCGCTATTCTGATTGACAAATTGTGACAATAGTCTCAGATTGCGTGTGGCAGGCGAGGCGGGCCAAACTGGCACAGAACGACGAGCGCCGTCGCAGCGCGTTGAAATCATAGGATTTATTAGCGGTCATCCATCGTTTTGAAGAAAGAGGCCAAAGATGGTACTCGAACTGCGATGGACAGGGCACTGGGGCGCGAAGAGCCTAGAACAACATAGAGACGAGGGAACCAAAGCGATGAGGAAACAAAAGGGCTTCTCACTGATTGAGCTTTTGATCGTAGTTGCGATCATCCTGATTATTGCGGCCATTGCCATCCCGAACCTGTTGCGGGCGCGCATTGCCGCCAACGAATCGTCCGCTGTGAGTTCGATTCGTACCATTAACACGGCCGAAGTGACTTACCTCACCGCGTATCCAACGGTTGGGTATTCGGCTGACCTGATCAGCCTTGGACCGGGCGCCGGCGTGCAAGCTTGCCCGGCGGGTGGTCCGAAGAGCACAGCAGCTTGCCTGCTGGACTCGGCGTTGGCGAACAACCTCGCCGGCGGCGGTAAGAGCGGCTACACAGTTGACGCTTTGGGCGCCGTGGTGGCGCCGGCCTTGACCAACGTGGTTTATGGTGTGGGCGCGGCCCCGCTGGTCTTCAACCAGACTGGTGTTCGGCGCTTCTGCGCATCAGCAGATGCTGTCATTCGCTTCGATCCGAACGTGGCGGGTGTTACCACGCGGACGGTTTCAGGTGTAGCCGGCTGCAGCGCGGCTCCTTACCTGGTTCTGCAATAGTAGTCGGCAGCGACCGAGAGCTTACAAAAACGGGAGCAACGGAGTATCCGTTGCTCCCGTTTCTCTTTTTGACACCGATTCCACCGAATGACACGTATTGCAAGCGATTGACGAATTTTGTCATTGAGACGGGCTGCATGCCTTCCTGGCGAAAAGCGCCCGCTAAATTAGGCCAATAAAATTATCAAAATAAAGCATCTAGCTCCCCTGGGGTTTGAGGTTCATCTCTCCTAAGGTTGGCGGCTGGATTGCAACAAGGTAGTCACAAGTTGGGTCTACAAGGACCCCAATTCAAACGGGGAAGAGGGAAAAATTAGATGCGGAAACAAAAGGGTTTCTCATTGATCGAGCTGTTGATCGTGGTGGCGATCATTCTGATTATCGCTGCGATTGCTATTCCGAACTTGCTGCGGGCGCGTATTGCAGCCAACGAGTCGTCCGCTGTGAGCGCGGTTCGTACCATCAACACTGCTGAAACAACCTATCAGACCGCGTATCCCACGGTGGGCTACTCTGCGGATCTGGTCAGCCTTGGACCGGGAGCGGGCGTGCAGGCTTGCCCGGCGGCTGGTCCGAAGAGCACTGCCGCTTGTCTGCTGGATTCCGCCCTGTCGAATAACATCGCCGCGGGCGGCAAGAGCGGTTACACGGTCGACGCCGTAGGCGCCGTCGTGGCACCGGCCACCACCAACGTGGTGTACGGTGTGGGCTCGGCTCCGCTGGTTTTCAACCAGACCGGTGTGCGCCGTTTCTGCTCGGAAGAAGATGGTGTGCTTCACTTCGATCCGAACGTCGCTGGCGTCACGGTTCGCGACACTGGCGGTATGGCGGTTTGCGGTGCGGCTCCTTACCTGGTTCTTCAATAGTACTCAGTAAGAAGGGGCGAAGCGGGAGCAACGGATCTCCGTTGCTCCCGTTTTCTCTTTTTGGCACGAAATCGTCTCACCTGACACGGATTGCCAGCCGTTGACAGAATCTGTCATCAGATCGATGCCACCCTCCGCCATCCCACCAGGTGCGCCTGCCCCAAAAGCGCTAACATGATCAAAACAGGGGGGCGTAACCAGGTTGGGACAGAGCCGGCTTGGGGAGCAGCTTGGCGGCTGAATTGCAACATGATAGGCACGAGTTTGGGTCTACCAAAGACTCCATTTAAAAACGGGGAAGAGGGAAAATTAGATGCGGAAACAAAAGGGTTTTTCACTTATCGAATTGCTGATTGTGGTGGCGATCATCCTGATCATCGCCGCGATCGCGATTCCGAACTTGCTGCGGGCGCGCATTGCGGCTAATGAGTCGTCCTCAGTCAGCTCGATTCGTACCATCAACACAGCCGAAGTAACTTACCTCACCGCGTATCCGACGGTGGGCTATTCAGCGGATCTGGTCAGCCTTGGGCCGGGAGCGGGCGTGCAGGCTTGCCCGGCGGCTGGTCCGAAGAGCACCGCCGCTTGTCTGCTGGACTCCGCTCTGGCGAATAACATCGCCGCGGGCGGCAAGAGTGGTTACACGGTCGACGCCGTAGGCGCCGTCGTGGCACCGGCCACCACCAACGTGGTGTACGGTATCGGCTCGGCTCCGCTGGTTTTCAACCAGACCGGTGTGCGCCGCTTCTGCTCGGCCGAAGACGCAGTAGTTCACTTCGATCCGAACGTAGCTGGCGTTACTGTCCGAACCACCGCAGGTATGGCAGCGTGCAGTGCGGCTCCTTACCTGGTTCTGCAGTAAACGGCAGTTCGCGCGGTATCTGAAGGGCATCAAGACAGGGAGCAACGGACCATCCGTTGCTCCCTGTTGTTTTGTTGCAGGTTCTGTACGATCAGAGAAGCAATGCCATATTTTGTCTCACCAGCGCCGGTTCTTGTCCTTCCTTCACGCTCGGCTTCATCTTCATGCTGCTAAGCCTTTGATCCATAACGCCCTGCCACGCCCGCGAGTAACCGGAGCGTGGTCTCGGTATGGCGCTCAAAGTGCAACAGTGAGAGGGACATGAGAAATGATCAGACCAGATCCGGAGCGACACACTCAGACAGAGGCTTCTCTCTGATTGAGCTGCTGATCGTGGTAGCGATCATTCTGATCATCGCCGCGATCGCGATCCCGAATTTGCTGCGGGCCAGAATCGCGGCCAATGAATCCTCTGCCGCGGCTTCGATTCGCAACATCAACACGGCAGAATTTGCTTACAACACGGCTTATCCGACCGTCGGCTACTCCGCGGCCCTTTTGAACCTGGGCGGAGCTGCTCCTTGCAGCCCTACTTCAGTCAGTGCCTGTCTGTTGGATGACCTGCTGGCCACGGCCGCCCCGGGCGGAAACGGCAAGAGCGGTTACGTGTTCAAAGCTACGGGCATCAACCCACTGGGCACAGGGAACACATCGTTCGTCTCTGCTGGTTCCCCCGTGGGTTACAACATTACGGGAGTACGAAATTTCTGTTCGACGGAAGACGGCGTCATTCGCTTCAACCCCGGACTAGCCGGGAGCGTGCCCGTCGGCACGCTGGCCGCCTGCCAGGCCTTCTTCAGCATGCAGTAACAAGTTTGGCGTTGTACTCTGGGGGAGGGTACACAGCCAACCGGGAACCGAGTTCGCTCGGTTCCCTTTTTATTTGAGCCAAGCTCTTGCTGACTCGCTTGAGGTGCTAAGAAGATGACCTCGGTAACCGCAATCAAGCTACCGCTGGCACTCGCATCTTGCTTATAATTTTCTCAGCACGCTTTCCAGAGTCCTCCTAAATGGCCGCCATCGAAATTCTTGGTTTGGAAAAAACTTACGCAGTCGGATTTTGGCGCAAGCGGCCCAAGTGTGCCTTGCGCCCGCTTCATCTGACGGTTGAGGAAGGGGAGATTTTCGGCTTTCTCGGACCCAACGGCGCCGGCAAGACCACCACGCTCAAGTTGCTCATGGGCCTCATTTTCCCCACGGCGGGTTCGGCGCGAATTCTCGGCATGGACGTGAACGATCCAGTGATGAAAGCCCAGATCGGCTTCCTGCCCGAGCAGCCCTACTTCTACGACTACCTGACCGCTCGCGAATTGCTCGAGTATTACGCCCAGCTTTCCGGGGTCGACCCGAAACAGCGATCACGCAAAGTTGACGACGTCCTGCAACGCGTCGGCTTGCCCGACGTGGGCGGGGTGCAGTTGCGCAAGTTTTCGAAAGGCATGCTGCAGCGCGTCGGCATCGCGCAGGCGATTCTGCACGATCCTAAAATTGTTTTCTTTGACGAGCCCATGTCCGGCCTGGATCCCATGGGCCGCCGCGAAGTCCGCGACCTCATGGTGCAGTTGAAACACGAAGGCAAGACGGTCTTCTTCTCGACCCACATCCTGGCGGATGCGGAAGCCCTGTGCGACCGCGTGGCCATCATCCATCAAGGCGAACTGCGAGGCGTGGGCGCAGTGGCCGATCTCACCTCCAGTGTTCATGGCAAGGTGGAACTGGTCTGGCAAGGCACCGCGGTGCCGGCGTCTCTCCGCGCGCTGGGCGCGGAATGCCACGTCACCGGCGACACCGTGCGGGCCGTCCTTTCCGAAGCAAATCAGGACACCGCGATTGAAGCCCTGCGGCGGGAGCGCCTGCGCCTGATTTCTGTGACTCCGGTGCGGACTTCCCTGGAAGATTATTTCCTGCAGAAATTGCAGCCGGCCGTGGCCAGCTCGGGAGCCCGGGCATGAGCGCGCGCATCGTACACATCGCCTCCAATACCTTCCGCGAAGCCGTGCGCGACCGGGTGCTGTATAACCTGATCGTCTTTGCGCTGCTGATGTCGGGCGCGTCCGTGCTGGTGGGACAGATTTCCATCGAGATCGAACGCCTGGTGGTGATCAACCTTGGGCTTACGGCGGTTTCCCTGTTCGGCATGGTGATTGCCATCTTCGTCGGGATCGGACTGGTATCGAAAGAGATCGAGAAACGGACGCTCTACACCGTGCTCTCCCGGCCGGTAAGGCGCTGGGAATTTATTGTGGGCAAGTTTTTCGGGCTGGCGGGCACGCTGGCGGTCAACACGTTTTTCATGGCCATCGGAGTGTTCGTCGCGTTGCTCTACGTTTCGCACCACTTCCAGAAACAGGATGGCTGGGTGCTGGTGGCGCTGTATTTCATTATTCTGCAGTTCCTGATCATCACCGCGCTGACTTTGTTTTTTTCCTCGTTTTCGTCTCCGCTGCTCTCCGCGGTATTCGCGTTCTCGTTGTTTGTGGCGGGCAGCTTTGCCGAGGACTTGCGGGGATTTGCCGGCATCAGCCACGGCTTTACGCGCTGGCTGGCGACCGGCGCGGCTTACCTGGTGCCGAATTTTTCCGCCTTGAATGTCATCAGTTCAGTGGCCCACGCCCAGCCGGTCTCCGGACAACTGGTTCTCTATAACAGCGCTTACGCTTTGATTTACGCCCTCATGGCGCTGAGCGGAGCGGTGCTGGTGTTTGAACATCGGAACCTGAAATGAGCGCCTCCCGGCGAGTTACGGTCGTCTTCACTCTCCTTCTGCTGGGCTGCAGTGCGACCTCGGTGCTGCTCCTGCGGCGGCTGGACCAGATTCGCACCGGCGCCACCCTGGAAGAGGTGCTGTACGTTTCATCGCCCAAAGTTCTCAAGAAGATGAGCCTGGGTTATGACGGCTTGCTCGCCGATATCTACTGGACACGCGCGGTGCAGTATTTTGGCAACAAGCACCAGGCCGGCGCCAAGCGTTTCGACTTGTTGGCGCCGCTGCTGGAAATCACCACGACACTCGATCCTCACCTGCTGGTGGCGTACGAATACGGCGCTAACTTTTTGGCTCCCCAGCCGCCGAATGGTGGCGGCATGCCGGAACGCGCCATCCAATTGGAAGAATTTGGTATTCAGAACAATCCCGACGAATGGCAGCTCTACTACAATGACGGATTCATCCAGTACATGGAGCTGAAAGACTACAAGAAAGCGGCTGAGGCCTTTGCCCGCGGAGCACGCGTGCCCAATGCTCATCCTTTCCTGGCGCTTCTCGCCGGCAAGATGGCGGAACACGCCGGCGATCGCCAGATGGCCCGGATGATGTGGAGTACGACCTATCAGACAACGAAAGACAGAAACGTGCGGGCGAATGCCGCGGCGCACCTGCGGGCGATTCAAGTGGATGACGATGTGACCAGCCTGGAAGCGCTGACTGCACGCTACCAGCAGCAAACCGGGCGTTCGCCCTCCAGCTTTTCCGACCTTGCAGGCGCGGGCCTGCTGCGAGGCATTCCCGTGGATCCCCTGGGACGTCCGTACAAGCTGATGCCGGATGGTCGCGTAGAAGTACGCGTTCCTGACGACTTACCCTTCATACAGAAGGGCACCCCGCCGAATTACGATCCGCCGCTGTCGCCCAAAATTCTGCCCTCGGACTAGATTTCAGTGTAGGCGCGAGCGTCCTCGCTCGTGCGGCATCATTCACGGCTTAGAACGCGCTCGCAACGCGCCATGATTACTGATTTGTAATGGCACATTCGGGCCATTCCCAGGCAAACTCGAAGACAGTAGTCTGTTTGTGAGCAGACTTCGGGGGAGGGCTGTTCGACGAGCGTCCCATGACTCTTTGAGTCTGGGACGTTTTCGTTTTTGGGCCGATTTCGTGAATCCAACAGGTTTCCTCCTGTCGTGAGAAACCTCATACTGCGAGGGCGCGACGCCCTCGCGACAGCCGGCGGGACGCCGGCGCTACGGTACGGCAGGCATGGTTTTCCGCAGAGCAGGGTTTACAATATCGTTAATTATATTTTGGTATCGGATCTTGATTCGAATGTGGTGTCCCAGGTGAGATTGAATTCAGTTGTTCCCAGATTCCTTGTCGTCCTGCTGACCCTGCTGCCGGCGGTGGCTGCGGACCCCGCACTCGACGTACACGCCATGGCGCAGGCCGTAGACAACCGCTATAACCACATGCGGACCCTGCAAGCCGAATTTACCGAAACCTATCGCGGCGCCGGCACCGAGCGCACCGAGTCTGGATCGCTCTGGCTTAAAAAACCAGGCAAGATGCGCTGGGAATATCGTTCTCCCAAAGAGAAGCTTTTCCTGAGCGACGGCAAAGACGCCTGGTTTTACCTTCCCGGAGATCGCCAGGTACGGCGCACTTCCGTGCGAAAGCTGGACGATTTGCGATCGCCCTTGGGATTTTTGCTGGGTAAAACCCGGCTGGAGAAAGAGCTGGATGGCCTTTCCGCGGCCCCGGACGTGGCCCCCATGACCCCGGGCAACACGGTGCTGCGCGGCGTGCCCAAGGGCATGGCGGACCGGATTAACCAAGTTGTGCTGGAGATCACGCCCGATTACCGCATTGCCCGCATCCAATTTGAGGAGGGGATGAGTCCGTAACCGAGTACCGTTTCAGCGGGCAACGGGAGAATGGCGAAATCGCGGACCAGCGCTTCCGCTTTACCCCTCCGCCAGGGGTTGAGATCGTCGACGGAAGTTTTGAACCAGTAGCATCGCAAGGTTATTGTTATCAAAGTTTTACAATGTTTACCAAAAGTCAAGGTTCCGAGGGGTTCCGGCGTTACCAGCGGTACCTGGCAGGAACACTCATTAGGCCATATTCACACCGGGTTAATGCTTCCGAATGCTAGACTTGGGTGGGAACAGGGGTAACAGGTAACAGGACCAGAGCATGGCCCAATTTCTGGTGAAGGTCGCTGACGATCGTGGGCGCCTGGCGCAGCAGGTGGAGCATGGTTACTCGGAATCCGAGGTGCGCGAGCGCTTCGTGCAGCAGGGTTACCTGGTCTATTGGGTCAAGCCCCGCGGGATCTTCTCCGGGGGCAAGCTGCAACTGGGTGGGCGGAAGGTCAGGCAGTCCCAGTTCGTGATCTTCAACCAGCAGTTTCTGACCCTGATCAAGGCAGGACTGCCCATCCTGAACTCGCTGGATCTGCTGATCAAGCGTCAGAAGGACGCCAACTTGAAGTCGCTGTTGCAGAACGTTCGCGACCGGGTCAAGAGCGGCGAGTTGCTTTCGGATTCGTTTGCCGCGCAGGGTGTGTTTCCCCGGATCTACACCACCACGCTGATGGCGGGTGAGAAAAGCGGCAACATGGAAGAAGTGCTGGGCCGCTACATCGCTTTTCAGCGGCTGGCTCTGACTTTCAAGAAGAAGCTGGCAGTGTCTCTGGTCTATCCGGCGCTGCTGGTGACGATGGTCCTGATCATGCTGATGTTTTTGGTGACCTACGTGGTGCCCGAATTTGCCAAGCTCTTTGAGAATCTTAATGCCCAACTGCCCACGATTACGATCATCATGTTGGCAGTGGGAACGCGAGCGCAGAAGTATGCTCCCTACCTCGCGGTGGGAATCGTCGTAGCGGTGGCGCTGTTCTGGCGGTGGAAGAGCACGGATCGCGGGGCCGAGCAGGTGGACGCCGTGATTTTGAAGATGCCTCTTCTGGGCGATATCTGGTTGAAGTATCAGGTCGCGAATTTCTCTCGCATGCTCTCGACCTTGCTGGCCGGCGGTCTGCCGCTGGTGCCGTCGCTAGAAACCGCGGGAGCGTCCATGAGCAGCCGGCGCATTCTGAACGGCATTGTGGAAGCGGCAACGCGGGTGCGCGAAGGCCAGACGCTTTCCGGCAGCCTGGAGCAGCAGAAAATGTTTCCCGACCTTTCGGTCGAGATGATTGAAGTCGGCGAATCCACCGGAGCTTTGCCGGCCATGCTGAATTCGGTGGCGGAATTCTATGAAGAAGATGTACAGACCGCGCTGGGTGCGACCATGGCGCTGATCGAGCCGGTGATTCTGATCATTATGGCGGTATTCGTAGGTGGAGTGTTGATTTCGCTTTATCTGCCGATCTTCTCTTTGGGCGCGAATATTCACTAGGCGCGAATTTGTAGGGAACGTGGCAGAGCGGTTCGCAGAAAGCATTGCAATGGCAAAGATGGCAGAAACCAAACCGATCGTGGCGCACGGAGGCAATGGAGGGGCCCGCCTGGCTCCCGCCCCACACGTTGACGACCTGGCCAAGGCGCAGGACATCGCCCGGCGCTATCGCTGTGAGTTCGTCGATCTGCATAACTTCCAGCTGCATCACGATCTGTTCAAGAAGATTCCCGTAGACCTGATGTTCCGCTACAACTTCGTGCCTCTGGACGAGACCGAAGACGGACGGCTGGCCATCGCCATCGCCGATCCCAGCCAGCTGATGATGATCGACGAAATCAGCCTGCTGCTGGGCAAGCGCATCCTCACCAAGGTTTCGACCCTGGCGCAGATCAGCGAAATCCTCAAGAAGACGGAACAGTCCAAGCGTGTGCTGGAAGAGGCCAGCGAAGGCTTCACGCTGGCGGTTGAGACCGAAGACGAAGCCGGCGGCGAAGACAGCATCTCCATCGACCGGCTGACCGCGCAGGGCGACATCAGCCCGATCATCCGCCTGGTCGATACCACGATCTTCACCGCGTTGCAGCGGCGGGCCAGTGATATTCACATCGAGACTCGCGACGATTCGGTTTGCATCAAGTTCCGCATTGACGGCGTGCTCACCCAGGCCATGCCGCCCATCGGCAAGGAGCATCACTCCACCATCATTTCGCGCATCAAGGTGATGAGCGAACTGGACATCTCCGAGCGCCGCGTGCCGCAGGACGGCCGCTTCCGCGTGAAGTACGGCAATCCCGAGCGCCCCATCGACTTCCGCGTATCCATCATGCCCTCGATTCACGGCGAGGACGCTGTGCTGCGCGTACTCGACAAAGAATCGATGAGCGAGAAGTTCCACAAGCTGGTGCTCGACGTGGTGGGCTTTGATGCGGACGATCTGAGAAAATTCCGGCGCTACATCGCCGAGCCCTACGGCATGGTGCTGGTCACGGGGCCGACCGGCAGCGGCAAGACCACGACCCTGTACGCCGCGGTGAGCGAGATCAAGACCGAAGAAGACAAGATCATCACCATCGAAGATCCGGTGGAATACCAGATTCGCGGCATCACCCAGATTCCGGTCAACGAGAAAAAGGGGCTGACCTTTGCGCGCGGATTGCGTTCCATTCTGCGTCACGATCCCGACAAGATCATGGTGGGCGAAATCCGCGACACCGAGACGGCGCAGATCGCCATTCAGTCGGCGCTCACCGGCCACCTGGTGTTCACCACCGTCCACGCCAACAACGTGGTGGACGTGATTGGCCGCTTTCTCAACATGGGCGTGGAGCCCTACAACTTTGTTTCCGCATTGAACTGCATTCTGGCGCAGCGGCTGGTTCGGCTGATCTGCGAATCCTGCCGTACGGTAGTGCACTATCCCTCCGGACGTGCTGGAAGCCAGCGGACTCGATCCCGGACAGTGGTCGCAAGTTGCGTTCTATGAAGGGCAAGGCTGCATCGAGTGTGCAGGCACCGGGTTCCGCGGGCGGACGGCGATCCATGAACTGCTGGATCTCAGCGACCGCATCCGCGAGATGATTCTGGTCAAGAAGCCGACATCGGAAATCCGCCGCGCCGCCCGCGAAGAAGGCATGCGCTTCCTGCGCGAGTCGGCTCTCGACAAGGTCCGGCTGGGCATGACGACGCTGAAGGAGATCAATAAGGTCACCTTCATCGAGAACATGCGGTAGATCAGTCGTCAGTCTTCAGTCGTCGGTCGTCAGCTTAAACCCCTGTGGCATTGGCTGACGGCTGAAGACTGACGACTGACGTCCAGTGCCCTTCCGGATATTGCAATTCCCTGCTCAACCGCGCTTTACTTATAAGATCACTAGAGACTCATGAGCCGTATTCCTAATTCCGGATCCAGGCCAAGGCTGGCTTGCGAAATCGCTGCTGACCGCGTGCTGGCAGGCAGGATTTCCGACAACGGCGGACGCGCGCTCGAAGCCTGCGCGTCGACCGAACTCGCCCCGGGCAGCGTAGTTCCCGACCTGATTGAGACCAACCTGCGGCAACCCGACGCCGTGTTCGAGGCGGTGCGCGACACTCTGAGCGCCGTGGGCGGGCGCTCGCACGACGTGATTGCCGTGCTGCCCGATGCCGCCGTCCGCGTAGTGCTGCTCGACTTCGATACTCTCCCTTCCCGGCGCGATGAAGCCGAAAGCGTGGTCCGATTCCGGCTGAAGAAGTCGCTGCCTTTCGATGTGGACAAGGCCAAAGTGTCTTACCATGTGCAGCCTTCGAATGGGGGTGTGCGGGTCATCGCTGCAGTCGCCCTCGCCAATGTCGTTGAGGACTATGAAGCTGCCTTCCGCCAGGCTGGCTATCAGCCCGGAGTGGTCATGCCCTCCATGCTGGCGGCCCTGGGAGCGGCCAACGCGCCCCGGCCGGCGCTGGTCATCAAAGTGGATGCGCGTACCACCAGCATTGCCATCCTGGACGGCCAGCAATTGTTGCTGTTTCGCACCCTGGAGAACACGCGCGGCGTGACCATAACCGGCGAACAACTGGCGGAAGAGGTCTATCCTTCAGTGGTATTCTTCCAGGACACCTACCACTTGAATATTGGCCAGATTTTTGTGGCTGGCCTGCCCGAATCGGGTGGCGCCGCGCCCGCGCTGCGTGCCCAGACCGGGGCCGAAGTCAGGGACCTGGTATTGCCGTCGCAACTGGGCGGAAGCGTGGGTTCGATTCCCAAGTGGAGAATGGCTGGGGTGGTGGGAGCCCTGCTTTCCTGATATGCGCGTTGACATCAATCTCGCATCCCATCCCTACGAAGACGCAGGTCCGCTGTGGTTGCGTTGGGGCGGAGCGATGGCAGGCCTGGCGCTGCTCACCCTGATTCTGCTTTACAGCGCCTTCTCGGGCTGGCTCTCGGCGCGCAAGGACCGCGGCCTGATTGAACAGCGCGAGCAGCAGATTGCCGCCCGCGACCGGCAGAAAGCCAAAGCGGAAGAAACCCTCAACCTGGCCGCCAATCGCGGCACCCGCGACCGCGCCCAGTTTCTCAACGATCTGTTCCAGCGCAAGGCCTTCTCCTGGACCAGGGCGTTCGAAGACCTGGAGCGAGTCATGCCGGCCCGGCTGCACGTGGTTTCGATCCACCCGGAAAAGGCCGACAACCAGCTGCAAATCAAACTGGTGGTGGCCGGAGAGTCGCGCGACCGCGCGCTCGAACTAGTGAAGAAGATGGAAAACTCGCAACGCTTCCAGCAGATTCAGATCGAACAGGAGTCGAACCAGACCGGACAAATGCCCGGTGACAATATGCAAATGAGCATCAGCGCCATGTACGTGCCTGAATTCGCCGAGGCGGACAAAGGAGGCGCGCGCTGATGCCCGACGTTACCGATGTCCGCAAGAAGGCTAAGATCGGCATCGCAGCCATGCTGGTGGTGGACATCATCGCTGTCGCTGTCCTGTTTTCGCCCCTGGTCGGATCGGAGCGCTCGCGCCGCGAACAACTGGACCAGTTGTGGCAGGACTTGCAGCACAAGACGCACGAGGTGGAACCGCTCAAGGATGTGGACAAGAAGATCGCGGCGGCCAGCCACCAGATCGATGACTTCTACAAGACCCGGCTGCCGGCGCAGGATTCTTCGATCTCCGAGGAGCTGGGCAAAGTGGCGACCAAGAACGGCGTCCACATCGGGCAAATTCGCTACAAGTGGAAGGACACGGACCCGGTGGGACTGCGTCCGGTGGAAATCGATGCGGAACTCTCCGGAGGCTATCTGCAGCTGGTGAAGTTCATCAACTCTCTGGAGCGTGATCCGCTGTTCTTCATTATTGACAGCGTGGAACTGGGCGGCGAGCAAGCCGGCACAGTGCGGCTTCAGTTGAAACTGGAAACCTATCAGAAGGCAATGAGCTAGATGCAGCTGGGAACCGAAAATCGGAATAAGACGATCGTGGCCGTGAGCCTCATGGTATTGGCTCTGGTGCTGGTGGGAATGCGCTTCTTCCCCAGCTCCCCGGCAGCCGCGAAATCGCCTGCTCCGGTGGTGACGCCACCGCCGGGCACCCGCCGCATCGTGGTCGCCAGAAATGCATCAGGAAAAAGAACGTCAACCAAAGAACCGTCGAATTCGCTGGATCCCACCCTCCGATACGACTGGCTGAAGGCCAGTGAAGACACGGAGTACAAGGGAGCGGGGCGAAATATCTTCCGGGCAGAAGTTGATATTCCAAAACCGATCGTCCCGGTGCATGTGGCGGCCCCGGTTGTCCCGCAGGGCCCGCCTCCACCGCCGCCCATCAATCTCAAGTTCTTCGGCTTTTCCAACAACCCGGGGGAAGGCAAGAAAATTTTCCTCTCCAAGGGCGAGGACGTGTTCATCGCCAAGGAAGGCGACATCATCGACCGCCGTTACAAGATTTTGCGCATCACGCCGGTTTCGGTGGAAGTGGAAGATGTGCTGAACAACAACCGGCAGAGTATTCCGTTGACGCAGGGATAAGCCGGTCGTCAGTCGTCGGTCTTCAGTCGTCAGCCGGCAACGATCATTCGATGGAGACAATTCATGCCTCAGCCTCGGCATAATTCGCGGCTGCTCTCGGGTACCCGACACCGCGAACGTGGCTACATCCTTCTCATGCTGATGTTGTTCGTGACCCTGTTGGCGATTGCGGCCGCAGCGGTGGCTCCCAGCATTGCGTTTCGAGTACGGCGCGATCGCGAAGAAGAACTCATCCACCGGGGCGTGCAGTATTCGCGGGCGATTCGCCGCTATGTCAAGAAGACCGGACGTTACCCGAGTCGCCTGGAAGAGCTGGAAAATACCAATAACATTCGCTTCCTGCGCAAGCGCTACAAAGACCCCATCACCGGCAAGGACTTTAAGCTGCTGCATGTGGGAGAAGTGCAACTCTCGAGCGCCCCGGGAATTGCCGGTGCAAGCGCCCTCGCGGCTGGCGGCGGAGCCGCGGCTGGAGGAGCCGCGCTGCTCGGAGCAGCCAGCGCCATGATGGGAGGAGCCGCCGCCATGGCCTCACGCAACGGCCTGGCATCCTCCGCTTCAACCCCAGCGACGGACACAGCCGGCAACGCTGGCTCGGACGCGAGCCAAGCCAATCCCGCATCGGCGAATGGATCCGCAAGTGATGAATCCAAAAATGATGCGTCCAAGAGTTCGGATCAGGCAGGTGGCGACAGCAGCGTCCAATTATCCAGCAAGGTCTTTGGCGGAGGCCCGATCGTGGGCGTGGCCAGCGTCAGCAAAGCGCAGACCATCCGCGAATTCAATCACAAGAACCACTACGATCAGTGGCAGTTCATCTACGATCCCACCATGGATCGCGGCGGCCTGATCACCACGCCGGCGCAGCCCGCGCTGCAAATAGCGACCCCGGTGATGCCGCAGCAGAACTCTTCGAATCCCAACTCACCCGGGACGTCGAACTCCTTTGGCGGAACGCAGAGTGCGCCTACGACGCCATCGCCTACCCAGCAGCAACAGCAGTAGTCGCGAATCTCACGGCAAGGTCTGGGTTCGTGCGTCTATGATGCGCTGCATTTCGATCACGCCAACCCATTGTCCGTTGCGGGTTTCGGTGTACACCAGGTCTCCGCCCAGGATTTGCGCCGCGGCCGCCGGGGGCAGATCGCGATGGTAGTCGAAAAATCGCGCCTTCCACTCCTGCCAAAGGCGCCAGTGCTCGAGCAGAGGATGGAGCGGCTCCACTTTGGTTGAGAACACCAGCGCAACGTCAAACTCCGCGCCGGCAACATTCGCCCTTGCATCCGCCGCCGACATGACTTGCTCCAGGGCAAAATGCTCGATGCGCACCACTCGCATGGGACGGCCGACATATCCCAGATATGGGCGCGTCAATTCGTCGCTTGCCGGCCACGCCGTAAGCACGCGCGCCATGGGATAGCGCGCCTCCAGAAATTGTTCCGCACTCTGGTGCAGACGGATGTAGTCGCGGTAGGCCAGATTGTCTTCCGGTGCAAATCCGTACGGCGGATTGATGAACCATCCCGAGACGAACATCAGCGCCACGGTCGCCAGCACCCAGCGCCACAAGCGCACCCTGCGCCAGAGAGTGGAAACGCAGACCAGAATGACCAGTGGAACCACCGGCAGCATGTAGCGCGCAAGTTCCGCGCCGCCGACCAACGCCATCGCCGACACATACGCCACGATCATGGCGAGCATCGCGAACTGCACGTCCAGGGCGATCCGCGGACGCTCCCCATCCGGGGCGCGAAGCGGAGGCAGCCACATGGCAAATAACGTGGCCAGCGTGAGCAGCAGTAGATGAAAATAACCGGCGGTTTGCCACAGGCGAATCAGCAAGGCGAGGGCGATCCGCAGAGGATGCAGCGTGGCCTCGACGTTGTAGCGAAAAAACTCCGGATTTCCGAAAACAAAGCCGGTTCGAGAGTAGTGGTATGCGTACCAGGCAGCCAGCGGGCCCAGCGGCGCGAGAAGCACAACCGGACTCCGCAGGCGGCGAACAAACGCTGGCCGCCGTTCGTCTGTGTTGCCGATGCGAATGAAGCGCGACCCAAGCTCCCAGGCCAATAGCGCCAGTGGCGCCAGAATCGCCGTCTCTTTGGTCAGGCAGGCGAGCGAGAACCAGATTGCGGTTTGCCATCCCCGGCCTCGCACGTAAGCGTCGAGACCCCAGAAAGTAAATCCTGCGGCGACCAGGTCAAGATGGACGAGAGAGCATTGCGCGAAGCAGACGGGATAGAGCGCCGTCAGGACCGTGGTTGCGACCGCCACTTCGAAGTTGGCGACCAACTTCGCCAGGCGGAAGAGGCCGAGCAGTGCAAACGACGACGCCAGAAGCATGGCGATCCGCGTCACCAGCGGCGCGAACCCGGCCAGCTTCCACCACAGCGCCAGATAAGCCATCACCAGGGGCGGGTGCGCGTTAGAGACGCCGGAGTGCGGAATCAGGCTCCCGGTCAGCAGCAGATCGCGCGCCGCCGGCACATAGTAGCCCGCCTCATCCCAAAAATAAGGCAGACGCAGAAGGGGCGCATGCAAGGCCAGGAGCGCCGCAAAGGTGAAAACAAAAACCAGCGCAGAGTGGGTGCCACGCGAATCGTGGGAAGGAGTTCGCACTACGGTCGAAGACACAGCCGGTTAGTGCACCGGTCCGGGAGCCATCATGCGCGGATCCAGCTTGATTTCGCCAAATGTGCTTTCGTATCCCGCGACATTTTGCTGCAAGATCGCCGACAGAGCCTTGGCCTGCTGCGGGCTCAAATAAATACCCTGAAAATTGTTGACCTCCACCTGGGTCTCGCTCTGCTGCTGCAAGGTACCGAACACCAGAAAGAAGTCCCAAACGTTCACCCGCACCTGCACGCTGTTGGCATAGGTCTCGCGATAGTCGGGAGTGTTGGTCAGTTTGATATTGGGCTGAATTGGGTTCGACATAGGAAGGCCAGTGTAACGGGATTGCGAAAGGGAAACAACGCGGGAGCGGTGAGTCCTTTACTGCCAGACTCTCCTGGGCCCAAGTCGACTCTCCATCGCTCACGGAACCTGAGGTAGTTGGGCCATTCTTTGGCAGACCCCTCTTCCCAGTAGAATGAACCCATATGCGTGCTCGCCTCGCGGCTCTCATCATCGTTCCCACTTTTTTTCTGGTATTGCTGATTTGGCATCTCAAATCATCAACCCCGGTCAACGGTCCTCCAGCGTTGGCCACTTCCCCGCCTCCCACCGCCGAAATCGCCGCCACCCCTGAGTCCGCCCCCACCTCGGTGTATGCGCACAACCTGATGCTGAGAAAAGGACCAGACTTTCGCATTTACGTTCGCTGGCTGCGCGGGAACATGGTGCGCACTCACCAGGATGTGAATCCAACGTTCGACGATCCCGAATCTTTTCTTCTTGAGGTGAAGACCGGCGTGATCCGCGCCAATATAGGAGATATCGGCAACTTCCTGAATACGGGAGGCGTGGCAGGCTCGCCGTTGACAAACATCAGCCTGCTTGCCGACGGCGACCAGATCAAGCTCAAGGGAACCCTGCACAAGCTCATTCCGCTGCCGGTGGAGTTGCTCGGCAGTATCGCGGCCACATCCGACAACCGAATTCAACTACATGTCACGAAGCTCAATGTTCTGAAGATTCCGTTGAAGGGGCTTCTCGGAGGTTTGCATGTCAGCCTCTCGGACCTTATCCAGCCCAAGGGCATCCCGGGGGTTGAAGTTTCCGGCAACGAAATCTTTTTCGACACCGTCAAACTACTTCCACCGCCTCATATTCATGGACAATTGACCAAAGTGCGCGTGGTCACGCCCGATATTGAAGAAGTTTACGGAAATGCTGAAGACACCGTGAGCCGCGTCGAACAATGGAGAAACTTTCTGCGGCTCAACGACGGCACTGTCGACTTCGGAAAATTGACCATGCATCACGTCGATCTCATCATGGTCGATCTCTCGAATGACGCGTGGTTCGATCTCGATCTCAACAACTATCAAAACCAATTGGTGAACGGCTACACTCGCATGACGCCGCAAGCCGGGCTGCAAATCTTCATGCCCGACCTGGATACTCTGCCGAAGAACAACGGCAGCCCGAGCATCAACCTGGAGTGGCTAAAACATCGCAATCTTCCGCCTCCGCCCGATATCACGTCTAAGTAGGCTCGTGGTCTCTGAACCCTTGACCTTTTTCCGGACGTTCCCCCTGAAGTGAGGGTGTAAAAGAGGGTGATTACACTCACAACACCCTTCAATGCCTGTAGTGGGGGTGTCTCACCGCAATCGGACGACGGCCCGCGGAACTACTTCACAACCCATACGACGAACTTCAACTCATCACTCTCGTAGTGTCCCGTGATCTCCCAACATCCGGGGTTGGAAAGTTAAACCCGACCATGATGTATTCCGAGGTGGGCCGATTCTACCGACCATCGTTGACCCATCGACAGCCAGAGGAGGAGCCTGGAGTCCAGTCGCCGCCCGTGACTCCCTTCAGTTCTCGGCCAGTCGAGCCCTTGTGCCACTCAAAAGAGCTTCTGCCCGCAGGCCAGCCCATTGTCTCTGTGTGGCCCTCCGCCATGCTCCGTCTGGGGGTGGAGCTATCCAGAGCCGTCCGTACCAAACCAATGTCCCCCGGCATAAGGATTCTCGGGGTAGGGCGACGGAGGAATGAAGGGCTTGTTGCGGACAGCTGTCACGGGGCAGCTATCAGGAATATCGCGTTACCGTCCTGCTTGCTGGGAAAGAGATGCTTGGGTCAGAAGAAGTAAGCCGAGCAAAGACAGAAGGCGCGAGCCATAAGGCCTCCGGAAAACGAGCCTATTGTACGACTCCCCGGCGATCCACCGCGAACGTATTCATGACCTGCGTTCCGAATTCTACGCAGCTCCCAGTGGCTCGTCAGCTTTCCCGAAATGGGACCCTCCGCTGCCCCTATCGGCCAAATCGCCTGCCGGGCGCGGGATTTAGGACTGCCCGGGCAAGACATTTCGCGACGTTTTTGCTAGGATTCCGGTGCCGCTATTTCGTCGAGTCTCCATAGGTTATGGTCCGAGTCCTGACGCGGACTCGGGAAACACTGTTCGCAGCAATCGCTTCGGGTTCCAGTTCAGCCACGCCTGGTTGCTTCAGAGACGTGGCGTTCGGTTTTCATCATAGGAAGTTATAAGCGGAGCAATCCACCTGGGCCCTTCTTTCAGGTAGACCGCCGCTGAGTATCGAACTGGCACGCTGAGCGTAAATCTTCAAGAACTCAGCAATCGGCAATTTGAAACGTTCCTAAGGCCCCGCGTCCCTCTGGCCACAAGGGATTGGTTCGCCAGTCCCCATCTCCTACACAAGAGAGAATTTCTATGATGAGGATGAGTGTTTTGGTTTTGGCAACTCTTTTCCTGGTAGGTTGCGGCGGAGGAAACATGCCCTTCCCTGCGCCCCATGATGCCGCGGATGCAACCGGCGGGCCGAATAGCCGCGTAGTCGCTCCGGCGGGCGCGACCTTTTTCGACGACTTTTCGAAGGGGTCGCTCGACACTTCTAAATGGATCGCCTCCAATTGGTCGGCTCCGGGTGGCGGCAAGTTCGTTCCTTCGTACCTCGACTTCTCCTCCGGAATGCTGCGGATCAAAGTCACCCAGACGTACGCCTCGAACGGCGCGATCTCTTCGGTCGGCGGCGAGCTGCAGTCCAAAAAGATCCTCGGTTTCGGCACCTATGAGTGGGTCATTCGCGCTTCTTCGACTTCCAGCACTCCCACGGGATCGGGTGTAGCGGTCTCCGGCCAGATCAGCTCGGGCTTCGTGTTTGTGAACAACTCGCAGACGGAGATCGACAGCCCGGAGATTGAAGGACAGAATCCCGGCAAGCTGTGGTGGACAACCTGGGCGGGCCTGAGCAGGAAGCAATCGACCTCGACGCAGGCGCCCTTCGCCCCGGAGAAAGGCTTCCACTCTTACAAGTGCGTGTGGACGCGGACCAGCATCAAGTTCTACGTTGACAACGTGCTGGTATCCACGCACACCGGCGTCGTCCCGCAAGCCCCGGCATACGGCATGATCAACCACTGGGGAACGAACAGCAGGGGCTGGGGTGGTCTGGCCACCACCAATAGCACCCGCTACATGTTCGTGCGGAGTTTCAGCTTCGTGCCGGCTAAGTAGGGGTGCGGGTGCTGTCCCATCCTTTCGCAAAAAAGCAAAGGATGGGGCAGCCCCGACTCTTTCGGCCTGAGATTATTGAGAAGCGTTATCGAGGAGCGCAGCAACGGCAGCCTGCACCTTCTCGAAAGGCTGGTCTGGACTCGGCGCAGGCTGCAGCCGTCCCTGGCGATCGATCAGAAAAATGGCGGGGTAGCGCGCGATGGCGCGATAAAAATCGGGAACCTTCCCGCCGACGGTCAGAAGCGGATAACTTACCGGCACTTGTTCCACAAATTTCCGCTGCACATCGACACTCTCGTCCGAGAGGCCGAACACGACGAAGCCCTGCTGTTTTCGCTCTTGGTATAAACGGTCGAGCTTTGGCATCTCCTCACGGCAGGGTGCGCACCACGTGGCCCAAATATTGACGAGAACAACCTGTCCCTGGTGATCTCCCAGGCGCTGAGGGTTTCCGAGGAGGTCTACGGTGTCAAAGGCCGGCGCCGGCACGCCACGCATCGCCAGGTTACGGGACTGCTTCCAGCGAGTGACGCCATCGCTCACAGGTTGCCAAGCCAGTCCCAAAGAGAGAATCGCGAGGGCAAAACCTATCTTGCCGGATCGAGAAAGCGCGTGCTGGCGGCGGTCTTTGGTGGCAAGAACGAAGGTGACCAGGAACGGCACGGTCATCGCGAGAGTCGATACAGCGAGACGGAAGAGCCAATCTTTTTCAAGGTCGGTACTGCGCGAAGTCAGCGTGCCATAGACGAGCACATACAAGAAAATTGCTGCCAGCGGCGAAAGGATACCGGAGATGAGCACGCGGTATTTGGACAGTTTGGACACCAGCCACCAAGACTAGAGAGTGTACTGTCGGATGCGCCCGCTCGCAACGCTACCGAAGCATCCAGGGCAAGCGCTCGCATCACCACTAACGAGGACGAAGGCGTAAGAACATAATCCCGCCGACAGGGTGCTCACCATAGATTGGCTTCAAGGCAGCCGGCACGCCGTACCAGGTGAATTGGGCTCCCAGTGCGGTGGAGAGATGCGGAAGATGGCCCACTTCCCTTTCGTAGCCCGCGGTGTAGGCCTGTACGCGGGTGAAGTAGCGTTCGGTGAATCCGGGGGGTTCGGGAGTGTTGCCCAGAAGCAGCTCAGTGGTGCGATCCACGTTTTCGATACGAGTCCAGGCGTAGTTGCGATTGAGAAAGCGCAAAGTCGATTCCAGCAGGAAGCTGTTGCCGACATTCCCGCCAGAAACATCTTGATTTCTCCCCCAGAGCAGCAGAGACGCCCAATTCCCTTTTTTCAATGGGCGGTTGTACTGGACCGAAGCGGTCATGCGTCGAATGTCTTCGAAAGGCGCGAGCTCCTCCGGGCTGCGCAGCTGCGCGATCGAATATTGCAGGCTCCAGTTCTGTCCGGGATTGACGGTGACCCGAGTTGACCAGGAGTCCATCTTTCCCGAGTTGATGTTCCAGCGGAACTCGTCGGGCTCGCGTCCATGAAAGCCTGAGGCTTCCAGACGGATGCTACGGTGGGTGATGCCCAGCGTGACGACGTCGGCTGCAATGTGGGTCGAGTCCTGGAGATGATGTCCCAGCGGCGCGATGGGATTTTCCGAGGCCGACGCCCGATGGGGATATGCCGTCGGCCCCATTGCCGGATCGCCCATGGGCGCGGCGTACAACGATAGCAGCGTATGCTCCCCCACCCGGTAGTCGTACAGGGCGGCCAGCTCCATGAAAAAATCGTGAGGGTGCTGCCCATCCACGATAGGACGGCCGAAGGCGGTTTCACCCTGCTGGAAGAGTTCAGGATAGCGGCGGTCGGAAACCGTGGCTGGCTCGAAGCTGAGCATGGTCCGGATGGTCAGGGTGCCGTTGCCGAATTTCCGTTGGGCCATGGGCATCCACCAGTTGGTGGAAAATAGTTTGTCGTTCCCTCGCGGCCCGCCTTGCTGCATCTCGCTCAGGAAGGCCTCGCCATGAAACATCAGCGTCCACTTGCCCTTGGTCGTCATGAGCATTTCAAAGGGTGTGGAGTTGGGCTCGGCATCGGTGCCCGACGTGGCGTGCTGCAGCAGAGATTCGACGAGGGAGACAGCATCATGCTGTTGTCGGTCATGCCAGCCATTCCTGGCATGCTCTGCATGGATGTGGTCTGGCTGGATGTGGCTTGGCTGGATGTGTCTTTGTTGGACCCAGAGTGTTGGGGCATGTCCATGCCATCGCTGCCGGTCTGCGCCGAGACAGGCAGACCTAGAACGGAAGGAACATCGCATTCACGAGAGCAACCACAGACCAGTTTCCGCACCAATCTCCCCTTGCGTCTTCGGAAATAGACGAACGTCAGGCTTCACGCCTGATGTTGCAGGATGAAGAATTGGCGGGGTTCTAAACGCGCAGAGGAACAGCGTGCGGTGGATCGGAAGATGAAACCATCAAGCGGTAAAGATGCCTTTGAGTTGGAATCGCAATCGCGCCTTGAGTTGAATCAACCGTGGAGATCAGGACCGGAGACAGCTCAACAGTCGATTGCAGTTTGCAGGATCGCGGAATCGTGGCCGCTTTGGCAGCACCGGTAACTCACAGGCGCCGAGGCTGGCGGCTTCGCAGCCATGCTGGTGACAGCCGGCTGGAGGCGCGGGCCGCGCGACCATCACGGGAATCTCTTGTCCTGGCGCCGAAAAAGCGGCCGTCAGCACTAAGAGAAATACCGCCACTGTTTTCGAATTGAGTTTGCTCATCCGGTTGATTCGATGCGCATAGCCTTGCGCGGGATACGAGGTTGTTCTGCACATCGGTTAAAATAAGCGTATGCCGGGATGGCGGAATTGGCAGACGCGTTGGACTTAGGATCCAATGCCCAAAAGGCGTGCAGGTTCAAATCCTGTTCCCGGCACCAACAAGTCGGGTTGGAACAGCAAACCTCAGGAAGCTGAAGCCAACCCCCCTGCGCGGCCCGTGTCACAACTGAAGTCGTGCCCTTACCGGCACCCGGGATCCGGACGCGATCTTCTTACCGCAGCGCCCTAGGGCTGGACCGAGTTCAATCCCAGGTAAACTGCCCAGCCTGCAATCACCAGGATCATGGCTCCTGAAGTTGCGCCCAGCACTTTCACCACAGGAGTAATCTTGTTCACCTTGGCCATGAGTTCCATCTGGTCTTTTGCCATCGCCGAGGCAGAATCATCGAGGAATAACTGATCGTCTTCCTGCATGGTCAGGGTGCTTCGGTAAATAAGGAGAACGATCAGAACTACGGTGAGAGCGCCCCACACGATCAACAGCCATAGCAATCCCGGAGTCATAGACCACCTCGGTACTGATGTCGAGCCGGTCCCGAAGGCTGTAGCAGATAGATTGTGGTTGTGGCCCCCACAACCGCCTTTCGGACAAGGGCCCCAACGCGGAATTATAGACCTGTTGGCAAGGCCTGGCGGGGGTTTTTGGCTTTGCACCCAGGGGGTAGCCTCGGTCATCTAAAGCAATGAGGGCTGACCGGAACCACCCTGAAAACATGCCTGGCCCGACTTTTAGGGTAGAGCCGGTTCGACCTTTGCTATAATAGATGAGTCCTTTCAAGGAGATACCCATGGCTACGACGACGACCCCGGAAGTGAAGCCCGCAGAGAAGAAGGCGCCCATCAACCTGACGGCCAGCGCCATCGCCAAGGTCAAGGAGACCATGGCACAGCAGAATCCGGTTCCGTCTGGGCTGCGTGTGGGCGTAGTGGGAGGCGGCTGCTCGGGTTTCTCCTATTCCATGCAGTTTGAAAACGCCGCCGGCATGATGGACAAAGTCTTCGACATGGACGGTCTGAAGGTCTACGTGGATGCCACCTCGGTGATGTATCTGAACGGCTGCATCGTGGATTACGTCGAGACCCTCGAGGGTGCCGGCTTCAAGTTCGAGAACCCGAACGTGAAGAGCACCTGCGGTTGCGGATCATCGTTCAGCGTTTAAGTTTCTTTACGATTTCGGAAGAGCCTCGTCGCCCAGCGACGAGGCTTTTACTTTGTAGCGCCGGCGTCCCGCAGCCCGATGGGCGGGGAACGCCGGCCTGAGTTTGGGGAGACTCGTGCTGAGACAAGACTTGAGAGATTGATCGGAGGGCGGGGACGCCCTCCGGACAGCCGGCGGGACGCCGGCGCTACAAAATTCGGTCTTACGAAATTCCCAGCAGATGGCAGGAGTGAGTCTTCACCACCAGCCAGACTTCCCCCCCCGGCTGTAACTGGAGAGAATCGCGAGCCGCCAGGGTGAGATGGACTTCCATCTCCACTCCGCAATCCACCTTCGCCACGACGATCACGTCACGCTGCGCCAGCGAGAGTACCTTGCCGGGAATGATATTGCGGGCGCTCAGCCCAACCGGCTTCACGGAAGCCAGCAGAATATCTCCCGCGCGGATTCCCACCCGCAACTGCGAACCCACCTCCGCCCTCACCAGGGGCGTCTCCATTTCGACCTGGCTTCCGGACAACTGGCACACCATGGTGCCTCGGTCTTCGTGTGCGGCAGTGACCTTGGCGTCGAAAATATTTTCGAAGCCGGCCAGTTGCGCTACCGTCTCCAGGCGCGGAGCACTCATCACCTCATGCGGCGTACCGCGCGCGATGGGGCGGCCATTCTCCAGAACGATCACCTGTTCGCCCAGCGCGAACACCTCTTCCCGGCTGTGAGTGACGTAAACGATCGGAATATGATGCACCTGGTTCCAGGTGCGCAGGTCATCGACGATCTTCGACTTCGTGGCCGCATCCAATGCCGCCAGAGGCTCGTCCAGGAGAAGGACTGCGGGATCAATCACCAGGGCGCGGGCCAGCGCAACTCTCTGGCGCTCTCCCCCGGAAATCTGGCCGGGGCGCCGCGATCGCAGATGCGCGATGCGGAACGACTCCAGAATTGCGTCACTGCGCCGGCGGCGTTCCTCTCCGCCCAGATGGGAAAGCCCGTATTCCACATTTCTTTGAGCACTCAGGTGGGGAAACAACGCCAGGTCCTGAAATACATAGCCGACTCTGCGACGCTGCGGAGGAAAATTGATTTTGAGCGCGCCGTCGAACAGGATCTTGTCGCGGGTCGCGATGCGGCCTTCATCCGGTTCGACCAGCCCGGCAATGCAATCCAGCAGAGTCGTCTTCCCGGCTCCCGATGGACCAAAGAGGATCGTGATTCCGGGCGGAAGCGCAATGGCGAGGTCAAGAGTGAAATCTTTCTGCAGCCTTTTCTGCACTCGCACAGACAGTTCAGGCGCATCCACTGCAGCAGACTTAGTGGCGACCGCGTTGGCCAGGGTTGACTCCATAAATAGCGACTCGGTCAAAATCAATAACCACGAAGGACACGAATGGGCACGAAGGAATGCCAACAAAATGGCCAGCGATTTGCCGTTCGAATTCCTTCGTGGTCCTTAGTGTCCTTCGTGGTTTCCCATCTTTCACTTCCACATCCACACTCGCCGGTTCAACCCGTACACAACCGAAAGCGTTACGAACGAAATCAGCAGCAACACCAGCGCCGTGGCATTGGCGCCGGAATAGTTGACCGCCTGCACCTTGTCATAGATATCGATCGAAACCGTTCGCGTGACTCCGGGGATGTTGCCGCCCACCATCAGCACCACGCCGAACTCGCCCATGGTGTGGGCGAAGCTAAGCGCCACACCGGTCACCAGCCCAGAGACGGACAACGGCAGGATTACCCGAAAGAAGGTCCTCAATCGGGACGCCCCCAGGGTTTGGGAAGCCGCCACCAGCCGGGAATCCACCGCCGCAAACGAAGCCGCGAAGGGCTGCACCGCAAAGGGGAAGCTGTAGAGGATCGAACCGATCACCAAGCCTTCGAAGGTGAATGCCAGGGTGTGGCCGGTCAAGGCCTGCCAGCCGCGTCCCAGGGGACTGTGCGGCCCCAGCGCCACCAGCACATAGAAGCCCAGCACGGTTGGAGGCAGCACAATGGGGAGGCCGAAAACAGCTTCCGCTAGAAACTTCCAGCGCCAGCGCGAGTACGTGATCCAGCAGGCCACCGGAAGTCCAACCACCACGAGGATGGCTGCCACCACCACGGACAGCCGGAACGTAAGCCAGAATGCCTGCCAGTCCATCAATCCTCTCCCATTCACTTCTTGTTGGATACCGCGATGCCTGCAGTTGCAGAAGCGGAGCGACTTTGCTTAGTGATTCAAAATACTTTCATCTTCAGCCTAAATTAAGCTTAGTAAACTTTTGTAAAATGTTAGCCAAGCTCACACATCCGCAGCCTAAGATGTACCATCCATCCAGGTGGAGCTCGGGGCTTACCTGGGGAAGTTAGTGATTCTATCCGCAACCCTGGCTCCAGTTGAGGTAATTGTGATTGAACGACCCGGAACGTGCGGGTCCGGTCTTGGGATCTCCATTGCGGATCCTTAGGGTGAGGATGACGAAGTGAACCTGTTGAAGCGCCATTGGCTGATCGTGAGTCTGGTGGTTGTCGCTATCGCCATCTTCGCCGCCTTTCGCTTCAAGGGCAGCGAGCAGCCGAAGTATTTCACGACCAAGGTCGACCGTGGCGAAATTCGCCAGGTAGTGGAGGCTACGGGCACGATCAATGCGGTGACAACCGTCCAGGTAGGATCGCAGGTTTCGGGAACAATCTCGCGCCTGAATGCCGATTTCAATTCGCGGGTGAAAAAGGGACAAGTGGTGGCGCAGATCGATCCGGCGCTATTCCACGGCACGTTGCTGCAGGCCCAAGCCGATCTGGCGAATGGCAAGGCCAACGTAGTTGCGTCGCAAGCCAATCTGGAAAAGGCACAAGCCGCCGCAGTACAAACGCGGGCCGACTACCAACGCACGTCCGGACTTACCCAGGCCGGTGTGATGAGCCAGCAGCAGCTTGACCTGGCGAGAGCGAATGCCGACTCGGCCGATGCCGCAGTGGCCGCCGCCAAGGCCACACTGACCCAGGCGGTCGCGCAAGTGCAGCAAAAGCAAGCTGCGGTGACCGTCGCTCAGACCAATCTGGACTACACCACGATTCACGCGCCCATCGACGGCACGGTCATCGCGCGCAGCGTGGATGTGGGCCAGACGGTGGCGGCTTCCCTGCAGGCGCCTACGCTATTCACCATCGCGCAGGACCTCACCAAAATGCAGGTCTACGCCAGCACGGACGAATCCGATGTCGGCATGATTCACACCGGGCAGATCGTCACCTTCAAAGTGGACGCCTTCCCCAAAGACTCATTCACCGGACGAGTCTCGCAAGTGCGTTTGAATGCGACCACGGTACAGAACGTGGTTACGTACAACACCATCATTGATTTCGATAATCCCGATCTGAAGCTGTTTCCCGGGATGACCGCCTACATCACGATTCCCGTAGCAGATGCACCCAATACCCTGCGCGTGCCCAACGGAGCCCTGCGATACAAACCGGACATGCCCGCCGACCAGCTGCGCGCCCTGTACAAACAATATGGCCTGATTTCGGGACAGGGTACCGGCGGACAGCAGACGAGCACTCAGGCATCCGGCGAAACTGGGGCAGCCGGCAAGCAGCGGCGGGCTCATGCGGAAGGCACCGAGGGCGGTGGCGCTGGTGAGGCCGGCGGGCAGCAACACACTCCACGAGTGGACGTCGCCGTAGTCTGGAAGCTGCGTCCTGACAAGACGCTCGAGCCGGTCAGAATTCGCACGGGTATTACAGACCACACCGTCACCGAAGTCGCACAGGTGCTGAATGGTGCGCTGAACGAAAGCGATGAATTGGTCACCGGCGGTATGGCAGCAAGTTCAGGCGCAACCCGGGCACCGGGCATCGGTGGAAATACGCCGCGAAGATAAGCGGGCAGCCAATGGCGACCATCCCACAATCCACATTGAACACGCCCGCTGAAAGCGGAGCGCTCGGCCTCATCCAAATTGATGACGTGCACAAATACTACGATCTGGGCGAGACCAAGGTACACGCGCTGCGGGGCGTGAGTGTTCGCATCGAACGCGGCGAGTTCGTGGCCATCATGGGCGCCAGCGGCAGCGGCAAATCCACTTTCATGAACATCCTGGGCTGCCTGGACAAGCCCACCAGCGGCCGCTACCTGCTCGAGGGCATCGCTGTCTCCGAGCTGACCAAGAAGGAGCTGGCGACCATCCGCAATCGCAAAATCGGGTTCGTCTTTCAGGGATTCAACCTGCTTTCCCGCACTACCGCGCTGGAAAATGTTGAGTTGCCCACGCTCTACGCCCAGGTCAGCAAGGAAGAAGGCCGCAAGCGGGCGCGGGAAGCGCTCGAACTGGTCGGTCTGGGCGATCGCATGGAGCACTTCCCTTCCCAGCTTTCCGGCGGCCAGCAGCAGCGGGTTGCGATTGCGCGCGGGCTGGTCAATCACCCCTCAATCCTGCTGGCCGATGAGCCCACGGGCAATCTGGACAGCCGAACTTCGGTCGAGATCCTGGAAGTATTTCAAAAGCTGAATAATGATGGGCTTACGGTCGTGATGGTGACACACGAGCCCGATATCGCAGAATTTGCCAAGCGTGGCATTCACTTTCGGGACGGAAGCATCCGCCGTGACGAATTGGTAAAGGACCGGCCGATCGCGGCCGAAGTCCTGAAAAATATGCCGGAGCTCGAGGACTGATCACTCGAGGAAGGATCGCGAAAGTTTGCGATCAACGTCAGCATTTCCCGTGGCGGGACTGAACATCTGATTAGTTCAGCCATCACAGCCCCGGTCACACCGGACTTGTACGATGCGTCCGGAGGGGTTATGGAAACTCAGGAAGCATTACGAATCATGCGGGCGCTCGCGGATGGAATCAATCCCGAAAGCGGCAAGGAAATGAACGCCGAGGCGATTTATCAGTGTCCGCCGGTGGTGCGGGCCTTTCACCGCGCCGTGCAGGCCCTGGAGTATGTAGGAGAACGCGAGCGTTCGAAGAAGACGCTACCAGCGAAGGCGGGCAAGTCCTGGTCGCGCGCGGAAGATGCGCAAGTTTGTGAAGAACTGCGCCGGGGAATTGATTTTCACCAGATCGCGAAGACGCACAATCGAACCGTCGGTTCGATCATTGCGCGACTGGTGAAGCTGGGTAGAATCGGGCCGAGCACGCCGCTGGGCCTGTTCGATCCCAAGGTCGTGTAGCGAGGCACTATGGATTTACTGGCCATCATTCGCATCGCCATGCGGGCCCTGGCCCGCAACAAACTGCGCTCCATTCTCACCATGCTCGGCATCATCATCGGAGTCGGTGCGGTCATCGCCATGGTGAGCGTCGGTCAGGGCGCGCAACAGCAGGCGCAACAGCAGATCGCAGCCATGGGCTCCAATATGCTGTTCGTGCAATCCGGCACGGTAAACCGCGGCGGGATGCGCATGGGATGGGGCGCGACCAAGACTCTGGTCTACGATGATCTGCTGGCCATCATGCGCGAGTGCCCGTCGGTGGCTGGCGGCCGCGCCCGGCAGCCAGGCGTCGGCCCAGGTCGTCTTCGGGAATGACAACTGGGCCACCAACATTAACGGCACCGAGCCGCAATATTTCAGCATCCGAAGCTGGCCCTTCGCCGAGGGCACTTCCTTTACGCAAGATGACGTCTCTACCGCCGCCAATGTGGCCGTCATCGGGGAAACCGTGCGCAAGAATCTGTTCGGAGCCACCGATCCTATCGGCCAGACGGTCCGCATCAACAATCTGTCTTTCAAAGTGGTAGGACTGCTGACCCCGAAAGGCACCTCGGCGGCCATGGGACAGGATCAGGACGACATCATTCTGGTGCCCATCACCACCCTGCAAAAGAAAATCACCGGGCAGGACTGGCTGCGCTGGATCATGGTTTCCGCGGTGTCGAAGGATGCCAGTTACACCGCCCAGCAGCAGATCACGTCGTTGCTGCGCGATCGCCACCGCATTCGCAGCGGACAGGACGACGACTTCTTCGTGCGCAACCTGGCGGACATGGCCGATCTGGCTGACCAGAATGCCCGCCTGTTCACCATACTGCTGGCTTCGATTGCCAGCATCTCCCTGCTGGTGGGTGGCATCGGCATCATGAATATCATGCTGGTCTCAGTCACCGAACGCACCCGCGAGATCGGCATCCGCATGGCGATTGGCGCCACCGAAGGCGATGTTCAGCAGCAGTTTCTCATCGAAGCCGTGGTGTTGAGCGTGGTCGGCGGCGCCATCGGAATTCTCTCAGGCATGGGAGCTTCCTACATGATCACGCAGACCCTGGGCTGGCCCGTGCTGGTTTCTCCCACCGCAATTTTCGCCGCCGTACTGTTTTCCATGGCCGTGGGAATTTTCTTCGGCTTCTATCCCGCCCGCAAAGCGGCGCGTCTCGACCCAATCGAAGCGCTCAGATACGAATAACAGGCGTCGGACGTCGGGCGTCGGACTTCAGACATCAGACCTCAAACATCACAAACCAGTGCGATCGGGCTGACGTCCGAGGTCTGACGGCTGAGGTCTGAAGTCCGTCTCCCGTCAAGTCAACTTTCGTGGGGTGCTCCGCCGCATCCCTGCACGCCGCCACAAATTCCCATTTAGAACCCAGCGCAGAAAGAAAGATTCATTCATCCTTATCCGTCACTGCAATTGAGTCACAGCGCGTGGTAGTCGTGAGTTCGTATGGAAGCTTTCCTTCGATCCCACGTGCTCATGTGCTTGATATTTTTGGCTGCGCTGGCGCCGGCTCAGAACACAAGAATGAATCAGTCGGGCAACCAATCGCGTCAACGCGAGCAATGGTTGCAGCGTGGACGCACGATTCCTGGGCAGCAGGCGGCTGCACTGCGTTACCGGGCGTATCGGCAGAAGCTGCAATTGCGGGCACGCGACGCCGCCGTATCACGCCTCGCCGGGCCGAACGCCCTGCCGCGTGTCGCTGCCGGCACCATCTGGACGCCGCTCGGGCCCTCTCCTTTGGCTTCGGACGCTACGGGACTGGGCGTGCAGGACTACGGCCCAGTTGCGGGACGGGCCACGGCGGTCGCCGTCGATCCGGCCGACTCCACCGGCAACACGGTGTATGCCGGAGGCGCATACGGCGGAGTATGGAAGTCAACCAACGCCGGACAGTTGAATCTCAATCCCTCAAGTGTTACTTGGATACCGCTGACCGATAGCCAGGCAACGCTCGCGGTGGGAGCGATCGCCATCCAGCCCCAACTGAGTAACCCGGATGCGAGCCGAAGCGTGGTGCTGGCCGGTACAGGAGAGGCGGACAGCTCCTCCGATTCCTATTATGGCCTCGGCATTCTGCGTTCCGCGAACGCCGGCAATACCTGGACTCTCATCTCGCAAGACAGCTCCGGCCGGCCTTTTGCCGGACTAGGCTTCAGCAAAATTGCGTTCAGCACAACCGATTCCACGCAGGTGGTGGCGGCTGCTGCGGGAGCGACGCAGGGAGTAGTCGAAGGTCTGGAGAATCCCGTCATCGCGAATCGCGGCCTTTATTTTTCACACGATGCTGGCGCGTCCTGGAGCTACGCCACGGTGACGGATTCATCTAGAGTCATTGATCCGAGTTCGGCGGCCTCCGTGGTGTACAACACGGTTGCCAGGCAGTTTTTCGCGGCCATCCAGTGGCATGGAATTTACTCGTCCAGCGATGGAAGCGCGTGGCAACGCCTGGGCAATCAGCCCGGCGGCCTGAGTGCGGCCGCGTGTGCCGCAACTCCCGCGACCGCAAGTTGCCCGCTGTATCGCGGAGAGTTCGCGGTCGTGCCCGGCCGCAATGAGATGTACTTCTGGTTCGTGGACAGCAACAACACGGACCAGTCGATTTGGCAGACCAAGAACGGTGGCAGCACCTGGACTCAACTCAATGATGACGGCATCACCAATTGCGGCGATGCGTTCGGGGGATGCGGAACACAACAGGGTGCATACAATCTGGAGTTGGCGGCCCTCCCCGATGGACAGGTCACCGATCTGTATGCCGGAGCGGTCAACCTGTACAAATGCAGAATTACCACAGCCTCGCCTGTGTGTGCGGGCAGCGCACCTGACACTTTTGTCAACCTTACGCACACCTACGGATGCCTACCCAACTTTGGCTCCATTGCTCATGTTCACCCTAACCAGCACGCCTTGTCCTTCCTTCTGATCAACAACAACACTCAAGTCGCGATGTATTTTGCCAACGATGGCGGAATCTACCGCGCCCTCGATGCCTATACCGGATTGCTCACCGGCGCCTGCGGCGGCAGCAATCAGTTCGACAGTCTCAATGAGAATTTGGGATCGATCACGCAGTTTGTTTCTTTCTCGCAGCATCCCACCGATCCAAATACGATCCTAGGCGGCGCACAAGACAACGGTTCGCCCGCGACCAGCACATCGCAAAGCAGCACGAACTGGCTAAACGTGAATGCAGGCAATGGCGGTTACAACGCGATCAGTCCCGACAATCCCACCGACTGGTTTACCGCCAACACCGATGTGAGCATCCAGCGCTGCGCTTTCGGCGTGGACTGTCGGGCCCAGGATTTCAGTAATGTGGTTTCGAATGCGACCGTGGGCGGCGATGCCGGACCATTTTTCACCCCCTTTATTCTGGATCCGCAGAATTCCGGCGAACTGCTGGTAGGTACTTGCCGGGTTTGGCGCGGCGCCACAGACGGCACCGGATTCTCCGCCCTGACCAACAATTTCGAAACCGGCGCTACCGGAAGCTGCACCGGCAGCGAAGTAAACCAGGTGCGGGCCCTCGCTGCAGGCGGCATCAAAGACACTGCTGGGTTTTCCAACGTGATCTACGCGGGAACGGACGGCCTTGGCCCGCTTGTTTCCACCGGAGGCCACATCTGGGTGGCTACAAATGTTAGTGGTGGGCCGTCGGCGTGGATGGATCGGACGGGAGCGACTAACCCGTCGAGTTTTCCGATTTCAGCAATCGCAATCGATAAATCCGACAGCACCGGTAAAACCGCCTACGTGACCATCATGGGCTTCCATGTTTCCCATGTGTGGAAGACAACCACGGCTGGCGCCTCCTGGATCGACTTCACGCAAAATCTGCCTGATGCGCCCGCCAACGCTGTACTGGTGGATGGCAGCACCGTCTATGTGGGCACCGATGTCGGGGTCTTCGCGAGCACTACGGCCAGTCCCTCCTGGACCGAGGTTGGACCAGCTCCGCTCAGCGGACAGCCGGGCTATTTACCCAATGTCGCGGTCACGGCGCTGCGCATGTTCACCTTCGCTGGTACGAAGAAGCTGCGCGCGTCGACTTACGGACGCGGGATCTGGGAGTTCACGCTGACAACCGGTCCGGACTTTCAGTTCAGTTCGACAGACAACGTCTTGACCACATTCGCCGGGCAAACTGCCGCGTTTGCGCTGACTCTACAGGCGGAGAATGGATTCAACACCTCTGTGACTATGAGCTGCGTGGGCCGGGCCAAGGCATTCCCGCCACCACCCTCTTGCACCTTCACGCCGTCTACCCAGGTGACACCGACGGTTTCGGGAACGCCCTTCGGCGTGAACGCCGGCGGTCCGGTGGGTGACTATTTGTTCAACGCGCATGCTGTTGGCAGCGACGTGAATACCACCACCCGCGATTTCTCCCTGACTCTGCACGTGGTGGATTTCAACCTCACCCCAGCCTGCGCCGGGCACCTTGAGCATGAATCAGTCGGCCGTTTCCGGGCCGGTGGCATTTCAAGTCACCGCAGGCGGAGCGTTCAATCAACTAGTCACTCTTTCCTGCAGCGGTTTGCCCACCGGAGCCGCTTGCAATTTCCAGCCCGCCAATTCGGCGTCTCCAATTTCCGGCAGCCCTTCCACCGTGACTCTCACCATCAGCACCGGCGCAAGTACGCCCGTTGGAACATCGCAAGTCGTCATCAAGGGCTCGGTCGCCGGCGGGCCGACGCGGACGCAAACCCTGGCGCTAACAGTCGGCGCCGCCGGCACCGGCAACCCCAACTTCGCTCTTGCCGTCAGCAATCCTTCGCTGACGACAAATCCGAATGAGCCCGCGGTATTCAACGGAATGCTGACGGCCTCGGGTGGCTATAACAGCGCGGTGAGCTTGCGCTGTTCCGGGGCGGTGCCTCCCAGCTGTATTGTTTCTCCCGCAACTCTGACTCCAACCGCTGGCGGTGCGGCCTTCACGGTGACCTCCAGCAGCGATGTACAAAATCATTTCAACTTCACGATCGATGGCACCGGAACCGATGCCAGCCACATCCATCAATCAACTCCGGTCGAGCTGATCGTCGGATTCAATTTCGTGATCCGCAACAATTCTGCCGCTCAAACCATCACAGCGGGCGAGACCGCCGGCTACAACCTGGATGTCGCGCCCTTGGGAAATGGCGGAACTTTTCCCGGCAACCTGAGCCTGTCGTGTGCGAGTGCCGGGCTTCCTCCCTTGAGTAACTGCACATTTACGCCCAGTGAGGTGGCTTCAGGACAAGGTGATACCAACGTGGTGCTGAAACTCGGCACTACGGGCTCCGCAGCCGCGAGTCTGCAAGGAATCGGGCACGGGTTGTGGTATGACCTCGGTTTGTCCGTGGCCGGCCTGATGCTGGCCTTCGCTGGCGTGAGGAAGTCTGACAGCGGAAAATCTCACGGGCGGCGTTTGCGGATCGGAATCGTAGGCTTGCTGCTCGGTGCAGCCCTAGCCTGTGGCGGAGGCAGCAGTGGCGGAAGCGGAGGAGGGGGCGGAGTCGGCTCCGGCCATCCCGGCACTCCTCCCGGCAGCTACATGATTACCGTCACTGGCTCAGTCGGCTCGGTCACGCGGACGGCACAGGTAGCGCTCACCGTGCAATAGATCAAGCGCATTGAACCACGAAGGATACAAAGAAGTTCAAGTTGCTTCGGGAGGCAAGGCTCCCTTCGTGGACCTTCGTGGTTCAAGCCTTTTCCCTCGCGCAATAACCGCCGTAACTTCGCGCCGCCTGAGCGACCATGTATAAATAAAAGTGACGCAGACTCCTGCGCCGCTATGCCCGATCAAACGTATGACATCGTAATTATCGGCGGTGGAATCGTCGGTCTTTCGACCGCGATGCACGCCACCCGCGTCCTTCCGCAACAGCGCCTGCTGCTGGTGGAGAAAGAAGATGCCGTGGCCCGGCACCAGACCGGGCACAACAGCGGCGTCATTCACTCCGGAATTTATTACAAGCCCGGATCCCTGAAGGCGAAGCTCTGTGTAGAAGGCGCGGCTGCCATGGTGGAATTTTGCCGCGAACACAACCTGCCCTACCAGGTCTGCGGCAAAGTCATCGTGGCCACCAGCCAGGAAGAGATTCCACGCCTTGAAACTCTGTGGGAGCGCGGACAAGCCAACGGCCTGGCCGGATTGCGGAAGCTCCGGCAGGAAGAGTTGCGCGAGATCGAGCCGCACTGCAGTGGCCTGCTGGGTGTGCTGGTGCCCAGCACGGGCATCACCGATTACGCGGCGGTCAGCCGGAAGTATGCGGAAATTGTGGCCGCGCAAGGCGGAACCGTCCGCACCGGAACCGAAGTGCGGCGCGTGCTCCAGCGAGGGGCGGAGATGATGGTCGAGACCACGCGCGGAACCTTTGCCGCGAAATACGTAATCAATTGTGCCGGGCTGCACAGTGATCGCGTCAGCCGGATGGCCGGCCAGAAACCGGAAGTCAGGATCATTCCCTTTCGCGGCGAATATTACGACCTGGTGCCGGAGCGCACGCATCTGGTGCGCACCCTCATCTATCCCGTGCCCGACCCCAAATTTCCATTTCTGGGCGTGCACTTCACGCGCCGCATCCAGGGTGGGGTGGACGCCGGGCCGAACGCCGTGCTGGCCTTTAAACGGGAGGGCTACAAACGTACCGACTTCAACCTGCGAGACTTGGCCGGCACGCTCACCTATCCCGGCTTCTGGCACATGGCGGGAAAATACTGGAAAGATGGATTCGCCGAATACTATCGCTCCCTGAGCAAGAGCGCGTTCGTGAAGGCGCTGCAGCAACTGGTGCCGGAAATCGTCAGCTCCGATCTGGTGGCCGATGGCTCCGGGGTACGCGCGCAGGCCGTGCGGCCGGATGGATCGTTGGTCGATGATTTTCAATTTGTTCAGGCGGAAAAGATGCTGCACGTCTGGAACGTTCCCTCGCCCGCAGCCACAGCTTCCCTGCCCATCGGACGCCATATCGTGGAGATGGCGCGGCAGGGGATTATGGGCGTCTGAGCCGCGAGGGTGTCATCCTGAGCGGAGTGGCGTCGTCGCGCAGCGAGGACGCGATGTAGTCGAAGGACCCCTATAAGATCCCCAACTGCCTTCCAGAATTCGCGCTATGAACCCCACGCATGCCCCTTAGTCGCGATTTCCGTAGCTAGAGATCTTTCGACTGCGCGGGTCTTCGCTGCGCGAAGTACCCGCTCCGCTCAAGATGACACTAACGTTTAGGAATCTGACGGGCGAAACGCGAAACTGTACAATTGCGGACACAACGCACATGGAGGACACAGCGCGATGGGTTTTGATCTTTCTGGGAAACGAGTGGCAGTGCTGGGCGCGGGCAAGATGGGCGGAATTCTGCTCAAAGCGCTGCTGGAAAAGGGATTCTTTTCTCCTCAGCTGACCTTTGCCACCGTGCAACATGAAGAACGGGCGCGCAGCCTGGCGGAGAAACTGGGCATCTCGGTGGGGACGGACAATCTGGCAGCGGTCCGCAATGCTGACATCATCTTCGTATGCGTGAAACCGCAAGTGGTGAAAGAAGTGATGGAACAGATCCGCCCCAATGTTTCCAGCAAGCAACTCATTATTTCCGTCGCGGCTTCGGTTCCCACCAGCCAGATCGAAAACTCACTGGGCGTTGATGTAGCTGTGATCCGCGCCATGCCCAACACTCCCTGCCTGCTGGGGTGTGGGATGACCGCTTTGTGCAAAGGCAAGTTTGCCAGCGCGCACCATGTGGAAGCTGCTAGTGCCATGTTCAACGTGGTAGGAAAAACCGTGGTGGTGGACGAAAAGCACATGGACGCGGTCACCGGGCTTTCCGCCAGCGGCCCAGCTTACATCTACATTATTTTGGAATCCCTGGCGGAAGCAGGCGTGAAGGTGGGCTTGCCTCGCGATGTAGCCACGCTACTCGCCGCGCAGACAACCTTGGGCGCCGCAACCGTAGTGCTCGAAACTGGAGACCATCCCGCTCTTCTGAAAGACGCAGTCACCACGCCCGCCGGCTGCACTATTGACGGCATTATGGAACTGGAAGAAGGCAAACTGCGTGTCACCTTGATCAAGGCAGTGGTGAAAGCAGCGCAGCGCGCGAAGGAACTGGCTTACGGGTAGTGGGAAGAGGTCGTTGGCCGTTCGCCATTCGTCGTTTCCCGTCAGATCCCCGTCCTGGCGGCCAAGGGTTAGCGGCCAAAAGCCAACGACCAAGGACCAACGACGGCTCTATTCGGGCAGCGCGAAGTTCACCGTGATCCGGGTTTCGAACTCCACTGCCTGGCCTTTGAGTTGATGAGGTTTGAAGCGCCATTGCCGCACCGCGTCGGTGGCGGCTTTGGCCAGCTGAGGATCGCCGCTGACCACCGTGAGTTCCCGCACCGAGCCGTTGGCTCCGACCAAAACAGCAAGTACCACCGGGCCCTGGATGTGCTGCTGTCGGGCCGCCTCAGGATACTCGGGCTCAACCCGCTGCAGCAGATAACCGTTCGTGGGATCAGAATCGGGAGCAGGCGTGACATTTTTCTCGTCTTCCCGAATCGCAGCTTTTTGAATTGCTCCAGATCCAACCACGCCGGGTTCAACCGTGGAGGGAGATTCCGGAGGCGCGGGAACCATCCGAAAAACTACCTTGCCATGCTCGTACACCACCAGGCCGCCCATGGGCTCGGCGGTTTCGGTCTTTGGCTTCGGAGCCGGTTTAGTTACCGCTGGGGGCGCGGCCGGAGGCGCGACCGGCTTGGCCACTGCAGTTGCTTCGGCGCCGGGCGCTGCCGGTTGTGCATTCGTCACTGGGCTTGTACCTTCTGCGTCTTCCGGTGTCACGGGAAACTGAATCGGAGACCGATTAACGGCCATGCTCCAGCCCACCCGGCCCACCATCCAGCCCAGAAGCACAGCCAACGCCAGAACTGCGGCAGTCAGAGCACCGGTACGATAATCCTTGCGAATGATTTCCGTGTCCGGCTGACCTGAGTCCGGAGAAGCTTCGTCCTCTATCGCGTCCGGTGGCACTTCGTCCGTTGCCGGCGACTGCGAAAAGGACGCCGCCAGCCCCAGTGTCGACCCGCCCGCGATCGCCTCATGCACGGTCTGGGACACCTTCCTGCTCAGCGATTGCAGGGCCTGCAAATCGGATTCGTTGAAGGCGTGGGAAGCGGAAGAGAAAACTTCGAGCACGCCCCACAGTTCTCCGCCGTCCAGCACCGGCAGAACCACGATGGAGCGGATGCCAAGATCGCGGCAAGCGATCGCGTTGACGCGAAGGTCAACCAGGGTATCGTCGCAAAGCTGCATCTCGCGGGTCTGCACGCAAGCGCCCGAGAGTCCAGAATGGGTGTTCAGGCGAACTCCTGCGCTCGGGGCCTTGTCGCCCAACGCAGCGCGGCACACCATCTTGTCGCCGTACGCCAGCGCAATGACGGCTCCACTCGCGGCCGTAGCCAGGCGAGCCTGCTGCAGGATTTCGCGCAGGCGTAGATCCAGGGCAAGATCGCTGGGCAAATCGGGCTGGCTGCGGGATGAACCGTCGCTCGAGTCTGTGCCAGACTCGGACGAGTCAGCGTCGGACGAGTCAGGCTCAATCCATTCTGGACCGCTGAGGCGGGTTTGGACCACCGGGGAATAGCGCGTTGAGTCGGGCTTTAACATGGTTCAAGCCATGCGAGTGACCCTGGCTGGCGCGGTGTCGCTACAGGGAACAATTGAGCGGAGTTTCGCCCGAAATAACTTCCTTGTCAACACAAATGAGCCTAGGGGTAATCAACTCAAAACAAAAAACTTTGCTTGGTAGAGAGGCCGGCGTGGCCATCTGAATTCTTGTTGTATCTATTCTACTTATTTTCGTCGGGGGTAACGTTACTACCCAGCGTCAATTTGGGTCGGATGCGAAATCAGTCTCTTGACCGGAAAGTGCGCAAGAAAACCCTGGCCCAGGATTCACTGGATGTTGCCGGCCCATCTTCCGAATTAAGCTGTGACCACCATCACGTTCGGGGGTGACCGGCGACCCATCCTCCCCAAAATCGCGCACCAGGCTTATCATTGAGAGAGATCATGCTTGTGGGCGTTTCGCATTCATCGCGGAAAAACTGCTACAGTATTTTATCTGCCTGGTGGTTGGCCGTTTCTTAGACTACGGAGAGTACGGGTATGCGGATTGCGGTAGTAGGCTCGGGTTACGTGGGTTTGGTGGCGGGCGCGTGTTTCGCCGATCTCGGCCACCAGGTAATCCTCGTGGACAATGACCAGGCCAAGCTCGCGGCTTTGCGGGCAGGCGATGTTCCCATTCACGAGAAATTTCTTCCGGAGCTCCTGCGCCGGCACCGCGACCACAACCTGACTTTTTCCGACGACCTGCCCGGTGCGGTCAGCGCCAGCAAGGCGGTTTTCATCGCGGTGGGTACGCCGCCGACTGAACAAGGGGAGGCCGACCTCTCCTACGTGGAATCGGTCGCGCGTAGCGTCTCCGGCGCCATCAACGGCTACAAAGTGGTGGTCGAAAAAAGTACGGTCCCGGTCTACACCAGCGACTGGGTGCGCAAGGTCATCCTGCGCAACGCCGCCGCTCCAGACTCCTTCGATGTCGCATCCAACCCGGAATTCTTGCGGGAGGGCACAGCGGTCACCGATTTTCTCTTCCCTGATCGCATCGTGGTGGGTGCGGACACCGAGCGTTGTGCCGCGGTTTTGCGCGAGATTTACGCGCCCATGACCGATGGCAGTTACTACAAGCGCAAGGATGCGATTCCCGCCCCCGACCAGGCCGTGATTCCACCGCCACTCATCATCACCAGCGCCAAGAGCGCCGAATTGATCAAGCACGCGTCCAACGCTTTTCTGGCTATGAAGATTTCATTTATCAACGCGGTCGCGTCTATCTGTGAATCGGTGGAGGCGAATGTGGAGCAGGTGTGCCAGGGCATCGGCACCGACAGCCGCATCGGTCCGCGCTTTCTAAAGCCGGGCATCGGCTACGGGGGTTCGTGCTTTCCCAAGGACCTGATGGCCTTTCGCGCGGTGGCGCGAGACTGTGGATACGAGTTTCGCCTGCTGGACGAGGTCATGCGCATCAATGAAGATCAACGCCAGCGTTTCCTGCGCAAAGTGCGGACTGCCTTGTGGACTTTGCGGGGCAAGCGTCTGGGGGTGCTGGGCCTGGCGTTCAAAGGTGGCACCGACGATATCCGCGAATCGCCCGCCATTTTGCTGGTGCAAGCGCTGTTGCAGGAGGGCTGTCAAATCGTGGCTTACGATCCGGCGGCGTCGGCACGGGCGCGAGAGGTTTTGAACTCCGGCACCGAGTTCGTGGCTGACCCGTATGAAGCGGCGACGGGCGCTGACGCCCTTTTGATCTTGACCGAGTGGGATGAGTTCGCTGCCCTGGATCTGGATCGCCTCTTCAAGCAGCTGAAGTATCCCATTGTGATCGACGGGCGTAACCTTTACGACCCGGGCGCGATGGCGGCCCGTGGGTTCACCTACTACAGCGTGGGCCGCCCCACCGGAGCGCCCTCGGTCGAAGCGCACGCCGGTACCTCTCCCGCGAGGAAAATCAAGAAATCATGAAGCAGCAACGCGCCCTGGTAACCGGAGGAGCCGGATTTCTGGGCTCTCACTTGTGCGATGCCCTGCTTGCGGATGGTTATTCCGTGGTCGTTGCCGACAATCTGCTGACTGGAAAACTCGCCAACCTCGAGCACCTGCGCAACGAATCCCGCTTTGAATTTCGACAGATTGATATCAACCAGCCGTTCGACTGCGGCGCGGTCGATTACGTATTCCACTTCGCCAGCCCGGCCAGTCCGGTCGATTATGCCCTGCACGGAATCGCCACGCTTAAGGTCGGGTCATTGGGCACATTTCACGCGCTCGATATCGCCCATAAATATGGGGCGAAATATCTGGTCTCCTCGACCTCGGAGTGTTACGGCGATCCCCTGGAACATCCGCAAAAGGAAACTTACTGGGGCAACGTAAATTCCATCGGGCCACGCTCGGTCTACGACGAGGCCAAGCGGTTCACCGAAGCGGTCACCATGGCGTATCACCGTTATCACCAGGTGGACACGCGCATCGTTCGGATTTTCAATACCTACGGCCCTCGCATGCAGTTGAATGATGGCCGGGTGGTTCCAAACTTCATGAAGCAGGCGCTGCGCGGAGAAGATCTCACGGTGTACGGAGCCGGCAGCCAGACTCGCAGTTTCTGTTACGTCAGCGACGAGATTGATGGCTTCCTGCGGCTTTCCAAGTCTGCGGAGCATCTGCCGGTGAATATCGGAAACCCGACAGAATTCACCATTCTGGAATGCGCCCAGCTGGTTCTGAAGGTTACGGGATCGAAGAGCAAAATCCATTATGAAGCCCTGCCCCAGGACGATCCCAAGCAACGCTGCCCAGACATCACCAAAGCCAGGACCCTGCTGGGATGGGAGCCGAAGATTGACTTAGAGAAGGGCTTGCGGATGTCACTGGATTATTTCCGCAAGGCAGCGCTCTAGAACTTAGGCGAGAGTGTCTTCAGCCGCCTGGGCGGCGATCAATTCCTTCACTTGTTCCCGATCGGCGGCGGTATTGAGAGTGAATTGCACGCCCATCCCGAAGCCAGGATGGACCACCTGCACGATTCCCTGAACCCGCAATTTTATGTTTCGAGTGCGGACCACGATCTCGAGCGCGGTATGCGTGGAGAACGGCGAAGGCGTTTCAACGTAGCAGCCCCCCGGGCTTACGTCGCTCAGAGTGCAGCGATTGGGAACTCCCTCTCCGACGCGGAAGATGTCCGCACTGAGGTGGCAGGCACGACGGCCCTGACCACGCCGGTTCGAAGAAGTCGCCGACAACCCTAACCCGGCCAGGCGGGTGGCCACGCTTTCGGCCGGAGGCGCCTGTTCTTTTCGGGGAGCATTCTGTTCAGCTGTGACCAGCCGCGAGAGGCTACCCTTGATCCATTCATTCATGGTGCGCCGCGAGGTCTGGGGCACGTCCACGAAGCGGATGCCCACGCGTCCGGAAGAGTCCTGCCACACCACATCGCCGGAAAGCCGGACCGAAGACTTCCCTCCTGGCAGATTGAATTGAAAGTAGACCTTGCAGCGTGGCGGCAAGCGCCGTTCTGCCTGGATGGCCAGTCCATCCTCGCTCAGATCCAGCAGGGTCGCAGCGACATTCTCCGCATCGGCGTAAGTGATCGACGCGGGAGCGTGCAGAGAGACCCGCAATTTGCCGCGCTTTTCCCGCGCCATCAAACCGCGTGCCGCTCGCAAGCTGCTTGCCGCGCGTTCCGCGGAGACCGGCTTGTAGACTATGAAATTGGCGCCCTGCCCAAAGATGTCGCGAACCTGTTCGCGTCCGTCCACTATGCCGATAATGAGGGTGCTGCGATTGAGCGGCAACTTGCGAATCCCGGCAATCAGTTCGATCGCCGGCATTTGATCCTGGCAGTCGACTACGACCGCATCGAAATGCCGCTTCGCTAAGCGGTCGGCCGCGCTGCTCAAAGCTCCGCAGTGCTCCGTTTCGATGTTCAGTTCTTCGAAAATTTGCCTGAGCACCTGGACGGCTTTCAGGTCAGGACACACAACCAGCGACGTGAGTGCCATACGCCCCGATGTTAGGGTTCGGCAGTAAGCGGAGACAAGTTACCTCGGTCATCCCCAGCGAACTTTTCAGCCAGGGGTGACTTTCGTCATCTGGAGTTAAACCAGAGAACTCGCTATGTTCGCAATTGCAGACCACCCAGACTTTCCGGCGAGCACATCTCGACGTCGCCAAAAGGGCACCACAGAATGTCTTCAAAAACCGGCACCGCGATGATCGTCCTGGGAGCAATCGGAGCCTTCATCGGACTTCTCATGCTGCCCGCCGCTCTCGGCGGCGAACACCCGGATACCAGCTTGCTGATCCTGGGCGCGTGCGGAATTTCTCTGGGTTCCATGACCGCGGCCGCAGGCATTTACTTCAAGGCTCGGGCGTTGCAATCTCCAACTGGATTAAACGGAGCGTCAGCAGAACCGAAGGCCTCGGCGCGGCGGGTTCGTGGCGGTTGCGATATTTGTCACGGGGACTTGCCCGTGATCCATTGCAAAGTTCACCAAGTCCATATGTGTACGGAGTGTCTGGGACAGCACTATGATCCCCGGACCTGCAGTTATGTGCCGAGCACTCGCCGGACGGCCTCCAAGGCCGGCAAAAATCTGGCTAAGGCGCGGGGCGCCTAGTCCTTCCCAATCGCTCGGTTCGTTACCAAAGTGACCACAGTTTACCCCGACGATTACATTACCCAAGTCCTACGCGCAGCGACTCCTTTGGTGCGTTGACCCCTTGTCACCCCACCCCTACGATGATGACTACTCCCACCGCAGCATTTCGGTCTCTCCCACTGACTTGCGGGCAAATGACTTGCGGGCAAACGATTTGCGGGTAAAGGACTTAGGTTCATTGGCAGTGCTGCGAGGATTGAGCAGGATATGCATAAGACCAACGAGGTCACAAATTTGCCTTGCATAGCACGCGGGCACCGCAAAATGGCGGGATTTTCGCTTATCGAGACCATGATCGTCGTCACCCTGATCATGATCGCGAGCGGAATATTCTTCATGAGCGTGCAGCCGGCGCTGAAGGATACGCGCGTGACCAACGCCTACAACACGACGTTGATGACTCTGCGCCGGGCGCGGGAAGCCGCTATCGCCGAACGCCGCACCTACATCATCACTTTCAGCAATGCGGCCATCCCCAACACGATCACCATGACGCAAGCCGCCACCGGGAACATCGTCTCGGTTCAGACCCTTCCTACAGACATCGCATTTCAGACCGTTGTGGGAATGCCTTCCACATTGGCCACCACCCCGGATCACTTCGGAACCGGGGGCGTCGCAATTGATTTCGATCAAGGCGTCGCGGGCGGAGCGAAGAACGTAATTTGCTTCAATCCCGACGGCTCGGCACAGGATGTGAACAGCAATTCCAACAACGGAATCATCTATCTGGCGCGCAACGGAGACCTGAACACTGCGCGCGCGATCACGGTGTGGGGATCCACCGGACGTCTGCGCGGATACCGGCTGTATCCGAATCCGGCCGGCGGCTCCATCTGGAGGCAACAGTGAGAACTCATCACACGGCCACGCTCCAGCCTCGTCTGGACCGGCGGCAGCGGGGATTCACGCTGATGGAGGTCTTGATCTCCATGTTCGTGTTGACCGTGGGGCTGGTTTCCATGCTGGGCGTGTTTGCCACGGCCATGGCTGCCACCCAGAGTGCGCAACAGGACATGTTGGCCAAGCAACTGGCGCAGCAGGCGATGGAAACTATCTACACCGCCCGCGAAACCGCCAATCTTACCTGGGACGAGATTCAGAACGTGGGTGGCCCCGGCTCGCCGGGCATCTTTCGCACCGGGCTGCAGGCCATTAAACAACCGGGAACGGACGGCATCTACGGCAGCATCAATGATGGCGGCTCTGCCCCCCAGACTATGACTCTGCCTGGACCGGACGGCGTGGTTGGAACTGCGGACGACACCATCGTGGGACTGTCCAACTATCAGCGCAGCATTTCGGTCGTGAACACCGCTTCGGCAGACTTGAGATCGATCGCGATCACGATCCAGTACACGACTCCCACGTCCAAGTTCCCCAGGACGTACGTGCTTTCCGGATTCATTTCGCAGTACCGATAGGCGAGGAACCAATGAGGCGCATGGCGAAAAATTCAAACCGCGGTTTTACCTTGGTGGAAATGCTGATCGCTCTCACCCTGGGCCTGATCGTGGTGGGCGCGGCGGTCGATCTGTTCAGCCGCAGCGTGAATGCGACCTGGCTCATTTCCCAGCGGGCTGAGCTGCAACAGAATGCACGCGCGTCCTCAAACCTGCTGACCAAGGACATCAGTCTGGCCGGCGCGGGACTGCCCACCGGGGGCGTGGCGCTGGCTTCAGGTACTGCCACGAAACCGCGCTATGGGTGCGACTACACAGGCAAGTGCTATCTGGGGCCGACCAATGTGGGTTCGATCAACTATCCCAACCAGACCGACCCGGTCACGGGCAACGTCATCAACTACATCTATGGCGTGATCCCTGGATGGAAACTGGGACCCACGGTGAATGCCGCCGCCGGGCCTACGGATGTAATCACCGTTGTCTATGCCGACACCGCTTTTCTGCTTTCCGACTACACCGTGAAGTTTAACGACCTCAACGGGAACTCGGTAACGTTCACCCTGCCGGCGCCCGCGCCTAATCCGTTGGATCAGGCGGTAAACAATACCGGCGTGGGATTGCAACAGGGCGATCTGGTGCTGTTCACCAGCAATGCTGGAAGCGCCTATGCCATCGCAGCAGTTACGGCTCAGGTCCCTGCCGGAGGGGGCCCTTCGTACACCGTAGCCTTCGTCAATGCCGATTCGCTGCAGTTCAATCAAAACGTCGCCACCAGCAACGATCTGAAGCAACTGGCAACCGCAGCCGGCATCGCTGGCCCTGCGGTCGGCGTGACCGCGACCCGGATTTGGGCCATCACCTACTACATCGACAACACCACCACCCCGGGAACACCCACCCTCATGCGATTGATCAATGCGAGAGTGCCGGTGCCGGTGGCGGAAAACGTGGCCGATCTGCGCTTCACCTACGACACCTATGACGATACGGGAAACCTGCTCAACGCAACCGGCGACGGTGGCATGGGCTTGCCGGTTCCCATCTCCCCCAGCCAGATCCGCACTATTAATCTGGCGCACTTGACCATCCGCAGTCAGTTGCCCGGCAAGAGCGGATATCAGTCGATGGACATGCAGACCTCGGTCAGCGCCCGCAACATGAGCTTCAACGACCGTTACAAATAGGCCTGCAGAATTGCGAAGTGGAGCTCGCCTCGCGAGCGGAGGATTTGGGGAATTATGAAGAAGCACACGATGACTGGCAACAAGAGCTATTCACAGGGATTCACCCTGATCGCATCGTTGTTGTTGCTGCTGCTGATGACCGGCATCTCAATTGGCATGCTGATGATGGTCCAGACCGAAGGCCGGGCCGGCGTCAACGACGTGGAGAACAGCTTGGCCTATCGCGGCGCCGAGGGTGGGATCGAGAACATGACTTCGAGCCTGGCAGCTGCCTTCCAGAATATTCAGGCGCCTCAGGCCAGCGATATCACCGCTTTGAGTGCTCAAATGCCCACTATTCCGGGAATCACGTTCCCTGCCGGTGGTTACACTCTGACTCCGCGGACCAACCCCGACGGCAGCTTGAAGACCTCCTACGGTCTGATCAGCACCGGGTCGAACCAGGGCCTGTACGCACAGATTCTTCCCATTGACCTTGCCGTGACCGCGCAACGCCCTCTGGGCGACCAGGTACGCATGCTGCGCACAGTCGAAGTGGCGCTGATTCCAGTGTTTCAATTTGGCGTATTTTCTGACAGCGATCTTGGCTTCTTCAGTAGTCCAAAGCTGGACTTTGCCGGACGCGTGCATACCAACGGTGACTTGTACCTGGGTGTTTCGAGCAGCGCGGCCTTGACGTTTCATGACAAGATTACGGCCTACGGCAACGTGGTTCGAAATCAGCTTCCGAATGGATTGTCCCCGTCCAGCAGCTATAACAACGATGGGACGGTGAACATTCCGTACGCTAGCGGCGGCTGCGACAACCCGCCCAATCCTCCCAGCGCCTGCCGAGCCATTGCGATCAATGAGGGTAGCGTAGTCGGTGGTCCCGCCTCGGCGCAGAATGGTGGCTGGCCCACACCTCTCAAAGACTACGTACCACGCATTCATTCGTGACGGAAATTATGACAATCCGGGCGGCACCGGCGTGAAGCAATTGACGCTTCCCTTCGTCGGTGGCGGAGCCCAGCCCTACGAAATCATCCGGCGGCCGATCGCCGGCGAGGCCACAGCCATCAGCGGTTCCCGCCTGGCCAATCAGGCGCAGATTCGAGTGCTGTTGAGTGACAATCCTGCCGACCTGGACATGCCCGACGGCAATCACGACGCCACTCAAAACGTTGAACTGGCCAGCATGGTGCCGGCCGCTCTCTTCAACAATGCCGGAGCATATGCGCAAACCGGTATCGTCGTGAACGGAAACCCCTACTACTTTGGCGAAGCTAACACTGACTGCACCGGCGGTAAGGGCTGCGAAACCACCAACTTCGTCACTCCGCCCACCATCCATGGCGCGGGCTTCCCTGCTGCCGTCAAAGAATGGCCTCTGGTCGATGGCTGGCTGCGAGTAGAAGTACAAGATCTCAACACCACAACCTGGCGGCCGGTAACGAAGGAATGGCTGGGGTTGGGCTTTGCCCGCGGGCTTGGGCGTGCCCACGACCCCGGGAAGCAACACCGTGGTCGATCACAAGAATGCCATCCTCTATTTTCAGTTGCAAGCCGACCGCGATGGCGATGGCGCCCTGACCGCCACCGCGGCCAAGGACATTAGCATCACGGTCACCGGAGCCAACTCCCAGTACAACTGGTTCCCCATCAACCTCTACGATGCTCGCGAAGGCGAAGGTCGAGATTGGACCGCAGCTCCCGGTGCTGCCGGTAGCTGCACCGTCAACGGCATCATGAATGCCGTCGAGTTGGATATAGGCAACCTAAGGAAGTGGCTGAAAGGCACGACCGGCGCAACCGGCAGCCAGGTAGACTACATTTCGCAAAACGGATACATCCTGTATTTTTCGGATCGCCGCGGAATGTTGCCCGATCCCAACTCCACGCCGGTTCCTAACAAACTCCAGGGTGAATACGGCTTCGAGGACGTCATAAACAGCGCCTCCAACAACGGAACACCCGACGGTGTTGCGGAGACAGCGGTCACTCTCAAGAACAAACCTCAGTCTCCTGAGGATGTGAACAGTAACGGCAGACTGGACACTTACGGCGGCAAAAACGTGGGCGACGGATTTGGTGTGAATACCAACGCCGGCGCGACCCCCGATCCGCTCACCACCCGCATTGACTGTTTCTCGAAAGGCCGCAAAAACCGGGTTACAGGCGCGCGTCATGTGCTGAAGCTGGTGGACGGTTCCTTAGGGAACGTACCCGTCAGATTCGCGCCGAACGCGGATGGCACGCTGGGCGGGTTCACAGTCGCTTCAGAGAATCCGGTTTACATTCAAGGCGACTACAACAGCAACGCGGGCGACACCTCGTGGCCGGCAGGATCGACCAACGAACCAGCCCATTCCGCCTCAGCCGTGATCGCTGATGCCGTTACCCTGCTGTCCAATCAATGGCAGGACGTCATGAGCCCAGCCAACGCTGCTCTAGGCAGCATGCGCCGTCCCGTCGATGCCAACAATTACCGGCCAGCAGTGAATACCTATTACCGTGTGGCCATTGCTGCAGGAAAAAACATCACTTTCCCGCACCCCGGAGGCAGCAACAGCACGACCTACCTGGGCACCGACGGCGGACTGCACAACTTCTTGCGCTTTTTGGAAGACTGGAGCGGCGACACCTTGTCCTACAAGGGCTCGCTGGTGAGTCTCTTCTACTCGACCTACAACACGGGAACGTTCAAGTGCTGCAACTACATGGTGTATCAACCTCCAGTGCGAAACTATTTCTTCGATCCGCTGTTTACGCAACCGCGGAACCTGCCGCCAGGAACGCCGATGTTTCGTGACATCGACAACCTGAGCTATCGGCAGGACTTCACACCTTACTAGGCCACGCGCAGCAAACCGCGACCGACGGGGAGGGCATGATGATTCGAAATCATGCCCTGCCGTCACTGAGCCACGGCCCCGCCCCGTACTGATCCGCATCCCGTGTATCATCTTTTCTGCCCGTTATTTTTCTCCTCCGGGGGGATGCGATTGCCTCAGATCAGCGCCATATTTTGGGACGTCGGCGGTGTGCTGCTCACCAATGCCTGGGACCGTTCCCAGCGGGAGCGCGCGCTGGAGCAGTTCAAGCTGGACCAAGCCGAGTTCCTCGACCGTCATGAGATGCTGGTGTCCTCGCTGGAGCGAGGCAAGATCGGCTTCGACGAATATCTCGATCGCACCATCTTTTATCGCCCCCGGCCCTTTGCCCGCGAAGTCTTCAAGGACTACGTGTTCTCGTTGTCGCAACCCTATCGCGAAGTGCTGGCGCTGGCGGAACAACTGGCCAAGTCGGGCAAATATTTCATGGCGACCATCAACAATGAGTCGAGGGAGTTGAACCAGTACCGCATCCAGACTTTCGGACTGCGCGAAATCTTCTCGGTGTTCGTCAGCTCCTGTTTTGTAGGTTTACGCAAACCCGAAGAGGGCATTTACCGGCTGGCTCTCGAAGCCACGCAGAAGTCGGCGCCGGAGTGCTGCTTCATCGACGATCGTGCGCTGAACCTCGAAGGCGCACGCCAACTGGGAATGCATACCATCGAGATGCGGGACGTGGAACAGTTGCGGCGGGAGTTGCGCAAGTTGGAAGTTGAAATCTGAAGCGCCGGAAGCTGGCTCGCGCGCCGCACCCGGCCCGTTCAGTCAAAAAGAGAATTCCTGCTAGGTCGCACGTGCGGGCCGAGCACAGTCGTACACTTCAGCCGTTATTTCTGGAGGCAAGATATGAAGGCCTCTCTGTTTTATCGAATCGCCGCGGTTCTTCTGCTGTTTTTTGCCGTCGGACATACACTTGGTTTTCGCCAGTCCGATCCCAGTTGGGGAGTTGATGCCCTTCTTGGCTCCATGCGGTCAATTCACTTTGACGTGCAGGGGTCTAGCCGGACATATTGGGACCTTTTTGTTGCGGCTGGATTCTCTGTCGGTGTGTTTTATCTTTTCGCGGCGATATTAGCGTGGCAGCTAGGTGGCCTTCCGGCAGAGACTTTAGGGCTCATGCGCGGCACTGCGTGGGCGTTCGCTGTTTGCTTTGCCGCCATCACGGTTGTGAGCTGGAGATACCTCTTTATCGTCCCTGTCGTTTTTTCAATTGTGATTACTGTGTGTTTGACTGCGGCGGCATGGTTTTCGGCGCGGGCAATCTCAATTGGTGCGGCCCAGAAGTGAGAACGAGCGTTTCCGAGTCCGGTTGATTGCAGGCCGCTCAAAGCCTATTTGATTTCGCGCAACCGCCCGCTGCTCACGTCATAGACGAATCCTCGCACCGAGACCTCTTTTGGAATCCATGGATGGGTACGCAGTTTCTGTAGTTGGTGACGCACGTTCTCCTCGATATTCTGAAAGGCAAAGAAGAATGCCGGAGCGATGGCTGCGGTCCCAGTGCGGTTCTGGATTCTCGTGCGTAACTCCTGCTCGCTGGCATGCATCAGGCCGCAATCGGTGTGGTTAATGACCATGATTTCTTCGGTGTCCAGCAGGTAGTGCGATACCAGCAGCGAGCGCAAGCTATCGTCCGTCACAATGCCGCCGGCGTTGCGGATGATGTGCGCGTCCCCGGTCGTCAACCCTAAGGTTCGGATGGAAAGCCGCGTGTCCATGCAGGTGAGAATGGCAAGCTTGCGTGCGGGGCGTGGAGTGAGGCGGCGTAACTCGTGGGTACGCGAGTAGATTTCGTTGGCTTCCAGAACTTCGTCGATCACGCTCATGGCCAGCCCAGTCTAGCAAAGCCTGAGAAGGCTTTGGCGACGGCACGCAAACCGTGCTTTTACGGCTTGCGCAGCGGCGGCCCGGCCATCGGCTTTCCTAACGCTGTTCCGGGTTTGGCCAGCGGTTCGGCCCCGCCCCCAAGACTCAGGTCGCTCGACCAACTATCAGCCACGATTCTCCACTCGCCATTGGCCTGACGATTGAGGAGGACCAGGTATTTCCCGCGCTCTTCGCGGCGCTTGCCCATGGCGCTTGGAACCAGGGATTTGCAGCGTCCAGCCTCGTAACCGTAGTCGCCGAACAACTCCGCCCGCAGCGGTTCCAGCTCCACTTCACTCATCCCGGCATCGAGCAGTCCAAAGAAAAATTCGCGGATGGCCGCAGCGCCGCGCACCGCTGGAACATTCGGCCGCAGCACGGTGGCATCGGGAACGTAAAGCTCCACCAGGTCATCCAGTTGTTTGGTGTTGCAGGCCAGGGCCCAATCCTGGGTCAGTTTGCGCAACGCCATCTCCGCCCGGCTCAGCGACGCTCCTCCCAGCGGAGCCCGTGCTCGGGCGACTTCGCGGGCGGCGTTGCCCGCGCCGGCTCGTAGGTCGATACCTGCAGCCGGTTCTGCTCCGCCCCCATTGGAAAAATAGTGGTGATGATAATGATGGTGGTAATGGTGCTCGCCCGGCACTTCCGGGAAGGGCGTTTCCGGTTGGGTCACGGAGTTCGACCGCGCGGCGTCCGCCGGCGCTTTCAGCAAAGCCACGCCGCAACTCGCGCAGAAGCTGTTTCCCTTGCGATTCGCGCTGCCGCACGCTGCGCAAATCTGCCGGCTTGCACTTTCAGATTCTGGGTTCACATTCACGGATTCTTCCACACTCTGTTCCAGGGCAAAGCGCTGCATGGCCTGGAGAACCGCAGCCTTGGTTTGAGCGACCAGTTTGGGATCATCCATGCCGAGCCTGAGTTCCCGCTCCCAGTTGTGAGAAAGCGGGATTGATATCCCGTCCTAGCCATTACAACTTGCGGCTGCGCTCATTTTAGTCGAAAACTTTCCTAGCGACTGGAAAACTCCACTTTCGCCTCTGCCTCTGTAGGTACACCGTTGCAGGTTGCTGGACGATAACGCCAGAATCGAACCGCATCGAGAATGGTTCGGTCTTCATTGGGCCCTGCGCTCTCCAGAATCAGCGCGCTATGCACACGGCCGTCCGTTCCAACGATAAAGCTGACGCTGACTTTCGAATTCAATTCGGCTTCATCCAGTAGAGGATCAGGCGTTGCCAGGGCCTGCGGAGGCCGTGATGCTCCGCACACAGCGCGAGCGGCCGGTTGCTGCATGGCGGCGAATTCCGAGTCGTGTACGGCTGAACTCCACACTCGCTGCTCCCGCTCCGCTAGAGCTACTGCCCCGCCTGCGACTCGCTTGGGGAAGGATTCTACCGATGCGAAGGTCAGTGCCGGCACCGAAGCGACCAATACGACAAAGCACAATCTCCGAAGCGACATGGCCCGATTCCTTCGCGAAAAGTCGGCGTACCCAACTGCACTTCCTCGCGATAGGTTGATAGAGGGCAATCGGCGTGCCAGCGTGGAGCGTATAACATATTGATAATACACGCGTTATTGTGCATAAACGCTGGGCTTTCGACCCCGCGATGAAAACAATTGCAGCATTGTGGAGACCACCCGGATTCTGCATTCGACCTTGAAGTCCTTATTGAAGTCTGACAAGTAGTAGACACCTGCTGCTTGACTTAAAAGTCGACGAACGCTGTGTGGGGATCGTCGCCGGCAGCGTAGTGTATGATCCAAATTAATTTTTTGGGTTGTGTTTGGGTTCAAGCGTCCCTTCGCATACTTGGGCCGAGCCGGAGGCATCAACCTGTTTCTATCTGAATTCTCATCCTTATTTCCGAGTCCATCTCGGGCCTTCCTCTGCCTTCTGATCTCGGGCCTCGTCCTGGTGGTACCCCTCGCAATGCTCGCTCAGGATTCCATCCCTCGCCAGATCTCCGGCACTGTGACCGATCAAACCGGCGCCGCCATCGTAGGCGCCGAAGTAGTTTTCACCAGCGGCTCTTCTTCTTCCGCTTCCGCGCAAACCACCACGCAGACCACCGACGACCGCGGCGGCTTTGTATTTTCCGCGGTACCGGCCGAATCCGGAGTCGTGCGAGTTTCCGCCCCTGGTTTTCAGGTCGGCAATTTGGATTGGAAGGCTGGCGCCGGCCCGCTGCAGATCGTGCTGCTGCCGGCGTCGGCAGCCGAGCAGGTTACAGTCACCGCCAATCGCACCGGCGTACGGGTAGTTGAAAGCGCGACCAGTGTCACGATTCTTTCAGCCGAAGATCTGGACACGACCGCGGCGTTTCGCACCGACGACATACTGCGCCAAGTGCCAGGTTTCAGCCTCTTCCGCCGCACGACCAGTCGCGCCGCGAACCCGACCACGCAAGGTGTCTCGCTGCGGGGCCTGGGCGCGAGCGGCGCCAGTCGCGCCTTGGTGCTGAGCGATGGCTTCCCATTGAATGATCCCTTCGGAGGATGGGTCTACTGGGACCGGGTTCCGCGGGTCAGCATTGGCAGCATCGAAGTGGCCAGCGGCGGCGCCTCCCACCTGTATGGTTCGGATGCGCTAGGTGGAGTCATTAATATCCGGCGCGCGCCCGTCAACCGGGATGCGATATCGCTCGAGGCGGCTTACGGGAATGAGAACTCTCCCGATCTTTCTTTGGCCGCCAGCAAGAGCTTTGGACCCTGGGCCATCGGACTGACGACGGAACTTTTCCGCACCGACGGCTACATCGCAGTTCCCTCCTCCTTGCGGGGCGCAGTGGATACACCCGTCAACTCGCAGGATGCCAGCGGTGACCTCACGCTGGAACGCAAGCTTGGCGATCGTGGCGCGATCTTCGTGAGGGGATCTTTGTTTGGCGAATCACGGCACAACGGCACTCCCCTGCAAACCAACAGCACCACGATTCGCGAACTCGACTTGGGCGGAAACTGGGACGGGCGTGAACTTGGCGCCTTCGAGTTGCACGCTTACGCCAGCCGTCAAGGTCTGAACCAGTCCTTCTCCTCGATCGCCGCCAACCGCAGCACCGAGAGCCTGACCCGCACCCAGGATGTTCCCGCCCAACAAGTCGGCTTTTCTGCCCAATGGCAGCACGCCTTAGGGACGCATCAGCAATTGGTAGCGGGCCTGGAGGAATCGAACACTCACGGGCAAACCAACGAGCAGGGATTCTTTGGAGGCAATCCAACCACTACGTCCCAGGGCGGAGGGCGAGAGGTAAACTGGGGCGCCTATGTCGAGGACATCGTCCGCATAACCCCGAACTGGCTGCTGACGGCAAGCGGGCGAGTAGACCATTGGCAGAACTTCGATGCATTCGCTCCTCCGGACCCGTCAAAACCGGTGGGCGCCACGGCTCTTCCCGATCGCAGTGAGACCTTCTTCAGCCCGCGCCTCGCGCTGTTGCACAAGCTCACCCGCAATGTGTCTCTGACGGCTTCCGGCTATCGCGCATTCCGCGCTCCCACGCTGAACGAACTCTACCGGGGATTTCGCGCCGGAAACGTCTTTACCGAGTTTAACCCCAACCTCCGCGCGGAACGCCTGACCGGCGCGGAAGGCGGGGCCATCGTCACCGGCTGGAATCAGCGCGTCATGCTGCGCGGGAATTTTTTCTGGAACCAGATTACGCGTCCCGTGGCCAACGTCACCCTGACCACAACTCCCGCGCTGATCACACGGCAGCGCCAGAACCTGGGCGGCACGCGTTCGCAAGGAGTGGAATTCGAAGCCAGCGCGCGTCTCACTAATTCCCTGATGCTCTCGGGCGGTTACGAATACACCGATGCCACCGTGACCAGTTTCAACGTAGCCGCAGCGCTGGCTGGACTGAATCCCAGCCTGGTGGGCCTCGACGTTCCGCAAGTGCCGCGCCACCAGTTCACCTTCCAGGCCAGCTACACCCGGCCCTTCATTGTTCTGGCGGTGCAGGGCCGCTTCGGAGGCAACCAGTTTGACGACGACCAGAACACACTGCTGCTGCGGCGCTATTTCGTGCTGGACGCGAGCGCGTCGCACTCACTGCACCATGGCGTGGATCTGTTCGTCGCGGTGGAGAATCTGACCAATCGGCGCTACGACGTCGGACGCACCCCCGTCCTGACCGTGGGTCCTCCGATCCTCGCCCGCGCAGGCCTGCGCCTGCAATTCGGATCAAGGTAAGCGAATCCTCCACAGCAAACAGGCGTGGCTTCGCCAAGGTGGGGCTGGCAAAGGCTCAACCACCCTTGCATGCCCACCCGGCTTCGCTCCGCCGAGACGCAGTCCGATCAGATTCTTATTGGACGGAACTACCTACCGAAGAAAACACATTGTTAGCATTACTGCCCACTAGCCGTATGGTGCCAACCACAATCACCAAAATCACCGCCAGCATCACCGCATATTCGGCGATATCCTGGCCGCGATCCTCATGCCACAAACTGTGCACGATGCTCATCATGGTTTCGCCTTCCTGATAGAACCAGGCTCACCTCTGCAGGCGGCTGGTCCGGGGGATTTTTGGGGCAAAGACCTCTAGGCTGGTGGTTATTTTGGCTGGGATACGTACTGCGATTACGTGAGATTCTGCGCCCGTCCTGCGCTCTCTGTCAAGCAGTGGATGAGGGTTGCGGGGAAATTTTTTCTGTAGTTCTTGAGGAAGGGCGGCAGCGAAGGGGCTCCTTTGCGCCCTTAGCGGCATTTCTTTGCGAACTTTGCGGTTCAAGCTTTGACTTGGTTGGAAGCAAGATCAAACCCTTGAACCACAAAGGACGCTAGGAGTGCCCAGACTAGTGATGCATGAATTTTTTCGCCCAGGGCAACATGTCCCACACTTGCCAGAAGGCTTTCATATCCGCCGGTGTACCGAGTGAGACCCGCATGTAATTATCCAGGGGCGGGAAATGACGACCGATCAGGATATTGTGCTTGCGGAAATGTTCGATGACCTCGACGGCGGGATGCTGCACATTGGTCAGCACAAAATTGGCATGGGAATCGACCGGCATGAGCATCCGCAGCATGGCTGAATTGAAGAACTCCTGGCGATCGTCACTGTTACGCTTGACGAAATCTTTTACGCCCTCGATATCGTTGAGCGCCACACCGGCGACTTCCGCCACAATGGAGTTCAGACTGTCGCGAGTGACGAACGCACGCATTTTCTCGATGACCTTGGCGGAAGCCACCGCGTAGCCCAGCCTCAAGCCCGCCAAACCGTACACCTTCGAGAAGGTACGGGCAACGATCACTCTTTCGTCAGCCACCGGCTCATCGATGAAAGATTTGTACATCCCCGACTGGCCCGCGTAATGGTGATAAGCCTCATCGATCACCACCTGGGCGTTGGCCGGGAGTTTCTCGATAAAACTCACCAGCTCGTTTCTGGGTGTAACGCTCGCGGTGGGATTGTTCGGGTTGCAGATATAAACCAATCCCGTGGTGGGTCCACTTCGCGCGAGCATTTGGTCGACGTCGTGTGCGAAGTCGGGGCGAAGCCGAACCGACACCACCTCCGAACCCATGACTTGAGCCGAGTCCTGGATCGCTTCAAACGTCGGTACGGCCTGTATCAACTGCCGTCCGCTACCCAGAAAAGCACAAGCGGCGACCCTAAGGATTTCGGTTGATCCGCAGGCGAAGAGCACTTGCTCGGGCTTTACTCGATGAGAATGAGCGATCTGCTCCGTCACTTCGTCGTATTTCTTGAACGCATAACGGTTGACCAGCCCGAGGGCGGAGCGGACGGCGTTGGCTACTTTGGGAGATGGACCATAGGCATTCTCGTTGCTGTCCAGCCGGATGAATCCAGCAGACCCCGCGGATCGTGCTGCCTCGGAAGCGTAAGCGGCCGGGATCTCCCCTAAAGGCCACTGTACGGCTGCACCGGCGGCGGCGCCAATTCCAAGGGAGCGGAGGAAGTCTCTGCGCGAGCTCGTCATGCGGATCTCCTGCGAAGGTTTCTCAGAAAAATGGTCATTGCAGTTCGAAGCGTCCTAGTTGAACACTTCCGCTTCGCAAAACTTCATTCCCAGCCTGTCCTTCTCGGAGATGATCGGCGAACCAGCGAGCCGCCAATCGATCTTCAATTCGGGATCGTCCCATGCGATAGTGCGCTCAGCCTCAGGATCATAGAAACTCGTGGCTTTGTAGAGCACGTGCGCACCCGCCGATAGAACGCGGAAGCCATGAGCGAAGCCCGGTGGAATCCACAGCATCTGCTTGTTCTCGTCGGAGAGGTTGATTCCCTGCCAGGTGCCAAAGGCAGGCGAACTCCGGCGCAAATCCACCGCGACGTCGAGAATCTCCCCCGCAACCACCCTTATCAACTTGCCCTGAGGGCGAACCTGATAGTGCAGCCCGCGCACCACATCGCGCGCCGAAAACGAGTGGTTGTCCTGTACAAATCGCTCACGGATACCTGCTTCCGCCATGGCCTTCTCATTGTAGCTTTCCAGGAAAAAACCTCTGGCGTCGGGGAACACGTCTGGTTCGAGAATCAGTATTCCTGGCAGAGCGGTTTGAGTGGCCTTCATAGCGAAAGCGATCGCCTCAAGAGGTTCTCAGAATACCTCTTTCCCGAAGGAGTTGCTGCAGGTACGCACCGTAGCCGTTGCTCGTCATCGAGGATGCCATATCTTCCAGTTGCTGGGCCGTGATGTATCCGTAGCGAAATGCAATCTCTTCCGGACACGCCACCATGAGCCCCTGGCGGGTTTCGATGGTCTGAATGAAGAGCGATGCTTCCAGCATGGCCTGGTGAGTCCCAGTGTCCAGCCACGCCATGCCGCGGCCCATGACCACAACCTCCAACTGACCGCGCTTCAAATACTCCTTGTTGACGTCGGTGATTTCGAGCTCGCCGCGAGCGGAGGGCTGCAAGGATTTCGGGCCATCTCCACCACCTGGTTATCGTAGAAATAGAGCCCGGTCACGGCATAGCGCGATTTGGGCGCCTTCGGCTTTTCCTCCAGGCTCAGAGCTTTGCCCTGGGAGTCGAATTCCACCACGCCATAGCGTTCGGGATCCTGCACGGGATAAGCAAATATCCGCGCGCCCGATTTTTCTTGGCCGGCTTGCTGGATGGTCTTGGGGAAATCGTGTCCGTAGAAAATGTTGTCGCCCAACACCAAGGCGCAGCAGGAAGAGCCGATAAATTCCTGCCCACCAGAAACGCCTGCGCGATCCCTTCCGGCCGGGCTGCACTGCGTACTGAAAATTCAGACCGAAGCGCGTTCCGTCGCCGAGCAATTGTTCAAACCTGGGAACGTCCTGGGGAGTGGAGATGATCAGGATGTCCCGGATTCCCGCCAGCATGAGCGTGGACAGCGGGTAATAAATCATGGGCTTGTCGTAAATCGGAAGCAGGCTCTTGCATACGGCATGGGTCACGGGATAGAGGCGCGTGCCCGATCCCCCGGCCAGAATGATGCCCTTATGTTTTGCTGCATCAGGTTTGTCTGTCGGCATGTGGACAAATGGCCAATCTCCGCTGCTGGTCTTTCGTTACCTTCTCCAACCCGTCGCAATCAGATTACTGCATCGCTAACCCCCGAAGATAGCTCCCGCCCGTGACTGCTCATGTCCCCTTGGCCGCGTCGAAGGCTAGGCGCGCATAGCAGGTTTGCCCCAGTGTTTTCCGGGCTGCCGCCACATCTCTTGCGGCACGGCGAGCGGCCACCTTGCTGGATCTTTCACGCCATTATCATGCACCGCAAAGTGACCCCAGTAACTGCTGTTCCATTTTGGTAATGGCCATCTGGCCGTGACCGTCATTCACCTCCGGTATCTATCTGCTCGGCCAACCCTCAGATGAGACTGCATTTGGCTGCACTATTCCACGTTTCAGTCAGGTCGTTCGGTCATTCCCGGATTGGCACTCGGAATGGTGCAGAGAGCTGGTAAATCCCCCGCCGTATGGCCGTACGGCTTAGAGGCCTTCCGTGAAGGATTTCGGCACCCGCGCAAAGTTAGTAATCGTTCTCTTCGCTTTGACCACCCTGTTGGGATGCGGCGCCCTGGATGCTGGCACGCCCATGGCGCAATCCAACAATGGGCTGGTCGCGACCTCGGCCGTCGTCGACTTCGGCACCGTGCCGGTTGGGACCACCCAGGTACGCACCAACACCATTGTCAACACCAGCAAATCTCCGATCGTTCTAACCCGGGCGCAGATTGACCAGACCGCGTTCACCATCACCGGCCAAAAATTGCCGCTGACGCTGGCGCCAGGCCAACGTACGGTGCTGCAGATCTCATATACGCCACGAAGCGACGGCGATTCTCAAAGCAAACTTGTACTCACCAGCAACATGCTTCGCCTGTTCACCACTTTCACTCTGCGAGGCACCGCGGTTCTGAAGGGCCGGCTCACGGTGAGTCCCTCCAGCGTAAGTTTCGGGAACGTAGCGATCGGCAAAACTCAAACTCAATCGGCTACCGTATCGAACCTCGGTAAGACCCCGATCACCGTCACTCGCGCTTCCATCTCGGGCAATGGCTTTGCTCTGGCAGGACTCAGCCTTCCGATGACGCTGCAAGGTGGACAAAGCGCCAAGATGAACGTGACCTTTGCCCCGGCCGCAGGCGGCGCCACTAGCGCCACCATCTCCGTCGTGGGCACAGTTTCGATGACCGCGGCCAGGCCGCCTAGGACTTTTGGCCGACAAGGCATGCTGACCAGCGTGGCGTTGAACACGGTGTCGACTTTCGTCAGCGTACCGGTCTCAGGAACCGGGATGGGCGTCGGCAGACTCGCGGTTTCGCCCGCCAGTCTGGCATTGGGCAGCGTCAGGATTGGCGCCAGCCAGACTCAGCCAGCAACGTTTATCAATTCCGGCACCTCGAGCCTCACCATTCACCAGGCGACTGTAACCGGCAGAGGCTTCAAGATGAGCGGAATCACGTTCCCGGTGACGCTGGCCGCAGGCCAGCGTAAGAACTTCATGGTAACGTTTGCCCCGCAGTCCACCGGAACCGCGAGCGGCAGCATCGCCGTGACCACTGACGCTTCCGACCCGGTCGTGAATGTACCCGTGTCAGCCATCGCCGTGCTGAGCTCTGGAACACTGACCTCAGCTCCTCCCGTCTTGAACTTCGGCACGGTGCAGGCAAACGCGCCTCAGACCCGTGCGGAAACGTTGACCAACTCCGGCGGCTCTGACATCACCATCACTCAGGCGAGCCTGTCCGGCGCTGGATTTACTGCGGCTGGCCTTGCGCTGCCGATGACGCTGGCAGCGGGGCAGAGCACAAATTTCAATGTCACCTTTACGCCGCAATCCGGTGGAGCGGCCAGCGGAAGTCTCTCAGTCATCAGCAATGCTTCCAATTCGACGCTGAAAATTGCTCTGGTGGCGAATGCCGCTACCGTCGGGGTCTTGAGCACCAGCGACTCCAGCCTGAATTTCGGAAATATTGCCGTGAATGCGACGGGGACTCAGTCCGAGACTCTGACCAACACCGGCGGCGCGAACGTTGCTATCTCTCAGGCCAACGTCACGGGTACAGGCTTCAGCGCCACGGGATTGAACCTTCCCATGACGCTCGCGCCTGGGCAGAGTTTTACCTTCGGCGCAGCGTTCTCGCCCAAATCCGGTGGCAGCGCTACGGGATCGATCGCAGTGATCTCAGACGCTTCTGATTCCACCGTCACGATCACCCTGACAGGAACAGCGGCTGTCGCCGGCCAATTGGTCGTGAGTCCGGCTTCCCTGAGCTTCGGCAACGTCACCGTGGGGCAGAGCAAGAGCCTGACCGCCTCGCTCACCGCCAACGGGTCGAGCATCACGGTGTCGGACGCCGGCATGAGTACTTCGGAATTTTCGATCAGTGGGCTTTCGCTGCCGCTGACCCTGGCGGCAGGAAAGAGCGCGACCTTCACGGTCACGTTCAAGCCTCAGTCCAGCGGAGCGGCCTCAGCCAGCGGATCTTTCAACAGCAATGCTTCCAACTCATCGGCCGTGCAAGCCCTGGGCGGCACTGGAACAGCGGCACCGCAGCACAGCGTGGCTCTGTCCTGGGATCCCAGCAGCTCGAGCGTGGTCGGGTACAACGTCTATCGTGGCAGCACATCCGGCGGACCGTACTCGCAAATCACCAGCATGAATGCCGATAACACCTATGTCGACAGCGCGGTCCAGTCCGGCCAGACTTACTTCTACGTCACTCGGGCCGTGGATGGAAGCGGGAAAGAAAGCGGAAACTCAAATCAGACCCAGGCCGTGATTCCTACTCCGTAGGAGAGACGGTCTTGGTTTGCGATGTGGGTTTGCAAACCTTCGAGTAAACATGGGGTGCGAACATTCGCGCCCCATTTTATTTTCAGCCTTCTCCATCATCAATGTTGATCGATGGGGCAGAGCCTCGCCGCTTTTTCTATTCACAGAAAACCTACGACCCGAAGTTATGTACTAGTGACATCTTCTTTGTTTTTGCTCATCGGCTTAACTTGTCGATGTACCCCTTCCAGGGTCCCAATACAAGATGGGAGTTCAGTCCGCGTGAGTTACTCCTGAGGGCGATTCACGCAAAAGGAATTCCCATATTTTGTCGAGGCATCAAGCGCCGGACATCAGGTCTGGCGTCGTAGTTTTTTCGTAGGACAAATCTCTGGGTGAGGAGCAGTGCACGCATGCATGGACGATGGTTTTCGGGCCTGATTATTCTGACGTCTTCCATTTTGGTGGGTTGCGGAGGAGGCGGCGGAGCCGGGAGTAGAAGTGCCACGAAGCCAGTGGCGGCCGGCGAACTCGCGGTATCGCCTGCCACGCTGGACTTTGGCAAAGTGACCGTGGGCACCAGCAAAGATCAGACTGGCACTCTTACCGCCGGCGACTCGAGTATTACGGTTACATCGGCGGATTGGACGGGCGATGGCTATTCCATCAGCGGCATTGTGTTTCCTCTCACGGTAGCAGCCGGCCAGAACGTTCCTTTCAACATTAGTTTTGCGCCCCATCGCGCCGGGAGTGCAACCGGCAAGATCACATTCCAGAGCGACGCGAGCAACGTTCCGAAGGCGGCCTTCAGCGGTCGTGGAACTCAGACGGCCGCCCATAGTGTGACCCTTTCGTGGCGTACGACGGCGGCCTCGGTGCTCGGCTACAACATCTATCGCGGGGCTGCGACCAAAGGTCCGTTTTCCAAGATCAACTCGTCGCCCCACCCCAATCCAACCTTCACCGACGCCTCAGTGGTTGGGGGGATGACCTATTTCTATATGACGACTGCCGTGAGCAAAAAAGGAAGGGAAAGCAAGTATTCAAACCGGGTGCAAGTCACCGTCCCGAACTCTTGAATCGCACCTGAGCCAGCTGTCCGGAATGGGGGCGGTTCAGAAGAACCGCGAAAAGGAATGGAACGAGTTCTAGTTGCCTCGATCGGTGGAGGATGGAACCGGCGAATCGCGCCGAACGGCAGTGGGAGCCTTATCCAGCGACTCCCGCCAACTCCGCAGTTTCAGGGCAACCTGCTGCATGTACGCTGCCGCTTCGGCAGCATTTGAAATCTCACGGTAACTCTCCTGTTCAGCTGGAGTATTCGTCGCAGCCTGTACGGGACGGTAGGGCGACTCAATGCCCCCTTCCTCGGCGGGGACGCCCCAGGTGAGCTTCTGAATATCAAGATCGGCCAGAACCTCTTTCACTACGTCTGCGTCCACAATCTTCTTTCGGGTAGCACAGACCAGAGAGAGCGCATTGAAGCAGAAATTATTTATGTTTCTAGGGATTCCCTCGGTGGCAATCGCAATCGATTCATACGCATCGTCACTGAAAAGAGGGGACCCGCGATACCCTGCCACGCGCAGCCGGTGTTCCATGTAGTTCTTGACTTCCCGTGGAGAGAGTGGCGCCAGGCCTTGCACAATCGAGACCCGCTGACGCAACTGAGTCAGACGCGGGTGCGACAGTTTTTGCGCCAGCGCCGGTTGCCCCGCCAGGATGATGTGCATCAACTTCGCCTTCGAAGTCTCGAAATTGGAGAGCAGGCGCAGCGTTTCCAGCACTTCGGATTCGAGATTTTGAGCCTCGTCCACCACCACGATCAGACGATTGCCCTCCTGCGCGATCTGTACCAGGCGCCGGTTGAATTCGTCGTACATCTTGACCAAGTCCTGCGTGTCTTCTTCACAGCCCAACTCGGCCAACAGCAGTCGCATGAACTCCTTCGAATTGCAGTGGGTCTGAAAGAGGAATGCGATGCGAGCGGAAGTACGGAAAGTCTCCAGCAGATGGAACAGCATGGTGGTCTTCCCCATGCCGGGCTGAGCAATGAGACCGATAAAACCGCGATTGGCCTCGATGCCGTAGTAGAGCGAGGCCAGCGCCTCCTTGTGGGCCTCGCTGAGATATAGAAATCGCGGGTCCGGAGTGACTCCGAACGGCTGTTCCTTCATGCCAAAATAACTGAGATACAAGGCCCGTTCTCCTGGTGTCCCGCCTGCTCCACCGCGATGGAACCCACTACTGTAACCCGCGTGCTCACAGAATTATGCACCCAAGCAACAAATATAAATATGCCTCCCACAAACACATCAGCGATGCGTTCTTCACCCCGAAGCCCGCATCGAGTCCGTAAGGACAGCCACAAGTATTGTAGGACAGGCGGGTCAAAAACTGGCATTCCTTCAGTACAGGACTGTCCGGGTGGGAGAGCGGAGGGAAATGGGCTACAAGCCAGGCCTAGCAGACCTCGTGGCTCTTCTAAATATTCAGCAATCTTATCTTCGGCGTATCCTTGCGCCGCCGAAAGTCATGATCCCGGACAAATTGCTTGCTCCCCGGCTTTCACGCCTGCTTGAAAATCACCATCGTATCTTTTCCAAATAATGGCAGCCTTGAGCCGAAAATATCCTCCATCCGGGTCAGCACTCTGTATAGAGGATAGATCAGGTGGTCAACCGCATTTGCGGCCCGCCGCCAACCTATTTTTGGAATGACAACATGCGATAGAAAGCTCGCCAAAGTATTGCCCTGGATCCGGACCGGACACCATCCTGCCTCTCGGCCAAGTTCCAGCGTTCGCTCCAGGCTGAGCAGTAGATTGTGCTCATCGTTAATAGGGCTCCCGGCTCCCCATTTCGCAATGGCGCGGTTGGTCGCCGCAACTGGCTCCTCGAAGTTCTCGATGAGCACGACCGATCCACTCCGCTTCGCAACCCGGAACGCCTCTCGCATCGCAAGAGACTGCATTTCAGGATCAAGAACATTTATCAGACAGCGACTGGTGTACACGACATCAAACTGTTCATCCGGAAAAGGAAGCCTACATGCATCCGTACGGGCAAGTCCCTTGATTTTGCTGTGTGCTTCTTTTGCAGCGACCAGCATTTCGAGCGTGATGTCCACACCGAATGCGCGGCAACCGTAAGACAGGGGGCTGAGCAGACTGCTGGCATTTCCACACCCAATCTCAAGTGTACGGTCATTCGCGTCTACCATACTCTTGAGCCTTTTCAGCGACGCTACGCGCACCCAGTTTGTGGAAGCGGTCGCTGCCAGAGCGCTGCCGTGCCGCATTGCCTGGTCGGTCCAGAACGCATTGTTCACACTACGTTTTTGAAGATAATTCCGATAGCGATGGGCCCAAGTGAGTGGGCCATGAATTCCGCTAATCCGAACTTCGTTCACTCCGACACCCGCGGTGACGGGTTCTTGCTGAATGGAATTTGCCGGAGGATCTTTAGCTAGGGATGTCCCAGTTGCCCCATCCTGCTGCCCAACACCTGACGCCATAATATTAAGCCGCCCCAGTTGAATTGTTATATCACGGAGCCGAATAAGCCCGAGGGGAATGGTTTGGTTAGCTTCGCATCAACTGACGTGTCTGCCCAGACCACCTACGTGCCGAATACCTACCCGGATGGGCTACACACGATCGTAACTTTCGACGGGTGACCTTCGGAACACCCCGTTTTTGCCCCATTAATGGTGCATTACCTTGTTTGACCAGGGGAGCAGGTCCCAGACTTGCCAGAAGGTCTCCATCTCTGCGGGAGTGCCCATCGAGACGCGAAGGTAGGTGTCCATCGAAGGATAAAGGCGTCCGACCAGAATCCGGTGCTGGCGATAGTGCTCGATCACCTCAGCGGCAGAATGCTGGATGTTCATCATGACAAAATTCGCGTGTGGGTCGATCGGTCTGAGGTTTCGAGTCATCGCCCGATTGAGGAATTCCTGGGTGTCGTCACGATTGCGTCTGACAAATTCCTGGATGCCGGACACGTCGTCGAGCGCCACTCCCTACAATCTCAGCCACCAGCGAATTAAGGCCGGACTGGGTCAGGAAACTTCGCATTTTCTCAACTACTTTGGGGGAGGCCACCGCGTATCCCAGCCGCAACCCCGCCAGTCCATAAACCTTGGAGAAAGTACGGGTAACGATCACTCTTTCATCATCCAACGGACTATCAATGAAGGAAGAGTACATCCCGGTGGGGATCACGTAATCATGGTAGGCCTCATCGATCACCACGTGCGTACTTGCGGGCAACCTGTGGATAAAGCCTTCCAGATCTCGTCGGGGAGTGAGTGACCCGGTTGGATTATTTGGGTTGCAAATATATACCAGCCCGGTGGATGCATCGGCGTGCGAGATCATCGCCTCGAGATCATGGGCGAAGACTCGATTGAGCCCCACCCGGATGACTTCGGAACCAAGCGATTTGGCAGACTCTTCCAACGCTTCGAAAGTGGGCACAGCTTGTATCAGCTTCCGGCGGTCGTTCAGAAAAGCGCAGGCGGCCACGCGAAGTATTTCCGTAGACCCGCAAGCGATCAGCACCTGTTCGGGTTTCACCCGGTGGTGGTTCGCGATCCGCTCTGTTACTTCTTCGTACTTCCTAAAGGCATACCGGTTCACGAGTCCGGTCGAGGAACGGATCGCATTTGCCACTCTCGGCGATGGACCGTAGGCATTCTCATTGCTATTCAAGAGAATCGGTGCGTCGGTCGCGGAAGGTCGCGCCAAACCATGGACTTCCGCTGCAAGACCGCTCTGGGGCCAGCGCAGTGCGGCAACCCCCGCAGCCGTACTCAATACCGAGTGTGCGAAGAAAATCCCTACGTGGTTTGATCATGCCCTCTCATGATTGCAGCCCACTATGGAGCATGCCATCTCGTCCCTTCTTGTCCTCCGGGTGAAACACATCTGACCGTGTCTCACCAGATGCATCAACCGACCCCTGCCGCTAGGGTACTGCAACCCACTCCTCGACGATAGGTGCCCTTCGTCACCACCCCCAGGACTGGGGCTTCTGTTCGTCAGCTCCAGAGGCCTATCTTCATCGGAATGCCACGAAGGAGTGGGCTTTTGCTATAATTTATCTTTTAGGTCTGTGTTGGCAATTCTCGCTACTAGAACAGATGTCCCGGCGGCGTGTCCGGGAAGAATCCTGATCCGGCAATCGCTTGGATTGCACTATCAGTAACCTCCGCATCCGTCGGCGCCACTCCGGTCGGATCAGGTACTAGGCGCACTTCCGTCGCTCAATTTGGAGAGATCCCCAATGGTTTCTTATGTGAGGAATCCTTTGTCGTTGCTGCCCCGGACTCATAATTTGATCCTGCTGCTGGCGATTACGGCCCTGCTGTCTCCCGCGCTCACTTCCTGCGGTGGCGGCGGAAGCACTTCTCAGGCCCCGACGCCCCCGCCAGGCTCAAATGGCGTTACCGCCGTGGTCGCGCCTCATCTTTCCGCGGTAACCACGTCCCAGCCGCAAGATTTCACTGCCACCCTGTCAGGCGGCAATGCGACGCTTTCCTGGTCCGTAGATGGAATTGAGGGCGGCAACTCTTCGGCGGGGATGATTTCAGGCACGGGCGCAACCACGGCGACCTATACGCCGAGTACATCCACCACTCCGGGAAGCCACTCGATCACGGCCCTTCCCGCGGGGGGGACCGCGAGTCCAGCAGTCACAGTCGCGGTGACCGATCTGTCAGGCGTTGTGACTCACCATAACGACAACGCGCGGACCGGGCAAAATACCAAGGAATATGCGCTGGCGCCGGCCACCGTCTCGCAGACTTCGTTCGGCAAACTTTTCTCCTGCACTTTGGACAGCCCCGGCTATGTGTACGCCGAACCGCTCTATGTGGCGAATCTCACCATGAGCGATAACAAGAAGCACAATGTAGTCTTCGTGGCTACCGAAAGCGACTGGGTCTATGCCTACGACGCCGACTCCAGTTCCTGCCAGCAACTGTGGAAGAAAAGCATGCTGGGCCCGGCCGAGACCACGGTTCCCCCTGCGGATACGGGAGAAACCGCTGACCTGATTCCGGAGATTGGCGTGACTTCGACACCAGTGATCGATCTCTCAAACGGGATCATCTACATCTGCGCAAAATCGAAGGATACCGGCACATATTTTCACCGCTTGCATGCGCTCAGACTGGCATCGGGCGCTGACGCCGCGGGTCCCGTAGAAATAACGGCACCCAATTTCGTGCCGCTCCCCCACCTGCAGCGGCCAGCCCTGCTGCTGAATGGCGGCACCGTTTACGTGGCCTTCGGTTCCCACGGCGACCACGGTACCTACCAGGGTTGGCTCATGGGCTATGACCCGGCAACGCTGGCCCAGAAGTTCGTTTGGTCATCCACGGACCCGACCAGCGGCAATAATCAAGGGGCGATTTGGCAGTCCGGCGGCGGCCCAGCGGTAGATTCGTCAGGCAATATCTACCTGGAGACCGCAAACGGGGACTTCAACGTCGACTCAGGCGGAGTCAACTATTCGGACTCGGTGGTGAGGCTGACTGCCGGCGGCAGCGTAATCGACTATTTCACGCCCTCGAACGAGTCCGCCCTCAATCTCTCCGACGTCGACCTGGGTTCGTCGACCGTCATCGTTCTTCCGGATTCCGTGGGTACAGCCGCCCATCCCCATCTGTTGCTCGCAACCGGCAAGCCGGGTGTGCTCTTTCTGCTCGATCAAACCAACCTGGGAAAATTTAATACCATCATCAATCAGGATCTGCAGGAAGTAACCGTCCAGTCCAACAGTATGAACGTAGTGGCGGGAATTTTCGGGCAGCCGGCCTATTGGAACGGCAATCTCTATACCGCGGCCATTGCCGATTTCCTGAAGCAGTTCACGATTGCCAGCGGCACGATCTCTTCCACTCCGCGTTCGCAATCGAGCAACATTTACAGCAAACGCGGCAGCTCGCCGGTGGTTTCAGCGAACAACACGTCGAATGGAATCGTCTGGGTGCTCGATATCAGCGCTTACCCGAATGGCCCTGCGGTGCTGAATGCCTACGACGCCACCGATGTCTCCAAACTGCTCTACAGCAGTCCAACGAGCGGGAGCGGCGCAGCGGGCAATGCCATAAAATTCGCCGTGCCCACGGTGGCTAACGGAAGAGTGTATCTGGGTACCCAGGGTCGCCTCGACGTCTTCGGGCTTCTGCCGAATTGAAAAATCGGTTTCACGCCTTGTGTCCGTTTGGCTCACAGTCGTGTCGCCTCATTCGATCAGAGCTTGTCGAGCAACTCGGCAATGCGCTGCCCGGCACGTCCGTCCCACAGGGGTGGCACCGCGCATGACTTTTGCTTGCCCGCCAGAACCTTGGCGAGTTCGCCGCGCAGCCCGGCCCCGTCTTGTCCGACCAGCACGTTCGTTCCCATGGTCACAGTGATCGGCCGTTCCGTGTTGTTGCGCAAGGTCAGGCAGGGCACTTTCAGGTATGTAGTCTCCTCCTGGATACCACCGGAGTCTGTGACCACTGCCGTGGCCCGGCGCTGTAATGCCAGGAATTCGATATAGGGCAACGGTTCCCGCAAATCCAGCTGGCTGGCGTCGAAACCGAAATCAGCAATGCGCTGGCGCGTCCGGGGATGCACGGGAAAGATAACTTTCAGCTGGGCGTTCACTTCCAGCAAACACTGCAGCAGGATTTTCAAGTTGTGATCATCGTCCACATTCGCAGGACGGTGCAGCGTGACCAAAACATAGCGATCAGGCAGCCCGCTGAATTTCTGCTCCATGGCTGCAGGCAGAAGCCTGACCAGCGAATCGATCATGACATTGCCCACTCTGTGGATCTTGCTCGCTGCAATCCCTTCCCGTCCCAGGTTTTGATCTCCATCCTCCGAGGGAGTAAACAATAGATCAGCCAATTGGTCCGTGACCAGGCGGTTGATCTCTTCCGGCATGCTGCGGTCGAAGGAGCGAAGTCCCGCTTCCACGTGGCCTACCCGAACCAGGAGTTTGGAGCAGACCAGTGCGGCGGCAACGGTGGAATTGACGTCTCCATAGACCAGGACCAGATCCGGCTTGCGTTCCAGGACAATCGGTTCAAACCGAGTCATGATCTCGGCGGTTTGACGAGCGTGGCTGCCGGAACCCACACCCAGGTTGACATCAGGCGCAGGTATTTCCAGTTGTTGAAAGAACACATCGGACATGTTGGTGTCGTAATGCTGCCCGGTATGAATCAGGGTCTGTCTGAACCTGGAATACTGCTTGAGCGCGCTCAACACCGGCGCGACTTTCATCAAATTCGGCCGCGCGCCCACCACGTGAAGAATATGCATGTCTGGGGTCCTGTTGTGAAGTCTACTTCGCTTGGAAGATCGCTTGCGGCATATTCTCGCGAGCGCCAACTCTAGACTCTCGGAGCCTTAGCCCGCGGTCTCAGGAGGGTAAGGGGGTTCTCTCCCGTCAAAATCCTGATGACGAATCTCGAACCACAGAGTAAAAACCTACTTTTTTGGAGTTTACCATAGGCGCAAGAGAATTCAGAGGCGGCCCTGGCGGCAACAAAAAACCTAGTAACCTGAAGGGGAGTAGCCCAACAATTTTCTGGAAAGATTCACTGTTTGCCTCATGATGGACGGACGGTTGAAGCCTTCCAGGAACAACGGAGAACAATAATGCATCTCGATCCCGGACCCAGTTCTTTGCTGTTGCTGGCAATGCTTCCTGTGCTTTCTTTGGCCGCTGGGGAACGAGCAGAAAATGAACCGCCTGCTTCGTCCTCCCGTCTGGCGAGCCGAAGCATGTCTCGGGAATCCCGGTGGGCGTGGTCCGCCATTCTTGTCGGCGTGGTTGTCCGAGTCTGGCAATATGGGCTAAACCGTTCTCTCTGGGTAGACGAAGCTTGTTTGGCGCTGAACCTTATTCATCGGCAATACGCAGAATTGCTGCGCCCCCTGGACTACCATCAGGGAGCACCTCTAGGCTTTCTGTTCGTTGAACGATTTCTGGTCCTGCATTGGGGTCCTAGCGAGTACACCCTGCGTTTTCTGCCTCTGCTGGCTGGGATCGCCTCCCTGTTCATGTTCTATGGGGTGGCCAGACGGGTCGTCTCTCCTGCCGCTGTTGCCATTGCCACGGGATTGTTCGCCATCGCGCCCCCGCTGATCTACTATTCTTCCGAGCTCAAGCAGTACTCCTGCGACGTTGCCGTCGCCCTCCTACTTTATCTGGTGGCACTGTCAGCACCCCCCGCGGCATGGAACAACCTCCGCATCGCCAGTCTGGCGGTAATCGGAGCTGTGGTCATCTGGTTCTCACACCCTTCGGTGTTTGTACTGGCAAGTATCGCGACCGTATTCACCGTGATGCTGGTCGCGGAAGGTAATTGGAAACAGCTCGCCCGCTTCACCGTGGCATACGGATTGGTTCTGGGGAGCATGGCGACGGCGTACTTCGTGTCGTTGCGAAACCTGGTGGCCGACAACTACCTGCTCAACTACTGGGCTGACAATTTCATGCCACTCCCTCCGAAGTCGGTGACTGACCTCAAGTGGTTCTATGACATCTTTTTCGAGTTTTTTAGAAGTCCTGTTGGTTTCTCGTTTGCCGGCTTGGCCGGGCTGGCGTTCATTGTGGGGGGCTACCACCTCTACACCGGCGCACGCGATCGGCAGAAGTTTTGGCTGCTACTGTTGCCCTGGGTGTTCGCCCTGCTTGCGTCCAGTTTGCACCGGTATCCGTTTGGAGGAAGGCTGACGTTGTTCCTGGTGCCTTCCGCCATCCTCTTGATTGCCGCCGGTGCGGAATGGATCCGGCTGGCCACACAACGCAGCGCGCGGGTGGTCGGATACGTGCTGATCGGACTTCTCTTTGTCGATCCCGCAGTCTACCTTCTCCATCACTTTGCCAAGCCGCACGTTCTGGTTACAACCCCTGGGATCATGCTTCCGGAGGAGATCAAGCCTGCTCTCTCTTACGTTCGGTCCCATGAACGCCCGACCGACGTGATCTACATGTTTCGCGATGCTCTTCCGGCTTACGAGTACTACAGTGACATCGAGCACTTTCACGACGGCAATTTAATCCCGGGCACGGTCGAAGGCGGCGATTCCAAAGATTACACAGCGGATCTCGATCGGCTGCGCGGGCGACAAGTCTGGGTGATCTTTTCTCACGTGAACGGCGTGCACAGCGACGCGCCCAAGTACACCCGATTTTATTTGGATACGATCGGTAAGCGACTGGATGCGTTCGCCAGTCCGGGTGCTGTCGCTTACTTGTACGATCTCTCCGGAAATACCCCGGCAAACGCGCCGCCGGCTACCTTGACGGCCCCCGAGCCGGCGAATCAAACCAGATAAAGTTGCGGGAAGAGGCAGGCAGGACAGCGTGAGGTGCGAGCTTTCACCCACCCTGCAGCGGAGGCAGAAGGAAGAGAGGTACCAGAGGCCTGGCTTATGGTGTGGAATTTGCGGGGAGAGCGCGGAGTTCTTGCCGAACCGCTACCACCAGGCTCTTTTGGAACTGAGGCTCGACGGTCTGAGCCAGGGACAGCGCCGTCTCATACTGAGCGCGAGCTTCCGCGGGGCGCTGCGCCCGAACCAGAAGGCGCGCCAGAGTCGCGCGAATCAGCGCGTTGTTACCAGCCAGGTTTACCGCGGTTTGAGCCTCATTCACGGCTTGAGCAAGTTGCCCATTGTCCGCCAGGATCAGGGCTGTCTTGCTGTGGTTGGTGGCGGATACCAACGGCAAGTCAAAGCGGCCGCGAAATACCAGCACCGATCCATTGATGTTGGCCAGGGGAGTCATTCCGACGAACTGGGCGTAGGGATTCAGTTCATTGGGGCCGGTCAAGAAGCCAACCAGTGACGTGGCGCCGATCAGGACAGTCCCTTCAACCGTTTCCGGTACCGCTTCGGGATTGGGCCAGGCTTCCAGCAGGCCGCAGGATATGCCGTAGTAGTGCGGGTCCGCGGTCTGCGGATAAGCTAACCAGCAAGTCTTGACGCCGGAGCGATCCAGATACGCCTTCGTGGCCTTAAGATCTTGTCCCCAATCGGCGTTGGAATCGCTGACCACGCGATACGCTTGGGCAGGGCCACCCCAGAGTTCATTGCAATAAGGAATATAGTGAGGCGTCGACCGCAAAGAAGAAACAGCATGCAACATGATCAAGAGCAGAACGACATACGCCCCCAGCTTATATTGCGTCGCCACGCTCCACGCACCTGCGGCTGCCAGGATGATAAGGAACGGATAAGCGGGAAGGAGGTAACGAAGTCCCCAGTTGGTGCCGGACATCATGCAAACCAACGTGTACGACGCCAGGGGAATGCATAGAAATGCCATTTCCAGCAGAAGGTCTTTCCGATACCACGATCTGGCCAGGGCAGCAATCAGGATCAAAAGCAGAAAACCAATTGTGGACTTGATCACAAACGAAGCTGGAAAGTAGAACCACTGTCCGTGCGGATACATCTTCCCCAATAAGAAAGTCTGTCTTCCGCCGGTCACCGCCCCCGATTGAAAGAGCATGCCATAGTAGTAACCTTCTGGCACCACGTGGTGTTGGGCCAACGACAGGACCAATCCCGTTCTGACCTGGTTCTTGCTGACCGCGGGCAATATCGACTCCCCGCCTGGCCGGGCCGAGAAACGAAACCCATAAAAGGCCCACAGCGTCGCAAAAGCGATGACGGAGACCGCGAACAGAGCGCCGGCAAGCCGCACTGCCTGTCCGACATCTCGTTTCAGCTTGAGCGACAGTGTCGCGGAGGCTTCCTGTCGAAAATGCCAGAGTACGAGATTGACCAGGGCCAGAATGCACAACCAGGGAAATATCACCCCTCCCGAAAGCTTCGACACCAAGGCCAAGCCCGCCGCGAGACCGGTCACGATCAAGCGCATCGCCCCGGGCTTTTTTACGTACCGGTAGAAGGCAAAGACCCCGGCAAACAGGAAGCACGCGACCACTGTGTCGGTGGTGACCAGGGAGCCGTTGGCCAGGAGGTTGGGGTCAAATACGAAGACAGTAAGCGCCAGCAGAGCCGGACCAATCCCAAACATCTCGCGGGCAGCCTCAAACACCAATAAGGCGAGGATCAGGGTGAGGATGCCGGCGAAGCAGCGCGCCTCAAAGAGAATCTTATCGGCGTCATTGGAATAAAGGAATTTTCGCGCCGCAACGTAATCGTTCTTCAGGGACGGTGGTCCGGAACCGCAAAGCGGCTCCGGTTCCTGCAGGTGGGAAAAGAGAAGCGGAAAGCTGGCCAGCAACTTCACCAGGGGCGGATGCTCGGCGTTACTCCCAAAATCCCGGCACCGCCAGTGGCGGTATCCTGCAAGAATGTGGTCCGCCTCGTCGTCAGTTTGGGAGTGCTGGTGGGAAGACCAGGCAATTTCCAGGCACAGCACCAGCATCAAACCCACGACGGCGGCAACCACGAGCCGCCTGGCGCCAAACCGCAGCGCCAACGATTGCTGAATACGTGAAAGCAGGTTGGTGCCACCGGTCTCAGTCATCGTACGCTGCGCCCTTCCACACCTACATCGAACTGCGGAAACCACATGAATGAAGAGGAAATGATCGGAATAGGACGGACCGGATTATCCGGGAGTATCTTTCGTCGGTGCCGCCGTGGCGATCTTTACATGGCCACGACCCGCGGTGCGCCAAGTGAATGAGTCGTTAAGAGTGTAGTTCAGATAGGTCCCGAACAGGATCGCAATCAACTGGGCGCCCAGGAGATACCAGGACGAGGCGGCGTAACCCAACTTCAGCTGAACGCCCGCCAGAATCGAATAGATGAGCGCGGTCACTGCGATTCCCACTGCCGCCATCGGCAAATACACGAACGCGCCATTCAACAAGGCACGCCCGGTTCGGCGCCGGTCGCGAAATGTCCAGCCATTGTTCAGAACGTAGTTATGCAACGCAGCCACCAGACTTGCCGCGCTTGAGGCCCGCCAGTCACGACATCCGGTCAGCCGCATCAGCAAAGCCATAGCCACCAGATTTACGAATACCCCAAGTCCACCTACAACCGCGAATCGCACGAACCGTCCTGAGACCTTGGAGCCCACGTAGGAGCCACGCCAGTGCCTCTTGAGATAGTGCTCCAGGGCAGACAACAGATGGCCCTTGGGCTCATCCGCACTCGGCGAGACGTTCAGCTTTTCAGAATGATGTTGATCTGTCATCGATCGAGTCTCACTTCGCCTTGGTGTCTATGAGCTGCCTTCACTGTCGCTCTGAACTCTCCTCGGCTGCCGTGAGAGGCGCGATTCGCGCATTTGGCGCCACGTCGTGATTGAGGTGACTCCATAATTCCACACCGCTCCGATCGCCAGGCCGCAGGCGCCCGCCACATAGCGCGAGGAGCCCGCGTCTTTCAGAAACTCGGCAATCCGCACATTGATGAATGCGCCCACCGAACACGCGGCATAGAAAGTGAGCAAGCCGACCGGCAGTTGGAGTCCTCGCAGTCTGCGATCCCGGTAGGTCATGCTGTTATTGACGAAGAAATTCACCGTCATCGCGACGAAGGTCGTGACCCACAGGGCGGTCTCAAACGGAAGCTTGTTGACCGTCAAGAGCAGATACAGAACACCTAAGGAAAGCAGCAACCCGAAGGCGCCGACCATACTGAAGATTATGAATCTGGGAGGAATGAAGTTGCCGACGGCCTTGTCCAGCAACAACTGCAGGTACTCCAGACCCACCAAAATATCCAACTTGCTGGTGCCGTGAATCCGCTTTCGAAAGGTATACGGTACCTCAGCAAAGCGCACCGGCCGGCGCGCTGAAGCCAGCAAATCAAGCAAGATCTTGAAACCTACCCCGGACGCGGAGTGAATCACTTCTTCCAGGAAGCGGCGATCCAGGATGAAAAACCCACTCATGGGATCGCTGAGGCCGGTATGGGCCACCCAATCGCTCAAACGGCGCCCAAGATTGCTCAACCCTACCCGGAGCTGGGAAAACTCACCCATGCCTCCACCCTCGGCGTTGCGGGTGGCCACCACCAGATCGAGGTTCTCTTCCCGGATTCGCGCCAGCATCGACGGCAGGATCCGCTCGTCGTGCTGCAAATCGCCATCCATGACTGCAATGTAGGCAGCGGACGTTGCCATCATCCCTTCCAGGCAGGCCGAAGAGAGTCCGCGCCGTCCAATCCTCTGCAATACGCGGACGGCAGGATTTGTACGCGCGATCTGCCGCACCAACGCCGCAGTGCCATCCGGAGAATCGTCGTCCACAAAAATCACTTCGTAGGAGACGCCTTCCAGGGACCGGCCCAGGGCTTCAAGCAGCGGTATAACGTTGCCGCATTCGTTAAATGTCGGCACCACCACCGCCAGTTCCAGGGGCACGTCTGATCTCACTCTGGTTGTAGTGAGCGAGGGAGATTCCGCCCTCGATTTCAAAGGCTCACGGGATTCCTGCGAAGTAAATGAAGGTGCCATGACCGGCTGCTCAACTCCTTATCGACTACCCGTTCCGCCCTTGCTGCCGCTCGCTTCCGTCACCCGGATAGCCGTGAACTACGCCACAGGTCGTTGACACCCGTTTCGTCGTTTCAAGGCTTCGCCCGGAAGGTCGCTATCTGCATCACCCAGGGCGCCGAACTGGTTTTTCCGGTGGCGCTGTAGCTGCCTGTGCTGCTCACCACCTGGTCTTCCGCAATGTCCCCATCCCCGGTGATGATTCGGGTGGTAAATCCCGTGCCCGGCGCATAGAAACCGGTGGCCGTCGTCCCTGCTCCGAAAATCAGCTCGTTGGCACCCGTTGTCGTGACTGCACCGCTGTTCGGACTGATGCTGCTCCCCGCCGCCGACGCCGTCACATCCAGCGGATTGCTCGGATCCAGCCCGCTGTACTCCAGGATGCGCACATCCACAAAACGCGCCGCCTGGTTGAACGTCACTGTCACCGTGTTGCCGCCCGCCAGGATGTTCTTGGCGTAGTAGATCGACTGCCGCGCCGAGCTTCCCGTGATCATGCTTCCTGCCTGGGTGTACGTGTTACCCAGGCTGTCACTCACCCCGGTCACCGTCGACGTGATGTCATTCCACCCCACCACCACAATGTTCAGATTGCCCGCCGTCTGCGCCACGGTGAACGTCACCGGCACCGAAGCGGTGTTCGTCTGCGGGATGGCTGCGTTCACTTGCACGAACGTAATCGGTCCACTGCCCGTGCTCGTCGTGTAGGTATAGCCATTGGTCAGCGTCCCGCTTTGCGTATCCGTGTTGGTCACTACCACACTGGCTGCCCCCGCCGCATGCGCCGGGGTCGTTGCCGTGATCGACGTGCTGTTCACTACCGTCACGCCGGTCGCCGGTGTACCGCCCAAAGTTACCGTAGCTCCGGCCAGGAAGCCAGTACCCGTGATGGTCACGGGCGTTCCCCCTCCCGTCGTCCCGGACGTCGGGTTGATCGAGCCCACCGTCGGCGCTGGGTTCACGGCCGTATACGTATAGCCGTTGGTCAGCGTCCCGCTTTGCGCATCCGTGTTGGTCACCACCACGCTGGCTGCCCCCGCCGCATGCGCTGGGGCCGTTGCCGTGATCGACGTGCTGCTCACTACCGTCACGCCGGTCGCTGCCGTGCCGCCGAGCTTCACCGTAGCCCCAGCCAGGAAGCCCGTACCCGTGATGGTCACCGGCGTTCCACCGTTCGCGCTTCCCGACGTCGGGTTGATCGAGCTCACTGTCGGTGCCGGATTCACGGCCGTATACGTATAGCCGTTGGTCAGCGTCCCGCTTCTGTGCATCCGTGTTGGTCACTACCACACTCGCTGCCCCTGCCGCATGCGCCGGGGCCGTTGCCGTGATCGAGTGCTGCTCACTACCGTCACCCCGGTCGCTGCCGTGCCGCCGAGCTTCACCGTAGCCCCGGCCAGGAAGCCCGTACCCGTGATCGTCACCGGCGTCCCACCATTCGCGCTTCCGGACGTCGGGTTGATCGAGCTCACTGTCGGCGCTGGGTTCACGGCCGTATACGTATAGCCGTTGGTCAGCGTCCCGCTTTGCGCATCCGTGTTGGTTACCACCACACTGGCTGCCCCCGCCGCATGCGCCGGGGCCGTCGCTGTGATCGAGATGCTGCTGACTACCGTCACCCCGGTCGCTGCCGTGCCGCCGATTTTCACCGTAGCTCCGGTCAGGAAGCCCGTACCCGTGATCGTCACCGGCGTCCCACCATTCGCGCTCCCCGACGTCGGATTGATCGAGCTCACCGTCGGCGCCGGGTTTCCGCTGCTTTGCCCCGCCCGGAACGTCGCCATCTGCATCACCCAAGGCGCGGAGCTGGTTTTTCCCGTGGCGCTGTAGCTGCCCGTGCTGCTCACCACCTGGTCTTCCGCGATGTCCCCATCCCCGGTGAAAATCCGCGAAGTGAATCCCGTCCCGGCTGCGTAGAAACTGGTCGCCGTCGTGCCCGCTCCAAAGATCAACTCGTTGGCTGAGGTCGTCGTCGCCGTCCCGCTATTCGGGGTGATGCTGCTGCCCGCCGCCGACGCCGTCACATCCAGCGGATTGCTCGGATCCAGCCCGCTGTACTCCAGGATGCGCACATCCGCAATCCGCGCCGCCTGATTGAACGTCACCGTCACTGTGTTGCTGCCCGCCAGCGATGTTCTTGGCGTAGTAAATCGACTGCCGCGCCGTGCTTCCCGTGATCATGCTTCCTGCCTGGGTGTACGTGTTACCCAGGCTGTCACTGACCCCAGTCACCGTCGAGGTGATGTCATTCCACCCCACCACCACGATGTTCAGATTGCCCGCCGTCTGCGGCAGGACAAACGTCACCGGCACTGACGTACCGTCGGTCCTCGGAGTGGCTGAATTGACTTGCACGAACGCAATCGGTCCACTGCCCGTGCTCGTCGTATAGGTATAGCCGTTGGTCAGCGTCCCGCTCTGCGCATCCGTGTTGGTTACCACCACACTGGCTGCCCCCGCCGCATGCGCCGGGGCCGTTGCCGTGATCGAGGTGCTGCTCACTACCGTCACCCCGGTCGCTGCCGTGCCACCGAGCTTCACCGTAGCCCCGGCCAGGAAGCCCGTTCCTGTGATGGTCACCGGCGTTCCCCCGCCCGTCGTCCCGGATGTCGGGTTGATCGAGCTCACTGTCGGCGCCGGGTTCACACCTGTATAGGTGTAGCCGTTGGTCAGCGTCCCGCTTTGCGTATCCGTGTTGGTCACTACCACGCTGACCGCACCCGCCGCATGGGCCGCAGTCGTCGCCGTGATCGAGGTGCTGTTCACTACCGTCACCCCGGTCGCCGCCGTGCCGCCGAGCTTCACCGTAGCTCCCGCCAGGAAGCCCGTGCCCGTGATCGTCACCGGCGTCCCACCATTCGCGCTTCCCGACGTCGGATTGATCGAGCTCACTGTCGGCGCCGGGTTCACGGCCGTATACGTATAGCCGTTGGTCAGCGTCCCGTTTTGCGCATCCGTGTTGGTCACCACCACGCTCGCTGCTCCCGCCGCATGCGCCGGAGCCGTCGCCGTGATCGAGATGCTGCTGACTACCGTCACCCCGGTCGCTGCCGTGCCGCCGATTTTCACCGTAGCTCCGGTCAGGAAGCCCGTGCCCGTGATGGTCACCGGCGTCCCACCATTCGCGCTTCCCGACGTCGGGTTGATCGAGCTCACCGTCGGCGCCGGGTTTCCGCTGCTTTGCCCCGCCCGGAACGTCGCCATCTGCATGACCCACGGCGCCGAACTGGTCGGTCCCGTCGCACTGTAGCTGCCCGTGCTGCTCACCACCTTGTCTTCCGCGATGTCCCCGTCCCCAGTGATGATTCGCGAGGTGAACCCTGTGCCTGGCCCAGTGAAGCCGGTAGCCGTCGTCCCTGCTCCGAAAATCAGCTCGCTGGCTGAAGTTGTCGTGGCTGCACCGCTGTTCGGACTGGTGCTGCTCCCCGCCGCCGACGCCGTCACATCCAGCGGATTGCTCGGATCCAGGCCGCTGTACTCCAGGATCCGCACATCCACAAAGCGCGCCGCCTGGTTGAACGTCACCGTCACCACATTGCTTCCCGCCAGGATGTTCCTGGCGTAGTAAATCGACTGCCGCGCCGTGCTTCCCGTGATCATGCTTCCTGCCTGGGTGTACGTATTACCCAGGCTGTCACTGACCCCAGTCACCGTCGACGTGATGTCATTCCACCCCACCACCACAATGTTCAGATTGCCCGCCGTCTGCGCGGACACATAGCTCAGCGCAACCGCCGCGCTGTTGGTCTGCGGCGTGGCTGCGTTCACTTGCACGAACGCAATCGGTCCACCGCCCGTGCTCGTCGTATAGGTATAGCCATTGGTCAGCGTCCCGCTTTGCGCATCCGTGTTGGTCACGACTACATTCACGGGACCTGCGGCATGGGGCGGGGTGTTCGCGGTGATCGAGGTGCTGTTCACTACCGTCACCCCGGTTGCGGCGGTACCGCCAAGACTCACCGAGGCACCCGCCAGGAAGCCCGTTCCTGTGATGGTGACTCGCGATCCACCGCCGGTGGTTCCCGAGTTCGGCGTGATCAACGTCACAGTTGGCGCGGGATTAGTTCCGGTGTAGGTATAGCCATTGGTGAGCGTGCCGTTCTGAGCATCCGGATTGCTCACGACTACGTTCACTACGCCCGCGGCATGCGCCGGAGTCGTGGCCGTGATCGAGGTGCTGCTGACCACCGTCACGCCCGTCGCCGCCGATCCACCCAGACTCACCGTCGCGCCCGCCAGGAAGTTAGTGCCGGCAATGGTCACGGGAGTGCCGCCAGTCGCGGTTCCCGACGTTGGGTTGATGGAAGTCACCGTGGGCGCTGGGGCCGAGACGGAAGTACCCAGTTGGGTAAATTTCGCCACCGAAGGCACGCCGCTGCTGTTCACCAGGAACACCATGTAGTATCCCGGGGGGGCTACGTTGCCATTGGGGGGGGCGGTTACTGTCAGCGTCCCGCTTCCCTTGGTGAACGACATCACCACCAGCCGCTGCTCCATGTCAGAGGCGTGCGTGGGAGCTCCCTGGCCGCATCAGCACTACCGATGAGATATTGGCCGCATCCGGCGTGGACAGGGTAAATTGCCCGCCCCACGCAATCGTGGCGGGCAGGCTCGAAATCGTCGGCCGAGTCGCCGAGATGATGTTGTTGTTCCCGTCGCGGGTGAACAGGTAAGCCGGCTTGTAGATCTCCACGTGCGGCTCGTAGACGTTGTAGTTGGGATTGCTTCCCGCCACCCACACCGTCGCGTCCGGCAACAGCAAGGCAAACGAATGATAGAGCCGGGCATAGGTATTGGCGCCGGCGGAGGAGAATGAGTTGGCTGCCGGATCGTAGAGATCGGCATTCAGACTGGCCGTCGTTCCATCCTCATCTTTTGCAGAGCCGCCCAACGCCAGCACTTTCTGGGTGGGAAGAAGGACTGCGTTCAGCTCGATTCTTTGTTGCGACATGTTGGGGCCAAGCGTCCAGACTGGATTGGTGGCTCCCATGTCGATCAGCTCGGTGGTGGAGGTCGGAGCATATCCACCACCCAAGGCCATGATCTTGGCGTCGTAATTATTAGACGGGTTCAAGGGCAACAAGACCGACGAACCGTAAAGCCGGATGCTGTTCCACGCCCGGTTGCCTACCGTCGTCCAAGTCTGGTTGGCGGGATTGAACAAGCGAGTGGTGATGTCCTGCCCGGAAAAGAACACCTTTCCGCTGGGCAGAAGAGTCATGCGCGGGTACAACGGCGGAGTCCACCCGGCGCTGTACGGAACGCTCCAGCCCGATCCCACCGTGTAAAACTCCACCGTGGTGTTGGTGTTGTCATTCTCATCGGTTCCAGAGAACGCCATCACACGTCCATCCCCCAACACGGTCACAGTGGGATACCAGCGTCCGTGGGCCATGTTCTGCGGCACGTTGGTGAATGTGTTGGTGGCAGGATCGAAAAATGCGGACTGGGTCGATCCGGTGAAGGCGGGCTCCTGCTTCACCGTTCCGCCATTGACAAACGCGCGCCCATCCGGCAGCACCACCATGCCGTTGCAAAACATGTCCCAGGTGAGGGTGAACTGGGTAATGGTGCCGGTGTGGGATCAACCAGGACGGCGCCCGATCCGTTCGCTGGACCATAAGGCGCGCCCTGGGGACAACCGGACACGGACGGCAGGCAGTTGCCTGAGCCAGCAATGACCAATACTTTTCCGTTGTGCAGCAGGGCGGCATGGATCGGGTTAATGGGCATCTGATACGACGCCGTACTCCATTGCCCCTGAACGTCCGCCTGGGCCATGGCAGCGGGGATTGACGAAGCAAGGACAGCCAACGACAGGAGGAGTCTGCACAGGCGCAAGGAGAAAGGATTAGGCATTAGACCGACCTCGAAAATGGGGGACTAGGAGCTAGCTAAGCAAGATCCTTGGGGGAAGGACAATCACGATCTCGCGCACTCGGATCGCACACGTAAATACGGTTACTAAAGTGCCAGTCGATGGTAACCGGGCTACCCGGATTCCGCAAGGGTTTTCGGGGGTCTAAAACTGGGCGCGAGCCCCATAGAATCAGGGCTGGACAAGGATTTCGGAGTGCAAGTTTTTTGCCGGAAAGAGGCACGAAAATCACCCCTGGGCCGGCCTGGATCGCGCTGGCTAGAGAAGGGGTGCGGGAACCGCTGAATCGGCCCCCGATTCGACCCCGGCGGGGGCAGCTGCCGTCGGCAGGCCAAGGCGGGTGGCAATGGTTTGCGCCATCTTATTGACCAGGTTCTCCCAGTCATATTCGCGCGCGACAGTTTGCCGCCCGGCTCGCCGTGCGGGCGAATTTTGCCCGGGGGTAAGAGCCGATGCTATGGCCGTGGACCATTCCGCCGTCGTGCTCGCGATGGTGATGACGTCCTTGAACTCCTGGACCGAGCGCACCGGAGCGGAGACTACCGGGTTGCCGCTGGCCAGATATTCGTGCATTTTCCCTGGATAGATATATTTGGTGTAGTCGTCGACCACATAAGGCATGGTGCAGACATCGAAATGCTGCACGTACTCCCCCAGCCGCTCCGCGGGCTTCCCCCCTAAGAAGTAGACATTGGACCGGGTCGACATTTCCCGCAGCGCATCATCGATCCCGTGGGGACTTTTGGGCCCGACAAAGACGAATGACCACTGTGGGTGAGCTGCGCTGAGTTCCAGCAGCAAAGACCAATCCAGCCTGCGTTTCAGATGTCCCAGATATCCGACCCGGGGATGAGGAATCGGTTTCATGTCCTCAGGCTCGGGTGTTGGAGTCGCGTATCGGTTGTAATCCACTCCCGCCGGCAGAAAGCCGGTATGAGGATTGAAGTGTCCCTTTTTCTCCATCAGGGCGGGAGAAATTATGTAGACCTGTCCGACTGATTCGAGCAACCGGCGTTCCCGGGCAGACACTGCCACCTCGGTGGAGGAGAAGGAGTACTCGTCGCTCACGTTGTAAATGCTCAAATCGTGGGGAATGTGATCCAGAGTGTCGGCGAATTGGAGGCCCCACAGGTAGAGAACGATTTTCTTACAGCCCTGAGCGCGCAGGTCATCGCATACTTGCCGGAAGCGGCGCCGCTCCGTCAGCCGCGCCAACCAGTGGGGACGCCCGAGCCTGGGCGACCAGGGATCGGCCTGATACACCTGCATGGCGCCGGCGTTTTCCGGGTGACGGCTGGCGTCACGACCGGGTCCAGACAGAGTGGAAAGACACTCCCGCCAGTCCGGCTGGTGCATCCAGACCACATGGAAATAGTTGGCCAGACGGGTCAGCACGTGATGCCGGTCCATCCACACCGAGCTCCACCGGTCCGGCACCAGCGCGATAATCCCGACCTCACCCCACTGTGGTTGTGGATTCATAGTTCTTCAGTTGGCCGGCCGCGTTGCGGCGCTTTCTCCATTCCCGGATTTGGGTTGTAACCTCGCCGCGGAATATCCCAGCGACGGTAAGCGGAAGCAAAGGCAGGAGGGCTGCGATCTGCAGAAAGAAAATCACCAGATTGCGTGCCGGCCAGTAGCGCTCCGCCAGCGCACACGCCAGTCCAAACGGAACCACGGCCAGCATGGTTCGTATCCAGGTCTGCCACAAATATGTCCTCACCGGAATCACGACCAGTTTGCAGATGTAGCTGGGCCAGAGCAGCAGTTCGATAATCACGCTGGGGATGGTTGTGCCCCACGCAACGCCATAAATTCCCATCCGGCGGACCAGAATTATGCTGAGAACGAAATTGGCCACTGCTTCGGCCATCGCCCAGAGCGCGATGCGCTTGTGCTTCTCCATTCCGTAGACAATCCCGCCGCTGGTGGTATTTGCGGAACTGAAGACCACCGACAGCAGAAGAATCTGCATCACGGTGCCGGAAGGCTGCGCATACTGCTCACCCATCCACAGGCGAATAAACGAGTGTCCGCGGAAGAACAATGCGACTTCGATGGGCAAGGAAACGATCAGCGCGGCCCGCGTCCCATGGATCACCAGCCGCCGCAGGTTGTCGTAGCTGCCCTCCGCCTCGAAAGTGCTGGCCAGCGGAGTGAAGGTGGTGGTCATCGAAGACACGATCTGACGCGCGTAGCCGATGAGAAGTCCGCCAATGGCGTAGAGTGTGACCGCCGAGGGAGAGAGAAAAGCCCCGACCACCAGGTTGTCGGTGTAGTAAGTGACCTGGATCGCCACGTTCACCAGAAACGCATAGAAGCTGTAATTCCAAAGCTTTTGCAGGGTGCGGCGGTCGGGGCGGCTGAAGACAACTTTGAGCTGGGGATAGACCCGGAAACACAGGAAGATGAGCAGCAGGTTGGCGGTCAGAGAAGTGCACAAGTCCCAGAGGGCCAGCGCCAGAATGCCGTGTCCCGAGCGCAGGAGGTACACGATGCCGGCGGCGCGGGCACAGGTTTGCCCGACCGACACCGTACTGGTCAAGTCATAGCGATGAAGAGCCGCCAGCACCCCACCGAACACCCCGCACCATAGATTGATGCCTACCGTGACCGCAGTCACCAGGACCGCAATGCGAGCCGCCTGCTGAAGTTCAGCCGGGATGGTGAAAATGTGGTGGAAGGTGACAGAGAGGAACAACCCGGCAGCGATAATCGCCAGGCTTATCCAGAGCCGTATCCAGAGTGCTCCCGGAAACTGCCTGGCTCGCTTCTTCGTGATCGTCCTGGGCCTTCCCTTTGGAAACGAAACGTGTGACCGCCCCACGCAACCCCAGGTCGAGCAGGTTCATGTAGGAAACGAGAGATCCGATGAGAACCCAAACGCCGTACGCCAGATTTCCCAGGTGATGCACCACGAAGGGCGACAGAAAAAAGCCGACCACCGTAGTCACGACCAGGGCGAACCAGTTCGAGACGATATTTTGGGCTATGCGTCGAATGCGGGACATGACTACACGCTATCCAGGTCTGTCTTGATCGAGAACATCTACGCCCCGCCCCCGCCGGTCGCCGCCGACGTACGCCCGCTGCCCGCGCCACTGAGCGGGCGTCTCACCAGATAAATGATCACTTCGGTCACGTCGCGAATCATCCGCCGCCAGTACAGTCTCAGCCAGTGCAGCATCTCCCCATAACAGCGCAGGCGATCCTTCCAGCCCAGGGGAGACCGGTGGATGCAGAGCAGGTATTCGCCAAATTGACGGAAATGCGGGAACACGATCTTGGCGCGTTTTTGGGGAAGAAGAATCGCCGTTCTCTGGAATCGGGACTGGGGATACACATTGGTGGTGCGGAGCGCGTGCTCGCGGTGCAGGAAAAGAAATTCCGGCACCTGGCTGTAGTGCCCGTGCAGCGCGAGTTCGGAAAGCATCACCCGGTCGGCATCCGCAAAGCCGCCGAAGACCCGGATCTTCTGCAACGCCTCCATCCGAACCAGTCCGAAGATGGCTTCGCAATTGTGCTCCATGCGAATCAGTTCGCGAAAACGCTGGTTCGGTCGGGCGGCGCCGGCGTTCAGGTTCTGTTCCTTGTAGACGATGCAGTTTCCTTTTTCGTCAATATCAATGGCTTTGGGATAGGACAAGACCGCACCTGGATCGCGGTCGAGCGCAGCCACACACCGCTCCAGAAACTCAGGCGCCAGCTTGTCATCATGAGCCAGCCACATGAAGTAGTTCCCTTGCCCGAGCTCCAGCGCCCGCCTGAAGTTCCAGTAAACTCCCCGGTTGAGGTCACTGCGGTAGTAATGCACTCGCGGATCGCGCTCCGCGTAGCCACGGCAGATTTCCTCCGTCCGGTCGGTGGAACCGTTGTCGGAAATGATCACCTCAAAATCGCCGAAGGTTTGCGCCAGCAGTGAATCCAACGCTTCGGCCACGTAGTTATCCCCGTTATAGACGGGCATTCCCACGCTTACCCGTGGTTTGTTACCGCTCATTTCTTTTCCTCGCATCCGCCTTGGGCCGCCCGGATTCCATCCCTAAAATCATCTTGCGGCAATAAAAGGCCTCGGCATACTTATCGGGCGCGGCGCACTCGACCCCGCGCAATCTCAGGATTGCCTGAAAAGTGTCTTCGGTCAGCCACGCCTTGTTGCTTTGCGTTTGGAACACATCGCAGATGTATTTGATTTTCCGGGCACAAATCTCCGCTTTGAGCGGCACAAAGCAGTTGGGCGTCCCCAAGTCGCCATCGTATTTCGGAATCTCGTACTCCAGGATGAAATGCTGGCGCCATGTATTCCAGGTCAAATCGCTGATGGTGCGGTGATCCTGGTGCCGGTCCTGGCGATAGTGAGTGAAGATCAGGCCGGGATTGACCTGCTTTTTCATCTCTTCAAAGAATTCTTTGATCCTGGCTCCTTCGTAGGGGAAAAACCCGTCGCGGAAATTCTTCACGATCACTTCTTTGCGTTTTGCCCGCTTCAGGAAAAGATCCGCGCTGGCCCGTGCCTCCCGCTCGCGCTCCCGCCCCGAACTGAAGACCGCCCAGACGACCTCCAGGTTCGAGTAGTGGGTCAGCAACTGCAGCACGGTGCCGCCGCAGCCAATCTCGATGTCATCGGAATGGGCGCCCAGACACAACACGGTAAGAGGAGCCCCAGGGGCTTTGAGCAAGTCTAGCGGCAGCATGCGACCCCAGTCCGAATCCCATACTCTCTAGTTCCGGCCATGGGTTTTCCATACCTCCCAGGGGGCAGCGCCGGTCGAATAGAGGCTTTCCAATTGCTGCTTGTCTTTGAACGTGTCCATGCTGGCCCAGAATCCGTCATAGGGATAGCCAATCAATTGTTTCTCCGCCACCAGTCGATGGAACGGTTCGATGACCAGTTCTTCCTTGTCTCTCATGTAGTCGAATATCTTTTTCTTAAAGATAAAAAATCCGCCGTTGATGCGCACGCTGCCGTTGTCAATGGCATGAATCCCTGAAACCAGGCTGCCATTGCCCTGTTCCAGCGAGACCAGGTGATAGCTCAGATTGGGGCGCACGCACAGAAAACTGGCAATCTTGTCCTGCTGGTGAAAATGCTCCAACTGCTCCGGCAAGGGCAGGTTGGTAAGGCCGTCACTGTAGTTGGCGAGGAATTCGTCTTCGCCTTCCAGATACTTCTCCACCGCCTTGAGGCGCATCCCGATGTTGGAATTGATCCCCGTGTCGGCAAATGTGATCCGCCAGTCATGAATATCGCTGTGCAGCAGTTCCAGGTTCCCGGGGCCGCCCGACAGAATGAAGTCGTTGGAGGCACACTCGTTGTAGTTGAGGAAGTAGTTCTTGATCGCGTCGGCACGATGCCCCAGGCAAAGAATGAAGTCCTTGTGCCCAAAATGCGCGTAGTACTTCATCACATGCCACAGGATGGGCCGGTAGCCAATATGGACCATGGGCTTGGGCAAATCTTCGGCGTCGCGGATCCGCATGCCCTGCCCGCCGCAGAATAGAACGACTTTCATAGGGACTCTCCGGCCATGGGTCTCTTCACTTCCGCTCTCCCGCCAGGGCGGGCGCACCTACGATTTCTTCCAGCCAGGTTTCGCCGCGGAAGTGCCGGTACTGCTCCGCCCGCAGTTGATCTCCCAAGCGGTTCGGCGGGAGCGTGACGTCTTCGTAGCGAATCACGGCATCCTTGGCGACATCGCGGGTCAGGACGCAATCTTCCACCAGCCCCTCAGGTAAGTAGTGCTGGTCACACATTTCGTCTGCGTTCACCGCTTCACCATAAGTCATGTACATGCCGTAGTCATCCAGCACTTCTCCGGCTTTCAGATCGCGCTTGGCGACGGCGCAGACTTCCACCATTGGACCGCCTAGCGGCTTGGCCACGGAATCGCGGAATAAGACCACGCGTGCGATCGAGTTCGGTACTTCGAAGTGAACCAGATGGTAGGGATGGAAGAATGGGTACAACGGCCCCTCGCCCATCTTGTACAGGCTCAGATAGTGCTGCTGCTTCGGATCGGGATGTTCGGCCAGCACATAGAATTTCGTCAACGGCGTGCCGACAACGTAATCAACAATGCCGCCCAGCTGGCGCGCTTTCTCGACGTCATAAAGCTTGCCGATTTTCATGACGTCTTCCTTGTATTCCATGCCGCGCGACATGCCGCGCGACTGCACCTTGAAGCCGGTGGCGTTGGCCACGATGGCCTGCTCAAAGCTGATCTTCGAACCATCGGCAAAGCTGGTGACCATGGCCGGGTTCTGCTTCCATTTTTCAGCGAAGCCCTTTTGCGTGGTGGGATTGCGATACGGATCCTGCAAACCCTTCACGTTGCCAATCACTCGCGGCGTCAGCCCGAGACCTTTCACCCAGCGGTAGAGATTGATCTGCAAGCCGGGCTCGTCGCCGTCGCAGGCGGAGAAGATCACTCCATGCTTTGCTGCGTACACCTGCAAAATCGGTCCAATGGTGGCGTCAATCTCGGCGTTCAACAGGATGACGTCCTTCCCGTGCTTGAAGGCCTCGAGAGCCACACGGGCTCCGAACTCGACCGAGCCGGTGACATCCACGAGGACGTCGATTTCCTTGGACCGGGCCAGCAGGAAGGCATCCTCGGTGACCACAGTCTTGCCTTCGCGGATCGCAAGATCGACCTCGTCCTGCCGGCTGGGCGCCACCACGTCTTTCACGCCGCAGTAAGCGCACAGGTCGAATGCCCTTTGCACCTTGCGGTTGAAAACCCCCACCATGCGCATTCCCGTCATGGTATTGACGATGTGGTTCCCCAGGCCTTGGGACATGAAGCCCGCGCCGATCAAGGCCACACGGATCGGACGGCCCTCTTTTTCCCGCGCCTTTAAAGCGTTATCTACGAGAATCATTTGTGAAATTCCTTAAAGTACTATTTGAAGCTACTTTCCGTTTTTGCCCGATCCGACCGTGGCGGGTTCCCGCTGTCCCACGCTCATACGCCGCTTGACCTCGGCGCCCTGTTCGTCCAGCAGCTTCCACACGGCATCTTTGTCCGAAATCACCGACACCGGTAAGGGCCACTGCAATCCGAGCTGGGGATCGTTGTACATCAACCCGCCTTCCGAGCCCGGAGTGTAGAACTCGCCGACCTGATAGCTGGTCTCCGTCTTGTCCCGCAGCACCTGGTAACCGTGAGCGAAACGCTCCGGAACGTAAAGCGCCCGGTTGTTGTCTTCGCTTAATTCGACGGCGACGTGTTGCATGTAAGTCGGACTTTCCGGCCTGAGGTCGACAATGATGTCGAGTATTGCGCCCCGGGTGGCGCGCACCAGTTTGGTCTCGGGTGCAGGCGGAAACTGGAAGTGCATGCCGCGCAGCGTCCCCTGCTTGTGGTTGAAGGCGATATTGGCCTGCGCGATCACCGGCTTCAAGCCGTGTTGCTCGAATTCATGCTGACAAAAAGCGCGGGCAAAAAATCCGCGCGAATCTTCGCGGCGCTCGATATCGATGATAAACGCGCCTTTCAACTTGGTTTCCGTGAAAATCATTCGATCACTTCCCTTTCGTTTTTGTGCGGCCCCGCGGTCTATTTACCGCTTCGTAACCATCCCGACGTCAACGCACCCCTGCCGGCGTAGGCGCCGCGGCGGCTGCCGTCCAGCGCAAACCCGCATCCAGTTGCTTGTCCCGCAGCAGCCCGCGGATGTAATCAATGCGCGAGTAGCGCGTGCTCTGAAAATCTTCCAGAGTCAGGTTGACGGCGCGGTAAGCGTCGTACAGCTCCCGCACTCCCTTACGCGCGTTCCACTGTGGCTTGAACGCCGGCACCAGGCGGTTGATCTTGCCGCAGTCCACGCGGTAGCAGCGCTTGTCGGGTCCGGCGCCGGGCGCGAACTCGATCTTGCAGTTGGGCACGACTTCTTTCACCATGTCGGCCAGTTCGTGGATGCGATAGTTCTCTTCATTGATGCCGACATTGAAGGCCTGATTGAAAACCACATCGCGCGGAGCCGTCATCAACGCCAGGAAGGCACGCGAGATGTCTGCGATGTGCACGATGGGTCGCCACGGCGTTCCATCGCTCTTCATCAGCACCTGGCCGGTGGTCATGGCGAACGCCACCAGGTTGTTCAACACCAGGTCGAAACGCAGCTTGGGCGAAACGCCATACGCGGTGGCATTGCGCAAATACACCGGACAGAACTTGCTGTCGGCCAGTTGCGCGAGATCGCGCTCGACCAGGACCTTCGACTGGCCGTAGGGTGTCACCGGATTGAAGCTGCTGCTCTCATCCAGCATGTCGTCGCCGGCCGATCCATAGGTGCTGCATGAGGAGGAAAACAGGAAGCGTGGAACTCCGGCTTCCTTCGCCTTCCGCGCCAGACGCACCGACCCCAGATGATTGATGTCAAAGGTCAATTGCGGATCGAGATTCCCCAACGGATCGTTGGACAAGGCGGCCAGGTGCACCACCGCGTCAATGCCTTTCAGGTCAGATGCCTCGACGTCGCGAAGATCCTTGACGATCTCCGGAACCGCCACCGGCTCCGCCCCGAAAGTGCAGGAGCGATACAAATGGGTGTCCAGACCCACCACCTCGTGGCCCGCCTTCAGAAACATTGGGACCAGAACCGTCCCGATATACCCGCCGTGTCCCGTAACCAGTACCTTCATTACCTGTCCTTTCTTCGAATCCGTTCCTGATCGTTGACCTTGATCTTCTCCCTCAAAGATCCTCTCCCTCAAAACCCCGACATTGAAGCCGGTTGGGTCCGTGGAATTCTGCGACGTGAGCTCTTCTCGGGGGAGACCCTTCGCAAACCCGAGGGGTCGGTATTGCCAGTTAAGTACCGGATATCAGTATGGTAGACCATCGCGTCCACCCTCCTGAAGTCACTGAAGTACAGGGCGATAAGGCACTTCCCCAATCACTCGACGGAGTGCCTGACCACGCCGGCTACGGTATCTTCAGGCCGACCGGGGTCAGGGGAACGGCGTCATTCCGTGCCGCCAGGTTCTCTGTCGCAATCGATGTGCCGCTCACCAGGTTCAACACCTCCGCGAAACCCCGGGCCATGTGAAAGTGCGTGTATTTTCCAATGGCCGCTTCGTCCCCGTGGTAGGGCACAAAACCCCCGCTCTTGAAATCGCCGTAAGCGTCCATCAGGAAAGTCCTGACATCGGTCTTGGAAAACGCATGGGTCCCCGCCGCGGTTTCGCGGAGCGTATCGGTCAGAACGCTGGGGCTTCCGCCGATCGCAAGAATTGGCCGGGCAGCACCGAGATACTCAAACAGCTTGCCGCTGTGTTGACCGGTTTCGCGAGGATCAGTCCAACCCAGCATCAACAGGATCTGCGACTCGGCCTGTCGTTGCAGGGCCTCTTCGCGGGTTACGACTCCATGGATCGTGACCACTTCCTCCAACCGATACTGATTCACCAGAGCCGCGACCCAAGGCTCGATCCGGCCGTAAAACCGTACTCGCACGTCCTCCGGAGACATGATCTTTTCGTCGAACAGCTCGCGCAACACCTCAAACAGTTGCCTGGGATCTCGCCGGCCCTGATAGAGGAGACCGGCATAGGTGATAGTAAATTTCTCTGTCAATCGTCTTGAAACCGAAGAAAAATGCTCGGGATCGAAACCGTTGGTGATGGTGAATACCTGCTTCGCCGGATGGCTCTGTTGCAGCCGGGCTGCCCATGGCTGGGAAACCGTTACCAGGGCATCCGCCTGCTTGAGCGTCCGTTTCTCCAATCCGATTTGGATTGCGTCCAGCTTGGGGTACGAGTTGGAAAGGTTCTGCGACCATAGATCGCGAAAGTCGGCAATCCACGGACAACCCAGGAGGGTCTTGGCTTTGGCCCCGATGAGATGGCTGGAGATGGGAGGAGAAGTGGTCACGATGGCATCGATCTTCGGGCCTCGTTTCGCGATCTCCTCCAGGGCACTTTGGGCAAACGGAATCCAGCCCTTCATTTCGTCCGGATAGGTGATGACATACTTGGCCAAATCAAGGATCCGGGTGTAAAAGTGGCCGCCGCCGGGCTGGGACGAGACAGGAAGGCGGAGTTGCTGATGCACACTTCGTTTACCGTCCAGTCCCAGCCTGGTTTTCCAGACATCAACCACGTGCTTGTAGTCGGTCTGTACGATTCCAGGATCGGAAGAGGTACGTTTGGCTCTGGGAGTCAGGACCAGCACATCCCAGCCGAACTGGGGCAGGAACTTGGCCAATCCCGCAGGTCGAACCGACCCGATGACCTGAGTCGGTGGATAGCAAAACGTAATGAGCAAGACTCGCGGCATAAGCTAAAGACCCAACCCTGAAGGTCGTTGTTGCCGTCGCCCGGGCCGTCGTTTCACCCGGCGTTAAACCACGGTTTGGAGCACAGGTTCGAGCCGGCCATCAAACTCGACCCGGCGACAGCTCTCCGAGAGCTCATCGAGCAGCGACTGCTGGCTTTCGCCCATGACAAATAGACGCTTCAAGATCGCAAAATTCAGCAGGCACCACAATGTCATGGCCTGCCTGGGCTCTGTCCCCTGCAAGCTGCGGAGCTGTTTTATGTCGACCGCCTTGGCGGCAATGGAGATGAGCGGCTCCAGCACCCCTCCCTGGACCGCCCATCGGTCGGTCGTGATCCCAAAACTTTGTTTGGGCCGATCCATGATCAGACTCGGAACACCCAGCCGGCGTCCAACCTCGCGGATGACATGCTTCTCCGTTTTCAGCTTCGTTTCCCACGGAATGGAAAACGCGCCACGGAGGACACTTTCACTCATGAAGGGGAAGTAGAGGATTTTGCCCTGCGCTTCGCCGAGCTTGGACCAGACCGACGTGGTCATCGACACATCGCTATAGTTGAGGGCGTAAATGGAAAGCAGGTCCTCAAAAGAGCGGCCCGTAACCGCCGCCTGAAGTTCCGCCGATCTCGAGGCCATGATCTGTTCCCAGGAAGTGTCGTAGTGAGTTTTGACCCAATCTACACTTCCATATACGTGATAGTTCCACATCGGGCTGAGGGGATCGGCAATCGGCCGACTCAAGGCCCGCCGCTGCGCAACCTGAATCGCCAGAGATCGGGCCCGCGCCGAACTGGGGCTCAGCGCACGCAAGCCCGCGTGCACCGGCGGAAGCGCGCAAACTCTTCTCAGAAGGTCGGGAGGATTGCACAGGACGAATTGAGTTTCCAGGCCGAATGCCGTATCCGCGCCTTCGCCGCAGACGATGTGATCAAACGTCTCAGATATTCCCTTTTGAAAGAGAAGATTCAGGAGTACGGACTGCAAATGGTTGAGCGGACACTCTGCCGTAGCCAGGGCGGCAATGAAACCAGCGAGGTAATCCGAGGCGGTCGGCGTAAATAGCGTGTGCCTGGTCGACAAAGCGGCGGACGCGGATAAGGCATATCTCTGTTCGTGATTCGTAGCCGGATCGTCGAAGGGATAGGAGGTCGAATACGTGTCACAGACCGATAACCGTTTCTGCACAATGGCACAGAGGACCGAAGAGTCGACTCCGCCGCTGAGCAATGTAGCCACCCTGGACACTACCGGGGCTAGTTTGCCGATGGAATCGGTCAGCCGGTCGGCGACGACACCCACCGGGTCGCCCGGTGCTTCGAGCGAGCGCGGTGGATCGTAACCCCGCTGGGACTCCGTCAGGATCAGGTTTCCGGCTTTCACCTCGACCTTCAGATTCCCCGCTAACTGCAACTGCCGAATCCCCCGGAACAGGGTGCGGGGCGGAGCCACGGTTCGGTAGATCAGAAGCTCCGGCAAGGTTTCCGGATCTTCCTCCAGAGAAACGCCCGCCTGGCGCAGCAATTGAACATGGGTGGAGAGGAAAAAATTTCCCCGGCGATCCAAGCAGTAGTAGACCGGCCTTCCCGACACAGCGTGTTTGAAAACCTCAAGGCGGTGAAGGCTCTGAAGGAAACGGGCCTCCACAAACATAACGTCGCGTTCGCGTGGTTCCAGAGCCGCCATCAGCGATTCCGAAGCGTTAATTTCCTCTTCGGAAGTATCCAAACGGGAAAGGAAATCGTCGGTGACGACGGTCAGGAACCAGTCCGGCGTGACCGCGAATTGCCGCGCGCGGTGGGGCACCAGGTGATTCAGGAGGCTGGTTCGGGTTAGGGCCAAAAATAGCACGATGAGAGGGTATGCCTGCTTTTTACCAACACTATTCTAGCCGACGCTCCGGGCGAAATCGGTGCAAAATGGGACTTGGCGCGCCCGTTCGTGAACCACACTGCACACGCATTCGCGAAGAAGCGGTTGTGGAACCGTCTTTGGATGGTTGGGGGAGGGCACGGGGGAGGGGGGAGAGGGAGAAGGGGGAGAAGAATCGCGAACTCAGAGGAGAAAACCCGCCAACCGGCGGGACTTCTTTCCGATGGGCGCTACCCATTAGGGCGGTGCAGAGGACCCTGTCCTTCCGACATCTGGTCTGTATTCATCAGGTAACATACGGTAGGGGATGACGACTTGACACAGAAGGGCTGTCGCCGTTGCCACGCGGCGCACAGCAGTCGTTCAAATCCCCGCCGTAGGTGTCAATACGGAAAAGAGGTTGGTCCATGAGAGGTCCTCGTTCCCATCGGTTCGGTTTGATTTTTTGCTTTCTCTTCCTGACGTTTCCTCTAGCCGCTTTCGCCAATGACTACTATGTTTCCCCGTCAGGCAGCGATTCCAACAATGGTTCGCAAGCCAGTCCCTGGAAAACCATCCAGCATGCGACCAGTGCATATTCGCTGGGCTCGAACGGAACCGTCATCCACGTCGCGGCCGGGACCTATGCGGCAGGAATTGACATTACCCACGGTGGCACTTCTTCGGCTCGACTTGTCCTGCAATGCGACCCGGGTATCGCCTCGTCGCTGGCGGCCAAGGGCCAGTGCCGTATTACGGGCTCGACCTTCGGGATTCTTACCGAGGCCGGGAACATCGACATTGTCGGTTTTGATATCGGCGGCAATTCTCAAATGAACGTCGCCATCGATGTGACTTGCCCTTCGAGTGGTGGCAACGGCCAAGTATGTCCCGGGGGGTCAAACATCCACGTGAAGGGCAACTACATTCACGATATGGGCGCCGCCGTGGTTTCGAATGGCTTTACGGGATGTCTCGACAACGGGGCGATCAATGAAGCCACGCACAACTATGTGGTGCAGGGCAATCAATATATTGGCAACTTCATTTTAAACATTGGAGCTGGATTCCCCTCGCCCGCCGGAGGCAACTGTAACTGGGGAATCGATTTGGGCGGCAATGGCGGAGTGGTTCAGAACAACGTGATTATCAACACTTCGACCGGCGGGGTGGGCACGCACGCAGCCTGCAATCTGGTCTGGTCGAACAACGTAGTGATCAAGACCACCGATGCCTTCGTACCCAATACTCAGAACTCAGGAATCCTATGTCCGGGCGGAGCCGTGGGAAACAACACCTTCGCCAACAACTACTCCGCCAACGTGATCAATCACTATTACCAGAGCGGAACCGCATCCGAGTGTAGTTCGGGAAAGCCTTCGCTGTTCAGTCACAACATCACGGATGGTGGGGGAAACGACTTCGTCCCTGCCAGGACATCCTGTGATACGGTCAGTCCCGGTGTCGTCCACCAGGCACCCGCGTCTTTCTTTGCGAACTACCAGACGAATGGGACGGGAGACTACAGTTTGCGATCCAGCAGCGTGGGTATCGGTGCCGGCTCCACCACTTGTGTTTCCGGAGGGGTTTCTCCCTGTACGCCGACCTTAGACATCGCAGGGTTTCCGCGTCCGGCTTCGCTGTCGGTCGGAGCTTACGAGGCAAACCAGTCGGATGCCAGTGCTCCCAATCCGCCGAGTGGATTGACCGCGTTGGTGCAGTAAGTCTGCTTCAGTAAGTCTGGTGCAGTAAGTAAGAGATCAAGCCTTCAGGGGGCCGTTTCCTTCGGAGACGGCCCAAAACACCGAGCCAATGACAAGACTTCGTCGACATGGGTGCGCCTAATAGGGCACGCACAGCTACCTACGTCCTCACTGACTGACCGCGCAAACGCCCAACCGATCCATCACCAGCCCCAAGGTTAGAACAGTTCCCAGGTATTGCTCTTTTATATCGTCCGAGCTCACGGTGGGATGCAGAATCGATGCATCTTTGAGCTGCTGAATCGCTGATTTCACCCGTTGAGAACGTCGCAGCGACGGAATCAGCTGGGTATGGCCCAGCGGCTCATCCATTTTTCCGCAGGAGCGGTAATTGCGATGAAAGTATCTTTGCCCTACCCTTCTACTTACCCGGGTCAATTTGTCGTCACTATATTTGTAGATGTCTTTCACCAGGCTGGAGAACTCGGTAGACAAAGTGTAATTCTTGGTGGTTCGATTGCGGGCGGCTTCGGGCAAACATCGGGTGGCCGTCTTACGGAAATAGTAGTCGAAAAAGCGCGACCAGCGCGGCAGTTGATACCCATATCGTATCGCCTCACGCTCCATGAACAAGGCGGAGCACGGCAGGACATGGGTGTGATTGGTCAGGAAACGGCCAATCGTCTCACGGTAGAGAACCCGGTAAGCGATCTGATCGTAAGTCTGCGTATTGCCAGCCACGGCATAGGGAGCAAGATTGCGCAACAGGCGCTGCCGGTATCCCAGGCTTATATCGCGATACTTTTCCGTCAAGTAGGAGTGCTCAGGATCGGTGGGCAGAAGTCGCAGGTCGCAGAAACGACGCAGATTCGGCTTGCTCCGGGCGTAGAACGGGAAATCCTGGAGCCACAAGTGGTCGCGAAAGAGTTCGCCCCCGGCGCCACTCACCATCAGAGTCACGCCCCGTTGCACCCGTTCGTATTGCAGTTGCAGAGAACCATAGGACGTCACCACATCCATCAATCCATCGCAGATGCTCAGAACGTCGTCCAGATCGTCCTCCATATTTTCAATGCGAGGACGGCAAACCTGGAGTTCCTTTCCTAGCGCCGATGCGACCTCGCGGGCGATGAGCACGTCGAGGTTTTCTTCATTGCCACGAATCGCGACTTCGAACGGCAGGCCGAAGTACTGAAGCAGGATGGCGATAATCCGGGTATCCATTCCTCCTGTCAGGTCGACGCTCACTTGTTCGGTGGACACACTGGCAGCGAAATCACGGAAAAAATCCTCCAGGGAATAACGGGTCGGCACATCGAGCGCGGGAAGAGATTTCTCGACGAAGGAAATTCCCTGCCCTGGCGAATGACGGCGATCTGTTCGCCCGGAAGCTTTCTTATGCTCTGAAACAGTGTGCGATTGAAGCTTACATTTCCGAAATGAAGAAACTCGACCACGGATTCGGGATCCAGGTCGACCGGGTTCAAGCGATGGAAAGATGCGAGTTCAAGAAAGGACGATGAAACTCCCTGGTCCGAATAAAACACCTGGTACAAACCGCTGTTGTCCACCAGAACGGAACATGTGCCTGAAACCTTGTCTTGCACCAACAAGAAGAAGCAGCCTCTCAGATCTGACGAGAGGTGCTCAAGACCCCTATTTTGCAGGTCTTTCGCCAAGCTGGTGACGCAGGCAACTCCCGCAGGAAAACCAACCTTGTGGATCAGTCCCTTCCAATAAATTCTATGCGTGGCGGTTTCATGGCAGCGCAGGTCCTCGACCCCACTGTAACGAGCTTTGGCATTGATCAACATCTTATTTCTTCACACTCGCTTCACACTCGCGCGACTCTTCGCGAAATTGATCCGGCGCCTTGAAGTCAGGGGTGCGGTCAGCGCCGCCTTCCTGGTTCCCAAGAACAGCTTCATAACACTCTCGTGTCTTCTGCGCGATCGATGTCCAGAAAGCCTGAGCTTCCTCTCTCGCGGAATGGTTTACCAGGAGTTCTCGCCTTTCCGGATCTCCGACCAGACCTCCCAGAAGCTGTACCAGCCCTTCGACGTCACCATACTCAACACAAAGAGCTCCATCATATCCTTGCAGAGCTTCGCGGAATCCTGTCAGCTTGGTTGCAACCATGGGCTTACCAAAAGCGATCCCCGTCATCAGGGCCCCGCTCTGAGTAATTTCGCGATGAAGATAAACGGCAATATCACAAGCCTGGTAATAGACGGGAAGTTCTTCCGATGTGATATAGCGCAAGTCGAGCTTGACCGACGACTGCACCCCCAATTCATCCACTTTCGCTCTGACCATCTCCATGTGGGAGGCTTCGCCCCGGCCAGCGATGACCAGCCGCGCACTGGGATGCCGGGCTTGTATCTGCTTCCATGCGTCCAATAGAAAGTCGATGCCCTTGTAGGGTCTAACCAATCCCTGGTACAGGACCACACACTGTTCCGGCGAAAAACCTATGCGACGTTTGGCTTCTTCTTTGGGAAGAAATTTGTAATCGTAGAATAGGGGGCCGTGCGGGATCACCCAGATTTTTTTCGGGTCAACACCAAATTCCCCGATCAGCCGTTCTCTGGTTTCTCGGGTATGACAGACCAGGGCATCCATCAAGCGATAACTCTTACTGAAGGTATCTCGATAGTTTTTCTTGGGGTCATGAGGAAGGACGTTGTGCACGGTATATACGAGCTTCGCCCCGCGCCGCTTGGCCAGTTTGAGAAACCACCATTCGAACGGAACCCCCTGATCCACAAGAGGGATCCATTGCACATGCACGATGTCCGGTCTGACAAACAGCAAGCGCAGTGCGAGAACGAAGAGGTTGACGCAAAATTCCAAGAACCGAAGCGCCCGTCTGATTCTGGGGTGTTTGATGTCCAGACCCGAGGCAAAGTTCGTCAGGGCCGAATCAACGGTGACGCGTCGCCGGGAGAAGTAATCGGGTTCGAGATGAAAGCTGGTCGAGCCCAATACGCATGCCACTCCTTCCGCTGCGAGCGCGTTGCATAGATAGGCGTCGTAAAACGGAATCTGGCACCACAAGTCCATCATGTAGACCTTGGGCGCTTTCGTTCGCGATGCCGATGTGGGTAGGCTGGTCATTACTCTTATCGATTGCCCGGGGCCGGAGTCTGCGAAGCCACGCCCATCACCTTTTCCACCGCCGAACAGGTATCGGCCATATCCTGATCGCAAAGAGTGGGATGAACCATAAACATCAGGCTGGTTTCTCCCAGTTCGCGGGCTGTGGTCAGACGGGACGCCGGCCGTACACCTTCGAATGCTTTTTCCAGATAGATCTCGCTGCAGCTTCCCGCGAAACACGGGATGCCTTCGGCGTTGATCGCCTCAATAATTCTTAGCTGGCTCCATCCCTCGCGCAAATGTTCGGGACGCAGGAACACATAGTACTTGTAGGTTGAGTGATATACCTCGGGAGGCGGAGCCGTCACCCGCAGGGCGGGAATTTTGGCGAACCGGGCGGAGAGCAGTGCGGCAAAATGCCGGCGCTTTTCGACCATCTCGGGCACCTGGCGCAGCAGCACGCGGCCCACTGCGGACTGGACTTCGGTCATACGCCAGTTGGTGCCAATGCTATCGTGCACCCAGCGGAAGGCAGCCGAGGGCTGGGCCCCGGACATGGCGTCGTAATTCTTGCCGTGATCTTTGAAGCTCCAAGCCATCTCCCACAGGCGAGCATCGTTGGTGGTCAGCATTCCACCTTCGCCGCAGGTGGTCATGATCTTGTCCTGACAAAAGGAAAATGCGCCGACATCGCCGATCGAGCCTACGGGGCGGCCCTTGTAGGTCGCGCCTTGGGCCTGGGCGCAATCCTCAATCACCTTCAAACCATGCTGGCGAGCCAGATCGAGAATCGGATCCATATCGCAAGGCCAGCCCGCAAGATGAACCACGATGATGGCTTTGGTGCGGGGAGACAGCACCCGGCGAATGCTTTCCGCGGTAAGGTTTTGACTATTGCGATCCACATCCGCGAACACCGGAGTCGCTCCGCGCACGGACACGCAGCTGGCGGATGCTACAAACGTTCGGCTGGGAACGATGACTTCATCACCCGGCTGGATATTCAGGACGTAAAGTGCCAACTCCAGGGCCAGGCTGCCGTTGGCCAGCGCAACGGCATACTTGCAACCGGCGGCAGCGGCAAATTCCTTTTCGAACAACCGGCCTTCCTGGCCGGTCCAGTAATTCACTTTTCCCGACCGCAACACCGCCGCAGCGGCGTCGATTTCAGCGGGCCCAAAAGAGGGCCAGGGAGCAAACGGGGTCAGGCGAACCGGCTGCCCACCCGCCACCACAGGTTTCGGTCTTGCTAAATCGGCCACGCTCATTTGCTTGTTCCCTCTCTCCTTGGCAAACCGGTCCCATCCCTGCCGGAGACAGTCCGACCCGGGGCGGAAACGATTTGAGGTGTTAAGTCTGTGGATTGATCGGCTAAGACGGTCGCCGGGGAGAGAGTCAGGCCGCGCCTTCGGCCGAGGAGTTCAAATGCTTCCGCTCCCAACGATAGGCGAGTGCCATGTCGTGGCGGTCGACTTCGGCGAGCGACATGAGCTCCGCGCTGGGGCTGTATTCGGGCACGATTGAAACCAGCTTGGAGATCAGGCCGTGGACATTGCGAGCTTCCACCAGTGCGGAAAGGTGTTCCAGCCACTTGCGTACAACCTCAAAATCAACCCGTGTACCCTCCAGCATCCAGATTTTTTCGTGAAGGGTCGCCTTGCTGCCCTCGGCGTCGAGTCGGAGTTCTTCGAACAACTTTTCGCCCGGCCGGAGCCCGGTGAACGCGATCTTAATGTCGCGGTCCGGTTCGTATCCTGAGAGACGGATCATGCGGCGGGCCAGATCGACGACCTTGACCGGCTCGCCCATGTCGAGCACGAATATTTCCCCGCCCTTGCCCATCACAGAGGCTTGCAGCACCAACTGCACCGCTTCCGGAATGGTCATGAAATATCGGGTGACATCGCGGTGGGTAACGGTCACCGGGCCGCCGTGGCGAATCTGCTCCTCAAAAATGGGGATCACACTGCCGTTGCTTCCCAACACGTTGCCAAACCGGACTGCCATGAAACGCGTCCGGCTCTGCTCGTGAAGCCCGAGAATGATCAGCTCCGCCAGCCGCTTGGTGACCCCCATCATGTTGGTGGGATTCACGGCTTTGTCGGAAGAGATCATGACGAAGTTCTCGGCGCCAAACTGCTTGGCCACCAGCGCGACATTGTAGGTGCCGAAGACATTGTTGGTGACGGCCTGGAAGCAGTTGTTCTCCATCATGGGCACGTGCTTGTAGGCCGCGGCATGAAAGACGGAGTTTGGCCGGTGCAGGGAGAACACATCCTTCAGCAGTTTCACATCGAGAACATCGCCTACCACCGGCACGAAATCCAGGCCGGGGAAGGAGCCGGAAAGTTCTCTGGCGATTTTGAACAGATCGTTCTCCGACCGCTCCAGCAGAATCAGCTTTTCGGGGTTGAAAGAAGCCAGTTGCCGCACCAGTTCGGAACCGATCGAGCCGCCCGCACCGGTAACCAACAAAGTGCGATTTTCGACGCGAATGCGAATACGGTCGACGTCGGGGCGAACCACCTGACGGCTGAGCAGGTCTTCGATCCGCAGCTTGCGCGCCTGGGTCACCGAAGCCTGCCGGTTGAAGAGCTCACTAATGGCAGGCAGGATGGTGAAACTCACCTTGCTCTGGCGGCACTTGTCCACGATGCGCTCAATCTGCGCTCCCTTGGCAGACGGTATCGCGATGAGCACGCATTCCACGGCATACTTGGCGATCAACCGGGGCAGCGCATCGGTATTTCCCAGCACCTTTACGCCATTGATCTGCAGCCCGTTCTTATCGGGATCGTCATCCACGAAGCCCACGGGGCAGTATTCCAGCGTGGAGTTGATTCGCAGCTCCTTGGCGATGGCCGCGCCCGCATTTCCGGCTCCTACAATCAGGGTCTTTTTCTGCCACTCATAGCGGTGCGCCCGCTCCGTGTAGGCGCGCACCATGAAGCGGCTGCCGCCGACCGCCATGATGCACAAGAACATGTCGATGGGAATGACCGAACGCGGATACCCCTGGAAATGAAATATCATCTCGAGGAGCAGAAAGATCAGGGTCGAACTGACGAACGAAGCGATGCCGATCCTGGCCATGTCGTTCATGCCCACGTACCGCCACCATCCCCGCAACAGCCCCAGTCGATAAAACACAAGTAACTTCACGATCATGACCAGAGGCAGTGTCTTCCAGAAAAGATCGTGCTGGGTGGTATTCAAGACCGCGTCCAGCCTCAACAGGAAGCTACCGTAGTAGCTCACTGCAATGAGCATGATCTCCGACAGCAGAATCAGCACGGTGCGATACTTCATGAAATTGTGGTGGCTAACGGGCGATTGCACGAGCGGTTTGATGTCAGTAATCGTGGCAGACATAATCTCGTGACCTACCTTGAGTGCGCCGCCGCAAGGGCGGGCTACTCGAACTGGAAATTTCAGCTTACCCGGGCCCTAAGAAGAGCGGAAGCGGCCACCGCAGGCGGAAGTAACCCCGGTAACGAGCTTGCCCTCCGGCAAATGGCCTGCAAACCGCGCAACCATGTTTTGCTGCAGCAAAGTCATCGATTCGGAACCCTTCAGCTTCAGCATGGAATGTTCAGCCCCGGAATTCTTCCATGGTGGTCTGGTTGGATTGATTTATTCCGTCCTGCTGCAGAATTGTACCGACGGTCATGGCGATAATTTTCACATCCAGCCAGAGGCTGTGATGATCGACGTACCAGACATCGAGAGCAAAGCGCTGGTCCCAACTCAAGGCGTTGCGGCCGTTCACCTGCGCCCACCCGGTAATGCCGGGCTTCACCTCATTGCGGCGCCGCTGCTCTGGGGAATAGCGTTCCCAGTAGCGCAACAGGAGCGGCCGTGGTCCCACCAGGCTCATGTCTCCCATAAGAACGTTGATCAGTTCGGGCAGTTCGTCCACGCTGGTCCGGCGTAAGAAGCGTCCGACGCTGGTCTGACGCTCGTGGTCGGTTGCCGAAGTCAGGCTGCCATGATCCGTAACCGGTTGGCCCTCGGCGTCACGGGCGGCAGTCATGGTGCGAAACTTCATCAGGGTGAAGGGCCGGGCGCCGAGTCCGAGACGCGGCTGGCGAAACAGAGCAGGGCCGGGAGAAGTAAGCCGAATGATGATGGCGATCAGGCCCAGCGGCACCGACAACAGGATCAGCGCCAGCAGAGAAAAGACCAAATCGAAGGTGCGCTTCAACATTCCGCTTCCCATCACTGGGTTTGCACCATTGAGGGCAAAACCTGAGGCTGCTTGTTCAAAGCCGAGGCAATTGCATCCCGGAAATCTGCCGCCTTATGGTCCCAGCTGAAGCGGGTTTCCGACAAACGGCGTGCGTTGGCCGACATGGTCTGCCACCGTTCGGGAGAAGCTGCCAGATCTTTGATGGCTTGGGCGCAAGCCGCAACGTCATCCGGCGCGACACCCAGGCCCGCGCCGTTTTTCTCCAGATGGGTTCGCGCCTCTCCATCGAAATTCACCAGGACAGGAAGCCCACAGGCGAGGTAGTCAAAAAATTTGTTCGGCAAGAAAATGTAGGTCAGCGGGCTGGGCCGGAAGGCCGCGATGCCCAGATGTACGCTGCGCAGAAATTGCGGCACTTCCAGCCTGGGTACGGCATCGAGGAAGTGGACGGTACGCAACTCTCGCCGGGCTGCCTCCGCCCGCAAACGCTGTTTCTGCGGGCCGGCGCCTAAGACGACAAAATGAATTGCGGGACAGTCGCGAAGAATTTCCGCCGAGTCCAGCAGTAAGTCCACACAATTAGCGAAACCCATGGATCCGGAATGAATGCAGACAAAAGCGTCCGGTGGCACCTGTGCCAGGGCCTCCAGATCGGCCCGCGAGCCACTGGGATTAAACAGCTCGATGTCGCTGGCATTGGTGATGACGCTGATCCTTGCCGGGTCGATCCCCTTTTTGATCAGTTCCTCGCGAATGCCGTCCGTGACTGCGAGCAGCCGTTGCGCCTTGCGATAGAGAAACGCCTCCAGCCAATATCCGGCGCGGATTAAAATCCTGTTTTGAATCAGGTCCCAAGCCACCACGCAGTCCGGCCACAGATCGCGCAACTCGAGAACAAACGGCACCCGGCGCAAACGACTGAGCAGGTAGCCCGGAATTCCGATGGTCAAGGGAGTCGAAGTAGCCACCACGACATCCGGCGCGCTGGCAAAGAGTCCGGCCAGCAGACCGACAGGAATAAACCACAGAAATCCTATGATCCGGGGCAGAATACTGTGGGACCCACCAAAAGGGATGTGCACCCGGATGACGTCGATGCCATCGACTTTTTCCCGGCTCCAGGGAAATTTACTTCCCGCGGCTTTTTTTCCCGAGAAGTAAATTGAATTTCCCGTAACAATGCTGACTGAATCTCCCCGGCGCACCATGCGTCGGCCTATTTCGTGAGTCCTTACTCCCGCGCCTGCGTCCTCGCTGGTTCCAAAATATTGATGAAAAATCAGGACCTTCAATCCAATTACCTCGATCTGAAAAATTCAGTGCGGAGCCGCAAATCGATCCGTGTTCCTTGGCGCCCCCAGCTACAGCTTCGCCCTCTCAGTCCCAAAAGGACACGCAGAGCCGGGGCAGGGCAAAGGAGCTTTTTGCTGGGCTACAAATAGGGGGGAGGGTTACAGCAGCCGTTCGTGCTGGATCGATATTCAGAATACTATCGTATGCAACGACTTGCAAGAAAAAGCGTTAAAGGACGCAACCCACTTACCACGGGGATTCCCGATTCCAGTATTTCTATCCCAGGATAAATACTCTATCCTATTGATAAATAGAACCTTAGATAGTTTATAGAAGATCACCGCCGGTTGGCGTATTCTCACGTTGAGATCCGCCGCGCCGCCTTTACGGCATTCACTGTGACTTCAAGTCAGGCTCGATATTCCGGGAAGAAATTGGCCCGCAGCGGCTCGCCTCCAGCCTCCATCCGCCGGCGCAGCAAATCGGTGTAGCGAGCCTGGTCCGCGATAACCCGCAGGGCGTAGAACTCAAAAGTTTTGCCTCCAAACGTGTCCTTGAACTCAAACAGAGAATCGTTGGGAGTCACTCCTCCGCCCAGGTGGAGCCGGGAGCAGCCCCGCGTGCGCGCCCACTCCGCACCTTTCAGAATCACCACCGCGGAGGCATGCAATCTGCGGCCTTCGTCGGTGGAGCCGCTGAGATGAAAATGCGCGTACTTCGAGTCGGAAAAAAACAGGGCCGCGGCCACCGGCTGCTCTTGTGCGCGCGCCACAACAATGGCCATATCGCGTCCCAGGCCTTGGGCCAGTTCACGATAATACTGATCGGGAAAATAATAGAAGCCTGACGCCTGGCGCCGGTCCATGGTGCCCTTATAAATTTCCATGAACTGTTGCAGCGCGAGCTCGCTCCTCGGTTCATCGCAGGTGCAAATGTCGAGCGAGAGTTTACGCCGCGCCCAGCGCATCTTCTCGCGACGCCCCTTGGGCATCCCGAGGGGGATGGCCTGCTGCTCATCCCATTCCAACAGTTCCACACTCTTGGTCGGACCGGAGTATTGCAACTCCGCACCTTCGAGATTCAGCCCTTCAAACCACAAATGCTGATGCTCGAGCGAATGCAGCCGGATAAAGCAACTGACAACGCCCTCGAGCCTGCACCAGGCCTGCAAACTCGCCACCAGCTCAATCCCATCTTCGCGCGAAACCGTGCCTTCCTCGAGCGGAAGGATTCCGCCGTACCCATAGGGAGTGATGACGTCAAATCCGGTTGCCTCGGGGGCAAAGGGCAGCGAGGACAGCGACCGAAATAGCAGGGGCAGCAGGTATCGTCTGGATCTCGCACTCAGCACCAGGCCGCGAATACTCGATTCCGGTTCCTGGTACGCCGCGACGTAGGCCGAGCGGTAATACGTGTCCGCGTACGCCGACGCATTTACCAATGCGTCCCATTCCCGCCGCTCCTCGGCCACGGCGAGCGACAGCATCTTTTCAGCGATAACCATAACCTTCCTTGAGTCTTCCCACTTTTCCGTCTGGCGGAGGAGTCTCGGGGCTGGGGGAATCCTCGGCTACGCTTCCGGCAGCCGCCAGCAGGGCCCAGGCAAACCAGAATGACTTGTCCCACAAGATATTTCCGAAAATACTGTAGACCAGCAGCCCACAGGCTGCCGCTTCAGTTGCGACCAGCATGTGCTTGAAGGGTGTGAGATTCCGAATCCGCGAGGCCGTCCTGAATTGATTGAACACGGCTCCGCCAAAGAGGAACAGACCAATGATGCCAGCTTCGACGCCAACCGCGAGATATACGTTATGGGCATCGCGGTCAAACCCTTCAAACTTCGGAGAGGCATTCACATACTTGGTGTAGGCAAAGGGAAAATTGTTGAACCCCGCTCCAAACAAGCCGTAGTGCTGGAAAGCGACCGCTCCAACTTTCCAGATATTGGTACGCCCCGAACCGCCGCTTTCGGTTGCTTCCACGAAGCGATGAAAGAAAACCGAAGGCATGAAACAAAGTACGATGCTCAACAGGATGAGGGGCATCACCAGTTTCCGGCCCATCCGCAACCTGTAGACAAAGACGAATATGATCGTCACCAGACCCAATACCGCTCCCCGCGACATGGTAAGAAACAGACCCATGCAGGTCAGTGCGATCACCGCCAGCATGAGGGCTTTGCCCAGCCAGCGTTTGTAGGAAAAGAAATAGGCAAAGGCGAAGGAGATGGGCAACAGCAGCGTCATCGCCAATCCGTCCGGATTCGTGGCCCGGCCGTTTACGATCAGCGATGCCCGGGTTTCACCCATTTCATAATAATTTCCCTGGCTGAACAGATAGGCAGAGTACGCCGCCGCCACACAGCCTCCCACAATGGACAAAAACGTGATGGCTCGCAGTTCATTTTTCTTGTAGCGGATGCAGGTGGCCGCGAGATAGAAGCCGAGCAGGGCCAGAGTGGAAGGCACCTGCTCCAGCGAGGCCTTCAGATTCAATCCCCAAACTATGGTGACAATGCACCATGAGGTAAACACAATCCACCAGACAGCCGCCACCGGAAGCGGCTTCAGACGCCGAGAAGCCAGCCCCACGCCAAGCAGAATGCCGATCGCAGCCGCGCCGGCAAACCAGGTGAGGGTCCTTCCCCTTTCAGCCTGCCCCAGGACGGCAATGGTGTCGAACGGAATCAAAACCGCAAACAGACCCAATCCGACTTGTACGGGATAGAGCAGGACCAGAGGGATGAACAGAGCCAAGAGCCCGACCAGCCACTGGCCTTCGCCAATCCCGAAGCCGACGACAATCGCCGTGACTCCCGCCAGGATCGGCAAGGCGTAATTCACCGAGTGCAGTGGAGAGGCGCTGCCTCCCCAGCTGTTCGGAATGAATCGGTTCTTGTCGGCGATTTGCGTCACGGGTGTTGCCGCGTTGTGGTCGCGATACATCATGGAACTGAACTCCGTCGGCGGGGCAGCCGCATCTTTTATTGACTGGCGAACTTTTTCGGCTTGGCACTCTCGTCCAGGGCCGATTCTGGGATCGGGTTCGTGCGCCCGCAGAGACCCCCATAGAGGCGAACTAGAGACTCGGTCCGGGACAGCGGCGAATACTGCCGATGGATGAGTTGGCGGGCGCGTTCTGCCATGCCATCGGCCAGGGTACGGTCCAGCAGCACCAACCCGATCGCATCGGCCAACGCCGCTGCGTCCTGGACCGGAACCAGAAACGCCGTCTGACGGTGAGAAACAATTTCGGGAATTCCACCTGCTTCGGTACTCACCACCGGAACCCCCGCAGCCATGGCTTCAAGAAGCGCGTTGGGCGATCCTTCGCTCCACGAGGAAATGGCCAGCAAGTCGGCGGCGCGATAGTAGGGACGCACATCGTTCACATGCCCAGCCAAGTGCACTTGCCGCTCCAGGCCCGCCTGCCGGACGGCTGCCTGGATGTTGCCTCGTTCCAGTCCCTCGCCCACGATCACGAGCCTGAAAGCAAGCTCGGGGCGCAGTTGTTTCAAGCGAGCCAGTGCTGCCACCAGATCAGGGAATGCTTTTTCTCGGGACAGACGGCCCACTGCAAGCACCAACTTCTCGGTCTGCAACATTCCGGGAAAAAGATCGGCGGCCGCGATGTCCTGACTGTCGAAGTCGGGGCACCAATCCGGATCGATGGCGTTGTGCAGGACCGTGATCCGGCTTCCAGGCACGCCGCGAGACTCCAGTTGGCGCGCAAACGACTGGCTTACGGTGACCACCTGCGACGGGGATTGCAAGGACCAGCGGTCCAGTTGCGCCAGCAGGTCCCGGGTTCGGGTCGAGCGGGTGTAGCCGTGATGAAACGCCACCCAGGCGCGGCCCGCGCGGGCGCCACAGGCCCGCACCAGGAAATGCGACTTGAAACCGTGAGTTTGAATGACGTCAGGGTCGAGGGTAGCGATAATTTTGTTCAGCGCGCCCAGCACGCGCCAATCGAAGGTAAAGCCTTCGGGAATGGAATGCACAGGAATGCCGGAGCGCAGCGCCTCTTGCAACAGTTCGTTGGCCGGTGGCGCAGCAGCAGATGCGGGCTGGCGCTGGAACAGGACCAGCGACATTTCAACCCTGGGGCCCTGCTTCAACTCCTTTGCCATCCGGAAAAATTGCAGAAGATTTTTGGCCGGCCCCGTAACCGTATCGCCTTCGAGGATCACCAGCAGACGAATGCGGTTCCGGGTCGAAGGAGACAACGCAGCGGGCGGGCTGTAAGCTTCGCGAATCATGGTAGTCAGGTGCATGGCTTTTCCGCGTGCAGGCAGGCGGGGAAGGCGAACCTAACGCGCCCCCACCGGAACCTGGGCGCCGGGCAAAAGACCGCTGACATCGGAACGCACGAACCGGTGTTTGCCGGCCCGCGAGAGGGGAATGGCTTCCGTGGTTCGAACTTCCACCTTGATCTCCGCCGTACTATCCAGCTTCTTGATCTTCTGCACGGCTTCCTGCAGGCTGCGATCGCGCGCATTCCCATCCCCCGCGCCGGGCACGACCCAGAGCACGATGGAATCGAAAGCGGTCTGGTGAAACTGAAACGATGCGATGCCTTCGCTGCCGTACATCAGATGGGTAAAGAACTCACCATGCACCACCCGGCCTCCGGGCAGGACAAAGTTGTCGCTGGTGCGAGCGATGTTGAGGTCCATCAAGGGGAAATTGCTGCCGCAATCGCAAGCTGCATCCAGCAGGCATCCACGGTCCTCGTTGCGGTAGCGGATGAACGGCATCACCTGGTTGCGCAGCGAAGTCACGATAAAGGGGGCCGACTCGTCTTCGCCGGCTTGCGACCGGTCGACTTCAAGGACTACAGAATCGGTGCTAACGTGCATGCGCCCGTGAGAGCATTCGGCCGCGATGTTGCGCACTTCGGAGCTGCCGTAACAGTCGTACACGCGGCAGCCGAATACGCGGGAAATGATCTCGCGCTGCGGACGATATAGCTTTTCAGCAGTGGTAAAAACGCCTTTCAATCCGCGCACGCTCTCTCCGCGCTCCTGCAGGTGCAGCGCAAAACGCGCGATGGTGGAAGCGTAGCCGAATACTACGGCGGGCCGGATCCGCCGGAACGTCCTCAGCCAGCCGTCCATGTCGCCGGCGCCGGAATGAAAGGAGTCGAAGCGATAGGCCCGTTGCGTCCACTGTTTCAACTCCCACTTCCAGCGTGGAATCGCATCCAGGCGATCATCGCTGCCCCACAATTGGGCGATCATCTCGCCCGGCGTCCATCCGCAATGCAATAGGTTGCGGAAGGTGCCGGCCTCGGCGGCGTCGTCGTAGGAACGGTCGTGGTAAAAGCTCAACGGTATGCCAGTCGAACCCCCGCTATGTCCCATCAGCAGGTTTTCTTTGGCTACGTTCTCATCCAGGAAATCGTTCGGCGAATGCGCCCGAATGATGTCCTTGGTCAGGATGGGGAGCGAACTGAAGTCGCGCAGGCTGCGTATGTCCCGGCTGCGAATGCCCAGTTGCCTGAACATTTCCCGGTAATACGGAATGTTGGCTTCCGCGTGCCCCAGCAAGGCCGAGAGCCGCGAAAACTGGTCATCAAGAATCTGGGCCCGAGAGCCGCAGGGTCTCGATTCCATTTCACGAAGCATCGCCAGGCTGCGTGAGCCCTTCAACCAATGATGAAGGCCCAGCACGGAACGGCCCACGAAACTCATATTCCTCCCCGAGATGGTAATGATGCTGATGAACGACGCCGCAAGACGCCGCATGTCAACGAGTGCGGTCCGAATCAGACGGCGGTAAGATCCCGCATGGTCTGGACCACATAGTCGACCTGTTCCTCACCGAGTTCGGGGTACATGGGGAGCGAAAGAATTTCTCCCGCCAGTTTTTCGGTGACCGGCATACTGCCAGCTTTCGGATATCCCAGAGCCTGATACGCATCGGTGAGATGCAGAGGCACGGGGTAGTGGATTCCAGTCTGGATGCCGGCCTTCTGCAGACGGTCTTTAATCGCATCCCGCCCTGCCACCCGCACCACGAAAAGATGGAAATTGTGTTGCCCGTCGGCAGGGATGCCGGGAGTCAGCACTTGCGAGCCGGCAAAGGCGGCGGCGTAACGCTTGGCATGACGCACGCGCGACGAATTCCAGCCATTCAGATAGGGCAGCTTGACCGAGAGAATTCCAGCCTGCACTGCATCCAGACGGGCATTGGTGCCAATGACCGAATGCCGGTATTTCGCCGGGCTGCCGTGATCGCGAAGAACACGAAGGCTTTGCACCCGCTCGGGATCATTGCAGGTTACAGCTCCGGCATCGCCATACGCGCCCAGGTTCTTGCCGGGATAAAAACTGAAACAGGTAAGCCGGCCGGAAGCGCCAACCAGAGCGCCATTGCGTCCGACGCCGTGGGCCTGAGCGGCATCCTCGATCAGTTCCAGGTGGTGCCGGGCACAGAGTTTTTCCAGTTCGCTCAAATCCATCGCGTAGCCGTACAAATGCACGGGAATGACGGCGCGCGTCTTCTTGGAAATCCGGCGTTCCACGCCCGCGATGTCGAGATGAAAAGTTTTGGGGTCGACATCGGAGAATACAGGCACGGCACCGATATTGCTGACCGCTTCCGCGGTGGCAAAGAAACTGTTGGCGGGTACGATGACCTCATCGCCCGGTCCGACGTTGGCCGCCTTCAGGGCGAGTTCGAGCGCCGAGGTGCCGGAGCTGACTCCGACCGCATACTTGGCGCCGGTAAAACGGGCAAACTCAGCTTCGAATTTCTCAACGTACTCTCCGCCCACAAAGTGGCCGGAATCCAGTACGCGGCGGATGGTGTCGAAAACTTCTTCTCGAATGGAGTTGTACTGCGCTTTGAGGTCGACGAACGGAACTTCGAGTTGTACGGCAGATGGAGTCATGATTTCCTCAGCGAAGATTTTTAACCACTAGCTTGCGATCGGACGTAAGCGTGAACGAACTGCCACAGGAAGAGCAGGTCAGTGGGGAATCTGACGGAACCGAGGAGGAGGGGGTTACGAGTTTATGAGCACAGACGCACATCCAGCCAATCTGCCGGGCGGGATTGCCCACCATCATGGCAAAGTCGGGAACGTCGCGAATAACAACCGTACCGGCACCGATAAAGGCATACTGCCCGATGGTGATGCCGCAAACAATCGTGGCATTGGCGCCGATGGTGGCCCGGGTGCGAACCCGGGTTGCGACCAGACTGTCGCCGGACTTCTTGATATAGGCACGGGGATTGGGGTCGTTGGTGAAAACGCAGTTGGGTCCCAGAAAAACGTCGTCTTCAACCTCCACTCCCTGCCAGACCGAGACTCCGTTTTTCACGGTTACGTTGTTGCCCAGCCGTACTCCGGCTTCGACGAAGGCATGGTCTCCAATATTGCAGTCGCTGCCGATGCGCGCCCCTTTCATGACATGGGCAAAAGCCCAAACCCGGGTGTTCGGACCGATGTCTTCGGTTTCCACCAGGGCTCGGGGATGCACGTAGAACTTCTTTTCCAGCATGGTTTCCGTGGACACTAGCTTTTCTCCCCTGAGGCCAGCGCAGGTTCCGACAGCTTCTCGTCGTAGCCTTGCTTGGAATTAGCTGCCATCTCCACCGCGCGCACCACGGCTGCACCAAATTGACCATCGGTGCGAGGGGTTTCCCCAGTCTTGATGCAATGCAGAAAGTGTTCCACCTCGGTCAGCAGGGGCTCGGTATTTTCCAGGCTGGGAGCAACCATGTCGCCGCTGCGGTAGGTGAGTTGGAATTCGCCAAAGGTTCCCGGCGGATGCAGAGTCACGCCGCGATCGTAGATCTTCACTTTTTCGCTGGGCTCGGTATCGTCATACACCACCATGCGCTCCGATCCAACCACGCAGGTGCGGCGCATTTTCTGCGGTGACAGCCAGCTGACTTCGACCGAGGCAATCATTCCCCGGCGGAAGCGGAACGAGAGGAACGCCACGTCGTACTTGGATTTCTGGATGCAGGAGCGGCCAAAGGAAAACGCCTGCACCGGTTCCTCCCCCAGCCAGTAAAGCAGGATCGAGACGTCGTGCACGGCCAGGTCCCAGATCACATCGACATCTTTCTGGTAGAGTCCCAGATTCACCCGGGAGAAGCTGATGTAATGAATGTCGCCCAGCGCGCCGGAGGTAATCAGGTTCTTGATCCGGACCACGGGCGGGCTATAGATAAAGGTGTGGCCGGTCATCAGGATGAGGCCTAACTTCTTGGCCATGGCCGCCAGTTCCTGCGCCTTTTCACTGTTGTCGGTCAAGGGCTTTTCGACGAAGACGTGTTTGCCCCGCAGCAACGCCTGGCGGGCCAGGTCATAGTGCGTGGAAATGCTGGTGGCAATCGCGACTGCGTCGACATCGGAATCAAACAGATCCTGCGCCCGGTTGAAGGTGCGTATCTGGGGATACTGGCGTGCCGCCTTTTCCAGTTTCTTGGCATCGAGATCACAGCACGCAGCCAGTTCGCCCATCGGGGTCTGTTGAAAAACCCGGGCCAGGTTCGGGCCCCAGTAGCCCAGTCCTATCAATCCAACCTTAGTCATTGAGCGTTGGCTCCAGTTTAGGTTCGGTCATGGTCATTTTTGTCTTGGCTTCGTTGGAGTTGACCACCGCCTCCAGAAAGTCGGACTTGAGGTGCTGGCGAAGGATGGCAATATTCGGCATCACGCAGTGCCCACCAATCACCCCGGGAAAAATGTGCGAGGGCAGGAAATCCACCTCTTTAATAAAAGAGACGACGTCGTCATACGTACCATCGTACTGCGCCGCCAGCCGTTCCACTTCCTGCGCCCATCCGATTAAGACACCAAAGTAAGTGGTTTCCAGAAGTTTGCTCAGTTCGGCAATGTCGGGAGTGGGAAAGGTACCGGTCTGCGAGCCCGGCCTGACGAAAGTGGGTTTGGGCGGCTTCGACGGACTGGGGATCGAAACCCGCCACAAATTTCTTGTAGCGGAGCATGTCCGCTTCCATGCGCGCATGCTTGCCTCGTACCGGACTATAGACAATGGCGCGGCCGGGCAGGGTCTCATGAATCTTGCGAGTGGTCCCTGGGGCCAGCGTGCTGTGGATTACCGTCAGCCGGGGATCGTACTTCTTGATATAGGCGGCCGTGATGCCCACGAAATCCCGCACCTGGAAGGGATAACAAATATGGAGCACCTCACACGGCTGGTTGATGTCCACCGGCTTGATGTCGACCGCTACACAGTCAAACGTCCGGCTCAGGATTTGGAAAAGGGGTTGTCCGACTTCTCCCATTCCCAGAACGATTACGACACCATGACTCAATGGTTCCTCCCGGTTGGCTACGCCTTTGTTATTGGATTGCATGTTCCATCGGTTCCGGCAATTCCGGCTTGAGGTCTGTGCTTGGGCTTTTCATCAGGCCGGCCCGCTGAAAACATGGCAGGCTGATGCTCATGAACTCTTCCGCGCTGATCCAGCGCTCCCCGTGCTCGGCCCGGCCCCGCAGTTGCTGCCAGAAGATCTGATTGACCTCGTCGCAGGCACTGAGCGGCTCAACCGGGTTATGCCACAACACGGAAACGCCTCCCCATCCCCAGCGCCGGCTCTGATCCAGCACGCTGGCGGCCAGTTGCGCCGCCCGCTCGGCGGACTCGCGATGTGCGTTCTGTAACCCCTGGTCCATGATGACCAGCGGGATCACGAGAAAGTTATAGGCTTCCTCGCGCGCGAAATTGTAAGGAGGAAAGGCAAAGGCGGCTCCATTGCGAAATCCGGGTTGCCCCGCCCATCCCCAACTGGAGTCGTACTGCAAGCCCGCCTGCTCGACGCTGGCAAACAGTTTTTCAGGATGATCAAAACGCAGCCAGTGCTGCCGGCTTCCGCGAGGCCGCTCGCCAGTTTCGCTCTGCAGATCGGCGGCTTCAGAAGCCAAATCAGAATTTTCCACGATACTGCGGTAGGAACCGTGCAGCGCCAGCGCACTTCCGGTCTTGCCAATCTCGCGCAGCCGGTAGGCTATCTGCGGCAGGGTGTAATTCGCGTCCCTGCGATGCTCGCGGCGCGCCAAAACAAAAAATGTGGAGGTAACACCCTCTTTCGCGGAGCGCTCCAGCAGCGCCGGCAGAAAATCTCCTACCCGCTGCTCCGCCGGCGAGCCGGAATAACTGGCGCAGACTGTCTTTAAAAAAGGGGTAACTGCGCGCCACCACGGCCGCGATTCCCAGATTTTTCACGATGCGAAACAGACTCGCTCCGCGCCCGGTGAAATAGAAATCGATATCATGCGACGAAATCACCAGATGCCTGGCGTCGGGTAGCGGTGACGGTGCCGCGGCCAGATGTTCCCCTGCGGCTGGGCCGCTGATAAAGCCCTGGAACCAAGCCATGATCAGCGAGGCGTAGGGGCGCAGCGGTGAAATCCCATGGCGCGCAAAAACCGACTGGGGGTAGGCAACCCTGCCGATGGAGTCGCGGTCCGGGACCTGCGTTTCGGCCGCCCCAGACAGCCATTCGAAAATTTCGCCCAGCCAATCCGGGTTTCCCGATACCGGGTCGCGGCCATGGAAAAGGTAGATCTCTTCTTGCGCGTAAGCAGTCGGTGCGGGTGCGACCGCAACCTCCTGCGGCTGTCGCGGGCGATAGCGGGAGGGAATGTGGCGGACCGCATCCTGCCCGGTCGGGGAAGCACCATAGAAGCAGCGGAGCGTGCTTGCTCTTCCCGCATCGTCGACCACCTCGTGCCCGTAGATCGCCGCAAAAACCCGGAACGCGTACTGCATCCTGGACCGGATCGGGGACGGCACCTCTTCACCAAAATCGAGGCCAAGGGAAAGGCAACGGTTCATGCGAGGAATCTCAGGATCGGCTCCGGGCAAGAGGCGCTGCGACTCCAGCCCGGATTCGTTCAATGGCAACGAGAGCGTGTTTGATTTGAGCCTGCGCAGCGGCAAGGGTCCGGCTTACTTGGAAATGTACTCGCCGTAGTAGGCAGCACCCTGACGGTAGTATTGATAGTCGTTGGAGTTAACGTCCGCCCCATTGAGGACGAATTGCACGACGGGCGCTCCTTGCACTTGCTGCAATAATTCCAGGCTGCGACGGACCGCGTCCCGGGTCGTGATGCCAGAACGTCCCACGAAAACCAGCCCATCCACCACGGTGGACAATGCCTGCCCATCCGCGAAAGGAAGCAGTGGAGCCGTGTCGATGATCACGTGTTGAAAACGCTGGCGCAAGTCTCGCACCACCTGGCGCATGCCCTCGGAGCAGGTCAACTGTCCGGCGTGGGGGCTGCCGGAGTGGGAAGGAACCACCGCAAGCTGACTTACTTGCGGCACTTTCAGCAGAATCTCCTCGAGCGGGACCGCACCCAACAGAACATCCGTGAGTCCGGTCGCGGCGCTGATTCCGAGGGCGCTGGCTACCCGCCCACGACGCAAATCGGCGTCCACCAGGCAGGTACTTCCCTGCCGCGCCATGGCCATGGCCAAGTTCATGGCGACGGTCGTCTTTCCTTCCCCGGGGAAGGACGAAACCACCAGCACGACTTGCGGGGACCGGTCCACATTCGAGAGCATCATGGAAGTGCACAGCGAACGCAGTGCCTCGGCTTCTGGGGAGCTGGGTTGATCGAGAAAGAATCTCAACTCCTCCGGCTTCTTCTTGCTCTCCTCCTTGGCGGAAGGCAAGAGCTCGCCGCCTCCGGGCAGCCGGTTGTCGGTCTCGGACACCTGCGGCAGGATGGCGATGTTCGAGCTGCCGATGCAGGCTTTGATATCTTCCAGAGTGAAAATCCGGCTGTCGGTATGTTCGCGCAGGAAAGCGATGGCAATGCCCCCGAGCAGGCCGACCAGAGTTCCGATTACCATGTTCAGCAGGCGGTTGGGTCGGGTCGGATAGGTCAACACGCGGGCCGGATCCACCACCCGGAGATTGCTCGACTTGGAGGCGGCGGCAATGCCCGCTTCCTTGATCTTGGCGTACAGCGTGTTGTAAAGCTCGGCATTGGCCTGAGCTTCTCTTTTGAGCGCGTTGTAACGCCCCATCTCATTCAATTGCGCGGTGGCTCCCTTGATCTGGGAATTCATCAGCTGTTCCCGGGCATGGGCCGCGGCATAACTGGCATTGATCGAGCTCAGAATTGCGATTTTCTCGGAGCCCAGCTGGGAGTCAAGCTCCTTGGCCTGGCTTTGCAGCTTTTTCACAGTTGGGTGATTCGGTCCGTACACCACCAGGGCCTGCGAAAGCTGGGTCTTGATGTCTGCCAGCTTCCCGCTTAACTGCTGGACTACGGGATTGTTGCGCACTTCGGGTAGCGCATCCGGACTGCCCTGCTTCACATTTTCAAGCATCGCCTGCAACTGGATGCGGTCGGACTGGGCCTGCCCCAGACGCTGGCTGAGGTCGCCCAACTGTTGGGCCAGGGTATTGCGGTTGTCATCGAGATCGGCGACGCCAATCGCCTTTTGATATTGCGCCAGAGCGAGATTGGAGTCCTCCATGCGCTGCCGAATATCATCCAGTTGCTTGGCCAGCCAATGGGTGGACTTGGTTACGCTGTCGTTCTGGTCTTCATAGGTTTGCTGGATAAAACTCTCAAGCACAGTATTGGCCACCTGGGCAGCCAGGACCGGATCGTGGTTGGAGAAGGTAACGCTGATGAGGCGGCTTCCGCTGTCCCGTTTTGCGGTCAGCTTCGACTGCACGACGGATAGCGCCGCTTCCTCCGCGGGTGTCAACTGCGCCGCACTGGGGCTGGGAATGGAGGAAGCAGTCTTCAGAGTCGCGGGGTCTTCCACGATTCCGGGGTTCTGATCCAGCCGCAATTGGCGCACGACGGCCAGAGCCAGGCGGCTGCTCTTCAGGTTCTGTGCTTGCGTTTCCAGGTATTCCCCATCGCTGATGGAAGAACCCCCGTTCAAGGAAAAACTCTCGCCGGGAGGATCGACTTCGAGCTTCGCCATGGGCTCGTAGAGCGGCTTGATGCTGAAGGTCACAGCGGCGGTGGTGACAATCACTGCGGCAGCAAAGATCGCCGCAATGCGCCAGTGCTTCAGTACGATGGCCACGGCACGAAGCCATTCCGGCACGTTTTCCTGGGGCGCGCTTCCCGGGCGGCGATTTGGCTGTGAGACCTCAATTGGCATCAACGGGTTTTCTCCCGGGGTGTAGCGAAGACCCATGCCGGCGCGGTTCATCAGTTCGAAATTTTTGCTCACGCGTAATCTCCCGTAGAACTGGTCTCAGTACGAAGTCGTCAAACCCAAATCAGCTGGCTAAGTCGCTGTGCCCTGAAAAATCAGCCATTGACTGTTCTCCTGCAATCGAATCGCCGAAGGGGCACAACCCTCGCGATCCACAACTTTAAGGACGGTAGATGGCCATTCCGGTGGCGATTTGAATGACCGCTTCCATGCCCCGCTTGGCCGCTCCCTTGGCGGCGTTTCCGGGGACAAAGATGATGTCTTCGGCCTGGAGCTGGATGTCCGGAGCTTTGGCGTTAAGAATCTTCTTGAGCTGCAGCGGCAATTCGTGGGGTCCGTTGGGGCCCTTACGAATGATCTTGGCGCTGTTGAGCGAAGCCGTCGAATTGGTACCCTCGACCATCGCAATGGCCTGCAGCACCGTCATCTGATTTCCGTTTTCCATCAACACACCGCTGGGGCGATGCACGTCACCGACCACATATACGATTCCCGCCTTGGAGACCATGACTGTGTCGCCGGGGAAAATTGGAATGTTACTGTGGAGCCGATTGCGCAGCATCATTGGTCAGGGACACGCTGGTGGGTGACTGAGGGTGGTCACGGCGGGTGATATTGATCACTTGCCCTGCTTTCGGGGTCGTACCGCCGGCTAAGCGACAAAACGTCGAAAAGGGTTCGCGCCCCGAGTAGCGGATAAACTCCCGGTCGCTGCACCTCGCCCAGAACCGAAACCCCCTGCGTAGCATATTCCTTGACGAAAACCGTAACCTGAGGATCGTTGTAGAAGCCCCCCGAGCTCATCTTTCCGGCGATCGTGGCCTGCGCTTGTTCCGACGTAAGCCCAGCCACATGCACGGAACCCACCAGATTCAAGAAGACGTTGCCCTCAGAACCAACCCGGACATCCTGCTCCGAGTCGCTGACCCCGAGAACACTTATCTTGAGCAGATCTCCGGCTCCGATCGCGGGTACGCTTGGCGGCACCTGCGAAGGCGTGGCCGCCATGTCGGCTTTGGCGGCGGCAACCGCCGCAGGGACACCTTGCGACGTTGCCGGTGAAGGCGCCTGGTTGCCATCCCCCGCGAGTGCGGTCATGCTGAATGCAAGGATGAACGACAAGATTGTCGGCAAACTGTACTGGCGGATCGTTACGGGTAGTGGCATGGCTAAACCTCTCAACGGTGGATATACCGGCGCCGAAATTTGTTGCCTGGAATTTTTCCGGCCGCTCGTATGAATGTTTCGTCTAACCCTTTTGCAGATTGCGCACACGCGGCGCCCCAGCGTTGCCATAACCGGACAAGTGGCTGGTGGGCGGAGTCATGTGATAGTGCTCAATTTTGTAGAGTAAGGTGCGGTAACTGACCTTCAACAGGCGCGCTGCCGCCTTGCGGTTCCATCCCGCGCGCTCCAGAGCATCGGCAATTGCATTGCGTTCTGCCTCGCCTTTAACGCTCTCCACCAGGCCCTTTAAGCCGGAAGCAGCGGCTTGCGATGAGTGGAGTGCACCGGCCGATGGTCCGCTCAGACCGGCGGGCTCCGCCGTCCGCGACAATGAAGAGCTGCCGTACATGGCACCATCATGTTCCAGTGCTTCCAGAACCGGCTCGCCGTCACCCAACACCAGATACCGCTTGACAAACTTTTCCAACTCGCGCAGGTTCCCCGGCCAGGAATGGCGCTGGCAGATCTCGATGGCCGGAGCGGAAAAAATTCGCGCCGGCAAGTTGTAACGACGGGCCAACTGATTCATGAAATGACCCAGCAGGAGGGGTATCTCTTCCTTGCGCTGGCGCAAGGACGGCACATGGACGGTGAATGCGCTCAGCCGATAATAAAGATCTTCCCGCAACTTCCGGTCGGCGATCGCCTGTTCAATATTGACTTGGGTCGCGGCCAGGATCCGCACATCCATTTCGATCCGGGTTTCGCCTCCCAGGTTGGCAAAATATCCGTGCCGCAAGACCTGCAACAGTTTGCCTTGCAGGCTTAACGGCATCTCCGTGATTTCATCCAGAAAGAGCGTGCCGCGCTGACAAAGCTCCAGCTTGCCGGGTTTGCTGCGGCCATTGACCACGCCGAAGAGTTCGCTCTCCAGCACATCGCCCGGCAATGCGGCGCAATTCAATTTGAGGAAACGAAAACCTGATCTGACCGATTGCTTATGAATCAGCCGGGCCGCCAGTTCCTTGCCGCTTCCGTTCTCTCCCAAAATAAGGACCGGTGCACTCACTTGCGCCAGCAACTCGGCCTGGGCTCGCAGCTTGCGCATGGTGGGGCTGGCCGCAACGAAAAACATGTCGTCGCCGATTTGTTCAATTTCGTCGGTCACAGTTTCGCTCTCGACCCCGTCGGTGGAATAGAAGAGAGCGCGCTGGATCGCGGTTTCGAGCTGTTGCGGCAGCAGCGGCTGTACCAGAAAATCCTGCGCACCCAGACGAATCGCTTCTGTTTTCTGTTGGGAATCGTGGGAACGGGCCAGCACCAGCACCGCCAGATCCGGCCGCACCCGGCGCAACCAGCGCAGGGTGTGCAAAGCGTCGGGATCGCCCTCGCTCATATCCAGCAGGACCACATCGGGACCGGGTCCAGAGTGAACGCGTTCCAGCGCTTCCCATCCGCTATCCGCCGTCTCCACCTGCCAGGCATGGTCTTTTCCGGTATTCCACACCAGATCATGGGCGGATGTTTCCTTGCTCAACAGAAGGATGCGGGTTTGTTCCATGGAATTTTCGGCCAAGAGGGGAGTCTCCTGAACTAGAGAAGAACCTGCACGGTCACGCGCAATTTAAAGGGGTTCGATGTCATATCCTTCAACCCGAACCGACAAGGATCGTTGGATGGCATCGACTGAAATAATCAGCACACGATCGCCGTTACGAGAAACCAGTTCGCCTTCCACACCATCGAGCGAGCCGCCGCGAATGCGCACCCGCTGTCCGATCTTGAGAAAAGGATGCTCCGACCAGGGCACTTGCTCATTGATCACGGTTCGCAGCGCATCGATCTGCTCGTCGGGAACTGGAATCGCTTCGCCGTGCATGCTGACGATTCGAAATACTCCGTTGGTGCGGTACACCTGCAGGCGTTCGTCATTGTTGCTGGCCACCAGTTTGACGAAGACGTAACAACTGAACAGGGGCAACTCGACTTTTTTCTTACGGTCGCTCCAGCGCCTCACCTCAGTCACGAGGGGCAGAAAAGTGCGCAGGCCTTGTTCCTGCAGCCGTTGCGCAATTGCCTTCTCGCTGCGAGCGCGGGTTTGCACCGCATACCATCTCGCCGGTTCCTGCTTGCTCATATCTGGCGTAACCAAAGATTGCAAAATTTGATCGTGGGTACTGATAGCTTCGCCCTCTGAGTCACATAAAGCTGACCCTTGGTCGTAGGTAGTCGTTTGGTGCTGGGAGACAACAGGGGGGAGAATTCGGACAAAATCTACTCTCTGAGAGTACGGGGGGATGCAAAGGACTGCAAGAGGCACGTCAACTCAGTGACATCATTCTCCTCAATGATAGAGTAAGACATCCACAACTCATAGAACTTTAAGACCCTGAGAATATTGGCCCTATCAAAACCTTTCTACTTCGTCCTTCCAGACCCTCTCGTCAATCCCAGGCCTGACTGGTTTTAATATTGTATCAATATGATAATACATTACTTATACTACGATTGAAGAATTCGATGACAAAGTGGCTTAGAAACCTCAGGGTAGGTACGAAAGTTTTTGTGATAACATCAATCAGGTTGCTCTCTTGCACGGTTGTGGCAATGTTGCAAAGTATTTCAACCATTCGATCTCGTTGCCATGAATTCGGCTAAACTGAATTCCGAAATCAGTGTGCACGGAGTGGTTCGGTTTTAGCTCCGGCGGTCCTCCAACCGATCTCAGTCCTCCCCCGATGGACCTCGGAGAGCAGCTTCTTCGACTAAAGAAGTCTTGCGATTTCGCAGACCGCGGCTGGGTTCTCTTGCGAGAGTCCGCGCGGTCGATAAAGATACGCGGGGAGGAATGAATGCAATCCAGGGAAGGCCCAGGGGGAGAGATGATTCGGGTCCTGGTGGCCGATGACACCCAAATTCACACTCAGTCGCTGGCGGATGCACTGCGCCGCGACCGCCAACTGGAAGTGATCAACCCGCCACTTCGATCTCGAGACCTGGTCGAAACGGTCAAGTCGGAGAAGGTGGACGTCGTGCTGCTCAGTTCCAACCTCGACGAAGAACCCTTGCGCGGTTTCGAAATCCTGCGTCAATTGCGCGCTGCCGATCCCGGCATTCGCGCCGTAATGTTGCTTGACTCATCCAAGAGAGAAACCATTGTGCGGGCGTTTCGCGCGGGAGCCCGGGGGATTTTCAGCCGGCACGATTCCGTGGAGACGCTTTACAAGTGCATCCAGAGTGTGTACGCCGGGCAGATCTGGGCGAACAGTCAACAGATGTCGTTTGCGGTGGAAGAGTTGGCAACCTCCCCGATCGTGCGGGCAGTGGATGCCAACGGCCTCAGCCTGCTTTCCAAGCGGGAAATGGATGTCGTACGCAGCCTGGCGGAGGGCCTGACGAATCGCGAAATTGCAGAGCGCCTGGGACTGAGTCAGCACACCATCAAGAACTATCTTTTTCGTGTCTACGACAAGCTGGGCGTATCCAGCCGCCTCGAACTTCTCTTCATGACGCTGACGCAGGCCGGCGCGCCCCAATCCATGACTCAGGTGGCACGCGGCGCTACAAAAGGGGACGCCAGCCCGCATTCGGGTAAGCGCCGAGGAACCGACGCGCCGGCGGGTCCCCAGGCCGGTGCCGACAGCGAAGGCCGGGGAGTTGGTTTTGACCCGCCTTCCCGGGAGCGGAAACAGCCGCAAGTCGAGACCTGGGATGAAGTTGAGAGGCCCCAGGGAGAAATCTCAGATAAGAGGTCCTAAGGGTGTGAACCGATCGCATCGATTGAGGCCTCGCCGTTGCTTTCTCAGAATGCAGCGCAGACCTTTTCACCTGTTGAAATGTCTTCATCAGCCGTGGCTGCAGCCCTTTTCACGTAGTTGCAATTTTCGGCACTGCACCAAATCCGTGCATCTTGACAATTTCCCATGATGAGATATTGTCACCATGTGCGCCCGCGTCATCTCTTTCTCCCCCAACTAACGAGCGCACCGTCCCCCACAATCTAGTTTCTTCTTTCTTCGTCGGCTCTTGATCCGCAGGGGTCGGGCTGTCGAGGAGCGAGGTGTAAGTGAAATATCGCGTTCTGCGGTCCTGCGCCCGTTGTGCGGTTGTGTTCCTCCTGATGTTCGTCAGCGTGACGCCCACTAGCATTAGCCCAAACCAATGTTCAGGGGCAATGGAGCACGCTGTCCTACCTCATGCCCATCAATCCTGTTCACGTGGCTTTGATGTACAACGGAAAAGTTCTGGTGGTCTCGGGATCGGGAAATGATCCGAGCAATGCCAACCTCCGAGCCGCGGTCTGGGATCCGATTGCGGGCACCATCACGGTGCAAACCGTCGCATGGGACATGTTCTGCAATGGGATGGTAGTGTTGCCCGACGGACGACCGCTTATCAATGGCGGCACGCTGCAGTACGACCCGTTTTTCGGCTCCAAGAAATCGTCTGTCTTCGATCCCACCACAAACACGTTCACCGACGTCCAGACCATGGCGCACGGGCGCTGGTATCCCACCGTGACGACGCTGGGCGACGGCCGGATCATGACGTTTTCCGGCGAGGATGAGAGTGGCGACACCAATACCACGGTCGAGATCTACAGCGTCGCATCAGGCTGGAGTGTGCCGTACAACGCGGGGTGGACGCCGCCGTTGTACCCGCGCATGCATCTTCTTCCGAATGGAAAAGTTTTCTATTCCGGGTCGGGCACTACCTCAATGCTCTTTGACCCATCCGCGCACACCTGGTCGACCGTAGCGAAAACGATCTATAGCGGAACCCGGACCTATGGCTCTTCCGTTCTACTGCCTTTGACCCCCGCCAACAACTACGACCCCAAGGTGATGATCCTGGGTGGCTCCAATGGCGGAGCCGCAACCGCGACCACGGAAATTATTGACCTGGGTGCAGCCACGCCCGCCTGGACCTCTGGGCCGAACATGACGCAGGGGCGCACCGAGATGAACGCGGTTCTGTTGCCCAATGGCAAAGTGCTAGCAGTGGGTGGTTCGGTCAACGACGAAGACGCGACTTCCAAGAGCCTTAACGCTGACCTGTTCGATCCTACAGTTCCCTCTGTCTCATCCGCCGGGGTGAATGCATACGCTCGTCTTTACCATTCGAACGCTCTGCTTCTGCCGGATGCAACCGTGTGGTTCACGGGAGGAAATCCGGTGCGCGGCACCTACGAGCAGCATATGGAGATCTACCAGCCGGCCTATCTGTTTACCTCCGGTGGCGGGCTGGCAACACGGCCGACGATTACCAGTATTCCGGGCACGATTTCGTGGGGTACGCCTTTCACAGTAACAACTCCGGATGCGGCCAATATTTCTTCCGTGGTGCTGATGCGGCCGGGCGCGCCCACGCACGCCTTCGACATGGACCAGCGCCAGGTGGGCATGTCGTTCACCAAAGGCAGCGGTACGCTAACGGTGACTGCCCCGCCCAACGGCAACATCGCGCCGCCGGGTTACTACATGCTGTTTCTGTTGAACAGCAGTGGCGTCCCGTCCGTAGCAAAATTCACGAAACTGGGTGCCGGCGCTCCCGCGCCGACGGTGAGTGCGATCAATCCAACATCCGGAACAACGAACGGTGGAACGCCGGTGACCATCACAGGCACAGGCTTCCTGGCTGGGGCTACGGTGAAACTCGGCGGAACGGCTGCGACCGGCGTGACGGTGGTCAGCAGCACCTCGATCACGGCCACCACTGCAGCGCATGCGGCGGGTGCGGTCAGCGTGGTGGTGACCAACACGGATACGCAAAGCGGCACACTCACCAACGGCTACACCTATACAGGTGTGAACCCGGCGCCGACAGTGAGTTCGATCAACCCGACATCCGGGACAACGGGCGGTGGAACGCCGGTGACCATCACGGGCACGGGCTTTCTGGCCGGGGCCACGGTAAGTCTGGGCGGAGCGGCTGCGACCGGCGTGACGGTGGTCAGCAGCACCTCGATCACGGCCACGACCCCGGCGCATGCGGCGGGTGCGGTCAGCGTGGTGGTGACCAACACGGATGCGCAAAGCGGCACACTCACCAACGGCTACACGTATACGACGAGCACGGGCGGTGGACCCATCGCGTTCGTGCAAGTCAACTCGGCCACTCCGACGGGATCCACCGCCGCAATCTTGCTTAGTTACGGATTGCCGCAGACGGCGGGCAATCTGAACATCGTGGTGGTGGGGTGGAATGACATCACCTCGACGGTGACATCGGTGAGCGACAGTCTGGGCAATACCTACGCCCAGGCGGGAACGCTGGTGACGGGTTCGGCAGAACGCCAGGCCCTCTACTACGCCAAGAACATCCTGGCGGGCAGCAATGTGGTGACGGTGACGTTCAATCAGGCGGCGCGGATTGCGGATGTGCGCATCCTGGAGTACAGCGGGCTGGATCCGAACAATCCGCTGGATGTGACGGCGTCGGCCGCGGGCAGCAGCGTCACCCCGAATAGCGGGACGGCGACGACGACCTCAGCCAACGAGTTGATCTTTGGAGCGGGAACGACGGCGACCAGCTTCTACGCAGCAGGGACGGGATTCACATCGCGGATTTTCACCGGGGACGGGGACATCGCGGAAGACCAGGTGGTGAGCAGCACGGGCAGCTACAGCGCCACGGGAAAAACCAGCTCCGCGCCTTGGGTCATGCAGATGGCGACCTTCCGGGCGGCCGGATCGGCGGCGGCGGAAACCCGGCGCCGACGGTGAGCTCGATCAACCCAACATCAGGAAGCGCCGAATGGCGGAACGCCGGTGACCATCACGGGTACAGGCTTCCTGGCTGGGGCTACGGTGAAACTCGGTGGCACGGCGGCGACCGGGGTGACGGTCGTCAACAGCAGCTCGATCACGGCCACCACTGCAGCGCATGCCGCGGGTGCGGTCAGCGTGGTGGTGACCAACACGGATGCGCAGAACGGCACGCTGACCAACGGCTATACGTACACGGCCGTGAACCCGGCGCCGACAGTGAGCTCGATCAACCCGACATCGGGAAGCGCGAACGGTGGGACGCCGGTGACCATCACGGGCACGGGCTTCCTGGCTGGAGCCACGGTGAAACTCGGTGGCACCGCCGCGACCGGGGTGACGGTAGTGAACAGCACCTCGATCACAGCCACCACTGCAGCCCATGCCGCGGGTGCGGTCAGCGTGGTGGTGACCAACACGGATGCGCAGAGCGGGACGCTGACCAACGGCTATACGTATACGGCCGTGAACCCGGCGCCGACGGTGAGTTCGATCAACCCGACATCCGGAAGCGCGAACGGTGGAACGCCGGTGACGATCACAGGTACGGGCTTTCTGGCGGGAGCCACGGTCAGTCTGGGCGGAACGGCTGCGACCGGGGTGACGGTGGTGAACAGCACCTCGATCACAGCCACCACTGCAGCGCATGCTGCGGGTGCAGTCAGCGTGGTGGTGACCAACACGGATACGCAAAGCGGGACGCTGACCAACGGCTACACCTATACAGGTGTGAACCCGGCGCCGACGGTGAGCTCGATCAACCCGACATCCGGGACAACGGGCGGTGGAACGCCGGTGACGATCACGGGCACGGGCTTTCTGGCCGGGGCCACGGTCAGTCTGGGCGGAACAGCTGCGACCGGCGTGACGGTGGTGAACAGCACATCGATCACGGCAACGACTCCGGCCCATGCGGCGGGTGCGGCCAGTGTGGTAGTGACCAACACGGATGCGCAAAGCGGCACACTCACCAACGGCTACACGTATACGACGAGCACGGGCGGTGGACCCATCGCGTTCGTGCAAGTCAACGCAGCTATACCGCAGACGAACAGCGCTTCGGTACCGGTGACGTTTGGCTTGGCGCAGACGGCGGGGAACCTGAACATCGTGGTGGTGGGATGGAATGACATCACCTCGACAGTGACTTCCGTGACAGACAGTCTAGGCAACACTTACGCTCAAGCCGGAATCACAGTCAGCGGAACAGCGGAGCGGCAGGCGATCTACTACGCCAAGAACATCCTGGCGGGCAGCAACACGGTGACCGCGACCTTTAACCAGGCGGCGCGCTTTGTGGACGTGCGCATCCTGGAGTACAGCGGCCTGGATACGACCAATCCGCTGGACGTGACGGCGTCGGCCGCGGGCAGCAGCGTCAGTCCGAACAGCGGGACGGCGACCACAACTTCGGCCAACGAGTTGATCTTTGGAGCGGGGACGACCGCCACCGGTTTCTATGCACCGGGAACCGGATTCACTACGCGGATCATCACCGGGGACGGGGACATTGCGGAAGACAAGGTGGTGAGCAGCACGGGCAGCTACAGCGCCACGGCGCCCACGAGTTCCGCCCCGTGGGTGATGCAGATGGCGACCTTCCGGGCAAAGCCGTAGTTTTTGAGGTCGCGATCGCGGTATGGGGTAACAAGGAGCACTACGAAGTAGAAGGCAGCAAAAGCCGTTAAGAATCAAAGAGACGCCGCATAGGTAAACTATTCTTGATGTTTGTCGAAATGCTCGATCAAAGACCGTTCCCTTCCCCGGCGATTCATCAGGAGTTATTGAATACTGTGCGAAATAAATTCGTAAGGAACCCAGGGACGTCCCCCACCAAATATTTTGAGTGCCCGAGTTGTCCAACACCGATCGCAACATCAAGCGGCGAATCAACCAAACCTTCGGCGGCAGCGAAAGGTTGAGACAGCGCAGTTCGTGGACCGACGGGGACGCATTTGCCGCATCCAATCGGACCTTGAACGGTGCCAGATGCCAGTCTGCTTTGAGGCAATAGGAGGCGCAGGCGGATTGATATAGGTTGTGAATCTGTTTGATCGGAGTACAACAAACGCTCAGGACGTGAAAGCGTCCTTCGAAAAATTCTACCTAGTGTTTTCCATGTTGTTCGGAGGCTGGCATGAAGGCTGTTGGTGGTTTTCCGGGTTCGTTCTCTGTGTGCAGGCCCGTTTTCGCACGCTTGATCTCGTCCTTTTCTGAGGGTTTCATTTCTCGCAGGCTTGATATTGGTACCGGCGCTGGCGCTGGGTCAAACCTTTGTTCAAGAAAACGGCAATACTGTCGCTATCAACGCTGCCACGGTGAGTGTGACTTATGCCGCGCCGGAGACAGCCGGTAACTTGAACGTGGTCGTGGTGGGCTGGACCGATAGGTCATCCTCCGTAATTTCAGTGGGAGACGACAACAACAACACTTACACCCTGGCGGGAACCAGCGCGGGCCATGGTTTGACGCAGGCAATTTACTACGCGCGAAACATCGCGCTCCCCAACAACACCACACCGACGGTGACTGTCACCTTCAACCAGAATGCAGGCTTCCCCGATGTCCGCATCCTGGAGTACAGCGGACTGAGTACGACTGCTCCGCTGGACAACTGGACGGGCAGCTCCGGCAATTCCGTTTCAGCCGACAGCGAGGCGACAACTACCTCGACCAGCGATCTGATTCTGGGCGCGGGCACCACTGGGAACGGATTTACGGGCGCAGGTACGGGATTCACCGTACGCGTGATCACCTCGCCGTTTGGCGATATCGTCGAAGATATGAATGGGGCCCAGCCGGCCGGCACTTACAATGCGACGGCACCGCTGACGATCGGTACATGGGTGATGCAGGTAGTGGGCTTCAGCACGACCGGGGTCAATTTTACAGATCCTCCCACCATCTCGCCCACCACGCCGATCACGCCGGTTTCGGGTGGCGACTCCGGTGGAACCCCAGTGACGATTAACGGTACGAATTTTCAGCCCGGCGCGGTGGTCTTGTTCGGCGCGGCACCCGGCGGTATTTCCGGAATAAATTGCACGGAGTCTGGCGGGACTACGATCACCTGTTTGACGCCCGCGTCGGTTGATAGCACCGCGGACGTCACGGTCATAAACGTAGATGGACAGGTAAGCTCGGCACCGGCAGCCTTCACCTTCCAAAATATTACGCCGACGATTGGCACCGTTACTCCGGCAACCAGTACGACCAATGGCGGGGCTGCGTTTACTGTTACCGGCACCAACTTCCAGGCAGGAGCCCAAGTGCTGGTCGGTGGCTTGCCCGCCGGGGACATCGTGGTCCAGGACAACGCGACGATTACTGGGAATTCTCCCGGGCTTCCGGTCGGAACCTTCGACGTCATAGTCAAGAACCCAGATGGCGGAACGGTGACCAAGACGGGTGCTTTCACTTACACCCTGGGCACCGGGCCCATTAACTACATTCAACGCGGCGACGCGGCCACCTCGAACCCAGCCACGACTTTTCCTGCTTCGTTTGCCAACCCACAACAGGCCGGCAACCTGAATGTAGTCATCATCGGCTGGGCCGATACCCTTGCCACCGTCTCATCGGTGACCGACACCGAAGGCAACACCTACGTTGCGGCCCTTCCGCTCGTCACTTTCGCGGGGCTGAGCCAAATCATCTACTACGCAAAGAACATTGTGGGTGACAGCGGCCCCACTCCGAACCAGGTGACGGTCACCTTCAATCAGGCTGCGCTGGCTCCAGACCTGCGAATACTGGAGTACAGCGGGTTGGATCCCTCCAGCCCAATTGACTCGGCGGCGGGCAATTCTGGTACCGGAATTCTCGCGGACACCGGGGCTTGCACGACCACGGCAGGGCCAGACCTGATCGTGGCCGGGGCTAACGTGCAATTAGCGGTTAGCGGCCCGGGAGCCGACTTCAACCTCTTGGACATTAATGGCAACGGTAACAGTGCCCAGCATCAGATTGTGTCCGTCGCCGGCAGTTGCGAAGCCACCGCTGCCGTGATCTCCGGAAACTGGGTGATACAGTCCGTCGCTTTCAAAACGCCGCCAGCTCCAGTCCCAGACTTCAGCGTGAGCGTCTTGCCGGTAAGCCAAACGGTTGTCGCCGGCAGCGCCGCTTCCTACACTGTCTCGGTCGGCGCGCTGAACGGCTTCAATAGCCCAGTGATTCTCACGTGCAGTGCCGGTTTGCCCACGGGTGCGAGCTGCACTTTCATTCCAAGCTCGGTCACTCCGGGGGCCAGCGCCGCGACCTCGGCTCTGACCATTACGACTGCCGCAGTCACGCCGGCGGGGACGGACCAGGTGACGGTCACGGGAACTTCCGGATCGGTAACCCACGACGTGCCGGCAGTCGGCCTGACGGTAAATGCTGCGCCGGACTACACGATCGCGGCGTCGGCCTTCTCGCCAGCCTCAGTCGCGGCGGGCGGATCGGCGGCTTCCACGATCACCATCACTGCTCTCAACGGATTTGCCGGCCCGGTGAACCTGTCATGCAGCAGCATAACTCCGGTGGTCACTTCGCCGCCTACGTGCGCGTTTGTTCCGCCTTCGATTCCAAGTGGTTCAGGAACGTCCACGTTGACGGTCAGCACGCTGGCAGCATCACAGGTCGGTGCTTACACGATCACCGTCGCTGGTGCGGGATCCGTGAATCACAACACAGCGGCAAATTTGACCGTCACTGCAGCTCCGGTACCTGATTTCACAATCGCGTCCACAACGCTCACACCGGCATCAGTAACAGCCGGCAGCACGGCAACCTCGACGATTACGGTTGCTCCGACAAACGGTTTTAACAGCGCGGTAAATCTGACTTGCTCCGTGACTCCGGTCGCAACCCGGCCGGTTACCTGCAGTCTCAACCCAACTTCCGTCGCCAGTGGTTCCGGCACTTCGACGCTCACGGTCGCGACCACGGCAGCAACGACAGCGTCGGTCGCACCACGATCGCAGGGGATCTTCTTTGCCATGCTCTTCCCCATAGGGTTAGCCCTGCTGGGAACCGGCATGACCTCGCACAGGAAGAGATTGTGGGGATTCCTGTTCGGCTGCCTGCTGTTTTCCGGGTTGATGGTCATGCCAGCCTGCGGCGGCGCTCGTCGTCTGGTGGTGGAGGAACCGGCCATCCTGGTACAGCTGCTGGAACCTACACCATTACGGTCACGGGAACGGCGGCCACTGGATCGCCGGCGCACTCGACAACGGCGACGCTCACAGTTCAGTAAATGCTGCAGAACGATCGTACGGCGGGGCTGGTAAAGCCCCGCCGATCTTGAATTGCTGAAGTGCTGGAACCTGCCAGCCGACCACCAGATCTTCTCGGGGACAATCTCGCCCGCACAATTCGGGGTGGGCGCGTACGTCTTTCACGGTCTCTCTCCCGGTTGAAATTGCGCCGATCCCATCCTCATTGCAGCTGGACATTTTCCGCCACCGATGCGCGGTAGTACAGGTCCGGCCACCGACATCCACGTTGTTTTCAAACGAGGTAGTTGCTGGACTTCGGTGTTGCGGTCCGCGCTGGACACTCCCTTTGCTCTGCCGATGGCTGGGGTATGGCACAAACAAGTTGCGTACCTCAGCTGGTCATTCGCCCCTCCTCGGGAAAACTTTGTTTTCCCTGCGCCTTGTTATTTCTCGTCGGCCTCGCTGGCAGCGGCAACCTCGCGTTTGCGCAAAACCCAGTGAGCATTTTCGGAGACAGCGCCCCGGTTGTGGTTGACAGCGGAAACCCCAGTTCCATATTGCTAGGGGTCAGGGTGTTCTCCGACGTGGCCGGACAGGTTCTCGGATGCAGGTTCTACAAGGCTCCGACGAACACCGGCCCGCACGTGGTGAGTTTGTGGGACTCAACCGGCAAGCTACTGGCAACTCAAACGGTGTCAAATGAGACAGCTTCGGGAATGCAATCAGCCGGATTTTCCGTTCCGGTTCCGATCGTGGCCAAGCAAACCTACACTTGCGGATACTTCGCGCCCCACGGTCACTATTCGAATGATAGAAACTTCTTCACCACGCAAAAGGACGTTCCGCCTTTACACGTTCCGGTGAACGGCGGCGTGTACCTGTACGGTACGCAGGCAACCACCTTCCCCACCACGGTCTACCTGGCAAGCAACTATTGGGTGGATGTAATGTTCTTGCCTTCCACCGGGCTGGCGACGACCTGGATCAGTGGAACTCAGGCCGCCGTAGTGGGCAGTACGGCGAGCGTCACCTGGAATACCGTAGTGCCGTCAAATTCCCAGGTGGAATACGGCCCGACCACATCGTATGGCAACACCAGCGCGTTGGCCCCGGCGCTGACAAGCTCGCACTCGATCGCGATCGGTGGTTTGCCGGCAGGAATTACGCACTACCGGGTGCGGTCCGGGGACTCGGACTTGGTGTTGGCGAGCGGTGCTGATCACGTTCTGACCACAGTTGCCGCTGCTCTGCCGGTGAGCGTTTCCTTATCCCCTTTGAATGCGACCCTCGCGTCGGGAGCCAGCCAGCAGTTTGTGGCGGCGGTCAGTAACACGACGAATCCGGCGGTGACCTGGGCGGCAACCTCCGGAACCATCAACGCAGGAGGATTGTTCACTGCTGCCAACGTGTCTTCTCAAGCGTCGGTCACGGTGTCGGCGGTCAGCGTGGCGGACACCAGCAAAAGCGCTTTCGCAACCCTGACGGTGAAACCAGCGGTTCCTGCTCTGACAGTCAGTACAACCAGCTTGACCTTTTCTGGAATGACGGGCACCAGCAATCCCGCGCCGGCCAGCGTGAACCTGACCAATACGGGAGGTGGATCGCTGACTTTCACCGGAGTCAGCGATCAAGCCTGGCTCTTGCTCTCCACCCCTTCCGGAGCGGTTCCTTCTACGCTGCAGATAACCCCCTCGATTACTGGGCTGAAAGCTGGAACCTATACCGGACATGTGAGTCTTACAGCGGGAGGAGTTACGAAAACTGTGACAGCGGCACTGACCCTGACTGCGCCTCCGGTTCAGCATTCGGTGGCACTGTCCTGGAAAGCGAGCACAAACTCCCATGTGGTCAGCTACAGCATGTATCGCTCGGCCATCTCGGGTTCTTCTTACGCCCTCGCCGCCAGCGCAGTCGGAGGGGTGAGTTACATGGACCAATCCGTGCAGTCCGGCACAACCTACTACTATGTGGTGACGGCGGTGGACGATCAGGGACGGGAGAGCATCTACTCGAATGAGATAAGGGTTGCCATTCCCTAGCTGGGCATAACTCGGGCCGCCCGCAAGGTGAATAGGGTGATCTCCGGAGGACAGTTGATACGCACCGGCATCCTGATGGTGCCAATTCCAGCATTGGTGTACAAAGTGAGCGGGCCAATCTGGCGCAGCCCCCAAGGATATTTCCGGCCCAACACCGGAAGATATGGGGCGCCGAGGAGTGGAATTCGAACCTGACCGCCATGCGAGTGCCCGGAGATCTGCAAGTCGACGGGGTACTTGACTACTTGGTCAGCCCAGTCCGGCTCATGGACCAGCAAGACAACCGGCTCGGCTGACGGAATTCCGCCCAAGGCCAAATCGAGGTTGGGTTTTCCTTCGAGGACGTCATCCACCCCCGCGATCCAAAGCCTGCTTCCCTGGCGCTCCAGGGAAATGGATCGATTGCACAAAACCGGAATAGCGTAGGACTGGAGGACAGCAGTGATGTGGGCGGGATCCGTGCCTGCGTCGTGGTTTCCAAGGATCGCCAGAATTCCGGAATGGGCGCGGATTTGAGTCAGCCACTGGGCACAGGGCTCGATTGCCCTGGCTGCGATTCTTGACTCCCGTCTCGTGTTATGGCGATGGAAGCTCTTCCACGCACCAGTCACGAAGTCGCCGGTCAGGACCACCAGGTCCGGCTGTAGCCCGTTCACAATATCGATAGCTTTGCGCAGAGGTACGACAGAAAAGTGGTCGTCGTAGTGAAAGTCACTCAGCTGCGCGATCCGGAAGCCGTCCCAAGATTCAGCCAATCGAGTCAACGGCACTTCGATTGAAACCAGAAGGGGGCGGTTGGGTTCGAAGATCAGGCCGTCGCCCGCGATGGCAACGGAGCTCAAGGCGGCTGCGGCAGCGCCCATTTGCAAAAACTTCCGCCGTGTCTGGAAAAGAGACAACCCGGTTCCATCTCCTTAAGTTATCGATCGCGTTGGTTCAGCACCCCGTGCAAACCCGGGATGCAAAAATCGATTGCACGGTGTGTGGTGGGGCGAATGTTGCCGGACCTCGTACCAACAGTACAGACCAGGTTATGGATTCAAATGCATGTGTGCCAATTTCAAGAACGATCTATTGAGATGAATTCGTGGCTGATTGTGGTTCCATTTCAGGCTGACGATACCAGGCGATGGTGCGGCTAAGACCTTCTTCGAAATCTCCTCTGGGCTGGTAGCCGAGGTGTTTCTGGGCCCGCGAAATGTCTGCCAAGGAGTGCTTCACGTCTCCGGCACGCTCTGGGCCGTGTTTTATCTCGCCGGAGTAACCGGTCAATTTTTTCAAAATCTCGCAGGTCTGATTCAAATCGGTGCGATGGCCGGTAGCCACATTAAAAACTTTACCGGCAGCTTCCCTGCTCTCCGCTTTGCAAGCCAGCAAGTTCGCTGCCACGACATTGTCCACAAAGGTGAAGTCGCGGCTCTGGGTTCCATCGCCAAAAATCACTGGCGTTTCCCTTTTCAACATTTGCGTGATGAACTTGGCCAAGACACCCGAGTAGGGTGAGAAGGGGTCCTGACGAGGGCCAAAGACGTTGAAATAGCGCAGGCACACAGTCTCCAGGCCATAACAGCGAAAAAAGGAAGTCATGTAATATTCGCCGGCCAATTTGGCGGTAGCATACGGAGAAATCGGGTTAGGTGGCATGTCCTCCCGCTTGGGCAGCGTGGGCGTATCGCCATAGGCAGAAGAGGATGCTGCGTAAACCACGCGCTTGACCCGCGCGTCCCGGGCGGCGACCAGCAGATTCAATGTGCCGTCCACATTCGCACGATTGTTGCCCAACGGATCCTTGACGGATCGCGGAACAGATGGAATGGCAGCCTCGTGCAGGACGAAGTCCACTCCACGGCAGGCCTGATGCAGTGCATCGAGATTGAGCAAGTCACCTTCGTGGAACTCAATCCGATCTAAGATTTCTGAGATGTTTTCGATCTTGCCGGTGGAAAGATTGTCGAACCCGATAACGGTTTCGCCTTGCGCGAGCAGATTCCGGGCTAGCGTGGACCCGATAAAGCCTGCAACGCCGGTAATGAGGTAAGTTGCCATAGCCTCTCCATCATACAGTCTCGCCCGGTACGGGGAAATTTTGCGAGGCCGACCCAGGGCATCGCAGGGCGAGACTATTTTCGCAAACGCGATCTTGCCGACGGCAGCAAGCGCACCTCGGAAATCGAGTGGGGCTCTGAGTGTGTGCTGCCCGAGTCGCAATTCGAAACGCTCGATCGATCGTCCTGGCCTCCGTTTTTCTTTTGCCGCGGCAGCCTCCGCTATTTCATGAGGCTGCCGCGAACGGTTGCCGGTTTCTAGTGCACGTGCATTTCTTTACGCATGGGCAGCGCCGATTCGGTCACATGCTTCCTTTGGATGATGTAGCGCGGAGTAGGCACTCGCTCCGGATGGAGCTGAACGTTCGCGATGGGAGCCGTCGGACCGGAAACCTGCACCCAACTCGCGAGTGAAGGCGTTCCCGCCTGGTTCACCAAGAAGAGCATGTAATAGCCCGGAGGAGCGATATTTGAATTCGGCGGTCCAGTCACGGTGAGGCTTCCCGCAGCGGCGGTAAACGACAAGCCAACATAGCGCTGGTCCATATCGAAGGCATGCGTGACTGAACCGGCTTTCATAAGAACCACCGACGCGATGCCGGAGGCATCCGGAGTTGCCAAGTTGAATGAGCTGGCATAGGTGATCGAACCGGGCGCGTTGGCTCCGATGGTGGGCCGGGTAGCTAGACTGCCGTCCGCGTTGAAGAGATATGCCGGCTGGTAGATCTCGATGTGGTTCTCGAATACGCCCTGCTGAGGGTTGCCTCCGGTGATGGCGACGGTACCATCGGGCAGGAGCAGCTGCACGTTGTGGTAAAGCCTGGGGTATGCGGTTGATCCAGCGGGCGAAAAGGAATTCGTCGCAGGATCGTAAATCTCTGCTTTCAAAGCTGCCGTACTTGCATCTTCATCGATGGCGGAACCGCCGTCCACCAGGACCTTGCCGTTGGGAAGGATAGTGGCTTCCATTTCCACCCGGGGCTGAATCATTTTGGGTCCCTCCACCCAGCAAGGGGCAAAGGTCGGGCAACTGGCAGAGGTCTGGAAGCCCGCGGGGCTTAGATCAATGAGTTCGGTGGTGTCGGTGCCGGGATTATCACCACCCATGATGATAACTTTTGGGCTGTAGTTATTTTGCGGCGTGAGTGGCAGCAGCACGGAAGAACCATAGGTGCGCTCCCCGTTGGGATCGTTCAGCCCGGGATAGTTTGTCCACGCCACCAGCGTCCAAACCTGGGTGGAGGGGTTGAAGTCAAGGGTCGCGGACGACGGCGAGGAGTAGAAAACATGGCCGGTGGGAAGCAAGTGCATTCTGGGATACAGGGGGAATCCGAATCCCGGGAAGTTCGGGATATTGGGATTGCCGGCAATTTCCGCACTCCAGTTCGCACCGTCCCAGATTTCGCTGGTGTTGTTGTAGTTGCCGTCGGTGTCGTTGAGTCCGCCGGTGGTCATCATGCGACCGTCATTCAATTCCGTCACGGTGGGGTACCAGCGGCCATGCGCCGTTGGAGCCACATCCACCAATGACTCCGTGCCGGGATCGAAAATCGAAGTATTGGGCAGGCCGGTAAACGGAAGTTCGCCAGTGACACCGACCACGGCCAGAGATCCGTATGCTTTGGTGCCACCGTTGATCAACACTCGGCCGTCCTGCATGATCGACATGCCGTTACAGAACATGTCCCAGCCAGTCGGGATCGTGGTGATGTTTTTGGTGGACAAATCCAGCAGCGCCGCGCCCTGCGGATACTGCGGCCCTTGCGGGCAGCCTGCCAGGGTAGGAGGACAATTGCCGGAACCTGAGACGAGGAGAATTTTTCCCGTGTGCAGCAGAGCTGCGTGAATTGGATTGATGGGCACAGTCGTCGACAATGTGGTCCACACGCCCGTGGGATGACCGGGGGTAGTGTGTCCGGGTTGGCCGGGCGTGGTCGAAGTCGAAGAGGAAGCGCCGCCGCCTCCGCATCCCGCGAGTGATAGTGAAATCAGAACGATCAGTGCCAACATCGGAAACTTGCTTTGCGCGCTCATTTTTCTCCCAGTCCCCAAAACGTTCGTAAGTCTCGATCTATCAAGTTGCACTGCCGAATGGAGTGCGCTCATTGCGCTTCTGCCGTTTCAACCGGCGTGGTGCTGAGCCGGGTCAGATAAGGAAAGAACGGGGTCACTTCGAACGGCATCTTCTCCTGTGGTGAAAGCAGGACCACCCCCTTGGTCTTCATCATCTCCAGCTTGTTGCTCCACGGGATCCAGCTTGACTCGGCCGCCCAGAGGAAGGGCAGCGATCTGGTCGATGCGCTGCATTTCCAGTTCCGGAGCGCTGCCCAGCAGCGCCGCCATACGGATGGTTTTCCCGTTCTCCATACGATTGCCCAGGTGAGGCCGGATCAGGCTGGTGAGTTCAGGGGCGCGGGACTGAAGAGCCTTCAGAAAGAGTCCGGCATTGGCGAGCTTGTCCTTGTAAGGAGAGTTCGCCAGCAATTCCATCGCTTTCGCGTCTGCGGCTTCCTCTTCTGAGGGATTGCGAGCGAAGTCCATGCGCTGGAAGGTGTTCTGGTCGGGGAAAAAGAATCGGTCGTTGAAGGCAAACCTGGTGTCGATGCGGTGACCCAGGGCGATGTGGCTGAGTTCGTGGGCCAGAGTCATCGCCAGCGAGCCCTCGTCGGGAAGCACATCGAGCAAGCCGCGACTGATCACGATGGTGTGGCCGATGGTGAAAGATTCCAGCGGTGAAGTCAGCAGCACGCGGCAGCGCACATCCGGGATGATCTGAAGATTGTTGGTGATGATCAGGTTGTTGACCACGGTTTGCAGAATCTTGTCCACATCGCCCTGAGGCGCGAGCAGGCCGACTTTCTGCAGATGGTCGAGGGCGTTGTCCTCGGCCGAACGCTCCCACATGCGCTGCGCCTCGACCGGGCCAGCTTCCTTGGCGGAGTCAGTCTGATCGCGGACGGTATCAATCTGGATTTCGGCAAACTCCTGATCGTGCTTCAGCGGTTCCGGATCGTAGCTCCACAGCCGTGTCTGCGCCTTGAAATGCAGACCGGGAAGCAGGGGGCCGGCGTTCTTCAAATTCGACTCTTCGATGAAGACATACGAGGGTAGCCACAAGCCGGCCTGAAGGTTCAAACGCCAGCTGTCAAAATGCAGGTAATAGCTGTAGCGGGAATGAGGCGAATAGGTCCCATTGAAGCGGACAATGTTGAAGTCGTGATCTTCCACCCATACTCTGCCCAGGAATCTTCCACCCGCATTACCCTTGGGTTGAATGTCGATTACGATGCAGCGTACTTCTCCGAGAAATTCCTGACGTACAAATTTGAAGTCGTAGTTCTTCTTCTGAAAATCGCGGTCGAGCATCACCATCTGAGCGAAGCCCAGAGGCATGAACTTGCGGGCAAACAGGCTGGGAAATAAATTCAGGGACTTGAGCTTAAGGCCAGTCTCTTTTTCAAATATCTGGTCTTCCACGCCATCGCTGAGATCAAGACGTCCCAGGAAATATTGATCGCTAGAGGGCACGACCACGGCTTCTTTGTCCGTCTTCAAATTCTGGATGTAGGTTTCGGCCAGCGGATGCATGTGCTTCATCTGCAGCACGAAGGCGCGCTCGCGATCAATGACCCGGTCTATCAGTTCGTCAATCGTTACCCGGGGCGTCACCGACAAGGACTCGCTCTTGGTGACTCCGTAGTTGCCATACACTGGTGACCGAAGTAGCGGTGGCAACCTTTACCGGGAAGGTCGCGCTGGTGGCGCCGGCCGGAACCGTGATGCTCGACGGTACAAAAGCCGCGCCGACCGGATCGACCGCAAGCGAGACTTTCGCGCCACTGCCGGGCGCGGGCATGTTCAGGGTTACGGTGGCTTCGACCGAACGGCCCTCGGTGACGCTGGCAGAGCTCAGGTTGATCGAGGACAGGAGCAGGTTCGGCTCCTGAGCAGAGGCCGAGCTGGCTAGACTCAAGCTCGCCAGCAGAGCCAGGATGATGGTTCCAATTATGCGCATAAGATGTTTTGACCTCACTGCTCCAGGACCTTTCGCTAACATGTGAATGATGGCTGAGATACTTCCGATACCAGGGAATGGCATGTTATCGGCCCACCTTTCGACCTAGAAGATTCCAGTTAAAGGAGAAGTTGGTAAACACCGAGACCCCACCGGCCGACTGGCCAGACTGGAAGCGGTTCTCGTGCAGATAAGCAACACCGACCTCGGTGTAAACGTCGCCGTGTGGGAAGATCGCTTTTACGCCGCCGCCGACCGTAGCCTTGTTGTCCCAATCGAACCCTTGCTGTCATGAAAAACGGTGCCTTCGAGGTAAGGGACCACCGTAGCCCGGCTGAATCTTTTCGCCACGATGCCCTGGGTGACATAGCCCATGCCGAGAATGTTTCCCTTCTCGACCGGCGACAGATTGCCGACTTCCATCCATGAGGAGCCGGGAAAACGGCTCGATTTCTCGCTCACCGGCTGCCAGCCAAACCAGTCCTGGACATATAGGACCAGTCCATTGCTGTTCACGCCATTGAATCGCTCTTCGTAGGAGTAAGCCGACCCGACGCTGACCACACCGTTAGCGGAAAAACTTGTTCACCTTCATGCCGACCTTGGGCTGGATCTTGTTATTCCACTCGTAGCCCTTGGTATCGAGGACCAGGCCCAGGCCGACGAAAGGCGTGACGGTCAACGATCCTGAGTAGGTTGAGAAAACTGCGGCGCTTTGCTCCACGTAGGACTGCACGTAAAAATTATTGTGTTCGATCGGGCTGAGATTGCCGATCGACGTCCATCCCTGCCCCGGCAAGCCGACGCTATCGGCCAGGCTGCCCTGCAGCGCCGACACAGCGCCGTCCTGAGCGGCTGAAAACGTCGTCAGGACCAGAACTGCGAACAGCGCGAATAGTGACTTCAATTTCATAACCCCACTTTTCCAGTTAGTAACGTTTGACGGCAAACCAGCCTCGGACCTGTTTTTTCTGCACGACTACTTTCCAAAAGCTGTAAAGAAAAACCGAACAGTCCACGAAGCGCAACAGCGGGTACAGCGGCGAAAGAACGAAGACATCGATTCGCCGGTCGCAGATGGCGCAAATCATGCGACAGGAAGATAAGGACCATCATGTCCATGCCGACTCCGTAGAATGCGAGTCTGGGAGAAATCACCAGCCAGAGCGGCAGCAACAGAAACAGGGCGGCGAAGATTACGCCTTCCCCCATCAACAGCTTGTATTCCAGGTCGATCTTTGACAGGCCGGTGAGCATTCCGTACTTCAGACCTACTTGCCAGGCGCCGGTATGCCAGCGATACATCTGCTTGACGTAGTCGCGCAGCGTTCTGGGGTCCTGGGTGGAAACGACGGCATGCTTCTGGTAAACGATCCTGCCCAGCTTCTTGCGATGGACTTGAATGGTGCAGTCCATGTCCTCGACGATGGTGTCGCTGTTCCAGTCGAGCTGGGCAAAGGCGTCGACGCGGAAGGCGGCAGCGCAACCGGGGGTGACGGTGATCACGCCCATGTTGCTTTGGCCGTCCTTGTAAATCGCATGCGAAATCCAGTAAGCCAGACAGCGGTATGCGGTGAGCCAGTTGTGCGGAGTGCTCTTCGCCCGCCCGCAGACCACCGCCACGTCGGGCGGCGAAAAGCTCCGCCGGACGGCCTGGAAATAGTCTGCGGAAACCTGGGTGTCGGCGTCCATCAGGCAGATGTACTCGTAACGCCGGACCAGTTCGGAGACCGAAGCCAGCCGCGCCAGGCTGTGGGCTTTTCCAATGTTCTTTTCGTTCCGGACCACGTTGACGTCGAACGAGCGCGCGATATCTCCCGGTACCGTCACTGGAACCGTCGTCAATGACGTAGACATCCGCGGGCAGGATCCCCGCCCGGAGAATACTTTTCACCGTTCTTGGCTATGCCCACGGCCTCATCTTTCGCCGGCAGCAAAACGCAGAGCCTCTTCACAATTGACCTTTCATGACCAGCTCTTTGGCATCGAAAGAGACTGAATAGACGCCGTCCCTGTTGCGGCGAAGTTCGTGGTCCTGCCTGATAGAGGCGTACGTTGGGTGCACCGTGGACCGCGACTTTGAGTACGACGCCGTGCGGGAATGGCGTGGGGACCTGCCAGTTGAACTTCTGTTCTCCGCCTTCACGACTTGGGGTTGGACCGCCTCCACAATCTTCTGGGCCCGGAAGTAGGCGGCGACTTCTCCGAACGGCGCCACCCAGAGTCCCCTGGATTCGGCCGCCTTGGCGTAGTCCAGACAGTTGCGTGAACGTGTTGCTGGGGATGGGCTCGAATCCGGTCGAGGGATCGCCGATGCCGTGGATCTGCAGAATGGTCCAGGCTTTCAGTGAAATATCCTGGTCAATCCAGCCCTTGTAAGTGGTGAAGTCGTACTTGGTGTAACTGGGCTGGCTGGGCAGGTCGTACCAATCGGGCTGGGCATCGGATTTGATGTAGACCTGGCTCCCGTCGCCACGTCCACCGCGCGCGGCGAAGTCGTAGCGCTTCACCCAGTACAGCAATCCGGGGGAAACCTCGGTGTACGGATATGCGAAAGTGGCGATCTCCGAATTGAAATTGCTGTCCAGGAACTTCTTGGCATCCTCGACCTGCAACTCCTCCCCTGACTTGTTCAGATCGGCCACATGCTCATGAGTCACAGAATGATTGCCGATCTCGTGGCCTTGCGCCTGGACCTTCCGCCATTCGTCGATCCGCGTGGTCTTGGAAACGATAAGGAAGAAAGTAGCGCGCTGATGACGCTTGTTAAGTTCGGGAGCTACGACGTCCAGATGCACCGCGCGGGAATCGTCAAACGTGAACGACAGAGCAGCGGCATGATTGTTCCAAGGGAGAACCTGCAGCGTGGAAGTTTGCGCGGAGCAGCAGCCCGCCAGCAAACTCACGATCAGGACTCCATGGACAAATATTGTCATAGTGCGATTTGAGGAACTTTCATGCATACATGATGCAACCGCGATGCCAACGCGGACGCCGATGTCGCAAACCAGGGACGCTCTTGCGAGGCGGCTGCCCTCGCTGGCTGGAAGTGCCTGCAGGAGCTGTAGTTGAAGGATTGACGTCATGAAACCCTTGCCGGACGCGGCGTCTGGGCCATCTCTTCCAGGCGGTCACAGATTACCGATGCGCATTACCTAAGTAACCCGCGCAGCGAGGTCGTGATGGAAGAGCATTCTCTCGAAGAGGAAAACTTCTTCCACATCGAAAAATGCCGGGTACGACAGGGCCTGGGGCTCAAATTCGGCAGTGGATCATCTGAAAAGTGAATCTCGCAGAGTAGGCCAGCTGCGCGTTCACATTTCCAAGCTGACGCACTCATTCGAATTCGGCAGGACTTGCGTCGCGAGACTGCATACCTGAAGGCGAAGGAGAGAAACTGAAGGGACCTGGGCCGTTGCAGAAATTCGGCGTGATTCCATCGCGATGGTACAATTCCGTGCCTGATGAAGAGGGGCGAAGAAGAGCCCGTGATGCACGTGTTTTGACTCTTCGGATGTACCGCCGAAGCAGATTTTGTCCGACCGCATGCCCGCCGACCTGCCACAAATGACCAACGCACACCGGACGACTTACAGTGTCATCATTCCCGCGTACAACGAAAGCTCGCGGGTTGGCGCCACGCTGGAGAAAGTGCTGGCCTACATGGCCAAACGGGGATGGGAGGCGGAGGTCATTGTGGTGAACGACGGATCAACCGACAACACCGCAGACATTGTCAATAGCTACGCGCAGAGGAACCCTCGTTTGCGGCTATTACAGAATCCGGGCAACCGAGGTAAGGGATACAGCATACGAAACGGGATGCTGCAGGCGCAGGGTGAAATCCTGTTATTCAGCGATGCCGATCTTTCGTCCCCGATTGAGGAAGCGGACAAACTATGGGCCGCCATCGCGGAGGGAGCGGATATTGCCATCGGTTCGCGCTGGCTGCGTGCCGACCTGCAGACTCAACGCCAACCGGTTTACCGCCAGATTTTTGGGCGCATTTTTAATCTCGTCTTGCGAATTGTGCTGGGACTGAGTTTCAAAGATACACAGTGCGGCTTCAAGGCGTTCACACGACGCGCCGCCAGGGCAATTTTCCCGATGCAACGAATCGAGCGCTGGGGCTTTGACCCAGAACTCCTATATTTGGCCCGGAAGTTCGGCTTCAGGGTCGCTGAAGTTCCGGTGGCCTGGGCCCATCGAGAAGGCACCCGCATCAGCCCGCTGCGGGACGGACCTCAGATGTTTGTGGAGATGCTCAAGATCCGATGGAATGCCTTCACCGGAAAATACGAGGCTAAAGAAGGACCGGGCTAAACGAGTGCGGATTTAGGCGCTGGCTTTAGACGCGCGCTGAGATTCGGGATGAGCGGCCAACCACTTCTGCAGAGCCTCGCTGAAGGTCGGGGACATTTCGGCAAAACGAATTCCGATGCGGCCTTGTACATCGCGCCATACCAGTTCTACCGACGTCGTGAGATTTTCATTCGTCTCCGGCAGACAAAACTCCAGGCTCTGTATAGAGGAAGAAGATATGGAATGTCCGGCGTTCAAGGCCGCTCCACCGGCACTGATATTGGTAATGAAAGCTAAAGTCCCCTCCAGGCCAGCACCGCGAAGCGTGGCCGGAATGTTAGTGGAGGCCCGCTCGGACTCGCGAGCGTCCTCATCCGCATTCCTAAGGCCGAGAGCGGACTTGATTCCGTTCCGCAGACGATCCACCGACAAGGGTCGATAGACCACCATATGGCTTCGCGCGCCCTGCGCGAGTCCAATGCTGCTGGGCGACACGGCCAGCACAATGCCGATCGAGTGTTCGCAAGAGGGCAGGGATTGCGCCGCCGACAAGACCGTCACCGCACCCGGTGCATCCGCATTGTCCACAATAATCGCGTCAAATTTCGTGCTGGACAGTTTCTGCACAGCCTCCTGGGCCCCACTGCATTGCGAGACATCTATATCCAATGTTTTCAGTACTTCACCCACCAGGTTGATGAGTTCCTGATCCCGGGAAAACAGCAGGGAACGCAAATGAGGGGTCGTATTTTCGGCTAAAACCATGGTCGTCGGACTTTATAACGCCAGGGCCGGGGGTCGCAAGTTACCGAAGTAGAGGTCGCCACCCTCGAATCGTATAATATTCGCACTGGCGTTGCCCTCTTCATAATCGGGCCTGCGAAGCGGGTTGCGCTTCGATTCCAGCGGTCCGCCACCACCGCGGACGACGTCCTGAGAAAAATCATCGCGGAGTGAATTCATATGCGAGTGTCGGTCGTGATGCCGGTTTATAACGAACGCAACACCCTGCGGGCGGTGGTGCAGCGAGTTCTCGCGGTCCCGGTCGAGATCGAGCTGATCTGTGTGGACGATGGTTCGCGTGACGGATCCAGGGAAATTCTGGCCGAACTGCAGTCTGAGCACCCCAACCTCCGGGTGGTTCTGCAACCCAAGAATATGGGTAAGGGTGCGGCATTGCGGCGAGGCATACAGGAAGCCACGGGAGATTATGTACTCATTCAGGATGCTGACCTGGAATATGACCCATCCGACTATCCCAACTTGCTGGAGCCCCTGATCCAGGGGAAGGCCGATGTGGTATACGGCTCTCGTTTTCTGGGCAGCAGACCGCATCGGGTTCTTTACTTTTGGCATTCTGTGGGCAACCGGTTCCTTACTCTGCTTTCGAACTGCCTCACCGATATCAACCTGAGCGACATGGAAACCTGCTACAAGGTGTTCCGCCGGGAGATTGTCCAGTCCATTCCCATCGAAGAGAACCGCTTTGGTTTTGAACCCGAGATCACGGTGAAAATAGCGAAACGGCGGCTACGCATCTACGAAGTGGGCATCAGCTATTGGGGCCGCACCTATGAGGAAGGAAAAAAGATTGGGTGGAAAGACGGTGTGCGATGTCTGTGGTGCCTGGCGAAATACTCGATCAAAGAGCGAGCTGTCGCCCTGCCGGCTTCCGTGGAGTCCGAACTACCATCTTTGGTCGCTCCCCAGGAGAGATCGGATTCTGGCTCAGGCAGCTAGGCAGCTTGCCTGTCTTTCGTGGACCTTCATTGGACGATTAATGTAAGCGGTACGGTCTGCGTCATGGAAGCTGAAGTCGCCGTCACGGTTAAGGTGTAAGTTCCGGCTGGAGTTCCGTGCGGATTAACCTGTTGACCACCAGCAGAGCTGCCTCCAATATTGCCGCCTCCACCGCAGGAAACCAGAAACAGTAGGGACGCGAGCACGGGGAGCCAGAGATAGCGGCGCATCCGCCGTTTCGACGCCTTCATTCCGGGCAGAACTACAATTCCCAACATTCCCATGGCGAATGACCACGACCAAGGCTTGGGCCCGAAGTAGGACGGAACACTTGCCACAATCGTGCGCGATGTGGTGGTTACATTGACGCTGAATGTGGTGGCAGTAGTGGCGCTGAATGCTTCGCTGGGAGGTAAGGAGCAATTCGCCCCCGTCGGAGCACCGGTGCAGCTTAGATTGGCAGATCCGCTGGCGCCAGCTCCGCCCAGGGAAAGCGTATACGCCGCAGCCTTTCCATCCAACACGGTCGCCGAAGTTGGGTCGCCGGAGGGTACACCAAGTCCCATGCTGGAAGTGAAAGTGTAGCTACTGGCCAACGTGCCGCTTCGGGTGTCGGGATTGGTGACTACCACATCCACCGAACCCGCCGAATGTACCGGAGTGGTGGCTGTGATCGAAGTGCTGCTCACCACAGTGGTCGCAGTGGCTGCCGTTCCGCCAAGGCTCACAGTCGCTCCCGCCAGGAAACCGGTGCCCGCGATAGTCACGGCTGTCCCGCCGTTGGCAGTTCCAGAGTTAGGCGTGATCGAGAGCACGGTGGGTGCAGGATTGGTGTAGGTGAAAGCACCGGTCAGGGTTCCACTCTTGCCGTCGGAGTTGGTAACCACCACGTTCACCGCACCCGCGGAATGAGCTGCCGTGGTGCCAGTAATCGTGGTGCTGTTCACCACGGTTACGCCGCTCGCGGCCGTTCCCCCCAGGCTCAGCGTGGCTCCTGCCAGGAAGCCGGTACCGCTAACGGTCACTGGCGTGCCGCCTTTCGTTGTCCCGGAAGTGGGCGAGATTGAAGTCACCGTCGGCGCCGGATTGCCAGGTGACGTGTAGGTGAAACCCCCCGCCAGGCTTCCACTCTTGCTGTCGGAGTTGGTAACCTGCACGCTCACCGCACCCGTGGAATGGGCTGCCGTGGTGCCAGTAATCTTGGTGCTGTTCACCACGGTTACGCCGCTCGCGGCCGTTCCCCCCAGGCTCAGAGTGGCTCCTGCCAGAAAACCGGTACCGCCAACCGTCACTGATGTACCACCATTGGCTGTCCCCGAAGTGGGTGAGATTGAAGTCACCGTCGGCGCCGGGTTGCCGCCGGTAGCACCGAGCTTGGTAAATTTCGCAACGGACGGCACACCGCTGCTGTTCAGCAGGAAAAGCATGTAGTAACCCGGCGGGGCGATATTGCCATTTGGAGGCGCGGTTACGGTCAAGGTCCCGTTGCCTGCGCTAAAGGACAACCCCACCATCCGCTGCTCCATGTCAAACGAGTGAGTGGACGCCCCAGGACGCATCAGCACGACCGAAGAAATATTCGCCGCATCCGGAGTGGAAACGGAAAATGCTCCATTCCAGGCAATCGTGGCGGGAAGGCTGGTAATCGTGGGCCGCGTGGCTAGTGTCCCGTTAGAGTTGAACAAGTATGGCGGCTTGTAATTTTCCAGATGGGACTCATAGGACCCGCGCGTGGGGTTGCCTCCAGCGAGCCACACACTGGCATCGGGGAGAAGCAGCGCGATCGAGTGATAAAGCCGGGCGTATGTATTCGCGCCCGCGGATGAGAAGGAGTCGGAAGCGGGATCGTAGAGATCGGCATTCAGGCTTGCGGTGCTGGGGTCTTCATCGTTCACGGAACCACCCATGGCCAGAATCTTGCCGTTGGGTAGAAGGACCGCGTTCATCTCGATACGCCCCTGGCTCATGCTGGGGCCTGACCTCCACGTCGGATTGGCTGCTCCGAGATCGATGACTTCGGTGGTAGAGGTCGCCGGACTTCCTCCTCCCAAGATCATCACTTGCGGGTCATAGCCGTTGGCAGGAGTTAACGGGAATAGAACCGAGCTGCCGTAGGTTCGGGTCCCGCCGTAGATGGTGGTGTCACCGGTGGTCCAGGTGTGACTGCTCGGATCGAACAGCATGGAGGTCGGGCCTGAACCGGAGTAAAACACCTTCCCGTTAGGCAGAAGGTGCATACGGGGATACAGCGGAGGCGTCCACGAGGCGGTATATTGCTGGCTCCATCCCGTGCCTATGGTGTAGATCTCGACTGCCTTATTGGTATTACCGGTCGTGTCGTCCTGACCGGAAAAAGTCATAAAAGTACCATTACCGAGATTGGTGACCGTGGGATACCAACGGCCGTGAGCCATGTTCTGGGCATTAGTGAAAGTGTTGCTGGCAGGATCAAATATCGACGACTTGGTCTGCCCCAAAAATGGGTCGTATTGAATTGATCCACCGTTGATAAAGGCTCGCCCGTCCGAGAGAACCAAGATGGCATTGCAGAACATGTCCCAGGCCACGGTGAACTGAGTGATGTTTCCCGTGGCGGGATCGTACAGCAGGGCTCCCGAGTTATTTCCTGGGCCATACGGAGGTCCCAAGGGGCACCCTGATTGCGAAGGGGGGCAATTTCCCGAGCCGGCGACAATCAATATTTTTCCGTTGTAGAGCAACGCCGAGTGAATCGGATTGATCGGCATCGAGGTAGGCAGGGTGCTCCACTGGCCTTTGACACTTACCTGGGCCCACGCTTGAGGGGTGAAAACTCCGAAAACCAAAATCAGCGCCAGGAAGGCTAAACCGACACGAGCAGGGACACAATCACTGGTCATGGATTGGACTATCTTGAGGAGGGGACCCACCAGGGTATTCGGTGGACTCGACTGAGTGTCGCTTATTTCAAAGCGTTTGTCAAATAATTATGGCAGGCGCCGAATGGCCCAAACCCCTTGCCAGGCGTGGCTTACAGGCCATAGCTGAAGTTATATTCTACGCCCGGCATAGCCTGAACCCGGTTCCCTATCGCGGCTGGATTTCTCGGATTCCCCATCAGAGTCACGGACAGGAAGTAACTCCGTTCGGTCCTGCAGTGTCGGCGCCGCACTATGTGTATTTTCACCGATGTGAGGAACAGATTACGGTTGCCGAAAGACAATGCAACGCGTCAAACCTATTTTTCGAAAACATAAAGTTTCATATTCTGCTATATTGTGCCGGCCGCTTCTTCGTCTACAGCTTTACCTATTGCACGTTCTGCACAAGTTCCACGGCGTGTGTGCTTGTGGGATCTTGTCGCAGAGTTACCTCGGCAGTTCCAGGCTCGCCACGTCCTTCCGTAACCGGGGAGGACAACGGTGTGGTGTTACTTTCTAACTCAGGAAGCATGCATTTCTGCCGGTTTTCCCGGTAGACGCACTGTTGGGGATTGAGTGGAGAGGCCGAGGGGAATCTTCAGACTTCAGCAATCTGAAATTTGACGTTCTTTGGGCCCCTGCAGTTTCTCTGGCCGCAAGGGATTTGTACGCCATTTCCCTATCCCCGTTTTCGAAGGAAACTTGATGCTGAGGATTAGCGCTTTATTGCTTGCGGTCCTTTTCCTTGTCGGGTGCGGTGGGGGCCTCATGCCCGTCACACCTCCTCATGGCGGATCGTCGGGTGGCGGCACCTCGAGCAGCGGATCTGGTAGCGGCAGCGGTTCATCGGGTAGCGGGACCTCCAGCAGTGGTAGCGGGACTTCAGGCACAGGCTCCTCCGGCACTGGGTCTTCTGGGACGGGCTCTTCTGGTTCCGGTTCTGGCTCTGCTGGCACCGGTTCTTCTGGCAGCGGGTCTTCCGGTAGCGGCTCCTCGGGTACCGGGTCGTCAGGGACCGGGTCATCGGGTAGCGGTCTCGGGTTCCGGTTCAGGCTCTGGCTCCTCCGGCAGTGGGTCTTCTGGCAGCGGTTCCTCCGGCTCAGGCTCTTCGGGCAGCGGATCGTCTGGTTCTGGCTCCTCAGGCTCTTCCGGTTCAGGCTCTTCCGGCAGCGGTTCTTCCGGCTCGGGCTCCAGTGGTAGCGGATCGTCCGGCGCACCTTCCGGGGTGATCGGTCCGAGTTCGTTTACTTTTTCTGGTTACAACTGGGGAACGGATGGCGGTACCGCTCCACCTGTGGGCAACGTGAACGGCAACGTCGGGACCTTCGATCCCAACAACGTGACGGTCGGATCTGAACTTGTTCTGTCGCTCACTCAAACTCAGAACGGCAGCGGGATCAAGTCCGTCGGGTCGGAGGTCATCACCAAGCAGACCTTCACCTACGGCACCTTCGAGTTCACGTCCAGGGTGTCGGAAGCTCTTTCGGGATCCGATGCCGGGGGCTTTCTGTATGCCTCAAACTCCGAAACCGAAATCGATATGGAGCAGGTAGGCAACAAGCCTGATGCCGTGGACTGCACGAACTGGCACGGAGTGTCAGACTTCCAGGACACCCAGGTGTTCGGATTCGACCAGACCAACAGCCACGATTTCAAGATTGTCTGGCAGCCCAGCTTCATCGACTGGTACGTGGACGGTCAGCTGGTGGTGCACCATACCCAGGCCATTCCCAGCGCTCCGGCGTACTTTCTATTCAATATCTGGGGCACAAACAACCCTTCCTGGGGAGGCACGGCCACCGTTGGACCGACCCGGTACATCTACATCAGCAGCTTCAGCTACACGCCGTAAGGCAAGTGACGAACGAATACCGAACCCCGTAGGCCCGGACGCCCTCGTCCGGGCAGGCGAGCAATGCTCGCCGGGGTTTGAGGAGCGCAAACCGCCCCGCGGGTGCGGTGGTAGGGGCTGCTAGGATTTTTCCGCGAAGAACTGGGCAGTTTTGTCCACCACCATCTTCTGTTGGGCTTCCGTCATTTGCGGAAATATTGGCAAGGCCAGCACATGCCGGCTGGCTTCCTCCGACTGCGGAAATGCGCCGGCAAGATAACCCAGACCCGTGAAGGCGGGCTGAACGTGAAGCGGTGAGGGATAGTAGATCTCGGTGGGAATCCCGGCATTGCGCAAGTATTCTCGCAAGCGGTCTCGCTCCGGCGTACGGATCACGAACTGGTTGTAGACATGGTTTCGTCCCTCGGGCGTGATCGGGAGAGTGATGATCTTGTCCAGTCCGGCCTGGTTGAACATTTGCCGATAGCGGCCGGCATTGCGCTGACGAGCCTTGGTCATGGCTTCGAGGTGCTTGAACTTGACCAGTAGGATGGCGGCTTGCAGACTGTCCAGGCGGCTGTTCATCCCCAGCAGATCGTAGTGGTATTTCTTGCGGCTGCCATGATCGCGCAGCACCGAGATCCGATCGGCCAACTCCGGATCGTTGGTGGTGATCAGTCCTCCATCCCCCGCCCCGCCCAGATTCTTTGAGGGGAAAAAACTGAAAGAGCCACAGGCTCCGATGTTGCCGACATACCTGTCATGGTAGCGGGCACCGATCGACTGGGCCGCATCTTCGATGACAGGCAGATTGTGGGCCCGCGCGATCTCTGTAATCTTGCCCATCTCGGCCGCTAGTCCGAAGAGATGGACCGGCATAATCGCCTTGGTCCGAGGCGTAATGGCTGCTTCCAGGCGCTGCGGATCCAGATTGTAGGTCTGGAGATCAATATCCACGAACACCGGCCTGGCCTTCAGCCGCGAGATGCTGCCGGCGGTGGCCACGAAGGTAAAAGGCGGAGTAATGACCTCGTCGCCCGCGTCGACGCCGAGCGCCATCAGGGCAAGCAAGAGCGCATCCGACCCGGAGGCACAGGCGATGGCAAATTTCGAGCCGATGAAGGCTGCGATCTCTGCCTCCAATTGCCGCACCTCGGGACCCATGATGAATTGCTGGCTCTCGAGGACTCTGTCCACGGCGGCCCGAATGTCTTCCTTCATGGTGGCGTATTCAGCCTTTAAGTCGAGAAAGGGGAAAAGCAGACGGGGAGCGCTTTGATCAGGCGATGCCGGCGACATGGCAAGGGATTGCCTCGGGTTCACTTCAACTCCCAGGAAGCGGATGAAAAAGCCCTTTCAACTATATGCGATTGTGATGGTTTTCTGCGAACCGGGGCACTGCTGAAACATGCCTCCACGGTGATGAAGATCAACAAGAAACATGAAAGGCAGTTTTCAGTTGCTGGTTCCCAGTTCTCAGTGGCTCGTTCCTGGTTCTCAGAAGGGTAACCTGGGGCCGCACGGTCAGTGACCTTCGTACTCAGAAGGGCCTGGAGAATGACCGTATAATCAGTGTAAATCGGAAGATTTTGCGCAAAGGATAAGGGTGGACCCTGTTCTGGCATCGGCGATCTTCGCCCTGGGGCTGGCATTCGGCAGCTTCCTGAACGTGTGTATCTACCGCCTGCCGCGGGACTTGTCCGTGGTGCGGCCGCGCTCGGCGTGTCCCGGATGCGGCAACCCGATTCGAGCCTACGACAACATTCCGGTGTTGAGCTGGCTGATTCTGCGCGGGCATTGCCGCAATTGTAAGACGTATATTTCATCGCGCTACCTCTTTGTGGAGCTCCTGACCGGGGCGATTTTCCTGGCCTGTTACGCGCACTTCGGCGCCACTCTGGCGACGCTCAAATATTGCGCCTTCGGATTTCTGCTGCTGGGCCTGATCTTTACCGACGCCGAGACTCAGCTTCTACCCGACAAGATGACCCTGCCCGGCCTGGCGCTGGGGCTGGGGTTCAGCCTGGTGGTTCCGGTCAATGATCTTGGCTTCGCAGCTCCTACCCGGCCTGGTCTGGTTGCCGGTGAGTTCCGACGTTTCCTGGCATCTGCTGTCGCTGGTGGACGCGCTGCTGGGCGCGATCGTTGGCGCGTCGTTCATTTATGGCGCCGGCGCGATCTACCTGCGCGCGCGCGGCGTGGAAGGCATGGGCTTTGGCGACGTGAAATTGATGGCCATGGTGGGCGCGTTTCTGGGTGCCAAGCTGACCATCTTCACCTTGTTTTCCGCTTCGATTGCCGGATCTCTGTTTGGCGTGTCAACTGTGCTGGCGGTTTGGATCAAGCGTACGCGGCGTCGTATGAAACGTAATCATGAACCGGCCGCGGAAGCGCGGCGGCGAGCCTGGGAATCGGCCGCGATCGCGCTGCGCCGTCATCAGATGCCGTTTGGCGTCTTTCTGGGCGGCATGGCCATGGTCGCATTGTTCTATGGCAACAGCTTCCTGCGCTGGTACTGGGGGTTGCTGTGAGACTGGCAACCAATCCCATCATGCTGCGCATGGCGCTGGTGTTTGTGGCCGCCGGCTTTGCCTTTGTCATGGGCCTCCTGGCGATGCGGCGGATGCGGCGCAGCATCAGTGAAGAAGCCTCTTTTCCGGAAGCACGCGGACCCGCGGAAAGTTTCCCGCTGCACACTTATCATGCCGTCATCCAGCAACTGAAGCAGCAGAAACACGAACTGCAGAGCCTGCAACTGGTGGAGCGCCGCCGGGCAAGGACTTCGGAAAATGTCAGCGCGGCTGTGCTTTCAAATCTTTCCTCCGGCGTGCTTTTTTTCACTCCGAACGGGTTAGTGCGGCAGGCCAACGCGTCCGCAAAACAGATTCTTGGCTTCGGCTCGCCTACCGGGATGAGTGCAGCCGAGATATTTCGCGAAGCGGAATTGATTTCCGCATCCGGCGGCAATTACACCAGCCTGGCGGAGGCGGTAAATGTCAGCTTGCGGGAGAAGACGCGGTTTCAGCGGCTGGAAGCAAGCTATCGCACCCCCTCCGGCGAAGAACGTACGCTGGATATTACGGTGAGTTCGGTGCATGCGCCGGACAGCGAAGTTCTGGGCGCGGCCTGCCTGATCAATGACCGCACGGAAATGACCGAGATTCGCCGCCAGCAGGAGTTGCGAGGCGAAATGTCGGCGGAGATGGCGCTGGGTTTGCGCAACTCGCTGACCACCATCTCGGGATACGCCCAGCAACTGGCGGCCAGCCGGGACCCGGAGCTGGCCCGGCAGCTGGCGGCTGACATCGCCGCTGAAGCGGCGCACCTGGATCGAACGATTGGCGGTTTTCTCGCAGGGGCAAGAGCTGCGAGGGCTGGTTCGAAGGCTTGAGTTGACTACGTCGATGCTGCCCTTCATCTGGAGGCGGCAGGACTGAAAGAAATGGAGCACCTTATGAAACGCATTGGATATGTTTTGCTGGAAGTCGTTCTGGCGGGCATGCTGGTCACGTTGGCCGGCGCGCAGTCTGAGCCTCTTGGCGACTACGCCCGCACCGTACGCAAGACCGAGAAGCCCGCGTCGGCCAAGAAGTACGACAACGACAACCTGCCTGCCTCCGACAAGATCAGCATCGTGGGCAACGCCACGGATTCGGCCGGTTCCGAGGACGGAAATCCGGCGCCCGACGCAAATTCCGCAAAGGGTGAAGAAAGCTCGACGGCAACCGCTCCCGCTTCGCCAGCGCAGGATGCGGAAAAGAAGGCGGACAGCTCAGACTCACAGAAGGCGAATGACGAATGGAAGAAGAAGTTCGCCGAGCAGCAGGGCAAGGTTGACCTGCTCTCCCGTGAACTGGATGTGACGCAGCGCGAATATCGCCTGCGCGCAGCCGCCTTCTATGCCGACGCCGGCAATCGTCTGCGCGGCTCCGGAACATGGGACAAGGAAGACACCAAATACAAACAAGACATCGCCCAGAAACAGAAAGCAGTGGATGATGCCAAGAAAGCCCTGGACGACTTGAAGGAGCAGGCGCGCAAGGCAGGCGTGCCGGCTAAGTTAAGGCAATAGGCTCGCGGGTTCGAGCGTTTGAAAGCCTCCGGTCACGCCGGAGGCTTTTTCGTTTGCGGTGAAAGTGTCTATGTGGATTTTCTCCGCTCTATGATTTGCCTTACGTGATGCCGCCCGTGGATCCAGTGAAATTTCCGCCACTGGCGCGCGGTCAGGGGGCCGAGGATGGGATGGTCCAGCACTTTGATCCGCGAACCATAGCGCGCTTCGCATTGCGCGATCAGCTTGTCCATGGCGGCGATTTGGGGACCGATGTCGGCAACGACTTCTTCCACCGGCATACCCCGGGGGCAAGCTCGATCGGGCGCCTTTCGTCCTTTGGGCAAGTAGCCGACGTCGGTGACTACCGCGATCCGTAATCTTTGTTTGAAAGTGGGAATGCCGCCCAGCGCCTTGCCGGCTTTCACGCAGCGTTCAAAACCCTTCACCGTTCCGGCGTAGGTCAGATAAAGATGTTCGAGAATTTCAGCCGTACTCCACTTCCCTTCCGGCCGTCGCGTCAGGTCTTCGCTGGTCAGCCCGCTGATCGCGGAGGCGATGGCGGTGTGGAGACGTTCCAGGTAGCGGTCCATGGTCCCTCAGATGGCTTCGTCTAGTAGAATAACCCCGGCATTTCCGGTTGCAAAATTTCCTATGCCTGACAGGAAGGTAGCCATGAAGAAGCTGCTGCTGGCAATAGTCGCGCTGATGATGATGACTGCATGTACGTCGGAGCCTTCCCAACCGGCGCCAGTCGAGAAACCTCAGCCCAAACCAACGGAATTTGCCACAGGACGGTCCGCCTTCCAAAAGGTCTACATCGCTGCCCGAGGCTGGGCGCGCGATGCCCAGCCCTACCGCCTTGAATCGATGATTACGGACGACTCCAAAGGGAAAGATGGAAAATCCGCGGTCTGGCGGGCGTCTTTCGGCTCCCCGCTGCAACGCGGAGTGAAGGCCTACACCTGGTCGGGAGAGAACGCGTCTGATCGAGGCATCAACCCCGGCACCGAAGACACTTATAGTCCAACCAACACGTCCACCCTGATTTTCGACGTGGCATTCCTCAAAGTAGATTCGGACAAGGCGCTCGAAGTAGCGCAAAAACATGGCGGCGACAAGCTGCTGGCCAAGTCGCCCGATACCCCAATTCTGTACGTGCTGGATTGGAGTCAAGCCACCAATGAACTGATTTGGCACGTGATTTACGGCAACAGCCGCGACGACTACAAGCTGAGAGTGGCGGTGAATGCCTCCAGCGGTGATTTCATCCGGGTGGAGAAGTAACAAGAACTACTGCTTGGCTTGATCTTTGGCTGAGGGCGAGTTTGCCTTCAGTTTCTCGAGCGCTTTCTTGGCCTCTTCCGCCTGTGGACCGTTGGGCATGATTCTCAAGTATTCCTGATAGTGCTCAGCGGCTTCGTCGAAGCGGGCAAGTTTGTCGAGAGCGGTGGCCATGCGTAAGTTGGCTACCGCGTCATTCGGCTTGTAGAAGAGTGCCTCGCGGTAACGCTCGAGTGCCGCACCGTAGTTCTTCTTCCTGAAATAAAAATCCCCCACTTCGATGTCTTTCAGCGCGCGATGCGGATCGAAGGGATGGAACTCCTGCACGTCACCGGAGGCGTTGTCGCCAGCGTCGTTGTCCTCGAGAGGCACGGTACTGTTGGGATGATCCTTGGCGTCGTTTTGAGGAGGGCTTAGGTCGATCCTGGTATCGCGGCTGGAACTCTCGCCTGCTTCCCTGCTGCGCTCAGATCGAGGCGGAGGCTGGTTCTGATTGGAATCCTTCTCACCTTCCTGGTCCTGGCCCACACCGGGAACAACGAGGCAGAGGCAGATCGCAAGCGGAAAAATCAAGCGCCGCATGGATCCATTGTAGCGCGGACGGCAGGCTTCGGGGTCAGAGCTTGGGTATGGGACCTTTCCAGGTCTGGCGGCCGCAATAAAAAAGCTGCTCCACGGGGGAAGTGGAGCAGCAGGAGTTCGTGAATCTTCCTCGCGAGAGGGAACTTACATGGATGGCGGAGCCGGGGCTGCGGGCTGTTGCGCCGGAGTTCCGCTGTCGGCTGAATTGGTCATGAGGCGAACATCCACGCGACGGTTCTTGGCGCGTCCGTCTCGAGTCTTGTTCGAATCAACCGGCTTGTCCTTGCCCAGCCCGATCAAGTAGATCTTGTGCGCCGGAATGCTGTGCTTCGAAGCCAGGTACTGAATGACCGAATCGGCACGGCGCTCGCTCAGGGAATAATTGTAATCTGCATTGCCCACTGAGTCCGTACCGCCTTCGACTGTAATGATGTAGCCCTTGGCATTGGTCACGTCGGTCGCCAGCTGGTCCAAAGCTTCCTGCCCAGTCTTGGTGAGGTTGTCTTTATCGAAACCGAAGTGCACGGCGGTCTCGGTGACCACGCGATAGTTGTCCAGGTTGGCTACGGTGTTCTGCAGCGAATCGACGCGATGGACGGCGTTGTCGGCCTGGGTCTGGGCCTGTCCGGCCTGGTCGGAGGCGGCTTGCGCCTTCTGGTCAACCGCGGCAGCCTTGGCCGTTACCTCTTGAATAGCGGCTTGGGCGCGGGCGTCCACGTCTTTAATGGCGTTGGTGTTTTTCGCAGTGAGATCATCAAGCTCATTGGTCTTGTTGATCAGCGGCGTGGTCTCTTGACGAACATAGTTCTTGCTCGAGCATCCGACCGTAGCCGCCATGCTTGTCGCCAGCAAAACAATTAACGAAGTGCGATTCATTGTAGGAGGGCTCCTTCCTCACTCATCTCGCAAAACCCATCTTTTTGATTCTGAAGTCTGTTCACGCGGTCAGCCGGGGAGGGCCTTTTCTCGCGTTCGCATTGTACAAGAGCACGGAAGATGCCAACAGTGGAAATAGCGGGTTATGCCTGCAACATATTGATTAATATACGGTTGTTGGTTTCCCGGCGTTTCGCCCCGGCGCCGGCGGACAACAACTTTCGTGCAAAGGCGATATGTACTGAGGAAATTTTATATGGTGCAGTTTTATGCATGTGGGGGAGAGAGTATCGGGATCATTTCGCGCTTGTTGCGCCGGTAGACTCGGAAATCGTTCTCGTCGACCGTGATGACAACGTGACGAGGATATAGCTCACTCATGCGAACTAAACACAAGTCGGCGAGATCGGGCTTACGATCCTCGTAGCGGCGGGCAAGATCACGTAGTTGCTCCAGGTTCCTCGTACAATCAAACGCCACCGTTAACATGTCATCCTGCACCAGCGAGAGAACATAGGCGCTCGATCCCAGGTGGAATGCAGCCTCAGCAAGGACTGCCTCGCAAGTGAGCAAGGGTTCTGTGATCGTCCGGGCAAGATCCACTGCCCACAAGTGATGGCTGTCGTCGCGATTGCCATAAGCCACGATGAAGCCTGTGTCGGCAATTCCCTTCATCGCCGGGAGAATCCCTTGCGCGAAGACAGATCGGGCGATCCGCTAATTTTTCCCGCGTGCCGGAGGAAGCGCTGGTTTCCCTTCTCCGACTTCGCGCTTTCGAGTTGTTGGCGAATGATCCGACCGACCGGCAAACCGGTCCGGCGGGATACTTCCTTCAGCCACGACAACAGTTCTTCTGTAAGACGTATTGTCAATGTATGACTCATATGGCACTAGTGTAACACACCCATTGGTGCATTTCGACCCCAGGCGCTACCCGGAGCCCGAGTCACCGAGGCTCTCATCCAAGATAGATACCCTCTAAAATAGATGGACGCTATGGACCTGCAGGCGAAAATCCGCAGTTTGCCCAATTCGGCGGGAGTGTACCTCTACAAGAACGCCGAGGGTGAAGTCATTTATGTGGGCAAGGCCAACAACCTGCGCAGCCGGGTCTCTTCATACTTCCGCGAGGGGCGATGGGAGGATGCCAAGACTGATTCCCTGGTGCGGGAGGCGGTGGATGTTGACTACATCGTCGTCGCAAACAACAAAGAGGCGTTGGCGCTTGAGAACCACCTGATCAAGCAGAAGAAGCCGCGCTTCAACATTCTGCTGCGCGACGACAAGACTTACCCCTACGTCAAGCTCACGCTGGGCGAGCGCTTTCCCCGCGTCTACGTCACGCGGCGGCTGCGCAAAGATGGCAGCTCGTACTATGGCCCTTATTTTCCGGCGAACCTGGCCTACCGCATCGTGGACCTGATCCACCGGCACTTCATGGTGCCTTCGTGCAAGGTGGACCTGACGCGGTTTCATCCGCGTCCGTGCCTGCAGTACTACATCAAACGATGCCTGGGGCCGTGCGTGGAAGGGTTGACGACGGCTGAGATTTATCAGGAAGCAGTGCGTGACGTGAAGCTGTTTCTCGAGGGCCGTCCCACCGACCTGTTGCGTTCGTTGCGTCAGCGCATGGAGCAGACCGCTGAAGCCGAAGAATATGAGCGCGCCGCCAAGTATCGCGACCTGATTTCGACAGTCGAACAGTTACAGGAGAAGCAGCGCATCGCCGCCGTCGAAGGCGATGATGCTGACGTGTTCGGCTACCACTTCGAAAACGGTATGCTGGCGGTAAACCTGTTCCACATGCGCGGCGGTAGAGTGCTCGACCGGCGAGAGTTCTTCTGGGAAGACTTGCCGGAGGCGGCCACTGATCACGTAGGGGCGAGTACCCTCACCCTCCCGACCGAGCAAGGCTCGGGGGCTCAGCCGGAAGATACGACGGGCGAGGGCGCACATGGCTCCGCCGAATCATTCCATCCCGGCGAATTCTTCTCTGCTTTCCTAAACCAGCTCTACATCGGCCAGCCTTACGTTCCGCGGAACATGTATGTGCCCGTCGAGTTCGACGATCGGGAAGCTTTGGAAGACTTGCTCTCCGAACAAGTGGCGGGCGACGCCCGCCCGGCACGAGTACACATTCTGGTTCCGCAGCGTGGAGACAAACGGGCGCTGCTCGATCTGGCCGGGAACAATGCCAAGCAGTCTTATGACCAGCGCTTCCGGGTAATGAAGCCGAACGCGAAAGCCATCCAGGAGGCGTTACAGGATGCGCTGGGGCTGCCCGAGCTGCCGCGACGCATTGAGTGTTTCGACATTTCTCATATCCAGGGAGCCGAGACGGTCGCCTCCATGGTGGTATGGGAAGACGGGCAAGTGAAAAAATCTGACTATCGTAAATTCATCATCCGGGACGTGATCGGAGTGGACGATTTCGCTTCCATGCGCGAGGTGGTTACGCGCCGTTACAAACGCATTCAGGAAGAAAAAAAGAAAATGCCCAGCCTGATTCTGATCGACGGTGGCCTGGGCCAGCTGCACGCAGCCGCCGAGGCGCTCGAGGCCCTCGAGATCATCAACCAGCCGCTGGCGGCGATCGCCAAGCGCGAAGAAATCATCTATGTGTATGGCCAGGAGAGCGAACCGGTCGTGCTCGATCATCACTCGCCGGTGTTGCATCTGGTGCAATTGATCCGCGACGAAGCTCACCGCTTTGCGGTTACATTCCATCGCAAACGGCGGCAGATGCGCGACCGTGCCACCGAACTGCGGGAAATCCCGGGCGTGGGAGAAAGCACGACCCGGCGGTTGCTACAGCACTTCGGCAGCGTGCAGGCGATCAAGCAGGCGGATTCAGCGGCGTTGTCGTCGGTGGTAACGCGGAGTCAGGCGGAGGCGATTCTGGATCATTTCCGGAAGCAGGACGCTCCGGTGCAGTAGGCATCAAATTGCCGAAGCGTTCGTTTCAGGCCGCTCTGCAACATCCTTGAGTCCTTGACGCACCAGCCATACAACGGTTGCCACCATGCCGCACCATCCGAGGAAGCTTACCACCGCGGCGATTTTCGTGTCGTACGGCAGCACGCCCAAGTTTGAGAATATGGTATGCCAATCGTGCTCGATGTAATCGGAATCTCCGGCGGTGACCAAGGGCAGAAGCATGGCGCGGGCATCGGCCATGTAGGTTGCGGTGTAAAGCCAGTTCTCGAAGAAAAAGAATGAGCAGAAGGCGAAGGCCGTGGTTTGTCGTTGGGCAAAGAAGTATGCCGTCAGCAGCAGCGGCACCAGCCATTGCAGAATTGTGCCGCCCCACAGTCCCAGAGTCGGTCCGAACCAGCCGAATAGAAGATGTCCGCCTTCGTGAACCACCAGATTCGCCAGATCGATGAAGAGAAAAGCGCCATGCTTGCTGAAGGCGTAGACCAGAAATCCTGCATAGAAAACCAGCCAGGCTGCGACGCTATAACGCGAAGCGGGCCGCCAGTCCTGCGCCAACATACTTTGCAAGTACGCGCCCATTCGCCGGATTGTAACTGGATCGGAGACCGCGAGACAGGTTACGGCGGTGCTCCTGCGTCGGAGCGCCAGGATGCACAAGTGAGTAGATTCGACTACCAGGCTCCCGCCGTATAATCTGCTCAGGTCAATTGGTCCCGAAGCAATTATGTGGATGAAAGCTCATCAATGGATCGTGACTCTGGGGCTCCTGACCCTGGTGTTAGCAGCTGCCGCGGGCCTGATTCTGACGCGCCAGTCGGCGCAGTCGAACTCATTGGCCTCCCACACGCGCCGGCCTCCGATCGTGGACGAGCAACCGCTGACGACGGCCCGCGCCATGGCGACCCTGGCGTCCGACTGGGAGGAGCAACGCTATTCCCGGCAAGCGCTCAAACTGGCCGACCATTCTGTAGACGTAGCCTTCAGCTACGAGATGCGCCAGGCCACCGAGCATCCGGCTCCGGCGACGCCCGAGAGCAAGAAACTGTATGCCGAGGCCGACAGAGCCGATGCGGCCGTCAAGGCCGACCAGGAGAGGATCGATCAACTCCAGAAGCAACTGGCAAGCACCAAGGACGAGCGCGCCCGGGACACCCTGCAACAGCAGATTGATTTAACCAAGGCGCAACTGGAACTCGATCAGGATGAACTAGAAGACGCCAAGGGAGACCTGGTCCGCTCCGGAGTTGACCGCCTCAGCAGAATTCAGCGTCAGTTCACCCGTCATGAAGCTGCGGAAAAAGAGTACGAGGCCAGCAATTCACAGACCACTACCGCGGCAAGCAACAGCAACCCACAAGCTGGTTCATCTTCAGCAATCGACCAGATTTCCGCCTGGAACGGCCTGCATGGCAAGACAAGGAAATTGCAGCGGGCGTTAGAGGAATCAAAGCAGGTTGGCAACAAGCTCAGACAGAGTCAAGAGACGCTGCAAACCCAGGTGGCCATGGAGGTCTCCAACAAGGAGGCGATTACCCAGCAGGCCAAGAGCCGCATGGATGCTACGCGGCCAGCGATGGCAGCTCCACGAGCAGCACCGCCAGGGCCATCACTTCCCTGCACCAGATTTCCGTGGACCAGAAAGATCTCAGCGATCTGGGCAAGCGCATTCAGGACCAGGACGATCTGGGCACGGCGTACAGCAATTGGATCGACGTCGTTAAGATTCGCCAGGCCGCAGCGGTGCACGACATGCTCCAGTCCGCCATGCTGATTTTGCTGGTGCTCTTCGCGGTGTATTTAGGCAATCGCCTGGTTGATCATTTTTTCGTGGGGCTGGCGGTGGAGCGCACGCGACTGCATACGCTGCGCGGTGTGATTCGCTTCGCGGTACAGGCCCTCGGGCTGGCCGTGATCCTGTTCATCCTGTTTGGCATGCCGAACCAGATATCCACGATTCTGGGGTTGGCCGGCGCCGGGCTCACCGTGGCCTGCAAAGACTTCATCATGGGATTTATTGGCTGGTTCCTGCTGATGGGCCGCAACGGTCTTCGGGTAGGCGACTGGGTGGAGATCGATGGTGTGGTAGGCGAAGTGGTCGAAATCGGCCTGCTGCGTACCGTGTTGCTCGAAACTGGAAACTGGACCGACAGCGGACATCCCACCGGCCGCAAAGTTGCGTTTGTAAACAGTTTCGCGATTGAAGGACACTTTTTTAATTTCTCGACCACCGGACAGTGGCTGTGGGACGAAGTCGAGATTCTGGTGCCCTCCAGCCGAGGATCCTTATCCGGTCATTGACGCCATCCAGAAAATGGTCGACGGAGCAGACCCAGGCCAACGTGCAGGCAGCCGAGCAGGAGTGGCAACGCGCTGCCAGCCGCTACCGGGCGCAGCCGGTTTCGGCAGCACCCGCAGTGAGTCTGCGCCCGACAAGTTCTGGAATTGAAGTGCACGTGCGCTACATCACGCGGGCGGGCGAGCGGCATGCGATGAAGACCCGCTTGTACCAGGCGCTGGTGGAGTTGCTGCACCGGCGGGATGATGCTTCACCGGCGGCCAGCGCGCAGGTAGCCCGCTAGCGGCCGGATCCGGCAGAATTGGCGTTTCTTTCCGCAACATCTTTCAACAAACCTCTTATAGTCGCCGCCGGAAGCTGCGAGCCCTGCAGAATCTCGCGCACCAGCGCCGCGGGCAACGAACGGGAGAATTCCAGCGCCCGGCTGAGTGGCGTCTTCTCATTGCGCAACAGTGCGATACGGATCTCTCGGCGGGGCGACCATTGGGCATGATGGCAGACGGCACGAACCAATACATCCGGCGCGTCGCGGTGCAGCAGTGCCTTGATGACCGCTGACTCCGTCAAGCGAGAATTTTCCAGAGCGGCATGAATGACGCGCGGTTCGGAATCGAGCAGAAGGGCGGCGGCAACCCGTCCTGATGCGCGATGCGCCAGCGACGTTCGCTCTCCTTGCGAGAGCCTTTCCAGGCGGTGGATCAGGGATTCCTCCGCCGAGATCTTTATATCGGCAGCCACGGACGGAGTGAGCGCCACCTGCATGAGGTCGAAGGTAAAGAGATGCTTCACCATGGGGATCGAGATATGCCGCGGCGTCCGGGGATGCTCGACCAGCGCCAGCCGGACCTTGCGGCTCTTCATGAGGCCGCTGTTCCGGCTCAAGCGATCGAGGGCCTGGGTGGGCAAATCACGCTGCTTCAGCAGGGCCAGAGCCAGATCTTCGGTGAGCGCTGGATCGGCCGCGGCCGCCACCAGGTCTCAAGAGGAGTGCGGACGCCTCGAGAGGAGTTTGCGGGCGAGCCGGGTTGGATCGTCAGTGACATGGCTTCAGTCTGTTGTGCCGGGTTGGGGAACGTTTCTTTCGCCCTTTCAGGGCTCTCTCGGGTTTCGCATTCTTACCCAGGGCTTGCGCCCTGGGCTGGATTCTTTTCGCCGCTTCGCGGCTCGTTTGGGACCATGCTGAGGCCACATGTCCCTCACAAGATCACTAGAACTATTTCGCTACGCTCTGGCGTGCCAGTGCCAGCGCGCCCCGGACCGGCTCAATCACATTCGGATTGAGGACTGCATCGGGATGTCCGGAGTGAAGGCTATTGTAAAAAACCTGACGCACCAGCGCGGAACTACCGAAAACACCGCCGGACATGGCCACCGGAACAGCGCCACCATTCGGAAACAAGCGCGTGATGACGATTCCAGCCAGGCGCGCCAGATGATGGCCCGCTCGAGTCAGCACGTCACGCGCAGCGGGATCACCGGATTCTGCGAGCGAAAGCACGGCTGGAAACAAGGCGGCAAAATCCGGCGGCGGGGTGGCGTTGGCGACGGGCACCAATTGTTCGATGGTTTGCACGTGCCAGGATTTCATCAAGATGTCGAGCAGGGGCGCATTCTGATCGGGATGCTCGTCCCACGCGGCCATGGCGGCGGCCACTGCGCTGCGGCCGATCCAGTGCCCGGAGCCTTCGTCGGAAATGGCAAACCCCCAACCGCCGGCGCGCGCCGTCTGACCTTCGCGGTTGCGGCCATACGCGATCGAGCCAGTGCCGGCGATCACGATTATGCCCGGTCCACCGCCGAAGGCGGCCTCGAGCGTGATCACTGTGTCTCCGACTACCTTGATTTGGGCGGGCTTGATGTCACCAGAAAGCAACTCCGAAATGATGCGCTTGACCAGTTCGCTGATTTCGGGACGGGCCGCACCCGCGAGCCCGACGCAGACTCCGGTTACCTGGGATGGCTTGAGATTGGCCACCGTGCAGGCTTGACCGATCGCGCTGGCCAGCGATGCCCGCGCCTGAGCCTCACCGACTCGGACGACATTGCTCGCGGCAGCCGTCCCCGTGCCCAGAACCGAATTTTCGTCGCCAATCAGGCAGGTGGTCTTGCTGCCGCCGCCGTCGATGCCGAGAAAGATGGCCACGAGCGTAGTTCTACCATAAGAAATTGTTTTCTCACCTCACACCGAAGTACCCGCGATGCCTGACGATCTTCGAGAGCGATGAGCTTGACGAGGTTGGTACGCCGTCGCAGATCGGCGGACTCTGGTTCGTAAAGCCCGCTACTCTGGGAAGGCACCACAGGGCTGGGGCAGCGCTGGCGTTACGGGCGGGTGCTTGCCTCTGGCGACACGCGGGCGAGGGCGCCCGCGCCACACGGGCCTTTGCCACACGGTTCGTTTTATGGCTTCTGGACAAGACTTGATCTCGCGATTATCGCGCTGTATCTCGTGGGGATCACGCTGTTCGGGTTGCGCTTCCGCAACAAGCAGCGCACCCTGCGCGATTACTTTCTCGCGGACCGGAATATTCCCTGGTGGGCGATTGCGCTTTCCATCGTCGCGGCGGAAACCAGCACGCTGACCATCATCAGCATTCCGGGGCTGGCCTACGATACCAATCTTACGTTTCTGCAAGTGGTGATGGGATATGTGGTCGGGCGCTTCGTCATCAGCTTTGTGCTGCTGCCTCATTACTTCCGTGGTGACTTGTATACCGCGTACGAACTGATTGAACGCCGCTTCGGCAGGAAGCTGCGCTCTCTGACCGCCGGCTTGTTCCTGGTGACGCGCGCTGCCGCGGAGGGAGTGCGAGTGTACGCAGTTTCGATCGTGGTGGCCATCGCACTGGGCACGGGCGAGGTCGCGTCGATCGCAATCATTACTGCGTTGACTCTTGTCTACACGTTTGAGGGTGGGCTGGCGGCGGTGATTTGGACTGATGTGGTGCAGACCGTGATCTACGTCGGCGGAACGCTGGTGGGCCTGTTTACGATTTTGCACCTCGTGCCTGGAGGCTGGCCGGCGATTCATCACCTGGCGGAGGGTGCAGGCAAGCTGCAAGTTTTCGATTTCACCCCTGATTTCTGGAAGCCCTATACATTCTGGGCGGGATTGATCGGCGGAGCGTTTCTGACCACCGCCAGTCACGGAACCGATCAGTTGATCGTGCAGCGCCTGTTGGCGGCACGAAGCCAGCGGCAATCCGTGACCGCGTTGCTGTCGAGCGGCGCGGCGATTCTGTTCCAGTTTGCGTTGTTTCTCATTGTCGGCGTCATGCTGTTCGCGTTTTATCACGTGCCTTCGGCGAACTTCGGACGGGCCGACAGAATCTTCCCGACCTTTATCGTCAGCCAGATGCCGCACGGGATTTCGGGATTGCTGATCGCGGCGATTCTGGCGGCCGCGATGTCGAACCTGAGCGCCGCGCTCAACTCGCTTTCCTCCACTTCGATCATTGATTTCTATCTGCAACGGCATCCGCAGACCGACGAACGCCGCAAGATACGGCTTTCCCGGATCGCAACTCTGTTCTGGGCCTGCTGCTGTTTGGGTTGGCCGTGCTGTCCCTGCACAAGGTCGGCCGCGTGATCGAAGTGGGATTGCAGATCGCGTCGGTGGCTTACGGTGCTTTGCTGGGAGTCTTTCTGCTCGGAGTGCTGACCCGGCGGGCGAATCAGACGGGCGCGATGGTGGGAATGGCGTTTGGGTTCGTGGCTGAGTTGTATCTCTGGCTGGATACGAGAGTTCCTTGGACTTGGTACGTGGCGATTGGGACGGTGATTACTTTTGTGGTCGGGTATGTGGTTAGTTTGGCGGGAAAGCCTTTAACCGCAAAGGACGCAAAGTAAACGCAAAGGACGCAAAGGAAACCAACTGCAAATCCCGTTTTGGGCGTTCTCTTGATTTTCTTTGCGACCTTTGCGGAGTCCTTTGCGTCCTTTACGGTAAGCTTTTGCCTTGCCCAGTCACGACCTAACTCGTGAAATCATTGGCGCCGCTATCAAGATCCACCGCGAGCTGGGACCTGGACTGCTGGAATCGGCGTACGAGGCCTGTCTCGCCTACGAACTCCAAAAAATGGGTATGAAGGTGGAGCGTCAGAAAGCAGTGCCGCTCATATACGAGAGCGTGAAACTCGATTGCGGCTTTCGGGCAGATCTGGTCGTGGAGAACAAAGTCGTAGTCGAGACCAAGTGTAAAGACGCACTGCATCCGGTTGACGACGCTCAACTGCTGTCGCATCTCCGTTTATTGAATATTTCCGTTGGACTGTTGATCAACTTCCACGTTGTGTCCCTCAGAAGCGGCATCAGGCGAATGGTCAACAATTATCGTGAGCCCATCGGTCTTGTGATTTAACCGCAAAGGACGCAAAGTAAACCAACGTCCATTTTGTATTCTTTCCCCGTATATACTCTCCTTCCACCATGGCCCGTGCTATCGAGCTTGCGCGCGATCTTCGGCTCAGTCATGCCATCGCGATTGTCGTGGGCACTATCATTGGCAGCGGAATTTTTCTGGTTCCGGCTGAGATGATGCAAGCGGCTGGGTCGGCCAAGCTGGTCTACCTGGCATGGCTGGTGGGCGGGTTGCTCTCTTTTTTGGAGCGCTGACCTACGCCGAACTGGGCGCCATGAAACCGCAGGCCGGCGGCGAGTATGTGTACATCCGCGACGGCTACGGACCGCTGGCTGGTTTTCTCTATGCCTGGACCTGGTTCGTCATCGCCAAGCCCGCGTCGATTGCCACGCTGGCTACTGGTTTCGTGCGGGTGTTGGGAAATGTTCCGGCCTTCAGTTTCTTCGCCCATAACATCATTTCGACTCCGTTTCCGTTCACTTATGGACAACTGGTGGCAGTGGCGGCGGCGACGCTGATTTCCGCACTCAACTACATCGGGATCAGGAATGCAGGCAACTTCCAGCTGGTTTTCACTTTTCTGAAAGTTGTCATCATTCTCAGTATCGTGGTGATCGGCCTTAGCTACAGCGGCGGAAGCTGGCAGAACTTCGCGGGCAGTTCACCGGCGCCAAAGGCGGGATGGCCGGGTTCATGGCTGCGCTGGTCGCTGCGTTGTGGGCATACGACGGATGGAACGACGTCAACATGGTTTCCGGAGAAATCAGCGACCCGGAGCGCAACATTCCGCGAGCTTTGATTTTTGGCGTGTCCCTGGTAGGGATTTTGTACATGCTGGTGAATGCGGCCGTACAGTATGTGCTGCCGGCGCCGGCCATAGCGGCTTCGGCGAGGCCGGCATCAGACGCCATGGCAGCCGTGCTGGGAAGCCTGGGCGCGGCCATGGTGTCGGCCGGCATGGCACTCTCGATGCTGGTGGCCATGAATGGCACCGTGATGAGCGGGGCTCGCGTGCTCTACGCCGTGGCCCGGGACCGGTACTTCTTTTCCGCGCTGGCGGAAGTGAATCCCCGCTTCCGTACGCCTTCGGTGGCGATCATGGTCCAATTGGTCTTGGCCATCATGCTTCTGCTGTTGGGAGGGAGTTTCCGCCAGCTCTTTTCGCTGGCGGTTTTCGCCGAGTGGCTCTTTTATATGACTGCCGGAACTACGGTGTTTGTGTTTCGCAGGCGCGATCCGCAGGCCATCCGGCCCTATCGGGTTTGGGGATACCCTGTGGTCCCACTCCTATTTGTTCTGGCTTCCGCAGTGCTCCTGTACTTCACCTTCAGGGACAACTATGCGAACTCCGCTTTGGGTTCCCTGGTCATTCTGGCGGGCATCCCTGTTTATTACAGTTTTGCGCGCCGGCGTTCTCGGGACGCATGATCCGCTATTTCACTGCGCCCGCGTCATTGCACCGTGAGCTGAATCTGCGTCGACCTTGAGATTGAACCCGAGCTCGCGGTCACCGTGACCGTATAGCTCCTCGGCTGCGAACTCGAATTGCTGCTGCTTCCTCCTCCACACGCAACTTGCAGCGCAATGACGGCAAGGGCCAGACCGCACAGCAGCCAGACCAGAGTTCTTCGCTTCGTAGTTTTTCGCTTTCTGGATTTGCCGGAGGCGAGGCCGAGACCGATCCAGGCGATGCCCGGCAACGGCAGCAATGCGGCGTAGAACAATCCCTTGATTCCGGGCCGTTGGAAAGGCTCCAGCGCTGCGCTGACGGCGGTGAGCGTGAGCGTCGCGGTAACGGGGTTGGGGCCGGGAGTCACCGATGATGGTGACACCGAGCAGGACGGCACTGGAGCCGGACCCGCCACCGAGCACGCCAGGGAGACAGCATTCGTGAAACCTCCCAGGGAAGTAAGCGTGATCACGTCCGTTAAAGAAGCTCCCGCCTGCATGGTCAGACTCGGGATCGTAGGAGAGACGACGAAATCAGGCGCCTGAGCGACGTCAATGTTCACGCTGGGCTGGTTATTGGAGGTGTCTGGATCAGGCTCGGTGGCGGAAACGTTTGCACTGTTCGTCCACTGCCCGACGTCGGTAAAAGTTATTGGAATGGTCACGGTTGCGGTTGCGGATGGGGCCAGCGATCCTAGACCGCACGTGACCTGGCCGCCGGAAGGCGGACCGCATGATCCTTGGCTCGCAGTTGCTGAAGCGATTGTCCCGCCTGCCGGCAGCGCATCGGAGAGGGTCACGTTGTCTGCGGCCGTAGGCCCATTGTTGACCAGATTGAGAGTGATGGTCACCTGAGCCCCCGTGAGCACACTCACCGCGGAAGCCGTCTGCGTGAGCACAAGGTCCGCCGGGTTGACGCCGACAGTTACGGTTGCGTTGTTGTTGTCTCCGACCAGGTCGGGCTGGTCCGCTCCAACACTCAAGTTGTTGATGAAGAATTCGGCGGTAGCCATGGTGACCGCGAAGCTCAGCGTGGCGCTGGCTCCGGAGGCGAGGGTGCCGATCGAGCACGTAATCGGCGAAGGACAACTGCCCTGGCTGATGGTGAGCGAGGTAACGGGAAGCGGGTCGCTCAGGGAATCGGTCAAGGTCACATTGGTCGCTGTCGCCGGGCCATGGTTGGTCACGATGATGTTGAAGGTGACTTTGTCACCGATTTTCGCCGTGGTCTCGGATGCCGTGCCGGAGACCGCAAGGTCCGCTGGCAAGACTGCGGTGATGGTCATCGAAGCGGAGTTGTTCTTCGAGTTCAGGTCGGGTTCGGTGGCGGTGACGTGAAGACCGTCAGTGAAGATTCCCGCAGCGGTCGGTGTAACCGAGAAATCCACCGTGGCGGAGGATGGATCTGGCATCGCACCCAGATCGCAGGTAATCGTGGTCGTGCCTGTACATGTTCCCTGGCTGGGTGATGCGGAAACCAAGGTGAAGCTGGCGGGCAATGTTTCTTTCAGCGTAACGCCGCTTGCATCCTGTGGACCTGTATTGATCACGGTGGCTCGATACCCGAGGTCCCCGCCGCCAATGACGACGTTCTCTGTCGTGGGCTCGGTCACGGACAGGTCAGCCCCCGAGCTTGGGCTGGTATTCAAAAAGACGACAACATTGTTGTTGGCGTTGTCGGTAACCGCGAGGTCGGGTAAATGGTCGCCGTTCAAATCGGCCGCAGCCACGAAAGACCCCAAGCCGGTCCAGAGCGCGGGGAGGGGGGCCATGAAAGTAGTATTGTTGCGCCCAAGATACAAAAAGCCCGACCCAATGCGCAACAGGATCAAGTCCAGCTTGCTGTCCGCATTGAAATCAGCTGCGGCGAGATTGCCTGTGCTGATATTGGATATAGTCACCGGAGTTGAGGGAATGAATGTCCCGTCGCCGTTGCCCGCGAGAACCTGGAATCGGTCGAAGGAGAAGCACGGAAACGGAAACCTACAGGTGGGGGGGCGTGGCGTCAGGAATCGCACGACGAGATCCAGCTTGCCGTCGGCGTTGAAATCACCCACAACGAGATGCGGCGAGAGTGCCGGTCGTAGCGATCTGTGCCGGAATATGAAGACTTCCATCTCCGTTCCCTAGCAGGATGAAAACGGGCCCTGATGAAAGGACAGCGACGATGTCTGTTTTGCTGTCTGCGTTGAAGTCGCCCGCCGCCAACGCCGCCACGACCCCGCTACCACCTGCGATCGTCACGAGTCGTAGGCGTCTGGAAGGTACCATCCCCCTTCCCCAGGAGAATGGTCAGGAGCCACCGACTGCATCTCCAAAGACCAAGTCGGGTTTGCCATCCGCATTGAGATCCGCGACGGCAACACTCAGGGGAAACCTGTCAGCCTGAATCTGTACCGGAGCTTGAAACGTACCGTCATTGTTGCCGGGCAAAAAAAGACCGCTCCGCTGAGGCCGCTCGGCGGACTCCCTTCATTGATCACACCAGATCGAGTTTGCTGTCCCCGTTGAAATCGCCCGCTACCATTGCCTGAGGCGCGGTGCCGGCTGGCGAGGTCACGGCAGCCTGGAACGTACCGTTGCCAGCGTTGATCAGAACGCTGACATTGTTGCTCCCAAGGCTGGCGACCGCCAGATCAGGCTTGCCGTCACCGTTGAAATCTCCGACGACGATTACCGAAGGCGAAGTACCAACGGGGTAGGAGGCTGGTGGAGCGAAATCAACCGCGGGGCTCTTGACGGACAGCCCGAGGGTCATGAACACCGCCAAAACTGTCGTCGAATATGCACCCATTCCGCACATAGACAGGACTCCTCTCACAGCTCGTATCGCATTGAGCAATCAAGGCTTCCAGGCTTGCCCCGGGAAATGACAGAAATAGACTTGGGTTCGTTCGGCCCACGAACTAAAAGACCTGAGACGGCTGGGTGCAGTCGTCGAAATTGACTGCGGAATGAAAAGAACGGGCGGAATTGTGCTCCTTGGAGGCCCCCCGCGTCAACCCCAAAAAATGCAGTTCCTATTGGGGGATTACCAACGTTACTGAAGGACAACCCCGCCGGGCACGTTTACCGGTTTTCCTTTCTCTCGTAACTTAAAGCTTCCACCCGCAGCAACTTCCCCAGGCTCGGGTCCCTGTTTCGGAGTTCATGCATGTCTACGCCTGTCAGCTTTCAACTCGGGATTCTGCCGGAGCGCAAAATGGACCGGCGCGCGCTGGCGGTTGGCTACGGTGTGTTGATCTTTCTGTTGCTTGCGATGATCAATGCCGGCTGGATCTGGCCGGATAGCCTGAACGTGAACCGGCGGTACCACATCACCGAATTGATCCCGACCCCGAGTTTGCAGCCGGAGCCCGTGAAGCCGAAGACCCGGCCGCAGCCATTGAAAGCCAAGCTCCTGCCCAGAGCTCCAGTTTTTGAGACGCCCAAGCTGACGGTGCCGCGAGAGGTTCGCGCGCCGCGTCCGCAGCAACCCGATGTGGCGCCACCCAAGCTCGAGGTCAACAATTTCACCCCTGCGGTGGTAAAGCAGGTCACGGGCGGAGCCCGGCCGGCATTGATCATCCACACTGGGGAATTTGGCAGCTCGGCAACTCCCACGGTGAATGCTCCGGTTCAGAAAGTGCAGACCGGCGGCTTTGGCGACCCCAATGGCATTGCAGGCGAAGGCAAACTCAATGCTCATCTGGTAGCCGCGAACACCGGGTCATTCGATTTGCCCACGGGAGCAGGAAATGGCAACGGCGCAGGCGGGGCGAAAGGCATAAAGGGAACTATCGCCAGCGCCGGTTTCGGCAACGGAATCGCCCAAGCGGGACAAGGCGACGGCCGCAGCAATGGCCGTGGGGCCACGGTGCAGACCACGGGATTTTCTGCGCAGCAGTTCAGCAAAGGCCCCGCCAAGCCGCAGGAAGCAGAGGCGGTGCCTGCTACAACGCCTGTGGAGATCATCTCGAAACCCAATCCCGTCTACACCGACGAAGCCCGGAGCCTCAAGCTGCAAGGTGAAGTATTATTGGAAGTACTTTTCGGAGCAAACGGGCAGTTGCACGTGAATCGTGTTGTGCGGGGAATGGGTCACGGCCTGGACGAGGCCGCGATCTCCGCTGCCAGCAAAATGCGATTCAAGCCTGCCCAGCATTACAATCAGCCTATCGATTCGACGGCCATTGTCCACGTGGTCTTCCAGTTGGCGTACTAAGCGCGACCAGAGAGGATTTTAGTCATGCGTACTTGGAAATGGATGCTCACCGCTTCCCTGCTGATCCCGTTCAGCGCAATGGCACAGCAGACGACAGCTCCAGCCTCGTCCTCCCCGAGCGCGATGCCGCAGGTACAGCAGTCATCGCCGGCGCAGACTCCGGCGGCAGTGCCGCAGAACACTGCGCAACCCGCTGCGATCACGGCCACTCCCGGAGCGACTGCCCCCGCAGGGCCGGCGCCGACCACCATGGACCAGGTGGTGGACCGGGCCATCGAGCGTGAACATGCCCTGATCACCTTCCTGCAGACACGTACACCGCTGGTAGAAACCTACTTGCAGAATCTGAAACTCGATCCCCAGATGGGACCGGCGCCGAAAGAGGACCATTACTTCTTCGGCCGCCTCGACTTGAGCGATTCGGTGGATCGGGAAGACTATCTGTCGAAGGACACCAGCTTTCAGAACCGCATGATGGGCGGTGTGAGCAAGCTCTTTAAGTTCGAATACAAGCCCATCGGTTTTTCCTGGATGATCTTCGCTGATCGCGACGACTTTGATCGGGCTCACTACAATTTCAAGTATGTGCACCGCGAATTTCAGGGCGACGTACGCTGCATCGTCTTCGACGTAACCCCAAAAAAGGATGCCGGAAAGGGCCGTTTCCTGGGCCGCATCTGGGTGGAAGACCAGGACTTCAACGTAGTCCGGCTCAATGGAACCTATGCGCCCCGGCCGCGCAACGCGCAGTTCTTCCATATGGACAGCTGGCGCCTGAACCTGATCCCTGGCTACTGGGTTCCGACCTACATCTATAGCGAAGAAGGCGATTTCAGTTCAGGCTCGAAGGACAAGATGGCTTTCAAGGCACAGACCCGCATCTGGGGTTATGACCTGAAGAAGAACGGCAAGGAAGACGAACTCACGCAAGTGCTGGTGGATTCAAGCGTGAAGGACGAAAGCCCCACCGCACAGGACGCTTCCCCGCTGCAGGCCCAGCGGGAGTGGCAACAGCAGGCCGAAGATAACGTAGTCGAGCGCCTGCAAAATGCGGGCTTGCTGGCCCCACAGGGAGAAGTGGACAAGATCCTGATGACGGTGGTTAACAACATTCAAGTCACCAACAATATTGACCTGCCCCGTCCGGTCCGTACCCGGGTGATGTTGACTTCGCCACTCGAAACTTTCAGCGTGGGGAACACTATCATCGTCAGCCGCGGGTTAATTGATGTGCTGCCCGACGAGGCCAGTCTGGCCATGGTGCTTTCGCACGAACTGGCCCACATCGTTCTGGGACACAACCTGGGCAGCCGTTACGCCTTCAATGACCGCATGCTGTTCTCCGACGAATCGACTTATTCCAACCTGGGATTCCGCCATATTCCCGAGGAAGAGGTCGCAGCCGACAAGAAAGCGATCGACCTGCTGAAGAACTCGCCCTATGCCCAGAAGCTGGATACGGCCGGATTGTTCTTGAAAGAGTTGGCGGAACGAGGTCCTGCACTGTCCGCGCTGCTGACACCCCACCTGGGAAATAGTTTGACCGACGGCAAAGGCACAGTGGAGCGGATGGCTGCGCTTATGACTTCGGCGCCGGCCCTGGATCCCAACAAGCTCGACCAGATTCCCGCGCTGCCGCTGGGCGGACGGGTCAAGCTGAACGCCTGGGACAGCCATGTTGAGCTGATCAAGACCGCGCCCGTGGCCATCACTTCAGCCCGCGACAAAATGCCGTTTGAAGTGACGCCATTCTTCCCCAGGCTTACGCGCTATGGAAGTGGCGCAAATCCGGGATCGCCAACGACCGCCAACGCAGGGCCCAACAACTAGAGCCAAGCGGCGGGCTTCAGCCCTTTGAGCAATACAACACGTTGAAGAAAGCGTAAGCCGGATCCGGAAGTGAATTCCGAATCCGGCTTTCGTGTTTTGGCTGCGGTTTGAGCTGGCCGGTGGCTAATGATCTTCAGTTGATAGTTCTTAGTTCTCAGCTCAGCCAAGTCGTCAGGCGCTTACCGAGACGCCGTTGGCCGCTGCTGTCTGCGACACTCCGCCGGTCTGCCCCAGTTGCGGGAAGTCCAGCTGCAGAGCATTGTAGGCCTGCTGCGCCGCCGAGAGGTTGCCGGACTGCAATTCCTGGCCCAACTGTTGCAGTAGCTGGCTAATCCCGCTGGCTCCGCCTCCGCCGCCACCGTGATGATGATGGTGGGGGTGCGCTCCCTGCGCGCGGTTTTGGAAGTCCTGCTGGATCTTCGCGTAGTCCTGCTGGGCCGACGCGACATTCCCAGACTGGAGGTCCTGTGAGAGCTGCTTGAAGTCCGTAGCGATCGGGTTGCTGCTGGCCGAAGTGGAGGTGGCCTGAGGCCCGGACTGTTGGAGCGTGGCAAAATCTGCTTGCGCCGCGGACAGGTTCCCCGATTGCAGGTCCTGGCCGAGTTGTTGGAACTCCTGGCGGAATTGCTGGGCCTTGTTCTGGACGCTCGGGGTGGTGAAATCAAGAAGACTGCTGCTGAGAATTCCTGCTACTGACATCGCTTTCTCTCCTCGAAGAACGTTTCGCCCCGTTACTTCTGAAGTGGCAAGTCTCATGCCAAACGCAAGCGCCATGGCTCGGGAGCGAATTGGTTCATGGCGCGAGGTTTAGCCGAATGAAACTCGGTCGTCGCTCCTGACGGAGTATCAAGTAGGCAAAGTTTGCCTATTCGAAACTAGGCAAGATTTGCCGAGGCGGAACCTACGGAGTGCAGTAGAAGATGCGAGCCGGAAGAATGTTCAGGAATTGGAAGTCTTGACGTACGCTGCCGAAACTCGATTTCAAATACGGAAGCACCGTGTTGGTGAATTGATAGACCAGCAACGCGCCCTCGGGGTCAAGCACCTGCCGCGACTCCTGCATCACTTCCCGGCGCACTGCATGCGGCATGGTGCTGTAGGGAATTCCGGAAATGATGTAGTCGGCGGAGGGCAATCCCAGTTTGGCCAGGACCTTGCGGACGTCCGAAGCCGAAGCGTGGACCGCATGGAACCGCGGATCCACAATTTCTTCACGCAGGAAAGTAACAAACTCCTCGTTTAACTCAAGCGCCAGCAGAATTGCATCCGGACGCATCCGCTTGAGGATCTCCTGCGTGATGGTTCCGACGCCGGGCCCGTATTCCACAATGACCCGCGCCCGCTCCCAATCCACCTGGTTCAGGACGTCGTTCACCAGAAACCGCGAGCTGGGAATGAGCGAGCCCAGCATGGCGGGAGACTTGAAAAAATTGAGCGCGAACAGAAACCGCCGGGATGAAGCGGGAGAGCGGAATACGGTCGTTTGCGGTTTCGACATCCCTGATCACCCTTGTCCTCAGTTGGAATCGGTATCTCCAACCATACACTGGAGAGGCCGGTGAGATTGCCATTTTTCACTCTAGATCAGTTGCTGGAAAAGGGTACTTTCGTCATCCCCGCAGTCTGCGTATTGGACTGCCGACACCTTGCCGCCCAGCTGTGCTTCATCCACAATTGACACTTCAACGCACAATTCAGGCTGTCAGGGACCGAGGACTTGCCGTGCGCAGCTGGACCGCCACATTGCCGAAGGTGATTTGGGGAGCATACCTGGTCCTCAGCTCGATCTATTGCCTGTTGGCTTTTCTGCCCTACACCTACTTTGCCCTGATCAAGGCACCGGCCTACGCCTGGATGCCGTGGTTTGCCCACCATCACACGGCCCTCTACTGGGCCGCCGTGATCGCGGCAGTGGCCGCCGGTCGAGGCACAAAAAAGACGCGCACCGATGCTCTCCTGTTCGGAGCACTGGCGCTGGGAGGAGTCTATCTTGCCGCCCGGCCCTTCATGCCGACGCTGCAAAATAATTGGGCTTCCTATCGCTGGAGTCTGATTGTGTTGCTGCCACTGATGATGACAGCGGCGTGGGACCTGCACCAGCATTGGCCGGCCGCGGAGGACGAGCACAACGACATTTCCTTGCTGGAGTATTCGAACGGAGTCCTGTTGGCGTTGGTTGCGGCGTTAATCTATCTGGTCGCCGCGGTGGTGCACAGCCATGCCGAAAAAGTGCCCCTCCATTTCGGACTGGGCCGCCTCGAGGCGACGGGCTGGAGCTTGCTGTCGCATGTTCTGGTCGCCATTATCGTGATCTCGATCCTGAATCTGATCCGCCTGCTCACCCGGCACGCGCGCCGTCCCACCAGCTTGCGACTCGTTCTTCATGGAATCGCGATTGGGCTGGTGATCGGCATTGTCCTCGACCGATTTCTGGCCAGCGCTCTCAGCTTCGAGGGCTGGGCCGCGCACTTATACACAGTTTTCTTTGCACTGGCGATGACGCTCTTTCTCGGCAGCCTGGTCGCACCTTTCCTGACGCCGGCGGACGCACTTGCGGGACGCTCCCACTTCGCTCTCCGGCCGGCGCTTCTGCCCTTCACGATTGGCCTTGCCATCCTCGCGATCGCACTCCCCACTTTGATCGAAGGGAGTGATTGGAATGGAGTCCTGCAAGGCACCTTCACCATATTTTTCTGGATCGTGCTCAGCCTCTGCGTTTACACCCTTCGACCGCGTCGTCAGAGATATTCGGCTGCCGCCGTCCTCGCAGTGCTGTTGTTGTCTGGGTTTGCCTACAAGGGATTGCAGGCGACCGATATATTCTGGGCCCGTGCGTTGGGTTCGACCGACGACGACGTGGCGCGCGCCCTGGACACTTACGCTGCCCAGGATGCTTCGTTCCAGATGGCCCACCATATTCTGGGCAATGCGCGCGAGGCGCGCTGCGGAGACCTGTGCCGCATTCTGAGGGAGTACACCAATATCCGGGACGCCGAGGCCAAGGTCGACGTCCGCCTGGTGGATGAACTCGTTCCGACCAAGAGCAAGCGGCCGAATATTTTTATCCTGGTCATCGACTCCATGCGGCCGGACTACCTGGGAGCCTACAACCCGAAGGTGGACTTTACTCCCAACCTGGACGCATTCGCGCGGGACAGCGTTTCGCTACACAATGTTTTCACGCAGTATGCGGGCACCACGCTTTCGGAGCCTGCGATATGGTCCGGCGTGATGCTGCTGCATGCCCACTACATGCAGCCATTCTCCCGGGTGAACGGCCTGGAGAAGCTGGCGAACGCCGACGGTTATCAGATGGTGGTCAGCTATGACACCGTGCTGAGCCAGATCCTCTCTCCGTCCGACAACCTGGTGAAGCTGGACACCGACAAGCCGCTGTGGAACCGTTTCGAAGCCTGCTCCACGCTGGGGCAATTGGCCACGGCGCTCGACAATCGCAGCGACACCGGCCGTCCCGTACTGTTCTACGCCCAGCCCATGAACGTGCACCAATTTGCGCGGAATGACATGCCTGGGGCCAATGATCCCGATTGGCATGTGCGGCCCGGCTTCAACGACCGGATCGCCCACGAACTCCACCAGGTGGACGGGTGCCTGGGTAAGTTTTTTGCCTATTTGAAAGCGCGCGGTCTGTATGACGAGAGCATCATCATCGTGACCTCCGACCATGGAGACGCCACGGGCGAATTTGGTCGCTTCAGCCACTCGACTTCCATTTTTCCCGAAGTCATGCGCGTGCCTCTGATCGTCCACCTGCCTCCAGCCATGCGCGGCCAGGTTGTGTACGACGACAACCGGCTTTCAGCCCTCACCGACATTACCCCGTCGCTCTACTATCTGCTGGGACACCGGCCGATCCGATCAAGCCCAGTTTTCGGCCGTCCCCTCTTCGCCGAGACCAGAAACGAGCTAGACACTTACCGGAGAAGCGAACTCTTTCTGGCTTCGGATGAGCGCGCCGTCTATGGCTTGCTGGCGGAGAACGGAAGGTTCCTGTACACCACCTACGACTCTCCCGCGCAGAGCTTCTTGTTTGACCTGAGCCAGGATCCGAACGCGGAGCATAACCTGTTGACCGATCCGTTACAGCAGGAATATGCCCAGCAGATCATTGAGCATCTGCACCAGGTGGCGGATTTTTATGGGTACAAACCGGGAGTGGGTTCCCTGCTGGCGGCTGCGCACTAAGGCAAGATGTGGGCGCGAGCGTCCTCGCTCGTGCTGGGGCATCCGTGGCGCTGCCGCGCGAGCAAGGACGCTCGCGCCTACATCTTCTTTCCCTTGCCTGGCAATCCTACCGGGCTCTCATGCGTGCGCTCGCGGAAGCCGCCGCGCAGTCCGCTGGCCAACGACACGCTGGACTCGCCGAACTTGTCACGTAGCCGATCGGCGGCGGACAACGCTTGCTGCCAACGCTGCCGGCGTCCATCTTCGAGCAGGTCTCCCTGCCCCGCTTGACCCTCAAAGGATGACGCATGCACTCCCAGCAGCCGCACCTGGGCGCCCTTGCGCCAGTTCTTGCGAAAAAGCAGACGAATTTGCTCGAAGATCTCAGTATCGAGTTGGGTGGGCGAAGACAAGCTGTGAGCCCGGGTAATGGTAGTGAAGTCCTTGTAGCGCAGCTTAAGCTGGAGCGTGCGGGCGTGCAGCCCACTCTCGCGCAAGCGGCGGCCCACCATCTCAGACAGGCGCATCAACGTTGATTCCAACTGCTCGATGCTGGCCGTATCCTCGTTATAGGTATGTTCGTGGCTGATGGACTTGGCATCGAGGTCGGCTCCGACTTCACTATCGAACCAGCCGCCCGCATCTTCGCCCCGAGCTTTCCCGGCCAGCGCCAGGCCCCACTTTCCGAAGCGTTCCTCGAGAAAGGCTTCGTCGAAGCGTGAGAGGTCTCCGACCTTGTGAATACCCAGGCCGTTGAGTTGCTGCTCTGTGACTTTGCCGACGCCGGGAATTTCGCGCACGTCGAGAGGAGCCAGAAAATTTGCTTCCTGGCCGGGCACGATCCAGAGGACGCCGTTGGGCTTGGCCCGGGCCGACGAAACTTTTGCGATGAGGCGCGAGATTCCAATTCCGATCGAGCAGTTGAGCTGGGTTTCGACCTTCATCTTCTGGTGGAGCAGGTGGGCGGCGCGCAATGGCGGACCGTGCAGCCGCGCGGTGCCGGTCATGTCGAGATAAGCTTCGTCAATGGACGCCATTTCCACCTGGGGCGAGAACGAGGTCAGCACCCGGTGTACTTTTTCCGAGCACTCGCGATAGCGGTCAGGATGGCCATTCACAAAGATGGCCTGCGGGCAGAGTTTGGCGGCGGTGCGCAGCGGCATGGCGGAGTGCACGCCAAATTTGCGAGCTTCGTATGAGGCCGCGGAAACCACGCCGCGCTCGTCCCGCTGCCCGCCCACGACCACAGCTTTACCTTTCAGTTCGGGGTTGAACAGTTCTTCCACAGAGACGAAAAAGGCGTCCATGTCGACGTGGAAGATCGTTCTAGTGAAGCTGCCCATGGGAATGCCGGAAGAGCACGACTCGATTTTACCAAGCCTGTGAGATAGAAAATCACTTCGTGTTTGACGACTTTTCCAGCCCCGCTCCAATATCGTTTATAGTCTCTGGACTCTATTTCCCTGCGACAAGGAGCTCGATGGACTCGGTTGCGCCGCTGCCTGTTTGGGTGTTGCATTGCGCTGGCCGCCAGCACCTGGGCCCAGGAGCGTCCGTTGCTGGAAGGGCGGAAGGCCCGTCTCTCCCTGCTCTCGCCAGTCAGTTCAAAGTCTCCCAGCGGCTCGTCGTTCATGGCCAAGCTGGAAGATCCTGTGGAGGTCGAGGGCAAGACGCTTTTGCCGAAGGGGACCCTGGTAGAAGGCCATCTCGAAACAGTTCCGGCGCGCCGCATGATGCGGAGGGGCGCGCTGCGGATGGTCTTCGATCGCATCAAGCTGCCCGATGGCAGCGTGCAACCCGCACGGCTCGAGCTTTCTTCAACCGAGAGCAGTTCCGCGAAGACCGACAGTGAAGGAACGGTCCATCCCACCGTCAGCAAGAAACGGCTGGCGCTTCAGCTAGGTGGCACGGCCCTGGTGGCAAAGCTGGCCGACGATCTCTCGGAAGAGGCCCTTGCGACAACGGCGGGCAGCGCGCGTTGGTACGGCCTGGCGGCCAGCACCACATTTCTTCTATTGCAAAAAGGTCGTGAGGTGAAGCTCAAGCCGGGAGAGGTCATTGAAGTAGACTTTTTGCGGGATGGCTCAGCGCTTCCGGCGGTCCCGTCAGGCAACCGGCAGTAGCGCGTCTTGCCGTGGAGCTAGACCAGGGCCAGGCTTGGGTTTCCGCTAGTGGGACGCGCTTCCGTCGCTGATCCCCGCGTCTGCCGCACCCGTTCGTAAATTCGAATGTATTCCTTCGCCGACGCATTCCAGGAGAAGTCCTTGCTCATAGCGTTGCGCATGAGCAGCTGCCAGGAATTCTGATCGCGGTAGGCCCGCAAGGCTTCCTTGATGGTCAGCAGCAATGCTTCCCCGTTGTAGTCCGTAAACTTGAACCCGGTACCTTTGCCGGTGCGGGAATCCCAGTGTTCAATGGTGTCGTCGAGGCCGCCGGTGGCGCGGACGATGGGCACCGTGCCGTATTTCAGGCTATAGATCTGGTTGAGGCCGCAAGGCTCGTATTTGGACGGCATCAGGAACATGTCGCTGCCGGCTTCAATCTTATGCGCGAGGGCGTTGTCGTAAGCCACCTTCACCGCAATTTTCTGGGGAAATTGTTTGCTCAGGCGGAGAAACATCTCTTCGTAGGTCTTGTCTCCGTTGCCCAGCGCGACAATGATCATCTCTTCGCGGGCCACCCGCTCCATGATTTGGGCCATGAGGTCGAAGCCTTTTTGGGCGGCGAAGCGCGAGACGATACCGATCACGGGCAGGCGCAGATCGGCATTCGTTATTCCAAACGTTGCCAGCAGGTCCTGTTTGCACCGGGCTTTGCCGGAAAGATCCTCAGGCGTATAGCGCGCCGCGGCGAACTTGTCCGTCTGGGGATTCCACTCTTCGTAGTCCACCCCGTTCAAAATGCCAGTCACGGTCGAAGAGCGGGCGCGCAGCACGCCTTCCAGGCCGAAGCCAAACTCCGTGGTCTGTATTTCCTGGCTGTACTTCCTGCTGACCGTTGTTACGAAGTCGGAAAGTACCAGCGCACCCTTAAGAAAATTAACATTCCCGAAAAATTCCATCTTGGAGATTGTGAACAGGTCCCAGGGCAGCATGAGCAACGGCAAGGTATCCGGCGGAAAAGAGTCCCTGATATCCCATGTTGTGGATGGTGAAGACGGTGGCCACGTCCTTGAAGGCGGGGTCTTCGGCGTATTGCGTGCGCAGCAGAACCGGGATGAGCGCGGACTGCCAGTCGTGGCAGTGAAAGACCTGGGGCACGCCAAGAATCTTCGATGCTTCGAGCACGGCGCGGGAGAACAGGGCGAAGCGCTCCGCATTGTCGGGATAGTCTCCCACCGACGTACCGTAAAGGGCTTCACGGTCGAAAAACGGAGGGTACTCGACGAAGTAGAAGCTGACGCCGGAGCGCTCGCCGCCGCTGACGACCGAGCAGAAGCGGTAGCGGTCATCGAAAGGCACGGTAATGCTCTTGACCACCGTCCGCGGATCCTTGAGCAGCGTCTCGCGATAGCGAGGAAGATAGACGGTCACCTGGTGCCCGGCTGCCGCCAGAGCTCGCGGCAGTGCACCGACGACGTCCGCCAGCCCGCCCGTCTTGGAAAATGGCACACACTCGGAGGCAGCAAAAACGATGTGCATCAGCCACTCCTTTTACATAGTGCCGGTCCGGCGTGGCCGGCACACGCTATCATAGGATGCTGCTCACAGCATACTCTGGTGACCAAGCACCGGCAGATCAACTGGTCAGTCTAAACGGGGGTAAGCCGGCAGGAAAGTGGGTCAACGTGACAAAAATCGCGGCCTCGGAAAAAGCTCATAGCCGCCCTAAACTGGGCCAGCACTTTTTGGTCGATTCCTCGGCGAACGCCCGGATCGTAGAAGCCCTGGGCGACATATCGGAAAGCACCGTCCTCGAAATTGGCCCCGGGCGTGGAGCTCTCACCTCGGCGCTGGCGAAACGGGCGCGGCGGCTGATTGCCATCGAAATCGATCGTGTGCTGGCGGCGCAGCTGCGCATGAATTTCTCCCAGGAAGCGAACGTTGAGATCATCGAAGGCGACATCCTGGCCATTGATTTCGATACGTTGTTCGGACCTAAGCCCGGAAGCACGCGTCCCGGCATGAATCATCAGCCCGAACCTGTGCGGGTGGTGGGCAATCTTCCCTACTTCATTACTTCCGACATTCTGTTGCGGTTGTTTGAATTCAGGCAGTACTTCGAAACCATTGTGCTCATGGTGCAGCGCGAGGTGGCGGATCGTTTGGCGGCAGCGCCAGGAGGCAGCGACTACGGCCTGCTCTCAGCCACGGCGCAGCTTTACGCGCGAGTGGAAAAACTTTTCACGCTTCCGCCAGACGCCTTTTCGCCGCCTCCGAAAGTAGACTCTACCGTGGTCCGGCTAAGGATGGCGCCGAAGATCGATAGTTTGCAGGTGCCGGAAGCGGAATTTATCAATTTTCTTAAATTGGCGTTTGGGCAGAAACGGAAGACGCTTTCAAACAATCTTAAATCGCGGTATGAGGCGAAAGTGTTACGGGCGGCCTTCGAAAAGGCCGGAGTGAAGCCGGCGGTGCGAGCCGAAGCTCTGAGCCTGGAGAAGACGGCGGCATTGTTTCGCGAGCTGTCGAATCTGTCATCCTGAGCGGAGTGGAAGCTTCGCGCAGCGAAGTTTCTGCGGAGTCGAAGGAGCCCTATGGGTTGCGATGGTGTCATTCGTGCGACGGGAGTTTTTCGTGACTTCGACAGGTCAGCGGCGACGCCGGGAGCCGACGGCTGCCGATTAGCCTATAGGGGTCCTTCGACTGCGTGCCTCCTTCGCGAAGCGAAGCTGGCCCTCCGCTCAGGATGACAGAGAGACCCTGCAGGGTAGCGGCTCGCTGGAGAACAAGCAGCTATGACCTCGTCGACACGCCATCCCGCCGTGGCTGGACGCTTTTATCCACGCGACCCGGTCGAGCTGCGGGCCGAGGTGCAATCTTACATTTCCCCCGCGCAGAAAACCGTGGCAGCGCTCGGGTGCGTAGTGCCGCACGCCGGTTTTGTCTACTCGGGTCACGTCGCGGGCGCCGTGTATGCGCGAATGGATCCCCCCTTGCGCTGCATCCTGATGTGCCCGAACCACACGGGCATGGGACATCCGCTTGCCATCATGAGCGAAGGAGCCTGGGAGACTCCACTGGGCCAGGTACCAATCGATTCCGCCCTGGCGGCCGCTCTGAAGCAGCGATTCCCGCTTCTGGGCGAAGATGCTGAGGCGCACCGCGCCGAGCATGCCGCCGAGGTGCAATTGCCTTTCCTGCTGACCATAAATCCGGGATGCAAGTTTGTCCCGATTGCCGTAGGCACCAGCCGATACGAAGTACTGGAGGCGCTGGGAGTAGCCATCGCGCAGGCCGTGCAGGCGGTGGGCGAGCGCGTTCTGCTGATCGCTTCCAGCGACATGAATCATTACGAGAATGACACCATCACGCGAGTGAAGGATCAGAAAGCGATTGAGCGCATTCTGGTCATGGACGCTCGCGGACTCTTCGACGTGGTGATGCAAGAGGAAATCAGTATGTGCGGCTTCGGACCGACGGTCGCGATGCTGACCGCCGCCAGGCGGCTGGGCGCAACCCGCACGGAACTCGTCAGGTACGCCACTTCAGGAGACGTTTCCGGGGACCGTGACCGAGTTGTGGGTTACGCGGGCATTATTGTGCAGTAGTTTCCTCGTGGTTCTTCAGTCTGACTTTCCTGTCCCTATTCGAGTTCAAGCTCGGTCGCCGGCTTGGCTTTTGGCGGCGGCGGGGCGCTTGCCGACGGCGTGGCAGGAGCCTCACCGAGCAGATCGGAGAGCTGCAGCCGCAGATTGCCGGGATTGGTGGAATAGGCCATGGCAGTGTCGTAGTCAATCGCGCCGCCCCGGATCAGCTTCTCGATTTCTCCGTCGAAGTGCTGCATGCCCTCGGTGTCTCCATCCCGCATGGCATCAAGCAGACTCTTCCCTTCCACTTCGCCTTTTTCCAGATACTCGCGAGTTCGCATGGTTGACTTCAGGATCTCGATGGCGGCGATTCGTCCGGTTGCTCCCTTGCGGGGCAGTAAGCGCTGCGAAACGATGAAGCGGAAACTTCGGGCAAAGCGATTACGCACGGATTGCTGTTCGGCCAGAGGAAACACTCCGATGATTCGCTCCACGGTCTTTGAGGCATCGGTGGTGTGCAGGGTGGAGAGCACAAGGTGGCCGGTCTCGGCCGCCTCCAGGGCAATTTCGATAGTCTCCTTGTCCCGCATTTCGCCCACCAGGATTACCTTAGGAGCCTGGCGCAGCGCCGCCCGCAAGGCCAGGGCGAAGCTGGGCGTGTCGCTGTGCAGCTCTCTCTGGTGAACGATCGACCGCTTGTGGCGGTGCATGAATTCCACCGGATCCTCGATGGTCAAAATATGGTAAGCCTTGGTTTCGTTGACGCGATCGAGAATGGCGGCCAGGGTGGAAGACTTTCCCGACCCCGTCGGTCCAGTGACCAGGACGATCCCATTCTTCAGATCCACGATCTCGGTCAGCGGCTTCGGCAGTTTCAGTTCGTCAAAGGTAGGAATGTTCCTGGGAATGACCCGCATCACAATGGCATGGCTGCCGCGCTGCACGAAGATATTGACTCGAAAGCGCGCTGTGCCCGGCAAGCTGTAGGAAATATCGCACGATCCCTGGCTCTGCAGCATGGCAATGGCTTGCTTGTTCTCTCCAATCAACTCCTGTGCGATGCGCTGGGTGTCGGCGATGCTCAGCACGGACAGGCCCGGCATTTTCACCGGCACCAACTGGCCACTTACCTCGATGTGAGGATGGCTTCCGGGAGAAAAAATCAGATCGCTGACGTGGGTCGAAACCTGCAGCATCGCGAGCAGCAGCGCAGGAGTAGGCGGAACAGTTGCAGCGGTGGCGTTGGCAAGGGGCGCCCGGCCCGGTGTGGCCATGAATCCTCCGAAAGAATGTTGGGGTATTTCGCTAGCCTACGTGGCGGGCGTCCGGGCCTCAAGTGACTCTGGTAATTGATGAGTGTTTCCTAATTCTTGACGCCACGGAAAAAGAAAAGGGCAACCCGAAGGTCGCCCTTTTGCACGTTTTGAAACGGAGGATTACCGGATGACTTGAAAATCAGCCCGGCAGCCGTGATCCACCCAGATGCCTCGCCGATCGTAGCCCCAGCTATAGCCCTGGCGGCAAGCTGAGTCGCTGCGCTGCTTCAGGAGTTGGACCCCGCCTCGAGTGTCGGCCTGGCAGTAGTGCCGGTGCATGTCATCCGACGAGCACGAGACAACCTGATCTTGTCCACCTTGGTAACCGTTCCCATCACGGTCCCAGTCGCGGTGATCACGGTCGCGCCAGCCGCCCTCCCGGCCACCTTCGACGGCGAAATCAGCCCGGCAACCATGATCGACCCAGATGCCCCTGCCGTCAGAACCCCAGCTATAACCTTCCCGGCAAGGAGATTCGCTGCGCTGCTTGACCAGGCTTATCCGCCCGCCGCCACCAGCATCGCAGTAGTGCCGGCGTCCGTCGTCGGACGAGCACGAGACTGTGCCGGTGCTGCCCGGAGCGGGTCCTCGATACTGGTATGAATCGACCATGAAATCGGCGCGACAGCCGCGATCGACCCAGACGCCGCCGCGATCGAATCCCCAGCTGTAGCCCTGGTTGCAAGCCGATTCGCTGCGCTGCTTCAACAGTCTGTACTCCGCCTCGCGTATCCGCTGGACAGTAATGCCTTTTCCCATCGTCGGATGAACAGGAGATAGTCTGGGCCGAACTGCGAGGACAGAAAACTACGAATGCCGCAACCACTAGACCGAGTTGAATCCAATTCCTTGTAGTAAGCATTCCCAACCTCCTGAAGGAAAACGGTAAATTTAGCTAGGAGCTTACCAAGCTCTGCCAAATTTGGGAACTCCCGGCCCGCTATTTATGGGTATTACCGCGCGGAGCCGATGACACCGAACCACCGCTTATCCGTGGAGCCGCTGTCGCAGCCGGCGCGCTCCGCGCCGCGGGCGCGCCGTGGGGCGTCACGGCCCGCGGGCTTGCACCGGGCAACCGCGCCGCTGAATTTGCTGAGCCGGGCTGCCTGGCCTCGACCTGTTGCGAGATCTTGCCCAGATTGCGCACCGTCCCGCGGGCCACACCGAGGCCCGCCGAACCGCCGCGGATTTCCGATCGACCCTGAATCACGCCAACCCCTGCCACTGGGCTGCGGTTGACCAGCAAAGTCTGTCCCGGAGTGGCGGGTGGCCTGGGCATGTTGAAGCGCTGCGGAGCATTCACGATTCGAGGGACGGTGTTCCACCCGGCCCATGTGCTTCCCGGCCGCCAGAACCAGCCAGAAGTGGGAAGGTAGGTCCAGGAACCGTAACGATAAGGCGTCCAGCCCCAGGGATAGGCAGAGACCCAGGTGTAGCCAGCTCCCGGATACCACGTCCAGGCGCCGTTCATGAACGGATCCCAACCCGCCCCGATCAGGTAAGGCTGCCACATCATCCCGTAGCCCGGGATGTTGTAAAAGCTCCCGTAATAATTCAGATCACTGGCGCCGTAGGCATAGGGCGAATAGCTATTCGAAGCGCTGTACTGCTGATGATATTTCTCCTGCTCCTTGTCCCAATCGTCGTAAGGATCGGGCTCCAGATTGTTGGCCAGGGTGTAAGGAGCGGTTCCCCCCAGGTCGAAGGTCGCGCTGTGCTTTTTCTCCACCTCAACCTTGCCTGACGAGTCCTCGACATCCACGTCACCCTTGAATACCGCCACGGTGGCGGTCGCTGTCCTTGAGTTCGACGCGGAGATGAGAGGGCTTGCTGAGGATCGAGCCTTTGCCGTCCGAAGCCGAGGGTGAACTGTTCCTGTTTGTCACCCTTGAAATTCAGATATGCGGTTCCTCCCTGGAGGTCCAGGGTCGAGGCGCGGGAGCCAGAGTCACGCCGGGAAAGCTCGGGGAATTCCACTACTGAGCCCGGAGTGATGCGCAGGGTGCTGCCGTCTTCGAATTCGATTTCGGCCCGGGCGTCCTGCCCGGTACGCAACTTGGTGCCCTGGGTCAGGGGCAAATTGAGGAAGGCCTTCTCGTAGCCTTGTCCGGTATTGCGATCGATCTGAACATCACCGTCCACCTGGCTGAGGCGCACAATGCGGGCTTGCGAGTCAGCAAAAGACGGAACGGCCAACCAACCCGAAAAAACCGTACCGAGGCGAATAGAGCGGCCAATCTGCGCGTAGACATGTGCGGCCTCCCGAGAGTACCCGTTAATACATTAGAACACCTTTCGGAGCCCTTGGTTGTCAACAAATCGAAGGCGAGGCCGGAAAATCGAGGCAGAATCAACGCTTGGCGGAGCCTGCCCGCTCGATCATCCTCTGGGCCCGGGCCCGGACGGGATTGATTACAGACGAGTCGAGGGCTATGCGCTGGAGAATCGGGACGACCGCTCCCAATTCCTCGAGATCGTTCTCCTGCCCCTCGCCCTCCATACGCTTCAGTTCGTCGTCGAGTGCCAACTTCTGGTAACGATGGAAGTATTCCAACCTGCGGCCAAATTCCAGGGTCATGGAAAGGTTCTGGAACAGTTGCGTGATCTGCTGCACCGCGGCCACGGGAGAGTAGTTATAGGTGGCGGACGTGCTTCGCGCGGAGTTCTTGTAGGTCAGGGTCTTCACTCCCGACGAAGCCAGGTTCTTCCGTTTGGAGTCTACCTGTCCTTCAAAGAAGTGCGCGCGCTCGGCAAGCTCAAAAACCCGCTGCCTGGTTTCAGTGGACATGGAGAAGTCCAGGTGAAAGGGATCGCCTTCCGAGTCGGGACTGAGTTTGCCATCAGAGTCGTAGGTGGAGCGGCCGTCGGAAGAGACCGAAATCGCGTAGTGCGAGGGCTCTGAGCCCGGGAAGTCGAGAGTGAAGGTGACCGTCGCTGGCTCTTGAGCGTAGACGGGAAGAGCGAGGCCAAAGACGAGAAACACGAGACAGTAGGCTCGATGTAGGCGCAAGCGTCGTCGTTCGTGCTGCAGCGCCACCGACGGTTGCGCACGAGCGGGGACGCTTGCGCCTACATGGTTGCCGGGATTCATGCAGAGATTATGCCAAAAAAATGAGCGGATGTTCATCCACCCACGGCACGTTGCCGTACCAGGGTGGCCGAAGTGTGCAGATGGCAGATGGCGATGGCCAGGGCATCCGCGGCGTCGGCCGGCTCGGGCACTTCGCTTAGATTCAACAGACGCGTAACCATGTGCTGGACTTGCGGCTTTTCGGCGCGGCCATAGCCCACCACGGCAGACTTGATGGAAAGAGGCGAATACTCGGCAACCTCCAACCCGGCGGAGGAGGCCGCCAGCATGGCGACCCCACGTACCTGCCCAAGCTTCAGCGCGGATTTTACATTGAGCGCGTAAAACACATCTTCGATGGCGACGTTGTCCGGCCGATGCTCGGTAATGATGGCACGCAGGCGGTCAAAAATAATTGCCAGCCGCCGGGCCATGGGATCCCGCGGCGAAAGCTTGATCGCTCCGCAAGTCAGGCAAACCAGCCTGTCATCGTGAGCCAGTTCGACCACGCCGAAGCCGGTGTACTCTGTGCCGCAGTCAACGCCGAGTACGCGCATGGCAGAAAGTCTATCTCAGTTTTGGGCGATTCCTGTTGGCATTCGGCGTTCATTCAATGTAGGCGCGGGCGTCCTCGCTCATGCGCACACCCTAATCTCAGCAACACTTGGGGCGGCGGGCCTTGGCGGCTTCGTGCTCCTGGCGGAAGGCGGCGTAGGCTGCGCGGGACGATGCTAGTTGCCTCTGATCCAGGAAGCGTGCGTAAGCCGACTCGTCGAAAATTTCCCGCAGGGCAGCGATGAAGACCGGAGGGAAAGATGTGATTTGGTCCAGTATCCGACTAACTATTTCCCGGAGTTTGATCTGCGTCATCTTGTTTTCATCCTTGCTCCTCGGCGAATCTTGTGGGCACGAACGGCGATTCTTTTAGTCTGGCTTGCTTGCGGCCAGAGAGCACGCGCAGCCATTCCACCGCGGATTCAATCAGGATCAATGCGACCATCACGATCAGGGCCCCGGTTACGACGGCATCGAGGCGGTCGTTGAAGATCAGCCGGGCGTTGGCAGCGGGCGCAGACGCAAGCTGGGCCGCGTGCGAAAGGAATCCGATGCGAGGATTGGGATCGAAAACCTTGTGCCATGAAGCTGTGAAAGTCACCGCGACCAGCCAAAGCAACGGGCCCAGCGTCACCGCGGCGTAACGCGCGCGATGCATTTTGATGACGATGGTCGTGGCCACGCACAGGGCCACCGTGGCCAACAGTTGATTGGCAATACCGAACAGCGGCCACAAGGAATTGATCCCACCCAACGGATCTTTGACGCCCTGCCACAAGAAATATCCCCAGCCGGCAACGATAAGAGCGCTGGTCGCCAGAATGGAGGGATACCAACTGGTGCGGCCCAGCGGCTTCCAGACGTGGCCCAGGGCATCCTGCACCATGAAGCGGCCGACGCGCGTGCCGGCATCGAGCACGGTGAGAATGAACAGCGCTTCAAACATGATGGCGAAGTGGTACCAGATCGCCATCAGCGCCTGTCCGCCCAGGCTGTTGGAAAAGATGTGCGCCATGCCGACGGCGAAGGCGGGCGCGCCTCCGGTGCGATTGTAGAGAGTTTGCTCACCTACGGACTGGGCCAGAGCATGCATTTCGGCGGCGGTGATGGGAAATCCCCACTGGCTGATGGTTGCGGCGGCGGCTTCGGGTGCCTGGCCAACGATTCCCGCAGGGCTGTTGATGGCGAAATAAATTCCCGGCTGCAGAACGCAGGCGGCAATCATGGCCATGATGGCGACCAGGGATTCGGCCAGCATGGCGCCATATCCCACCATGCGAGCTTCGGTCTCACGACGGATCAACTTCGGCGTGGTGCCGCTCGAGATCAGTGAATGAAAGCCGCTGATGGCGCCGCAGGCGATGGTGATGAACGCGAAGGGAAACAGACTTCCGGCGAACACCGGCCCCGTGCCATCAATAAAGCGGGTGAGCGGCGGCATATGCAGCGTAGGACGCAGCGCGATAATTCCCAGCGCCAGCAGAGTGATGGTTCCCAGCTTCACGAATGTGCTGAGGTAATCGCGCGGGGCGAGCAACAGCCACACCGGAAGTGCGGAGGCGGCGAATCCGTAGACGATGATCAGCATCGCCAGGGCCGGCCCGGAGTAGGTAAACCATTTGGCTACCGAGGGCGTCTGCGAGACCCACTGTCCGCCCCAGATCGCGAACATGACCAACCCGAAGCCGAGGACGGAAGTCTCCAGCACTTTGCCGGGCCGCAGCGTGCGCAAATAGACGCCCATCAAAAGCGCGATGGGAATCGTCATCGCGATGGTGAACGTGCCCCACGGGCTGGCCTTCAGCGCATTCACCACCACCAGGGCGCAGACCGCGAGCAGGATCACAATGATGCTGATCACCGCGACGTAGGCAACCAGTCCGCCCAGCTTGCCAATTTCCTCGCGCGCCATTTCGGTCAGCGACTTGCCGTCGCGCCGCACCGAGAACAGCAGAATCACGAAGTCCTGTACGCAGCCCCCGAAGACCGCGCCGGCCAGTATCCAGAGCGTTCCGGGAAGATACCCAAATTGCGCTGCCAGCACAGGGCCAACCAGAGGCCCGGGCCCGGCGATGGCGGCGAAGTGATGTCCGAAGACCACCCATTTGTTCGTGGGGACGAAGTCGCGGCCGTTTTCCAGGCGCTCGGCCGGAGTGGCACGCAAGCCATCGAGGGTCAGAACTTTGGCCGCGATAAATTTGCTGTAGAAGCGATAACCCAGGGCATAAGAGCAGACGGCCGCCACCACCAGCCACATGGCGTTGATTTGTTCGCCGCGATGCAAGGCGACGGTCGCCAGAGCCAGCGCGCCCAGAAGGGCAACCGCCAGCCAGATCAGAACACGCACTATTTTTGACATGCAGGCCCCGTGATTGCTCGAGATATTGTGGCGAATCTCCTCGTCAGGCGCAATCAGCAAGAGAGGCTCGGGAGGTACCTGGACTGAACAAAAGTGCACTATTTAGTGGTAATCTTTAGGCTCCGATGCAAGTAACTACAGCAGAAGTGTATCCAGTGTTGGCGCGGTGCAGCGTTAAGGAGAGCAGGCAATGAAAGTTGGGATACTTACCGGCGGGGGCGACTGCCCGGGGTTGAACGCAGTGATCCGCGCCGTGGTGCGCAAGGGCTGTTTCCATTACGAAGATGAATTCGTTGGCTTTCTGGAGGGCTGGCGCGGCCTGATCGAAGACAAGAGCATGCCGCTCGATTTGGCGAGCGTTGGCGGAATTCTTCCGCGCGGCGGCACCATCCTGCGCACCTCGCGCACCAACCCCTCAAAGAAAACCGACGGTTTAGAGAAGTGCGTCAACACGCTGAAGAAACACCAGATCGAAGCCCTGATCGCCATCGGAGGAGATGACACGCTTTCCGTCGCCCAGAAGCTGCACGAAAAAGGGGTTGACGTCGTGGGGGTTCCCAAAACCATCGACAACGATCTGGCGGGCACCGATTTCACCTTTGGATTCGATACCGCGGTCAACATCGCCACCGAAGCCATCGACCGCGTCCACACCACCGCCGAAGCCCACAACCGCGTGATGGTGGTGGAGGTGATGGGACGCGATGCAGGCTGGATCGCGATGTACAGCGGCATCGCTGGCGGCGCGGACGTCATTCTGATTCCCGAAATACCTTTCGATGTCGACAAAGTTGCGGAGACCATCCGTTTGCGGCACGCCCGCGGGCGCTACTTCAGCATTGTGGTGGTTGCCGAAGGAGCGAAATTCTCCACCGACGTTGATCCTGCGCACGGCGCGCCCATCGTGGTTGACATGGGCAAGGATGAATTTGGCCATGCTCGGCTGGGCGGAATTGCGGCCATCCTAGCCCGCGAGATTGAGCGCCGCACCAATTTTGAAACCCGGACGGTCGTGTTGGGGCACGTGCAGCGCGGTGGCTCTCCCAGCGCCTTCGACCGCATGCTGGCGACGCGTTACGGTTTAGGCGCGATCGACATGGTGCATCGCAGTGAGTTTGGATGCATGGCAGCACTGCGTGGCAACAAGATCGTCTCGGTGCCCCTGGCCGATGCCATTTCCAAGAATCGCACGGTCGACCAGGAGACGATTGACGTGGCCTCCGGCATCCTCGACAAGCTGACCACGGACAAAGTGGCTGTAGGAAAGTAGAACCGGGCGTCGGACGTCAGACCTCGGACGTCAACCAAACGCCCATAGGGTTGACAGCAGAGTCCGCAGTCCGAGGTTCGACGCCCGATGACAATGGCCCGCCTCGCGCCTTCCCTGATTCAGATCATCGAGCTGATCCTGGTCATCGCTGCCTTGGTGACAATCGCCCTCGCTTCGCGTCATGGGGACAATTCCACGGCCCGGCCCACTGGCTTCCGCTATGTGGAGCGCCGATTTCGTCGGCTGGCGCGAAGGCAGGTGTTGTCGGTGGTCGTCGCCGCGCTGCTGGTAATTGCTCTCCGCGTTTCTCTGATTTCTATCCTTGGGATTCCCGCGCCACGGTGGAACGATGAATTCAGTTATTTGCTGGCGGCCGATACGTTCGCTCACGGACGCGTGACCAATCCTCCCCATCCCATGTGGGTGCACTTCGAAAGCTTCCACATCATTCAGCAGCCAACCTACATGTCCATGTACCCTCCAGCACAGGGGCTGGTTTTGGCGGCGGGCCAGCGGCTCGGGCATCCCTGGATCGGGCAATTGCTGATCACGGCGCTCATGTGTTCCGCGATGACCTGGATGCTCCAGGGGTGGCTGCCCCCAGCATGGGCGCTGCTGGGCGGGATGCTGGCGGTACTGCGCCTGGGCATTCTCAGCTACTGGATGAATGGCTACTGGAGCGGATCGGTGGTTGCTCTGGGTGGGGCTTTAGTGTTGGGAGCATTGCCCCGGATAAAGAAATACGCGCGCGTAGCGGACGCCGTCATCCTGGCGGCCGGTCTCGGCATACTGGCCAACAGCCGTCCGTATGAAGGGTTCATCTTCAGCCTGCCGATCGCGGCCGCGTTGGCGGCCTGGATTTTCGGAAGGTCGCATCCGGCATTTTCGATTTCTCTCCGCCGGGTAGTGTTGCCCATTGTGCTCGTTCTCATCGTGACTGGGGCGGGAATGGGTTACTACTACTGGCGCGTCACGGGCAGTCCCTTCCGCATGACGTACCAGGTAAATCGTGGCACCTACGCGACCGCTCCGTATTTCCTTTGGCAGTCGCCGAGACCCGAGCCCGCCTACAACCATACGGTGATGCGCGATTTCTATCGCTGGGAGTTAGCCCGCTTCGAGGAGTACCACTCCCTCGCCGGAGCTGCCGAGCACACATGGGACAAGCTGCTCGGCTCCTGGAAATTTTACTGCGGCCCTCTGCTCACCATCCCCTTGCTGGCCTTTCCGTGGATGGTCCGCGACCGGAAGATGCGCTTTGTAATTCTCGCAAGCGTCTTTTTTCTGCTCGGCCTGGCCGTGGAAACATGGACGATGCCACACTATGTCGCTCCCGCCACGGGCCTGATTTATCTTGTGCTGGTGCAGTGCATGCGTCACTTGCGGCTATGGCGCTGGCACGGACAACCAGTTGGCGTTGCCGTGGTGCGGGCCATCCCAGTGATCGCCTGCGCCATGATTTTGTTGCGCGTCGGGGCGGCCGCTGCACATGCTCAAATCGAGCCGCCATGGCCTCGAGGCAATCTGGATCGGCTGGCCATTGCGCGCCAACTGGAAGCCACTCCCGGGCGCCACTTGGTCCTCGTAAGCTACGGCCCGCATCACGATGTGGATTGGGAATGGGTATACAACGCAGCCGACATCGACGGCGCCAAGATCGTCTGGGCGCGCGAAATGGGCGCGCAGAAAGATTCCGAACTGCTCGAGTATTTTCCGCAGCGAAAAGTCTGGCACTTGAACGGGGACGATTCTCCGGCGAGGCTTGAGCCATGAGCCCCGGTTCGTGGCTCACTACTAAACGCATTCGCATTCATGGCCTGCTTCTGGCCGCGTGTCTCTGGACGGTCTACGCCGTCAACATGTCCACGCCAGGGCTGCTCGACCGCAACGGTCTGGTTAAGGGAACGGATTTTCTACATTTCTACACCCTAGGGAAGCTGGCGCTACAGGGCCGTGGCGACCTTCTTTACGACATGCGGGCACAGGCGGAACTCACGCGTCAGCTTGTGGCCCAGGCGCCGGATAGTTTGTACGTTCCGCTTTACGGGCCGCAGGTTTCTCTTCTGTTCGCGCCCTTCGCCCGGATGCCTTATGGCTGGGCCTTGACCGTGTGGCTGGCGGTCAATGTATTGCTCTACGCCTTCTGTTGTTGTGCGGTCTGGAAGACTTGTCCTAGCCTTCAGAAAGATCGCTGGACGGTCCTCATCCTTGCGATGGCTTTTCCGGGATTTTTTCACCTGCTGGCCTGGGGACAGACTTCGGGTCTCGCACTCTTGTGTTTCACGCTGGCCTACCTGGCCCTGCGAAGCGATCGAAGGCTACTCGCCGGGTTGGCTATCGGAGCTCTCATCTTTAAACCGCAGTTAGGACTGGCGGCAGCGGTCGTCTTTGTGATCGCGCGCCAGTGGAAACTCGATCACCGGCGCCGTGATCGCAGCATGCCTCGAACTGGCGATGGGCTGGCTGCGATACGGCACCCCTGCAATGACTTCGTATTGGCATGCTCTGGTGCAGGTGCGGGATGTGATGCCGCTGCTCGAACCGCGTCTATACCAGACTCATTCGATGCGTTCCTTCTGGTCTCTATTGATACCGTGGCCGCGCACTGCGTTTGCTCTATACGCAGTCAGCGCTCTCGCCGCGCTTGTGCTCGCGGTACGCGTGTGGAAGAGTGGGGCGTCGCTGCCGGTTTGCTTTTCGGCGCTGCTGCTGGCCACGGTTTTGGTCTCACCCCACTTGACCGTGTATGACCTGACGATTCTGGCGCCCGGGTTCCTGCTGCTCGGTGATTGGGCACTGGCACATCAGGAACAGTCGACCGCGCTTCGAGTGCGGCAGTTGCTGTATTTCTGCTATCCGTTGTTCCTGATCGGACCGCTGGTGCGGATCACTCATTTGCAGTTATCGGTGGTAGCTATGACGGCGCTGTTGTGGGTCTGCTGGCAGATCTCGTCTCGTCGATTGTCACCAGCGGCACCCACCCTCGCAGTGTGACCCTGAGCGGAGTCAGGATGACACGTCGAAGAGAAACGCCAGTGCTTCGGGAAATCTTTTCGCCCACTCCCGCTCACTGTGAGTTGCGCCATCGTCAATCCTCACCTGCAATCGGTCTTCTCCTAACCCGGCCTGCCGCAGGAGGCTTTCCAGTTCGCGAACGTCTTTGACCACTTCTCGATCACGTTCTTCGCTTCCCGCTTCCCTGGTTCCAATCGCCAGGAAAACCCTTTGCGGCCACTGCCGGATGCTGCGACTGGATTTCAAGAGCTGCCGGTTGGAAATGAACAGTGACGGACTTTCCAGCAGCAGACGGCCGAAGACTCCCGGGCGCTCCATCGTGGTGTAAAGCGAAATGATCGCGCCTAGAGAAGACCCTCCCAAACCAGTATTTTCCGGGCCTCGTGCGATGCGGTAGCGCTGGTAGACAAACGGCATCACCTCGTTGATCAGAAAATCGGGGTAACACTTCCCCCGTGGCCGCATGACGGGCGGATTAAAGGACCGGTAGGGCAGATATTCTTTAGGGCGCTGCTTCTGCGCGTTATCGATGCCCACGATAATGAGTGGAGGAATTTGGCCTTCGCGAATCAGGCGATCGGCGGCCTGGTCGGCTTGCCAGTCAACCCCAATGAACGCGGTGGCTGGGTCGAACAGGTTCTGGCCGTCATTGAGATAGAAAATGGGATAGTGCCGGGCTTGATTTTCCGGCGCGCTATACCCCGGCGGCAACCAGACCCGTAGCATGCGCGCGTTGCGGAAAATCCGGCTTTGAAATTCGTGTAGGCGTAACTCTCCGGCCAGGTCCGGAGAGTCTTCACTACCCGATTCTGGGGACGACGTGGTCTCTTCCATCAGGAAATCACTCAACCCGCCGCAGGTTGCACGCCCACAGCAGCACTGAAAGCACCGTGATGCTGAACATCAGGGCCAGTGACGACAGGCACAAAATACACCAGGCCGCAAGAACGAAACCCTCGATGTAGGTTAAATAAAGCGCAAAGCTCAGACCCACCAGTGTGCCGAGTGCGAGTGTTGCCGGCGTCCAAGCTTGGCTACGATAAAGCGTGGTCAAGGCCAGCACAACCAGATATCCAATGATCCCAATCAGCGCAACGGGAATGCCGGCAATCGTCGAGAATGTGCTGCGATTCACGATATCGCAGTTGAAATTCTCTCCGATATCGCAGTAGGAAGTTGCCGAGGTGCCGTAGTGATGATAGAGGGATACGGAGGAGACCAGCGCTCCGCCTAGCGCCAGCACGGAAATCAATAGAAGAACGCGCCGGGCAAAGTGCGGCGCCGCTAAAAGCCTCATGGCAGAGGGCACCCGGTCTTGACGGCCAGGGACTGCAAAGACTGGGCCCCCTCCTGGCGTTGGTTGTCGGCGAATTGCCAGGTGGGAAAATGTTTTATCCCGGCATCCTTGCAAGGCGGGGCTTCATCGCGCGAGCCGGTTACGCCACACTCCACATACGGAACATACTGGAAGGACGCCTCAAACATTTCCTTCTGCTCCGTACAGTGCGGGCACCAGTACGCGCCGTACATCTTGGCTTCCCTTGCAGCCAAACATTGCGCGAATGCGTCCAGGCGATGGCTGCGTTTTCGCAGGGCCATATAGACCACGACAGCAAAGGCGGCCACAATCAGCACGATCGTGATGATCTTGCGCACTCTTGCCTGCGCCAGTTCCGGGTGCTCCCGCTCGGCTTGTCGTCGCTTGCGCTCGTCTGACATGGAATCTTTTTATACCACGACGTTCAGGGCCGAAGGCAGCACGTCGAGGCTTTGGCAAAGCAAAGTGCAAACCTCGCCATCCACCATGACATCGACCGGAGCGTCCAGTTCGAAATCAATCCTCCTCGCCGGCCGTCTTTCGGCAAGCGGATGGTTGATGTGGGTACCGTCGTAAAGCGTGGGCAGATTACGAATCAAGCCCAGACGCCCGATGGTTCCCCAGCGCACGAACTCGATCAAGCCGTCGTTCACCTCGGCCTTGGGAGCAATCATCATGGTGCCGCCGGTGAATTTGCTGTTGCTGAAAGTCAGGAACAGGCACGGCCGGCGGTCGACTTCCGCGCTTCCATCCACCCGCAGCGGAAATGGGCGCCGCCGAAAACGCGCCAGGCTGATGAAAATGGATGACTGGTACCCAATCTCTCCCCACCCGCTGAAACGGCGGGCCCGCAACGTGGCCACGTCAGCGGAAAATCCCATGCTCAGTAGGTTGATGTAGTGCAGCACTCCGCTCTTGTGGGTCAACCGCAAAACGTCGCACGGCGCTGAACGCCGGGCCAGCAATGCTTCAATAGCAAACTCTACGCCACGGTCGCTGAAGTCGCGCAGGAATGAATTGCCTGTTCCCAGGGGAAGAAACGCCAGCGTTGCGGTCTCACCACTTGCAGCCGGAAACAAACCGTTGACTACTTCGTAGGAAGTTCCGTCTCCGCCGACGGCGATAAACTTCCGATAGCCTTGCGCGTAAGCATCGCGAACCAGCGTGGTCGCCTGGCCCGGAGCCCGGGTTTCGACCACGGTCAAAGCAATTCCGCCCGCGCGCAAACGGTCGAGCGCGGGGCCAACCAGTTTGCGGCAGCGCCCTCCGCCGGCCGCCGGGTTGACCACCGCAAGGAAGGCGCCGGAGTCGGTCACGGTTGGTCACTCATATTTCTTTATAGCTCGTCCTCACAGTTCGATCACGGCAGCGCGGCTGAGGACCTTGCGAATCTCTTCGGCGAGAACCACACGCTTGATCTTCATGGCGGCGGTGCGGGGAAAATCCTTTTCCCACACCAGGCATCCGCCCACCCGTTTGAAATCAGGCAAGCGGCGATTGCGGGCAATGATCTCCTGCTTCAACTCTTCACTGAACTCCTGGACTTGCCCTTCCGGACCTGGCTCCAGACGCAACACCAGAATCAGCATTTCGTGACCCAGGCTCTTTGTCCGGCCAGATATAGTTAGCCGCGAAGATGCAATACTCCTTCACCGGCAGGCCGTCAAAAGCGGTTTCAATATCCTCGGGATAAATATTTTTGCCGCCCTCGGTGACGATCATGTTTTTCTTGCGGCCGAAGAGTTGCAGATGCCCGCTGCTGTCAAACCGGCCCAGGTCGCCCGTTAGCAGCCAGCCGTCGACGATGGTTTCCGCCGTCAGTTCGGGATCGTCAAGGTAATGCGACATGACCGTCTTGCCCGTCGCCGCCACTTCGCCGATGCCCTCCGCATCCGGATTCAGGACGCGCAATTGGACGCCCGGCAGTGGCTTGCCCACGGTATCAGCGCGGAAGGGTTTCAGATCGTTCAGTGTGAGTACGGTGCCGGCCTCGGTCAGACCGTATCCGTTCGCCACGGGAATGCCCAGATCGTAGAAAAACTGCAGCGTGGACGGCTCCATGAACGCTCCGCCGGTAAACATGGCGCGCAATTCTCCGCCAAAGGCCTGGTGCACCTGGCGCAGCATTAACCGGCTCAATCGCACATCGGGACGCCAGCCGGTGAAAAACTTGTTGACCGCGATAGAGCGCTCCAAAACGAATCGTTTGGCTTTCGAGCAGCGCCTCAAACTTGGCCTTGAGCCCCCGTTCCAAATTCTTGAGCACCATGGGAACCAGGCTCACGTAAGTGATCTTGTAGCGCACGAAAGCGTCGCGCACGAACTCGGGCCGCAAGGTGCGCAAGTGCACCACGCACGCACCGCAGACAAACGGCCCGATAAACCCGACCATGAAATCGATGGCGTGATTGGTGGGCAGAATACTCAGGTAGCGCACACCCGGCCAGAAGGGGAAGAGCGAGATCAGGGCTTTGCATTGCTCCAGATAATTTTCATGTGTGAGCACGCATCCCTTGGGACGCCCGCCGGTTCCCGAGGAGTAGACGATGCAGGCCACATCTTGACGCTGGCGCGGAACGAACACCGGATCGCCCTTGCGGCGAAAATCTTCCCAGCGAAAGGCGGCCGCCAGATCGGCTCCGGGCGGGCGCTTCCGTAACCAGAACCGTCTGCACGCCATATTCCTTGAACTCCGGCGATTGGAAGATCGCGCGCCACAAGTAGTATTCGACCACCAGGAATTTTGCCTGGCTGTGCGCCAGCAATTGCAGGTGCTCGGCCGCGCTCAGTTTGTAATCGAGCGGCACCAGCACGCCGCCTCCATGGAAAATGGCGTATGCAGAAATCAGCCACTTCGACTGATTACTCATGATGATCGCCACCCGGTCGCCAGGCTTGAATTCAGCGTCTTCGAAAGCCCGGGCCAGCGGCAACGCCATGTCTTTGAAGTCGGAATATGTGAGGCGGGTTTTTTCCTTGTCGCGATCCGACTCGATCAGGCAGGTCTCATTCGGCCAACGATCGAGCGCCTCGCGCAGCGCTGCGCCCAAGCTGTTGTATTGGTCGAGATTGAGCATTAAAGAGTTATTTCACCACAGAGACACGGAGCCACGGAGAAATGGCTATTTCGTTCATCTGTCGAACAACTGAGAACAGAGAACCATGAACTGATAACCGGCCTTTTACCAGACTCGTCTTTCATGCGGCTCTTCATGCAGTCATGGAGTACGCGAAAGGAGCGCAATGCTGAATGCCTTTCACAGCCTCGCCTGGATCCGGCTGGCGAGCGTCCGGAAGTCCGAAACTCCCTGCAACTCGTAGTCAGGCAGCTCGACATGAAAATGATGTTCGAGCCGGGTGAGCAGATCGAGCGCTTGCAGGCTGTCGATCCCCAGCGTCTTGAAGAAATCGTCGTCGGGAGTCAGCTTCTCGCGTGGGACCTTGAACTGTGCGGCCGCAAGGTTAAGGATTTCGTCCAACGTCTTTTTGTTGTCCGTCATGTGCATTCATATCATTCTATTCGAAAGATCTCAGGGCAAATAGGGTTGCGCGTCGGTGCTCTCGACAAACTTCTTCAGCCCGGCTGCAACCGCCGGCTGGGCGAAGAGTTCGCAGAAGATATCGATCTCGCGCCGCAGTTCCTCGTAAGGAATCGGCTTGATGAATTTCTTGGCCGCGACGGCGGTGCGGCGATCGAACTTCCCCAGTTGAGCGGCCGTAGCGCGCGCCGCGCGTCAACGACTCGCCTTCCCCCACCACCTGACTGACCAGCCCAATCTGCTGAGCTTTGGTGGCATTGAAGCTGCGACCGGTCAGCAAAAGATCGCGCACGACAGCGTTGCCCAAATCGCGCTTCAGTCGCGGGATGCCGCCGAATCCGGGAATCAGGCCCAGACGCAACTCGGGAAAACAAAAACGCGCCATTTTGTCCGCGATGATCAGGTCGCATACCAGAGCAAGTTCAAACCCGCCGCCGAAGGTTACGCCGTTAACCGCAGCGATCGTGGTAAGCGGCGCAGCCGTCGATCGCATTCATTACCTTGTGAATACGCTCCAGAAATTCGCGGACGCCCTTGAGTGGCTGCGTCTTGCTTGCCATGCCCTGAGCGCCGTGATAAAGCTCGCGCAGGTCCGCTCCGGCGCAGAAGCCGGATTTCAAAGTGCTGTAGAGAATCAGGGCGTGCGCGTCGACTCTGCATTCGCTCAAGCGAGGATACGAACTTCTCCAATTCCTCGAGAGTCCGCGAGCCGATCTCGTTGCATGGATCACGATGCAGCGCCAACTCGATGACGCCGTCTTTAAGCTCCCAGGAGAGCGCTTCGCCTTTGAATTGATTCGTCTTCATTCGTCAGACTCGAAGCACGCCTTCGAGGGCAAGATGCCCTCGAGACAGCCGCGGGACGCCGGCGCAAAGTTCATGACGCCTGCTTGACTTGATACATTTCTTCGATTTCGCTCTGCAACCGCGCTGCGATCAGATCACGCTTGAGTTTCCCGTTCGCCGTCAGCAATCCGTTTTCAATGGAGAAGGGTTCGGACTGAACATGAAACGCCCGAACCTGTTTGTAGTGTGGCAAGTCTGGATTGACCGCGTCCACCGCTGCCTGCACCTGTTCCCGGGTCATGCTTCCCGTGACGATCGCCGAAAGATATCCACGCCCGTTACCCACAAGCACCGCCTGCTGGGCTCCGGGCAAATGTCGCAGCAATTCATCTTCGATCGGCTCGGGCGCGATGTTGTGGCCCGAGCCGAGAATAATCAGGTTCTTGATGCGCCCGATGATCCGCCAGTTCCCTGCCGCATCAACTTCGCCCTGGTCGCCGGTATGAAACCATCCCTCGCGCAGCGACCTTGGCGGTTTCCTGTGGACGGTTCCAATATCCGGGAAAAATGTTGGGCCCGCGCACAATAATTTCTTCGTCCTCTCCGAGCTTCATTTCGATGCCGCTGATGGCCGGCCCTACGCGGCCGGGCTCAACATGGCGAGGATCGTCCATGGTGCAGATTGCCGTGGTCTCGGTCAGGCCGTAGACCTGGAGCACCGGAATGCCCAGCATATTGAAATAAAGCTGGGTGTCGACGTTCAGCGGCGCCGAGCCGCAGATCAGAGCCTTTAAGTTGCTGCCAATCATTTTCTTGCGGATGGTGGGAAAGATCATCGCGTTCGGCCAGGGAAAGCCAGACTCGGAATCTGCGACCTTGGCGGTGCCCATCGCGCTTGCGCATCCACGCGGCTTTGGCTCGACTATAGATGGCGAGCGCCATGCCGCCGGTCTTCCAAAGTTGTTCGTCCACTGCTTTGCGCATGCGTTCGAGCAGCGCCGGAACGTTGAGAAAATAGTCGGGTGCAGCGGCGCGCATTTCGCCGGCCAGCTTGCCCAGATCGGTGTTCAGCGTGAGCAGGCTGCGCCGCAAAAGACACGTCAGCAGCATGATCCAGGAGCCGGCAAAACAAAATGGCAGGTAGTGGAAGACCCGGTCCTGCCCTGGCCTGCTCCTCCATCAGCAAATCAAGGCGTCCCGAAGTGCAGCCCAGCATGTGGGCGACGTTGCCCGCGGTCAGGATGACGCCCTTGGCCTCGCCCGAGGTGCCGGACGTATAGATGATGGTGACGGGGTCCGACTCGGCGAGCTGCGGGTTGCCGTTCACGCTGGCTCCGGCATTGGAAAAGATCTCGGCGAACAGATGTTGCGGCGGGGCCTCGGGCCATGCTTGCAGAATGCCGTCGCGCAACGCGGCATCGCCGCAGCAGATCAATGCTGGCGAGCAGTCCTTCATCATCGCGACGAGTTCGGCTGCCGCCTGCCGCGCGTAGAGCGGAACCACGATCACGCCCTCGGCCATGATCGCCAGGTCGAGCGCGACCCAGTCGATGCCGTTGTGCGCCAGCAGAGCGCAGCGGTCGCCTTTCTTCAGCCCCTTGGACAGAAGGAAAGCTCGTGCCCGCGCCACCCGATTCAAGCAGCTCTTGCCCGGTGACTGGAACGGCGCCACTGTCTCGCAGCTCCTGCAGCACGGCAGTGTCGCGGGAGGCTTCAAGCTGGGCGAAGATGTTCTCGAGAAAGTTCATGTGCCTGCGTAGGGGCGGCTGCCCTCACCCACCGGCGGAGCAAAGCTCCGCAAGAACTCGGGACCACCCACAAACCTCTGGCGAGCTGCGCTCGCCGCCCGGACGAGGGCGTCCGAGCCTACGTGGTTGCGCTAGCCAAAAGCCTCTACCAATTGCTTCAAGCCTTTGCTGAGCGGCGGCAAATAGTCTTCCCAGCTCCATTCTCCCTTGCGGGTGGGGAACTCGGGATAGCGGCGCTGCACTTCTTCCTCGAAGTACACGCCCATGCGCGCCATCACTTTCAGATTCTTCACCACCGTCTGCCCGATGCCCTCAGCGATCGCTTCGCCCTCGCGTGGCCAGCTTTTCGAGCGCCGCCAGCAGCTTCGGTTCGAGGTCGGGATCATCCACGTTCATCAGCAGGTCCTGGTGGCCGCGCTCGCGCATCAAGTTGCGGATGCGCTCGTCCATGGTGATTCCCGCCGACGGCACCAGCCCCGGCATGGAGGTCACGATGCCGTGATAGCGCGACGAAACCATCATGTGGCAAGCTCGCAGAATGCTTACCAACTCGTACATTTTGTAGTCTTCGGAACTCAGCACCGGCACGCCGCCCAGTTTTTCCGAGATGCGTTCGGCTGGCCGCGCATCCAGGCGCTCGGTCGCGGCGAGCACCACGAAAACCTTGCGCTGCTTGCGGAATGCGTCGACCGCGTTGGCGATGGCAGTCAGATAGTGTTCCAGCGCACGGTCTGCTGCCGGACCGGATTTGTGGAAGTAGACCGAGCGGTAGTGGCTTTCCTTGTAAGCGCCGGTCAGAGTACGCGCCGCCAGCTTGGCCACCGACGCCTTGACCGGCCATTCGAACGGATTAATGGGACACACCACCAGCACCGGCGTGCTGCCGTCCCAGCCAACTTCGCGCAATATTCCCTGCACCATACTCGGCGGGAGCGGGCTCGAACGTCCACGCCGTGTCGGTGCCCAGTTCGGTGGGGACGCCCAGTTCGCGCAGACAGCGTGCGCGATTCTTCGTTGCGTGTGATCACCAGCGAATTCTGGCAATAGCGGGCGCACATCTTTCGCGATCAGCGGATCCATGTGCCCCGCTTCCGCGCCGTAACCCACGGATAGCTTGTTCTGCGCGGAGGCGATGCCCAACGATCCGATCATCATGGTGGTCAGGGCGTTGGCGAATTTGCTCTTGAACATCGAACCTTCGCACGCCACGACTCCGTGATGTTTGGGCACTTCGTCGGAAAGGAAAGGAGGGAAAATGTCCGGCAGATGTACCTGCTGCGTGTCCTCGAAGTATCCCTCGGTGAACTTGAAGTTTTGCGTCATCACGCTGAAGGCTGACGTTTTCCGCGCCCAGAATGTGACGAATCTGCCGCAGCATTTCCTCAACTCGCACATCGGAGCCCATGTTGCGCGTGCCGTTGTATCCGGCAAACAACAGCTTGAGTTTTTCACCGGGCTGCCAGGGCTTGCCCTTGCCCATCATCCAACCCAGCTTGGCGGCTTCGATGCTGCCGCTGACCCAGGCTTCGAGAAGCAAGTCCATCATGCGGCGGACCCTCCAGCTTTGGTGGTCGGCCAATCCCGGTAGGGATACGTGAAGTTGGTTTCGCGGCTGAACTTGAGCAGTGGATAGCTGTATTGCGAGAACGGTACGGGACTGCGTCCCAGTTCCTGAGTGACGCGAGTGTTGTCGAACACCGTGTTCCAGGTCAGGTAAGGCATGAACACTTTCATCAGCGAGGCGCCATGCGCCAGCGATCCGCTACGGTTCGCAAGAAAGTTCACACTGGAATCGAACGGCCGCTCCAGAAATGGCAGAAAGACCGGGCCACGCTTGTTTTGCGCAGCGGCCAGCGCGCCGGTCAGCTGGCGGAAGGTCTGCGACTCCACGCCGGAGGAAAGATGATAGGTATCGTGAATGCGGATTTTCTTTCTGATGCAGCGTCGCGATCGCGTCCGCGACGAAGTCCACATTCACGATGTCAATCTTGTCTTGCGCACGGAACGGCAACACCGGCAGGCCGGCCAGGAACACGAAGGCCTTGCACCATGTCGAACTGCGTGGTCTCGGCGATAGCGGCTGTCGCCCAGAACGATGCTGGGGCGAAAGATCGTGATCGGCACCTCGGGCAGAAGCTGCCGCATCATGTGCTCGGCAAATTTCTTGGTGCGGGCGTAAGGATCGTAGTCGGAGCGGTCCCAATCGATGGAGCGGTCTTCCGTGACCACTTCGTCCTGCCGCTTCCCTGCCACGGCCACCGTGCTCACATGGCTGAAACGGCGCAGGCCATGATAGTAGTTCGACTTCTGCGCCAGCTGCAGCACTTCGAGCGTGCCTCGCAGATTCACATTCAGGCAGCTTTTTTCCGACTTGCGATTGAGCGAGGCCGCGCAGTGGATCACCGAATCGGTGGTATGGATCAGGCGATCGTAGTCGTCATCGGAGAGGCCAAAATGCGGAGCAGTCAGATCGCCGCAAAAAATTCGCATGCGGGTCTGCAAGTGTTCGTAGAACCGCGGGAACTCCAGATGCAATTGCAGGCCGTGCCACAGGCGGACGGCGGCTTCCTGGGGATCGCGGGCACGGACCAGCAGGTTCAGGGAAGCGCCCTGTTGCTCCAGCAGGTTGGCCGCCACGTGCGCCGCCGATGTATCCGGTGGAACCCGTCAGGAATATCGCCACGTTGCTCCGTTCGTGCCGGTTTTTACGACGTCTCCATTTTCCGGGACGGCCACAGGCTGCAGACTCCGCGAGGGGCGCGCTTCCAGCGGACGCCCTTCAATCAGAGGATACGTCCACTTGCGCAAGCGCAGGGATGTGAATATTGATCCAGTACTCCCACCAGTCGATGGATCGCGTGTCGTATCCGAACGCAGATTTTTCCTCTTCGGCCAGCGCGTAGGAAAGTCTTTCCACATTGTCGGCGACGAAGTCGTGTTCGTTGTGCAGAATAAATGGCTCGAAGAGCTTGATCAGCTTCTCCACTTTTTCCAGATTGCGTTCCGCCCGAACCAGCGGAGTTTTCTTCAGCGGCAGCGGCGCCATGACGCGCTGAATGGATTTCACGATCGCCTTCTGCGCCGGCGCCGACATGCGGTTGTAGCGCTCTTTTGAGACCGGGATGGCATCGAAGCGCAGCCGCAGCCAGTATTCCAGGCCCTCCTGCGCACGGTAGTGCTTGCGGTGGGCCAGCGAAGTCAGTTCGATGGAACGCCGCATGTCGCAGGGATTGGTCACCGAAGTGGCCAGCTGATAGAGCGGCTCGTGCCGCCGCTCCACGATGGCCGCGCCGATCAGGGTCATGCCGCGGCAGACCGAATCGACCGGAATAATGTCCAGCCTTTTTCTCTCATTCGTCGGAAGCTGGCGGAAAGAAGTTCCCAGCAGATAGGAGAGCGAAGCCGAGGTATTGATGCCCTCATTCCAGCCGACGAAAGGCTTCCTTGACCGAAGTCTCGACGATGGCGGGACGCACCACGGCAATGGGCAAGCCGGCGCCGTATTTCGCAATCAGCGATTCGGCCAGGCTCTTGGTCAACGTATAGGTGTTGGGCCATCCCAGTTCCGCGGCACGCTTCATCCCGGATTCGGTTAGATACTCGCGCAGCCAGCGGAAGCGATTCTTCCGGATCTGATTTTCCAGCGCTGCCCCACCCAGATCCTTGGCGGCGTGCTCCTTGCTCAAAGCCTGCTGGCGAAGCTCTTCCGTCACCTCGGGCGCTCTCAGCCAGTTCCTCGGCTTGCTTCACGAACGCTTGCAGAGCGCGCCATTCGACTTCCGCATCGAAGTCAGGCACTCCCGCCGGAGTGTAGTTGGGACGCAGCTCTCACCCACGCGGCCGTCTCGCGCTCCCGCCACGTAGCAGGTGGAAAGATGCAGCAGCCCGGCGTGGTCCGACTGGCGCACGAATTCCGTGACGTTCACCGCAGCCTCGACGTTGGTGGCCAGAGCATCCCGCAAATCGGGATTGAAGTCGGTTAGACCCGAACTGTTGATGATCAGGTCGAGATTCTTCTGCAAAGACTGAGCGACTTCGGGAGCGAGGCCGAGGCCGGGCTGGCAGACGTCGCCTTCGATCACCTCCACCCGCTCTCGCAGGAATCGCGAAAGATCGGCGCCGTAGCGTGCATACAGCGGATCGAAGACCGGTGATTCTTCCACCAGCTTTTCGAAGCGCCGCAACGCCGGATTCGATTTCTGCCGCCGGATGAGCAGGTAGATCCGTCCGATCTCAGGCAGTTCCATCAGCGTATTGACCAGCCAAACTTTGCCGATGAAGCCGGTCACGCCGATCAACATCACGTGCTTTCCGGCGAGCGCCCGGCGAACCGAAAGCGGGCCGGTATGGCGCACGCCATCGAAGTAGACAATCGGCCGATTTAGAACTGGAAGCTGGCGCGCGGCTGGAACTACGGCCAGTCTCCAAGGCTTTCGCGTTCTGCAGACCGAGGTCGCGGACCAGACGTTCCTCGGCACGTCTGCCGTCGGGCCCGGAGCCGTTGACGCCGGCGAAGAGTCCGCGCGGCCGCACCACTGGTTCCAACAGGCGTCCGGTAGCAATTCCGTCGCGGAATTCGAGGCGGTTGGCAATCATCCACTTCACGCCCAGGTGTTGCGCCAGTGGACGCATCACATGCTCCAGCCCCTGGCTCACCAGAACGATCTGATCGCCGGCTTCAATCCTCGATTTAAGGAGCTCCATACCATCAGGCTTGAGGTAAGGTTGCAACTTGTACTTGAAGTATTCCTCGCCTAGCAGGTCAAGCCGGTCGCGACTGATTCCCCGAAGCACGGTATGGACCACCCGGGTGGCGAAGACCCGGTCGGCGGCATAAAGAAAGGGCCGCAGAATCGCCATCACCAGGACCAGCCCGCGGCGCACCCAGCGCTCCAGAAAGGTTTGCGCGTTCCAGGTGAAAAAGGCAACGGGACGGACCGTGGTCAGGTCCGCGAGGCTGCCCTCCACTCGCCAATAGACCGGGGCGGCGGAGCTTGGATTGGGGGTGGGCTCTTCCAAAATCGTTTTCGTCCTGATACCTAGGGAACATCCTGGCTACAGGGCCGAAGCCTATTGTAAACAATTGCGTCAAAAGGGCGAAGACGCAACTCCGGTCCCCATCCCGTGTGGTTATGGGGCTGGAACGGGCCTGCGGTGAGCGCCCTTACCGTACGCCAGAAGCGCCAGAGTGCCGCTTATGACCAGCAGCCCTCCGACCGCCAGCAGCCCGCCACGAAAACTTCCGGTCCAGGTGCGTACAGCCCGATGGAGTAAGGCCCGAGAAATCCGCCCAGATTGGCGAAGGAATTGATCAAGGCAATGCCGGCGGCAGCCGTGGTTTCGCTCAACATTTCGGTGGCGGTGGCCCAGAACGGTCCGTTCATAGAAAACGTAGCCATCAAGGCCAGGCTGAGGAACACGACGGCCGCAGTGGTTGAAGTTGAGTAGGCCGCGCACCCCAAGCCAATGGCGCATGCGAACGCCGACCCCGCCAGATGCCACTTTCTGTCTCGGGTGCGATCCGAGCTTTTGGCCACCACGACCATGGCCACCACGGTAGCCAGATATGGAATGGCCGAAAGCAACCCCACCACAAGATTGCTCGTACCCGAAATGTTGCGCAGCAGGGTGGGCAGCCAAAGACCCACACCATAGGCGCAGGTTGTCTCCCCTAAGTACACGAACACCAGCAACCAGACGGTGGGGTTCGTGAAAGCTGCATAAACATCGCTCGAGGCTTGCTGATGCGGCGTCTCCTCACTCGCCAGCTGCGCCACCAGCCAGGCACGTTCTTCTTCCTTAAGCCAGGTCGCAATTTCCGGACGGTCGGTCAGAAAAGCAAGTACGACTCCGCCCAGCAATACGGCGGGCAGACCTTCAATGAGGAATAGCCACTGCCATCCCATCAGATGGCCCCAGTGACACGCCGAGCAGCAGGCCGGAAATCGGGCCGCCAACGACCCCAGCCAGCGGAGCCGCGGTCATGAAGAGCGCAATCGCGCTGGCCCGGGCAGCGGAGGGAAACCATCGCCGCAAGTAGAGAATCATGCCGGGAAAAAATCCGGCTTCAGCCACGCCCAGAAGAAAGCGCAATATGTAGAAGCCTCGCGGGGTAGTGACGAAAATCATCGAGATCGAGATGATTCCCCAGACCACCATGATCATCGCAATCCACCGGCGGGCGCCCATCCGGGACAGTATCAAATTGCTCGGCACCTGAAAGAAGAAATATCCGGCGAAAAAAATTCCCGCGCCCAGGCCATACACCTCATCGCTAAAGCCCAGCTGCCCTTTCATCTGCAGGGCGGCGAATCCAACATTGATTCGATCCAGGTAGGCGACGATGTACAGCAAGAACAGGAAAGGCAACAAGCGCCGGCTCAACTTGCCGACGACCTTCGCGCGAAGATCAATTTCAGTCAGCGATGGCATAGGCAATGAAAGCCGAGAGGGTCAAGCATGCTTTGATCTTTTACCACTGTTTGGCAGATTTGGATGCGGAGATTTGGAGGGAGATTTTCGCGCCGCCGGGAATGGCAAAAAGCGAAAAGGGCCGATTCCGGCCCTTTTTCGTTTCAAATTGTACTGCGCAGGTTGTCAACAAAGCACCGCAGAATCAGCTCTGGGTGCCACTGGACGGGTCGTTCAGCGCGATCAGTTTCCCCGGCGGATAATCCTCTGCAGTCAGAGGGTTCTCGGGGTCCGCGTTAACAATCGTCAGGACATCTCCGCTGCGAATTCCACGGAGAATGAGGTTCTGCTCGTCAATGGCGATTACTCTGTATCTTTCATCGAATATCGCATTGTTGTCCATAGAGTGGTTAGATGCTCAATCGTACAAGATGGCACCAGCCGCGTGGGTGAATTTCTACATTACAAATATCGAAAGTTACCCCCGCTAAGTTGCACAAACTACTAGCCGGCAGCTTCGCCACCGATACATCATTGAAGCTCCCATGCACCGCCCTCACTATCGCCCCCTTGGCGCCCAAGGCGGCCCTAGAGTCCAGCGCTTCCGTCTCGAAAACTATAGCCCAACTCGAGTTGCGGATTTGTCAAAGATTTGTCTCCAGAGAAGAAAGCGTCAAAACAAAAAAAGAAGGCCGCCAACCTCGGCGGCCTTGATCACACAGATTGATTCAGCCTACTGTGCGGGCTTTTCGTCTGCCTTCTTTGACGCTGCGGCTGCAGCGGCCTTGGGCTTCCAGAAATCCGGATCGGCCTTGATCCATTCATCGGAAACGTAGCTCATCTTGGGACTGAAGGTAAACAAGTTGTGCTGGCTGGATTCGACGGCCGAGGCCTCCAGTTCATCCAGCTTTTTCATCCCGTCTTCGCCCAGGTTCTCCATGAATTTCTTGCTGTGGCCGAACGACTGGTCAATTTCCGACGCGGATTTCATCGGGTTGAACACTACATAGGTACCGCCTTCCTGGCCATAAAGCGCCCGGTAGGTGGCCCAATGAACGTCGGGCATCTTCTCATAAGCTGCCATCACCATCTTGACCAGTGTGTCCCACTCTTTATCGTGTCCAGGCCGAACCCGGTACAGAGAAATCTCGAAATACCGCATGTGCGGAATATCGACGGCCGAACGCAGGCTGTATTCCTCGCTGTAGATCAGCGCAGTAGAATCAGCATCGCTCAGCAGATCGCCATCTGCCACCGCGGCCCGATCGAGCGCAGCCGATAGCGCGGCATTTTTGTCTTCCGCCTGGCCGTCTTTCTCCCAGGCATCGAAGGAATCGTAGCCGGTCAAAAACAACGCGCGGGGCCTGCCGGTAAGCGCATTCACCGCCAGGTAATGCGTGGGCCACTTGGCCCGCTGCATGGCTTGTACAAAAGCGCTCTCGGCTTTCTCATGGAGCATGCCGCCCTTGCCCGGCTTGAGGAATTCGCGGGCAATGGTGAGCACCTTGGGAGGCGGCGTAGTCTCCTGCGCCGCCACCATACAAATTCCCCCAGCGAACAGAAACGACCCCAACAGCAATCCTGTGATCTTTTTCATGGATGCTGACCTCCTCGGTCACGAAGTGAATTTTGGATTCTGATTTCGAAGGGCCTAACCCAAGCACCTGAAAGGACAACCCGGTAGTGGGCGGAGAGTATCCGAGAGCAAGCGAAGTCAAGCAGGGAGTGATGATGCAGGACGGGCGTCCCACGTCCGCGCAAGCGTTGGGGAAGAAAGAGAAAACGCCCGTCCACCAAATGAAGCAAGAAAAAGGCCGCCAGAACTGGCGGCCTTAGAAACTAGAAACTGCCCCTCAGTCTCCCAGCACCGGCTCGGCTTCCGATTTCGCCGGCGCGGGAGCGATGCCACTGCATTCGACGGGTTCGTCAGCGCGCCTAGCGGAATGAAGCCGTTCTCCGCCACCACCGGCTTTTCCTTCAACACGACTTCGCGATAAAGCGAAGCCATGCGGGCGTTGTAGGCCGGATCTTCCTTCTGCTTGGCGTCGCGGGCCCGCATCTTTTCTTCGCGCGAGTTCTTGGCGATGCCCAGCTTGTCCAGATCGTGCTGCTCTTCGTTGGTGACCAGCTCTTCCTTCAGCACCAGCGCGTGCTCGACCGATTCCATCTTCACGTTCTTGCCGCCGGCGAAGATTTCGTGGCGTCCATGCTCTTCGTACCACTTGGTGAGCGTGGCCGTCATGTGCATCTTCTCGATGATGTTGCGCCAGCCCACGCCGGTGTTGTAGGCGCAGAAGGAAATTTCGCCTTCCTGCGTGGCGTAAGGAATGATGCACTGCTCGGTGCGGCGGAAGTCGTAGTTGAACAGGTCCTGGAACCACATTCCGGCGATGAACAGGAAGTTCCAGCGGTCCTGGCGGCGCTTCATGACGTCGTCGATGGTGCGGTCCGGACCGACCTTGCCGTAGTTCTTGCCGGTGGCGTTGAAGTTCTTATCGAACTTCTTCAGCAGGTCCATCATCTTGAAATGCGTCGGCGACTGGAACGGATCGTAGTTCTTCATCAGGCAGAGCGCCATGCCGACGACGGTCAGGAACTTGCCGCGAGCGGCGTCGTTGACCTTGGCAATGTCCTTGGCCAGCTGATCGCCCTTCAGGAACGCCGTGACCGGAACCGCTTCCTTGGTTTCCTTGTCGATCATCAGCGCCATGCCGGTGCCGCAGTTCGGATGGCAGCCGCAGCTCAATTGGCCCCAATCGTTGCTGACGTCATTGACGTGCATCAGGTCGGCCCAGTCGGAGAAGGTTCCCATGAACGAAATCGGGAACCAGTCGCGGGCGGGCTCGCCGAGGCCGGTCTGATTCTTCACGTCGTGCGCCAGATGAGACAGCGTGTAGCGCTGCGCTTCGCGGCGATCGTCGGTGACGGCTTCATCGCGTCCAGTAAACGACACCGGCTGGAACGACAGGAATCCGATGGTCTTGGGATTGTCGAGCGCGAACTTGATGATGCGTCCCACCTGCTCGTTGTTGATGCCGTTGACGATGGTGACGACCGGAACGATCTCGATGCCGGCCTTGTGCAGGTTCTCGATCGCCTTCAACTTCACGTCGAACAGGTTGCCGACTTTGCGGTGAGCGTTGGCGGCGTTGCCGATTCCGTCAAACTGAAGATAGGCGTAACGCATGCCGGCTTCGGCGGCCTGCTGCGCGAACTCAAAGCTCTTGGCAAATTCAATTCCGTTGGTCGCGGCCTGCACTGAGTTGTAACCAACCTTGCGGGCGTAGCGGACGGCATCCAGGAAGTACGGCGAAAGCGTGGGCTCGCCACCGGAGAACTGCACCGACATCTGGCGGCGCGGCTTGATGGTGATGGCGTTGTCCAGCATGGTCTTGATGTCTTCCCAGCTCAATTCGTGGACGAAGCCAACCTGGTTGGCGTCCATGAAGCAGGGATCGCACATCATGTTGCAGCGGTTGGTCAGGTCGATGGTGAGCACCGAGCCGCGTCCATACTTCACTGTGGACGAACCGTGGTGATGCAGCTTCTCGTCGTTGTGGGCGCGGATGTCGCGGCCGGGGAACACATCTTCCAGGTGCTTCGAGAACTCGGTGTCGATCGACATCACGTCTTCGAAGTGGCCGTGGATGGCGCAGTCTTTCACCATCAGAATCTTGCCGTCGCGCTCGACGATTTCGGCCTTGATCTCGCCGACTTTTTCGTTCATCAGCACTTCGTAAGGCAGTTTGCCGTCGAGAATCTGCTGACGGATTTCGGGCACGCACTTGGGGCACAGAGAGTCAGTCGAGCGCGGCCAGCCCAGGGGCGGCTTGGTCTTCTCGTAGGACTTGAGCAGCGGCTTCTCCGACCACTTCGGCGTAGGCGAGGGGTTCTGCTTGATCTTGTTCAGGCTGTTGAACACCACCCACGCGCCTTTGGCGGCGACGGTCACTGCTTTTTCCACGTACTTCACTGGCTTGTGCATGCGTTCTCGCTTTCCCGTGCTGGTTTGCCGCGGCAAGTTAGTGTTTTACCGGAAATTCCCGGATTGAACCCGGAATTTCCCTGCCGTGGTGTGACCTTGGTACGACCTTCACCCGGGGAACGCCGGTTAGCGTCTGCCGCCTGATGGATTGATCTGACTTTATGTTATTGAAGGCATGGGAGAAGCACGAGCAGATGTCAATGAAAGGGGAAAATTGGGGGTTTAGTGGGGGAATGGCGCATTGTATGGTTGGTAAAGTATTGAAAAGGAAAGGACATCAGCGGTCGTCTCAATTGCCGTGTCGGTCGGACACTCCTGTCCGACGCCTTTGACTTTTACTCTCTTCAAACTGCGGTCCTCGGGGAACATATTCTTTAAGAACCTGAAGAGCAACATCAAAAGCGTCGGACAGGAGCGTCCGACCAACACAGGCTGAACATTTAATCGTCTTCCATCATCTTGTATTTTTCCAGCACGTCTTCCCGCGAGATCACGCCCTCCAGGCGCCGGAAGTCAGCACGATGGACGACCGGCACGAGCGGCACCTGGTAGACATGACGCAGCGCTGATTCGAGTGAATGATCAGGATGGAGATACGGCAGGTTTCGAATCGGTAGCGTTGAACCCAATGTCATCTCTCCCTTGCCTTCGCCGGCAAGCCGTTTGATCGAATCAGAGGTCACGCTGCCCCGCCGCTTGGGTTCATGCGGACCAGAAAGGTTCCGGGCAGTCCTCTACGCGGCGCAGGGCCTGCGCCACGGAATCCTGCGCATCCAATACTGGCGTCGGGGCGGGCTTCATGGCGTCTTCCACACGCAGAACCGTTTGCTCGCGTTGCTCCTCAAGCGATGGCAAGTCCAGGCCATCTTGCCGGCTGATCATGTCGAAGATCGGCGTCCGCACCAAGCCGCGGGAGATGACGTACGCCAGGGTGTTGGCCACGATCACGGGAACAATGATGGAGTAGTTCCCGCTCACTTCCAGCACCATGAAGACCGAGGTCATGGGAGCGCGCAGAAATGCCGCGAACAGCACGCCCATGCCGACCAGGCAGTAGGTCGCAGTCGAGCCTGTGAGTCCCGGATACAAGTGGCGTTCCAGCCCTCCGACCGCCCCTCCCAGCATGGCCCCAACAAAAAGTGTGGGAGCGAACATGCCGCCCGTGTGCCGCTTGAACGAGAACGATATTAATGGTAGCAACGATTTTCAGCAGCGCCAGAATGGCCAGCATTTTCCAGGTGAACTGGTCGTGCATGGCCTGGTCCATATATTCGTAGCCCGCTCCCATTACCTGGGGAGCGCGCGAGGAAGCCCAGATAGCTAAGACCCAATAATCAGCCCAGCGGCCGCGGGTTGCAGGTACTGAGTCCCAGCGCGGCCAGGCTCGCAAACGGGGACGGAAGTAGGCGACCGCCTTGGCAAAAATGACAGCGGCAAGTCCTCCCACAGCCCCCAACACCGCGTAGGCCAGCAACTCGGTAGGCCGAACCAGACCCACCGCCGGAATTCGAAACAGAGGTTCTGATCCCAGAAACCAGCGCACCACCACCACGCTCGAAACCGCCGACAACACAACCGAACCCAGAATGCCCGCACTCCAGCGCCCGATCACCTCCTCAATTACGAAAAGTACCGCGGAAATCGGCGCGTTGAACGCCGCCGCCAATCCTGCGGCCGCACCCACCGGAGCCAGCAGGCGCAAACGTTCGCGGGAGAGTTCGAGCTGCCGCCCCAGCGCTGACGCCAGGCTGGCTCCTATTTGCAGTGACGGGTACTTCGGGTCCCAGAGACTGCCCGAGCCGATGGCCAGCGCGGCGGTGATGAATTTCCCAATGCGGTGCGGAACGGAATTGTAACCGTCATAGATGTAAGCGCCGCTTTGGTCTGGTTCGACTCCACTGCCGCGCACCAGGGGGACGAATGAATCACCAGAAGCGCAACGATCAGGCCGCCGACCGCAGAGTGAACGATGCCAGAGCGCCAGGTGTGCGGCTCAGGCACGGGCCCGAGCAACCATATTTTGGTCCAGTCAATGGCCAGCACGGAATGCACACAACGGCATAGTCCGGAGAACAGGCCGATAAATCACAGAAAGCAACAGATAAGCAGCGCTCCGCGGGAGTGCCAAGACATGACGCCATGAGGGTCTGCGACTAGAGGCGCAGACGACCTGAGGATATCTTCCCGGATTCGGAGGAGTATCAGTCTCGATCATCGCTCCACTCCCAACCGCGGTTCTGGGAAAGAAGAAGGATCGCTTGGTCGTAGATTCTCTGGTAGTTCCGCACGCGGCTTGAGCCTGCTGCTCAATCTCGAACACAGAGGATCCATGACTGTGTCCCGGGCGGTACCGTGCTTGTGGCGGCCGCAAGTTCTTCACTTTCGGGGCATTTCCAACCAGCGGGTTTTCAGACCGGCAAGCCAGTCGGCAGGCGGCTTTAAGGTCTCAGATCAATCCCTTGGCTTTTGGCGCAGTCCTGTTACTTATTTTATTCTAGCTCTCGATATCTCCGGAGTCGTACGTGTCTTTAGTTGCTGTATCTCGTCTTTGTGGCGTGTCCGCAGTTCCGTCTTGTGTTCGGGCCGTAATTTCATCACTTTCTGGGTTTTCAGTAACCAGCGAGTTTTGAGGCGGCTTAAGGCTGGTCACATCGTCTTGGCTTTGTCGGCGCTTGCTTTGGGTAGTTCCAGACGATTTCCAGCAGCCTGAAACGCGGAGCGCACGCGTCGATTGCGTTCCGCGTCGGAGATGCGCGGTGCGTATGGATCGGTCTGCAACACCAGTGACGCAGTTTTCAGCAATGGCGGGCCTTGAGCCTCTGGAGTGCCAGCACGCGCCGCACTCTGCAAGTAGCGTTGCGCCGTTCCATAGGCGTCCCAGCTCGAACGCGGCCTGAGCCAGCTCCATCTGAGATGCAGCCGGGCTATCCCGATCGATCTCGAGAACAGGCCCTGAAACTGCTCAGAGCATGTTCCGATGAGTCCTGCAGCCTGGGCAAAAGGCAGCGAAGCACGCTGGCTTCGCGAGGCAAGGCAGTGCGCCATGGTGATGAGCTCGGCTTGCGCCTGAGGAAAGGCCTTGTGCTGCAAGAGATACGCGATCAATTCAAACTGGGTGTCACGCCGCTTCGCGCCCGCGTCACCCGGCCAAAAGCCGTAAATCGCATTGTGGTAATACTGAATGGTCTTGTCGAATAACTGCTCGCGCGCGAACAAGCGTCCCAGCGCCAGATTCACCGGGCCTTCCTGGGGCGAGCGCTCCCACAGGCTTATGAGATGAGTTTCGGCTTCGGCGGTACGCCCGGTATCCCGGAGCGCGCGCGCCAGATTGAGCTGATACTCAAAGTTGTCTTGTGCGTAGCTGAGCGCCGCGCGAAAATCGCTGACGGCACGCTCCGGCTGACCAGCCCTCTGCGCCTGCAGGCCATGGTCGTAGAGATGGCGAGCCAGTGCCTTCTTCTGTTCACGAAGACGGTTGACCAGACGATTGACACCCGAGAATGCCAATACCGCCACCAGCACCAGAGTCGTAAAAATTACGGGAGGACGGCGGGCAAAAGTCTTCCAACGGGCGACGTTCATGACTAAGCGAGCTCGATCATAAGAAAGGGGACAATTGATTTTAGAACATATTGAACCACGCAGGGGAAGATGTCCCTACGCGACCAGCAGCTCCGCGGTCGCGAGATCTTCGAGGGCGCAGCCAATGCTCTTGAACAGCGTGATGTCATCGGCCTTGGTTCGCCCCGGTTTCTTTCCGTTGGTGAGTTCATGAAGATCGCCAGCCACATGAGTAGCAGCGATGGTTCCTTCCTGAATCGGAATGAACAGGTCCCCGGATTGTGTCGAAGCGCCTTCGTAGTTTTCCACGAAGACCCGGGCCCGCCGCACCGTGCAGGAGTCCACCTCGCGGGCGTGGGATTGAAAGGCTCCCACCAAATTCAGATGGACGCCGGCGCGCAGCAGATTGCCGTCGAATAAAGGCGTTTGCGACGAGGTGCAGCCGCACAGAACGTCGGCCTCGGCGGCACAGGTCCGGGCATCGACGGCTGCGACCGGAAGGCCGGTCTCGAGGGACATTTTCTGCGCGAATTCGCGGCTCGCGCCTGCATCCCGGCCACACACCAGAACCTGCTCAAAGCGGCGGACTCTCGGAATCACCTTAATATGTGCACGCGCCTGCCGGCCGGTTCCGAACACAGCCAGGACCTTCACCGTTTCACGCGCCAGAAATTTGGTTGCCACCGCCGAGGTGGCGGCGGTGCGCAGATCGGTGAAATACTTCGCCGGCACGATCACCCGCGGGTGTCCGGTCTGGGGATCAAGCAGCAGATACGTGGCCTGAATTCTGTCCTCGGGCCGCTGCGGATTTTTCTGGATCACCACCAGTTTCATGCCCAGCGCATTTCCCGCGCGGTCGTAACAAGGCATGGTTTGAAAGATGCCGCTCGCAATTTCGAGGTCGGGCCGGATCGGAATCACGGTGGAGGGATAACGATCGCGAAAGGCGGACTCGATGGCGGCAATCACACGATCGGGATCGAGCCGTTTACAAACCTCGTCTTCGGTCAGCACCAGCATGGGGTGACTAGCATAGCGCAAGATCCCACGCCGGGATCATCCACATGGCCGCTTGAGGGAGCGATCAGGTAAGATACTTCGCGCCGCTCCCCCATCGACGGATTCATCGATCATGCAACGCGAATACCACAAAGCCTACAGCTCTGAGCTGCATCGCGACATGGAAGCGCTGGTCTTCGGACACGCGGGCACGCCGCTGCTGGTATTCCCCAGTTCCCAGGGCAGGTTTTTCGAGTACGAAGACCGAAACATGATTGGCGTGCTGGCGCCCAAGATCGAGGCTGGCGAGTTGCAGGTGTTTTGTCCCGATTCGGTGGACAGCGAGAGTTGGTACAACAAGGGCGTACATCCCCGGGTGCGGGTGCTACGACACCTGCAATACGAGCGTTACATCCTGCATGAAATGCTTCCCTTCCTGCGCTGGAAAAACAACACTCCCCGGCTGGCGGTTACGGGCTGCAGCTTCGGTGGTTACCATGCCGTCAATTTTTCGCTCAAACATCCCGACATCACGACCTACTGTGTAAGCATGAGCGGTGCCTTCGATATCCACCAGTTTCTGGACGGGTACTACGACGATGACTGCTACTTCAACTGCCCGCCCGATTTTGTGCCCCAGATGACCGATGATTGGTTTTTGAGCCATTACCGGAAAATGAACATCGTGCTGGGATCGGCGGACTGGGACATTTGTCTCGACCAGAACGTCAAATTTTCGGCGATCTTGAATGCCAAGAGCATTCCGCACTGGCTGGATGTCTGGGGAGACAACTCGAAACACGACTGGCCGCTGTGGCAGAGGATGGCGGTAAAATATTTTTCGTGAAGTGTGCGAACTTGTAGCGCCGGCGCTACGAAAGGTAGGCGATCGTGAAGAAAATCGGCGTCATGTTTGGCATGGAGAATACTTTTCCTCCCGCCCTGGTGGAAAAGATCAACCACATGAAGGTCGAGGGCGTGACCGCGGAGTTCGTCAAGCTGGGTGGCATCAAGATGGCCGAGCCCAGCGGATACCGGGTCATCATCGATCGCATTTCGCAGGACATTCCTTTCTATCGGGCTTACCTGAAGAACGCGGCGCTCAGCGGAACGATCGTCGTCAACAATCCGTTCTGGTGGAGTGCTGACGACAAGTTTTTCAACTACGCACTGGCCTCCAAGCTGGGCGTCGCCATTCCACCGACCGTGATCCTGCCTCACCATAAGCATCCCGAGGGCACGACCGAAGAGTCCATGCGGAACTTGATTTACCCGTTGAACTGGGAAGACATCTTCGATTACGTGGGCTTCCCTGCTTTCCTCAAGCCCTATTCCGGCGGGGGATGGAAGCATGTGTACAAAGTCCACTCGCCGGAGGAGTTTTTCCATCACTACAACCACACCGGCGACCTGTGCATGACCCTGCAGCATGGCGTCGAGTTCAAGGAATATTTCCGCTGCTACGTGGTCGGGCAGGAAAACGTCCACATCATGCACTACGATCCCAAGGCGCCGTTTCACGAGCGCTATGTGAAAAATCCTGCACCTGCCGATCCCAAACTGCTGGATCGGGTGGTGAAAGATGCGCAGACGCTATGCCGGGCGCTGGGTTACGACCTGAACACCGTGGAGTTTGCGGTGGAAGACGGAGTCCCCTACGCCATCGACTTTCTTAACCCGGCTCCGGATGCCGATATCCATTCCGTAGGCCAGAGCAACTTTGACTGGATTGTGAATGCAGTCGCAGAAATGGCTGTAAAGAAAGCGCTTAGTGACGAGAATCCTGCGAAAGACTTGCGCTGGGCGGCATTTCTGGCGGGAGAGACGACACAAGCTCCCCGGGCAAAAGCCCCGGTGAAGAAAAAAGCAAAAGCGTAGATCGCGCAAGGGCTTCCTTTGCGCACTTTGCGGTTCCTTGGCGTCCTCTGCGGTTAAGTTCTTTTACTGCAAAGATCGCTAAGAAATGCCGCAAAGTTAGCTAAGGCAGGAATTGAAGACCACTTCGGCTTTCAGCAGCAGGTTGCTATACTGGTGCCCGCTTCGACGCCGCAAAAACCAGCAGCGGCAGCGATTGTCCCCCGGAAGGGCCGTACCCATGCTTCCGAACTTCACCATCGGCATTGAAGAGGAATACCAGACCGTTGATCCGGTCACGCGCGACCTGCGCTCCCACATCCACGGCGAGATTATCGAGAAGGGCAAGCTGCTCTTGCAGGAGCGCGTCAAGGCCGAGATGCACCAGTCGGTGGTCGAGGTCGGCACCTCGGTATGCGGCAATATTAAAGATGCCAAGGAAGAAGTAAAAAAGCTCCGCCGCGACATGATCGCATTGGCCCGGGAAAATGGCCTGCGGCTGGCTTCGGCGGCGACGCATCCCTTCGCCGACTGGCGGGCACAGGAGATTACCGAAGACGTCCGCTATAAAAACATCGTCGAAGATCTGCAACTGGTGGCGCGGGCCAACCTGATCTTCGGTCTGCACGTGCACATCGGCGTGGAAGACCGCGAGACCGCGATCCAGTTGATGAATCACGCCCGCTATTTTCTGCCGCACATCCTGGCGCTTTCGACCAATTCTCCCTTCTGGCTGGGGATGAACACAGGGCTGAAATCGTATCGCTGCAAGGTGTTCGACAAATTCCCGCGCACCAATATTCCCGACTATTTTCCCAGCTGGGGCGAATACGACAACTTCATCAAGCTGCTGATCAAGACCAACTGCATCGACAACGCGAAAAAAATCTGGTGGGACATTCGCCCCCATCCGTTCTTTAATACGCTGGAATTCCGCGTATGCGACATTCCCATGCGGGTGGACGAGACCATTGCGCTGGCGGCGCTGATCCAGGCCACCATCGCCAAGCTGTACAAGCTCTACACCGCGAACCAGGGATTCCGTCTCTATCGCCGGGCCCTGATCATGGAGAACAAGTGGCGGGCCGCGCGCTATGGACTCGAAGGCAAGCTGATCGACTTTGGCAAGCAGACCGAAGTTCCTGCTCGCGACCTGGTGCTGGAATATCTGGAATTCGTCGACGATGTGGTGGACGAACTCGATTCCCGCGAAGAGATTAACTACATCCATGAGATTCTGGAGAACGGGACGGGCGCGGACCGCCAGTTGCGGGTATTTCGCGAAACCGGCGACCTGAAAAAAGTCGTAGACTATATCATCGAAGAAACGGAAGTGGGACTGGCCGAGACGGAAGCCCAAGCTCCCGTTAGAAAAGTAGGGTAATGACCTTTCCCGCCAGTCAAGCCAAGCGCGAGCTCAACACGCTCTCTTTCGATCCTGAACTTACTCCCGGCGCGCACAATGCGGTCAACGTGTGCCTGCGCATCCAGCCCAGCGAAAAAGTCACGGTCATCACCGACGAGGCGACGCGGGAAATTGCGCGCCAGCCTGGTCCACGAACTGGAAGTTCTGGGCGCTCCTTACCGCGTCTGGATCCTGGAAGAACTCGCTCCCCGTCCGCTGACCGATCTGCCGCGCGAGATCGTGGACGATCTCGAGACGAGCCAGGTCAGCATCTTCGCGGTGCAGGCGCAGGCCAACGAACTGCGCTCGCGCATGCAGATGACGGACGTAGTGAACCGCCGCAAAATTCGCCATGCCCACATGGTCAACATCAACCGTCAGATCATGCTGGAAGGCATGCGGGCCGACTTCCTCAAGGTGGATCGCATCAGCACCAAGGTTGTGGAAACCGTGCGGCGCGCGAAGCAGGTGCGGGCCAAGACGGCCGCCGGCACCGATCTCATCGCCGACCTGAACCCGGAATATCGCTGGCTCAAGACCAGCGGCATCATCAGCCCCGACAAATGGGGCAACTTACCCGGCGGCGAAGTGTTTACCACTCCTGGCGAGGTCAACGGGACGTTTGTGATCGATGGCGTGGTGGGTGACTGGCTGTGCGCGAAGTTTGGCAGCCTGCGCGAGCATCCCCTGACCATTCAGGTGAAAGGCAATCGCCTGACCGAAGCGCACTCCGCGAACCGCGAACTCGAAGATGACTTCTGGCGCTACACTCACACCGACGAAAACAGCGATCGCGTGGGCGAGTTTGCCATCGGCACCAACATTGAGCTGAAAGATGTGATCGGACAGATCCTGCAGGATGAAAAATATCCCGGTGTCCACATTGCCTTCGGTAACCCTTACGGCGCACACACCGGCGCCGAGTGGTACTCTTCCACGCATATTGATGTGGTCGGCAGAAATTTCGACATCTGGGTGGACGGGGCGCAGATCATGCGGAATGGACAGTTTTTGCTGGAGGCCTAACCACCTCGAGGACGCCTCGTGCCGTGACAGACTTGGTAAAAGCGGTCCGCGAATGTCAGCCTTATCATGATTCCCGCCCTGCGACAGCAGTTCAACGCGAACTTCACACCGGAAAAATATCAGCGGTTGCTCAAGCTTTTGGAGGAGCGCTGCGGCACGCCGGTCAAGTTTCGCGTGTGCGAGACGCCCTGCTTCCTGCCCAAGGCGTTGCTCGATCAGATGTCCGAGTATGGCAAGGAACTGATCCAGCAACTCAACGGCATTGACTACCGCAAAGCCTCCTTGCAGGCGATTCCAGAGCAGTTCAAAGTTCCGCGCGAGCCGGCCCGTCCGTTGTTTGTGCAGGTGGATTTTGGACTGGTGCGCGATCAGGCCGGCAGGCTGCAGCCCAAGCTGGTTGAACTGCAGGGCTTCCCTTCTCTCTATGCCTACCAGGCCTTGCTATCGCAATCCTACGGGGAAGTTTTCGGTCTGGATGCCAACCTGAAATACCTGATGGGCGGACTGGATTGGGAGGGCTACAAGAAATTGCTGCGGCGGGCCATCGTCGCCGACCACGATCCCAGTCACGTGATTCTGATGGAGATTGACCCGCTGCACCAGAAGACGCTGCCCGATTTCCTGCTGACCGAGAAACTGCTGGGCATCAAGACCGTCGCGATTACGGACGTCCGCAAGGTGGGCAAGTTTCTCTTCTACGACAACGCGGGCAAGCGCACTCCCATCATGCGCATCTACAACCGCGCCATCGTGGATGAAATGGTCCGCAAAGATCTCAAAATGGCGTTCCAGCTTACCGATGAGCTTGAAGTGGAATGGGCGGGGCATCCCAACTGGTTTTTTCGTATGAGCAAGTTTTCCCTGCCCTATCTGAAACACGAGTGCGTGCCCAAGACCTGGTTCCTCGATCGGGTGGACCAGATTCCCAAGGACCTCGAGAACTACGTGGTCAAACCGTTGTTCTCATTCGCCGGCCTGGGCGTAATCATCAATCTCAAGCCAGGAGACATTGGCGGCAATCCCGAGGGAGCAGCGCTCGCAGTACATATTGCAGCAGCGCATGAATTTCGAGCCGGTGGTAGAGACGCCGTTCGGCGGAAACAAAGCCGAAGTGCGCATCATGTACATCTGGCTGGACGAGTTGCTGCCGGTGATGACCATCATCCGCATGGGCCGCGGGCTGATGATGGGCGTGGACCACAATCGGAATATGGAATGGGTGGGATCTTCGGCGGGATTCTACGAATAGCTACTTCAGGCCCTTCACCACATACGCCTGCGACAGAACTCGCGAGTAGACATAAGCATAGGCGGTTCCGTCACTCGAGAAGCGCGGCCCGCCGACGTTCGCCACTCCTGCCGGCAGGTTTGTCCCGAAGGTTTTCCAGAATTCCATCTTGCCGGTCGCGACATTCACTCGATAGACCCTGGCTGCATCTTCACGACTCTGGCTGGAGAGTACGTACAACGACGTTCCATCGGGTGACCAGTCGGAAACGTAGTACTTCGAGTCAAGGCCGGAAACCGGGCGCAGGCCACTTCCGTCGAGCGGCCAGATGCCCCATTTCCCGTCCGGCCCGACGACAGCGACGTTGCGGCCATCCGGAGACAAGCGCGCTCCGGCAGTGCCTTCGGGCGTAAGGGGCTTGGAATTGCCGTTACTCAGATCGATCAGATAATCACGGACTCCATGTCCGGCCTCGATGCCCGAGGCCAGCAACTGTTTGCCATCTGGCAAGTAGTGCATCGCCCCATAGCTTATGTTGTCGTGCGTGAGTTGCCGCGCTTCGCCGGCGCCGGTTGGTACTACGCTCAGCTGGCCACCCTTCGCGGGCTTGGTAATTACCCACTTGTTGTCCGGCGAAATCGCCTCGCCACTGCCCTCGCCGATCCGCACCGGAGGCGACCCGTCCGTATCGCGCAGGAAGACCGTGTAGTTGGGTCCACCCCCATCCGCCTCTTCCTCGAACAGAACTTTCTTGCCATCACGGCTGATGTCTCGCGGCAGGGACCACCCAAACCACCCAAGTTCGCGCTCTTCTTTTCCGCCCGGCGGCAAGGCCCGAATCCCAAGTCGAGACTGTTGCGTAACCATGAGCGTCATTCCTTCGTGCGCATCCTGCAACCACATGCCTCCCGGCACGTTGATGATGGTCCGCAGCTTGCCTGCCAGAGTGACGCCGCGCAGATTTTCTGCGCTGCCGCTATTGGAAGCGGTAAACCAGATCTCGTCCCCCGTGGGTGACCACAAGATTCCCTGTTCCGACGACCAGCCGGACGAGAGCTTGCGCTCGCGGCCGTCCGGTTCGATCACGGCGATCGCGCCTTCGTCGTCGCCACCCGGGTTCTCGTGATCTGCGAAAGCTACTCTCTTGCCATCCGGTGAAATTTTCGGATTGCTGATCCAGTTGATGCTGTCAAACAACACTTTGCCCACGGGATATTCCAGCCGCCAGTGACTGTTCTCGGGAACGAAGCGCACCACCGCCATGTTTTGCCCATCCGCCGCCCAGTCGGCGTCCTGGACGTTATCGAGGACTTCGCGGGGTGTTCCTCCACTCAACGGCACCTTGGCGAGCGTCCCAGATCGGGCATAGCCGGTGAAGAAAACGGTGTTGAGCCGGATGGCCAGTTCTCCGTTCTTCGAGATCGAGAGGAGAGCCGCATCTTTAATTCCTAATTCGCGCGAACCATTGTCGTCGGTGCGCGCCTGGTAAAGCTGGTGCGGGCCGCCTTCCCAGGACGCGTCGTAAATGATGCTGCCGTCGGGAGCGAAGCGGGCGTTGCCGATCGACCCCGTACGGAACGTAACCTGGCGATACTCAGGCGTAGACTCGGCGCCGCCTGCTCGTCCCAGCCACCAGCCCAGACCGATCATGGCCGCGGCCATTGCGAGAGCACCCGCGACCCATGCCAGTCTGCGAAGCGACTGCTCACCCCGGGCTTGCGCCACCGCCGCCTGCGCGCCCGATTTGCTGCTGCCGGCGGAAACCTCGGTCAGCGATTCCAGATCGAATGCCAGGTCGCCCGCGGAATGAAAACGCTGTGAAGGATTTTTCTCCAGGCAGTGGCGAACAATTCGTTCCAGGCCGGCGGGAACATTGCGCGCGGTCTCAGAGAGTTCGGGTGTCTCTTCCTTGAGGATCGCGCTCATGGTGTCGGCGGAGGTCTCGCCGTGGAAAGCGCGTTTGCCGGAAATCATCTCGTACAGAATCGCGCCGAAGGAAAAAATATCCGAACGGGAGTCGGCGGTTTGCCCGCGCACCTGCTCTGGCGACATGTAACCGGCCGTACCCATGATCAGGCCGGGTTCGGTTACGGCGTGAAGAGTGGGCGCATCCGCCCCGCCGGTTGCCTCCGGCCGGGTCAGCTTGGCCAGGCCGAAATCCAAAATCTTCACTCGGCCATCATTGGTGATGAACAGGTTCTCCGGCTTCAAGTCACGATGCACGATGCCCTTCTCGTGCGCCGCTGCCAGTCCCCGCGCTACCTGCAACCCGTAGTCAATCGCCTTGCGGACGGAGAGCGCGCCACTCCGCAGACGCTCACGCAGGGTTTCCCCTTCGAGCAGTTCAGAGACCACGTACGGCGAGCCGTGTTCATCGCCGATATCGAAGATCGAAAGAATGTTGGGATGATTGAGCGCGGCCGCAGCGCGGGATTCCTGCGCGAAGCGTTGCAGGCGGTCGACGTCCGCAGAAAAAGACGCAGGCAGGACCTTGATGGCCACAGTCCGATCCAGCCGCGCATCGCGGGCGCGATAGACTTCGCCCATGCCGCCCGCGCCGACCAGAGACTGAATCTCGTAAGGCCCCAGCTTCGTTCCTGAGGAGAGCGCCATCGTCGACGGCATTATAGCGTCATTTCACGACGATGGCGCACATCGGGCCTGGCTGGTTCACCTGCTGCCGTTGGCGGTGGTGGGGTCGATCGTCTTGCCGATCTCCGTGATCCGGGTAGCCGGAAAGCCGCTGAGTTCGGCGTGGCGGCGAATGACCGCCTCATCCTTGGCCAGATACACGCAGAAAGTCTTGTCGGCGGCAACAAAGGACTCCTGCCACTGAATATCCGCTCCGAGCTGGCACAGCGCCTGGTTGGACTTGGCAGCAGCGGCTCGCAACTGATCTCCTTCCAGAGTCCCCACTTTCGGAATTTCGCGCTCGATCACAAATTTCTTCATAAAATCCTCCCTCCGATCCATTGGGAATATCTCGCTTGCGATGGTTCCAGAGTAGGCGTGAAAAGGCCTTGCAACAAGATGGCAGATATGCCATTGTACGTAGGTTATTAGGCCATTTGTGATTCTGCCATCATGGTTCTGCCATCAATAATCTTGTCGCCCGCGATTGCTACCGGTGGTTTAGTCGCGCGGAGAGGAGACTGCCCATGACCGATGTCACCGTCGTGTTCCTCGATGGAACTTTTTCCTCCACGGCCATCGGCCCGATGGAGGTCTTTCGCCATGCCGGCAGCTTGTGGAATGTGCTCACGGGAACACGGCCGTCCCCCCGCTTTCGCGTGACCACGGTATCGGCAGATGGCCGCGCGGTTCACTGTGATGGGGGGATTGATATCCGGCCAGCCGCTGCGCTCGCAGATATCCGCAAGACCGATCTCATCTTCGTTCCGACGACCGGCCTCAGCCTGGATGACGCAGTCGAGCGCAACGCGGCGGTTGTTCCCTGGTTGCAGCGCTGGCACAAGCGGGGAGCGGCGATCGCCAGCGTGTGTTCCGGTGTGGGCCTGGTTGCAGCCTCGGGCCTGCTCGACGGTAAACGTGCTACCACGCATTGGGCACTGGCTGAGCGATTCCGCCAGAAATATCCTAAGGTGCGGTGGATGCCGGAGTTGATGGTCACCGAGGACCGCGGCTTCTACTGTGGCGGAGGCGTGAACGCTTCGCTAGACCTGAGCCTCTATCTGGTCGAGCGATTTTGTGGCCACGAGATCGCCTTGCAGAGCGCCAAGGCGCTGCTCATCGAGACGCCGCGTGCCTGGCAGGCTGGGTTCGCGATCGTGCCATTAAAAACTGAGCACTCCGATGACAACATCTCTAGCGCGCAGGAGTGGATGCACCAGAATTTTAAGCAGACGTTCCCACTCGAGGCTCCGGCCCGGCGCGTGGGCATGAGCCTGCGCAATTTCGTTCGCCGTTTCAAGCAGGCCACCGGGGACAGCCCGCTGATTTACTTGCAGAAGCTGCGCGTGGCCGCCGCTAAGCGCCTGCTGGAGAGCGACCATCGCTCCATCCAGGAAATCAGCGACGCAGTGGGATATCAGGATGTCGCCTACTTCCGCCAGCTTTTCCATCGCCACACAGGAGCGTCGCCGAGCGCATACCGGCGAAGGTTCGGGATGTAGCGGCAGAAGGTATAAACGCCGGAAACGATCAAGCGCAGGAGTCCGCGAAGGAGAGGCACGTACTCATCGGACCTTATCCACTACAACCTGACCACCCTTCATGACCCAACGGACCTTATCGATCGCCACCTGTATGTCACTCAGCGGATCGCCTTCAACCGCCACGATGTCGGCAAAGTATCCGGGAGCGATGGCGCCGAGTTGGTCAGGCATTCCGAGCAGAGCCGCGGCATTGGTGGTGGCAGTCTGCAGCGCTTCCGCGGGAGTCATGCCAGCTTTGACAAACCAGGCAAGCTCCCGCGTGTTCTGCCCGAACATGGTGAACACGGCATCGGAGCCCATGGCAAACTTCACCCCCGCTTTATCCGCACGCCGCGCCGTTTCCAGGTTCTTGTCGATGTAGGCGTTCAGCCCTGCGGCCACCTTCTCGTCATATCCGAACTCGCTGCGGAACTCCACGTAATAGCGGTTGTGATCAATGGTCGGAACATAAAAGGTTCCGCGCCTGACCATTTCAGCCAAAACGTCATCGGGGATGTCGATGGCGTGTTCGACCGAATCGGCACCTGCGTGGACGGCATCCCGCGCCCCATCTGGGCCGTAGGAATGGATGGCGATGCGCTTTCCGAATTTGTGTGCGGCATCGACCGCTGCCTTCATCTCATCGGCAGAAAACGTCTGGAATCCGGTTACATCCCGGTCGCTGCCCGTCGATCCGTACATTTTGACGACGTCAACCCCGGCGGCTACCTGTTCGCGGACCGCACGCAGAACCTCTGGCACACCGTCGGCTTGTCCGCACCCCGACCTCATGTTGGCATGAAACGGCTCGCTGGTTACCGAAAGTCCGCACCCGGCCACAAACATGCGCGGGCCCACCATCGCGCCGCGGTTAATAAGGTCGCGCATGACAATGTCGTCGTAGTCGGCCGAGCCGAGATCACGAACGGTGGTGACGCCAGCCTCCAGTGTCTTGCGGGCATTCTCCTGCGCCATGTAAACCAGGAAGGCCGGGCGCTGCTGGTCCACTTGGGCCCAGGGACGAGTGCCGGCTGTGCTGTCCCACCAATAGGTCATGTGGGTGTGTACGTCGATCAGACCTGGCATGCCGGTGTATTGATGAAGGTCAATGATCTTGGCATCCAGCGGGAGGGCAGCCTCGGAGGTAGTCACTTTGTCGACGATTCCGTCCCGCACCACCACGACGGTGTTGGTCCAGACCTTGCCTTTTCCGTCGATGAGCCGGCCAAACCGAATCGCGGTTACGGATTGGGACGCGGAGAGACTGCCGCAGCACAATACAACGATGATCCAGGCAGCAAACTTGGTTCGCATGAGACCTCAGTCATCCGAAAAGTGATACAGCAGGCTACTATCCTAGCGCACGCAGCTGTCACACTCCGGATTCCTCAGAAGTGCAAATGAGTCTGGGCGCTGGTTGGGGAAATGTCGATGCATCGAGGAAGAACAACGGCGAGGCAGGAAGGGCGAGCTTGCAAACACGCCTTTCTGGGTTCACGGATCGGCCGCTTCCACCACAAGTCGCTCCCACCCCTTCCGGCAGTTGACCTTACATCACCCACGGCCTAACATAGCCGCCTACAGGGGCTAAGCTTCGCCATGGAACGCGAAACGTCTGGCCAAAGTTCGAGCAGCGCGAGCATGATCGGCCAGACCATTTCCCACTACCGCATCCTGGGCAAACTGGGCGGAGGCGGGATGGGGGTGGTCTATGAAGCCGAAGACACCCGGCTAGGCCGCCACGTTGCCATCAAGTTTCTCCCCGACAATCTCACCGGCGACAGCAAAGCCATGGAGCGTTTCGAGCGCGAAGCTCGCGCCGCCTCCCAACTGAACCATCCCAGCATCTGCACCATTCATGAAGTCGAGGATCATAACGGCCATCCCTTCATCGTCATGGAGAAGTTGGAGGGCGAGAGCCTGAAACAGCACATCCGGGGCAAAGCGATGGACATCGACGAGTTGCTCGATGTCGGCATCCAGGTGGCCGACGCGCTGTCCGCGTCCCACGCCAAAGGCATAATTCATCGCGATATCAAGCCCGCCAACATTTTTCTTACCAGCAGCGGTCAGACCAAGGTCCTCGATTTTGGACTGGCCAAGCTGTTGCGGAATGACCGCCTTGCCACCAGCGAAGAAACGCCCGTCGAAGATTCTCTGACCGCAGTGGGCGTGATTCCGGGGACCGCGGTTTATATGTCTCCGGAACAGGCGCGCAGCGATGAGCTTGACCCGCGCACCGATCTGTTTTCCTTCGGCGTCGTGCTCTACGAGATGGCCACAGGGAAAAAGCCATTCATCGGCAACAATGTGGTCATGACCCTGGATGCGGTGTTACACACCAAGCCGCCCTCGCCGATGGGACTGAACCCCGCCATGCCCAAGGAACTTGAGGGCATCATCGGCAAGGCAATGGAGAAGGACCGCGACAAGCGCTACGCCAGCGCGGCGGAGATGAAAGCCGACCTGCAACGCCTCAAGAAAGAGACCGAATCGGGGCTGACCCGGACCGGCGTCAAAGAGACCACCAAGCGCGTCGTCACCAAAACTTTCCAGACGCCCGGCAAGCAACAGAGTTATCTGCTGCTGGTGGTTTCGGCGTTGCTGGTCACTGTGCTTGCGGCGGTTGGGACCTGGTTTATCAAACATCGCGCCTCCGTGATGGGAGGAGCGTCGAAGAACGCCATCGCGGTGCTGCCGCTGCAAAACCTGAATGGCGACTTCAGCGTGGATTACCTCCGTTTTGCGCTGGCCGACGAAATTGCCAACACCCTTACCTATTCGCGCACGCTGGATGTTCGCCCTTCCGCCGTTACCAGAAAATACGTGAACGCTGACCTCGATCCGCAACAGGTGGGAAAGGAGCTTCACGTCGGCACGGTCTTGACGGGACACTTCCAGAAGCAGGGAAACCATCTTCTGGTTACGCTCGAGGCCATCGAAACCGGTACGGAACGTCTGGTGTGGCAAACCAATCTGACCGGTTCCACCCAGGACTTGATCGGTGTGCAGCAGCAACTGGCCAAGCAGGTTCGTCAGGGTTTGCTGCCCATGTTGGGCGCGGCTGGAGGGTTTTTGGAGACCGGCACGCGTCCAAACAACCAGGAAGCCTACGACCTTTATTTGCGCAGCGTGGCCGTGCCCCACGACTCCACTCCCAACAAAGAGGCAATCCGGATGCTGGAACGTACCGTGGGCATGGACCCCACGTACGCACCCGCCTGGGAGAACCTCGGTCTCCGCTACTACTACGACGCCACCTATTCGACCGGGGGAGAAGAGGTGTTCCAGCGCTCGAATGCAGCCTATGAGCGCGCGCTCACTCTCGATCCCAACCGCATGATCGCGGCCGGCCAGCTGATCACGAACCGCGTGGAGCGCGGAGAACTTGCCAAAGCTTACCAATCGGCGCAGGAACTGGTGAAACGCCGTCCGGAGAGCGCGCAGGCGCACTTCACTCTGGCCGTGGTACAGCGTTATGGCGGAATGCTGGAAGAGTCCGCGAAGCAATGCGAAACCGCCCTGACGCTAGATCCAGGGAACTACCAATTCCGCTCGTGCGCCTGGGTTTTCATGGAGCTGAGCCGCTTTGACCGGGCCATTGATTTTATTCGGCTCGACGCGGGTTCGGAATGGGCGGCCTACGTCACTCCATCCTTGCTCTTGCGGCAGGGAAAAGTGGCGGAGGCACGCGAAGCCGTGAAGCGCATGTCGCCTTCGCCGCACTACCATCGCGATCTCCTGGAAGCTTGTCTCGGGCCTCAACCCTCCGCTGAACTGGACCGCTTGGCGCAGGTGGCGGAAACTGGTCAGCCTTCCGATCCCGATCCGGAGCTGGCGTACTACCAGGGAGCCATCATGGCCTGGTGTGGAAAGAAGCAAGCCGCACTGCACATGCTCAAGACCGCGGTGGAGTTGAACTATTGTGCCTACTCGAACCTGCTCTCTGATCCCTTGCTAAAGGGACTGCGTAGCGAGCGCCAGTTCGACGAAGTACTGACCGCCGCCCATGAGTGCCAGCAAGCGATGCAGGCGCCGAGCGCCCCTCCGAGCCATTGAGTCAGGTAGGATTAAGCCCTGGCGGCTAACTCTTCGTTTCCCGCACAGTCCATATACAAAGAGGAAAAACAGGAACAATCTTGCCGCTCATCCCCGATCACTGCCATCCCATACGTATGAACAATGCTGGTCTTGGATTTCTTAGCCCCGGACTTTTTGGGCCGCGATTTCTGCGCCTCCGTTTTCATGTTCGACGAGGTGTAATCAGAGCGCTCAGCCTCGCCCTGCTGGCCGGTGTTCCCGTCAAGGCGGCGCCGATGATGGCTCAGGCTCCCGTGAACCAGCCCAGTCCGGTCGATCCTCTGCCTCCCGACACCGGCGCCGCGGGATTGAAGGAGATGCTGCTTCGCCTGCAAACCACAGCTCGCCTGATGCAGACCGTCGCGCATCCCGACGACGAAGATGGAGGCGTGCTGACTCTCGAGGCGCGCGGAAAGGGCGTGACTACGCTGCTGATGACGCTCACTCGCGGCGAAGGCGGACAGAACAAAATCGGAAGCAATCTGTTCGACGTCCTGGGTGTGCTGCGCGCGCTGGAGTTGACCGCCTCCGATCGCTACTACGGCGTGGAACAGCGCTTCAGCCGAGTCGCCGATTTCGGCTACTCGAAAAATCCCGAAGAAACATTTCAGAAATGGGGCGGACACGATATCCCGCTCGGTGACATGGTGCGAGTGATTCGCACCTTCCGGCCGGACGTGCTGATTGCGCGCTTCTCGGGAACGGACCGCGATGGCCACGGGCATCACCAGGCGTCCGCGATGCTGACCAAAGAAGCATTTCGAGCCGCGGCCGATCCGAATCGGTTCCCCGAGCAGATCCGGGAAGGGTTGCAACCCTGGCAGGCCAAGAAGCTCTACATCGGCAACGTATGCGGCTTTGGCGCAAGCTCCTGTGCGGGAGAAAACTACACCGTCAAGCTGAATACAGGACGCCTGAATCCCTTGTTAGGCATGTCATCCATCCAGTTCGCGATGGAAGGCTTGCGGCATCAGCTATCGCAAGGCGCGGGTGGCTGGAGCGTGGAGCCTGGAGATCGCTATGCCTACTACAAACTGGCGGATTCGGTACTGCCGTCAGCGACCGACAAGGATAGCCATGAAAAGGATTTCTTCGATGGAATTGACACAAGTTTGGGAACTTTGATTTCTCCCTCAGATGCCGCAGCGAGGAAGGAGCTCGCAGGAGTCGAAGCAAATATTGCTGAGGCGGTAAAGGCGGCGGAGAAGGATCCGGGCAGCGCTGCCGCGCCATTGTTTTCGGTGGTCGAGTCGCTTGGCCGTCTCGAAGGACGACTTCGCGGCAGCAACAATCAAGACCAGCTGGCCCGTTTGATCGAGAAAGAATCGCAGGCCCGGATCGCACTCAATCTTGCGCTCAACCTTTCCCTGCAGGCCACGCTGATTTCACCGCAGGCTCCAAAGTCTCCGCCCGCGCCGGGAGAAGACCCGTTGGCCGCGATCTCTCCCGGACAAAAAATCACCGTGAGGGTGCAGTTGCACAATGGCTCGACTCATGTGTTGCAGTTGCGTTCACTATTTCTTGAAGGACACGTGAATGATAGCGCCGCCAAGGAGCACGTTCCTCCTTTGCCGCCGGGACACGATTACCAGACCGATTTCCAGCTGGATTTACCGCCCAACACTCCGCCCACGCGGCCGGCATTGCACCGCAACGATCCTGAGCGAGACGGCGTCTATAGCGTGGACGACGCGCGATACCAGACGCTTCCGTTCCCTCCGCCACCCCTTCGAGTCAGCGTCCACTACGATGTTCCGGATCTAGGACTGCCGGCCCACGGTCCCGCAGCTAAAACGCCGGAGGCTCTGCCGGAGATCTCCGCGCCCGTGTTGGTATCTTTTGCGGATGAGAAGGGTACGGAGCAGAAACGCGCGCTGGCCATTGTGCCCGCGTTCTCGGTCGAACTGGAGCCGGGCACTCAGACCATTCGAACCGAAGGCGACCCCGGCTGCAACGTCAAGGTCGGCGTGAGCTATAACCTTTCTACCCCAGCGAAGGGAAACTTGCGCCTCCAGATTCCCCCCGGCTGGAAGGTCGAGCCTTCCGAGTTGGCGGTGGAATTTCATAAGCGGGGCGAGAAGCAGGAGTTCGAGTTCCGCGTGTTTCCCGCAAGCCTGAAAGAAGGCCGTGCGGAGATTCGCGCGATCCTCAATTCAGGAGCTCGGAACTACAGCGAAGGCTACACCCTGGTAACTCGCGAAGATCTGGCCAGCGCCTACTACTATCAACCGGCGTTGCAGCGCGTCAGCATCGTGGATGTGAAAATTCCCAAAGATCTCAAGGTGGCCTACATTCCTGGCGCCGGGGATGAGATTCCGACCGTGCTTGAGCAGATGGGAATTGATCTTACGATCGCTGCCAGCAGAAAAACTTGCCAACGAAGATTTGAGCCGTTACGGAACCATCGTTCTCGGTATCCGCGCCTACGATACGCAGAAGGAAGTTGCTGCGAACAACAAGAAATTGCTGCAATACGTTTCGGCGGGAGGCACGCTGATCGTGCAATATAACGCCGGCGCCGGCGACTTCAATAGCGGCCACTTCACTCCCTATCCCGCAACCTTGAGCCGAGGCAGAGTTTCAGTCGAGGAGGCCCCGGTTGAGATTCTCGCGCCCGAAGACAGCGTCTTCCACTTTCCCAACCAGATTACACAACGCGATTTCGACGGCTGGGTGCAGGAACGAGGCCTGTACTTCATGGACCAGTGGGACGGTAACTTCAGGCCTCTGCTTTCATCTCATGATCCAGGTGAGCAACCTCTTAAGGGCGGACTGCTGCGAGCACAGTTCGGCAAGGGCACGTATATCTACACTGGATACGCCTTCTTCCGCCAACTGCCCGCGGGCGTCCCGGGAGCCATCCGCTTGTATGTGAATCTGCTGGGTGCGGGACACGAGAGCAGTCACTGATTTGGTCGTTGGCCTGAGAACCGTCCTTGGTCCTTGGCCTTTGGTCGTTGGTCGTTGGCCCTAGGCGTTGGTGGCCGTTCGGAAGCCATATGCAAACCGGCTTCCGCAGTAGATGAAACTCGAGTCTCACAGTTGCAGCTTATGGCTAACGCCAACGATCAACGACCAACGACCAACGACGCCTCTCCTTCCCCGCCCCTTATCCGCGGAATCGGCATTGGCAGCGCGACCGCGTTGAACATGATCGACATGATCGGCGTGGGTCCGTTCATCACGATCCCGCTGATTGTGGGCGCTATGGGCGGACCGCAGGCCATGCTGGGCTGGATCCTGGGAGCGATCTTTGCCATGTGTGACGGGCTGGTGTGGGCGGAGTTGGGCGCGGCCATGCCGGGCTCGGGCGGATCGTACAACTACTTGCGCGAGATTTATGGCCCGCGCCGTCTCGGCCGGCTGGTTTCCTTTCTGTTCATCTGGCAACTGTCGTTCAGTGCACCGCTGTCAGTGGCTTCTGGCGCGATCGGGCTGGCGGGCTATGCATCTTATTTTTGGCCTGGGCTCGAACACCAATATGTTGACCGCCTCTGGGAGTTGCACATCCCGTTTCTTGGCCCACTGCAACTTCGTTGGCTGATGTCCGGAGCCACGTTTGTCGCCATCGGTATTGTTCTGCTGGCCGTGATCCTGCTCTATCGCAAGATCACCAGCATCGGATGGATGTCGAAATTACTGCTGGCCGGTGTGCTAATCACCATGGGTTGGATCATCATCGCCGGATTCACCCATTTCAATGCAGCACTCGCTTTCAGCTTTCCTCCCGGCGCTTTCACTTTGTCGCCTAATTTTTTTCTCGGGCTGGGCTCGGCCATGCTCATCGCCACCTACGACTATTGGGGCTACTACAATGTCTGTTTTCTAGGCGATGAAGTAAAGAATCCGGGCAAGACCATCCCGCGTGCGCTGCTGCTATCCATTCTGTTGGTGGGCTGTCTATACATTTTGATGAACATCAGCATCCTGGGTGTGGTGCCGTGGCAGGAAATTGTCCAGACCGGCCCATCCAATCGCGGTTTGTATGTGGTTTCGGTTTTCATGCAAAAGATTTACGGAGCGTGGGCGGCCAATCTGGTCACTGCTCTGGTGATGTGGACCGCATTTGCCTCGGTCTTCTCGCTGCTGCTCGGCTACTCCCGCGTGCCCTATGCCGCGGCGCTTGACGGCAACTATTTTCAGGCCTTCGCCCGGGTTCATCCGCAACACCGCTTCCCTTACGTTTCGCTGCTGGCGCTGGGAGCGGTCGCAGTATTTTTTTGCTTCTTCGCGCTGGCCGACGTAATCGCGGCGCTGGTGGTGATTCGCATTACGCTGCAGTTCCTGGTACAAGCCATCGGCCTCATCGTGTTGCGTATCCAGCGGCCTGATTTACCGCGTCCGTTTCGCATGTGGCTGTATCCGCTGCCCGCCTTGCTGGCTTCCACCGGATTTATTTTCGTGCTGGTCTCGCGCACCAACTCGTTAAAGCAAGTGCGCTACGCGCTGGTCGTACTGATTAGCGGTATCGCCATTTACCTGGTGCGGGCGTGGCGAAATCGAGAGTGGCCCTTTGCGGCAAGTGCCGCGGCCGGAGGAACAGCGATCTCCTGACCATGTCGGAAGCGACCAAAATACCGGTACCAGCAAGCTTGCCTCCAAGGCTGGCGAATTCCGCGTGGGCTCCGCTGCGCGAACCGCTCTTCCGTTCACTTTGGATCGCTGCAGTAATTTCCTACACCGGCACCTGGATGCAAAACGTCGGCGCCGGCTGGCTGATGACGCAGCTCACCATGTCGCCGCTGATGGTCAGTCTGGTGACCGCCGCCACTACCCTGCCCGTATTTCTGGTGATCCTGCCCGCGGGCGCCCTCGCCGATATGGTCGATCGGCGGCGTTTTCTGCTCATCACCCAAAGCTGGATGGTGCTCGCGGCGGGAGTGCTGGGCGTACTTACGCTCTACCATCATGTGACGCCTTGGATGCTGCTGCTGTTCACCTTCATCCTCGGGCTGGGTGCGGTGATGAACGATCCCGCGTGGCAGGCCATCACGCCGGAAGTCGTGTGCCCGGAAAATCATGCGCCCGCGGTGGCCCTGAATTCTGTGGGCTTCAATGTCGCCCGCGCCTTCGGCCCGGCGCTGGGCGGCCTGGTGATTGCAGCGGCCGGCTCGGGTGTGGCGTTCCTGCTCAATGCGGCTTCATTTTTCGGCGTGATCTTCTTCCTGTATCGCTGGAAGCGTCCTCACTTCGAGCACGTTACGAGCGGCCGGATGCGCGACGCACTGCTCGCGGGCCTGCGTTATGTTCGCGGCGCTCCCCAGGTGCGGTCCATCCTGATCCGGACGGGAGCGTTCAGCGTAGCCGCAAGTTCCCTGCCCGCGTTGCTGCCCATCCTGGCTCGCCCCCACGGCGCGACCGGATACGGCCTGCTTCTTGGATTCTTTGGCCTGGGCGCCCTCGCGGGCGCGGCCGTTCTACCTCGCGTGCGCACCCAATTCTCCGTGGATCGGCTTGTGGCCTTCGACATCCTGCTCTTTGCCACTATGACCTTCGCGGCAGGACGGGTGCAGTCATTTTCTCTGCTTTGCCTGGTAATGTTTGCCAGCGGAACGGCATGGATCGGAATCCTGGCCTGCCTGAATATTGCGGCTCAGACCATGTCACCGTCGTTTCTGCGCGCGCGGGCCCTGTCCATGTATCTCTTGGTGTTGCAGGGAGGCATGGCCCTGGGCAGCACGGCTTGGGGAGTTCTGGCCAGTCGAGTAGGAGTTCCCACAACTCTTTTGTGTTCGGCAGCGACGCTGGTCGCAGGATTATTCGCGGTTCGCCGCCATCGCCTGACGTCGCAGCAATTGGAGCTAACGCCGTCTGTAGTTCGGGATTAGTTGGGACTGTTGTAGGCGCGAGCGTCCTCGCTCGTGCGCAGTGGAAGATTGACCGGGCCAGGCATTGCTATCGCACGGGCGAGGACGCCCGCGCCCACATTTCAATCCTCAAGGAGGTTTCATGAAAATCACGCAACGTATTTGTATTTCCTTGCTCTTACTGAGCGGCATCGCGCTGGCTCAAGCCAAAGAATCTAAAACCGTCAGCCAGGTCCTGGACCGTACGGTTGCCAACGTGGAAAGTGAATTCGTTCCCACTGCCGACGCCATGCCCGAGGACAAATACTCATTCGTTCCAACCAGCGGTGAGTTCAAGGGTGTCCGCACCTTCGAACAACAGGTCAAGCATGTGGCCGCCGTCAACTACATTCTCGGCGCTGCCATTCTGGGAGAAAAGGCACCAGTAGATACCGGCGGAGAAAACGGCCCGGACGCAGTCAAGAGCAAGGCAGACATCATGAAGTTCTTGAAGGATTCCTTCGTTTACCTTCATAAAGCAGCGCTAAGTATTAACGACAAGAACCTTGTCGCCCCCGTAAAGAATCCCTTCGGTGAGGGCACTGCGACCCGCCTTGGCCTGGCTACCGGGGCGATAGGCCATTGCTTTGATCACTATGGGCAGATGGTTGAATACCTGCGCCTGAACGGCATCATTCCGCCCGCCAGCCGCTAGCCGAGAGTCCCGTCGGTTGAGGAGAGGCAGGTTTTCGCCCCTCAACCGACCCCTTCTGCTATAGCACGAGAGTGCCATTTACACTTTCCCGCCCCGACCGTAGTTTACTGGCTTCCCCTGATCCTGTAGAGAAGCATGCCTGACATCTACTGGCACTTCAACAAGATCATGCCGCGAGCGCTCTGTGGATGGCGCACGGTGTAGGGGAGAGAGTCCCAGGAGTGGAGGAAATGAAAACCAGCAAACATCGTCGGATCACACCGTCCTCATCGAGCGTTGCTCTTGAACGCGAGACGCGGCGGGAGATCGAACACTTTAAACGAGCCATCAATTCCTATGCCGACCGCTTCGCACGCGAGCCGCATCTGAGTTTTGAACAGCATCTGTTTCGCCTCGCGGCCACCAGCCGGTTGGCGGAAGAACGCCGCCGCGATTAGCGCGCGTCGCTGATCTAGCTGTTGCCGGATCCAGGCTTTACCCTGGCTGGCTCCCTGTTTGGTGATTGCAGTTGCAATCAGCTCGGCCTTGAGTCCACGGGCCTGAAGATGTTTCCGCACTCGCGTCCGGACGCGTTCTGCGCCGGTCTTGCCATCGAGAAAAATCAGCACTGAAGGTCCGGCTCCACTCAGGGCTACGCCCAAAATGCCGGATGTTCCTCCCACCAGCTTCTGCAGCGACGGCAACAGGGGACACAACGACGCACGATACGGCTGGTGCATGCGGTCCTCAAGAGCCGAAGCCAGCAGGTCACGCCGGCCCTGTACGAAGGCCGCCAACAACAACATGGAATTCTGCACGTTGGTCACGGCATCGGCGCGGGAATATTCCAGTGGAAGGACGCGGCGGGCTTCTTCAGTGGGCAGCGCCTCGTCAGGGACCGCCAGCAGCAGCGGCCACTTCCCTTTCGGAATCACACTGGCGACCTGAGCTTCGCTCTCGCCGGACATCCTCGCCACCGCTAGTCCACCCATCCAGCAAGCAGCGGCATTGTCGGGATGATGCTCTCGCCGCGAAGCTTCGCCGACGATGCGGCTGTCGGACCAGCGTAAATTGCCAAAGTGTACCGCCAGCGCGATTCCCGCCAGGCGCGCCGCGGCTGAGGAACCGCATCCCTTGCCGATTGGAATCTGGTTATCGATGTTGAGCGCGAGCGCCGGCGCAGGTTTGCCGGCCTGTTGCAAAACTTCGCGGTAGGTGGTCAGGATGAGATGGTTTTCCACCTGGCCACAGATTTCAGGGTCGCGACCGCGGGTCGTGATGGAGAATTCGCCGGCAATATTCGCCCGGACTTTCAGGAACAGCGCAAAGGCAAGCGCCGCGGCATCGAATGCCGGACCCAGATTCGCGGACGTAGCCGGCAGCACAAGCTCGATTGGCGAACTCACGCGCGAGCGATTTTTATTTCGGTCGGTCATCAGGGATCCTACCGTCCCCGGTCAGTCTGCTCCGCATACTCCAACACCTTCACAACGGCATTCGCATTGGCATCGAGCACCATGGGAGCGCGCTGTCGCGGGGTCAGAATCGCCGCAGCTTCCTCTTCATGCTCGGTTCCCGCGAACAGGTCTCCGCGATGGAATTTGAGCGTGAAATCCGGGTCCTTAAGCAGGTTGCCAGTCAAAATGAGGACAACGGATTCATTCTTCTTCACGAATCCTTGCTTCACCAGCTTCTTCAATCCGGCGAGCGTGACCGCCGACGCCGGTTCGCAACCGATGCCGTCGGCGCCGATTTCCGCTTTGGCCAATGCCATCTCAACCTCGCTCACCTGCTCCACTGCCCCGCCCGTGGCCTCGATAACGTTCACCGCTTTTTTCCACGATGCCGGACTTCCGATTTTGATGGCAGTCGCCATGGTTTCAGCGTGGACCGAAATAAGCTTCTTTCCTCCGGCCTCAAGCATCGTTCGCACCAGCGCATTGGCGCCCTCCGCCTGGATCACGGAAAGCTTCGGCATCTTTGTAATGAGACCAAGCTCTTTCATCTCTCGCAGCGCCTTGCCGATGGCTGAGGAATTCCCCAGGTTCCCTCCTGGGACGATGATGTGGTCCGGCGGTTGCCAGTCGAAGCGCTCCAGTAACTCGACGGCGGCGGTTTTCTGGCCTTCCAGTCGATACGGGTTCACCGAGTTCAGAAGATAAACCGGCATGCGCTGCACCACCTCATCCAGCACGCGCATGCAGCCGTCGAAATCAGTTTTCAGCTGGCAGGTGACGGCGCCATAGTCGAGCGCCTGCGAAAGTTTTCCCCAGGTGATCTGACCTTGCGGAATCAGAACCAGGCTGCGCAATCCGCCCCGCGCAGCGTAGGCCGCCATGGATGCTGAAGTGTTGCCCGTCGAGGCGCAGGCGACCCAGCGGAACCCGCCCTGCCGGGCGAAAGACGCAGCCGCCGTCATGCCCGTGTCCTTGAAAGACCCGGTGGGATTCATTCCTTGATGCTTGGCGAACAGGCGCTCCACGCCGGCTGAGCGTCCGCAGGAGGGCAGTTCATAGACGGGCGTATTTCCTTCGCGCAGCGTGATGACGTGTTTCCAATCGTTCAAGGCGGGAAGGATTTCGCGAAAACGCCAGACGCCGCTCTCATCCAGCGCATTCCAGGAGAGCCGGCGTTGCAGCCAGAGTTGTTTGAGACCGGCGGCGTCCAGCCCCGCCGCGCGCATTCCCGAATTTGTCTTCCAGCCGGGATAGACAACTTCGAGCAGATCGCCGCACTGTGCGCAACGGACGCTCTTGGCTCCATTTTCGCCCACGGCTCCGCACGCAATGCAGCGCAATTGCGAAATGCCTGCTTCCACTTGGGATGAAGCTGCGGCCGGGTCAGTCATTCAGGTACTAGCATACGGGATGGATGGACTATTTGCCGCCACGCAGGTATTGATCCGTCTTGTTGATCCAGTCGGCGCGGGGCGGGTTGAATACATCGAGATCAACCGTGTCCTCCATCGCCTCCGCCTTGTGCGGCATGTGCGGCGGAATGGTGAGCACCTCGCCCGCGTTTACCACGATCTCTTTGCCGTCAACCCAGAACTTCAACGCGCCTTCCAGAATGTACGTGAATTGCTCGTTGTGATGACTGTGCAACGGAATGATGCAGCCTTTCTTCATCAGCACGCGGGCCACCATGATGTCGTGACCCACCACGAATTGCCGCTGCAGCAGCGGGTTCAGGTCTTCGAGATCCACCGTGTGCCAGGGCACATATTTCAATTCCATCTTGTTGGTGGGGGCCTTCTTTGCAGTTTTACGACCGGCGCTCCTGCGTGCGGCTGCCTTGCGCCCTGCGACCCTTGCCTTCAAGCTCCGTCTCTTTGCCGTGGCCTTCGCTTTTGCCTTTGCCATTTCAGTGCACCTTTCCCTGGTAGATCCCCACTGCATTGTCGTGCAGATAGCCATGCGCCAACTGCAGGGCCTGGGCCTCGTTGACTTCGCCTTCGGAAATCATCTCAGCCAAGGCCGCCGCCAGCGCGCTGCGCGCCGACTGCACTCCCAGCCAATAGCTTTCTTCGGCGCCCAGGGTTTCGTTGTAAGGAAACGAGTCGGTGCCGAAGGTAATTTTATCCGGAAAAGTTTCCAGCCACTGTTTCAACACATGCCTGAATTCCGACGGATACATGTCGAGTTCCATCAACGAGGTATCCATAAACACGTTCTGCATGGCGGCCAGCCAGATAGCCTGGTGCTCGTAGGGATAGCCGCCGTGAATCATCACAAAGACCGTGCTGGAATAGCGCGGATCGCGCAGAATATTCTCCAGGTTCATGATGTTGCTCTCGGACAGGTTGAAATAATCGCCAATGCCCACCGCCGAATGGATGTGTACCGGCAGGTGGAGTCTTCCGCCCTCGCGAACTAGAAAGCGAAAGATGTAGTCCTGAAACGTACGGTACTCGCGTTCGCTGGGAACACCGCCGCCCGCGAATCGCTGGTAGACGCCCTCCGCTTCCTCTCGAGTCGGGTCGGAAAACTTTGTCGAGCGGAAATAGGCCACTTCAAACTTCATGGCAATCCCGCCCTTTTTCTGGTTGTCTTCGAGCACGCGGCTTACGAACGCCAGATATCCTGCGAAGTCGGCCGGCATCTTCTCCAGGTTCTCCTGCTGCATCCAGCGATGCAGCATCTTCTCCTGCAACGGGATGTAAACTTCCTGGTCCCGATTGCGCGCGCGCTCGCGCTGATTGTCGAAAGGCCACATGAGAGCATCGGCGAAGAACACCCAAGGGAAGCGGCTAGGATCAAGATAGTCCGCCATCATGGCCCGGTTGGCGACGCCCTGCTCGATATTCAGCTTGTCGAGGATATTGGAGAAGTATGCCTTGCCCTGCGCCTTCTTCAGCGCTGCTTTCTTCTCGACCAGCCACTTCGCGTGTTCCGGAGAGAGGTCGTTGAAGGGATAGCCGAACAGGGCTTTGGCCGCAGCCACCAGTTCCGGATTCGTGTCCCGGGTGCGCAGCGCGGCGCTGCCCGGCGGCGAAGCCATGGCATCCACATCGGGATCGTCGGCAAAGCCGGGATGCGCATGATGATCAAAGATGGGAATCTTTTCGATTTGGGGCAGGAGCCGCTGGTAGATTTGCGCCACGTCGGGCCCAGGCAGCGGACGGGCCTGGCCGGCGGCGATTGCCGACGATCCGCAAAGCGCGAGCACGAGCCGCATGCTCAATCCGACTTTCATGCATTCTCCTAGATCTACGGTTCGCACCGCCTAAACAAGTAGCGCCGGCATCCTGCCGGCTGTCCCGAGGGCGTCTCGCCCTCGGCGGTGGGCGGCGCCCACACGACAGCCGCCGGGACGGCGGCGCTACACTAACGCGACGACGCTACCGGAGTTTGCTGCCAGGCTGATGCAACCTGCAAAATCCGTCTCCACCGCTTCCTTCAGAACAGCGGTTGACGATGCAAACGAAAAGCGCACAAAATCCGCTCCTGTCGGTCCAAAGGCCGCGCCCGGAATGGCCGCCACGCCGGCCTCTTCCAGCATGATTTTGCAAATCTCCTCGGCGCTTCGTCCTGCCTCGGAGACATCCACCCAGGCGTAGAACGCACCCTCCGGCGGCACGCAACGGAATCCAGGAACCCGGTTCAGGCCACGCACAAACTGCTCGCGCCGCCTGGCAAATTCGGCGACCATGCGGGGCGTAGCGCCTTCCCGATCGCGCAGAGCTTCCATCGCACCGTACTGGCTGAATTCGGCGACGCAAGTGTAAGTGTTGACCACGAGCAAGTCGAGCGCAGGCACGATGCGCGCGGGCGCCGTGGCATACCCCAGCCGCCAACCCGTCATGGCGAAGCTCTTGGAGAAACCGTCGATGATCAGCGTGCGCTCCTCCATCCCGGGATAGCTCATCATCGATACATAAGTCCCGCCATAAATAATGCGTGCGTAGATTTCATCCGAGAGCACTAGCAAGTCATGCTTGACTGCCAGTTCCGCCAGGCGGCGCTGCACTTCGCCGGTGTACACCGTGCCGGTTGGATTGCCCGGCGAATTCGTGATCAACACTTTGGTGCGGGGCGTGATCTTAGCTTCGATCTCATCAGGATCGGGTTGCAGATGGTTCCTGGCCGAGAGTTCAAACGGCACCGGAATTCCACCAAGTCCCAGCGTAATGGAGGAGTAGCCCGGAAATCCGGGATCGGGATATAACACTTCATCTCCCGGATCGATGAGCGCCATCATGGCCATGAACAGCACGATCTTGCAGCCGGGAGCAATGACGATGTTTTGGGGCGAGACATTCACATTGCGCGTCTCGCGCAGGTAAACCGAGATCGCCTCACGCAGAGCGGGAACGCCAATCACCGGACAGTAGCGGTCTTTGCCCTCGTCAATGGCCCTTTTCAGGGCGTCGTTCACCGCCTTCGCCGGATGGAAGTCAGGCTCGCCCAGTTCCAGATGGATGATGGATCGGCCTTCCCGCTCCAGTTCCTTGGCGCGGGCGAACACGGAGAGGGCGCCTTCGCCGCTCATTACCGACATGCGGGAAGCCAGAGGTCGCATTCAGACTTGTCCTGCCAAACTGTTTTTTGGAGCGGAAGTCAGCGGGATGCGCAATGCATCCACAAAGCGCGCGAAGAACTCGAAGACCGAAGCGGTGGCGATCAGTTCCACAATCTGGGGATCATTGTAGACTTCCTTCAGTTTGGCGTAGAAAGCGTCATCAATCTCGCGCGCCGAATGATGCAGCCGGTCCGCACAACGCAAGCCAAGCTTTTCCGCCTCGGTAAACGGTCCACTTTCGAAGTCAGCTTTGACGGCCACGATGTGCGCTTCGGTCGCGCCCTTCTGCCGGGCGGAAAGCGAGTGCCCAGCCACTGCGTAAGCGGACCCTTGCAACACCGACATTCGTATCGCCACCAATTCTTTATACCAGCCGGGTAAAGCGCCGTCACTCAGCAGCGGCTTCAGCAAGGCGGCAAAACCCAAGGCCAAAGCCGGAGTCTGGGCCACGGTCTTGAACATGTTGGGCACCACGCCCCGCTGTTGCAGCAAAGCGTCGTACAAAACACCGAGCTCGGGCGGGACCTGGTCCCGCTCGAGCATTGGAATACGGCCCTGGGCTTCGGTCATTGCTTGATCTCGCACTGCCTCGTTTTTTGTGGTCCCGGCGTTGCCTTTAAAAAGAGAACCTTCCCGACAACTGGATCAGTCGCGGCGTACCCTTCGTGCTCGTGATGGCGCCAAATCCGAGGCCGTTGAAGATGCTATTGGGACTGGCGAAAATCGGGTGATTCCAAATGTTGAAGAAATCGGCCGCGAGCTTGAAATTCTTATTTTCAGTGATGCGAAAGTTCTTGCCCACGGAAACGTCCCAATTCTGCTGGAATGGCCCGCGGAACGGGTTGCGGCCAAGATTCCCAAAGCCGGTGGTTCCGTCCACTCCAATGGTGGGCGCTCCGCTGATTGCGTTGGGATCAAAAAATTGATCGATCCGGCTGTGAATATCTCCATGAGTCTGGGCGGACGCGATGCTAAAGCCCGGATTCAGGGTTGCGGTGCTGGTGTTTGGGCTACTCAACGCAAAGGTCGAGCCTCCGGCGGCATCAATCACAGTGAAGGGTGTTCCCGATTGAAATGTCGTGATGCCGCTAAGCGTCCATCGAGCAAAGAGAGCTCCGACGATCCCCTCACGCTTCGATAAGAACGGCATATCCCAGTCGTAGTTAATGACCAGTCGATGGGTACGATCAAAATCCGAAGGACCGTAGGAATCCCGCAGGTTGGTCTGATCGTTGATGGCGGTATTGAATGCTGTGTTTCCGCTGGACGTAGCGTCAAGCGCCTTCGACCAGGTATAGGCCGCCTGGAAATGAAGCTCCCGTGAAAAGCGGTGTCCCAGGGTGATCTGCAACGAATCGTAGTGCGACCAGGCGTCGCTGGCAAACAACTGGTAGTTGCCCGTAGCCAGGCCGAAGGCGCGGGAACGCGCGGCTCGCGTTAGAGAATGTATTTTGCGTAATGGTGTACTTCGTGCCGTCGAGTGCGGTGACAGTCACCGGATGGGTCCTGGCATCGTAGGGCTGGATAGCGTCTCGAGTTTCTCGAAGATGGGTGCCCTTGGTGCCCACGTAGCCAACTTCCAGTATCCAGTTACCCGGCAATTCCCGCTGGATGCTCAGGTTCCACTGTTGCGTGCTGGGGGACACAAAATGCCGCGGCACTTCCAGTCCGAAGAGGTTGATGAGGTTTCCGCCAAAGATTCCATTGGGATGTTGAGCGTCTCCAAATGGATTCGGGAAGCCATTATCGAATACCGCTTGGGCTGTGGTGTCTGTGGTCGGGTTCCCGTTGCTATCCACAAAACCTAGAAAGTGCGAGTACACGGGTACGTACGCTGGATCGATTTGACCGCCCACGGGCAGCCTTCCCACCCCAGCGGCAAAAATGTCTGCCATGTCGCCGGGCGTCCCCAGGGGCGTCGTAATCGGGAGAATAGGTGCGCTGAACGAGAGCTGGTCGACCGTGCCCACATCTTCACGTACATAGAAGATCCCATATCCGCCTCGGATGGAGGTGGTGTGGTGGCCAAACAAATCGTAGGCAAAGCCCACCCGCGGCCCCCAGTTGGAGGCGTAGTTGTTGTTCATGGTGGTGTCGCTGGCGGTGCCGGTCAAACCGGCGACGCCCAGTTTGTCCACGCACTTGGGATAAATGAAGGCGCTCTGTTGCTGGTTCACCAGCGCCGACACTGTATTGCCGATGTGGCACAGGTTGTCCTTGGCCGCACCGAACAACTCCCAACGCAGACCGGCATTGACCGTCAGGTTGGGAGTCGCTTTGTAGTCATCCTGGAAAAACAATCCGTAGTCGTTAATACGATACTCGTGGTTGGAAACGCCGCTGCCACCGAATGAAAATCCGGGCTGCCCCAAAAGAAAATTCTGGAAATCGCTGCACCCGGCAACGCACGGGCTGGTCGGGGCAAGCGGGTTGGGGCTGGAAGGAAAGAAGAAAAGCTCCCCGTTGAACGTCTGGGGGAAATTCTTGTCCAAGGCCACCCGATCATACTGCCCGCCAAACCGGAGCAAGTGCTTGCCGGCCGTGTAGCTGGCGGTGTCCAGGAAGGTGAGGTTGTTCTGCAATTGGCTCTGGTCCGCTCCCGGAGTTGGACCCAGATTAAATGTGGAAAAAGTAAATTTGTAAATCGTCTTGTAAAGGTTGCTGTTGGGCCGATTAATTCCCAAGTCGTCAACTGTGACGATTGGTTCGTTGATGGCTTTGTTGTCAATGCGCACATAGCCCACGCGGGCTTCGTTCACCAATCGAGGGCTGAAAATATGGGTTTCAGCCACGCTCAGGAATCGATCGTGCACCGGCAGGTCGAGGGGAAAATTCATGTCCGCGACATTGAGGGTGCCGCCCAGAGTCGCAGTCAGACCGCCGGCTCCGAAGGGCAACTCCGACTCGAAGTTGGAGAAAAAGAAACGCCCGGAGATGTGATCCGATCCACCATGAAAGTCGCGGTCATAGTTCGCCGTGAACTGGTCGTCGGTATACTTGCCGGCCTTACTCAGGACGAACTGGCCTCCGGTTCCAGGGTCGGCGTTAGGAAACAAGAACCCGCCCGGATCATTGAACTGGCCGTTGCGAAAATTCAAGAGCTTCAGGGCCACAGGGTCGATCGAAGCGGCCGTCACATTCGGGTTCCCCGGAAAGAACGAATCCACCAACGACTGCGCGTAACTCGCGCTTCCCCGGTTTGCGCTGGGAAGGACTGGCAGCGTGGTGCTGACGATGGCGCCGGGAGAGAGCCCGCTGCGCTGCCGCGTGCCCTGGTAGTTAAAGAAGAAGAAGCCGCCCTTGGCGTCCTTGCCGATCGGCCCTCCCAGACTGCCGCCGAAGATATTCTGCTTGATGTCGGGGCGCTTCTGGGGCAGTCCTAGAGCGATCTGGCTTCGATTCAGGAACCACTCGTTCGCGTTCAAATCCGTGTTGCGGAAAAACTCGAACAGGCTGCCGTGAAAGGTCTTGGTTCCGGTCTTGAGGATGGCATTGATGTTGCCGCCGCCGTTGCGCCCCTGGGTCGCGTCGTACAGACTGGTTTGAACTTTGAACTCCTGCACTACGTCCGGACTTGGCAGTGGGGTATTGGTCAGCTCGGCCACGTTGTAGTCGGTGGCGCTGATACCCTCGATCAAATAGTTGTTATTGTCCTCCCGCTGTCCATTTACTTGAATGCGAACGTCGCCGCGCCCCAGGGAGGCGGAAGCATTCAAGTCTGAGTTTGTTCCCGCCGACAGGGTGAGCAGTTGCTGGAAGTTTTGTGTGGCCAGCGGCAAGTTGCGTATGGTGCGCGCATCAATGGCCTGACCGGTCGTCGCCGTCGATGTATCGACAGTCTGGACCTGGGCCTGCACCTCAATTTTCTCCTGTACCGCCAGGGGACGCAGCTTGGCCTCCATGCGCGTGGTTTCAGTCACCCGCACCGCCACATTGATAAATTTCGCTTCCCGGAAGCCGGGGCTAGCCACGTTCACAGTGAAGTTTCCCACCGGAAGCAAAGTCACGGCGAATGAGCCATTGGCGTCCGTCTTGATGGTGCGAGTTACGGCCCCTGTGTCCTGATTGACAATGGAAACGTCGGCGCCGGCAACCACGGCGCCGCTGGGATCGAGTACCGTCCCCATAATCGCGCCCGTTGCGCCGCCCTGCGCCAAGGCTTGTGCCACCCACAGAAGTCCCACTAAAGCGATCCAAAGAAACCTGCTGATTGATCTCGTCATACACTCCTCCCAACGTCTGTTATCGCTAGTTTGGGTTTGAATACTACGAAGGCAAGCGGCTCAGCAGATGAAAGGACAAGCGGCGCAACCGCCGTGGCTGGTCCAGAGCCAGCGCTTAGCAAGAACGCAATCCAGCTCGAAACTGGACCCGCCAAGTTCTGCCGGGATGACAAGACTCACTGCTCCCCCTCAACAACCGCGCCTGGCATTAGCGCCTGGCATCAGAAAAGAGTTTGCACAGATTACTAGAAAGTAATAAGCGTTGGCAACCGCTAATCTGTTTGATATGAAACATTTGTTACAACCCCTTATAGATACCTCCGTCTACAAGAACGGTCTGTCCGGTAACGTACGATGCGCGTTCTGACGCCAGCCAAACGATGGTGTCAGCTACTTCCGCCGGTTCTCCCAGGCGGCGCAAGGCAGCGTCTGCTGCCCATCCGTCAAAGATCTCTTTCTCCGTCTTGCCCGAAGTTGCGGAACGGCTTCTCGCCAATTCCTTGAGCCGGTCGGTGGCGGTAAAGCCCGGCCCTACGTTGTTCACCAGAATGCCATCCTTGCCGAATTCATTGGCCAGACTCTTCACCAGGCCAACGACCGCGGCCCGAACTGCATTCGAAAGCACCAGGTCCGCCACCGGCTGCTTGGTGGTAATAGAAGTGATGGTGATAATCCGGCCCCAGCGTTTGCGTTGCATGTGCGGGATCACCTCGCGAGCAAAGTTCACCGTGCTCATGAAGTTGGCCTCGATCGCCTTATGCCAGTCTTCCCCGCTGGTTGCCAGGAATCCTTTGGCGGGTGGCCCGCCGGCATTGGTGACGCAAATGTCGGCGGCGCCGAACTTCTGCACGACCGCTTCGACAAACTGGCGCACCGCGTTTACGTCGGTGACGTCCAGGGCCCGGTGAAACACTTCAGCCTTGTATTGTTTCCCAATTTTCTCGGCTGCTGCCTCCAACGCCGTCGCATTTCGCGCACACATCGCGACTCTGCACCCTTCGGCGGCAAAAGCCTCAGCCGTCGCCCGACCGATTCCCTGGCTGGAAGCGGCCACGATTGCAACTCTACCCTTCAGACCCGTATCCATAGGATTCGAATTATAGATGGATCGAATCGATCGGCGGATATTCGAGTGTTGCCGCTTTCGTTTGCGACCTTTGCCGCGAAGGGCTCTTGATCACGGGGCGCCCCTTGCTCAGTTGCCTCGCGAACGTTAGTCTTGAAAGAGTTGTCGAACTCGAACCCTTGTTTCATTCCCAATCGAGGCCTCCATGGCAAATCCCGCAAAGTATGTATGGCTGGATGACGAGTTGAAGGATGCCGCGCACAGCGGAATTCCCGTCGTCAACGCTGGCTTGCACTATGGTTTCGCCGTCTTTGAAGGCATTCGCAGCTATGCCACGGAGCGCGGTCCGGCGGTTTTTCGGCTGGAAGAGCACGTTGAACGCTTGCTGGACTCGGCTCTCATCGTGGGCTTTCGCGATCTGCCCTGGACCCGCGATTGGCTGATCGACGCAATTCACAAGACCATCGCCTCCAATAAATTCTCCGCGTGCTATATCCGCCCGGTCATTTATCTGGACGGTGCCATGAACCTGGTCGTGGACAGCGGCAAACCACGATTGATCATCGCTGTGTGGGAGTGGACCAAGTTTCTGGGCGCGGAAGCGAAGGAACGGGGTATCCGCGCCAACATTGCATCGTTCACGCGCCTGCACCCGAACATCATGATGACCAAGGCCAAGGTAGCGGGAAACTATGTGAGTTCGATACTGGCCAAGACCGAATCGCAGCGCGCCGGCTTCGATGAAGCCATCATGCTCGATCCGCAAGGCTACGTGGCCGAGTGCACGGGAGAAAACATTTTCGCAGTGCGCAACAACGTAATCTACACGCCGGGCCGAGGAGCCATCCTGGAAGGCATCACGCGCGACACTTTGATCACCCTGGCGCGAGACCTGGGCCATACCGTTGTCGAGGAACCGATTTCGCGCGACCACTTGTATGTCGCCGACGAAGTGTTCGTCTGCGGTACCGCTGCCGAAGTGGTTGGTCTGCGGGAGATTGACTTCCGCACCATTGGCAACGGAAAGACCGGCCCGGTCACTCGCGCTCTGCAGGCTGAATTTGAGAAGCTCACCGCCGGCCGCCATGCGCGCTCCGCGGAGTGGCTATCTCCGGTTCCGGCATTTGAAGCGGCGTTGGCTCGCTCGTAACACTCGGAAGGAGCAGGTATGAAGAAGCATCAGCACCACGCGGAGACGGAAGCGGTTCGCGGCGACGCCGGGCCGCATAAGAAGAATGGACCGCTTGCGACTCCCATCTATCAAACTTCCACCTTCGAAGTCACGGACTGCGAGCAGCAGGCGCGGGCCGTGTCCACCGACATGTTCTATACCCGCTACGGCAATCCCACGCACACCGTAGCGGAGAAGGCCATTGCGCAGTTGGAGGGCGCCGATGCGGCGCTGCTGTTCGCTTCGGGCATGGGAGCAATCACGACCTCGATCCTTGCATTACTGAAAAGCGGCGATCATGTGGTTGCCCAGCGGGACATTTACGGCGGCGCCACAAAATTCCTCAGCCACTGGTTGCCCAAGCTCGGGATCGAAACCACTTTCGTCGACTCCGTGGAGTACGATCAGCACGCGCGCGCGATCCGGCCCAACACAAAGTTGCTTTATCTGGAATCTCCAACCAATCCGACCCTGCGCGTAATTGACTTGCGCAAGGTGAGCGCCCTGGCCAAACAGCGCAACGTGATCACTTTCATCGACAGCACGTTTGCCACGCCCATCAACCAGCGCCCAGCGGATTTCGGCATTGACCTGATCATGCACTCCGGCACCAAATATTTTGCCGGACACTCCGACTTGATCTGCGGTATCGTCGCCGGACGCCAGGACCTGATCGAACAGATCCACGAGACCCGCACCACGCTCGGCGGCACCATGGATCCGCACGCCGCCTGGCTGCTTCTGCGCGGCATCAAGACGCTGGCCGTGCGAGTGCAGCGGCAGAATGACAATGCCCTGCGCGTCGCACAATTTCTAGCGCGGCACTCCAAGGTCCGCCGGGTGCACTATCCCTTCGTCGAAGGCCATCCCCAGCGTGCTTTGGCGATGGAGCAGATGCACGGCGGGGGCGGTGTCTTGAGCTTCGAGATTGATGGCACGGGAGAAGACGCCAAAAGGCTGGTGGAAGGATTGCAGCTGTTTGCCCTGGCGCCAAGCCTGGGCGGGGTGGATTCGATCGTGACGCTTCCGGTGCTCACTTCGCACGGCATGATCTCAGCCGAGCAGCGCCAGAAGATGGGCGTGACCGAACAGTTGGTCCGGCTCTCGATCGGCATTGAAAACGCCGACGATCTGATCGCCGACCTGGAACAGGCTCTGACCGTCGTCACCGGCGCCCGCCAGCACGCTCAGGTGGGGTAGGGCGAGACCCACCGATCTGTCATCCTGAGCGGAGTGGCTGCTTCGCTTCGCGAAGCAGCGGCGGAGTCGAAGGACCCCTACTTGCGAAACAGCACTCCGCGCCTGTGGGGTTCCTCTTGCGCCTTCCCGGCTCGCGAAGCATCTAGTGTGAAGCACATATGCGTTGGTCATCAGTTGCGCAGATCCGCGCGAGATCCTTCGGGACTAGAGTCCCTCAGGATGACTCCGGTTTGGGGAAATTGTTCCGACTGAGGCACTAGTCAGAACCCGTGATGCTATAGGGGTCCTTCGACTGCGTGTGTGCTTCGCTGTGCGAAGCACACACTCCGCTCAGGATGACAGGTCCTAGAAGATGAACTTCGCTCCCAGTTGCAGGATGCGCCCATTGTGGGCCACAGCCGGCCGCAGATAGGCATTCGCCGCGGTGCACGTTGGATCGCCGGCCGAACTATTCGCTCCGCCGTAGCAAGTCAGCGTGTTGTTTGAGCTGGAGAATGGGCTGTTATGCGACGCAGAGCCGGTGTCCCCGCCCAGCCAGGCGTATTCCCGGTGGTTGAAGACGTTGAAAGCCTCGGCGCGGAACTCGAAGCCCATACTTTCCGTGATGGCGAAGTGCTTGAACAGCGCCATATCGAAGTTCGTACGCTTGGGATTCGTCAGGAAATTTCGTGGCGTATCGCCAAACGTAAGCCCTCGAGGTTGCACGAAAGCCGAAGGGTTATAGAGTAGCGGCCCAAAGCCATCGAAGGCGAAGTTATTGATGCCCGAGCGCGGATCGCCGACTACGTCGGCATAAGACTGCGCCGAGCCTACGCTGACTCCGTTGCCGACGCCGGCGTTGTCCGCCGTCACGCCGTTGGCTACGCTGAAGGGCGTACCACTCTCCAGAGTGACGATTCCAGACCACTGCCATCCTCCCAAGACTTTGTGCGACAGCCCCGGACTCCTGAAGAACGGCAAATCGTAGACATAGCCCAGCGTGAACAAATGGCGTTGATCAAAGTTGGAACTGGCCCGCGCTCGCGCCAGGTCGTAGGTATCCAGAATGATTGCATCCCGCGCCGAGGAGGAGTCGTCAATGGAATGGCTATAGGTGTAGGACAGGCTCAGTTGAAGTCCGCCCACGCTGCGCCGCACTGAGGTCTGCAGTGCGTGATAGCTGGATGACGCCTGCTCTCGCAGTGCGTTCACCGATCCAACTCCCGGGAACTGGGTCCGGAAAGCGTCGGGAAAGCTTACGCTGCCGCACGCGATTCCGAGGTTGACGGCGGGACCGGTCGGAAGGCCGCCCGGGGTGGTCGGTGCAATATAAGCCACCGGCACGCCGCTGGGAGTTACTGCGTCCATGGGAACGCCGTTGGCGTCCAGGGTGGTTCCGCAGTCCACAATCGGCTCGCCCGCCTTGTACGGGTTCTGGCTAAGCGGCACGGGTTTCATCTGATTGATGTCAAAGAAGCGAGTCAGATGGGTGCCCTTGCTGCCCACGTAAGAAACCGTAGCCACCGTGTTCTTGAGGATTTCGCGCTGCACATCCAGGTGCCACTGCTGTACGTAAGGCCACACCGCCTTGTTGGGAACCGAGATCATGGCCAGCGGAGTGGTAGAACCGGCCGGCACTGGCACAATCTGGTTGTAGGCCGTCAGGTTGTTGACCGTGAGGGTTTGCACCGCCGGACTCGCCGCCGGCTCGAGCGATTCTGCGTTAGCCTCGTTGCCGTTGGTGTGTTCAAAGAACACGCCGTAGCCGCCTCGAATCGCAGTCTTGCCGTCCCCTTTCGGATCCCAGGCAAAACCAATTCTCGGCGCAGGATTGAACAGGTGGCCTTTCATGCAGCCATCAGGGACGCCCTGAGTTACGCCACACTGCACGACGCCATTGAACGCGTTGCCGATGACCAGGCCAGTCGTGGGATCCACGCTGCTGTCCCCCGCCACATAACGCGTGACGTCAAAGTTGTACTCGCTGTGATAGCGGTCGCGATAGGTCCCGAACAGGCTGACCCGCAAGCCCAGATTCAGGGTCAAGCGGTTGGTAACGTGCCAGTCGTCTTGGAAGTAGGGTTCGAAGATCTTGTAACGGTTGTAGAACTTGGGCTGGGCGCTGGTTTGAGAGAAGGACGATACCCGGCCGACCAGCAGGTCCGCAAAAGCATTCCCCGTGCTGATGGCAGCATTGGTGGCGTCATAAGTCAGCACGCCGTTGGTGGCCGTTCCTGGTTGCGCCAGCTCGTTCTTCTGGGCAGCCACAAAGTATCCGCCAAATTGCAGGTTGTGTTTGCCGATAATTTTCGTGATGTTGTCACGGTAAGTGTAAGTCGGGTTCGAGTTGTAAGGACCGTTCGGTAGGTAGCCCACATCCTCCCCGAAATTGAACTGGCCGCCACCCAGGCTGATGCCCGGCACTTTGCCCTGCTCCGCACCGGGAAAGATACCGAACGTCATGGCCGCAGGCCGTTGCCACGCGCCCACCGGAATCAATGTGATGTGGTCCGTGGTGTAGCTGAAGACGAATTCGTTGAGCAGCGTGGGCGTGACCGTGGCGGTCAGGCGCGTAACCAGGCTCACTCCCGGTCCGCCGAAATTGGTCTGAATCGTGGGAAAGCTGGCTCCGTTCGACCACAGCGGAGTGGGATAAAGCTGATTCCACGAGTCGTGAATGTAACGCACGGTCCCGCGAACCTTGTCGGTGAAATTGTGATCGACACGGATCAACTCTTCCCGCCAGGTAGTGGGCAAGGTCGGCGACGCATTCCAGGTATCAAGCCCCTGTGTGGGAGCTGGAATCTGGGCGATGAGCGCGGGCGCGTTCACCGTATCGACGGGTACAATATTTCCCGGAAATGGCAGGCCCGTCGCAGGATCGACAGGACAGTTCGCGGACGAACCCGTGCCATCGGGGCAGACATCGTTGAAATCACCGCCGCGTTCCGCCAGAGAGGGGACGGTTTGGCTGCTAAAATTGGCTGGAACCCGCTCCCGGCGCCACTCCTGCGACCAGAAGAAGAAAGTCTTGCTCCGGTCCTTGTTGTAAAGCCCGGGAATGAAAACCGGTCCACCAATGGTGTATCCGAAATCGTTTTTCTTGTAGGGCGGAACGCTGCTCTGCGGAAACGTGGTGGCGTTGAAAATATCGTTGCGCACAAATTCGTAGGCGTTGCCGTGAAAGCTGCGCGTCCCCGATTTGGTTTCCACCTCGACCGTGCCCGAACCGTTGCGGCCATACTGCGCGCCGTAATTCGACGTGAGCACCTTGAATTCCGCGATGGCTTCCAGGCTGGGATAGACGTTCAGCGTGGTGTTGCTGCCGTTATCCATGTTGTCGCCGCTATCCAGCTCCCAGTTGTTGTATTCGGTGCGGCCGCCGTTGATGCTGAAAGAGACGTTGCCGCCCACGCCCACGCCGGCATCGTCCTGTCCCGACTGGTTGCTGACTCCGGGCACCAGCGTGGCCAGCTGCGTGAAGTTGCGTCCATTCAATTCGAGCTGGGTAATTTCCTTGCCAGTAACCGTGCCAGAAAGATCTGACGACTGAGTCTCGACCTGGGCGACGCTCGAGCCCTCGACCGTGACCTCGGTGTTGGCCGCTCCCACCTGCAGCGCAATGTCCGCGCGCGCCTTCTGTCCCACTTGCAGCTTCACGCCCTTGGCCTGGTACTTCTTGAATCCCGGCGCCAGGATGATTAGGTCATAAGATCCGCCGGGTACGGCCCCGAACAGATAGTCTCCGCTCTCGTTAGTCTGAGTCGAACGGTTGATGCCGCGATCGGGACTGCTCAACGTCACCTGGGCGTTGCCGATGGCAGCGCCGCTGGGGTCCGTGACCGTACCCGTTATCGAAGCAGAGTCCTGCCCCCAGGCAGCCAGTGAGAGAGACAGAAAAACACCGAACCAAAATATGCGGGACTTCATCAGATACCCCCGAAAAGATGTCGGACATCCTGTGATGGCTGAAACAGCTTCAAACTAAATCCTAGTGCTCGCATGGTGCTGCTTGCGGAACCTTGGTAACGCCTGCACCCGTGCGGTAAACCTTGGTCTCTACCTGGCCGACATTACAAGGCACTCGCCCGTCTTTCATGAAAAGTGCCCAGAGACGCTCCCGGAGGCCATTTCGATGAAAGGGTTTATTAAAACGAATCAATAGGCTGAATATTGCGGCAGGTCGATTGTAAGTGTCAAGAAAAAAAGACAGAAAAATTGCGATTCGCTTTGTAAATCATGGGTGAAACCCAGGCTTTTGGCTGTGTTTTTTCTAAGGCAGGCTGCGCGTGGACTCTCGCACCGCCAATTCGGGCGCCATCCTGCGGTGTACGGCCGTTATTTCCCGTTTTTCGAGTACAGCCTTGATTCCTTCGATGGCCAAATTCGCCGCCATCGCTCCCATTGCCTCCATGGGCTGGCGAATTGTGGTGAGGGGCGGAGTGTACAAACTAGAGGCGGCGACGTCGTCGAAGCCGATGACCGAGCAGTGCTCGGGCACGCGCAGCCCGGCCTTGGCCAGCGCGCGTATGGCGCCAAATGCCGTCATGTCGTCAAACGCCATCAACGCGGTGAACGGGCGTTTCCGTTTGAGCAGTTCCTCGGTCAATTTGTAGCCCGCTTCAAAACTTGAAATCGGGTCTCCTGACTCCGGAAGGTCAACGATCAGACGGGGATCAAGTTCAAGGCCGGCTCGTTTGGCGAATGAACGAACTCCCTGCCACCGGGGCGCGCTGTCTCCCAGAGTTTTCGGTCCACGAATGAAAGCGATCTTGCGGTGCCCCAGCGAATGCAGGTGTTCGATCGCAGAGTACGCGCCCATCTCGTTGTCCACGATGACCGAGCTGACGGTATCAGTTTGGAGTTCGCGGGCGATCATCACGCTGGGAATGCTGCTTCTCTCCAGGTCGGCCAGGACATCGATATCCACAAACAACCAGTTGGCTAGGACGATCAATGCTTCCACTCGCCGGTCCAGCAGCATCTCCAGATAACGCTCAAAGCGGCTACGTTCGTTGTGCACATCGGTGAGGATGGGCAGGTAGGAGGACTGGTAAAGAGTATTTTCGATGCCGCGCAGAATCAGGGTGCAGTACGGGTCGGTCATGTCGAACACCATCACGCCGACGGTGTGGCTGCGCTTGCTGCGCAAGGAGCGCGCAAACAGGTTGGGGCGATATCCCAGCTTCTTCGCCGCCTTTTCGATTCGCTTCTTGGTGGCCGGCGGAATGTAGCGAGCCAGAGGAGCGTCATTGAGAACGATAGAAACGGTGGTCGAGGAAAAGCCGCTCTCTTTGGCTACGTCCCGGATGGTAATGACAGAAGTCTTGACCATAGTGGTTAGAAACAGCAACTAGCAATTGGCCCAGCCATTCAGTTTCTTGCCAATTGCTGATTTCCCGCGCCCGCTTGAATTTCAAGCCGTCGCTGGCGGACACTACAGCAGAGTGAAATCACTGTCAAGGTTCCTTCCCGTCGTCGTGCTCGCGTTGATCTCGGGTGGGCCCGGTCAGACTGCGCCGGCTTCGAGCCCGCAGCAGCTCTTTCAGCAGGGCGAAGGCGCTCTTAAGCAGAACAACCTCGACCTGGCGGAACGTTCCTTTCGCGGAGTGCTTGCGCAGGATCCGCGCGCGGCCGGCGCCTACGCCAATCTGGGTGTGATCTCCATGAGGCGCAAGCAATGGCCGCAGGCGCTCACGATGCTGCAAAAAGCCGAAGATCTAGCGCCTCAAGTTTCCGGAATTCGACTGAACATCGGCCTTGTCCACTACCGGCAAAATGATTTTCGCGCCGCCATTCCGCCCTTCGAATCTGTAGTCCACGACGTGCCGGATTCCTATCAGGCGCGCTATCTGCTGGGGCTCTGTTACTTCTTTACCGAGCGCTACTCCGATGCTACCAGCACACTCGAACCGCTCTGGCCGCAGGCTTCAAATCAGCTGAACTATCTCTACGTTTTGGGGATTGCGGGTGGAAAATCCGCCCACCCCGAGCTGGAGGAGCGTTCCTTCCGCCGTCTGGTGGAAACCGGGCAGGACTCCGCCGAGCTGCATCTCCTGCTGGGCAAGGCCCACATCAACCGGGAAGAATATGACGAGGCCATCGCGGAACTCGAGCTCGCCGCCAAAGCCAATCCTAAACTTCCTTTCGTTCACTTCAATCTGGGCGTCGCTTACTTCAAGAAGCAAGAGTTGGCGCGGGCCAAAGAGGAATTCCTGAAAGATGCGGCCATTGAACCTGACCTGGCCCACAACTACGATCAGTTGGGGTTGGTGAACTCTCTCCAGGGAAATGACCGGGAAGCGGAAATTTATCTGCGCAAGGCGCTTCGTCTCGATCCCTCACTGGGTAGCTCCCGCTATCAGTTGGCGCAGGTCTACCAGCGCCAGGGAAAATACGCGCAAGCGCTGGCTGAGATTGATGCGGTGGCCAAGCTCGATCCTGGCAACAGCAGCGTTCACTACCTGCGCGGGCAACTGTTGCAGCACCTGGGCCGGACGAAGGAAGCCCGGACTGAGATGGAGGCCACCACGCGCATCATGAACGAACAGCGCGACCAGCGTCGGAAGGAGCTTTATGGCGGCCCCGCACCTAACCCGGAGTTGACCAAGGAACCACAGTAAGCCCGCTTTTTGGTAGACTGTGGGCCACTCGCGGCACACTCACCGTGTCATCGATCCACTCCGAGATGCAAGGTTCGTGAAGGAGTCCTGTTATGAAAGCATTGAAAATTATCGGGATTGTCGTTGTAGTTCTTCTGCTCATCGCGATCGCGCTCCCGTTCCTGGTAAACGTCAACAGCTTCCGTCCCAAGCTCGAGTCGGCGCTGACTGAGGCCCTCGGGCGGGAGGTCAAAGTCGGGAATTTGAGCCTGTCTATCCTTTCCGGAAGCGTATCGGCGGAAGACCTTTCGATCGCCGACGATCCGGCTTTCAGCAAGGACGCTTTCATCCGCGCCAAATCGCTGAAGGTGGGCGTGGAAGTGATGCCGCTGATTTTCTCGAAAGCTTTGCACGTCACCGATATCACGCTGGACCAGCCCGAGATCGCGCTGCTGCGCGATGCCTCGGGGAAATGGAACTTTTCTAGCCTAGGGAACAAGTCGGAGCCGGCCGCGAAGCCCGCGCCCACGAGCGGAAGCTCATCAACTCCCGACCTTTCCGTGAGCAAGCTCGATGTGAAGAATGGCCGCCTGTCGGTCAACCGGGCAAACTCTTCGATCAAACCGCACGTCTACGACCACGTAGACATCAGCGTGCGCGACTTTTCGCCGAAATCGCAGTTCCCTTTCACCATTAGCGCAAATCTTCCCGCAGGAGGAACCGCGAAGCTTGATGGCAAGGCGGGCCCCATCGACTCGTCCGACGTCTCGGCGAGTCCGATTGAAGCGCAAATCGCGGTCAAAGGGCTGGACCTGACCGCGTCCGGATTTGTTGAGCCCTCCACCGGAATCGCCGGCGTCGCCGACTTTGACGGCACGCTGAACTCCGATGGACATGTGCTCCACACCAAGGGCACGCTTAAAGCCGACAAACTGAAGCTGGCCGTCAAGGGTACGCCGGCAACGCAACCGGTGGGCCTGAAATACGCGACTGATTTTGATTTGCAAAAGCAATCAGGAACGCTGACTCAGGGCGACGTGGCCCTGGGCAAGGCTCTCGCCAAGCTGACTGGCACTTACCAGAGCCAAGGCGAATCCACGCTCCTTAACATGAAGCTCAATGCAGACGGCATGCCGGTCGACGATCTCCAAGCCATGCTGCCTGCGCTCGGCATCATTCTGCCTTCCGGATCAAAACTGCAGGGGGGGACGCTTTCCGTCAACGTGGGAATCGTGGGACCGGTAGACAAGTTGGTGATCACTGGCCCCATCAAGCTGGCGCAGACCAAACTCGCGGGTTTCAATCTCTCCTCCAAGATGTCCGCCATCACGGCGCTGACCGGATCGCAGGGTGGATCGGACACTTCCATCCAGAACTTGAGCACGGATGCGCGCGTGGCGCCCGAAGGCGTACGCACGCAGAACATCAATCTGACGATTCCGGCCCTGGGTACGGTCACAGGAAATGGAACCATCAGCCCGGGAGGAACGCTCGACTACAAAATGAACGCCAGCCTTTCCGGCGGCGCGGTCGGCGGCCTTACCCAGTTGGCAGGGATTGGGGGCAAGGGCGGAAGCATTCCCTTTTTTATTCAGGGCACAACCTCGGATCCCCATTTCGTGCCTGATGTGAAGGGCATGGTAGGCAGTCAACTGAAGGGCGGCCTGGGCGGCGCGCTGGGCGGGTTGACGGGGGGCAAGAATCCTTCCGGGAACACGGCTTCTCCGATGGACGCTTTGGGCGGTCTGTTCGGGAAAAAGAAGAAACAGTAAGGCGGGCGTCACGTTGAAAACGTAGGTGCGAGCGTCTCGCGCGGGAGTCATCAGTAGCGCTGCCGCACGAGCAGGACGCTCGCGCCTACACACGATTTTTTCAGGAGCGATGCATGGCTGAGAAAGTGCCGCAGAGTTTGTCTAATCACACACGGTTTGATCCGCCGTTCCACTACTTTGTCCTGCCGGTATTTGCGATCACCGTGATCGTGGTGATCGTGAATCTGGTCCGGCATCCGAGTTTGCATTCGGCATGGTTGGTCGTGTTCATGGTGGCCGCTGCGCTGGCTGTGGTCAAGGCGCGGCAATACGCTCTCAAGGTCCAAGACCGAGTTATCCGGTTAGAGGAGCGGTTACGGCTAGCCATTCTGGTGGACAAGCCTTTGCGGGCCCGCATCACAGAACTCTCGGAATCACAGTTAGTGGGACTGCGCTTTGCTTCGGATGCGGAGCTTCCAGCCCTGGCGGCGAGAGCGTTGTCGGAAAAATTGTCCAAAGCGGAGATCAAGAAAGCGGTCACTCAGTGGAGACCGGACTACTGGAGAGTATGAAAATAGTGTAGGCGCGAGTGGAACGCTCGCGCCCACATGTTCCGTGCTCTACTCTTTGGTTTCGTGCAACTGCTGCGCCAGATAGTTCTCCAGGCCCATTTCTCCGATGGCGTGCAACTGCCCTTCCAGCCAGTCAATGTGCTGTTCTTCGTCGGTGAGAATTCCTTCCAGCAGGTCGCGTGAGCCGTTGTCTCCGGCCTTGACGCAGGTCTCGATGCCAGTGTTCAGACGCTTCACCGCTTCGTACTCTACCCCCAGATCGAACTCGAGTTGTTGTTTTACGTTCTGTCCGATGTTGATTTTGAAATAGTCACTCATGTTCGGAGTGCCGTCGAGGTACAGAATGTGCTCGATCAGCTTCTCCGCGTGCTGCATCTCCTCGATGGATTCAACCCGGGTATGCTTGGCCAGCTTTTCGTAACCCCAGTTTTCGCACATTTCCGCATGCAGAAAGTATTGGTTGATGGCGGTCAACTCCGCCTTGAGAACTTCGCTCAAAACTGCAATAACTTTGGGATCGCCTTTCACATTCGCCTCGCAGTATGGAAGATGGCAGATCAGGATTTACTGCGAGAGAAACTATAACACCGCTGGTCGGGAGGACGCCCTCGCCCGCCGCCTTTGATTTTGGATTTTGATTGCTCGACGGGATGGGTTGGAGATCAGGAATAAGCGGAAGTCAAAGGCAAATGCGGCGGGCGAGGGCGCCCGCCCCACACAACACACAACGGTTTGCTTCAGTCGGCGGCGACGTCCTGCGCGGGAAGCGGTTCTACTCGGCGGCGCGAAGAGCGGTTGGGCGGCAGGCCGGCATCGCGAATCTTATACAGCAGCGCGCGGTAACTGATGCTCAGAGCGCGGGCCGCCTGCTTGCGATTCCAGTGGTGGGCCTGCAAAACTTTCAGGATGACCTTGCGCTCCAGTTCCCGGGTGGCCTGGCGCGTAATGGTCTTGAGCGCAATAGGCCCATCGAAATTGATGTCGAGGACGGAATATTCCTGCTGGTGCGCCACCAGGTCGCTGCTGATGACTTCTTCATTGCCCAGGATCACATAGCGCTTGATCAGGTTCTCGAGTTCGCGGATGTTGCCCGGCCAGTGATGCTTCTGCAGCGATGACATCAGATCTCCCGAAAGAGTTCGGGCGCGGCAGTTGTACTTGCGGTTGTAGTACTCGAGGAAATAGGTGACCAGGTCGGGAATATCGCCCTTGCGCTCGCGCAGGGGTGGCATCTGGAGATTGACGACGTTGATGCGATAGAACAGGTCCTGGCGAAACGTTCCGCTTTCGATTTCCGCTTCGAGCACCCGGTTGGTGGCGCAGACTACGCGTACTTCAACTTTCTTATCTTCCTGGGCGCCGATCCGGCAGAACTGACCGTCCTGCAACAACTGCAAGAGCTTGGACTGCAGACCTAGATCGAGTTCAGAGATCTCGTCGAGAAAGAGCGTGCCGCGGTGGGCCAGCTCGACGCGTCCCGGCTTGGATCCGTAGGCGCCGGTAAAAGCGCCCTTTTCGTACCCGAAAAGTTCGCTTTCGAGCAACGTGCCTGGAATCGCTGGACAGTTGACTTTGACAAAAGGGCCGGTCCGCCATGGGGAAAGGCCATGGATCATGCGGGCAATAATGTCCTTGCCGGTGCCGCTCTCCCCTTGAATCAGAACGGGGACGTTGGCGCTCGCGACCTTGTCCATCCGGTCCCGCAGCGATTGCATGACTTCAGAGCGACCGAAAATGACCGCCTCGGGAGGAAACTCTCCCAGCGAGGTAGCCAGCGAAGTGACGGTAGGTATAGTTGTCATGAGTATCTAGTGGCCCGTGGCCCGATCGTACAGGCCTTGATGTGCACCCCGAGAGCCAAACCCGGCCGGAGCGGTAATTGGGTAACCAGATTCAAGACAAACTATTTAGAGTTATAGACTTGCAAGGAATAAACAAGGCAGGCCCATGATCCGGGTAAGTCCTTTCACGCGCATTGCTAGGCATCGGACCTATGGGAAAATGTTTTCACAGAGCAGAAGCAACTTTCCTTGAACGGGACGAACCCGAGACAGGCGCGCCGACCAGGGGACGGGAGAACTTGAGGCCCACCAGATGATAGCCATCGGAGTGCGTGACCCGCAGGGTGCGGGCGCGCAGATTGCGGGCCGCCTTGGGCAGCGAATTGGTCACAGCCAGGGGGGCGCTGGGGATTTCCAGCAAAACCTGCGTGGAGAGCGGCAAAGAGCGGCGTACGGCCACGAGCGCGCCGCCGGCTGAAATGTTAAGCGCGGTCGCGAACTCCAAGAATTCCTTGCCCTTTTCGTCGCGGCTGCGAACAAACACCGGTATGGCAATAGGGAGACGCGGCCATTTGCGGCGCTCTGCTTCAAGATTCTTACGCTTCAAACGGACCCCTTCGAACGCGAGATGGCCCTTCTCTCGCACCTTGGGGGCCAAACCAGCCAAACCCGGGGTATCGTTTGCGGTATGAAACCGGCAGGATTTCGGGTGATCTCGCTGTAACTCCGCTATTACAGCCCTGTCAGACCCTAACAGAATTCTCCTTATATTCGCCCCTCAAAGAACTATTAGGCCCGAACTTTGAAGCGCTTAGGACTGCAATGTTTTGCTCTTCCGTTACCAAGGAGTTGCATTTTCCGTTGACACCGGGAAAGTGCTGTCATACGATTTGTCAGCACTCAAAATTCATTCGTTCGGCTATTTTCGTCCCCTCCCCGCAAGCTAAGCCTGTGAGTTTTCCACATATGGGAGTGGTGCCAGAAAATACGTGTATCTCACAGGAATCGGAGCCTGAAGCCGTGGGCGAGGGTCCTACCCCAACCCAGCGACCGGCTGGAGACCCTGCCAACTACGACGAATTACTGCGTGAATACAACCAGCTCCGGGAGCGCTCCTTGCGCACCACCAATGCCCTGGCCTCCGCCGCCCATGACCTCAAGACTCCGCTGGCTATCATGAACGGCTATGTCGAGCTGCTGCAGAATGAAAAGCTGGGCACTCTCAATGAGCGCCAGCGCGAAATTCTGGGGGACATGCAGGCTAGCGGCCAGCGCTTGCAACACTTTATCCAGGATTTTCTGAGCTATACGGTGCTCGAAACCGGCGAGATGAAGATGCGGTACGAGACCGGCAACGTGAACCCCTGCCTGTCGGAAGTCTGCCGGCTGTGGTCACCCCGGTTTCAGGAAAGGGGCCTGGCGCTCTACTTTTTAGCTAACGAGAAATTGCCCGAGGTGGCGTTTGACTCAGCCAAGCTGCAGCGGGTGATCTCGAATTTGCTGGAAAATGCGTCCAAGTTCACCCCTTCGGGAGGGACCGTGTGGTTGCATGCCGAGCCCTACATGTGGGAGCGCCGCAACCCTAACAGCTCGGCGATTCCGAGTGAACGGCGGCGGCAAAATAATCCTCTGCCCAACTCGGTGAAGGTCAGTGTTTCCGATACCGGGCCGGGAATTCCGGCGGAGTATCACATCGAAGTTTTCGACGATTTCTTTCGTTTGCCGCAGAATGAAGCGCAAACTGAAGGCATGGGTCTGGGACTGGCCATCGCGCGCCGGCTGGTGAGCGCCATGGGTGGCAAGATATGGGTGGAGAGCGAACTGGGGGCAGGCGCGAAATTTTCGTTTATCGTTCCGCTTAAGCCAGTGGCAGTCGCAGCCAGCAAAGGGAAGAACAAATGACCGAAGCGGTCAACATCTTATTGGTGGACGACGAGCCAGGAATGCTGCGGTATATCCGCACCCTGCTCGAGGTGGACGACTACACCGTGGAAACGGCCTCAACCGGCGAAGCTGCGCTCGAGCGGGTCGAGAAAGGGCTGCGGCCCGATCTGGTGCTGCTGGACCTGCTCATGCCGGGAATCGACGGCTTGCAAACGCTGGAAAAGCTACGAGAGACTTTGCCCGGCGTAAAAGTGGTCATGCTCTCCTGCGTGAGCGATACCCGCAAAGTGGTGCAAGCCATCCGTCTGGGTGCGCATGATTATCTGACCAAGCCATTCCAGAAAGCGGAACTGGACAAAGTCATTGACCAGTGTCTGGGAAAAAACCAGCAGAACCTACCGGGCGAAGTCGAAGAGCTTTACGACGACGTTTTCTTTGTGGCCGCCAGTCCCGCCATGCGCAAGATTCGCTCGCAGGCTGCACTGGTCGCCAACGTGGACATTCCCGTCCTGATGCTAGGGGAGAGCGGCACGGGCAAGGAAGTGGTGGCGCGGCTGATTCACAAGTTGTCGCCGCGGGCGCATCGCACTTTCCTGAAGGTGAATTGCGCCGCGGTACCCGGGGACTTGCTGGAAAGCGAGTTGTTCGGTCACGAGGCGGGCGCGTTTACCGGCGCCACTCATGCCAAGCCGGGCAAATTCGAGCTCTGCAACAAGGGCACGATTCTGCTGGACGAAATCGGCGAAATGCCGGCGTTGCTCCAGGCCAAGCTGCTCCACGTTTTGCAGGACCAGACCTTCTCACGGCTGGGCAGCCGCTCGGTGATTAAGGTGGATGTGCGCATCCTGGCCGCCACCAACATCAACATTCCGGAGGCGCTGGCCAACAAGCGTCTGCGCGAAGATCTTTACTACCGGCTGAATGCATTCACGCTCCAGTTACCGCCGCTGCGGGAGCGCAAGGAAGAAATTCCCGTTCTGCTGAAGCATTTCATGGCTCGCATGGCGGAGCAGTACGCGCGCCCGACTTTGCCGCTCTCGGCCAGCATGCTGCAAGCGTGTCAGGAATATTCCTGGCCGGGCAACCTGCGCGAGCTGAATAACTTTATCAAGCGCTACCTGGTGTTGGGTGATGAGAAGCTGGCGATTCAGGAACTGAAGCCATCGAGCGACGCTCACGGCTCGCGACCCGACGCCGCGCATGCCCCGGCCGAAGGCGGCGGTGGATTGAAGTCCGTGGCACGCAGCGCCAAGGACGAAGCTGAGGCGGAAGCCATCCGTCAGGCGCTCGACCAGACCAACTGGAACCGCAAGCAGGCAGCCGCACTGCTCCAGATCAGCTACAAAGCCCTGCTCTATAAGATCCGCCAGTATGGCATCGCGCAGACCAAGAGCCACAAGCTAACTGCGGGCGCCTAGGCTGGGAAAGTAACACCCGGTTTTCCAAGATGCCACGATGGACTGCGGTTCACGACCTGTTAGTGCAAACCCGCGGCCTTCCGACGAGACAACACCCGAATTTCAAATAGCTTCGGCCAGAGCTTTCCTGTAACGAAGAGTCGGTCGCCGGTTGAGTCATAGGCGATACCATTCAGAACAGCGTCAGAGCTCTCCAGCTCAGCCTTGTCGATGATTCGACTCAAATCGATCCATCCGAGAACCCTGCCGGTGCGGGGAGAAATGCGAACGATCTTGTCGGCTTCCCAAATATTGGCGTAGATCTCCCCGCCGATGTATTCGAGTTCATTCAAATTCTGGACCGGATGGCCGGCTTCATCGGTAACGTGGATACGCCTGGTCTCGTGAAAAGATTTGGGATCCAGAAAGCGGAGACATGACGTTCCGTCGCTCATAATCAGCTGCTTGGTATCGTGAGTCAGGCCCCACCCTTCGCCCTCATACGGGAAGGTTCGCAGCAAAGAGAAGCTGAAGCGGTCATAGACGAAGGCTTTGTGTGATCTCCAGGTCAACTGGATCAAGGTACTGCCCCAGGCGGTGAGCCCTTCGCCGAAATACTCCGCAGGCAAGTCGTAACGTTGCAGGACTTTTCCGGTCGACAAATCCTCCATCCGTATCGATGACCGGCCATTCAGACCCGTACTCTCGTACAGGTGACCATCCACGTAAATCAACCCCTGAGTGAAGGCCTCGGAATCGTGCGGATATACGTGAACGATCTCATAGGTATCAGACGGGTTTGATGGGCGCGGTTTCGGGGTCGCGGAAGCCGCGACCGCGCAGAGCAGCAAGACAAGCGGAAGTGGGAATCGAAACATGAACCGCCAGCTTAAGGCAATGGATCCCTGCCGTAAACGGGCGATTGCACTCACCACCCGGTCAATGAAGTGTAGTGGCGATTTATCGACAATTACAATTGCACCCATGAGCATCGACCGGAAGGAATCTCTTAGGATTCATAAGGGTTGAGTGGAGGCGTCGCCTTGCTCCGCGTTTGCCCCGCTCGTGGTACCCGGGGTCTATTCCATTTTGCCAGCGGCCACACCCACGGCGGTGGCTTGCTTGGTCGCTCCCGCCTCGGCAATCAGCCAGTTTGGGAGCCTATGATTCCACGCGTGCTGACGCCCCGTGCCGCAAAAACTGATTTGACACAATTGGGTCTGGGGTTTCTGATGTAAAGGCATGCGAAAAAAATTTAGTACTGGGCTGGCTTGCTGATAAGATTCGGCGTATAACCACCGTCCCGAACTTCATTTGCGGGATCAGCTGGCAGGCGACCGCGAGCCAGACAATACAAGACACAAAATAGATTGGGAGAGGCAATGAAATTGACAGGTCGGTCCATCGTTGGGTTCGAGTCAGGCGCAGGTTCGAAGGAAGTTTTCCATGCCACCAACCCCACAAATGGGGAGACTTTGGAGCCGGGTTTTGCAGCCGCCACACCCGAAGAGGTCGAACGTGCCGCGCAGCTGGCTCATGAAGCATTTCCAAAATACAGTCAAACATCGGGCCGCGAGCGCGCTGCATTCTTGCGCAACATCGCAGCCAACATCGAGGCGAATTCGACGGAGATCATCGAGCGGGCTGAACAGGAAACGGCGCTCCCCAAAGCTCGTTTGCAAGGCGAGACCGCGCGGACCTGTGGCCAGTTGCGTTTGTTCGCCCAGTTGGTGGAGGACGGCTCATGGGTTGGAGCGCGCCTGGATCGACCCGATCCCGATCGCAAGCCTCTCCCCAAGCCCGACCTCCGCTCTATGTTGAGGCCTATAGGTCCGGTGGTTGTGTTCGGAGCCAGCAATTTTCCTCTGGCGTTCTCCGTGGCTGGCGGCGACACAGCGTCGGCTTTGGCGGCGGGCAATCCTGTAATCGTGAAGGCGCACTCGGCGCACCCTGGAACCGGAGAGCTGGTTGGGCAGTCCGTCCTCAAAGCGGTGCGGGATAGCCATTTGCCGGAGGGTGTTTTCTCGATGTTGTTCGGCGGCGGGAGTCAGATTGGCGCAGCGCTCATGAAACATCCCCATGTCAAAGCGGGTGGCTTCACTGGATCGCGGAAAGCCGGCAGAATCTTGATGGACATCGCGGCCGCCCGTCCTGAGCCTATTCCGTTCTATGCGGAGATGAGCAGCACCAACCCCGTTTTCATTCTTCCCGGTGCTCTTCGTGAGCGTGGAGAGGCCATTGCTGCTGGTCTGCATGCGTCCTTCACGTTGGGAGCAGGCCAGTTCTGCACCAAGCCTGGCATGGTATTCATCCCGGAAGGCGCGGAGACTTCGGCGTTCGTTGGAAAGCTGCAGGGCCTGGTTGATGGCTCCAGCCCTTTTCATTTGTTGACGGGAGTTATCCGGTCTTCCTACAGCGCAAGCCTCAATTCGCGCAAAGGCAAATCGGGTGTCAAGCTGGTCGCAGAAAAGTCTCAGGCCGATAGCAAGTCTCTGGGTGTAGGGGCGGCGCTGCTTGAAACCGACGCGCAATCTTTCCTAAAAGATCCCGAGTTGTCCGAGGAGATCTTCGGGCCGGCGACTTTGTTGGTGCGGCATTCCAATCGCGAGGAGGTCCTGCGGGCAGCGAGCGAATTGGAAGGACACTTAACCGCCACCATCCACGGAACCGATCGGGACTTGCGTGATTTCGCTGACCTGATCGCGATCCTAGAACGGAAAGTCGGCAGACTGGTGTTCAATGGTTTTCCAACCGGAGTCGAAGTCTCGCATGCGATGGTGCACGGTGGCCCCTATCCATCGACCTCGGACGGAAGATCCACGTCTGTTGGCACGCAGGCGATTTTCCGCTTTACGCGACCGGTCTGCTACCAGGGATTTCCCGAGGCAGCGCTACCTGATGCATTGAAAGAGAACAACCCGCTTGGCATTTGGCGCCTGGTGGATGGCGAAATGACAAAGGAACCGATCGCTCAACCGCAGATTGTGGGACGGTAGACTTTCCCAAAAAGGGGCCTCTCTGCTCCCCTCTGCGTGTTCCACAAACAGTTGTTTGCCAACTCTCTTATTCCGCGCTGCCTCGGCCGCTGTGGCCGGGCGCAGGAGAGCTGGAGCGGAAGAGCTCCCCGCCTCGGCAATCAGCCCGTTTTGGAGTCTATGATTTCACTCGTGCTGTTATCTAGTCCGCCTCTCCCAGCCGTGGTGGATTCAAACCAGTTCAGGCGCGATGGCGCTAAACGATAACTGTTGAGAACAGGCGATTACGTCAACATCGGGCTGTGAATGTAGTTGCGATGTTACGCCAACGACCCTTCTAAGACGCGGGCAACTTGTCGGCCTGCATTGACTTGCCCTCGCTTCCCGCCTAACATACCTCGATTCCATGGTCGGCCAAACCATCTCGCACTATCGCATCGTGGAGAAGCTTGGCGGTGGCGGCATGGGTGTGGTGTATAAGGCCGAAGACACACGGCTGCACCGTTTTGTTGCCCTGAAGTTCCTGCCTGATGAAGTGGCCAAAGACACCCAAGCTCTTTCCCGTTTTCAGCGTGAAGCCCAGGCCGCATCGGCTCTGAACCATTCCAACATCTGCACGATCTACGACATTGGCGAGGAGAACGGCCAGGCATTCATCGCCATGGAGTTCCTGGATGGCCAGACTCTCAAGCACTTGATCGGCAACCGCCCGGTCGAACTGGAAATGCTATTGTCACTGGCTATCGAGATCGCGGATGCGCTGGACGCGGCTCATGCGGAAGGAATCGTCCACCGCGACATCAAGCCCGCCAACATTTTCGTGACCAAGCGCGGTGGGCACGCCAAGATTTTGGACTTCGGATTGGCGAAAATACGCGTTAACTTAGCGAGACCCACGGAAGCGACAGAAACCGGAGCCGGAGACCCTAACCTGACCACTCCTGGTTCGGCGGTGGGCACGGTCTCTTACATGTCTCCGGAGCAGGCCCGGGCCAAGGAGTTGGATGCACGCACAGACTTGTTCTCCTTCGGCGCAGTGCTCTATGAAATGGCCACCGGCCAGCTGCCCTTTCGTGGAGACAGTACGGCAACGATCTTCGAGGCCATTCTCAACCGAGCGCCGGTGTCTCCTTTGCGGCTGAATCCCGATGCTCCCGCCGAGTTGGAGCGGATCATCAATAAGGCGTTGGAGAAAGATAAGGAGTTACGTTACCAAGGCGCGGCTGAAATGCGGGCCGATCTGAAGCGGCTGAAGCGAGAGACGGATACCGGTCGCGCGGCGGTGGGCAGTTCGGGCGCCGTGGCAGTGGCCAGAGAGACGAGCCAGCAGCCGGTAGGTCAGTCGCCTTCGCAGGGTTCTGGTTCAGCTGCCGTTGCTTCATCCCAGTCCGCCGCGAAAGCGGTCGAAGCAACAGTCAGCGAGAGCGGCAGACTTTGGAAGGTTCTGGTCCCGGCGGCCTTGTTCCTTGTCGCTGCCCTGGTTGGCGGGGGCTTGTATCTACGCTCGCGCTCCACAAGCGCACTGACCGAGAAGGACACGATTGTCCTGACTGATTTTGCTAATACCACCGGAGATCCTGTTTTTGATGACGCCCTGAAGCAGGCTCTTTCGGTCGAATTGGGACAGTCCCCATTTCTGAACGTGCTCTCGGACCGCAAGGTGGGCGAAACTTTGAGGTTGATGGGCCGCCCAGTCACGGATCGCGTGACGCTAGAGGTGGCGCGCGAACTGTGTCTGCGCACAGGAAGCAAAGCCATCATTGCGGGCTCTGTTTCCAACTTAGGCAATCAATACGTGATCGGCCTAAGCGCCTCAAGTTGCCATGCCGGCGATCCCCTAGCCGAAGAGCAGGTGCAGGCGGCAGGCAAAGAAGACGTGCTCAAGGCGTTGAGCAAGGCCGCCTCAGCGCTGCGTAGCAAGTTGGGAGAATCTCTGGCATCGATCCAAAAGTTCGATGTTCCCATTGAAGCGACCACCCCGTCGTTGGAAGCGCTCAAGGCCTTCAGCCTGGGGACCACGACTGCGCGTGCGAAAGGCGACGCAGAAGCAATTCCATTTTACCGGCGAGCTATTGAGCTCGATCCGAACTTTGCCGTCGCTTATGCTGGTCTGGGCGTTTCATATGCCAATCTGGCACAACCTAGCCTGGCGAGCGAGAACATTAGGAAGGCATACGGGCTGCGGGATCGGGTTAGCGAGCGAGAGAAGATGCGCATCACCGCCGATTACTACGCTTTCGCCACCGGAGAACTGGAGAAAGAAGCTCAGACGTATGAGCTTTGGATACAAAGTTATCCGCGGGATATGGTGCCTCACGGCAACCTGGGAGCAAATTACGCCGCTTTAGGACAATGGGACAAATCGATTCTGGCCACCCAGGAGTCGATGCGTTTAGAACCCAACGCGATCACTGCTTACCCAAATCTCGCTGGCGCTTATCTTGCCCTCGGCCGTGTCGATGATGCGAGGGCTGTCCTCGAGCAGGCAAAGGCGCGAAACTTGGAGAGCGATTTGCTCCATTTGACGCAATATAGTCTTGCGTTTCTAAAAGGCGACACGTCGGCCATGACGCGGGAGGTCGCCTGGGGTTCAGGCAAGCCGGGTGATGAGGATCCGCTGCTTTCGGCACAATCCGATACCGAGGCCTATTACGGGCGACTGGGCAACGCTCGTGATTTTTCCCGACGAGCAGTAGATTCAGCCAAACGTGCCGATTCCAAGGAGACGGCAGCCCTGTGGCAGGTAAATGGCGCACTCCGCGAGGCTGAGTTCGGGAATTCTGCGATTGCACAGCGCGAAGCGGAAGCTGCCCTGACCCTGGCGCCAGGCCGGGACGTGCAATTGCTGGCCGCCTTGACCGAGGCCAGGGCCGGTAACATCAAGACCGCGGAGAAATTTGTCCAGGAATTAGAAAAGAACGACCCCTCCAATACTGTGCTCAAGGTGTATTGGTTGCCAGTGGTCAAGGCCGCCATCGAAATCGCGCGCGGCAGTTCCGTCCAGGCCCTAGATCTTCTCCAGGCGTCCGCCCCTTATGAAATGGGCAGCCCACCGCCTTTTCAGACTGAAACTCTCTATCCCACCTACCTGCGGGGCGAGGCCTATCTAGTCGCGCGTCAAGGCTCCGCCGCTGCATCCGAGTTTCAAAAACTGATTGACCACCCGGGAATGGTCCTGAATTTTCCCCTCGGCGCGCTGGCGCGTGTCGGGTTGGCGCGGGCGCGAGTGCTCGCGGGCGACAGCACCGGCGCAAAGAAGGCGTACCAGGATTTCTTTGCCATCTGGAAAGACGCCGATCCCGATATACCAATCCTGAAAGAAGCCAAGGCTGAGTACGCGAAGCTGCAGTAGTTTGGCCCGTAGCCGGAAAGTCCTGCCTGGGCGTTTACTTTGCAGATGGTTATTGTAAACAGGCGACGGTACAGGCAGTCCGTTGCCCGACTTGTGGCGCGGGGCCGCGGGAGCCTACACTTGCTCCTCACAAGACACCGAAGAACAAGGGCCAATTGAAAATCGCTGCAAATTAAGGAGATCCATGAAGAAAACTTGGTTGTGGTGTTTGATCGCATTGCTCTCAGCCGGGAACGCCGCATGGTCGCAGAATGCTAGTGGCGGTACGGAGAAAGCTGTGGCAGCACTGGAACAACAATGGCTTCAGTCGCAGAAGACCAATAATCCTGACTTGGTGGCTCCCTTAATAGCCGACAAGTTCATCAACACTGATACCGAAGGGAAAGTCACCGGCAGGGCTCAAATGCTGACAACAGCGAAAGCGACCAAATATGAAAGCGTCGATTACGACGACCTGAAAGTAACAGTATTTGGTGATTCGGCAATCGCGACGGGAACCGTCAAAGCAAAAGGCACAGATCCGACGGGTAAGGCTATGGATGTTCACGAGCGCTTTACCGACACATGGGTGAAGATGCCGAACGGGAAGTGGCAGTGTGTTGCCAGTCAAGGCACGATAGTAAAGATGTGAGCTAACTCTAGGGATGGAATCGAACTGGCCGCTTCCTTGATGGCGGCCGTTTCTATTTCTGAGGACATGGCGGGAGATCGGTTAGCGATGGACGAGCTAATGAGCGACAGATGGCGATGTTACAACCGCAACGGAGAATACGCCCGCGGCCGGGCGTTATATTCGCTAACCGATTCGCACAAGACTTAGCGCCCAGAGGAGTCAGCACCATGCGAACGTCTTTGCTCCGCACCATAATCGCCTCGCTCTGCGTTTCATTGAGTGCTTTCGTAGCAGCCGGATCCGCCACAGACAGCCCGTCGTTGGCAGGAGAGTGGATATTCTATCAGCTCAGCGCCGCCGAAGCCGCGATGGTCCTGGGCACGTCCATCGAGTACAACATCTCTGAAGTGGCCGATCGCAATGTAGGCGTCGTAGCAAAGATTCGCAAAAGTAGCTTGTCGGCTTTGCCCCACTAGCGCGACATGGCGGGCTATGCCGGGCGAGAAGATGATTGTTGCAGAGAGGCATCTACACCAATACCAACTTATCAAACACGATATACCACCTCATCGAACGCGGTGGTGTCACCAAACGTAGCGCCACCCTCCCGTCCCTCCCGCCTCTTCTCCAACCTGCGATATATAATCGCGCGAGTCATGAAGCGTTTTTCCAGAGTTGCGCGTGGATTGGAGTACACAGCCACTCTTCTTTCCCTCTGCGTGGTTCTGCAATCCGCCGGGCTCGCCTCGAGCCGCGAGAAGCACCCGGAGCGTCCTCGTATCCTCGGCATCGATCACATCTCTGTCTACGTTAGTGACGTCGAGAAATCCCGCCAGTTCTATTCCGAAGTTCTTGGACTAACCACCAATTGTCCGCAATACGCAGGTCCTGAACCGTGTTTTCTGGTGGCCCCGTCGGATCAGCGGGTGCTCCTGAAACCAGCGCCGGATCAAACCAGAAATTCGACTCTCAAAAATTGGCTCGCAGAAGTCGCCTTCGCCACCGACAATCTCATGGGAATGCGCCGGTACCTGCTGGCGCATGGCATGCTCCCGGGCATCGTTAGAGAAGATTCCGACGGCTCGCGATCGTTCCGAGTCCGCGACCCTGAGGGCAACCCCATTGCCTTCGTACACAGACGACCGGTCAAAATCGGATACGGGCTCGCGTCTAGGCAGATCAGTACCCACCTGATTCATGCGGGTTTCGTGGTCAAAGACCTGGCTACTGAGAATCGTTTCTATGTTGATCTTCTGGGATTCCGGCTCTACTGGTACGGCGGGTTCAAGGATAACGGCGTTGACTGGTACGAACTCCAGGTTCCAGACGGCCCCGACTGGATCGAATACATGCTCAACATTCCTGCCAATGCTGACCACAAAGAACTTGGAGTGCAGAATCATTTCTCATTCGGCGTGAAAAACGTTCACGATGCTTCGGGCCAGCTTCGCGTCAACGGCCTGCAAACATTCGATGGCCCAGAAGTCGGCCGCGATGGCAAAGACAGCCTGGATGCGTACGACCCAGACGGGACTCGCGTCGAAGTGATGGAGTTCACCCCCAAAGAGAGACCCTGCTGCCATCCCTATAGCGCGGAACATCCTAAGGCGGAAACAGCTCCGGGGGTTCCCCCGCCAATTGGAATCCCACAACCATCCCAATAGATGCTTACGCTTCCCCGCAATAAAATAGAGCTCAATCTGCGCGGAGCCCATCGGATAATCGGCAGAATCCTAGAGCTCCCTCGTGTTCTTGGTCAGGGTTCGCAATGTGGCAAACAGGCCATAGCGCTCACAGCTTGCGCTTGCGTAACCGTTGTAATCAGGCGTTTGCACCAACAATCCGGTCAATGAGACCGGGCGGCAATTTTGGCTACAGCGCCGCCGCAGATGTCAGGAAGTGCCCTTGGGCTCATCTCCAAACGAGGTACTGTTCCCCAGGAAGACTCGGGCTATGCCGCAGGTTGTCACGATCGCTTCTCCAAGCCCGAGTATCAGCAGTTTGGTCTGCGGGTCATTTTCCTGGACCGCGGCCTTCAACTCGTTCAAGTTGTGGATGGTGACCATCTTACGAGAGCGCTTTGTGCCGAAGTTTGGCATGCATTAAGAGTATCGCGAGCGGCGAGGATGGAAAAGTTACCGAAGGCGCTAATCCCTTGCCACCTCATCAACCAAATGGCATCCAGAAGCCTCGTAGTCGTTCTCACGCCTGAATCCGGCTTCGGGGCTATAATCCGCGCATGAAATCCTTTTATTCCGGAATTCCAATTCTCTTAGCGGCGCTTATTGCGGGTGCGGCTGGCATGGGGCAGGCAGCGAGGGCGCAGGCGGTGGCTCCGTCTGACGATGCGCAGGCGCTGGTGAAACAAGGGCAAAAACTCAATAACGAAGGCAAACAGGATGAGGCGCTGAAACTTTACAAGCAGGCGCTCGAGAAATCTCCGAATTCGTACGCAGCGCATTTGGAGTCGGGCGTGGCGCTTGACTTGAAGGGCGACTACGCAGCCGCGCGCGAGCATTTGAAAAAAGCAATTGATTTAGCTCCAGCGGACCAGAAGAATCGCGCGCTGCGGGTGATGGCCGTTTCCTATGCCTTCGAGAGCAAATCAGCCGAGGCGGAAAAGTACGAGAAACCGGTCTTTGACACGCTGCTAGCGAAGCCTGACTTTGAGGCCGCCGCCGGAGTTGCGAACGAACTGGCGCGCATCAAGCTCGAGTCAGGCGATATCGATGGCGCCGCCAGTTGGTACAAGATTGGCTATGACACCGCAATGCGCAAGACCGGCATGAAGGATGCCGACAAGAACTTGTGGGCATTCCGCTGGGCACACGCCCAGGCGCGTATTGCCGCGCGCCGCGGACAACGCGACGAAGCCCAGAAACAGGTTGCCGCAGCCAAGGCGGCACTCGAGAAGGCAAACAATCCGGACCAGGTACCGTTCTTTCCGTATCTGACCGGATATGTCGCTTTCTATGGCGGGGACTACAAGGCGGCGATCACGGAGCTGGAAAAAGCCAGCCAAGAGGATCCGTTCATCCTGGTGCTGCTGGCGCAGTCCTACGAGAAAGTGGGCGACGCCGCGCGCGCCAAGGAGTACTACGGCAAGGTGATGGCCAACAACGGACACAGCCCGGCGAATGCGCTTGCCCGTCCGGTGGCAAGGAAGAAGTTGGCCGGCGGGTAGCGGCCGCCGGGTGCGTGAGACCAAAAGCAAACGCTAGTGCAGGCGCGGGCTATATGCCGACCGCTCACTTCTTGCGCATCCAGACGCCCCACGTGACCGGGCCGGCTTCCTCATTGGAGATGGGATGCCCCTTCAGCTTGAGCGCCAGCTTGATCTGCCCGTGATCGTAGCCCCCTGCCCTTTACCGCGTCCCGGACCGCCTTGACGCTTTCGTTCAACATTGCCGCGATGCGGGCAGCGTCGCGCTCAGCCCTCCACTCTCCCTCGGGCATGTTTCTGGCGAACTCGGGGGCGTCCTCGAGGACGAATACCAGCCGCACATAGTGAATATGGGTAAACATCTCCGCGATCGATGGGCTGCCCTCCATCGCTCTGATCGCCAGCCCGCCCTCCGGGAGGGCGCGGAGCAGGTTGAGCAGGATGGTGTTGTTGCGGTCCCAGGAGTCCAGCACAGCCTCAAGCAGGTATTGATCTGGCGCGTCCAGCACGTTCACACTCCGTCGGATGATGCGGAAGTTATGACGAATTTTTTATGCTGACACCGCGCTGGTTGAAACCAGGCCAAAGCTGCCGCAACCCGCCTCGTGCCTTACCGTTATCCCTTACTGGTCGTTTCTTACTAGTCGTTCTTTACTGCACAACCAGCACGATCTGCTGTGTCCGCGTGGTCGTACCTGAGGTCGCGGTGACGGTGAGATTGTAAGTGCCAGCCGGAGTTCCGGTGGTGGTCGTGGTGGTCGAGCTCGAACCGCAACCGGGCTGGAGCAACACCAGCGCGAAGAAACAGCCCAGCAGGGCCGCCATCAGCACCCGCCGCCGGCGCGACTTCCGTCCGCCAATGCCGGCGCCCAGCAGTGCCAATCCTGACACCGGGAACAAGGCGGCGTAGAAAGGCCGTCCGGCGGGGAAAAGACTCGCGGGGGTGGTAACGCGCGCCGTGGTGTTGACCACCAGCTGGCGGCTTTGGGCTCCGCTGCTCAAGTTGGTAAAGGACGAGCCGTTGGGGAAGGTCGTGGTGCCTGCACTGGGAGCGCCCGACGCGGCCAATGTGACCGTATTCGGTATGTTCCCGGTAGGCGTAACGGTGACCGTGAAGCTCGCGGGAATACCGGCGGCCACGGTTGCCGTGGTCGGAGCTACGGTGATGCTGAAATCATTTACGGTCGCGACCGCAGGCGGCAGCGCCGGAGTCACGACAATAGGCGTCCCGAACACATTCAGCCTTCCGCCGTCGCTCAACGAACCTGCCACGGTGGGGGCGAGCACGACGCGAACGGTGGCAATCGCTCCACCGTTCAGAGTTCCGACGGTGCAGGTCACGGCGCCGCCGCCGGTCGTCGGAGGGGGACAGCTGGCCTGACCCGGAGAGCTATTGGCGGAGACAAAAGTAGCGCCGCTGGTGGGGATGACGTCGCTAAAAATGATGCCGGTTGTCAGATCGCCATTATTCGTGATGGTGTAGGTGAAGGTAACGTCGTTGCCCACCCCGACCGGACTGGGGCTAACAGTCTCGACCATCGCGAGGTTGATTTTGGGCCCCAACTTGGTCAGGAACGCATCGCTGCCACCACCACCGGCGAGCGCGGGTTGGATGGCATCCGCCGACGTGGGAAAGTCCGTCGCGGCAGTCTCGCCTGCAACATAGCTATTGCCCTGCGTATCGGCGGCGATGCTGGTGGCGAAATCGCTGCCAGTGCCACCAAGATAGGTCCCGTAGTGTCCCAGAGAGATCGACGAGCCCGCCGTGGTATCGATGCGCGAGACGAACCCATCCACCGGTCCCTTCAGAGCCGCCTGAACCGGATTATTGGGAACCGGAAAATCCGCCGAGGTTGTCCAGCCTGCGATGCGTGCGCCCTGCAGGCTGTCCACGCTAACGGCCAGACCAACGTCGTTTTGAGCGCCACCCAGGTAAGAGAAGTAGGTCAAAGGCACTGTCGTGGTGGTGCAGGTGGTCCCGGTACACGGAGTTCCGAACTTGCCCACAAACGCATCCGTCAAACCCTTGTTCGTGCCCTGAAATGCGGTCACGCCCGTGGGCAAAGTGAAGTCGGTCGAGTTGGTAGATCCGGTAACGTATGCACTGAGGCCGGAATCGACGGCGACTCCGTATCCCACATCATCACCGCTGCCGCCCAGGTAGGTGGAGTAAAGCAACTGCGCTCCGGCCGAAGCGGCGGGATTGAGCTTGGCCACAAAGGCGTCCGCGCCGGTCACTGTAGTCGAGCAGTTGGGTGTAGTGGTCGGAGGAGTCACGGGCGGCGGTGTGTCGAGACAGCCCTGGTACGCGTTGAGAATGGGGAAATCGGTGGCCGCGCTTCCGGTGTGCAGGAAGCTGGTGCCGCCGGTGATGTACACATTCGAACTCGCGTCCACGGCAATGCCGCCACCGAGAGTGAGTTCGTTTGCATTCACCGGATTGCCGCCACCAAAGTATGTGGAATACGCCAGGCTGGTGAACCCAATCAGCGCGGGGTCAACTTTAGTTACAAAGAACTGGCTCGCACCCAGGGAGGCCACCTGAATCGCACCCACGGTGGCGGGGAATGAACTGGTCGCATTGGGCTGGTTGGTGGAGGTGGTGGTACCAATGACGTAAATCTTGTTTCGCGCATCGAGCGCCATGCCCCGCGCCGATTCCGTACCGTTGCCGGATAGATACGTCGAATAGACGAGCGCCTCTCCCGACGGACTCAGTTCACTGACGAAGGCATGCGCGCCTGCACTCGCCGGGGTCGCCTGAAAAGCGGATGCCGGCGTCGTGGGAAAGTTGGTGGAGGTGGTCGTACCCGCCACAACTACGTTGAAGCCGGAATCGGCTGCCACTCCCGCAGTGGTCTCCGCGCCGTTGCCCCCGAGGAAAGGTGGAGAAAATGATGGCGGAACCAGCGGCATTCAGCTTAGCGACAAAGACGTCGGGGGGCGTAGCCAGAGTGGGTTGAAATGCCGGAGGCGCAGCGGTCGCCGGTGGAACAATCGGGAAATCCGCCGAAGTAGTCGCGCCCGCGAGATAAATGTTCGCGGAAGCATCAATGGCGACCGCCGGACATCCCGAAGGCGGCGAGGTAACTCCGGCAATCACAATGCCAGCCAAGCCGGAGCAAGCCTCGTTCCCGGTACCGCCGAAATATGTTGAGTAGGTCAGGAGGGGATCAATGACCAAGGCGCGGCGGCGATCATAAGATCCGACGTCGAAACCGACTTCGCCGGACGCCCGCAACACGAAGCGTCCCGCCACAGTCTGCTTCTGCTCGGCCTCAAGCATCTGATAAATATGCGGGGCCTTCAGCGTTAGTTCGCCGTTCGAGCTGGCCAGGATCAGATTGCCCTCGCCATCAAGTCTGGCTTTTTCTGGGCCCTGAAACCGCAATGCGATTTGACCGGGATCGGCGCCGGGAGCTACTTCAAAGTCGTACTCCAGTTGTCCCTGGTTCCCGTAGTAGGCAAGGTTGACGCCGGGATAAACATCCTGATAACGCACCTGCGCAAATTGCGGAATATCACGATGCCACTTGGCCGGATCGTTGCCGATGAAGTAGTTGCTCTTGCCGGGAAGCAGGCTAGCTCCAGTCACGGTGGCAGCGGGGTTTCCTCCCGCCAGCTGCATGCGGACGATGGAACTCTTCTGCGAGGAGCGAAGCGTCAAAACTGCATGGTCGGCGGTCAGGAATAGCCCATAGCCTGCTCCGCGCGCCAGAAAGTCGACCCGCGGATCGGTCTGGCCCTCATTGGGTTCAAAGCGCAAAGGAAGTTGGGCGAGATCCACATGAACGCCGGCGCGGTTCGAAACAGGATCATGAGCGGCAACGGCCGCCAGGAGCGACTGGTTTACGCCGCCGGGAGCGAATTCTGAGACCGCGACGCTGGACCGGAGCGCCAAACCGCTTAACAGCAGCAAAGCGAACAACAGCAGGACAGGGCAATACTTCGTTCCCAACCCCCCGAAATTCAATTTCACTAGCTCCTCCGAAGTTCCCAATTCATGGAGAGGAAGAAAAACGACACACAGGCAGCACTCCGGCTCACGCCCGCCAGGCAGCATGCGTACTTGTCACCAGAATAAGGGCAAAAAATAAGTAACTACTTAAACATCTGACGGATAGACTGTCAAGCCGCGCACCGCTCCCCGGGGTCCTGCGATGGTCAGATGCGGCAAGCGAGGCTTTGAGATGCCGATGGAGGGTTCAAAACTCACGCATAGTGGAAGAAAATCAGGAACACCAGGGTCGAAAGAGCGGGTTGCAGCGCAATTCTTTTCACACGTATCGTTCTGAGAAGACTCGGTGTAACGATCCAACTTGTTGTGGCCACGATCCCAATCGCCTAGGCTGGAGCTATGGCCCGATGGCAGCGTGCGTGCATGGTTGGTAACTTCGCATTACTTTGATTTTGCAGTGTCCTCCCCCGAGGCCCTCCCCGCGGTAAACGCATTAACCGACTCTGTTCCCCGTGCTTTTTGCGCTTGCAAACTATTGGTGAATAAGTAAATCTGGCGCCAGTGTGTCGTTCCCGTCAGTCTTTGGGCGACCGTGGTCAGGGGTGAAATTTTGGGTGGAACCGGATCCATGCATCTGCGACGAGAGAGAATCATGCAACAACCCGGCCAGGAACGGCGTACGATGCGACGCTTCGATATGCGTCTGCCGGCGTCGGTCCGGGTGGCGGGCAACGGCCTGCGCGACCTGTTGACGGAAACTCAGAACGTAAGCGCTCGCGGCGTCTTTTTCTATCTGGATCGTCCTCTGGCCGAGGGCAGCCGCATTGAAGTGACGATGACATTTCCGCCGCACGTGACCCTCACCGAACCGGTGCGTGTGCGTTTCACCGCCAGAGTCGTGCGGATCGAGAACTCACAGTCCGATTCCAACATTGGCGTGGCCGCGATGATCGAAGAATACGAGTTCCTGCGCGCAAATGCGGTCGCGGAGTACAGGTAAGGCGCAGCAATTGGCACTTAGCGATCGGCTAGTTGCCAAGTGCTGGTTTCCTACTTCTTCAGTTCTTCAATTTCAACCTTCAGCCGCTGGTAGCGCCGCACCAGAATCCCCAGGTAGGTGATGTGGATGATCCAGGTCGCGGTGTATGCGGCGTAGAGGAAGTTCATCGTGAGCTCCGGGGTTCGAGCAAGGCTTCGAGGGCCTGCGTTTCTTCCACTTCCCTGCGCAGAATCTCCAGGCGATAGCGGGACCAGCACACCAGCGCGGCGAAGCAGAGGAACGCCAGCCAGTTGATGAGCAACACATGCAACATGCGCGGATCGATCGAACCTCCGCCGCCGATCACCGGTTGAGGATGCTGGGTGCGGAAAAACCAGATAGAGAAATACACCAGCGGGACATCGAGCGCGCCAAAGATAGCCAGCGCCGCGGCCAGCACCGCCGTCTGGCTGCTGCTGGAGAAGCGGCGAAGCATGAGGTAGCTGACGTAGATCAGCCAGAGAACCAGAGTTGAGGTCAGGCGGATGTCCCCCGGCGCCCACCAGATTCCCCACACCGGGCGCGCCCAGAGCGGACCCGGTCACCAGTACCACGGTGCAAAAGACAACCCCCACTTCGGCGGTCACCAGGGCAAGTGCATCAACCTTGTCCCGGGAGAAAAGCTTCCTAATCAGGAAATAAAGCCCGACAGCCACGATCCCCGTGGTGACAATGGAGGATGGATACATCCCGTTGGGCAACGGAACCAGGTAGGCGCTGGCGCAGATTGCAACCCCTATCGCGATCACGATCCAGTTGGCGACGCGGTCCGCCCGCGAATTGCCCCGCACCAGATACTGCACCGAGGAGACAAAGTTGATCACAAAGAACAAAAACGCCGTCCAGGCTGAGGGCACGTGGTAGTAGATGATGCGGTAGACGTCTCCCTGAAGCTGATCGGTGGGAGCCACGACCAGCCCCAGATAGACGGCATAGCTGAGCAGGACTGCGGTCAGAATCGCGAGGATGGGGAAAGCTCGTTTCATTCCGCTTGCAGCACCGTTTCAAACAAGAGCAGGCTGGCCACAGTAAACATTACATCGTAGGCGGCCAGCAAGGCGATCCAAAAGTGTGCGGAGAATTCGCCCGTGAGAATGGCCGTGGTTCCGTTGACCATGGCAATGATCGCCGGGATGGAAATGGGAAACAGCAACAGTGGCAGCATGATCTCACGGCTGCGCGTGCGCAGCGAAATCGCGGCGAAAAATGTGCCGTTCACCACCAGCGCCCAGGTTCCCAGGGCGGCGATGGGTATGAATTGCCATCCCGGTCCCAGTGCCCTGAGCTGATAGAACACGACGAAGAGCGGAGTCATCAGCAGTTCCAGAACAGTCACAAAAATAAAATTTCCCAGAGCCTTGGCGAGAAAGAGCGAAGTGGGCGCTGCGGGAGAAACGCGGTAGGCGTCCAGAACCTGGTTGCGCAACTCTCGCGCCCAGGTCTGGTTCAGCGCCACCACCGCGGCAAAGAGAAATGCCACCCACACCAGCCCGCCTGCGATCCGGCGTGACTCTTCCGCGATCGGGTCAAATGAAAAGCTGAAAACCACGACTACCAGAAGCGAGAAAAAAAGCATGGAGTTGATGGCGTCTTTCGATCGCCATTCCAGGCGCAGGTCTTTGAGCAACGTCGCTCCGGTTACGCCCGACACGTCGGATGCGCCACGTGATGCGGTCGGGGATGACTGGCTCATCGCGCTCCTGCCTGCGTCAGCTCGCTCGTGCGATTCGTGATCTGTCCGGCTTCCATGCAGATGAATTCGTCCGCCACACCTTCGAGCAGAGATACTTGATGGGTGACCACGAAAATCGTCTTTCCCGCGCTGCGCATGCGCGCCAGAAGCGTGACCATTTCTCGCGCCGAACCAGCATCAACGTTGGAAAAGGGCTCATCCAGCAACAGCAGCTTGGGATCATTGAGCAGCGCACGCGCCAGGGACAAGCGCTGGCGCATGCCTTGCGAATACTGCCCCACGGGACGTACTAGCGTGGAGTCGAGACCGACTGCGGTCATATTGGCGGCCGCAGGCGCGTCATCGGTGATGCCGTAGAGGCGGGCGAAATAACGCAGGTTCTCCATGCCGCTCATCTCGTCGTAGAGCAGCGAGGGGTGCGCCATGTAGCCGAGCTCATGGCAGACCGAGCGGAGGTCGATTGTCCCAAGAATTGATATGTTGCCGCGAGTGGGGCGGGCCAGTCCGGCCAGCATGCGCAAGAGCGTGGTCTTCCCTGCTCCGTTGTCGCCGAGGACGGCGTACAGGCGTCGCGGGGCAAAATCAGCGCTGACCCCGCGCAGGGCCGCAAAGCGACCGAACTGCTTGATCACAGCGCTGAGCGAAACGATGGGCGAAGCGTCCACGTGCATGGAAGATAGCCGAAGGCAGGGGTGAAGTCGAGAGCTTGGTAGTGGTGCAGTCTCAATACACGACAACTCTTGTCATTCCGAAGCGCCCGGTTTTGGCGCGAGGAATGACAATTTGTTGTCTTCTTGACCGCTACCAGCCTTTTGCAGGATCTGACCTGGTCTGGCACCGCTTTTGCGGGGTACAAGATGGCTGTGAACAATAAAACCAGTTATCAGTTCTTGGTTCTCTGTTCTCAGTTTTCGGTGGTGATCAGTTCGACATGGCGGTGCCGGTTGCCGGCTGTCCCGCTTGCTGGGGGGCGTATTTCGATGCGCATTTGGCCTGCAGCTGTTTGGCGTGGAAAACGCCATCGCGGCCGAAGCTGCCGTCAGCCAGGGCCTGAGAGTTGTCTTTGAAAGTATCGGGCGGGGCTTCGGTTCCGCTGTACACCACCGGCAGCAGTTGATCGTTTTCTACCAGCGCAAACTCCACTCGCGTGCCGGACCGCTTGATCGAACCAGGCTGGACATTCCCCGCCACGCGTAAATGCTTGCTGTACGCGTCGTCGCCCATGCCGCGCAACTCTTTGATGGTGACGTAGTAGCTTTTGCTTTCCTGCACGCCGGTATATGCAAGGTATCCCAGCGAGACCATGATCAGGGCCACCGCCCCACCGAATTTGAGATATTTCCCGGTTTCGCTCGCCATAACGGATGCCGAATACGACTCTAGTCTGGGTTCCGGCCGAGGTCAAGATGTCCGGAGGGCCGATATAATGCGAGCAATCCTTAATACCCAGCGAGGCCGAATGATCCATCCCTGGCACGACGTGACCCCCGGCGACAAACTGCCGCAGGAGTTTTACAGCATTGTCGAGATCCCCTTCGGATCGAGCGTGAAATATGAGCTCGACAAGAGTAGCGGGCTGATCAAGCTCGACCGGGTCTTGTATTCGGCCGTCTACTATCCCGCAAACTACGGATTCATTCCGCAGACTCTTGCCGAAGATGACGATCCCCTCGACGTGCTCGTGCTGTGCCAGGAGGCGGTCGTTCCCTTGACCCTGATTCATGCGCGCACCATCGGCTTGATGACTATGATCGATACCGGAAAGAAAGACCACAAGATCATCGCACTGGCCACCCAGGACCCGGAGTTCAACGCTTACCGCGAAGCGCAGCAGATGCCGCCGCACCGGTCGCTCATGCTGCGCCGGTTTTTTCAGGACTACAAGCAACTGGAAGGCAAAGCGGTGGAAGTGGATGAGATTCAGCCGGCCGCGGAAGCTTACCCCATCATCGAGGACGCGCTTCACCGCTACAGCGAGCAGCGGCGCAAGGGGTTCAAGGGATTCGGCGGAGGTCACTGAGGATCGGTGGTATTCGTGCCGCATTACGAGGGCAAGATGCCCTCGGGACAGCCGGCGGGACGCCGGCGCTACTAAACGCTAATTCTTGCCGAGGGCCGCTAGGGCCGCCTGCTCGCGGCGGGCTTCCTGCGCGGGGATGAAATCGGCGTCGGCATTCTTCCAGAGTTGGAGCAGTTGTTCGTAGCTCCGGGTGGCCGCGGAGCGGTCGAGTTGGGTTTGGGCCCGCGCCGTTCCCAGCAAGCAGAGAGCGTAGTCCGGGACCTGCGATGTCCCGTTCGCGCCTTCGCCCAGGGAGATCGCGCGATAGCGGATGCCGGGCTCAAAGTCTGGTATGGCCTGCTGCGCATTCTTTAATTCCAAGGACGCTCGGCCGAGCAGATGAGGAACCTTCGACACCAGCAGGTAGGGCGCGGCCGGCGACAGAAGCCCCGCGACCTGTTCCGGATGATGTTGAAGGAGGGCAACGGCGGCCTTCACTTCGGGCAGATAGATTTCGTGGACCAGAGTATTATTTGGCACTTCCGCGGCCAGGCGCTGTATTTCCGTAGTCGCCGGGCCGGTATCGCCGCACAGGGCCAGAGCCAGGGCTGCGTCGGGGACTGTCGCCGAGAACCGATCGAGCGTTAGCCCATGGTGGGCGGCATCGCGAGCCGCGGAGCAATTCGAGACCAGGGCATCGTGTACTGCTTTGACAGAATAAATTCCGCCCGCGGCGTCGGGCAGGTGTTGCTGCTCGGCTCTCTGCGCTGAGTGCTCCCACAGCCGGTCGGCGTCATGCATCTTGCCCATGGAAAAGTAGATCGTCGCCGCGCCTGATTCCACGGTAAAGCCGTCCGGACGGTTGGCGGCCCACTGCACGTGCTTGTCCCAATCCGGCCGGTTGGACAGGAAATCGTCCATCATGGCATTGTTGTGGTAGTTGGTGTCGTCGCTCCCGCCCTGGTCCACCGCTTCTTTCAGGTAACGCTCGCCTTCCTGCAAGCGGTCCGTGCCAATCAACGTGCCCGCCGCATTGTTGGCCGCGACGTTGTTCCACTTGGCAATTTCCCAGGTCTTCTTGAAACCGGCCAGGGCTTGTTCTTCGTCACCGACAAGTCCGTAGGCGTTGGCCAAGTTGTTCCACGCCGCAGCATCCCGCGGATAGGTGGCGACGAAGAGCTTGTAGGATTGCAGGGCCTTGGGCAAATCGAATTGCTGCAGCGCGTATTGCGACTCGATGTACATTCGCTCCCGCTCGGTTACGCGCTCGCGCAGATCATAGGCTTTCTTTAAATACTCGATTGCCTTGGTGAACGCTCCCTGGTTTCCGTACGCCACACCCAGGCGCGCGTAGCCCATGGCAAAACTGGGATCGAGCCGCAGGGCCTCCTGGTAGAAGGACGACGCCTGGGGAAAATCCCGCCCCATGCGATGCTCTTCTTCGCCCAGCGAAAAGGCATGAAACGCCTGCAGCGAAGTTGTGGTCACATTGGTGTAAGGCGTGGACAACTTCTGGATGGAAGCCATCGACTCGCCCAGGCGCGCCCGCATCGCAGTCGCTGCCTTCGAAACCGCTTGCAGAACCGCGGTCTTGTCCGGAGCGGTTTCCTGCTCCCGCGCAAACACTTCTCCGGTGGCGCAGTTCACGGCGTTGATCGAAATTACGTAGGACGATCCCAGATTGGCGATGGTTCCGGCGAGGTAAGCTTTTACGCCCAGGCGCTGGCCGAGCTGCTGCGCCAGCTCCGGCGTAATTTTTTGCGCGCCGGACTGTCCCAGATATTGCAGGTTATTGTGCATCTCCGCGTCGCTGACCAGTTGCAGTAGGGGAGATTGCTCGAGCTGGATCGCGAGCGCTTCTTTCAACGTGGAATCGAAGACCGGATCGCCGGTCTGATTGGTGAAGTCGGCGAGAATGAGTTGATCTTTGTCGGTGAGTTGCACCGTGCGATGCTTGCGCCAGTAGAATCCGCCGGCAACGATCGCCAGCAGGAGCACGATTGCGGCCGGAATCATGAATCTGCGCCATGACGACGGCGCCTGAACGGCTTCTGGAAGGGTCGCGACTGCGCCTGACGAAACGCCGATGCGACGGCCCGGGCTGAACCGCTGGTTCTCTGCGCCGCCGCAGACACAGCGGCAGACGGCATCACGTTGCTGCTGCTGGATGCGTGCTCGGGCGATGAATCCAGCGCTGGGCTGCGCCCCGATTCCAAATCCCGCTTCACCCGCCGCAGCTCCGACTTCATGTCCACGGCATGCTGGTAGCGCAATTCGCGGTCCTTCTCCAGGGCGCGGTTGATGATGTCTTCCAGCTTCGCGGGCAGGTTGGGGTTCAACCGGATGGGCGCCAGCGGCGCTCGATTCATGATGGCGTCGAAGATGATTCCCGAAGTTTCTCCCCGGAACGGCACCACTCCGGTTGACATCTCGTAGAGGACGATGCCAAAAGAAAACAGGTCGGTGCGGGAATCGAGCGCCTTGCCCCGCACCTGCTCCGGCGACATGTAAGCCACCGTTCCCAGCGCCGAGCCCGGACTGGTGAGATGCTGCTGCGCATTCCCACCCTCGGTCTTGGTTACATCGGTGGGATCGAGCGACCGGTTCAGGTCTTGCGCCACCTTGGCCAGACCGAAATCGAGAATCTTGGCCGACCCGCGCGTGGTGACAAAGATGTTCGCGGGTTTGATGTCCCGGTGCACGATGCCCTTGGCGTGCGCGGCGTCCAGTGCTTCAGCGATATCAATCGCGATCGAGAGCAGACTCTCGATCTCCAGCGGACGGTCGCCGATGAGATGTTTCAGGGTCTCGCCTTCCAGGTACTCCATGACGATGTAGGCCTGTTCGCCGTCTTCGCCGATGTCGTAGATGGTGCAGATATTGGGATGATTGAGCGCGGAGGCAGCCTGCGCCTCGCGGCGGAAGCGGCTCAGAGCTGTTGTGTCGCGAGTTACGTCTTCGGGAAGGAACTTCAGCGCAACAAAACGGTGGAGACGTGTGTCCTCGGCTTTGTAGACCACGCCCATCCCGCCGCCACCAAGTTTCTCGATCACCCGGTAGTGGGAGATGTTTTGGCCGATCATTTCGTTCATGGAGAGACGGTCCTGCAGCGTCCAACAGCCACAGTTCTGGCGAGCCATCTTAGGTGCGGGGGGAAGCAAAGTCAACGCAGGAGAGGCTGGGTGGGAGGATGCCGCCGGCGGGCGCTAGTCGCGAGTCCATTGCGCTAGCGCCGCCCCAGTTATTTTTTCCGGCTAGGATCGTCGTTCGGATTGACATAGTTGAACTGCAAAGGCGCCTTGCCGTGGACCTGGACCACGACTTCTCCAGAGGCCATCGCATAGTGGTGCATGTCGGGATCGAGATAGGCGAAACTTCCGGCGGGAAAGTCTCCCATCTTCGACTTGTCGAATTGATCCCCCATTCCGACTTTGAAGGTCCCGGAGATGACCGTGACGTTTTCCCGCAGAGGATGCCAATGGGGCTCAATGCGATATCCGTCTGGCATTTTCAGACGTACGGTGTAGTCGCCGGTGGAACGCACCCGGATTGCCTTCGACCACGGCAAGTTGTGCGCCGGGGGCCAGGAAGGGCGGCGGTGGACCCCAAGGAATGCTGTCCGGGCTGAATGCATTCTTCTCGTGTGTGCGCCCGCGTGCGCCGTGGATACTGCAAAGTGACCGGCCCAACACAACAATCCGGCCAATGCGAGCGTAAGGTACAAGCTTCGTTTCATGGTTTCGCCTCCGTCGTTAATTGATCGTTCGTTCAGTGATCGAGGGCCATCTTCAACGGCAAGAAGCGTTTGTGCAATGAACAGCAGGTAGACTTTTTGTATCTTTCGTGTATCGTCGTAAACTGCTGAATCTTAGTGGCAAAACCCCACAGCAAAGGCTTCGATGCCAGACTCCAGACCGGCCATACCTGAAGTTGAACTCGATCTCGGGCGCTATGAACTGCGCCGCCTGGGACGACGGGTGAAACTCGAGAAGAAGCCGATGGAGTTGCTGATTTTCCTGGTCAGCCGGCGAGAGCAACTGGTTTCGCGCACCGACATTGTGACCAAGCTTTGGCGTTCCGATCTCTTTGTCGATACCGACCGGAACATCAACAACATCGTGCGCAAGATTCGGACGGCCCTGCGCGATGACTCGAGCAAACCACGCTTCCTGGAAACCGTGGTTGGCAAAGGTTACCGGTTCGTAGGCCCGGTGCGAGTTACTGACGCTCGTTATGCGCGCTCTGATCTCCGACAAAGTACGGCAGCCTCCGCCGGTCGGGAAAATCTGGCTGGGTGGAATGAGCGTTCGTCCCTGGCCGTGCTACCGCTGTTTTTTCCGGGTAATACGGACGACCATGGCCTGAGCCTGGGGTTTGCCGATGCACTGGTATCGCGCCTGGGAAATCTGCAGGGGATGGACGTTCTGCCAACATCGGCGGTGCTGAACGTGCCCGCGGAAACGCCCGCTTTGGACGCGGCGTCGCGCCTGGGTGTCAGGTTTGTCGTTCGCGGCGCCGTCCAAGTGTCAAAAGGGCAATCGCGCCTTTCCGTAGAAATGTTCGACGCGCAAATGCAAGCCGTCTGCTTCAGTCGGAAACGTGATCTGGATATGAATGGCCTGTCCGACCTTGAGGATGAGATCGCGAAGCAAATTGCGGGAGCGTTACGAAGGCCGCTGCGTCCAGCGACCGCGCAACCCCGTCCACGGTATAGCAAAGATCCTGTGGCGTACGCGGAATTTATGCGGGGCTACCGGCTCAGCTCCGCCGGTGATCCGGCGCTGCTCGGTGACGCAGCCCGGCACCTGAGCAATGCTGTCACTCGAGATCCAGATTTTTCGCTGGCCCATGCCATTCTTTCCTTTGTGTGCGCCACTCGCCACTTCGAGTTCGACCCCGGCAGTTCGTGGCTGGAAAAGGCCGAATTTCACTGCCGGCGGGCGCTCGACCTTGATCCGGACTTGCCTGAAGCGCACGTCGCCAGCGCTTTTTTGCTTTGGGGACCGTCGAAAAACTTTCAGCATCTGGAAGCGATTCTCGAACTCAAACGCGCGCTGGCGCTGCAGAACAATCTGCCTCACGCTTACAACCGTCTAGGCACCATCCTGGCGCACGTCGGGCTGCTCGACCACGCCCGTGAAATGTACGAACGAGGAAGGCTCTTCCATCCCACACGGGAGGTCAGCCACAGCATTGTTCAGGTTTATATCTGGAATCGCGAATACGACCTGGCCCGCGAGGAGATTCGGGCATGGCGCGCCGAAAGCCCGGGCAACAAGTATCCCGTGTATTTCGCGCCTCAGCCGGCCATGATGACCGGCGATTGGAAAGAGGCGAAGATTCTGCTGGATGAAGCGGTCCAACTCTTGCCCGATGAGCCACTCATCATCAGTCTGCAGGGCCTTTTCTATTCGTTGAGAGGGAAAGAGGAATCAGCGCTGGCGTGCCTGAACAGGGCGTGCGCGATCCCGAAATCGTTTGGACACGCCCACCATACCTACTATCAGATTGCCTGTATTCTCGCGGTGCTCGGGAGACGTGAAGCGGCCTTTGAATGGCTGGAGCGCAGCGTAGGCAGCGGATTCGCGTGCTGGCCTTTTTTTCTCAAAGATCCTTGTCTCGAGAATCTACGCGGACTCCCCGATTTTGAAGTCCTGGTGAGTTCTTTGCAGGCCAGGTATCCCGACCATCTGGGATTGCTGTAGCGCGACGTGGCTCGCAACTCATTCCATTAGTCATGCTGAGCTTGCGAAGCATCTGGCGTGAAGCGGATATGGATTTGCCTCCAGGATGGTGACGGTACGCGCGAGATCCTTCGAGACTGAAGTCTCTCAGGATGACGCCCGTGGTGGAGACGTGTTGAAACTGGAGCGAGTACGCCCCGTCGCACCGGCCTGCGCGGGCCAGCAGGAGTACGCTTTACCAGACCCGGCAAGCGTTCTCGCGCACCATGGGTTGACCTGCCTTGCAGTTAAATGCCTTCTGAAATTCGGGCATATTCTGCACCACGCCGTTGACGCGGTACTTGCCCGGCGAGTGCGGATCGATGCTGACCAGCATGCGGGAGAATTCGGGACGGCGCTTCTCGCACCAGGCGCGCCCGAAGCCAAGGAAGAAGCGCTGCTGCGCCGTAAAGCCATCAGCGCCGGAGGCGGCTGGAGTGCCGGCTATCATCTGCTCCATCGCCATCAGCGCGATGCGTGCGCCGCCGTTGTCGGCCGTGTTTTCACCCAGGGTAAGGCGGCCGTTCAGTTTCAGATCATCGACGGCGACGAAGCTGCTGTACTCGTCGGCGATGCAGCTTGCTCGTTTGTCAAATTCGGCGCCATCCTGCGCCGTCCACCAGTCACGCAGATTTCCCTGAGGATCGAACTTGCGGCCCTGATCGTCGAAACCATGCGTCAACTCATGGCCGATGACGATCCCAATGCCGCCGAAATTCACAGCATCATCCGCCTGCTTATCGAAAAATGGCGACTGCAGAATGCCGGCGGGAAACACGATTTCGTTCCGCGGGGGACTGTAGTAGGCGTTCACGGTGGGCGGCGTCATGCCCCATTCATTCCGGTCAAGGGGCTTGCCGATCTTGGCAATCTGGCGGCGGGCTTCGAATTCATTGGCCCGCAGGAAGTTGCCCAGCAGGTCGCCGCGCACAATCTTGAGTGAGCTGTAATCGCGCCAGACGCCGGGATATCCGATCTTGTTGCGAATGGCGTCCAGCTTGACCTTGGCCTGCTTCTTGGTTTCTTCGGTCATCCAGGGCAGGTTGCGGATGTCCTGATCGAGACTCTTCTCCAGCGCGTCCACCATTTTCAGCATGCGCTGCTTGCCGTCGGCCCCGAAAGCCTGTTCCACGTAGCGTTGTCCCAGCGCCTCGCCCAGCGCGCCATCGGTAGAACTCACGCAGCGCTTCCAGCGCGATTTGATTTCGGACTGGCCGGTCAAAACCTTCTGCATCTTGAAATTGGCATCGACGAAAGGCTGGGAGAGCCAGGGAGCCGCGCCATCAATGAGATGCCAGCTCACATAAGTTCGAAGGGCATCGAGCGATTCCGCTGCGAGGACGGTATTCACCTGCTTGAAGAAGTCCGGGTTGCCAACGTTAAGGCTGGAAAACTGCGGCGCACCCATAGCCGTAAAGAAGCGATTCAGCTGGAAATCGGGCGCCAGAGCGACAGCTTCCTCCCGGGTCATCTTATGATCGCGGGTCTTGGGATCACGGCGCGCCGTGCGGTCCATGGAGGCTTTGGCAAGAGCGGTTTCGATCCGCAAGCACGGACTGCGCGGAATTCGCCGCCTGCTGTGGGACTTTGCCCGGTCAGGGTGAACAGTTGGGTAGCGTACTCGACAAAGCTCTGGCGCGCGGCCGCCATCTTGGGGTCGTCTTTGAGGTAGTAATCGCGATCGGGAAGGGACAACCCGCCCTGGTCAATGTAAGCGATCACCTGATTGGCATCGTGAAGATCGGACGAAGAATAAAAACTGAACAGCGGACTTGGCCCAATCAATTGCACCCGGGCGACGGATTCGATCAAGCGCGGCTTTGTCTTTCGCCTTCGCGATGCGCTCCAGCTCCGGCTTCAGCGGCTCCACGCCCTTGGACTCGGCGGCCTTCTCATCGGTGCAGGAGTCATAGTAGTCGCCGATTTTCTGGTCGACGGCATCGCGCCCCGCGCCTCCGGCTGCCGCTTTCTCCAGAATCTCGCGCATGATGCCGGCGTTTCTTTCGCGGATCTCGACAAAGCTCACCCAGGAAGATTGATCCGGCGGAATTTCCGCGGTCTTCATCCAATTGCCACAGGCGTACTGGTAGAAGTCCACGCAAGGATCGACCGTTTTGTCGATTGAATCGAGATTGACGGCCGGCTGAGTGGGCGCGGACTGGGCAGCGCTGGCAATGGCCAGCATCAGGGCGAGTACAGGCAAGAAACGGAACAATGGCATGGAAAACCTCATGGGATCAAGGCCGCTGATTTTAAGGCCATCGGCTTAGACGGACAAGGGGGGAAAATGTCATGTGCTGGCTCAAAGACAAAGACTACCGCAATTGCCGCAAGGAAATCCGCAAAGTCGCAAAGAACAACTTCTCGCCGTCTTAACCTTTCGTTCTTGTTGCGGATTTCCTTGGCGGATCTTGCGATTCAGCTCTTTTGCGCTCCCAACCATCCCCAACACTGCGGCGTATAATCTAAGGACAATGACCTCCAACGGCAGCAACGGACACGGAGTTCCCAAACCACGGGCAGAGTGGATCGCAAGCCGCAAGTCGAGCAACACCGACGGCAATTTCTCCCAGATGCGCTACGCGCGCCAGGGTGTGATCACGGAAGAGATGGCGTACATCGCGCATCGCGAGAAGCTGGCGCCCGAACTGGTACGCGATGAAGTCGCCCGCGGACGGATGATTATTCCCGCCAACATCAATCATCCCGAACTCGAACCCATGTGCATTGGCGTGGAGTCGCTGTGCAAGATCAATTCCAACATCGGCAACTCGGCCGTGACCTCGAACATCGAAGAAGAACTTAAAAAGCTGCACACCTCGGTGCACTTTGGCGCCGACACCGTGATGGACCTTTCCACCGGCGGCAACATCCATGAGATTCGCGAAGCCATTCTGCGGCACTCGCCTGTGCCCATCGGAACGGTGCCGATCTACGAAGCCATCTCGCGGGTGAAGCGGATCGAAGATCTCAACAAGAACGTGATGCTGGAAGTGATCGAAGAGCAGGCCGAGCAGGGCGTGGATTACATGACCATCCATGCCGGCGTGCTCATTCAATATTTGCCGATGGTTTCAAAGCGCATCACGGGAATCGTCAGCCGCGGCGGAGCGATTCTGGCGCAGTGGATGGCGCACCATCACAAGCAGAATTTTCTGTACGAGTGCTTCGACGACATCTGCAAGATCTTCATCAAGCACGACGTTTCGTTCTCTCTGGGGGACGGCTTGCGGCCGGGCTGCATCGCCGATGCCAGCGACGAGGCCCAGTTCGCCGAACTCAAGACCCTGGGCGAGTTGACCAAGAAGGCCTGGGAGTACGACGTGCAGGTCATGATCGAAGGCCCCGGCCATGTACCGCTGGACAAGATCAAGGAGCAGGTGGACAAGGAAAAGGAGCTCTGCTACGAAGCTCCTTTCTACACTCTCGGCCCGCTGGTGACCGACATCGCTCCCGGTTACGACCACATCACTTCGGCGATTGGCGCGGCCATGATTGGATGGCATGGCGCGGCCATGCTCTGCTACGTCACGCCGAAAGAGCACCTCGGCCTGCCCAACGAGAAGGACGTAAAAGACGGCATCATCGCCTATAAGATCGCGGCGCATGCGGCCGACCTGGCGCGGCATCGCCCGGGCGCGCAGGACCGCGACGACGCGCTCAGCTATGCGCGCTACACTTTCGATTGGGAAAAACAGTTTGCGCTGTCACTCGATCCCGAGACGGCGCGTTCGATGCACGATGAGACCCTGCCTGACGATTACTACAAAGAAGCCGCTTTCTGCTCGATGTGCGGCCCGAAATTCTGCTCGATGAATTATTCCAGCAAGGTGGATGAGTACAACAAGCAGGTGCACGGGCTGGAAAAGAAGGACTATTCAGAACTGGTGGAGAAACTGGTGAGCCTGAAGTAATACGTGTTGGGTGGGGCGGGCGCCCTCGCCCGCCGCTTTCTTCAGCATTCGTCACCGACGGCACAGACAAGTCAAACCCGACGGGCGAGGGCGCCCGCTCCACACGAACGTCTACTTGCCGAATTCGGCTACGCCGTCCCAAACCAACTGTACGGCGACCGCAAATATCAAAAAGCCGAAAATTCGAGTGATGCCAGCGACCGCCCCTGGCCCCAACCTCGCCACCAGCGGACCTCCCAGCCGCAGAAACAAGTAGACGCTTAGGGCCAGGGCTGTGATCCCGATCACCATGCCCAGGTAAGTCGTCATACTGTCGGCGTTGGCCGCCAGGCCCATCACCACGCCGATCGAGCCCGGTCCGGACAACATGGGCATGGCCATCGGGGTCAGGGAAATGTCGGTCTTCTCAGCGGCTTCGTCGCTCTCCGCCGGAGTAATCCGGGTCGAAGCGGTCACCATGCCCCAAGCCGTGTGAGCCACGATCAGTCCGCCGGCAATCTGCAACACGGGCAGCGAAATTCCAAAGAAGTTGAGCACGAAGCGTCCGAAAAACATGAAGACCACGAGGATGGCGAAGACGTACATCGCAGTCTTGAGCGCGGTGCGGTTGCGCTCGCTCCCGGAGAAATCGGACGTCAGAGCAAAAAACAGCGGCACGCCTCCGAACGGATTCACGATGGGAAACAAGGCAAGAAAAGTGGCGCCAGCGGCCGAGGGCAAAGTCTTCAAGAACCTGTTCGACTGTATTTCCAGGCGTCATCAGCGATACTCCTCCAGCATCTTGGCCGCGCGATTCAGCGCCGCGGCCAGGACCGCAATCTGCTGACGCGTCCGCTCCAGATCGTGCTTGTCGATGGCTTCGTTCACGCCCGGGATCACCACCGCCGCGTAGCCGGTGTACTGCCCGGGTGCATAAATCGCGTGGCGGAACCAGGGACGGTTGGGCAATCCCTCTGGAATCAGCAGCGCACGCTCGGCCTGAAGCAGCGCCTGGTTCAGCCGCGCGGAATTATTGCCGGGATTCTCCTGCTTCCGCCGGATTTTGGCTCCCGCCTGCTCGAACTGATGCGCGGCGCGAATCGCGTCGGCAAAATTCAGCGCCTGTCCGTTGAATACAGCCTCCGCTTTCCGTCTTGCCGACTCGACGTAAGCGCCGATTTCCTTGCCGTACTGCTCGTAGTCGTAGGGCAACACATCGGCTTCCGCCATGCGGATGGCTTCCACTCCAAACACTCGCGCCATCTCCTGCTCGTAAACGAAATCGGGATCGCCAAACTTCTTAAACCAGTTGAAGTTGTCGAAGACGGAGTGGTAAACGCCGTACGATCCAGTCGAGGTCACATCCGACGACGGCACCCCCAAGTGTTGCAGGAACACGGTGTAGTCGGAGCCGCTGCCCAGGTCTCCGACGGGCGCATCGAAGCGGGATTGGGCCGCGGGCGCTCGCTCCACCTCGCCGATGGCCGCGCGTCCGTTCTCTGTTCCCCCGTGGCTGGTCTTTAGCCACTCGTCATAGACGGTTCCGCCCTTAGGGCTGGGCACAACCCGCGTGACGTCCCGGAGAAACTGTTTGAGGGTCGGCACCGCCGAGGCGCCGAACTTCGAGCCGGAAACTCCTACGTCCACATTAAAGTAAGCCACGGCTTTGGCCAGCTCGCTTTCGTGCTGCTCCCCCCATTCCGTGGAACCGATGAGTCCTTCTTCTTCTGCATCCCAACTGCAGACTACGATGGTGCGTTTCGGCTTCCAGCCCGACTTGAGCAGTTCGCCGATGCCGTGAACTGATTCCAGCATCGCAGCCGTGCCGCTGTTGGGATCAACCGCGCCATAGACCCAGGCATCGCGGTGATTGCCCGCCACCACCCATTCGTCCGGGAGCTCGCTGCCACGCACGCGGCCGATCACGTCCCAGATGGTACGGAATTGATAGTCCTGCTTGAGATGAATCTTTACCTTGGTCGGCCCGGTCCCACGTGGTAAGTGAAGGGCAATGAACCCTGCCACTCGCGAGGAGAATCCGGTCCCGCCAGATGTTCGAGGATCGGCCACGCGTCGGCATAGGAAAGCGGCGTCGTGGGAATTTTGGGCATCTGCGCCGATTGCTGGGGAGGCGTGCGATTGGAATCTGGAAGCGACGGCACCGAGGCGATTCCCGGCGTAGTGGGATCGCCGGGAAACTGGAACATGTAGCCGATGGAGCCGCGTTGCACACCGGTATCGGGACGCCACGGGCCTTGCGGATATTTATCTCCGTGACGCCAGCCGTCATCGGCGGGATCGGAGTAGATCAGCATGCCCGCGGCGCCATGCTCCTGGGCGACGAACGCTTTTACTCCACGGAAATTCTGGCCGTAACGCACCAGTACGATCTTGCCGCGGACATCAATCTTCATTTGTTCGAGCTTCTGAAAGTCGTCGGGCGATCCGTAGTTCGCGTATACGACCTCGGCCTTCGACGTCTCCGGATGGCGACATGCTGTTGAACGGCATCACCACGCGGGCATCATCCTGATAGGGATCGCTGCTCACCTGCTCACGGGTGGGGCCATGCATGGTGACGCCGGCGGGAGCGGTCATGTCCACGCTGATCTCAGCCGGATAGTTCATCCAGACGCGGTATTCGACAATCTCGGTTTCGAGTCCGGCATCGCGGAATTTTTGGGCGACGTAGTCGGCGGTGGCCTTGTCCTCGATGGTTCCCGCCATGTGCGGGGCCTGGGTCAGGATGCGCAAGTGTTCCTCCGCCAGTTTCGGATCCGGCACAGCCAGGAAGCGGCTTTCGAGCGCCGTCTCTTCCGCCGAATTACGGAACCCGAAGATTGGAGCGGTGGTGGCATCCCTGGCAGGGAACGCCGATTGGGAGGTTCCACTTACGTTGGCCAGAAAGAGAACGGAGAAGAATATGAAAGGGAGGACCGCTGCGGAGATAAATTTCATCGGGCTCCTGGGCGGACGCTGCTCCGCTCGCGACATCAACCTCTTCCCAACTCATGCACGGCATCGAGCGTTTCAGCGAAATCGGGAAGCTGGTCCACGGGATAGATCCTGACGAACTGGATCTTTCCCGTCTTGTCGACCACGAAAATGGCACGCTCGCTGGCGCCCTTGAAGGGTTCGGCTTCCCGCAACAGGCCATAGCGGCGGCTTACTTCGCCGTGCGGCCAGAAATCGCTGCCCAGCAGGAAATCGAAAGGGCCAATCTCGCGCTCCCATGAAGTAGTGTTCATGATCGAATCCACGCTGATGCCGATCACTTCGGTTTGCCGGGCCTGAAATTTTTCGTGTTCCACCTGGTAGGTGACCATCTGCTCGGTGCTGATGGCCTCCCAGTTCGCGGGATAAAAAGCCAGCACCAGATTTTGCTTGCGCCAATGTTCGGAGAGGCGGAACTGCTTGCGCACGCCCCCGACCAGAACTGGAACATCGAATTCAGGTGCCAGATCGCCAACCTGCAACAACGTCATTCACCTCATCCCAAGAGCGTCGCAGCCGAGCTGCGCGATTCCCCGACCTGATGGCTCTACCTTACCTGTCCGTTGCCCGTCACTTCGTATTTCGCCGAAGTCAATTCGGCCAGGGCGAAGGGTCCGCGGCAGTGCAACTTCTGAGTGCTGATGCCCATCTCCGCGCCGAAGCCGAATTCGCCGCCGTCGGAGAAGCGGGTGGAAGCGTTCCAGTAGACCACTGCGGAATCCACTAGCTTTAGAAATGTGCGCGCCCGCGGTTCGTCGCGAGTCACAATGGCTTCGGAGTTCTTTGGTCGAATATCGGTTGATGTGCTCAATCGCATCTTCCAGGCTGGCCACGACCCGAATCGCGATGCACAGCCGCAAATACTCTTCGTTCCAGTCCTGAGCCTTCGGCAGGACGGACCGGCATTCCGGCTGCCATGCGGCAAGTCTCATCATCGCCGCGCACTTCCACACCCTGGTCAATCAACTTCTTCACGATGTCGTGGAATGTACTTCGCCGCGATGCGCTCGTGGACTAACAGCTTTTCCGCCGCATTGCACACGGAGGGACGCTGGATCTTAGCGTTGATCACGATCTCGTCTGCCATTTCGAAATCAGCAGACTCATCCACGAAGATGTGGCAATTCCCTGCCCCGGTCTCGATAACAGGCACGGTGGCGTTGTCGGCGACGTAGGAAATCAGGCCAGCGACCGCCGCGGGGAATCAGCACGTCTACCAGTCCGCGCGCCTTGATCAGTTCGTGCACTGAATCGCGCGTGCTCGAATCCAGCAGTTCGATGGCGCCGTCGGGAACTCCGTCAACCTGGTTCAGGATTTCGACCAGGCGCTCATTGCTGTGCACCGCTTCCTTGCCTCCGCGCAGCACAATCGCGTTGCCGGTCTTGAGCACCAGGGAAGCGCAATCCACGGTCACATTCGGCCGCGATTCATAGATGACGCCCACCACGCCCAGGGGCACCCGCACTTTGCGAATGCGCAAACCGTTGGGGCGGGTCCACTCGGCCAGGGTTTCACCGATTGGATCGGGAAGGCCGGCTACCTCACGCACCCCCGCCACCATCGCCGCGATGCGATCCGGAGTCAGCAAAAGGCGGTCACGCATTGCGCCGGCGAGTCCAGACGAGTTCAGGTCCTCCTGGTTGGCTTCGACAATGCTTGCGGCCTGGGCTGCGATTGCATCCGCCATCCCCAGCAGGATGCGGTTCTTCTCGGCGGTCGTGAGCTGCGCCAGCCGGGATGCGGCGCTGTGAGCCCGCAAGAGTTTGTCGCGAGTGGACCTTGCGCTCTGGAGGCTAGTTGCCATCGGAAGACTCTCTTCGCTGCGGCGGAAAATAGGTTCCGATCTTGCGTTCCAGAGCCCGTGGAATCGCCTGCGTTGTGCGTCCGTTCGCGATAGCCACGTTCGCGCCGGCTTCGCTGGCCAGCTTGGCGGCGCGCAGTTTGGAGCGCATCCCTCCGCGGCCCAGCTTGCCCTGCCCATTGCACATCGCTTCCATGTCGGCAGTGAGTTTGCGGATGGTACGCAGCAGGCGCGGACGTTTGCCATTAGGAAAATAAAAGCCGTCGACGTCGGTGAGCAGGAGCAGCCAGTCGGCTTTGACCGCGGTAGCCAGCAGGGCGCTCAGTTCATCGTTGTCGCCGAAGGCGCCCACCAGTTCGCGCACCGAAACGCTGTCGTTCTCATTCACCACCGGCACGACTCCAAGCTTGAGCAACTCGTGCAGCGCGTTCTGCAGGTTGCGATAGCGCAATGGCGAAGTGAAGTCGTCGCTCGAAAGCAGCAGCTGGGCGACGACTTTCTTGCCGAAGAAAAGCTGCTCGTAAGTGTGCATCAGCAGACTCTGCCCCACCGCGGCGCAGGCCTGCATCAGAGGCACGGTGGACGGCCGCTGGCGAAGGCCGAGGTGAGTCATGCCGGACGCAATCGCCCCCGAGCTGACGATCAGATACTCGTGCCGGGAGAGATCGAGCTGGTCGACCAGCGCCCGCATGCGGGTGGTGTCGATGCGGCCGCCGGGCGCAATGAGACTGGTGCCGACTTTGACGACGAGGCGCATGTAAGTCTTCTAATTTAACAAAATGTGGGCGCGAGCGCCCTCGCATGTGCGGGGGCATCGGCGGCGCAGTGCTGTACGAGCCGGACGCTCGCTTCTACATTTCTCGCGTTACACTATTTTCATGGCGGTGCAAGACTCTACCCGGCGTTTTTCCTCCCGCGTTGGAAACTACGTTCGCTATCGGCCTGCCTATCCTTCGGCCGTCCTCGATCTGCTCGCGAAAGACTGCGGACTCACAAACGCATCCGTCATCGCCGACATTGCTTCCGGCACCGGCATTTTCACCCGCATGTTGCTGGAGCACGGCAATCATGTAGTCGGCGTCGAGCCGAATTCCGATATGCGCCAGGCGGGTGAAGAATTCTTGCGTTCTTATCCTGGATTCACCAGCGTGGCGGGAACCGCGGAAGCGACAACCCTCGAAGACCACAGCGTGGACTTGATCACCGCGGCGCAAGCAGCGCACTGGTTTGATCGTGAGAAGGCGCGACGCGAGTTCATTCGCATCGGACGGCCCGGCGCCTGGACGGTGTTGCTGTGGAACGAGCGGCGCACTGGCTCCACGCCATTTCTCCGCGCCTACGAGCAGTTGCTGATCGAGTACGGCACCGATTATCAGGACGTTCGCTCTGAACGCACGACGCAACAGATTGAAACATTCTTCTCGCCCTCGCACTTTCAGGTGCGCACGTTTGAATATCTTCAGGCGTTCGACTACCCGGCGCTCGAAGGGAGGTTGCTGTCTTCTTCCTATACGCCGCAAGAGAGCGACGCCGGTTACACGCCGATGTTGCACGAACTGCGCCGGATATTTGACGCGCATCAGGTCAATGACCGCGTGACTTTCGAGTACGACACTCAGGTGTATTACGGGCAGTTGGGTTGAGCTGTCCGCCAAAGGCATCAACCACTTACGACACTCAGGTGTATTAAGGACAGTTGCGTTAAGCTGTCCGCCAAAGGCATCAACCACTAAGGACACAAAGGTTCACGAAGGAAATCCCTCGACCTACCATTTCGTTCAGCTCGGAGAAGGCATGGCCAACGAGAAAACTTTTCATATGACCCCCGACGAATTCCGGCGCCACGGGCATTCCGTAGTGGACTGGATCGCCGACTACTACGCGCGCATTGAGTCGTTCCCGGTGCTCTCCCGTGCGGAGCCGGGGCAAATTCGTGCTTCACTGCCGGCCGAGCCTCCGGCGAAGGGCGAACCTTTCCACGCCATTCTGGCCGACGTCGAGAAGCTGATCCTTCCCGGAATCACCCATTGGCAGTCGCCGAACTTCTATGCTTACTTTCCTTCGAATGCCTCGGGGCCGTCGATTCTCGGGGACCTGCTTTCTTCCGGCCTGGGGGTGCAGGGCATGCTGTGGGCCACCAGCCCGGCCTGCACGGAACTGGAGACGCATGTGCTGGACTGGCTGGTCCACATGCTGGGTCTGCCGGAGAAATTTCTTTCCAGCAGCAGCGGAGGAGGAGTGATACAGGACACGGCTTCGAGCGCGTCCCTGTGCGCGCTGCTGACGGCGCGGGAGCGGGCCACGAACTTCGCCAGCAACAAGCGTGGCTGCGATGGCAAGCTGGTGGCCTACACCTCGTCGCAGGCACATTCTTCCCTGGAGAAAGACGCCCAGATCGCCGGCATCGGACGGGACAATCTGCGCCTGGTCGAGGTTGACGAAAATTTTGCCATGCGCCCCGAGGCGCTGGCGCGGCAGGTCGAGCAGGACCGCCAGGCCGGGCTCATCCCCTTCTTTGTGTCCGCCACGATTGGCACGACGTCTTCGAACGCGATCGATCCGGTGCCGGAGATTGGCCGTGTCTGCCGCGAACACAAACTTTGGCTGCACGTGGATGCCGCCATGTCGGGCACAGCTGCGCTTTGTCCCGAATTTCGCCACACCCATGCCGGAGTGGAGCTGGCCGACAGCTACTGCTTCAACCCGCACAAGTGGATGTTCACCAACTTCGACTGCGATTGCTTTTATGTCGCAGACCGCAAGGCGCTCATCCAGACGCTCAGCGTGTTGCCGGAATACCTGCGCAATAAGGCCACCGAAACCGGCGCCGTGATTGACTATCGCGACTGGCAGATTCCGCTGGGCCGGCGCTTCCGCGCTCTCAAGCTGTGGTTTGTGATTCGCCATTATGGGGTGGAGGGCTTGCAGCATCACATCCGGCAGCATGTCGCGCTGGCGCAGCAGTTTGCGGCATGGGTCAGGAACGACGACCGCTTCGAGATGGCCGCGCCGGTGCCGTTGAACCTGGTCTGCTTCCGCCACAAGGGCGGCGACGAAAGCAATCAGACTTTGATGGACCGGCTCAACCGCAGCGGAGACCTTTATCTCACGCATACGCGGCTGAACAATCGCCTGACGCTGCGGATGTCGATAGGACAGACGAATACGACCGCGCGGCACGTGGAACGCGCCTGGAAGAGGATTCAGGAAGAGGCGGGAAAGCTGGCTCAGGGGTGAGGGATCAGTAGTCCGCAGTTGCAACTTACAATTGCTAAGCGCCGCAATCCTACTGTCGCTTTTGCAATTCCTTGGGCTGATCGGGAACGGACTGGCTGGCGGAGGCGTCAGGCTTCCATGCGGTGTTGTTGGCCCCGGCGGATGGATTCACGCCGAAATCCCAAACGTAGAGATTCATTCCTTCTTTTCCCAACAACTCGATCACCGCATACTCGCCAGGCTCGAGATCGCTGGACGGAGTTACTTTGACCCAGCCGCCGGTGAGCTGGCTCGCAGTAGTGGGTACGAGCCTTTGTTGCTGACTCACCTTGCCGTAGATCGCGATTTTGATGTCGCCGACAATGCGCTTGTCCTTGTTGCTGTCGAGATGCACGATGCGGAAGCGGTCCCAGGCGAGTGCCTCTTCCTTGGATTTCTCAGCAATCTGGGTGGCTTTGTCGAGTTGGTCCTGCTTTTCAAGATTGACGTAAATCGCGGGTATCGCGACATGTGCCTGAATCCTGGCGTGCGACCCGGGCAGCTCGATGATCTGTTTGGAGCCGGCCAAGGGATTGATGGTAGCGCGCAGGATGTTCCCCTTCATGTTCTTGTTGAGTTCGCCGCTGCTCTGTTGCAATTCGACTAACTGGGGCTGGGTCTGAAACGTATCGAGCAGGATCACGCCACCGTCGTCGGGCAAACGCAGTCCTGGCGCCACATGCGGAGACCTGGCTTCATCGGCCTGGCGCTCTGCCTCTAACTCTTTGTCGAGAGCTGCCGCCTCGGGAGCGGGCTTGCCGGCGGCCCGGTCCTTTTCGAACTTGTCGGTGGCCGCCCAATCGACCAGGGAGTTGGGGACTTCTTCCCATTCGTTGCGCTCCGCGCTCAGGTAGCGCACGCGATCGCCTTTGACCTCCCACTTCGTGGCCAGCTGGTAGCTGCCATCTTTGAGGATGAGCCGCTTGGCGAGGTTTTGAGCAGGCGCAGGCGTGGCCGCCAGAAACAGAATGGTTCCCGCTAGCAGGCCGATCCCGAAACGATAGAGCGGACGCATAGAATCAAATCGTTAGATGCAGTGTTCTGCTGCTCAGTGTACTCCGCTGGCGGTGTGTCTCCTCCTCCCTAGTTTATCCTCTCGGAGAACGCGGGCCGAGCGACTCCGCAGCGACGCAAACTATTTCTGGTCACCGGAAAACATTTCTGGCATAATCAGTCGTGCACCCATCCTGCACAAAATCTCAAAGACAATTTAAGGTGAGGAATCGATGTCGGCAAAGTACATCTTTGTGACCGGGGGCGTGGTGTCTTCGTTGGGCAAGGGACTGGCGGCGGCCTCCATGGGCTGCCTGCTGGAAAGCCGCGGGCTGAAAGTCAACCTGATGAAGTTCGATCCTTATCTCAACGTCGATCCGGGCACCATGTCGCCTTTCCAGCATGGAGAGGTATTCGTCACCGACGACGGAGCTGAGACCGATCTCGACCTGGGGCACTACGAACGCTTCACGCACGCCAAACTTTCTCGCGACAACAACTGGACCACGGGGCGGATTTACGAGCAGATCATCGCCAAAGAGCGGCGTGGCGACTACCTGGGCAAGACGGTGCAGGTGATTCCCCACGTCACCAATGAAATCAAGGCCGCCATGAAAAAGGTGGCGCAGGACGTGGACGTCGCCATTGTCGAAGTCGGGGGCACGGTGGGCGACATCGAGTCGTTGCCCTTCATGGAAGCGATCCGGCAAATGCGCCAGGAGCTTGGCCGCGACCACACTCTGTTCATGCACGTCACCCTGGTGCCCTTTATCGCGGCCGCGCAGGAGCTTAAGACCAAACCCACGCAGCACTCGGTGAAAGAGCTGCTCAGCATTGGGATTCAGCCCGATATTCTGCTTTGCCGCACCGACCGGTTTCTCTCCAAGGAAATCAAATCGAAGATCGCGCTCTTCTGCAATGTGGAAGAAGAAGCAGTGATCACGGCCAAAGATGTTGCTTCCATCTATGAAGTGCCACTGGTGTTTTCCCGTGAAGGCGTGGATTCTCTGGTGCTTCGCTACCTGCGCCTGGAGGCCAAGGATCGCGATCTGAAGGATTGGGAGGAGATCGTACACCGGGTTTACAACCCCAAGGCCGAAGTCACGATCGGAATTGTGGGCAAGTATGTCGAGTACGAGGATTCCTACAAATCGTTGAAAGAAGCGTTGATCCACGGCGCGCTGGCGCACAACCTGAAGCTGAATCTGAACTGGATTGAAGCGGAAGGCCTGGAAACCGGAGATCGTACCTACGAGGAACAACTGGCCGGCTATGACGGACTGCTGGTGCCGGGCGGCTTCGGCAAGCGCGGCATCGAGGGCATGCTGATCGCGATCCGGTATGCCCGCGAAAATAAAGTTCCGTATTTTGGCATTTGCCTGGGCATGCAGACGGCGTGCATCGAGTTTGCGCGCAACGTGTGCGGCCTGGCCGACGCTAACTCCAGCGAATTCGATCCGGCCACGCCACACCGCGTGATCTACAAACTGCGCGAATTGCGCGGCGTGGAGGAACTGGGTGGAACCATGCGGCTGGGGGCCTGGACCGTGCAAGATCGAGCCCGGGACGCTGGCGCACAAGATCTATGGCAAACTCGAGATCAGCGAACGCCATCGCCACCGCTACGAATTCAATCGTGAATACGAGGAAACGCTGACCGCCGGCGGATTGCGGATTTCCGGATCAACTCCGGACGGAACTTACGTGGAGATGGTGGAGTTGCCGGATCATCCCCACTTCATTGGGTGCCAATTCCATCCCGAGTTCAAGTCGAAGCCGCTGGAGCCGCATCCGCTGTTCAAGACGTTCATCGGCGCGGCTTACGAGCATGGGCTGAAGCGACGGGCGGAGAAAGTAGCTTCCGAAGTGGAGATGTTCCACCGGCCGGAGAAGGTTGGAAAAAGATAGTTAACCACGGAGGACGCGGAGGACACCGAGGAAACCCGTTGATACTCTCCGTGTCCTCTGTGTCCTCCGTGGTTCGATCATGACCACTTCTTTTCAAATCGACAATGTCAGAATCGGCGCCGGAAATCTTTTCCTGATTGCCGGACCCTGCGTCATCGAAAGCGAGAAGCACGCTCTCTTCATGGCGGAAGTGATCAAGGGCGTAACGCGTGCGCTGAATTTTCCCTTCATCTTTAAGGCGTCCTACGACAAGGCCAACCGCACTTCCATTCGCAGCTTTCGTGGTCCGGGTCTGGTGGAAGGTCTTCGCATCCTGAAAAAAGTGAAGGATGAGGTGCACGTCCCCATTCTTACCGATGTGCACGAAACCGCCGACGTGGCCAAGGTTGCGGAAGTCGCCGACATTTTGCAGATTCCGGCGTTCCTCTGCCGTCAGACCGATCTGGTCGTGGCCGCGGCCATGACCGAGCGCGTGGTGAATATCAAGAAGGGCCAGTTCGTCTCGCCCGACGACATGCAGCACATCGTAGAGAAGTGCCGCACCGCGGGCAACGACAAGGTGTTCGTCACCGAACGCGGATCGAGTTTCGGATACAACAATCTCGTGGTCGACATGCGCGGCCTGGCGATCATGCGCAAGTTTGTTCCGGTGGTTTTTGACGCTACGCATTCCGTGCAGCTGCCCTCGTCTGCCGGAGATGGAGATCACGCGGTGAGCGGCGGACAGCCGGAGTTTATCCCGGTGCTGGCGCGCGCAGCGGTGGCGGCGGGCGTAGACGGAATATTCATGGAAGTCCACGACCATCCCAAGGAAGCCAAATCGGACGGGGCCAACGCGCTGGAATCAACCAAACTGCGGGGCATTTTGAAAGAGTTGCAGGCGGTACAGAACGCGTTGACAGCCGCGCACGCAAAGCCGTGACCTCGCACTGAATCTGCTACCATTCCCACCATCTGATCCCGGATGCATATTCTCTCCGCCATTGCCGGAATTATTTCCATTCTCGCTATCCTGCTGGATGCGTTTGAGACCGTGGTTCTGCCGCGGCGGGTGCAGCGCAGCTTCCGGCTTACCAGTTGGTTCTACCGTCGTACCTGGATTCCGTGGCGAAAGCTGGCGGAACGCATTCCGGGGCGGGCGCGGCGAGAGAATTTTCTCGGCTACTTCGGTCCGCTGTCGCTGATTTTCCTGCTGGCCTTGTGGGCAGCGGGGCTTATCCTCGGCTTTGCGCTACTGCAATACGGCGCCGGCGAACACTTTCGCCTGAGCGGCGAGCCTCTCACCTTCGGGCTCCTGATCTACCACAGCGGTGAAACGTTTTTTACCCTGGGCTACGGAGACATTATTCCGAGTTCCGGCGTCGCCCGGGCCCTGGCGGTGGTGGAATCCGGTTTGGGGTTCGCCTTTCTGGGTGTTGTGATCGGTTACTTGCCGACAATTTATTCGTCTTTCTCCCGTCGCGAGATCGAAATTTCCCTGCTGGATGCGCGGGCGGGCTCGCCTCCCTCGGCCGCGGAGCTATTGTCCAGATTCGGAAACTGTCCGCAACAAGCGGTGCTCGACCAGATCTTCAAGGACTGGGAGCGTTGGGCGGCTGAGGTGCTGGAGAGTCATCTGTCCTATCCCGTGTTGAGCTTCTTTCGCTCGCAGCACAACAATCAATCGTGGCTGGGAGCGCTGATCACAATTCTGGACGCCAGCGCGTTGGTGGTAGCGGGCGTGGACGGACTGCGCAACGAGCAAGCCAAGATCACTTTCGCCATGGCACGGCACGCCGTCGTTGACCTGGCCCAGGTAGTGAATGCCCGCTACGACCCGAACGCTACTGATCGCTTGCCCGCGAAAGAACTGCTCCGCCTGCGCGAGAGTCTCGGGCAACGTGGAGTGAAGCTACGCGAAGGCGACGCCTTCGAGGCGAAGCTGAGCCAGCTTCGTTCTCTGTACGAACCCTATGCGGCAGCCATCGCGGTCAACCTTTCGATCGCGTTGCCGCCCTGGCTTCATCCCGAGCGACTGAAGGACAACTGGCAAGCCGGTCCCTGGGACCGGGCCATCCAGGCCAGAAGCCTGGCGGGACGAGTGCAGAGCATAGATGATCATTTTTGAGGGAGCTGTCGAGCTATCAGCTTTCAGCAACACCCTTCCGTTTTCCCTGCCTCGCTTAAATGGTTCGACTTATGCCAATTGCTAAGTGCTGAATACTGACGCCTGGGTTCTGCTAACATCTTTTCCTTCCATGAAACACGTTGGTGAAAACGTAGTCCGGATCGAAGCGGAGGCGTTGCGCGCCCTGGCTGACCGCATCGCGGGCCCGATGGCGAAGGCTTTCGATGGCGCGGTGGAGATGATCCATGGCTGCGCCGGCCGGATCGTGGTTACCGGCATGGGCAAGAGCGGGATCATTGCGCGCAAGATCGCGGCTACGCTCAGTTCTACGGGAACTCCGGCGCTATTTATGCATCCCGTCGAGGCGCTGCATGGAGACCTCGGCATGGTGGTGCGCGGTGACGTCGTGCTGGCGCTCTCAGCCAGCGGTGAGACGGAAGAAATTCTCCGGCTGCTGGCAACCCTCAAGCGGCTGCAGGTGCCGCTGATCAGCATGACCGGGGATGCGGTGTTTCGAAAAAGCCACACAAGAATCCGCGGGCGGGGGCGCCCGCGCCACACAGACCAAGATATCCACGCTGGCGGAGGCGGCCGACGTCGCACTGGATTGCTCGGTGGCGCAGGAAGCCTGCGGGCTGGGACTGGCGCCGACGGCATCGACTACGGCCATGCTGGCGCTGGGCGATGCGCTGGCTATGGCGCTGGCCGAAAAGCGCGGCTTCAAGGAAGAAGACTTTGCCAACCTGCATCCCGGCGGAAAGCTGGGCAAGCGTCTGGCTCGCGTCGAGTCGCTGATGCATGCCGGCGAAGCAGTGCCGAGAGTCACTCCGCAAACCAAAATGCCGGACGTGATCTACGAAATGTCGCGCAAGAAGCTGGGCGTGACCGCCGTGGTGGACGGCAAGAAGTTGGTAGGAGTGATCAGCGACGGCGATTTGCGGCGATTGCTGGAAAAGCGCGGCAAGGATGTCTTGGACCTAACCGCGGCTGAGTGCATGACCACGAACCCAAGAACCATTGCGGGCCATGAATTTGCCGCGACTGCGCTGGCGTTGATGGAAGAAAAGAAAATCACTTCGCTGGTGGTGGTTGATGGCACAAACACTCTTTTGGGAATCCTCCACCTGCACGATTTGTGGGGAACGGAGATGATGTAGCGCCAGCGTCACGCCGGCCCGATGGGCGGGCGAGACGCCCGCCAGACAGCCGGCGGGACGCCGGCGCTACAATAAAACCTATGTACCACTATGATCCCGTTACTGCGCTGGAAGAACTCACCGAAGACGCTACCTTGCCCAACCCGGTCCACGTACGCGACATGATTCTGCGGAAAAAACTCGGACCGGATAAATCGCTGGAGCTGAATCGTCTGTTTGTCGAATATCAGAAGTTTTTCGGCGAGGCGCAGAAGCTAGGCAAAGAGATTCTGAAGCAGTTGGCATCCTAGTGTTCGCGTAGGGGCGGGTTGCCGCCCACCGACCCGGAGCGACGCTCCGTAGCTCTGGCGAGCTTTGCTCGCCCGCCCGGACGAGGGCGACCGGGCCCACATGGATCCCTCCCATCATTTACAATAACCACTTCCCTATTACTCAGGACCCCTAACCATGCATCGTTGGTCGCAACTCTTTATTCCTACTCTGCGCGAGGCGCCGGCGGACGCTGAAGTCGCCAGCCACAAATTCCTGGTGCGGGCGGGATATATCCGCCAGTTGGCCGCCGGGATTTACTCCTATCTCTTCATGGGACAGCGCTCGTTCAACAAGATCACGAACATCGTCCGTCAGGAGATGGACAAAATTGGACAGGAGTTCTACCTGCCTGCCATTCATCCGCGGGAGTTGTGGGAGGCCAGCGGACGCTGGGCGGTCATGGGCGACAACATGTTCCGGCTGAAAGACCGCAAGGGGGCCGATCTCTGTCTGAGCATGACCCACGAAGAAGTCATGACCGAGATTGCACGCAAGGAGTTACGCAGCTACAAACAGCTCCCGCAAATCTGGTACCAGATTCAAAGCAAGTTCCGTGACGAAGCCCGGCCCAAGTCCGGACTGTTGCGGGTGCGGCAGTTCATGATGAAAGACTCCTACTCTTTCGACATGGACGCCGCCGGCCTGGATGTTTCGTATCGGAAACACTACGACGCCTATTGCCGCATCTTCGACCGCTGTGGCCTGAATTACATGGTGGTCGAGGCAGATTCTGGTGCTATGGGCGGATCGCAGTCCCACGAATTCATGGTACGGACACCGGCTGGCGAGGACCTGATCGTAAGCTGCGAGAAATGCAAGTACGCAGCCAACCTCGATAAGGCGACCTCAAAGCTGGCTCCAGTCGAAGATCTCAAGGCGGAGGGCGATGGCAAGCCGCTCGAAGTACACACCCCGGGGATGAAGACGATCGAGGATGTCGCCAAATTCCTGGGCGTGTCGCCGAAGAACAAGATCAAGACGTTGGCGCTGATGATGGAGGAACTGGATCGAAAGACAGGAAAAGTGTCGGTCCGAGCCGTTGTGTTGCTGATGCGCGGCGATCATCAGATGAACGAGGTCAAGCTGTCGGCTGCGCTGGGTGGACAACAAGCGCGTCCCATGCAGGAGGATGAGATCCGGCAGCTCTTTCATTCTCCGGCTGGGTTCCTGGGACCGATTGGTATCGCGTGGGCCAAGGAGATGAAAGACGATCAACGTCCGGTATTGCTAGTGGATAAAGCGCTCGAAGGCCGCGCTAATCTGATTGGAGGCGCCAACAAGGAGGACTACCACCTGAAGAATCTCACGCCGGGCCGCGACTTCCAGCCCACGGCTTACGTCGATCTGCGCAGCGTCACTGCGGGTGAAGACTGTCCGAATTGCGACGGCAAACTGCGCATTGACACCGCCGTCGAAATCGGACACATCTTTAAATTAGGCTACAAGTACTCCGAGTCGATGGGGGCGCGGGTGCTGGACAAGAACGGGAAAGAGGTCGCGCTCATCATGGGCAGCTATGGCATTGGAATCGAGCGTATTCTGACCGCCGCCGTCGAGCACGACAACGATGAAAACGGTTTCTGGCTGCCGCCGCAGATTGCGCCTTTCCAGATCGTGGTGACGCCCACCAATGTGGGGGACGAAAAAGCTTCTCAGCACGGCCGTGGACATCGCGCAGCGCCTGGAGGCCGCCGGATTCGAAGTGTTACTCGATGACCGGGACGAAAGGCCTGGGGTCAAGTTCAAGGACGCCGACCTGGTCGGTATCCCCTTTCGTATCACCGTCGGAAAGAAGGTTACCGAAGGTATCGTCGAAGTGGTTCGGCGCTCGACTCGGCAGTTGGAGGATGCTAGCATTTCCGCAATAACCGATTATTTCGAAAAAAATCTACGGTCGGCGCGCTGAGTGCACTGTCAGGCGCGCGATCAAGAGGGGAGCACGCAATGAAGCTGGTTCTCGGCATTCTCACCATGGTTGTCGCAGTCATACTGATTGCTACGCTGGCCCCGCCCTTCTTCTCCAACTATCAGTTCCAGGACGCCATCCGGACCGAGGCCCAGATGGATACCTATAACACTAAGACCGAAGATCAGATCCGCGATTCCATCTTCAAGAAAGCACAGGATTTGGATGTCCCGGTTACGCGGGAGCAGATCAAGGTTCAGCGCAGCGGAGTGACCGGCACCGGCTCGATCAGCATTGAAGCTCCCTACACTGTGCATGTCAATCTGCCCGGTTACCCTCTGGATCTGGATTTCAACCCGACCACAAGAAATAAGGGCGTGCTGTAAGACTCTCAGCCGCTGGAAAGTGGCGCAACGCAGCGGGAACCTGGAACGCAACCCCTCTTACTTCAGTACTCTTGTTTCCCATTCCGGTAACTACCTACCATTCAGGAATACTCGCTCAGCAGTGACCCAAGGGGCTGACTGGCAGGGGCGTTGTTGGCATCGCTCGGCCTTCCGAGTGCAAGGCGAACGTCAACGTGCGCCAACGTCCGAAACGGTACGGAGGATGTATGAAGCTGGGGAATCGGATTTTCTTTCTGCTGCTTGCAGCAGTTGTGATGTTGGGCTGGGCAGGTTGCGGAGGTGGCTGTTCGACCACCTCGCTTAACAGCACGGGCGGCTCCAGCGGAGCAACGGGTGGAGTTTCAACCGGAGGCTCGGTCTGCGGTCCCGGCACGAACCCTGGCGGCGGAGGCGGTGGCAACACTGCATCCTTCCTGTACTACCTCAGCAACACCAACATTCTGGGTGCCGGCCTCAGCACGACGGGAACCTTTGCGGCGCTTAACCCGTTCACTCCGCCGACGCTTCCGAGCAGCGCTGGCGGCGACATGATTATCGTCAACAAGAAATTTCTTTACCTGCCGCAAAGCGACTCTCTGACCATTCAGGCATTTGCCATTGACCACACTACCGGGTCTCTGACGACGATCAGCGGAAGCCCGTTCCCCACGGGGGGCGCGGACGCGGTCGCGAGCGATCCCGCCGGTCGCTTCCTCTTTGTCGGCAACCACAACTCCGGCCAGATCTCAGTATTTCAGATCGACGCTACGACGGGAGCGCTGACTCTCACGCCAGGTTCACCGTTTTCAGCCTTCAATCTTGATTTCATTCAGGTGCTGGCGGTCGACGGAACTGGAAAGTATCTATACGCCGGCCAGGGGCTATCCTCGCTGCCGGTTTTTGGCTTCTCGATTGATCAGAATACGGGCGCGCTATCCCAGATCATCGGGAGTCCTTTTGGCTTGGGTGTGGCGGGTGTACGCACTGATTTCACCGGCAAGTTCGCGGTAGGACTCACCGGCATCACGGCCGACAATCATCTGTATGTTTTCTCCATTGATCCCACCACGGGCTTGCTGGCTCCAGTCAGCAATTCTCCGTTTGCCACGGTCATGTCTACGCCGCTCGACCTGAAGATTCATCCCAGCAGTCAATTCGTTTACAGCTTCGGTCTCGACACCAACAGTGCCTTTACATCGGTCGAAGGCTTCCAGTTGGATGCCAGCACGGGCACTTTGACGGCGTTGGCGGGCTCGCCTTTCACCGGGGTGCCGATCGTGGCCGAATGCAAGTGGGATCAGGGAGGCGGAAATGCCTTCTGCGCCAATGCCACCACCAGCGCCTTCTCGGTGCTGACGACCAGCACCGCTACGGGAGCTCTGACGCACACCGTGACGGACTTGACCGTCACCAGCAACCAGGTGCCGTTCGCGCCCACCAACTAGTGGCCTGGGGCTAGTACCTGAGTGCCAACCTGCCGGCGCGCCAGAAAGCGCGCTGGCAGGTTAAAATGAAGAATCTCTTCCCTACGTCAAGCGAGCCCAGCCAAGCGCGCGAAGTGCGGCGGCGAGGCGAAGCACCCGATCTGGCCGGGAAGGAGATTTCTTGGTCTGGGATAACGGCAAGTGTGCGCTCCGTCGTCTAAGCCTGTAGAGGCACGTCCGCCCATCGAATTGTGGCTATAAAACTCAAGATTCCGACCGGCAATCCAACTGGCAAACCCGGCAGGTGGTTCTCGCACGATCCGCTGCTGCGGGCGGCCCTGGTGGTGTTTCTCGTTCTAGCCACCACCGGCGGGGCTTTCTTCACTTACTACTACGTCAAATTTGGCCAGATGATCGACCAGCGCTTCAAGGGTCCGGTCTTCGGCAACTCCGCCAGAATTTACGCCATCGCGCATCCCGTCCAGGTGGGCGAGAAGATTGAGTCCAAGGAGATTGCGGCCCAACTGCGCCGCGCCGGCTATTCAGATCAGGACAATGGCAAATCGCCCATGGGCAGTTACCGCGTGTTTGCGGGCGGAATCGAGATCAAGCCTGGCCCCGATTCTTATCACAGCCCAGAGCCGGCCATTGTTCGCTTCCGCGAAGGCAAGGTGGAGAGCATTACCAGCAAGGCGGGCGATCTGGCGGCCTACGAGCTCGAACCGCAAATGATCACTTCCCTGTTCGATGCGGGGCAGCGATCCAAGCGGCAACTGGTGACGTATGACGAAATTCCAAAGTTGCTGGTGGACGCGGTTCTAGCCATTGAGGACCGGCGCTTCTTTCAGCATGGCGGCGTGAACTTCATGCGCCTGGCGGAAGCCACCTGGGTCGACGTGATCCACGGCAAGCATGAGCAGGGTGGCTCGACCATCACCATGCAGCTTTCCCGCGCGTTCTTCCTGACTCCGCAGAAGACGGTGAAGCGCAAGTTGTCGGAAATGCTGATTGCGCTCGAAATGGAGCAGAAGCTCAGCAAGCAGCAGATTTTCGAGTTCTATGCCAATCGCGTCGATCTTGGCCAGCGCGGTTCGTTCACCATCAGCGGCTTTGCCCAGGCCGCGTCGGGCCTATTTCAACAAAGACTTGAAAGACCTTACCCCGGCGGAAGCCGCGCTGATTGCCGGAATCATTCAGGCTCCCAGCTATTTATCGCCGTATCGCCATCCCGAGCGCGCACTCGAACGCCGCAACCTGGTGCTCGACAGTATGGTCGAGACTCATGCCCTGAGCCGCGCAGATGCAGAAAAGGCCAAAGCCACGCCATTGAAACTGGCCCCGCCTAACGTCGAAGCCAGCGACGCGCCCTACTTCGTTGACCTGCTGCGGGAAACCCTGATCACCAAGCTCGACGAACGGCAGATGAACGACCAGGGCTATCGAATTTACTCGACCATCGATCCGGACTTGCAGAAAGCGGCAGCAGCGGCGGTGGAAACCGGAATCAAATTGGTGGACGATCAAGTCACCAAGCTGCGCACCAAACGTACGAAGATCGGAAAGAACAAATACGAAACCAAGGTCTTGCCCGGACCGCAGGCCCAGGTCGCGATGGTAGTGATGGATCCGCACACCGGCGAAGTTCTGGCCTTGGTGGGGGGCCGCAACTACGGCGTCAGCCAGTTGAACCACGCCATCGCGAAACGTCCCACCGGATCCATTTTCAAACCCTTTGTTTACGCCGCTGCAATGAATACCGCGCTGGACGGCGCCAATCCGGTATTCACTCCGGCTTCGACGGTGCCGGATGCGCCCAGCACGTTCGCTTACGGCGACCAGATCTACGAGCCGCGTAACTACAAAGAGGAGTACCACGGCGACGTAACCGCGCGCTACGCGCTGGCCATGTCCCTGAACAATGCCACCGTAAAACTGGCGGAGGAAGTCGGCTACGAAAAGGTGGCTGACTTGGCCAAAGCGGCCGGAATCACTTCGGTGAAAGCCACGCCCGCCATGGCACTGGGGGCTTACGACGCCACGCCATTGGATATGGCGGCAGCCTACACCGTCTTCGCCAACGGCGGCGTGCGGATCACACCGACTGTGGTCAACTCGGTGCGGAACGCAAACGGCGACATTGTCCAGGATTTCAAACCGGAGACGCACCCCGTTCTCGATCCTCGCGTTGCCTTCGTGATGACCGACATGATGGAAGGAGTCATCAACTTCGGCTTGGGGTACGGTGCGGTTCGCGCGCGTGGCTTCACTCAGCCAGCTGCCGGAAAGACGGGCAGTTCCCACGACGGATGGTTCGCCGGCTACACCAGCAATCTGCTCTGCGTGGTCTGGGTGGGCTTCGACGACTATAGCGATTTGCGTATCAGCGGTGCACTCAGCGCCGCGCCCATCTGGACGGAGTTCATGAAGAAGGCAGCGACTTTGCCTGCATATTCGGACATGAAGCCCTTCACCCAGCCGTCGGGCGTGGTTGACGTCCAACTCGATAAAACTACGAATTTGCTGGCCACGCCTTCGTGTCCGGAGACCTATAGCGCGGCATTCATCGCGGGCACAGAACCCAGCGAGACTTGCGATCAAGGAACGGGAATGCGCGGGTTCTTCTCCCGGGTGTTTGGCCTGGGAGGCGAGAAGGCGCTTCCGCCTCCACCTCCCGGAGCCCAGCCGGGCACGCCTGGGGCCCCGGGCACCGCTACGGCGGAAGATCCCAACAAAAAGAAAAAAGGCTTTTTTGGCAAGATTGCGGGTATCTTTAAAGACGATAAACCGTCTAATGATCCGCCACCCAAACCGGCGGATAATGACGGTAAGGGTCCTCAGTAGACGAGCCCGCAGCGAGTTGGCTCTGTCTTCAGGAGCGGACTTATGGGTCGTCACTACCTGCTTTACGTCCTGCTTGCAGCGCTTTCCACTTCTTCCTTACCAGCTCAAATTCGACATTTTGATCAGGTGCGCTCGCCCGAGCAGGTGGAAATCAATCCACCGCCGGTCCGGCACGCCGATGCCCCATCGCCAGAGACGCCATCCGCGGAACTGGAGAGTCGCGGCGACGCCTTGCGAGCGGAAAAATCGTACCTGGATGCGTTGGACTATTACCGGGCGGCGTTGGCCAAGCAGCCCAGCAGCTCGAGGCTATACAACAAGATTGGCATTAACGAGCTCCAGATGGCGCGCTTTGGCGAGGCCCGCAAAGACTTCGAACGTTCCATCAAGCTGGACCGGCAGTTCGCCGACGCCTACAACAACCTGGGCGTAATCTTCTATCTGCAAAAAAAGTACGGGGCCGCCATCAAGCGCTACGAGGACGCCATCAAGTTGCGTCAGGATTCCGGGTCCTATTACAGCAATCTCGGGGCGGCATACTTTTCCAAGAAGGAATACGTCAAGGCCAGCCTGGCGTACAACCAGGCGCTGCAGCTGGATCCCGATATTTTCGAGCGCACCTCCCATACTGGAGTGCTGGCCCAGATGTCATCTCCAGGAGACCGGGCCCACTTCTACTACGTTCTGGCCAGGTTGTACGCCAAGAGCGGTGTCACCGACCGATCGCTGCAATACCTGCGGCGCGCCATGGAAGAAGGCTACAAAGGGATCGAGGACGTATACAAAGATGCTGAGTTCGCCGGATTACGCAAAGATCCGCGGTTTACCGAGCTGATGGCGGCGCGGCCGGTGGCCATTCCAGAGTAAAGACTTTCATTACAATTATTTACAAAAATATGCACAACTTTCGGCCCGCACAGGGTTTAATGAATTCAATTACTCCTGAAAACAACAGGGTGAGTAAGGAGAAACGGTAGCCCATCGGTCGTCGACCCGAGCACGCCCCAAGCAGACGACCGGTGGGTTTTTCTTTTGGTAGAGATCGCTGGGCGAGTCCGTCGGAGATCATCTCTTAGCGAGTGCCAACTGCTCAGTTGTTTCCCGCGTTTTCATTCCGAATATAACTTTCCACCGCCTGCTTCCACTTCCCCTGCGCCTTCAGGATGAACTCAATCACGTCTCGCAGTGCGCCATCGCCGCCAGCGTGAGGCGTCACATAGTGTGATTCTTTCTTTACTTCCTGGCGGGCGTTGGCGACGGCAACAGAAAAACCGCAGTTGCGCATTACAGGAAGATCGATCACGTCGTCTCCGACGAAAGCAACTTCGCTTGCGCTAAGTCCGTCCGCAGCAAGAATTTCACGGAACACCTTCAACTTGTCCTGGCTGCCTTGATGGACGTGTTCCAGCCGGAGGTCGCGGGCACGCAGAGCAACCGTTTCAGACTTGCGCCGGGTGATGAGCCCAGTCTTTATCCCGCCGATGCGGGCAATCGAGATGCCGGCGCCATCCTGGGCGTGAAAGCCTTTGGCTTCCACCACGATCTGACCGGCCTGAGCGCTGGATTGGCCGGCGGTTGGAACCGGAAAAAGAAAAAGCTTGCCGTCGGTAAGAACGCCATCGACGTCGAAGAGAAGAAGTTTGATTTTGCGGGCGCGGGCCTTAGCGGAAAGTTTAGGCATCGCGGGATTCTAGCATTTGAGCAGCGCCGAGTTTATGCCCGTGCGATCCACAAGATCGGAAAATTACGTCCGAGTTTTTCGAAGTCGCGGTCGGAAGTCACCAGGACGGCCTGATTGAGAACGGCTAACGCAGCCGTGACACAATCCACATACGGAATCTTGTGGACTGCCTTGAGCTCGCCCGCCTGCATCGCCTGGGGAAAATCGACGGCGACGATCTGGAGCGGAAGGCGCGACAGTTTCGCAAGCGTCTGTCGCGCCTTGTCCTCGCCCCGCCTCTGCCACAATAGGCAGAAAACCTCACCCCAATTGAGGACAGAGAGGAGAACGGAAACTTCGTTTCGCAGGGCGGACTGAAGCAGTTTTTCCACCTTCCCGAATCCCGGACCGGCTTCAACGAGATCGAGCACTGCGTTAGCGTCGAGGACGTAGGTCCTGCTCACCGCGACGGGTCCTTCTCGATTCGGTGCTCACGTTCCCGGGCCGCGACCAGAGAATCCTCACCTTTGAGGCATCCCACCAAGCTGTGGATGAACTCGTCGGTAATAGGCTCGAGAACCAAATGGTCCTTTTCACGATATACGCTGAGGCGCGTGCCCTCCTCCATGCCAAGCTCCTTCCGCAATTCGCTCGGGATCACGACGGCGCCTGTAGCACTGACGAACGCTGTCCCAGACAGCATTATGTCGATGGCTGCCGACACCCGTTGGGGTTTCGAATTGATACCTTCACGACGAAGGGCCGACCCGTTTTCTCCGTTGCCGGGGGCTAATGGCGGCGGTTGTTGCTTTGAATAGACCGCATCGTACCAGTCAATCAGCGGCTTGTATTGGGGCGGAAGATCAAAAAGATTGGGAAGAATCCTCCCAGTCTCCCTATCCGGGTGACATGGATCCCCTTTCCGGTAAAGCCTTCTCCGTCCCCGCGAGTCCTCATGAAGCATGCGATGATTCACCGGATCTGCCGGCTTACTCGCGACGCAGTGATAGGAGACATGTTGATTAAATCCCGGCCTGATCTGCCAATTTTCATTTCTGGCTCGCGCCTTTATCTCCTGAACTGCGAAATCCGTTCGCCCAGGATTTTCGCGTTGGAGCAGAGCAACAGCCAGCCAAACTTCGTCAGCGACCCTCATATCCACTCCTGATGGATAAATGTTAATAACATCCATAAAATATCATCCAAAATCGCGCTCGTCAAGAGAATACGCATCTCTCGATTATCGGCCTCGGCTCTGAGGCGAATGTTTTACGAAAGTACCGTGGTAGAATATCCGCCAATGTCCTCCCTTCCCTCCTCTCTCGCCTGGGCCCACCCACTCGTAGCGGAGTGGTTTGTCCAGAAATTCGGCACGCCCACCGAGCCGCAGGAGCAGGGCTGGCCGCACATCCTCGCCGGCCGCACCACGCTGATCTCCGCGCCTACCGGCTCGGGCAAAACGCTGGCCGCGTTTCTGGCCTGTATCGACCGCCTGGTGCGCAAGGCGCTGGCCGGCGATCTCACCGACCGCACCGAAGTTCTGTATGTCTCGCCGCTGAAAGCCCTGGGCAACGACATCCAGAAAAATCTGGAAGTCCCGCTGGGCGAGATTCTGCAGATGGCGGGCGAACGCGGGCTGCTGATGCCGGAGATTCGCACCGCGGTCCGCACCGGCGACACGCTGATGCACGAGCGCCGGGCGCATGCTGAAGCGGCCGCCGCACATTCTGGTGACCACGCCGGAGTCGCTCTACATCCTGCTCACCGCGGAGAAGAGCCGCGCCATTCTGCGCGACGTCGAAACCGTCATCGTGGACGAAATTCACGCCGTGGCCGACGACAAGCGCGGCGCGCACCTGGCGCTTTCGCTGGAGCGGCTGGAGGCGCTGACGTATCGCGCCGCCTGTCCGCATCGGCCTTTCCGCCACGCAGAAGCCGATCGAAGAAGTCGCCCATTTCCTGACCGGCAACGGACGCGCCGGACCCGGTGATCGTGAACATCGGGCACAAGCGCAAGCTCGATCTCGCGGTCGAAGTTCCCGGCCAGCCTCTGGGCCCGATCGCCAGCAACGAAATGTGGGACGAGATTTACGACCGCCTCGTGGAACTGGTCGAGCAGCACCGCTCGACGCTGGTGTTCGTGAATACGCGGCGCCTGGCGGAGCGCGTTGCTCATCACCTGGCCGAGCGGCTGGGCGAAGACAACGTGGCCGCGCACCATGGCAGCCTGTCGCGCAAGCTGCGTCTGGCCGCGGAGAACAGAAGCTCAAAGAAGGCGAAGTCAAGGTGCTGGTGGCGACCGCGTCGCTCGAACTGGGAATCGATATCGGCACGGTTGACCTGGTGGTCCAGATCAGTTCGCCGCGCGCGATTGCAGTCGCGCTGCAGCGCGTTGGACGCTCGGGCCACTGGCGCGGGGCGGTTCCCAAAGGACGCTTCTTCGCCACCACGCGCGACGACTTGCTGGAATGCGCCGCGCTGGTGCGCGCCATCCGGCAGGGCGATCTTGACCGGCTGATGATTCCCGAAGCGCCGCTGGATATTCTGGCGCAGCAGATTGTGGCGACCTGCGCAGCGGCGAGTGCAGCAATGGCATCCGTCCGGGCAAGCGTCCGCGAGAGATGACGACGGGTTGGGACGAAGATGAACTGTTCGCTCTGGTCAAGCGCGCCTATCCCTATCGCAATCTTTCGCGCGAAACTTTCGACTCGATCCTCGAAATGCTTTCCGAAGGCATTGCCGCGCGCCGCGGGCGCTATGGCGCTTACATCCATCGCGATCGCGTGAACCGCAAGCTGCGCGCCGCGGCGCGGCAGCCGGCTGGCCGCCATCACCAGCGGCGGCGCGATTCCGGAGACCGCGCTGTTCACCGTGGTCGCCGAGCCCGAAGGCATCGTCGTCGGCACGCTGGACGAAGATTTCGCCGTGGAGAGCAATCGCCGGCGACATCATGCTGCTGGGCAACACTTCCTGGCGCATCCGCCGCGTGGAAGGCAAGTCGGGCCGCGTGCTGGTGGAAGATGCGCACGGCGCGCCGCCGACCGTTCCCTTCTGGCGCGGCGAAGCTCCGGCGCGCACCCAGGAACTTTCGGCGCATGTGGCTGACCTGCGCAAAGAAATCAGCGACCGGCTGCCGAAATATCTCTCCGATTGGGATTTCGCAGAGCCAGCCTGCAGTTGCCGAAACCGTCGCCTGGCTGAAAGAAGAATGCGGGCTCGACGATTCCGGCGCCGAGCAGGCGATCGAATACATCCTGCAAGGCCGCGCCGTGCTGGGAGACGTGCCCACGCAAGACACCATCATCGCCGAGCGTTTCTTCGACGAAGGCGGCGGCATGCAGCTGGTCATCCATGCACCCTTCGGCGGCCGCATCAACAAAGCCTGGGGACTGGCGCTGCGCAAGCGCTTCTGCCGCAGCTTCAATTTTGAATTGCAGGCCGCAGCCACCGACAACGGCCTGAACATCGCGCTGGCCGAGCAGCACAGTTTTCCGCTGGCCGATGTCTTTCATTTTCTGAATGCCGAAACCGTGCAGCCGGTTCTGGAGCAGGCTGCGCTGGCTTCGCCGATCTTCGGCACGCGCTGGCGCTGGGACGCGAATCGCGCCCTGGCGCTGCTGCGCTTTCAGGGCGGCAAGAAAGTTCCGCCGCAGATTCAGCGCATGCGCTCCGACGATCTGCTGGCGTCGGTGTTTCCCGACGTGGCCGCCTGCCAGGAAAACATCGAAGGCGACATTCAGATTCCCGATCATCCGCTGGTGAACGAAGTGATGAAGGACGTTCTGACCGAAGCCATGGACCTCGAAGGCCTGAAGGCCCTGCTGCGCGGCATGGAGAACGGGCGCATCCGCTGCCTCGCCGTGGATACGCCGGTGCCGTCGCAGTTTTCGCACGAGATTCTGAATGCGAATCCCTACGCGTATCTCGACGACGCCCCGCTGGAAGAACGCCGGGCCCGCGCCGTGCGAGATGCGCCGCATGCTGCCGGAGTCGGTGCTGGAAGAAGTCGGCAAGCTCGATCCCGCGGCGATCGCGCAAGTGCGCGACGAAGCCTGGCCCGATGTGCGCGACGCCGATGAGTTGCACGACGTGCTGCACACGCTGATTGCATTTCCAGAAATGATTCCTGCCGGTGTGGACGCGGGCGGCTCGGTCCGCCCCAACGGATGCCGCCTCTCTGAGTCTGATTGGCTTACATCAGGTTGGCCAGGATAGTCGAGCTGCGCTCGACTGGACAGCCGAAGGCGGCTGTCCCCACGTGAGCAGTGCAGGCAAATGGTAGGGATATTTCGATCGACTGCGCGAACAGGGACGCGCCGCCTCGCGCTGAGCATGCCGGATCGACTTACTGGGTCGCGGCGGAGCGCGCGAAGACATTTTTCACTTTTGTTCCCTGGAGCGACGTTTCGAGCAGCTCCGTCGCCGAGATTCGAGATCGACGCTCGCTCTCGTCCGACGATGCTCTGCTGGCGCTGGTCACCGGCTGGATGTCGCACCTTGGTCCGGCCACGGCTTCGCAGCTTGGCAAGCTTGCTCGGACTTCCCGGCTCCGAGATCGAGAAAGCTTTGCTGCGGATGGAAGCCACCGGCGCCGTTCTGCGGGGAAACTTCACCGACGCTGCCTCGCGGGCGGGGGCGCCCGCGCCACACGAGCACGAATGGTGCGAGCGGCGCTTGCTGGCGCGGATTCACCGGCTGACCGTCGCCACGCTGCGCAAGCAGATTGAGCCGGTCACGGCGGCGCAGTTCATGCGCTGGCTGTTGCGCTGGCAGCATGTCGCGCCAGCATCGCAAGTGTCGGGCGAACGCGCCACGCTGGATGTGCTGCGGCAGTTGCAGGGATTCGAAATTCCCGCCAATGCCTGGGAGCGGCAAATTCTCGCCCGGCGCATCGCCAACTACGATCCCGCCTGGCTCGACCAGCTCTGCCTGACCGGCGCCGTCGGCTGGGGAAGGCTTTCTCCGCATCCGGCCACGCTCGATGACACCGCGGCTGGGAAACGGCGCGTGATTCCGACCAGCGTGGCGCCGATCACATTCTTCGTGCGCGAAGAGGCCGACTGGATGACTCCTCGCCGGGTTGACGTAGATCAGCCCGAGGCCCGCGGCTTGAGCGAAGGCGCGCGTCAGGTGCTGGACTTCCTGCGCCAGCGGGGAGCATCTTTCTTCGCCGACATCGTGCGCGGCACCGGGCAAGCTGAAAGCCGAAATCGAAACTGCGCTGTGGGAACTGGTCGCCGGCGGGCTGATCACGGCCGACGGCTTCGACAACCTGCGCTCGCTGATCGATCCCAAACGGCGCGCGGGACAAGGCAATGGGCGGACGTCGCGTCCGCGGCACAGTACCGGCCGCTGGGCGCTGCTGTACACAGATCCGGCTGCGGACCGCAATCGCGCGGTGGAAGCCACCTGCTGGATGCTGCTCAAACGCTACGGCATCGTCTTTCGCGATTTGCTGGCCCGCGAGCCCAATCTTCCCAAGTGGCGCGAATTGCAAATGGCCTTTCGCCGCCTGGAAGATCGCGGCGAGATTCGCGGCGGCCGCTTTGTGGACGGTTTCCTCGGCGAACAATTTGCCTTGCCGGTAGCGGTGGAATCATTGCGCGCGACGCGCAAAATGCCGCTCACCGGGGAGACCATTGTCCTGTCCGCAGCCGATCCTCTGAACCTGGTCGGAATTCTGCTGCCGGGCGAACGGGTTCCGGCGATCTCGGGAAAGACTGTGACCTTGCGTGATGGAGTGGTCGTGCAGGAAACAACCGCGGTGGATTCGCCGCGCTCGGCCGCAATGGGCGAATAGACCGCCCCTGGAAGTCATTGCCTAGTCGTTTCCCGCTGTCTTCGATCGGTTGTCTATCTCCTAGTTGTCAGTTGTTGGTTCTCAGTTCTCAGGGCAGGCGGGAAGCAAAAGTAATGATCGGGAACCCGATGAGGGGGTCCCTCGGATTCCCGATCAGGCGAACCCCGGCAGAACTTCTGAAAGCGCTTCCCCCATCGCTTTTTGCCGAGCGACGCTGTTCCCACGAATAGCACGTGTTCCGCCATCGCGGAGGGAGCCCGAACGGGTAGCGTAAATTCAAATTAACTTCATGATTACATTGTATTTATATTGACTCCCCGAGAGCAGGTCCGAGGTCGGTAGTCCAATAACCCTATCTAATCAGATAGAAGTGTATCTGTTCGGATAGCCGAACAAGCCCGCGCTGGCCGTACACGAACGCAGGAAAATGTGTTAAACGGTTAGCCGCGAGTGAGGTGTAGAACGGTGAAACCCAGACTCCAGGTCGCGGCGGGGCCCTTAGCCAACTCCATCTATCTTCTATCCGAAGCCGAGGTCCGTATTGGCCGGGATCCGGCCAATACGTTGGCCATCAGCGATCTCTCTCTTTCGCGGCGGCACTGCCTGCTCAGCCGTGACCAGGACAGCTACACGCTTCGCGATCTCGAAAGCCGCAATGGGACGTTCGTCAATGGCGGTGTCATTTCAGAAAAGCGCCTGAACCACGGAGACCAGATTTCGGTAGGAGAATCGGTGCTTGTGTTCCTGTTGAAAGAGGACACGGATGAAGCCGTCACGGAGGATGTGGAGTTCGACGATCGCCTGACTCAAGCCACCGCACAGATCCGTCCCCAGGATGTTCTTTATCTTCATCCGGAACGCATGCTGAAAGAGTTGCCGCTCACTTCGCGACTGGGACGGAACCTGAATGCGCTGCTGAAAATCAGCCACGTGGTCCACGCCGTTTCGGATCTCGACAATCTGCAGGAGCAGATCTTGCGCCTGATCTTTGAAGTGGTGCCGGCGGAGCGCGGAGCAATCCTGCTCGACGGCAAGGGCAATGAAAAGTTTTCCTCGCTGTTCGCTTATCCCGGGCTGGCGAAGCGAGGAGAGCCGGTGCGCGTCAGCCGCACCATCACCCGCCAGGTCATGGACCAGGGAATGGCGATCCTGGGCGCGGACGTGCCTGCCAGCGGAGGACTGAGCGAGGTGGAAAGCCTGGTTTCGTTTCGGGTGCGCTCCTTGCTGTGCGTGCCGCTGACCGTTTTCCAAACCGTGATTGGCTGTATCTACCTGGATACGACCAATCCTGTGATCCACTTCGACAAAGATCATCTGGAACTGGTGGCGGGCATTGCCGGGATGTCCGCGGTCGCGCTGGAAAATTCGCGACGGTTGATGTGGCTGGAGCAGGAAAATCTGAGGTTGTCCGCGGAGATCAATCTGCAGCACAACATGGTTGGCGAAAGCGTCCCGATGAAAGAGGTGTACCGTTTTCTGTCGCGAGTGGCTCCGACGGAATCCACGGTGCTGGTTGGCGGCGAAAGTGGTACGGGAAAGGAATTGGTGGCACGGGCCATTCATCGCAACAGTCCACGCGCGGGCCGGCCGTTTGTCACCATCAATTGCGCAGCCATCCCGGAGGGTCTGCTGGAAAGCGAGCTTTTCGGCTACGAGCGGGGTGCGTTTACCGGCGCAGCCGGCCAGAAGAAAGGCCGCCTGGAAATCGCCGATGGAGGTGTGGTGTTTCTGGACGAAATCGGGGAACTTGCGCCCGCATTGCAGGTCAAGTTGCTGCGGGTGCTGCAGGAGCGTGAGTTCGAGCGGCTGGGCGGCTCCCGCCCCATCGCGATCGACATCCGGTTGATTGCCGCCACCAATAAGGACCTGCTGTCCGCGGTAAAGGCCAGAACATTTCGTGAGGATCTTTATTACCGTTTGAACGTAGTCTCGCTCGTAGTGCCGCCACTGCGCGACCGTATCGACGACATTCCAATCCTGGCGGAGTATTTCGTCTCCAAGTTTGCCGCCAAATGCAAAATTAAAGCCAAGAAGATTTCGCGTGAGGCGATGGCTGCTTTGACCAATTACGATTGGCCAGGTAATGTCCGCGAGCTCGAAAATTCAATCGAGCGCGCCCTGGTGTTGGGTGTGTCGGACACTATTCGGCCGGAGGATTTGCCGGAGTCGGTACTGGAGAAGGACCCCGCGCCGGGCGTGCAAGAGGCGAAGTATCACACGGCGGTCACGCAGTTGAAAAAGCACCTCATCGTCACCGCGATCGAGGAAGCCAAAGGCAACTACACAGAAGCGGCCCGGAACTTAGGAGTGCACGCGAACTATCTGCATCGCCTGGTCAGAAACCTGAACTTACGAACCACGATTCGTTCTTTCCCTATTCTCAGAAGTGGGACAGGCAGGGTCATGGACGGGCGGCTGTAAGCGGCGCGCCATTTGTCAGGGAAGCTTCAGGGTCAGCAAAGTGGCGGGATTCAGATAGACGCCCTGCCAACGAACCGCCAGGTGGAGATGCGGCCCCGTGGCCCGGCCAGTGCCTCCGCTGAGTCCAATCGGTTGTCCGGCTTCGATCCGCTCACCCTGCTTTACTTTGATTTCCGACAGGTGGAGGTAAAGCGTCAGCAGTCCCTGTCCGTGATCGAGCACCACGCAATTGCCCTCGAAATACAACGGACCAGCCAACAGAACCGTTCCGGCATTGGCGGCAGAAACGGGCGTGCCAGTTGGGACCGCGTAGTCCAATCCCTGGTGCAGGCTTTGGGTCTTGCCGTTAAAAGTGCGCCGGGTACCGAAGACATCGGAAACTGAAGCGTTCACCGGAGCGCGAAACCTGCCCGCCCACTCGCGTGCTGGATCGGTGTGTTGAAAAACATCTTGCTTGACCGACTTGTCTTCCTGAATGCGTGCCAGTTGTTCTTTACTGGGTTCGGTGTATTTCTTGGCGACGGTGACCGCGACGCTGGGATATTTCGCCGCCCGGACGGTAAATTTTTTGAAGGAGGAGACGTCCTGGGCCCGCGCGGTTGTTCCTGTGAGCTCCAGGGCGTACATGCCGGGGCGGGTTTCCAGGCTGACTCCCGCGATCCCGTACCAGGCTTTCGCGGCTGCGTCATAGCTGAAGAAGACTTCGTGTTCGAGCCATCTTCCGGAGAGCGCGGTCAGGCGTGCAGGAGCCGTTACTTCAAACACGACCGGAGATCCATTCACAAGCGGTGCCGGCTGGCCGCGGATCGCCCAAGACTTTGAGGCAACGCCCTTCGTAGCTGCCGGCGTGGCTTCGCTTCTGCCGAGAGGCGGGAGCGCAAGCAGCAGCAGGAAGGCAAGCGACACGCGGTAGTGATACCCGGCTAAGCAGAACAATTGGTAGGACTCCATCACCAGCCTAGCATTCCCGCAGCGCTTCACAATTCACAAAAGGACGGAGTGAACCTATGGTGAAACCGCCGAATGGCATCAAGAAAGTAAGACATCCGCGCAGCCACTAGTATTTTCCTGCTATTGCCGGGGACTCCTTCCACTCATACATTTCTTGGCAATCTTTAAGGGCGAAGTTCCATGAAGTCTCATGGACCGGCGCTAGATGGCCTGAAATCGCCTACGCAGGGAGCTTTTAAGATGAGAGCACGACCAGGCGTGTGGTTCAGTGCAGCGATTTTTCTATTGATCGCTGCGCAAATGGTGGCACAACAGTCTCCGTCTGCCGACACCGCGCCGTCGGGACCGGTGCAACAAGCGGCTGCTTCTATGGCGGCCGGCTCCGCGCCAGCTTCGGGGAGCCCGCAAACCTCGTCGCATCCCGCCTCATCGCAACCTCAGAAGCACAAGCTGGGCCCCTTCGAGATCACGATTAACTGGCGGACGCGAGCCGAAGGTTGGAACTGGTTCCAAGGCAACACCGGAAACAGTGACTATCCCTTGTGGGACTCGCTGTTGCGGGTTGGAATCGGCCAGACCAGGGAACGCCTCGACTGGTTCGCAGAAATGGAGCAGGCCTCCATCCTCGGCCTCCCAAACGACGCTGTCGTTGCCGCTCCCCAGGGTCAGCTCGGTCTGGGAGGAACCTACTATGCGGCCAACGGCAACCAGGTGAATAACGCCAGTGTGTTCCTGAAGCAGGCGTATGTGGACTTCAAACACATGGGACCGGCGAGATTGAAAATGGGGCGCTTCGAATATTTCGACGGCGCCGAAGTCAAGCCCAGAGACCAGATGCTGGCGACTGTCATACAGAGCCGGATTTCAAGCCGCCTGATTGCGAACTTCGGGTTCACGGCTGTCCAGCGGTCGTTTGACGGTGGCCAATTCGTCCTGAATTCCGGACAAAACAACTTCACGTTTTTCGGTGCCCGGCCAACCGCTGGAGTCTTCCAAACCGACGGCATGCCCGAACTGGACGTCGAGGTCTACTACGGCGCCTTCACCCGGTCCATCAATACTCCGCATGGCGAGGCACAACTACGCGTGTTCGGCCTGGGCTATGTGGATGACCGCAACACGGTCTTGAAGACTGACAACCGTCCCGTGCCTGTGCGCACCGCGGACCTGGGCAAGGTTCAGCTCGCCAACTACGGAGCCAACTACGCGCAGGTCATCAATACGACTAACGCCGGCAAGTTTGATTTTCTGGTGTGGGGCGTTTATCAGGGCGGCTCCTGGGGTACTCTCACGCAACGTGCCGGCGCATTCGTCGGCGAACTGGGATGGCAGCCCGCGGTAAAGCATCTTAAGCCGTGGCTGAGCGCCGGCTATTCGTATGGCAGCGGCGATGGAAACCCGAAAGACTCAACTCACGGGACTTTCTTCCAGGTCTTAACCACGCCCCGCCAGTATGCCCGCTTCCCGTTCTATAACATGATGAATAACGAGGACTTTTACGGCACTCTGAACTTGCGGCCGGCCGCGAAGCTTACCCTGCGCAGCGAGGCCCACGCGCTCCGTCTGGCCAGCGCATCCGATCTCTGGTATTCGGGCGGCGGCGCATTTCAGCCGAAGACCTTCGGATACACCGGTCGCCCCAGCAATAACTTCCGCGGCCTGGGCAACGTATTGGACGTCAGTGCCGACTACCAGATCACGCGATCTTTCAGCGCTACCCTCTATTACGGCCATGCCTGGGGGAAAAGCGTGATCGCAAAGATTTACCCGAAAGATGCGAATGGACAGCTCATCTTCCTCGAAACCAACTACCATTTTTAGAAGATGTGGCACCCCTGTGCGCGGCTAATACAATTCAATTATTGACCGGGAATAGAGCAAGGTGTGATCGTGGTCACATTTTTGCAATAACTTTCGGGCTTGCGGAGGACCATGATGGCGGTTTCGAATCCAACGATTCCGAATATGCATGTCACAACGGGATCGGGTGCCAGTTTCTACGAGAAACTCAACACCCGATGGCATGAGCGCGCGCTTCAGGTTTTTATGTTTATCGTGCTCGCTCACTGGGGCGAGCATTTGTTTCAGGCCTATCAGATTTACGTCATGGGCTGGCCCCGGCCGAAGGCCAATGGCCTCATCGGTCTGTGGTATCCGTGGCTGATCAAGTCGGAAGCGCTGCACTACGGCTACGCCGTGGTCATGCTGATTGGCCTGTGGGTGCTGCGCAAGGGATTCGTCGGGGTTTCGCGGACCTGGTGGACGGTCGCGCTGGTCATCCAGTTCTGGCACCACATCGAGCACTTCCTGCTGATTTGGCAGGCTACGACCCACCACAATTTCTGGGGTAAGCCGGTACCGTGCAGCGTCCTGCAGCTATTTTTCCCGCGGGTTGAGCTCCACCTTTTCTACAACAGCATCGTTTTCATCCCGATGGTAATTGCGATGTACTACCACATGTTTCCCCCGGAAAGTGATCGCAGGAACATGGTTTGCACCTGCGAGTGGGGCGGCCATTGAGAGCGGCCTCCGCATGATTCGTTGGAGTGGGCGAGCCGTTGGCCCGCTTCCGAGAGTCTCTCGAAGTCTCTTCGCTGTTCGCCTGCGCCGGCAGTTTGTTTGTGAGTGGCTGCTCCGGGCCGATCAATCCGCCTCCAGCGGTCACGCTGGAGCATGCCATCTCGCCGGAACCGCCCCGGGTCGGCCCCGCGACCGTCACCCTCAAGCTGGCCGACAGCGCAACCAAACCTATTTCCGGAGCGCGCATCACCCTGGAAGCCGATATGTCTCACGCCGGCATGGCTCCCGTGTTCGAGGAAGCGGAGGAAATCGAACCGGGCCGCTACCAGGGTCATCTGAGGTTTGAGATGGCGGGAGACTGGGTTATTCTCCTGCATGTCCGGCTGCCCGGCGGGCAAACTCTGGAGCGCCAGTTCAACGTCAGCGGCGTTCGACCCAACTAGGTAAGCGGTTGAATCCATCCTCCATCCCGGCCCTCGACGACCTCGATTCCCAGCCCTTCGATTTAATGCGGGTTCCCGGCCTGGGGCGATTGTTTGCCTGGCGCTATGCACGTCCCGTTCTGCAGGCTCCCCTGCTGGTCGTCAGCATCGTGATGATCCTGCATGGCCTGTTCGGGCCCACTCTGGCGCCCAAGAACCTGGCGACCACGCTGAGCTGGATTCACTTCCGCGGCGTGCTGGTGCTAGTCCTGCTGGCGGCCGGGAATTTTTTCTGCCTGGCCTGCCCGTTCATGCTGGTGCGGCAGGCAGCGCGGCGCTTCTTCAAGCCACGATTTACCTGGCCTCGCATGCTGCGCAACAAATGGATTTCGGTGGCGCTGTTCGTCGTGATCCTCTTTACCTACGAGCTGTTCGATCTGTGGTCTTCACCCTGGTGGACGGCCTGGCTGATCATTGCCTACTTCGTGACTGTCCTCCTGGTGGATGGTCTCTTCAAGCACGCGTCTTTCTGCAAGTTCGTTTGTCCCATCGGCCAGTTTAACTTTGTGGCCAGTCTAGCTCTCGCCTTTCGAAGTGAAAGTGCGCCAGCCGGATGTGTGCGTGACCTGCCACACCAAGGATTGCATTCGTGGGCGGCGCGAACCCGTGTCGGATTTGGTTACGATTCGCGGCTGCGAGCTGGCGCTGTTTCAGCCCAGCAAGGTGGGCAATATGGACTGCACCTTCTGCCTGGACTGCGTCCACGCCTGCCCCCACGACAACGTCGGAATCCTCAGCCGGATGCCCGGCGCTGAGCTGCAGAGCGATCCCTTGCGATCGGGGATCGGCTACTTCTCACGTCGCAAGGACCTGGCCGCGTTGGCTATGGTGTTTACCTTTGGCGCCTTGCTGAATGCTTTCGGCATGGTCAGCCCCGTCTACGCCGTGGAAAGGTGGCTGGGAAGAACGCTGCACGTAAGCCACGAGGCTCCAGTGCTCGGTCTTATTTTTACCTTCTTCTTGATTGTCGAGCCAGTCGTGCTGCTGGGAGTGGCTGCATGGCTGACGCGCCTTTGGGCAGGCGGCCAACGCGCGTTGCTGCCGCTGGTGGTGCGATACACCTATGGCCTGGTTCCGTTGGGCTTCGGCATGTGGCTGGCCCACTATAGTTTTCACTTCCTGACTGGACTGTACACGCTGATTCCGGTCACCCAGAGCGCGCTGGCGAGTCTGGGATGGCCGATTCTGGGAGAGCCGCGCTGGACTCTGACGGGCTTCCCGCCCAACATTGTGCAAGTGGTCGAGATTGGATTCCTGCTTCTCGGATTTGCGGGATCGCTGCTGGTGACCCATGGCCTGGCGGAAGAGGACTCGCCGGAGCAACCCTTGCGCGCATTCGTTCCCTGGGCGGCAGTCAGTCTGATCCTGTGGGGAGCATCGATGTGGCTGATGTTTCAGCCCATGGAGATGCGTGCCATGCTGATGAGCGGATAGTTGTGGCTGAATCCTTTGCGAGCTTTGCGGTTAGAAGCCTTTTACCGCAAAGTGCGCAAAGGTTATCGCAAATTTCGCAAAGAAGATCCAAGAGGACAAACGGACAAGATGGTGAGTTGCGAAAGAGTCGCGGAGAGAGTCTGGGCTTGCTTTTTGGTGGTGCTCGCGCTGCTGCTGCCGGCGCGTGCCCACAACGGTCCGCCTTTCCCTATCATCGAGAATCAGAGAGTGGGCCCGTGCGTTGTCGCTCTGTGGACCCATCCGGATGTGGGGACTGGAACTTTTTTCGTGTTGGTGGATCCGGTGCCGGGCGGCCAGATCCCGGACGACCTGAAAATCGAGATCGGCGTTCAACCCGAAAGCGGCAGGCTTCCCGAGGTGGTTTACGCCGCCACGCGCGATGACACTCGGGGACAGGCACAATACAAGGCCCTGGCCGAGTTCGATCGGGATGAATTCTGGCGCATTCGCCTGGTACTGCAGAGTTCTCAGGGCAGCGGCGAGGCGCTGTCCCGAGTGGAAGCGACGCCTCCCGGCTTCGGACGATGGGATCTGTTGTTGTACCTTTTGCCGTTTCTTGCGGTTGCGTTCTTGTGGTTTCGAGGCATGGCGCGCGTACGAAAGCGCAACGAACAAGAAATTACAGGTCGCCTGACCGGTTGGCGCTTCCCGCGAGACGGTACCTGTTGTGCTAGATTTCTACGGAAGAGAGTTTGATGCAGACCGATTCGTCAGTTACATCACGGCCGGCTGTAACTATGCGCAGCCCACTATCCCTTGCGATTCACAGTACGCTTGCGCTCTCTATTTTGGGTGCGCTCTTCGCAGCCTCAAGCTGCACCTCCACGCCGAAACTGCCCGATAAGAGTTCGAAACAGTACGCGGATGTCGTCTCGGCCTTCTATGTCGGGCTGGCGGCGTTGCAGGTGGGCGACGACGTCCACGCCGACAGCAAGCTTTCGGAAGTAACTCAGCTTGTACCCGGTGAGCCTGCGGGTTGGGCAAATTGGGGAATACTGGCGCTGCGCCAGCGAAACTACGACACTGCGGCGCAGAGACTTGAACGGGCGCGCGATCTGGCTCCGCAGAATGATCGCATCTACGACCTGCTGGGAATTCTGGAGAGCCAGCGCGGCCATTCCGCGCAAGCCATTGCCAATCTGCGCAAAGCGGTGGAATTGAATCCGCAAAATTTGCGGGCGCTTTACCGATTGGCGGAAGAAACCGAACGGCAAGGCGATGCAAAGCGGCGCAGCCGATTTGCAGCAGCTGTTGCAGAAGATTCTGGCCGCGCAACCCGACAATCTGGCGGCGTTGCTGGAGCTGAGCCGGATTGCGGCGAAGCGCGGCGACGCTGCCACTTTGAAGTCGGCAGTCGCGCAGATCAGCGCGCGGTCAGTCGGCGTGGCCGCCAGAAGTACAGCAGTCAACTGGCCGCGGTGCAGTCTGCGTCTGCAGGCACGGATTTGCGTCCGGCGGCGACGCAGACGACCTTTCTGCGCAATGTGATGATGCGCGTGCCTGAATATCGCCAGAGCCTGACGGCGATCAAAGCGCCGCCGGGCGATGAAGCTGAACCCTTCATCCACTTTCTGCAGACTGGAGTCGCCAGTCTTCAGGCCGGCTCCGGCCGGACATGGCGCTTACCTTCAATGCTCAGCCGGTCCCCAATTCTGGCAACGCTCGCTGGAATTGGATCGGAGCCATCCCGCTGGGCAGCGCAGGCGCGCCGGTGGTTGCGGTGGCAAATGGGCGCGAAGTTCGGTTGTCCAGCGGCGCGACGATTCCCTTCCCTGGCGGACCATCCAGCGTGCCTCCGCTGCCCGAAGGCATTGTTCCAGTCGATTTCAACTACGACTTCAAAACCGATCTGGTGCTGGCCGGAGCCGGCGGCGTACGCCTGCTGCGACAGGACAGCTCCCGACCGCATTCACGGATGTAACGGCGCAGACCAAACTGCCGAAAGCGGTCGATCAACGGCCGCTACACCGGCGCGTGGGCGGTGGACATCGAAGCCGACGGCGATCTCGACATCGTGCTCGGCGCCAAGCGAGGGCATTCCAGCCGTCCTGAGAAATAACGGCGACGGCACGTTCCTGCCCATCCATCCCTTTGCCGGCATCTCGGGCGTGCGCGGTTTTGCCTGGGCCGATCTTCGATGGCGACGGCAATCCCGATGCCGCCATCATCGACGGCGCGGGCCGGCTGCATGTGTTCATGAATCGAGCGGCAAGGCCAGTTCCGCGAACGAGCTCTTCCGGCGAACATCGCGAACGTCAAAGCGATTGCTGTGGCGGATGCCAACAACGACGGCGTTCTCGATCTGCTGGCGGTGCAAGTCGACGGCGCCATCATCCGGATCTCGGACAAGAACGAAGGGCAAAGCTGGGAGACCGCCGAAATTGCCCGCGTTCCAGACCCAGGCAGCTATCTTGCCGGCGAGGTTCGCTTGCACGTCGCCGACCTCGACAACAACGGAGCGCTCGATCTGATTCTTTCTTCCACCGACACCAACGGCAGCGGCGACGGGTGCGCTGGTCTGGCTCGGCGACGGAAATGGCAACTTCACGCGACTGCCGAATCCAGCGGGCCCGCCGTTGGTCTTCGACGCCGCGGACTTGAACGGCGATGGCAATCTCGATCTGCTGGGTCTTTCGCGCCGACGGGCAAGCCGGTGCAGGCGATCAATCAGAGTCCGAAGAATTATCACTGGCAAGTGGTGCGGCCGCACGCCGTGCAGGCGGTCGGCGACCAGCGCATCAATCCTTTCGGCGTCGGCGGCGAAATCGAAATTCGCTCCGGCCTGCTGGTGCAGAAGCAGCCGATCACCGGGCCGCAACTTCATTTCGGATTGGGCGAGCAGACACAAGCGGAGGTGGTGCGGGTCGTCTGGCCGAATGGCACGGTGCGCGCCGAGTTTGGCGTGAAAGCCGATCAGGATGTTGTGACCGAGCAGCGCCTGAAAGCTTCGTGCCCATTCCTCTTCGCCTACAACGGAAAGCAGATGGAGTTCGTGAAGGACGCGGTGCCCTGGGGTTCGGCGATCGGCCTGCGCATCAACACGCTCGGCTCGGCGCAGATCGCGGCCACCGGAGAGTGGTACAAGATCGGCCGCGACCAGCTTGTGCCGCACGACGGCTACTACGATCTGCGCATCACCGCGGAGCTGTGGGAGGTCTACTACTACGACTATCTGGCGCTGATGACCGTCGACCATCCCGCGGGCACGGAGATTTTCGTCGATGAGCGCTTCGTGATTCCGCCGGCGAAGCTTGGCATCACCACCGTCGCGACGCCGCACAAGATCGCGCGCGCGATGGACGACACCGGCCAGGATGTCACCGACATCGTCAGCACGCTCGACGGCAAAGCCCTCGAGCAGCTTCGGGCGCGGGCAGTTTCAGGGCATGACGCGCGACCACTATCTTGAAGTCGATCTCGGCGACGACGCGCCGAAGAGCGGCCCGCTTTATCTGATCGCGCAAGGTTCGATCCACGACACCGAATCGTCGGTGAATGTCGCCATCACCCAGGGCAACCGCTGGCGCGCGCATGGCTTGAGCCTCGAAGTGCCCGACGGCCACGGCGGCTGGGTCACGGCGCAGGACAATCTGGGCTTTCCGGCAGGGCGCAAGAAAACGATCCTGTTCAATCTGACGAATATCTTCCGGCCCGGAACGCCGCGCCAGGTGCGCCTGCGCACGAACCTGGAAATCTACTGGGACGCGATCCAGTGGGCGCAGGGCGCGCCCGATGCTCCGCTGAAAGACGACGACTCTCGATCCCGACCGTGGCCGATCTGCATTATCGCGGATATTCCGTCATGCACATGCCGGTGGGCGCCGGCGCGCCGGAAGTTCCCGACTACAACCAGATTGAAGGCACCAAGCAGCGCTGGCGCGATCTGATCGGCTACTACACGCGCTACGGCGACGTGCGCGAACTGGTGAAGACGCATCGACGACCGCTACGTGATCGTGAATTCCGGCGACGAAATGTCGCTGCGCTTTCGCCGAGCAGCCGCCGCCCCCAGCAGGCTGGGTGCGCGACTTCGTCATCGTGGGCGACGGCTGGATCAAAGACGGCGATTACAATTCAACTTTCTCCAAGACCGTGCTGCCGTTGCCGTATCACGCCAAGAACGAGTACACCACGCGGCCCGGGCGAGCTGGAAGATGAGTGGGTCTATCAGCAGCATCCTGAGGACTGGCAGAACTATCACACGCGCTACGTGACTCCTGAGGTCTTTCAAGAATGCATTGCGGAGCGAGCTTGTCGCAGATGAGCAGCAACCGCGATCGCAAGGACCATTCTCGGCATCGTTTTCGTCGCGCTCCTGGCGACGCCGCTGGTCATTCAAGCGGATGTCGGCGCGGCGCAACGCGGACGAGCTCAAGCGCCGACGCGAAGACCGCGCTGGCCCGCCACGGCTTCTATCTGCAGGAAGTTTCGCATGCGGCCGGGATTCAATTTTGTTCATCAGGCGCCGAAGCTCGATCCCAAGCTGGATCCCATCATGCCGGAGGTCGCGTCGATGGGCGCGTCGGTGTCGATCGTCGATTTCGATCGCGATGGCTGGCCCGACATCTACGTGACCAACAGCGCCATCGGCAGCAAGAATGCTCTCTACCGCAATATGCACGACGGCACCTTCAAGGACGTGGCCGCCGAACTGGGCATTGCCGACGTCAATCAGCCCGGCACCGGAGTTTCGACGGGCGCGGTGTGGGGCGACTACGACAACGATGGCTACGAAGATCTGTTTCTGATCAAGTGGGGACGCCCGGAGCTGTTTCACAACGACCAGGGCCACGGCTTCACGCGCGTCACCGAGCAGGCCGGCCTGCCGCCGTGGATCAATGCCAACACGGCGATCTGGTTCGACTACGACGGCGATGGACTGCTGGACCTGTTTGTCGGCGGCTACTATGCCGAAGACATCGATCTCTGGCATCTCGACGACCACGCGGATCATGCCCGAGAGTTTTGAGTACGCCAAGAATGGCGGGCGAAAATATCTGTTTCACAATCTGGGCAACGGCAAGTTTGAAGAAGTCAGCGCGACAAGGTTGGCATCAACAGCCGGCGCTGGGCCCTGGCCGCAGCGGCGGCCGACCTGCGCGGCACCGGCCATCCTGATTTGTTTGTCGCCAACGACTACGGCGTTTCGGAGCTTTATTTCAACGACGGCAAGCGCTTCCACGAAGTCGGGCGAGCAGACCGGCGTCGGCTTTGCGCCCAAAAGCGGCATGAATGCTGCCTTCGGCGACATCCTCAATCAGGGCCGCTACGCGGTTTACGTTTCCAATATTTCCGAAGACGGCATTCTGATTCAGGGAAACAATCTGTGGGTGCCGAAGGAAGGCACCGCCGGCGACGGCATCAAGTATGAGAATCTGGCGCGCGATTTCGGCGTGGAACTTGGCGGATGGAGTTTTGGCGCGCAGTTTGGCGACTTGAATAACGACGGAACGCTCGACCTCTATCTGACCAATGGCTACATCTCGCTCGACCGGAATCGCAGCTACTGGTACGACTTTTCCAAAGTTGCGGGCGGCAACAGCACGATCATCGGCGATGCCAAGAACTGGCCGGCGTTTGAAGGCCGCAGCCTGTCGGGCTATCAAACCAAGCGGTGTGGCTGAATGATGGCGCCGGAAAATTTGTCGATGTTGCCCAGGCCGTGGGCGTCACTGACACTTACGACGGGCGCGCCGTCGCGCTCGCCGATCTTGTGGAATCGCGGTGTGCTGGACGTCGTCGTGGCCAACCAGAAGGGGCCGTTGCTGGTTTACAAGAACACCGTCACGCCGGAAAATGAGTGGATCGAATTCGAACTGGAGGGCACCGCGAGCAACCGCAGCGCGATCGGCGCGCAGGTCACGCTGTTCTGGAATGGGCAGCAGCAGGTGCAGGAAGTTTCAGGCGGCAGCGGCTTCGCGGCGCAGAACGACCGCCGGCTGCATTTTGGGCTGGGCAAGAATCCGCAAATCGAGAAGGCCGTGATTCGCTGGCCCTCGGGCAAAGTTCAGACCATCGAAAAACCTGCCGCCGGACCAGTTGCACAAGATCAAGGAGCCCGCATGAGCCAGCAGACGACCGCGCCTTTGACGCCAATGCCGGCCGCGCCTGCCCGATGGAAGCAACTGATCAGCCTCGACAACCGCTACATCGCGCCCATTTTCATTACCTGCATTCTGCTGGCGGGGCATTTGTCGTTCGGAATTCTGGAGAGCTATCAGAAGACTCTGCTGGCGATTGTCACCAGCATCGGGACGGAACTGACTCCTCGGCCGAATTTTTTTTCACAAGTGGCTGCATCCCGCCAGCGCCTACATCACCGGCATCAGCGTCGGCATCCTGGTGCGCTCGCCCGCCTTCTGGCCGTACGCGCTTGTGCGCCGCGATCTCCATCACGTCGAAATATGTGCTGCGCGTGAAGGGACGCCATATCTGGAACCCATCCAACTTCGGCATCTCGGTCATGCTGTTTCTGGCCGCCGAAACCGTGGCCAGCTTGAGCATTCAGTGGGGCAATTATCTGTTGCCCATGCTGGTGATCTGGGTGCTGGGCTCGGTGATCATCTGGCGTCTGCGGCGCTTTCATATCACCGGCATCTATGTCGCCTCATTCATCGCATTCGCTTTCCTGCGGAGCTGGATGACGGGAAGCCCGTGGCAGTCGGAGATTGCGCCCATCACCGGGCCCATGTATCAGCTTTTTATTTTCTTCATGATCACCGATCCAAAGACCACGGTGCGCTCGAAGAGGGGGCAATGTGTGGTGGTGTTCCTGGTGGCGGTGGTGGAGATGGTGCTGCGGCTGTACCAGATCGTCTACGCGCCGTTCTATGCGCTGTTCATCGTGGGACCGACGGCCATGCTGATCGAGATCTGGCTGGATTCGCGCCGCGCGAATGCGGAGAAACTAGACGGTAGCCCGCTGACGATTGCGCTTGCCACAAGTCGCGTGGAAGGAAACTGAATGTTCCGATGCTGAGACGCCGAGTCACTTGTTGTGCAGCGCTCGTCGTTCTTCTGGCATTGGCAGGCTGCAGGCAGCAGTCGTCGAGTCCGCAGGAAGCGCCTTCCCCGCAACCGGTGGCAACGTCTCCGCCACCGGCGCCGACCTTGGCTCGCAGCGCTCATCAGATCCGACACCAACGCCTCCGGCACCGGCTCGACTGAGGTCGCAACGCGGCCTTCCGGCCCGATCAAGTTCACCGATGTCACCGCGCAGGCCGGCATCCACTTCAAACACAACAGTGGCGCCTTTGGGAAAAAGTACCTGCCGGAAACCATGGGCAGCGGCGTCTGCTTTCTCGACTACGACAACGACGGCTGGCAGGACATTTTGCTGGTCAATTCGATGGACTGGCCCGGCCACAAATCCGGCAAATCGTTTCCCGCGCTCTATCACAACAATCAAGATGGAACGTTTACCGATGTGACCCGGCAGGCCGGCCTGGCGCGTTGAAATGTACGGCCTGGGCTGCGCCGTCGGCGATTACGACAACGACGGCAACGACGACATCTACATCACTACCGTCGGATCGAATCATCTCTTTCGCAATCTGGGCAACGGCAAGTTTGCCGACGTCACCGCGAAAGCCGGCGTAGCCGATCCGGGATTCTCCGCCAGCGCGGTATGGTTCGATTATGACAACGACGGCAAGCTCGATCTGTTCGTCGCGCACTACATCGACTGGTCGATTGAGACCGATCAATACTGCTCGCTCGACAACAAGAACAAGTCATACTGCACGCCGCAGACGGTACAAAGGCCAGAGCTCAACGCTGTTTCACAACAAGGGCGAACGGAACTTTCGAGAATGTGACGCGGCGCGCGGGCCTTTACGATCCCACGAGCAAGTCGCTCGGCGTCGCGTTGCTGGACTATGACAACGACGGCTGGATCGATCTCTTCGTCTCCAACGACACCGAACCGAACAAGCTCTACCACAACAATCACAACGGCACGTTCACCGATGTCGCCGTCGCGGCCGGCGTTGCTTACAGCGAAGCGGGCACGGTGCGCGCCGGCATGGGCACGGATGCCGCCGACTACGACAACTCCGGCTGGCAGAGCCTGGTGATCGGCAACTTCACCAACGAGGGCATGGCGCTTTACCACAACGACGGCTCGGGCCTGTTTACCGACGAAGCGCCGGCAACCGGCATCGCCACGATTTCCACCAAGTCGCTCACCTTCGGCACTTTTTTCTTTGACTACGATCTGGACGGTCTGCCCGACATTCTCGCCGTCAACGGCCACGTCTCCGACGACATCAGCGTGGTGCAGCCCAACGTCAAGTACGCCCAGCCGCCCCATCTGTTTCGCAACCTTGGCAAGAAGAAATTTGAGGAAGTGACGGCAAAACTGGGGACGGCGCTGCCTCAGGCCCGATCGTGGGCCGCGGCGCGGCCTACGCAGATTTCGACAATGACGGCGATCTCGATCTGCTGATCACCGCCAACAATGGCCCGGCGCGATTGCTGCGCAACGACAACGGCAACCAGAACGACATGCTGCGGGTGAAGACCGTGGGCACGCGATCGAATCGCGACGGCATCGGGGCGAAAGTCACGGTAAAAACCAGCAAGGGCACGCAGCTTTTCGGCATGGTGAAGACTGGCTCCAGCTATTTGTCGCAAAGCGAACTGCCGCTGACCTTCGGCCTGGGCAAACCGGAGGCGGGCAAGACGGTGAGCCTGACGATCGTGTGGCCCAGCGGCCAGAAAGATTTCGTCGCAAACGTCAAGCCGAATCAGTTCATCACGGTGCAGGAGGGCAAGGGCATCATCTCGGCACGGCCGATTGCTTTTAGGGCGGCGGGGGTTTCACCACCAGCGGCCGCCACCGCGCCTCTTGCTCACTGAAGTGCCACCCTGCCCTTTCCGTTTTTGCATCGCGCATTCGATGTTATCTTTGTGGCATCTTCATGGACGTTCTAAAAAGCTTTTTGAGCAGCATTTCCACTCGCCGGCCGAGCAGGTGCAGCCGCTGCAAGGCCAGCTCGGCGGCTCGGGGCGCAAGATCATCCGGCTGGCCGGCGGCAGATTCAGCGCGATCGGCATTCTGTACGACGTGCGCGAAGAGAACGTCGCCTTTCTTGAATTTTCCCGGCATTTTCGCCGGCATGGTCTGCCCGTGCCGGAAATCTATGGCGAAGATCTGGACCACGGCGCCTATCTCGAAGAAGACCTCGGCGACACGACGCTCTTCGAGTTTCTGTCGAAGAATCGTAGCGGCGAAGACATTGCTCCGGCGGCGGTGGAAGCCTATCGCAAAGTTGTGGCGGTGCTGCCGCGCTTTCAGGTCGAAGCCGGCCGCGACTTGAATTACAAAGTGTGCTATCCGCGCGCCAGCTTCGATCGCCAGTCCATCGCCTGGGACCTGAACTATTTCAAGTATTACTTTCTGCGGCTCGCCGGCATTCCCTTCAACGAACAGGCGCTGGAAGACGATTTCAGCCGGCTGACGAAATTCCTGTTGAGCGCGCCGCACGATTACTTTCTCTATCGGGATTTCCAGTCGCGCAACGTCATGCTGCGCGACGGCCAGCCATTCTTTCTGGACTATCAGGGCGGCCGCAAAGGCGCGCTGCAATACGACATTGCTTCCCTTCTTGTACGACGCCAAGGCCGATCTGCCGCCGGAGCTGCGCCAGCAACTGCTCGATCACTATCTCGACACGCTTGCCGGCTTCATCGAGCTCGATCGCGACGCGTTCATGCAGCACTACTACGCCTATGTTTACGTCCGCATCATGCAGGCGCTGGGCGCGTACGGCTTTCGCGGCTTCTATGAGCGCAAGGCTCATTTTCTGCAGAGCGTGCCCTATGCGCTGAAGAACCTGCGCTGGCTGCTGCACAACGTCAAGCTGCCCATCGCGCTGCCGACGCTGATGGACGCATTCAACAGCATGCTGGCCTCGGAGAAACTGCAGAGCCTGGCCTCCGACGCCGAGAATCTGGTCGTGCGGATTTTCAGCTTTTCATTTCATCGGGGCTGGCCGAAAGACGAGACCGGCAACGGCGGCGGATTTGTTTTCGATGGCCGCAGCCTTCCGAATCCCGGGCGCGAAGAGCGCTTCAAAGCGCTCACGGGCAAAGACGCGCCGGTGATCGACTATCTCAATCAGCAGGAGAGCGTGCATCAGTTTCTGGCCAGCGTGCTGTCGCTGGTGGATGCCAGCGTGAGCGACTATCAGCGCCGCGGCTTCAAGAACCTGATGGTGTCGTTCGGCTGCACCGGCGGCCAGCATCGCTCGGTGTATCTGGCGGAGCAGTTGGCGAAACATTTGCGCGGCCGGAATGGAGTGGAAGTGGTGGTGCGGCATCGCGAATTGGAGAAGCTGGGCAAATGAAAGCGATGGTTCTGGCCGCCGGCCTCGGCACCCGCCTGCGGCCGCTCACCGACGATCGCCCCAAGGCGCTGGTGGAAGTCGCCGGCCGCACGCTGCTGGAGATCACGCTGTCGCGCTTGCGCAGCTTTGGGATTCGCGAAGTGATCGTCAACGTGCATCACTTTGCCGACATGATTCTCGACTATCTGAAGACCAACGACAACTTCGGCATGCGGATTGAAATCTCTCGCGAGGAGGTCCTGCTCGACACCGGCGGCGGACTGAAGAAAGCCGCCTAGTTTTTTCTCGAAGATTCAGATCAGTCCGGACGAGCCGTTCATTCTGCACAATGTCGATGTCATCAGCACGATTGATCTCCAACGCATGGTGCAATTTCACAATGAACATCAGGCGCTCGCCACGCTGGCGGTGCAAGACCGCGAAGACTTCCCGATACCTGCTCTTCGACGAGCAACTTCAGCTTTGCGGCCGGCGATCCGGTCGCGACGGGGAACCTGAACTGGTTCGACCCTCCCCGCAGACCGCAGGCGCTGGCGTTTTCCGGCATCCACGTGATTTCTCCGCGCCTCTGTCGCTGATGACGGAAGAGGGCGTTTTTTCCATCATCACCTCCTATCTGCGCCTGGCCGGCCAGGGCGAAAAGATCCTCGCCTTTCGCGCCGACGAATATTATTGGCGCGATCTGGGCAAGCCGGAGGATGTGGAGCAAGCCGCTCAGGATTTGGAGGCGAAGACTATAGTGCAGTAATCCGCCGATCGGTCTTGTGTTCTTAGCTCCAGTTTCTGGCATTCACTTGGCAGAAATGATCTTCATCGTGATGACCTGACGGACCCATCGCGCAGGTCTCTTGTCACCCGGAGCTGCGATTCTAAACGGTCCTTTTTTCGCGTTTTCGACTTCGGCAAATAACGTCTGGGCCTTTACTTGGGCCTCTAACCGGGCATTGGCGAGCGTTTCTTCCGATCTATCCGTGATCGAATAGACTACAGCATGTTGGACCCGTTCAAAGGGACCAGGCCGAAATGTAGAATGACCAGGCCAAGAACTGGCTCCGTAACTTTCAAGCTCTACCTGAATCAAATCATTAGGTGGAATTGTTGTCATGACTCGGCGAGTTGGGAATTCCTTATTCGAGATCGCCGAGAGGACCTAGTCGACGAATCCTCATGCTTATCTATTTGCTGGCTTTTGTTGGCGGCGTGCTGACGATCCTGAGTCCGTGCATACTTCCGGTGCTGCCTTTTGTGTTTGCTCGAGCCGACCAGCCGTTTCGCCGCTCCGGTTTGCCTTTGCTTGCTGGCATGGCGTTGACGTTTTCACTCGTCGCAGTCGCAGCCGCATTCGGCGGGCACTGGGTGGTGCGCCTCAATCAGGGCGGACGCTACATAGCCATGCTCATTTTCTTGATATTAGGAATCAGCCTGCTTTTCCCCTCGCTCGCTGAAGCGCTGACTCGGCCGCTGGTTCGGACGGGCAACCGGCTTCAAGGCGTTCCTTCAACAGAAAGAAGCGTGGGAAAGTCATTTGTTTTGGGAATTTCCACGGGATTGCTTTGGGCTCCTTGCGCGGGACCTATCCTTGGGCCTGATCTTGACCGGCGCGGCAATTCAGGGCCCGGGCGCCCGCTCATCCTTCTTGCTGCTGTCTTTCGCATTGGGCGCCGCAACCTCGCTCGGAATCGCGCTCTTCGCAGGTAACAAAGCATTTTCCGCGTTGAAAAGGTCTCTGTCATTTGAAGTCTGGATACGTCGCGCTCTGGGTGTCACTGTAATCATGGGAGTAATTGCCATCGCACTGGGCTGGGACACGAACTTGCTCACGAAGTTCTCTTTCGTGAACACTTCCAAAGCCGAAGCGCACTTGATCACCGCACTGGGGGCAGAGAAACCCACAGTCCGTACCGTAAGCGCAGCCGGGTCCCAGACCGTTCTCAGCGACGAAGGCCCCATGCCGGACCTGAAGGGTGCCGTTGCCTGGCTAAACTCTGCGCCATTGACCCGCGACTCGTTGCGCGGCAAAGTTGTGCTGATTGATTTCTGGACGTATTCCTGCATCAACTGCCTCCGTGCCTTGCCCTATGTGGAAGCCTGGGCCGGCGAAATATAAGGATGCTGGCCTGGTCGTCATCGGAGTGCACACGCCGGAATTCGCGTTTGAAAAAGAAAAGAGCAACGTGGAGAAGGCTGTACGCGACTTAAATGTCAACTATCCCGTTGCCATCGACAGCGACTACAAGATCTGGCAGGCCTTTAACAATGAATACTGGCCGGCGCACTACTTCATCGACGGCAAGGGACGCATTCGATATCACCACTTCGGCGAAGGCGAATACGACGAGTCTGAGCGTGTGATTCAGCAGCTTCTGAAAGAGAACGGCGCGACCACGCTTTCTGAAGGCAGCATTAATGTTACTGCTACAGGCATCGAAGCGGCTTCCGGCGGTGCGAACGTGCGCTCGCCCGAGACCTATATCGGTTACCGGCGCGCCGAGAATTTTGCGTCTGCAGAGCCGTTGGCTCAGGATTCACGCAATGTCTATACCCCGCGAGCAAGACTTTCCCTGAATCAGTGGGCCCTGGGCGGAAGCTGGACGGTGAGCCCTGAGAGCGCTGTACTTCAGGCTGCCCCTGGCAAAGTCGTGTTTCGGTTTCATGCCCGCGACCTGCATTTGGTACTGGGCCCGGCGAAGAAGGGCAAACCAGTGCGCTTCAGGGTCACGCTGGATGGAACTCCTCCGGGAGAAGATCACGGCAGTGATACCGATGCGAACGGCACTGGCACGGTTCAAGAGCACCGCCTGTATCAGCTCATCCGGCAAAAAGGAGCCGTCGAGGACAGGACTTTCCAGATTGAATTCCTTGATCCCGGCGTGCAGGCGTTTGCCTTTACGTTTGGTTAATTGGGGAGGATTTGGTGGACCTCGTCGGGATCGAGCCGACGACCTCCTCCATGCCATTTTCCTCTGCGGTCAGATACTGAGTAATAGGCGATGAAACCGATGTCCGTGACGAATGAAGCGGCGCGACTGCGTTTGCAAGACTGATCAGAAGCCGACGCGAGCCGCAATTTGGAAGGCCCGAGGGCCGCCCGAGCCAAACACCTGAGATACTCGATCGATCGCGCGCCCGAACCCAGGGCTGAACAGATCACCGCTTCGGCCTGAGAGGTTTCCGATGTTGAACAAATTGAATACCTCTCCGATCAACGTCATTCGCCAGCGCTCGCCAAAAGAGAAGTCACGGCTCAACCGCAGATCTTGCGTCAAGAACGAGTCTCCGAATTCAAAATGCGGCGGCAGCGTGATCGGTGGAATAAAGCCGCCCTGCGCGTCCATTTTCCCCGCATAGGTCTCGTTGAATTTCGCCTACTAGGCGCCGCAGATCACCCTTTCCCAAACCACGATTGAATTCGTCCACTCTCGTGCCCGGGAGCAGGTCGTCGTACGTGCCGTCACCGTTCAGGTCCACGCCGCCGAGGACGGCCGAGAATGGCGGTTTGCTGTTATAGGTGACGAACAATCCCAATTGAAAGCGCTTGGGCAAATGCGTAAGTCCGGAGAGAGTCAAAATATGCCGGACGTCACGATCGAGCGGTCCATAATTGCCCAGCGGGTCGTCATTATTGAAGCCAGTGCCGAAATTGTCGCCCACATCGCTCGAATAGGCGTATGAAGCGAGGAATTCCCATCCCCGGGAGAACCGTTTTTCGGCCCGCACCAGCAAGCCCGTGTACCTTGCGCTTCCAATACCGGAAGTTAGTGAGATGGGCCCCAGCGAGCAGTTTGCCTTGGGGTCGCCGGACTGGGCGTCCGAACAGATCTGCAATACAGGACCACGGGCGTTGGTGAAATGATTGGCATCGATGAACTCGGGCGGCGTGCCCCTGTTATTGAATTGCCGAATGACGAAATCCCCGCTAATGACAAGATCGCGAACGATCTGGCGCTGCACTCCGAGGCTCACATGTATTGCGGAAGGGCTTGGCAGGTTGCTGGCAACAACTGGGCCCTGCTTGTCTGCCTCGATGTTAGTGATTGAATAGTCGCGATTGTTCGGATCACCCCGAGCCTGTGCCAAATCCGCGCGAATCGAGGGCAAGACTTGCAGTGTCGTGGCGCCGGTGAATAGGGTCGGATTTTGGAAGTCTAGCAATGTCCCTTGAGCAACTCCCGGAACATCGGTGAGAGGATTGCCGATGCCTCCGCTGAAGTAGTAGCCGCGTCCGACTCCGCGCGGGCCTAGCGAAGTCCTTTCGTCATCTGCGATGCTGGTTGCTGTCTGAAAATCGTAGTAAATGCCCACACCGCCACGGACCACCGTTTTCCCGTCATTCCTGAGGTTCCAGACGAAGCCCAGGGATGGCGAGAAGTTTGTCCAGTTCTTGTGGGTCGGCGAAAGCCCAGCCACGCCGAGAACAGGCGCAAGATAAGAAGGCTTGTGGAGGTCATAGTTGAGAGAAGCGTCATAGCTCCAGCCCAGGCCGTAGTTCAAAACGAATCGTGGATGCAGGCGCCATGTGTCCTCATAAAACAAATGAACGAGTGGAGAAACCCGTACTTTTCCGAATCCAGTCTGGGGCACGTAAGGATTTCCGATGCCAGCGCTGAAATTCACCAGCGGCAACTGCAAGATTTCCGGCAGCGTGAGGAAGCTTGCCGGAAGGGGAATCTGGAGATTTGGAGGCTGTTGGGAGTTAAAGTCTCTGACGTCCTGGGGAGCAAACAAATTCATGGTAAGCGGTTCGTCATCGAAGCCGGTGCGTCCGCCTCTCGTCGTTTCCCAATCAACACCAAACCGAATGTGATGCTGGCCCTTCTGCCAACTCACACCATCGTTGAGTTGATAGCGCCGCCCAAGGACGGTGAGGGTGCCGGAACTCCCAATGGAGAGGTCCGGTCCGGCCGTGATCGAGGGCCCGCCGATTCCCAGGCAGGTTGGACAATCCGCCACTTCCGGCGGGTGCTGGGCGACACTCACAAAGAAATAGGAGAAGCGCACGTCGTTGACTAACCTGGAGCTCAATTGCGACGTTAGTCCTGCAATGCTTTGGTCCACCCATCCCGGCTGCCTTGCCCAAGCGGAAGGATATGTAGCGCCGGAAGCCGGCGCAGGCGCAAAAGAGAAGCTGTCTTCGTGCGAGTACCTCAGGAACACAGAATGCTTTTTTGCGAGTTGGAAGTCGGCTCGGCCACTAGCCTGATTTACGTAGGTGGGGCTGGGATAGATGCCGCCGAGCGAAGCAAATTCCGGGGTGAGCACTTCGTTGCTGATAACGCCGCGCTGCTCGGTACGCTCAAACGTACCAAAGAAAAAAGCCCTGTTCTTACGGATCGGGCCCCCGAGCGACACGCCAAACTGCCGGCGCTGAAAGAAAGGATCGGGATTGAACGGGTCGCGAACCAAGGCCGGGTATGCGGAGAGATGGTGGTCGCGAAAAAAGTAGAAGCCAGAACCATGGAGTTCATTACTGCCGGAGCGAGTGGCGACATTCACAGCCCCACTCGCAGTGACTCCAGTACTCAGATCAAAGTTGACGGTGGAGACCTGAAATTCCTGCACTGCGTCCTCGGAGAAGTCCATTGCAGACCCTCCATTTGCGATCGCCATGACGCTGCCACCGTCCACGGTAACGCGTGTCCCGCGTCCACTCTGGCCGATAGGGGCACCCAGCAAGGGCACCAGGGTTCGATTGTTGCTCGTCCTGGTCGGTTGTTGCGCCCCGGGCTCGAGCTTGGCTAGCTCCAGGAAATTTCGGCCATTGAGCGGCAAGCCCTCGATCTGAGGACGGGTAACCATGCCATCAATCTGGTGGGACTCATAGTGAATCTGGGCCGAGGTGCCCTCCACGGTCAGGTTTTCCGTGGCCGGGCCGATCTGCATGGCGAGGTTGACCGTGGTCGTATTGCCGGCTTCCACGGTCGCTTCTCGTACGAGCCTCTTAAATCCTGTCGCCACCGCTGTTACCTGGTACAGCCCGGGCAGCAGCACCGGCGCACTGTAGTCCCCCATGTCCGATGAAACCAGAGTGCGGCTCAAGCCGGACTCCTTGTTCGTGATAATGACGCTAGCCCCGGGAAGCCTCGCGCCAGTACGGTCCGTGACGAATCCGGTGATGGCGCCGGTAGGAACCTGTGCACACACGATGCCGGGCAGTGCCAGTTTCAGCGCGAGAAGCAGTAGGACTGCGTTTTTCATTTACGGTTCTCCGATTGGAACCGTGATGGGAATCACTAGATGATCACAAGGAGTTTCTAGACACAAGGCTAAGTTCGCGAGCGACGCCCCTTCAAGCGAAGAAAGGTGGCTATCGAGGCTGGTCAAGCCCGACGCGGTGAACCAGATCCGCAAAACGCGGGTCTCCGCGCAAGGGATCAAAGTAGGGATGGACTTTCATCAATTGCACGATGTTTGACTGCTCCTGGTAGGCCCGCTCAAGCCAGGCAAGTGCCTGCTCGTTGTCGCCAACTCCCAAATAAGCGTTCACAAAGGGAGCGGCAGCAACGTAGCTCTTCTGCTGCAGTCGTTTCAATTCGTCGATCAGGCGAAGCGCTTCCCTCCGACGCCCAGCATGCGCATAAGCCCTAACCAGCACGCCCAGCACAGCCGGATTACGGTCGGTGAGAGAGAGAGACTTCTCAAGCACCGTAATTGCTTCGTCCGGTTGGCCATTGGCAATCAGCGCGAAACCCAGATACCAATGGTTCGGATTGTCGCTTCGCAATTCCCGGATGGCCTCGTCGTAACGTCTTGCATGAAAAAATATCCAGCCCTTTACGATGCCGGCGCGTCCAAGCGGATCAAGCTCGCGGGCACGCTGGACCCAGGCCAGGGCCTCGTCCGGCCGCCCCTGGCACAGCAGCCACCTGGCGTATCCGATGTGAGCACCAGCGTCGTTCGAGTTCAGCTCCAGGGCCCGCTTGTATTCCGCTTCGGCGTCGCTCCACTGCCACTGTTTCTGATATACCCCTGCCAGCAAGACGTGTGGTTCGGCAAGGTCCGGATCCAGTTCAATCGCTTTCCGGGCCGCGCTCATCATTTTTGGATGCGTTTCCCCGGGAGGGCCACCACCCAGTACCGATCCGAGTATCTCGTATGCGTTCGCAAGGCCGACGTAAGCCGGTGCAAATTTAGGGTCTTTTCCAATCGCCTCCTCAAAGTAGGCAATACTCTTGTCAAATTCCCCCTTGCCCATTTCATCTTCGGCTTTGAGGTAGCTCTCGTAAACTTCAGGCGAGACGGGATGCGACGCAACCATCCTGCCTCGTTCCTCTCCGGTGACCTTGACCTCCACTCTGCGCGCAATGGATTGTGCCACCTCGCTCTCGAGGGCAAGTACGTCCCCCAACTCGCGGTCGTACTCATCGGACCAAAGGTGCTCGTCGGTTGAGGCACGAATCAACTGGGCGTGCACCCGAATCCGATTGCCCTGTCGTATGACCGACCCTTCGACAATGGCATCCACGTCGAGCATTTTGGCAATCTCCGGCACGGAGAGCTTTGTGTCCTTCAGGCGCATCACGGAGGTGCGTGAAATGACGCGGAGATCATGGATCCTGGCCAGGCGCCCGCACAGCTCTTCGGTCATCCCGTCAGCCAGGTATTCCTGGGTTGCGTCGCCCGACAAGTTATTCAGGGGCAGGACTGCCAGCGATCTGATTCTGGACTGGATCCCATGCCCAGTGCGGGCCCGTAGCACAAGATAGGTGACCGCAACAAGCGCGAGAACAGCCACCCCGCCTAGAACAAGCCAAAGTCTCGCCCGCGAACTCCGAGTTGGTCGAACGTCGACTTCCTCATCCGCCGACTGGCCCGCCCGAAGCTCTTTCTCTTCTTCCTCCAAACTTAGTCTGCGGCTTTGGACCCAGGCATCGAGTTCCGAACTGAAGGCATAGACCGAGCCCATCCGGCCGTGCAGGTGCCGGTGAACGGGCATCCCCTCGCGTTTCTCCCAGCGCTGGACGGTAGTGATGTCGCGGTGGAGGTAGGTCGCGATTTCCTTCCACGAGTCCAGCCGGTCTTCGGCCGTTCTCACGGATGGCGTCGTGCCAGGGGATGGTTCGCCCATCGCGCTCTCCTGATTGGTCGGTGGTCGTCGCGCCCGAGGAACCCGAATTGTAGCGCGGGCGGCGGGTTAAGGCACGGCAAAACACGGTATTCGACGGCGCTGCACATTGCCGTTTGACCACCCCCACAAGCTGTCGGATCGTGTCTGTGCGCCTCCTATCCGACGATCGCAAGGAGAAGCCCCGTAGGGAGCCCAAGGGGGATCGATAAATGAAGCACTTGGCAAGCCTTTCACCGACCTTGGCCTTGGTCCTGCTCTGTGGGTGCGGGGGAGGAACGACATCGGGGAGAGTAGGAACTCCGCCACCGCTGACAGGGAACTTTGTGAACATTGCGGGTAATTGGCATTTGGACACGATGTCGAAGGATTCGGGGACGCCCACCGTGGTGATCGATGGCGCTATCAATCAATCGGGCACTTCGCTAAGCGGCGTAGTGCACGTCGACAGTTCGAATTGTTCGGATCGGCTGACCACCGTGGGCCTAACTGGTACTGTGTCCGGCAACGACGTCTCTCTCACCTCTACGTCCCCGGGTGGAGAGCTCACTACTTTGAGCGGCAGTAGTAACGGCGATTCCTTTGCAGGGACCTATAGCATCAAGGGTGTCTGTGCCGACGGCGACCAGGGAAGAATCATCGGCAACAGGATTTTGCCAATCTCTAACAGTTTTAGCGGCACCTTCACTCCTTCGGAAGGAGAATCCTTCTACGTGGCGGGCACCCTTGCTCAGGACAGTCGCGCCAGTTCTGAGGGCAGTTTCGGCCTTAGCGGAAACGTTTCATTCCGTACTTCCTGCTTCAGTTTGGGAACCCTCAAGTCTGGAATATTTCCTTCCGGCAGCTTCATTGTCGGCACGTCTACGGCACTTGAGATCGAGACGGGCAATGGGACGGTCACCTTCCTTGGGAGGTTGAACCCGGCCACCGGAGAGACTGCGGGGGACTACACAGTCTCAGGTGGCACATGCGATCAGACCGGCACGGCTCTCCTGGTTGTTGCGAACCCTTGGGACTATTGACCGGGGACTTGGGGAGTCTCGAGGAGAAACATCCATGAAACGCTGGGCATACATTTTGCCGCTATCGGCACTTCTTCTGTTCTGCGGGTGCGGGGGATATCAAGGGGGAGGGGGATACCAAGGATCAACCGGGGGAGGAGCAGGAGGGGTAACTTCACCTCCGCCATCTTCCGGTTCGGGCATTGCGGGCAATTGGCAATTCAGTACAACATCCGCGGCGGGAATGTCCCCCGCAACGATTGCTGGTGGGATGAGTCAATCCGGCAGTTCGGCAGGTGGCGCAGTGCATGTCGAGGGTTCGAAGTGTTTTGATCGCCTGACCACCATCGGCCTGACCGGCACCCTGACGGGCAGCGCCATCTCCCTAACCTCCGCGTCTGTTGGCGGGCAAGTCATTACTCTTACCGGCAATGTCAACGGTATCGACAATGCTTTCACCGGAACATATAACATCAACGGAGGCTGTGCCAATGGCGACCACGGAGCCGTCACCGGCGGGAAGGTAGGTGTAATCCGTGGCCACCTGAGCGGCACTTTTACGACTTCCGGGGGCGAAACATTCGACATGGAGGGCGACATCAACCCGGGCTATTCCAGCTTTGAGGATGCCAGCCCCGAGGGTAGCTTTGGGATCAGTGGAGCTGCTACTTTCGGTACGTCCTGCTTCGGTTCGGGGAAGATCGTGGCGGGGACATTTCCGTCTGGCAGCTTCATGATCGGCACGTCAGTGGTCCTTGCAATTCAGACTGACAACGGGACTTTCATTTTCGCCGGGACGGACACAGACAACGGAGGGATTGGTGACATTAGCGGGGAGTACACGGTCACCGGCGGCACGTGCGATCAAACTGGCACAGCATCGCTAACTGATGACCCTTGGGGTTATTGAGCGGGGCAGCGCTCCGACAGATCTTTATCCCGGCGTGTCCTGGAAGTAGACTCAGCGTGAGTTTGAACGGGAAAAGAATGGGTGTGAGGTTCTCCACTCATCAAACACCTCCTCGAATGGAGTAGTCCCACTCGTCCTGTTTCACTGTTTGAGAGATTTGGTGGACCTGGTCGGGATCGAACCGACGACCTCTTCCATGCCATGGAAGCGCGCTCCCAGCTGCGCCACAGGCCCACGAGAAACGCTCTACGGAGGGTGAAAGCAACTCAATTCTCGCCTACCGGCTAGGGATAGTCAAACCGCTGGCCTTCAGGCGGCATCTCTAGTGCAATGAAAAGTGTTGGTAGCGGTGCAATTCAAACAAAGCAATCTTTGTCATTCCGAAGCGCCGGGTTTTGGCGCGAAGAATCTGCTGTGCCTGAGGAACAGCAGATTCCTCGCTCGATAGAACCGCGCTTCCGGAATGACAATTTGTTGACCTTCTTGAAACTGCACCACTACCAAAGCGTGATGAGATTTTGCGAAACCGGCGAAACTTAGTATTCTGAGTGACGATTTGCGGCAACCTTTAATGAAACCAAACCTCAGCTTGCGTTTTCGATACTTATCCCTGTTACCGCTTTGTCTGGCGGTGAGCGCCCAGGTTATTTCCGCCAATCAACCCCCGGCGCAGGGTCCGGTGTCTTATTCATCGGTCAACCAGCTCAATCAGTTGCTGTCGCAACTGGAACAGGCTTCGCAGGCCGCGCAAGTGGATTTGGCCAAGCTGCGCATCGAGAAATGGAAGACCGACGGAGGGAGCAAGCGCCAAGCCGAGGGGAATGTGGAATCGATCCAGCGCAACCTGCAGACTGCTCTCCCCGAAATTATTGCTGAGCTGCGGGCCTCTCCCGAAAACCTGGTGGCCACGTTCAAGCTCTATCGCAATCTGGACGCGCTCTACGATGTGTTCGAATCGGTGACGGAATCGACCGGGGCATTCGGTTCGAAAGATGAATTCCAGGCGCTCGAAAACGACGTCAGCACTTTTGAGAAAGCGCGCCGCTCCTTTGCCGACCGCATGGACGCGCTGGCGGGAGCCAAGGAAGTCGAGGTCACCCATTTGCGCGCGGCGCTGCAGAATGCGCAGGCCAAGGCATCGTCGGAGCCTCCCAAGAAAATCGTGGTGGACGACACCGCCCCCGCCAAGAAGCCGGTCAAGAAGAAGGCTGTGCCCAAGCCCATTCCCAACCGGCTGAAGCTCCACCGAAGTAGGCGCCACGACTGGTTTGCGGTTGGCTTTCGTGGGAAGGCATCTCCGCCGCGCTCCCACGCCTGCAAGAACACCTCCTAAGTTACTGAAATCACAATCAGTTGCTTTCATGGAACTCTAACCTGCGCCGCGGGGTCTAAATATTAAAGAGTGGGGATTTCGGCCTGGGGTCGGCCGTCTTTTGCGTTGGGCTCGCGGGGGAAAGAACCTATAATGGGGAGGTTACGCCATGGCATTGATGGCGGGAGCAACCACCTTGGGTGATCTTGCAGGCGCGATAGGAATCCGGGCCCAACAATCTGCGATCGTGGCCGAACTGAAGGCGGGCTCGGAAGACGCCTATGCGTGGCTCATCGGCGAATTCCACCAGCCCATCTACAGTCTGGTCTATCGCATCGTGGCCGATCCGGCAGACGCAGCTGATACCACACAAGAAGTCTTTCTGAAAGTCTTCCGGGGCATGAAGCATTTTCACGGCGAGTCCAGCCTGAAAACCTGGATTTACCGGATTGCGGTGCATGAGGCCTCCAACCGGAGACGCTGGTGGTTCCGGCATAAGGCGAAGGAGACTTCGATCGAGCCGAATCAGGATAACGGCGGTCCCGGTGGCTCGGGCATGCGCGACACGCTGATGGACGAAGGCGAATCGCCCTTCGACCTGGCGGTGCACGAGGAAGTACGGGCGCGGGTCGAGGCTGAATTGAGGCAGGTTTCCGAGCCCTACCGCACCACGGTTATCTTGCGCGATCTGGAAGAGATGTCGTACGAAGAGATAGCAGAAATTACAGACGTTTCGCTGGGAACGGTGAAGTCGCGCTTGACCCGAGGCCGGGAGGCGTTGCGGCGGCGTCTGACAGGATATGTAGTGGAAAATGCGGAACAACTCGGGTTGCAAGTTCCCGGCGAAGACCAAGGGCACGGGAACGGATGCGGGACTTCTGCGATTGAGGTGACACGATGACGTGCGCCCAAGCCAGACCGTTGTTTTCTTCGTACCTCGATGGCGCGGTTACCGGCAAGGAGATGCGGGAGCTGGGCTCTCATCTTGAAGCCTGCGACCGCTGCAGCGGGCACTATCGTTCCTTGCGGCAGACGCAGCATCTGCTGGCGCAGGCGGGCCGGCGCAAGGCTCCATCTGACCTGGCATTGAAGCTGCGCGTGGCCATTTCGCAAGAGGCGGCACGCTCTCGTCGCCCTTATCTGGAGGGCATTGGGGTGCGCCTGCAGAATGCGCTGGACGTGTTCATGGTTCCAGCCACCGCGGGCCTGGCCGCAGCGGTTGTGATTTTCGTTGTATTAATGGGATTCATGGCGCCCCTGCAGGCGGACAATTCCGATGTTCCCTTGATGCTTCACACCGCACCGGTGTTGCAGCAATCGGCTTTCGGGTCAACTCTTGATTCCATCAGCGACGATTCGCTGGTGATTGAAGCCTATGTGGACTCGCAGGGACGGGTGCAGGATTACCGCATTCTTTCCGATTCCAAGGAAGACAACGCCCTGCTGCCGCAGGTAAAGAAGAACATGCTCATCTTCACCACCTTCACCACGTTCCGTCCCGCACTTTCCATGGGACGACCGACTACGGGACGGGCGATATTGTCCTTTTCCCGAGTCAGCGTGAAGGGGTAGCGCCTGGGGGCGCGGGTGAGCATCCCAAGCACGAAAAAGACTCTCGAACAAAAAGCTGCAACAACGTCCATTGATTCTCCGGCGGGCATTCCTTACACTTGTCGATAGCCCGCATTCCGGCCAGCCTGCAGGAGGTTTCCCTGAGTCGTAGGTTTAGACGCTCGCTTTACGCGGCTTTGTTTGCCCTGCTGGCGGAGCTTTCGTCCGGCGCAAAATCCGAGCCCGGTGGCGCTGGACGTCAACGAAACTCTTTTCACCGTGCTGACCGCCATTAACACCTGTGGCTATGATCAGGAACTGGGTGTCTCCGACCCGCTGCGATCCGCGATACGCTCCGAGGTGGCCCGCGCCCGCCAAAATTCGCAGGAAGCCGCGGATGCGACCCAGGCGATGTGCCAATACTTCCAGGAGCATCAGACGGCGGATGCCTCAAGGACGCTGTCCCAGTACGTATCTCTGGCCCTTTACCTCAATCCGCCGCCCGGCTCTGACGGCCAAAGCGAAGGATGCAGACCTGCCGCCAGACGCGGTCGCTGTCCTGGGAATCCTGCCTCTCCTGCCAAAATTCTCGGAGAAGGTGGGGTTGCACGACATCTGGGAGCGAAATCGCCAGGCCTACTCGGCATTGACCGGCCGCTATCACACAGCTCTGGCCAAGGTGTTGTTCGACACCGAAATTTATCTGAGGATACCCTCGTCCACCCGCCTGGGACGGGGTTTCACGGTGTACATAGACCCGATGGGAGCGCCGGGGCAAACCAACGCCCGCAACTACGGCTCCGACTATTTTGTGGTCATTTCTCCGGGTCCGGGCGCGGGGCTCAAGATGGAGCAGATACGGCATACCTATCTGCACTACTTGCTGGATCCCCTGGCCATGAAGTATCCCGCGACCATGAAGCGGCTGGCGCCCTTGCTCGAAGCCGTCAAGACCGCACCCATGGATCAGAGCTTCAAGAGCGACGCCTCGCTGCTGGTCACAGAGTGCTTCATCCGGGCCATCGAGGCGCGCACCGCGGGATCGAAGAAGGCGCCAGAGACCGAGCGCCAGCAGGCCATCCAGAATTCCGCTCAGCAAGGTTTCATTCTGACGCAGTATTTCTATGACGCATTGCTCCGCTTCGAGAAGGACCCGGCCGGCCTCACCAGTGCATACGCCGATCTGGTGAGCGCTATCGATGTAGGAAGAGAAAAGAGGCGCGCGGCGCAGGTCACGTTTGCTTCCGCCTCCGATACCGAACTGCTGCATCTTTCCCGTCCCCAAGCCAGCAAGTTGCTGGTCACGGCCGAACAGCGGCTTTCGGCGGGCGATGCGGAAAGCGCGCAGAAGCTGGCCCAGCAGGCGCTGGACGAAAAAAACGAAGACCAGGGCCGGGCGTTGTTTATTCTGGCGCAAGTGGCCACCCGCAAGTCTGACATGCAGGGGGCGCGGAGTTATTTCGAGCGGGCGCTTGAAGTGGCCCATGAACCGAAGGTGGTGGCCTGGTCCCATATTTACCTGGGAAGAATTTTTGATTTACAGGAAGAGCGCGAGGCTGCCATGGACCACTATCGCGCAGCCGTCACCGCGGGCTCTGCGTTGCCGGAAGCCAAGGCCGCAGCCGAATTGGGATTGCAGAAGCCTTATGAGCCCACCCGGCGTGCGCAGTAGATTACGATCGCGCGGAACGAACGCGAGCAGGATGAACATCAAGCAGGACGAATTGCACTTTGCCCAAGGAGAGAGCATGAAGCAAGCAGCGATGCTAGTCGTGATACTGGCGCTGGCTACTTTCGTATCGGCGCAGACCCAGCCGGCCCCGGCGCAGGCAGGTACCGCGGCCACAACCCCGCCCCCTCAGGGAAAACGGCCGCCCCAGGCCAAGACCCAGCCCGAGTTTGATGCCTACAAGGTAGCGGCGGCTGCGACCGACGCTGCAGCGATGGAAAAAGCCGCGGACGATTTCGCCGCCAAATTCCCCGACAGCGAACTGCGGATCCTGCTGTACCGCACCGCGATGCACAGCTACCAGGTCGCCAACAACTCCGACAAGATGATGGAAATGGGACGCAAGGTGCTGAAACTTGACGCCGATGATCCCGAGGCTCTGGTCGGCGTGGCCCAGGTTCTGGCAGAGCGCACCCGGGATACCGATCTGGACAAGGATCAACGCCTGGATGAAGGCACGAAGCTGGCGCAACACGCCATCGAAACCGCTGAGACCGACATCACCGTGCCCCCGGGAACTCCTCAGGAAAAAGTGGACGCCTACAAGGGATTTTTGCGTTCCAACGCGTACTACGTTCTGGGAACCATCCAATACACGCGAGAAAAATATGCCGACGCGGAAGGCTACTTCCACAAGTCTCTGGATGCCTTCCCTTCCCAGCCTGATCCGCTGGCGGTGCTGCGTCTGGCTCTCTCGCTGGACAAACAGGAGAAGTATCCCGAGGCGTTGAAGTATGCCAATCAGGCCGTACAAATGACGGAAGCCAACCAGGGTTCGACCCTCGCGACTTTGTCACGCAACGAACGGGACCGGCTGATTCAGTTGACCGGGGGCACCCCGGCAGCCAAGCCGCCCGCCAGTGCGCAGAACCCGGCGCCAAAGAACTAGTACGAAGACCAAACGTCGGACCTTGGACTCCAGCCCTCACGGATTTGCCGAGGTCCGAGGTCCGAGGTCGGGGTCCGACGTCCGATTTCTCTCACCCAAACATGAAGCCGCGTGACATTGCGCTCTTGCAGGAAGCTCTGGGATATCGTTTCCGGCGGACCGAACTTCTGGAGCAAGCCCTGACTCATAGCTCCCAGGCGCGCGAGCTGGAAGCGCTGCAAGCGGCGGGCGGCCCCCGGGTCGGAGACAACGAACAACTCGAATTCCTGGGGGATGCCGTCCTGGGCTTCGTAACGACCGAGGAACTGTATAACCGGCTTCCCAGCTTTCGGGAGGGAGAACTCTCCAAGCTCAGGGCGCACCTGGTCAGCGAAAAGCACCTGATTCGGGTGGCGCAGGACCTGGAACTGGGCCACTATCTGAGCCTGGGGCGGGGTGAAGAGAAAAGCGGAGGCCGCAATAAGACCGCCCTCCTGGTGGATGCGCTTGAAGCTGTGCTGGCCGCCGTTTACCTCGATGGCGGAATGGAGGAAGCGCGCCGCCTGGTGCTGGAGTCCATCGTCATCCCTGAACTGGAACAGATTGCGTCCAATGGCAGCAGCCTGCCGGTGACCGATTACAAGTCCGCGTTACAGGAAAAATTGCAGGCCACAGGAAGACCCCAGCCCACATACGCACTGGTGAAAGAGCGCGGGCCGGAACACAGCAAGACTTTTACCGTCGAAGCTCGCCTGCAACCGCTGGACAGTAGCGGCAAAGCGGAATTCGTGGGCCGGGCCGATGGTTCCACGAAAAAGAATGCGGAGCAAGACGCTGCCCGCCAGGTGCTGGAATACCTTGGCACGGCACCCATCGAGTCGAACGGCAGGACCAAACGCAACGGGCAAACCCAGTGAGCGTCACGCCACCCGCCATCGAAGTAAAGGAAAAGCGCCCACCGGCGGACACGGTCAGTTCGGTGCAGTCACTGCTGGCCACGGTGGTCATCGCTGTCTTTGTCATCACCTTCGTCGTGCAGGCGTTCCAGATTCCCTCCGAATCCATGGAGAACACATTGCTGATCGGGGACTACCTGCTGGTCGACAAACTGCGGTACGGTGGGGGGAACTCCTCGAATTTCGTCATGCCCTACCGGCAAGTGCACCGCGGAGACGTGATTGTTTTTCGTTATCCGGTGCACCCCACCCAGCATTTTGTGAAGCGTGTGGTGGGCGTGCCTGGGGACAGGGTTCGCCTGGTCAACCGGCAGGTATATGTCAATGGCCATCCTCTGCAGGAACCATACGCTCGCTACAGTTCGTCCGTGCACGACACTTTCCGCGACGAGTTTCCGCGGCTGAACCTCCCCGTCCCCGGTCTGGAGGGTGGCTGGTGGCTGGAGATGAAGAAGCTGGTTGAGGACGGAGAACTGATCATTCCGCAGGGTAACTACTTTGTGCTGGGCGACAATCGGGACGAGAGTCTGGACAGCCGATATTGGGGGTTCGTGCCTCAGGAAAATGTTATCGGGCGCCCCTTGCTTATCTACTGGTCGGTGCGTGACACGGACCAGGACATGCCGAATTCTCCCACGCCGGGTGATAAACTTGTTCATTTCGCCTATGCAGCAACGCATTTGGTCCAAATGACCCGATGGGACCGAACGTTTCGGGTAGTTCGATAAAACGCAAACAACTTTGCAACGAGAAAGACCAAGTGGCAAAAAAAGGAAAAGAGAAAGAAAGTAAGCCGGAAGAAAAGCCGCGCGAGACTACCGTCGAGTTTCTGGCGTCATTGGCGGCGGTGTTGGTGACGGGCCTGTTTATCATCACGTTCGTCTTGCAGGCCTTTGAGATTCCCTCCAGTTCCATGGAAAACACGCTGCTGATTGGCGACCATGTTTTTGTGAACCGCGTGCAGTTCGCTCCGCCAACCCGCTGGGCGGGCCCTCTTCTTCCCTATCGGGAAATACGGCGTCAGGACATCGTGGTGTTTCTTTCGCCGGCGGAGCCGGGACTTTACGTGGTGAAGCGAGTCATTGGGATTCCGGGAGACCGAATCCATCTGCGCAGTGGCATGGTGTTTCGAAACGGGGAAAAGCTGGATGAGCCTTATGTCATCCACAACCCCGATGAGGGGCCGAACGAGTATCGCGACAACTTCCCGGCCGTGCCGCCGGCCGATTACAACCGCCTGTTCGCGGACTGGCAACAAGCTCTGCCGCAATACATTCAGGGCGATGACATCGTCGTGCCTCCAGACAGCTATTTTGCGATGGGAGACAATCGCGACGTAAGCTACGACAGCCGCTACTGGGGTTTTATCCCGAAATCGAATGTAATCGGCAGACCCATGTTCATCTACTGGTCGTTTGAAACGCCTCCGAACCAGTATCTGCATACCGCCATCAGTGAGCGGATCGGATTTCTGACGCACGTAGTGATTCATTTCTTTGATGAGACCCGCTGGAAGCGCACGTTAAAGGTGGTTCGTTGAGATTTCTGGGCTCCAGTCGCGGCAGAGTGGTCACCGGCATCGTGCTGGTGCTCCTGCTTTTCCTGGTCCGCCCCGGCGCGCAACGCCTGCGCACCCGGATTGTGAGCTCCATCAGTCTGGCGCTGGGACGACCGGTCGACGTGGGATCGGTGACTCTGCGCCTGTTGCCTCAGCCCGGCTTTCATCTGGAAAATTTTGTTGTCCATGAAGATCCGGAATTCGGAGCCGAACCGGTGTTGCAGTCCGCGGACGTCGTCGCCACCGTGCGTGTGAGTTCTTTACTGCGCGGAAGGCTGGAGATTGCCCGGCTCAGTCTGACCGAGCCCAGCATCAACCTGGTGCGGAATGGCGACGGCCATTGGAACCTGGAAAAACTGGTCGAGCGGGCCGCCAGCGTTCCAGTTGCTCCAACCTCCAAAACACGGCGGGAAGCACGGCCCGGATTTCCCTACATTGAAGCCGACCACGGCCGAATCAATTTCAAGTTTGGACAGGAAAAGAAACCCTACTCCCTGACCGAAGCCAATTTCTCGTTGTGGCAGGACTCGGAAAATGCATGGGGCATGCGCTTGAAAGCTCAGCCCACGCGTACCGATTTCAATCTCAGTGACACCGGCCAACTCGAAATGAATGGATCATGGCAGCGCTCGGCGACTCTCCATGAAACTCCCGTTCAATTCAAGTTGCAGTGGGAAGGCGCCCAGCTGGGCCAGGCGACGAAACTAACCATGGGACAGGACAAGGGTTGGAGAGGCGGCGTTCGGCTCTCGGCCACGCTGACAGGTACACCCAGTGACCTGGCGGTAGACACGCAAGGTTCCATCGAAGGCTTCCACCGCTACGACATCTCTGGCGATCAGGCCTTGCGCCTGGCCGCACGATGCACCAGCCACTACAGTTCCACGGACCATGTTTTCTCGGGACTTGCCTGCCGCGCTCCCGTCGGCGACGGCGAAATCGCGGTGAACGGCAGTATCGCCCCCATGCCTGGCGCGCGCGCTTACGACTTGACAATGCTGGCCGAGGACTTACCCCTTCAGCCGCTGGTGGAACTGGTGCGCCGGGTAAAGAAGAATTTACCGAATGACATTGTTGCCGCCGGCCGGGTGGACGCAAAGGTCACAGTCCAGCGTAAGGCGACCTCGACCGGAAGCGGCCCCATCTGGCTGGGTGGCGGCGAAGTGGTGGCTCTGAATGTGCGATCGCGCCTGACAAACGCCAGGCTCACCCTGGACAGAATCCCTTTCACTTTATCCTCAAGCGGGGATCTTGAGCACAGCCAAAGCACCGAACGCGCGCGGAGATCGGCCCTACCAGTGACCAATGAAGCCCAGGTGAATGTTGGCCCGTTCAATCTGCCTCTGGGCCGTCCCGCGAATGCCACAGTGCGCGGACAGTTTTCGCGTTCGGGCTACAACGTTCAGGTACAGGGAGACGCCGAAGTACAGCGTTTGCTCGAAGTGGCCCGCACCGTCGGATTGCCGGCACCGCAGCCCGCCGCGACTGGAGAAGCGCTGCTCGACCTTCACGTGGGCGGCAGCTGGGCAGGATTTGTGCCAGCCGCAGTTACCGGGACCGCTCGCCTGCATGCGGTCCGCGCGCGCGTTCGAGGATTGAACAAGCCCGTAGAAATCGCGTCGGCAAATATCGAGCTGACACCCAACTCCGCGGAAGTCCGTAAGCTGATCGCCTCCGTCGGGGGCAATACGTGGCGGGGTTCGCTTACCGTTCCCAGACAATGTGCGACACCGCAAGCCTGCCCTATTCGGTTCGATCTTCATGCCGACGAGTTTGCCACCGACGAATTGGCCGGCCTGGTCAATACCGCTCCCGGAAGCCAACCCTGGTATCGCTTCCTGTCGTCTTCGTCACAACCCAAGCCCTATCTCGCTACTTTGCGTGCCGTTGGAAACCTCACGGCAGGCCGTATTCTAATTCACAACCTGGCCGTGAACCGGGTCTCAGCCGAGGTCGATCTCAAACAGGGCCGGCTCCAATTATCGAACCTGCGCGCCGACGTATTGGGCGGACGGCACAGTGGCGAGTGGCAAGTGGATTTCACAGTTAATCCCCCGGCGTATAGGGGAAATGGAAGGCTAGAAAAAGTTGCGCTCGGACAAATCGCCGAGGCCATGCACGACAATTGGGTTACGGGCACGGCTAATGTCGACTACCGGGCCGCAATGACCGGGTGGAATAAGGCGGACCTGCTTTCGCGCGCAGATGCCAGCTTCCAGCTGGAAGCGCGTGACGGTTCCCTGCCCCACCTCACGCTGGCTGGAGAGAGCGGCCCTCTGCGTGTGAATCGCTTCGTGGGACACCTACTTCTGCGCAACGGACGATTCGAGATTGAGCAGGGCAAACTACAGACTCCCGGCAGCATCTATCAATTGAGCGGCACCGCATCTCTGACCCGAGTTCTGGACATCAAATTGACACGCGACGGCGCGCACGGCTTCAGCATTACCGGCACTCTGAATCAGCCGCTCGTGGCGATCAGTACGACTCCGGAGACCCAGGCCGCCCTCAAACCATGAAGGCCTGCTGCGCCCTTCTTCTCGTGGTTCTAGCGTGGTCCGTTCTGCCTGGCGCAAGCCCAGTCGGCTGCGAATCCTGCGCTGGTGGCGAACTGCGAACGCAAACTCGAGCACCTGCGCAGCAACGGAGCGCAAGCCCATCCGGATCCATCCCCAACGGAACTCTCGGAGCAGGAGATCAACGCTTATTTTGCTTCCGGGAACGTCCAGTTGCCCAACGGAGTGCGATCGGTGGTCTTCCAGGAACAGCCGGGCATGGTCATTGGAACTTCACGAGTTGATTTCGATCAGTTGAAAGCCGGCAAGAACTCCTACAACCCACTGCTATCGATGTTCAGCGGCGTACACGACGTGGTGGTCACAAGCCACGCCTACGGCGCCAAGGGCGAGGGTTTGGTTCACGTGGATTCGGTGTCTCTCGATGGTGTCGAGATTCCGCAATTCGTTCTAGAATTGTTTGTAGAGAAATACCTCAAGCCGAAATACCCGAATATCGGCCTGGACTCGCGGTTTGCCCTGCCCGCCCGGGTAGATGCGGCGACCATCGGTCTGCACAAATTAATCGTTACCCAGAAATAACTTGCGGGAAGAATCCCTTTACATCTTTACTCAGTCCTTTCCAACATAACCCGCTCCTCGGAGGACCTTCCCCGGCAACGCTCCAGTCTCCTTGCCCTGGTCGATCACTGGAACCCCGTTCACCAGCACGTACTCCATCCCTTGCGACAATTGGTTGGGATTCTCGAAGGTAGCCAGGTCACGAATCGTGGCGGGATCGAAGACCACGACATCGGCCCACATCCCGGCTTTGAGAATGCCGCGATCGGTGAAGCGCATGCGCTGCGCCGGTAGCGCCGAAAATTTCCGTATGGCATCTTCCAGAGTGAGTTTCTTTTCTTCTCGAACATACTTGCGCAGGATGCGAGGAAACGTGCCATAGGCGCGGGGGTGAGGATGCTCCTGGCCAAGAATTCCTTCCGGCGAAGCTCCGGCAGAGTCATTGTTTACCGCGACCCAGGGCTGCTGCAACGCCAGCGTCACATCCGGTTCCGACATGCCGAAGACTGCAACTTCAGCGAGGACGTCGTCAATCAGCAAGTCGAAGAGCGTATCCATGGGATCTTTGGATCGCAGCTTGGCCACTTCCGCCAGCGTCTTGCCCTGCAGTGGAACCAGCTTGGGATTGCGGACCACACAGATCAGGACAGACTCAGGGCCCGGGATCTCCTGCCACTCGTTATCCCAGTCGGTCGAGGGAGTCGTCATTTCTTTGCGCATGCGGGCACGCATCGCAGGGTCCTTCAGGCGTTCGACCAACTTGCTGTCGCCGCCATCGTGCGCCCAGGGCGGAACAAAGGCCGAGAAGCTGTTGAACCACGCGGGATAGGCGTAGGTATCCGCGGTAACGTCCATGCCTTGCGCCCGGGCGGCATTGATTTTCGCCACCACTTCCGGCATATGCCCCCAATTGGCTTTCCCGGCGACCTTCAGGTGCCAGATTTCAACCGGGATGCGGGCCTCGCGTCCGATGCGCAGAGCTTCGTCGATCGCGGGTAAAACGGCGCTGCCCTCATTGCGCATATGCGTCGCATAGATGCCTCCGGATTTCGACGCTTCGGCAGCCAGAGCAATCAACTCTTCGGTCGTAGCGTAGGGAGCGGGCGCATACTCCAGCGAGGTCGAAACTCCCACGGCGCCTTCACGCATGGCCTGCCGGACCAGTTCTCGCATCTGGTCCAGTTGGGCGGCGTGGGCTGCTTGTTGTCATCGCCCAGTACCATGCGCCGGACCTGGGTGGCTCCTACATAGCTGGCTAAGTTGATCCCGATTCCCTGCTTCTCCAGGCGCTCGAAGTATTGCTGAAAGCTGCCCCAGTCGGGCGTGAGGCGGTAATGATCGTAACTGGACTTGTCGGCCTGGATGATTGCGTCATTCAACGGCGCAACGGACCTCCCTTCGCCCGTGATCTCGGTGGTGATGCCCTGATAGATTTTCGAAGGCAGGCGGGGATCGACCAGAATTGTAAGTTCAGACTGTCCCAGCATGTCCATGAAGCCGGGGGCGACGACCATGCCGTGGACATCCATAGTGCGCGTGCGCTGCGCATCGCTGAGATTTCCGATGGCAGCGATCTTGCCATCGCGAACGCCAATATCTCCTGAATACCAAGGTGATCCGGTGCCGTCGATGATGTGGCCGTTGGTGATGACAATGTCGAAAGATGGACGCGCGGTTTGTGACCACAACGCGTGAGCGGCCGACAGTAGACAAATGCTGATGAGGAAACTCTTTCTTAGTGTGTTACGCATGTTGCTTGCCATGATTTCTCCGCTCTCAAATTTTCGGCCGCAGACTCACTGCAAACTCTTAGAGGTGGACGAGAGGCATATCGAACAACCGGCGGCTTGCCCGCCCTACGGCCTTGCTGGGTGTGCATTTTCCCTCTGCAGCAGCATTGCACCCAGCGCTACCCAAATTCCCAGCGCCAACCACTCATAGCGGTCGAAGTGCCCAGGGACTGCAGGAAGAACTTTCATCAGAATCATGAACAAACCCACGGCGCTGCCCACCACCGCAATGAAGCGCTCACGAATATCCTTTACGATTCGATAGTAAGACGCGCAGGTAGCCAGGATTCCAACCGCGGCCGAGACCGAGCCAACCTCGGTAATCGGCACGAGAATGGCGCCGCCGAGGAACATACACGCCGCAGTAGCAGCGCCGACCAACAATATTGCGACCGAAGGCGTCTGGTTGCGAGGATGAATCTCGCAGATGCGTCCTGGGAGGAGACCGCGGCGTCCAATACCAAACAACAGGCGGCTGGCAGCGACGAAATTCCCGTTGAAACACTTGAAGAGCGAAAGCAAAGCCGCCGCCAGGATGACGCTCACAATCCATCGCGCGCCGACGGCGTGCTGAAAAGCAACCGCAGTCATAAACTTCTCGCCCGTCAACGTCTTCCAGGGCGCCACATAGGCCACCGCGGCGATGACGCTGGTGTAGAAGAGAATGGCCACCACAATGGCCATCCAAATGGCGTTGCGAAAACCTTGATCGCTGAGGCCTGGACTGGCCTCCTCCGCAGCCTTGCCAACCGACTCGTATCCAGTCATGAAATAGAGCACGATCTGCAGCACCAACAACACCGAGACAAATCCGCCATGTGTGAACAAGGGCTGAAAGTTGTGCGTCGAACCCTTGCTGACTCCCACGCTGACAAACACCACAAACAGTGCGAGCGTGCCGAAGGTGGTCCAGTTCTGAAAAGTGGCACTGAGCCGGACGCCCCGGTAGTTCAGCAACGTGATCAGCCCGGTGAGTCCCAGCCCGATGAGCAGGTGCGGCAAGTACACTGGCTGTCCGGCAACGCGATAGACTTCCACCGAATCCAGCACGGGGAAAATGTAAGCCGCAATCTTGCCGACGGCGACGGCCTCCCAGGGACAAACGATGAAATAAGTGAGCACCATCATCCAGCCGGTGCCGAAACTGACTGAGCGCGGAAAAACCTTGGCGGTATAGGCAACCTCGCCGGACGCGTCCGGCATGGCCTTGACCAGCCGGGCGTAAACGTAACCGACCGGAAGCAGGAGGGCGCCGCCGATGGCGAAGCCCAGGATCGCACCCAGCACGCCGCCGCGGAGCAGCCAGTCGTCCATCACGACCAGCCAGCCCACGCCAACCATGGTGCCCCAACCCAGGCTGAAGTAGTCGACGACGCGGAGTTTACGGGCGAGAGTAGTCATGAAATCGGTATGTCATCCGGAGCGGCGAGCGCTTAGAACAGGCATAACATCTCGAACAGCAAATTCGACGCTAGAAGCGATGTGATCTCTCCGTTGTCGTACGGCGGCGAAACTTCCACCAGGTCGCATCCCACAAGCTTCAGACCCTTAAAGCTACGAACCAGGTCCAGAATTTGCGGGCTGGTGAGGCCGCCCACTTGAGGCGTGCCTGTACCCGGAGCGTACGCGGGATCGACGACATCAATGTCGAGCGTGAGGTAGACCGGACGGTTCCGCAACTTTTTCAGGTGACGCTTGACCAGATCGACTCCACCTTTGTGAAATTCCTCGGAAGTCACAATTCTGATTCCATGCTTACGGGCGAAATCAAAATCATCCTTCGAGTAGACTTGCCCGCGCAATCCGACCTGGAGCGCATAGCCCTCTTCGATCAGTCCCTCCTCGATGGCATACTTCACCGGCGTGCCGTGCGAGTGCGGACTGCCGAAGTAGCCGCTCCATGTGTCCCCGTGGGCATCGAGTTGGATGAAGGCAACGGGTCCAAAGTGTTTGTGAATGGCGCGGAGAATGGGAAGAAGAATGGAGTGATCGCCGCCCACGCAGACCGGTCGCGCGCCGGCGCGAAGGACGTCGCCCAGTTGCTCCGTGATTCGGCGGTAGGTGTCTTCAATCGACAGCGGGTTAATCGATAGATCGCCGAAATCACCGATGCGCCATTTTTCGAACGGATTGACCTTCAGCACCGGGTTCCAGGGCCGGATCATGGCCGACTGCACGCGAATGTTGCGCGGACCGAAGCGCGCTGCCGGGACGGTAAGTCGTGCCTCCATCGAAGGGGATGCCAATCAGCGCGAGGTCGAGGTCCGATGCCTGCGGGACGTGCGGCAGCCGCATAAACGTGGGTATGCCAGAGAAGCGCGGATAGACCAGCGCGTCCACCGGCTTGGGATGCGGCTTTGCGGTTTTCTTCGATTTCATGGGCGCGCGCATTATAGAACACAGGCCGAGCCTCCGTGTCGTTCAAATTGCGGATCATCTTTGCGACCTTTGCGGTCAAAATCTTTTAACCGCAAAGGTCGCAAGGACTCGCAAAGTTCGCCAAGGACTCGATCCTCCTTCACTGAGCCGGTATGCTATGTTTTAGGTTCTGAGATGAGACCAGTGAGGCGGCTATGCCCCGATACGAATATCGAGTCCTAAAACCCGTTCCTGCGGCGGAAAAGGCGTTTCTGGAATGGATTGACCGGCTCGATCACGAGTTCGCGAATCGCGACCCCGAGCATCGCAGCAACGTGGTTCGCGAGGAGTTGCACCAACTTTATTTGGGACGTCCGTACGCTGCGCCCGACCCGGCCACGCCGCTGGCGATGCAAACTCTGGTGCACTCGCTTGACCCGCGCAACGCCACGCTCGAGCCTGAGACTTACGGTGACGCGGATCCCGCCAGTATGGCGAACGCAAGCCGCTGATCTGGTTCTGGATGATGTACGACCGCTCTCCCGTCGGCCTGAATCACTGGCTAGGCCACAAGGTGCGGGCGATGCTGGCTCGCCATGTGTTCAAGCATTGCGGCAAGAACGTCAAGATTTTTCACGGCGTGGAATTTTCTTTCGGCTACAACCTGACCGTCGAGGACAATTGCACGATTCACAAGTACGTGCTGCTCGATGACCGCGGCGAGATCATCATCCATGAAGGATCTTCGGTCTCTGATTACGCCAACATCTATTCGCACGCGCACGATCTCAACGACGGCATGATCGTCAGCAATCACAAGACCGAAATCGGACCCAAGGCGCGCATTACCTATCATGCCACCGTGCTGAGCGGCGTGAAAGTTGGCGAGCACGGGATGGTGGGCTCGATGGGAGTCGCCTCAAAAGATGTCGACCCTTACACGGTCGTGGGCGGCATTCCCGCCAAGCCGATCAAAATCAAATCGATCGCACCGGAAGAACTGCGCAAGTCTCTGGAGAAGAATAAGCCATAGCAATTGGCACTCGCCGACGCCTTTCTTTGCGAACTTTGCGGTTCGTCTTTGCACCCTTTGCGGTAAAGGGTCTTGATCTTGCTTAAACCATTCAAGAATCTCAACCGCCAAAGTGCTGAATCAGGATATGCCCTCAACCTGCGCGCCCGCGCGGAATCAGGGCTCCGCATGTTAGTATCGAACCCAATCTCGCATGACCCTGCAACACATTGACATCGTGTTCCAGTTGATCGCTTTCCTGTTTGCGATCAGCGTTCACGAATCGGCACACGCCTGGATGGCCAACCTGCGCGGCGATCCCACCGCCCGCATGCTGGGGCGAATTTCGCTTAATCCCATCCGTCACATTGATCCAGTGGGAACCTTGCTGTTGCCGGCGGTCGCCATGTTCTTTCACGCCCCCGTCATCGGATGGGCCAAGCCCACGCCGGTGGATCCGCGGAACTTCAAGAATCCCATGCTGGACGACATTCTGACCGCGGTGGTGGGCCCGATCAGCAACTTTGTGGTTGCCACTGGCGCTGTGTTGATTCTGGCAGTGGTCAAACTGGCCTCACCGATGGGACGGCAGATATTGTCGCAGGGGTTTTCCACAGATAATGACTCGTTTCTGGTGCCGCTTTGCCTGTTGCTGTACGAAGTGATGGTAATCAACGTCATATTGGGTGTCTTCAATCTGATCCCGGTGCCACCGCTGGATGGCAGCCACGTGGTGCGTCATCTCCTGCCCGCCGCAGCGCTTCGCATTTACGACACGCTGGGCATGGTCGGCCTGTTCATCCTGGTGTTTTGGGGTGGTGGCCTCCTAAGAGGGCTGATCTCACCCGCCATCGACCTTTTTAAATTCGTCCTCTCGGAAATCTGATGACCTCTCGCTCAAGCCAACGCAAACGCGTGCTCAGCGGTATGCGCTCCACCGGCAAGCTGCACCTGGGAAACTTTGTCGGCGCTCTGGATAACTGGGTGCGTATGCAGGACCAGTACGATTGCTTCTTCTTCGTGGCCGACTGGCACGCGCTCACCACGGACTACGCTGATACTTCGAAGATCAAGGAGAACTCGCTGGAAGTGTTGCTCGATTGGCTGGCTGCCGGTCTCGACCCCGAGCGCTGCACCATGTTCATCCAGTCGCACGTTCCGCAACATGCGGAGTTGCACCTGCTGTTTTCCATGATCACGCCCCTGGGCTGGCTGGAGCGCGTTCCCACGTACAAAGAGCAACGCGACAACATTGCGGAGAAAGACCTGGGAACTTACGGATTCCTCGGCTACCCGGTGCTGCAGGCGGCCGACATCCTCATTTACAAGGGTGACTTTGTTCCCGTCGGCGAAGACCAGGTACCGCACGTTGAGTTGACGCGCGAGATCGCGCGCCGCTTCAACATGTTCTATACCCGCAAAGGGCTATACGTTTTCCCCGAGCCGCAGCCGCTGCTGACCCCGGCAGCCAAGCTGCCGGGCACCGACGGCCGAAAAATGTCGAAGTCGTACGGCAATACGATTCTGCTGACGGACCCTGAGCCAGTGGTGCGGCAAAAGCTCAAGACCATGGTGACCGACCCGGCGCGCGTGCGCCGCAGCGATCCCGGCAACCCCGATGTTTGCCCCGTGGGGGACTTGCACAAGATCTTCAGCGACCGGCAAACCATCTCCAAGGTTGACGAAGGCTGCCGCTCCGCCGGTATCGGCTGCATCGAGTGCAAGGGCTGGGCTGCGGACGCCCTGGTCAGCATCCTCAATCCCATGCAGGAGCGGCGAAAGAAATATGAGGACAATCCACGCCTCGCCTGGGATATTCTGGAGGCAGGCTCAACCCGCGCCAGCAAGGTGGCCGGGGCCACCATGGACGAAGTCCGCGAGGCCATGGGCATGTCGCTCGACTACGAAGTGAAGAATGGCTGAAAATTTAAAAATCGCGCCCGCCGATACGGCTCCAACCGGAGGGCAGCCCCGTTCTGGCCCCCGTCGTGCAGATGCCGGCCGCGCAGAAGCCGAAGCCGGAAAGCGACTTTCCCTTCTCGGTCACCGTCGGCGATGTCTACGAAGGGCCGCTTGATCTGCTGCTTGACCTGATCCGCAAGCAGGACATCGACATCTACGATATCCCTATCGCGCGCATCACGGCGCAATACCTGGCTTACGTGGAGAAGCTGCGGGAACTGGATGTGAACGTGGCGGCCGAATTTATCTACATGGCCGCCGTGCTGATTCACATCAAGTCGAAGATGCTGCTGCCGCGCGACCCGGCAGCGGCCTCCGATGCGCAGGACGATCCTCGGGCGGAGCTGGTCAACCGCCTGATCGAGCACGAGAAGTTCAAGTCCGCGGCGCAGATGCTGATGCAGAAGCAGCAGATTGAAGACGCAGTCCGGTCAAACCCCGCCATCCGGGAATTCATGGAGGCGGAGGGCACCGAGCCTGAGATCGCGGCCGATGTCATTGACCTGGTGAAAACGTTCCAGCAGATTCTGGAGCGCGCCCGCTCCCGCCCCATGCTCCAGGTGGACGAGGAGACGGTCACCGTGGGACAGATGATTGACTATCTGCAGCGGCGTCTGGCTCTTGAAGACAAGCCGTTGCGCCTGAAACAAATTCTGCGCAACGTGAATTCGCGCCAGGCGCTGGTGTGCATGTTTCTCGCGCTGCTGGAAATGGTGCGGCTGCAGGCGATACAACTCCGGCAGGACCGCATTTTCGGCGAGATTCTGCTGCGCAAGCACATCGGGTTTGAAGCAATCATTGCGGAACAGGCGGCGGTGCGTGATGATTGGAGATAGGCGTGTCGTCAGTCTCGTCGGTCTTTGTCGTCGTCATAAGTTTACAGGCACTTAACTATGAGTCTTAAAGCCAAACTTGAAGCCATCATTTATGCGGCGGAAACGCCGATCACTTTGGACCACATCATCCAGTTGGTGAAGGAATCTGTGGTCGCGGAAGGCGCCGCTGATGACGCGGAAGTCAAATCGCGTGTCCGCGCCGCGCTTGAAGAACTGATCTCCGACTATGCAGCCGGCGACCATGGCATCGAAATCCGCCAGATCGCAAGCGGATATCGGATGTCCACCAAGCCCGAGCATCATGACGTGGTCCGCGATTTTGCCAAGAGCCTGAAGCCACCGATTCGCCTCTCTCTTCCCGCGCTCGAAACGCTGGCGGTCATTGCGTACAAGCAGCCGGTCACGGTTCCCGAGATCAGCGAAATCCGCGGCGTGGATTCCAGCGGAGTAATCTCTACCCTGCTCGATCGGAAGCTGATCACCACTGCCGGCCGGAAGGCGGTCATCGGTCGTCCCATTCTTTACAAGTCCACCAAGGAGTTTCTGCTCCGCTTTGGGCTGAAAGACGTGGGAGAACTGCCCAGCATGGAAGAGTTCGAAAAGCTAGTGGCAGAATCATTCCAGAACGAATTGCTGCCTTTGTCGGAGAATGGCGCGGAAGCGGCTCCTACCGGGGTCAGCGCTGCGCCAACTGAGTCCGAACCGGCGGTTTCCGTGGCCGATGAGGAAACAGCTTCGGTTGAGTCGCCCGTTGCCGGCGAAAACGATCCCGCCGCTTAGACTGGGCCAGCCGATATTTCCATCGGGCGGCTTTTGCCTAAAGCGTTTGAAGAACTTCCAATGTCTGCCCAACGTCTACAAAAAATTATCGCCGCGGCTGGAATCGCATCGCGCCGCAAGGCTGAGCAGTTGATTGCCGGCGGCCTGGTTTCACTGAACGGCAAAGTTGTAACCGAGCTCGGCACCAAAGCCGACCCCGAGCATGACCACATCCGGGTGAACGGCAAGCTCCTGCATGGCGCGCAAAAAAACGTCTACCTCCTGATGAACAAGCCGAAGGGCTACATCACCGCCGTGACCGATCCCGAAAAGCGACCGACGGTGATGGACCTGCTACGCGGGGTGGGTGTGCGCGTGTACCCGGTCGGACGTCTGGATTACGCCAGCGAAGGCCTGCTCCTGCTCAGCAATGATGGAGAACTCGCAGCCGCGCTCATGAAGGCTTCCTCTCACGTCCCCAAGACCTACCTCGTCAAGGTTGCAGGCACGCCATCGGCGGAAGGGCTGACGAAATTGCGTTCGGGCGTTTACATTCAAGGCAAAGGCGGCCGCAGGCAGAAGACGGCGCCGGCCAAGATCAAGCCAATTCGCGAGGCCGACAATCCCTGGTATGAAGTGACGCTGATTGAAGGCAAGAACCGGCAGATCAGGCAGATGTTCGAAACCGTCGGGCATCATGTGGAGAAGATCAAGCGCGTGCGATACGGGCCGCTGCAGCTTGATGTTCTTCCCGGAAAATTTCGCCATTTGACTGCACAAGAAGTTACCCGCTTGAAATCTGCCACCAAGCACAGTCCCGGCGGACGATCCTAAAGCTCTGTTGCCTTGCCCGGGGGGACGCCCGTCCACATCGAACGGACTTGACCACGCTCATCAAGCTCGATTCCAACGAAAATCCGTTTGGGCCTTCCCCGCTTGCGACCGAAGCCATGCAATCCGTGCTGTCGGGATGCAGCGAGTACCCTGACGACGATGCATCCACATTGCGCCGCAAGCTGGCTGAACATCATGGTGTAGCGGTGGAACAGGTTCTTGTAGCGGGCGGCCTGACTGAGTTTCTGGACATGCTGGCGCGTACATTTCTCGGACCTGGATTGAACGCGGTGACCAGCCAGCGATCGTTTATGGTCTATCGCCTGGCGACCGAAGCGGCCGGCGCGCAGTTGATCGAAGTACCTATGCGTCAGGACGGATTCGACCTGGATGCAGTCGCCGCCTCCATAAACCACAACACCGGAATCATTTTTATCGCGAACCCCAACAATCCCACCGGCACTCTGGTTACGGCGGACGAAGTTGATCATCTGCTACGTCGTGTCCCGGATCAGATTGTGGTGCTGGACGAGGCCTACTACGACTTTGCCCAGGATTTTGCGGCCAGGCGCGGAGTGACTTATTCACGTTCTCTGGACTACGTGCGCGAAGGACGCAACGTTGTGGTGTTGCGGACATTTTCCAAAGTGCACGGACTGGCCGGCGTGCGGGTCGGGTACGGGATTGCGTCTCCCCGATTAATCGCGCGCATCTCGCGTCAACGTTCCATGTATTGCGTGTCCAGCCTGGCCCAGGCGGGAGCCATCGCGGCCATGGAAGATTCAGCCCATGTTCGCAGGACCGTCGAAAACAACACGGAGCAGGCGCAGCGGCTGTTCCACGAGATTTCGGAGATCGGATATGCGGTCAATCCGACCTGGGGTAATTTTCTGTATTGCGGCATTGGGCACGATGCTGGAATGTTTGCCGAACGCATGCGGCTCGAGGGAATCTTAGTTCGTCCGCTGAATTCATGGGGCGCACCCGAATCCGTTCGGATCACCATCGGCACGCCTCAGCAGAATGATGTATTGTTGCGGGCGCTGAAGAAGTTGAAGAGTTCCTGATTCACCGTCACATCGAATTGCCGGTCATAGGCAGTTGTGCGGCGCCGTAAAGTCCGGCGTCACTGCCTAGCAGGGCCCGTGTGATGATCGTCTTAGTCGAGCCTTCAGGATCTACGTGGCCGGATGCGCCCGTTCCACCCGGAAGAGGGGGATCGGGAGCCGTTGCGGCATAGACCAGGGAGCGTTGCCGCAGTTCCTCAAAGATGAACGGGGAGAACGCCTCCCACGCGCTCGACACTCCGCCTCCCACCACGTACATGTTGAGATTGAAGGCATTGACCAGGTTGGCGATGCATATCCCGAGCGCGCGTCCTACGCGGCCGAAAATTTTTCTGGCCTCTTCATCTCCCTGGATGGCCAGGTTGTAAATTGCTTTGGCGTTGAATTCCGGATCTGAACTTGCGGCTTTGGCGAGGCCGGAAGCGCGACCCGCGGCGATCGCCTCCTTTGCCATTCGAACCACGGCAGTAGCCGAAGCGTATTGCTCCACACATCCACGGTTGCCGCAGCCGCACGGATGACCTTCAGGCTCCACCGTCATGTGACCAAATTCGCCGGCCATCCCGGTCATGCCGTGCCAGATGCGGCCTCGGAGCACGACGCCGCCGCCAACGCCCGTACCCAGCGTCAGCATGGCCATGTCGTCCACGTCCCGTGCCGCGCCCAGCCACTTCTCGCCGAGCGCGGCGACATTGGCGTCATTCTCCAGAATCACTCGCGTACCCAGAAGACGCTCAATATCGTCTTTTACCGGAGTCTCGGCCCAGCCCGGCAGGTTCGGAGACTCCCGCAGCATTCCCGTCTTCATGTCGATAATGCCGGGCACGCCGATGCCGATTCCCTGCAGCGCCGACGAGTCGCGGTACTTGACGGCGAGATCACGAATCGCATTACACATCTCGTGAATCACGTGATCTTTACCCAACGCCACCCGCGTGCCCAGCGTGACTTTTTCCATCAAGTCTCCCTGCTGGTTGACGGCCGCGATGCGCAGGTTGGTGCCGCCGAGATCAACGCCGATCGAAAAATTGGGCATAGAACAGTAGCGTACCAAATTCATTCAGATTGCGGACTGCCTCCGTATCGCGCGCGGCGCTACTTCTGGCACTTGGGGCAATAGTGGCTGCTGCGGCCCGCGATCACAACACGTTTGATCGGAGTCTTGCACACCAGGCACGGTTCGCCTTCGCGGCCGTAGACCCGGTGCTGTAGCTGAAAGAATCCCTCTTCGCCATCGGAATCAACGTAATCGGAAACAGACGATCCGCCGAGCGCAATCGCTTCCCGCAGAACAGCCTGAACCGCGGGATAGAGGCGTCGCAAATCTTCCCGCGTAAGGGATGACGCACGGCGCCGCGGACGAACTCCCGCGCGAAACAAGGACTCGTCGGCATAGATATTGCCCACGCCACGCAGCAATTTCTGGTTCAACAGCGCGCTCTTGATGGGCGTCTTGCGGCCATGGAAGAGGCTTACAAAATGATCGGGTTCGACCTCCAGAGGCTCAGAACCTCCAGCTTCGAAACCGTGAGCCACGCTCAAGCGCCCGAAGCGCCGCGGATCGACAAAGCGCAACTCCCTGCCCGAAGCCAGCTTCGCCACCAGATGCGTGTGTTTGGCGGTTTCGCTGTCCGGCGGACAAACCACCATGCGGCCGGTCATCCCCAGGTGGACGATCCACTGCGCCGTTGGTTGATGTGTTGGTGTGGGGCGGGCGCCCCCGCCCGCCGCTTTCTTTTGTGACGGCGAGCTGCGAGCTCGGTTCCGCCCCTTGGCGGGCGAGGGCGCCCGCCCCACACGAGCAGATTCCAGATCGAATACGATGTGCTTCCCCACCCGCCGTACGCCTGCGATGCGTCGTGATTCCAGCGTAGCGACGATTTCAGCGGCTGAAGACTTCAGCGGCTCGGGTTTCGATCCCAGCCAGACCGACTCGATGATGTCTCCAGTGACCCGGCTGGCCAAGCCGCGGGCGATCGTTTCAACTTCAGGAAGTTCAGGCATAAAAGCAGTCTACAGTCGTCGGTCTTCAGTCGTCAGCCCGAGCCATTCTGACGACTGATGGCGCTGACCACCCGACGACTACGTTGCTCATCCGCCGCCCGCCGGGTTATCATTGTCGGTACACATCAGGCCCGTAAATCCTTGCAATTTCAACATAGAGCAGTCCACCGTGGGCGTTTCGTGTGTGCGACCCTGCAACGCGGCCGGGGCGGCCGCCATCTTGTACCCCGGAGTTAGCTTTGAAGAAGGGTAAGACTGCGGTCATCGTCGGTGCGCAGTGGGGCGACGAAGGTAAGGGCAAGATCGTCGACGTTCTCTCCGAGAACTTCCTGGTCGTGGCCCGCTATGCCGGCGGACACAATGCCGGGCACACCGTCATCATCAACGGGAAAAAATTCATTCTTCAACTGGTGCCTTGCGGCGTTCTGCGCTCGGGCTGCCGCAGCGTAATCGGCAACGGCGTGGTGCTCGATCCTATCGCCTTCCTCAAGGAAGTTGCGGCTCTGCGCGAAACCGGCGTGAAGGTGGATGGCAGCCTGTTCGTCAGCAACCGGGCCCATGTCATCCTGCCTTACCATCGCATGATCGAACTGGCTTCGGAAAATGCTCCGGGGCGGGTAAAGATCGGGACCACCTCCCGCGGCATCGGGCCAGCGTATGAAGACAAGATGGGACGGCGCGGCCTGCGCGTGGCCGATTTGCTCGATCTGAAGCTGCTCCGCACCCACATCGAAAACGCCTGCCGCGAGAAGAACATGATCGCGCATGCGTTGTTCAATTCCGAGCCGCTGGATCCGGACAAGATGTATCAGGAGTATGCCGAGGCCTCAGCCAAGGTCGCCCCGTTCGTGTGCGACACGGCGGCGCTGCTGAATCAGGCCCTGGCGGATGGCGAGTCCGTTCTGTTCGAAGGCGCACAGGGCACCATGCTCGACATTGATCACGGCACCTATCCGTTCGTGACTTCTTCGAGCGCCACTTCAGGCGGAGCCGTCATCGGAACCGGAGTCGCTCCCACCGCGATTGACACTGTGATCGGCGTCACCAAAGCGTATTGCACCCGGGTGGGCGAGGGGCCGTTCCCCTCGGAGGCTCTGGATGCCAGCGGTGACTTGCTGCGGGCGCGGGGCAACGAATATGGCGCGGTGACCGGGCGTCCCCGGCGCTGCGGCTGGCTCGATTTGCCACTCCTGCGTTACGCTGGCATGATTAACGGCATCTCCTGGCTGGTTGTGACCAAGCTCGACGTGCTGGATGAACTGGATGAGATTCCGGTTTGCGTCGGCTACAAAATCAACGGCAAGGTGACGGCAGAAATTCCAGCGCACGGCAGCGGCTACGACGGAATCGAGTGCGTGTACCGCAAGATGCCGGGATGGCGCACTCCCACGCAGGGCATCACGCGACTGGAAAAGCTGCCGCCGGCGGCGCGAGAGTACCTGGCCTTTTTGGAGAAGGAAACCGGCTCCCGCATCGGCATGGTATCGACCGGCCCGGGACGCGAGCAGACGATGTTCGCAGAAAGCTTTATCACAGCACTGAAGGGATTGACTGGACAGAGAACTGGGGCCTCAGCAACAATCTGAAAAACGGAGCGAACGATGGTTGTCCTGGCTGTGACGTGGATGGCGAAAGTTGGCCGCGAAGCTGAAATGGCGGGAATTTTCTCCAAGCTGACCGAAGAGTCCCGCAAAGAACCCGGCTGCGCGATGTATGTGGTGCATCGGCACAAGACCGAACCTCGCCGCTTTTTTGTCTACGAGCAATACAAGGACGATGCCGCGCTTGAAGCCCACCGCGCCGCCCCCCACTTTCTGCAATACGCCAAGAAAGAACTGCCCAAGATGGGCGACCGCGTGGAAGGACATCTGTACGAGCCGCTAGGCTAATAGGCTCCTGTGGACGCGGGCGACTCGCCCGCGGTTTCTAGTCATTTTGGTTTGTCAGCCATCAGCACGCCGCCCGAAGCATAACTCTCCTTCGAAACTTCCTGGAAAGTTACTACGATCGCCTCGCGGCGAGCTCCCGCTTCCTCGACCATGGCGTCGGTGATGCGCTGTGCCAGCTTGCGCTTTTGATCAGTGGTCCGGCCGGTGAGCATGGTGACTTGAACGAGTGGCATGGGAAATCGCTCCTGGCTTCAGGCTCCTGGCTACTGCGCGAGTTCGTATCCCGCAAAAAAGAAGCTCAATTCGAAGCGGGCGGTGTCCTCCGCGTCGGAGCCGTGAATGGCATTGTTCTCAATACTCGTAGCCCACTTCTTGCGAATGGTGCCCTCCTCGGCATTGGCCGGGTTGGTGGCGCCCATGAGCTTGCGCAAATCGGCTACGGCGTTTTCTTTTTCCAGCGCCAGCGCCACGATGGGGCCGCTGGACATAAAGTCGGTCAGTGAATTGAAGAAAGGCCGGCTGGCGTGGACGGCATAGAACTGCTCCGCCTGGTGCTTGGAGATTTCCAGCATCTTCATGCACAGAATGCTGAAGCCATTCTTCTCGAATTGCTCGATGATGTCGCCGATGGCATGCCGGCGAACCGCGTCAGGCTTCACGATAGTCAGAGTGCGTTGGAGTGTTTTCATTGGTATTTAGTCGTTATCCCCAATCATTAGTAACTGAGAACTAGGAACTCATGTCTGACAACTTGGCTTAGACTTTCACGCCCATCACTGCCGCCACGGTCTCGCCAATGTCTGCGGGCGATTTCGCAACGCGAATCCCAGCCGCTTCCATGGCCTTGATCTTCTCCGCCGCGGTTCCCTTGCCGCCCGGAAATAATTGCGCCGGCATGGCCCATGCGGCGTCCGGGAGGAGCCGTCTGTCCCGCGATGAATCCGACTACGGGCTTCTTCATGTGTAGCTTGACGTATTCCGCGGCGGTTTCCTCGGCGTTGCCGCCAATCTCTCCGATCATAATCACGGCTTCGGTCTGAGGATCGCGATTGAAAAGCTCGAGAGCGTCCAGGAAGTTCGTGCCGATGATGGGATCGCCGCCAATCCCGATGGCTGTGGATTGCCCGATCCCCCGGGTGGTGAGCTGATACACAGCTTCGTAGGTGAGCGTGCCCGACCGCGAGACGATTCCCACCGAGCCTTCCTTATGGATTCGCGCCGGCATGATGCCAATCTTGCAGTGTCCCGGTGAAATGATTCCCGGACAATTGGGCCCGATCAGCCGCGAGCGCCGGTTTTGCAGGAACTCCCAGGCGCGCACCATGTCCAGCGTCGGAATGCCTTCCGTAATGCAGACAATCAGCTCGATCTCGGCGTCGGCCGCCTCCATGATGGCATCGGCGGCGTACGGCGGCGGCACAAAAATCACCGAAGTATCCGCCCCGGTCTTGTCCACCGCTTCCTGCACCGTATTGAAGATCGGCCAGCCTTCGTGGGTCGTGCCGCCCTTGCCCGGGGTCACGCCGCCCACGATTTGGGTTCCATACTCGGCGCAGGCCTTGGCATGGAATGTGCCTTCCCGGCCGGTCAGCCCCTGCACGATCACCCGCGTCGACTTGTTTACCAGAATGCTCATGGGTTCCTTTTGTAGCGCCGGCATCCTGCCGCTGTCGGGAGGGCATCTTGCCCTCCCCGGCGGACGAGACGCCCGCCGGACAGCCGCCGGGACGGCGGCGCTACGCCCTTGCTGCTGCCACTACTTTTTCGGCCGCATCCTTCATGGTTTCGGCCACGATAAAATTCAATCCCGACTGCTTCAGAATCTCGCGCCCCGCCTCGACGTTCGTGCCTTCCAGACGCAGCACGATCGGAAGCTGGATTTGAGTTTTCCGTGCCGCCTCGACCACGCCCGTCGCCAGCGTATCCACCCGCAGGATGCCGCCAAAGATATTGATCAGCACCGCCTTCACATTCTTGTCGCTGAGCAGGATTTCAAACGCGTGCGTGACCTGTTCGGAATTTGCGCCCGCCGCCCACATCAAGGAAGTTCGCCGGCATGCCGCCCGCGTACTTGATGATGTCCATGGTCGCCATGGCCAGGCCCGCGCCATTCACCATGCAGCCTACGTTTCCGTCCAGCTTGATGTAGTTCAGGCTGTACTTCGAAGCCTCGACTTCCAGCGGATCTTCCTCGGTGACGTCCCGCAGCTCGCGCAGCTCCGCGTGGCGGAACATGGTGTTGTCGTCGAAATTCATCTTGGCGTCGAGCGCGAACAGGCGGCCATCGGTGCAAGTGATAAACGGATTGATTTCCATCAGCGAAGAATCGGTTTCCTCGAAGGCCTTATACAGACCAGTCATGAACTGAACCGCCTGATTGATCTGCTGCGCCTTCAATCCGAGCGCGAAAGCCAGTTTGCGCGCCTGAAATGCCTCCAGCCCCATCCCCGGATCAATATATTCCTTGAGGATGGCCGCGGGATTCTCTGCCGCCACCTGTTCGATTTCCATTCCGCCCGCAGCCGACGCCATGAACACAGGTCTCGCCCGGGCACGATCGATCACGATTCCCAGGTAAAGTTCTTTTTCGATGGGCAGAGTCTCTTCAATCAGCAGCCGGCGGACCACCCGGCCCTCCGGCCCGGTCTGATGGGTAACCAGCGTCATGCCGAGAATCTTGCCCGCGAGTTCGGTGGCTTCCTGAGACTGACTTGGCGATTTTTACGCCCACCGCCTTTGCCGCGCCCGCCGGCATGGATCTGGGCTTTGACCACCACGCCCGTCGCCCCGGCTTCGAAAAGCCTTTTCGCGGCGGCTTCCGCCGCTTCCCGGGTCTCGACCATTTCTCCACGAGGCACCGCGACCCCATACTTCTTCAGGATATTCTTGGCCTGGTACTCATGAATTTTCATAATGATTCCTGACTAGACCGATCGGCACTACCTGGCTTGCAGTTTAGGGCAGCGGTTCGTAACGGTTAATTTTATAGAAGGGCTCCCGATTGGGCAAACGCATCACCTTCGCATTGCTGTTGGTGCAGATTTCTCCTGCTGAGCGGATGGCGCCGGCATCTTACCGGCTGGCTGGATGCATGCGGAAACGATGCTACTCTTATCATGTAGTCCACTGGTCACCTTTTGATGATCACCGAAGCCCTGCAGCGCATTGCCAACGAACGCGAATCACTCACCCGCGAGGAAGCGCGCACGGTGATGACGGAAGTCTTTTCCGGCAGCGCCAGTGATGCTCAGATTGCCGCCTTGCTGGTCGCTCTGCACATGAAGGGCGAGACGGTGGAAGAGATTGTCGGTTTCGCCGAGGCCATTCGTGCAGCGGCCGAGCCGTTGCCCTTTGCGGAAATATCGACGCTCGAAGTCAGCGGCACGGGCCGGGACGCGCTGGTCGACACCTGCGGTACCGGAGGTGACGCCCGCGGGACTTTCAACATTTCGACCGCCACCGCGTTCGTTGTCGCTGGAGCCGGTGTACGCACGGCCAAGCATGGGAACCGGAGCCTGAGCTCCAAATGCGGCTCGGCTGACGTCATGGAGGCGCTCGGCGTAAAAATCAATCTGCCCGCCGCGGCCCTGGCCGCGTGTCTCCAGGAAATTGGCATCGTATTCCTGTTCGCGCCCGCCATGCACTCGGCGATGAAATATGTCCAGCCTGCCCGCCGCGAACTGCGGTTGCGCACCATCTTCAATTTGCTCGGGCCGCTGACCAATCCGGCGCACGCATCGGCGCAAGTGGTTGGTGTCTACGCCCTGGAACTGGTGGAAAAAGTGGCGGAGTCGCTCAGCATGTTGGGGGTTCACCGCGCCCTGGTGGTCCACGGACTGGATGGCCTGGACGAAATCACGATCACCGGGCCGACCCGCATCGCGGAGGTTCGCGAGGGAACCGTCCGCACTTACGAGGTCACGCCGGAAGAGTTCGGAATCAAGCGCGCCCGGCTCGAAGATATTTCAGGTGGGGACGCCCAGGCCAACGCCTCCATCATTCGCGAAGTTCTGGCGGGAAAGAAGTCGCCTCGCCGGGATGTAGTGCTCTTGAACGCCGCCGCCGCTCTGGTGGCGGGCGGCAGAGCGGAACACCTGGCAGGTGCCTTGCCGCTGGCCGCACAGTCGATTGATTCCGGCGCAGCCGCTGCGAAGTTGGATGCCCTGGTACGGTTTACCAGCACTCACACGTGAAACGCCAGACCTCAGGCGTCGGACCTCGGACCTCAGGCGTCAGTGTTTCGACGTTCGATGTCCGACATCTGAAGCCAATGCTGTCGCCTCCTTCTTCAACCGTTCAATCTGCCCCAGGTGGCTCGCCCCATGGCTTCCCATTCTTTCGATCAACTCCGCCACCGTAAAATCTTTTTTTGTTTCCGGATGATAGGCCGACTTCGTGAGGTCCGCCGGCGTGAGGCGCTGTAACAGGCGCAGGTTGGCATGCCGGTTCAGGCCGTAGAGCGCAACCAGTTCAGCGGGCGGCGTCTCCGTATGACCGAGGTTTCGCGCCCAGTCGTCCTGGTCCATCGGCGCGATCACTGGCTTCTTGTCCGCGAGCATCTGGCGCAGGCGATATGCGTACACGATCTCGACGTCGGCGAGATGCCCAAGTATTTCGTGGATGGACCACTTGTCCGCGGCCGGTTTGTAGTCCAACACCTTCTCCGGCAGGCCCGACACCGCGGCCGCAACCTGTTTCGGACTCTTTTCCGCAACCTCGAGATGTTTCTTCAGTTCGCTTTCCGTCATAAAAGCTCCACCATTTACGGATTGCCGAATTTACGCATTGTCGAATTGCAAATCCGGCAATCCGTAAATCTCGACAATTCGCAAATTATTTCACTTCCACCTTCTGCATCCATTCCGCCACTTGCACGTTCCATCCCAGCTCCTTCTGCATAGCATCACGCAGCAACGACGATGCCGAAGGCTCGCCGTGGACCAGGTACGTGGTCGCGGGTTTTTGAGTAAAGGTCCGCAGCCACTCCAGCAGCTCTGGCGTATCGGCGTGATCGCTGAATTGCTCGAGCGTCGCGATCTCCGCCCGGATGGGAACGGTGTCGCTGAAAATGCGCACCTCGGGGGCGCCGCTCTTGATGATGAATCCGCGCGTCCCGGGGGCCTGGAATCCAATGAAAATCACCGTGTTCTTCGGGTCAGGCAGCCGCTGAGTCAAGTGGTGCAGGATGCGCCCGCCGGTCACCATGCCGCTCGAGGAAACGATGATCGCGGGATAATTTGTGGCATTGATTTTTTTCGAATCGTCCGAAGTCAGCGCGAAGGTGAAGCCCGGCCACTGCAGGGGCGAACCATATTGCTTAATCAGCCGGCAGGTCTCATCGGTGCACTCCTCCGAGTGCTTCAGAAACACTTCGACCGCTTTGATTGCCATCGGGCTGTCGCAATACACCGGAATGCGAGGAATCTGCCCAGACTCCATCAGGTCCTTGACCATGAAAAGAAATTTCTGAGTGCGTTCGACCGCGAAGGCAGGCACAACCACGGTGCCACCGCGCTCCACTGTCTGGCGGATGATCGCCGCCAATTTCGGCCTGGGATCGTCCGTCGGGTGCTGCCGGTTGCCATAGGTAGATTCCATCACCAGAATGTCTGCGGTTTCGCCTTCGGTGGGTCCCGAGCGTACAACTTTCCCGGGCGCGATGTGCTGGTCGCGCACCCGGCCAATGTCTCCGCTGAACAACAGTTTCTTGACCTGACCGTCCAAGTTGAGCGTGAGCTCCACCATCGCCGAACCCAGGATGTGGGCAGCGGGGACAAATCGAAATGAAGCTTCGGGTGAGAGCTGCGTAGTCTGCTCAAATTGCACGGGGCGGAATCGCTGCAAGGACTCTTCCGCCTCCGCGAGGGTGTAGAGCGGCAAAGCCGGATCGTGCTTTGATTTCTTGTGCCGGTTGTAAAACCGTGCGTCTTCTTCCTGCAGATGACCGGAGTCAGGCAGGATGATGCCGCACAAATCAATCGTGGAAGGTGTGGCATAAATCGGACCGCGGAAGCCTTCCCGGACCAGCCGCGGAATCCAGCCACAGTGGTCGAGGTGGGCGTGGGTGAGAACCACGGCATCAATGCCGGCCGCCGGCACCGGCGTCGGCTGCCAATTGCGCAACCGCCACTCCTTCGCGCCCTGGAACATGCCGCAATCAATGAGCAGCTGAAATCCTGCTTTCCCGTCCGGGTCAGAACTGGTGTTCACCAAATGCTTTGAGCCGGTAACCGTGCCAGCCGCTCCAAGAAACTGGATATAAGCCAAGAGTCATGCCTCCGTAAACATTTCAGATTGTTGATTTCAGATTTCAGATTGAACAACTGCGGCGCCTGTTCTTAAATCTGCAATCTAAAATCTGCAATCTAAGACCTGAGGTCCTCAATTCTTCTTCACCGGAGTTTCAATCTTATATACGTTGTTGCTCATATCGCTCTCCGGCACACTACCGTCGTTGACTACTATTTCCTGGGGCGCAGTTGCGGCCTCAATACGGATAGTAGCTTTTGATTTTCCCGCTACCAGAAGGCGCTCGTTTATCTGCCCCTCTTCCATATTGAGTATCAATGGCACTTCGGCTCCGGCATCACCCCGGTTTTCTACCGTGACGGTAACCACGTGAGCCTTTCCTGAAGTTTCCCAGGGATAGACTGCTGCAACGCGAAAATCGGGCAGACCGCGGTCACGATAGACCCAGTCATCGAAGAACCATCCCAGATCGCGTCTAGTTTGCGATTCGATCAGATGCTGCATGTACGACGGCGCGGTGTCTTCATCCGGCCGATAGGCGGCCAAGGCTTTCTTCAGCCCATCGTCGCCGACCATGTCGCGCAGCATCCACCAGACATAGAGAGCCTTGCTGCGATAGAGGTCTTCGATGCTGGTAGCGATCAGCGATTCGCCGGCCCCGGCATTCTTGGTCTGCTCTCCAGCCAACGCTCTTTCCGCTTCCGCCAACGCGGTGCGATGCAAGCCGATGAAGTCGAGTGCCGGCTGGCGGCCACTCTCTCGCTCGCGATAGACAGCCTGGGCGAAATGCGCCAACCCTTCGTAGATCCAGGGGCGCCGCGAGAAGAAAGCGGCATGCGTGAGTTGATGGACCGCCGTCAGTTGCGCCAGCTTGGAATCGCCGTTGAGAGGCGTCAGCAGCATGCTCCCACTTTCGTAGGGCGCCGCCTCGGGATCGCTGAGCTCAACCACTTCCGCTTTGACTTCCGACGGCCCTTTCAGCGTACCAAACCATTCGGTGACAAATGGAACCACCAGTTGTGCCGCCGTCGCATAGGTCTCGGCAACCGGCCGATGATCCGGCAGATAGGAAATTTTTACGGCGGGCTGATCCAGGCTGTCATAGTTACCGATCACGAAGAGCGGTACGGTTTCGCCAAGAGCATGGAAGGCGCATTCGTTCACGCTCATGTATGCTTCGCCGGTCTGCTCATCGGATCGCAAGCCTCCGCCATCGCCATTGCAGAGCAGGGCTGCAGGCGTGCCTTCTCCGGAATGACTGAGTTTGACCTTCAACTGAGCTTGCAATTCACGCGCCTTCCACCTCGCCACCGTTTCAAACACGCTGTTCCCTTCCGACAGGTTCGCCGACTCAGTCGCAACCGGGTACCAGGCCACGTAACCGACGCCGCGCACCGCGGTGCGCCGATTTGCCGATCTGGTCCCAGTCACTGTGCCGAGCCTGCTGTTCTGGAACGCCGATTCTGGTCAGTCTGGTTCCATCGAGCGGGATGATGCCTTCGTATCCAATCTCCAGCTCCACTGTGCTCTTTGGGGCGACATCTTTGGGCAGGGTCACGATCGCCTCGGAGAGCGCTCCGGTGTGATCGATGTCAGACGTATAGGGCTGCGAGACAAACTGCACTGGCTTTGTCCTCGATTCGGATCGATCTCCAATCGAGCGTGGAAGAAATTTGCAGCGACAGATTCTTCTGGGGAGATGCTGAATCGTTGCGCAAGATGATCTTGCCGCGTACTGCCAACCGCTGCTGCTCAGGTTCGATACGCACATCGAGGTTGTAATTGAGTAAAGTGAAGGCTTCACGATCGATTGCGCCGGCCCGAACCAGCAAACCACAGAGGACACAGAGGACGCGGAGGAACCTCATTTTGCATTCGCAGCCTTTATTCTGCGTTGCCGCACGATTTCGTACAGCATCACTCCCGCGGCCACCGACACATTCAACGATGGCACCTTCCCCAGCATTGGGATGGAAACCAGGAAGTCACATTTTTTTGCCACCAGATCGTGGACACCCTTGCCTTCGGAGCCCAACACGATGGCGCAATCCATGTTGTAGTCGAGCGCGTCGTAATTCTGCGTGCCGCGTTCATCGAGCCCCACGATCCACAGATTCTTTGCCTTCAATTCTTCCAGGGTGCGAGCGATGTTCGTGACCTTTGCAATCGGCAGGTGCTCGCTGGCGCCGGCGGAAGCCTTGATCACGGTCGCAGTCACGCCCGCGGCGCGCCGTTCTGGAATCACATACGCCATCGGCGCCGGAGGCATCGGCGGTGCGAAGAATCGCGCCCAGGTTATGGGGGTCTTCAATGCCATCCAGCACAACCACCAAGCGAATACTGCCCGCGCTTGGCGGCAACCACATCATCCAGATGGTTGTACTGCTTGCCCGAGGTGATCGCCACCACGCCCTGATGGGCGTTGTTTCCCGCCATGCGGTCGAGTTCCGGACGAGGCAGAAAACGCACCGCCACACCGTTCCGGCGGCATTCTTCCACCACGCGTTGCAAACGCAAGTCATGGCGCTCTTTCAACACGCCGACCCACTCGAATGATCGCCCGCGCGCCTTCAACGCCTCGGCGACCGCATTGATCCCATAGATGTAATTCATTGAACCAACAGTTTACTGCCTGGCATGGTGTGTATGCGAGGCAAGGGGTTGTCGCGTGAGCCAGCTTCGATGACGCGATCCACCCGGAGTTACCCGTCGCTGCATGGATCGTAGTGGAATTGCGGGCTGTGCCGGTACGGATGGCCGCCACTTTGGGAGGGGGGAGATTAAGTGTCGCCTCGACTATGTTCGAGACGCGTTTACAATTGGTACCGTTTTTGACTGTCAATAGAGAATCAATGCTGGAAGGAGCACCTGGTGCGATTTGCCACCGTCGTTGCTTTCGCGCTTGCCGTCGTATGCGCTGCCCTATGCCCCGCGCTTTTAGCTGAATCTGATCAGCAAAAAGTGGATCGACTTTTCGCCGCTTACAACAAAACAAATTCTCCTGGGTGCGCCCTTGGAGTGATACGCGACGGGAACTTCATTTACCGGAAGACTTACGGCATGGCCAGCCTCGAACTCGGTGTTCCGCTTTCGTCTCAAGCGGTTTTTTACATGGGATCGGTAGCAAAGCAATTCACCGCTGCCAGCGTCGTGCTGGCAGCGGAGCAGAGATTTCTCTCACTTGACGATGACGTTCGCAAATACATCCCTGAGCTCCCCGATTACGGACACCGGATCACCTTGCGGCAAATGCTGCACCATACCAGCGGGTTTCGAGACTTTCTGACCTTGCTCTATATTTCCGGGCGGCACGAGTCAGACCTTCATTCCAAAGACGAAATGCTCGACCTCATTGTGCGCCAGAAAGGACTCAACAACATCCCCGGGGATGAATACGTTTACAGCAACACGAACTATTTTCTGCTTGGTGAGGTCGTGCAGCGAGCCACTAAAAAGTCCCTTGCAGACTTTGCCTCCGAAAACATTTTCCAGCCGCTAGGAATGGCGCACACCCGATTTTATGACGATCATACCCTGGTGCTGCCCGGCCGCGTTCCCGCGTACGACCCTGGAGACAACGGCAGTTTCCTTGTGGATTGGTCAACCAACTATGACACCGTCGGTGGTGGTGGCCTAATGAGCAGCGTGGACGATCTGCTTTTGTGGGACAAGAATTTTTATCAGAACAAACTGGGAAAGGGAACGCTTCTCAAAGAGATGCAGACTCGTGGAACATTAAATAACGGGAAGCAGATCGACTATGCCCTTGGCCTCGAACTAGGCGTGTATCGCGGTTTGCCGACCGTGGAACACGGCGGCGGGCTTTTCGGGTACGTCACGGAAATCTTGCGCTTCCCGGAGCAACGGTTCACGGTGGTATGCCTTTGCAATTTGTCGAGCGTCGCTCCGGACCGCCTCGCGCGCGGCGTCGCTGATATTTTTCTTGAAAAGGACCTGCAAGCGGAGGCGAGCGCACCCCCACCATCGGCTCAGGGTAGCTTCCCCGACCCAGGTAAGTTTGTAGGCAAGTACCTCGATCCTCGCACTCATGCTGTCTATTCCTTTACCCTTTCGGACGGCAATCTTGCCGCATGGGGCTCGGTCCTTAAACGCCTGGGTCCTGACCGATTTAAAGATCTGGGGAGCGGCATCATCCGGTTCGAGAACTCGGACGGCATCATGAGGGCAACACTGGACACCAATGGACAGACCTACTTCGCCGGTGGCAGGGTTAAGGAGTCAGACCTCGACGGAGCCACCTTGGCGGAGTTCGTCGGACTGTACAGCAGCGCCGAGCTCGATACGACATATAATTTGTCGCGCAACAAGGAAACCCTGGTGCTTCAAGACAAATGGAACCCAGCGCATGAGTTGATTCCTATCGCGCAGGACGAGTTCGATTCTGACCTTGGAACATTGGTCTTTCACCGAGACAGCAATCATCGGGTGTCTGGACTAAGCATGTTTTCCCCCAATGCTCGCAATGTCGGTTTCGAGAGGATTCACTAAACGCAGAACCCACTGATGGCGACCGGTCTCAAACGCTTCAGAAGGGTGAGGTTATCGGAAGCCGGTCCGCTGCCAAACATTTCTGGCACCTTCGCAACCTGGAGTTTTGGACATCCGCCCTGTGGTACTTTCAACCCCCACTCGATATACTTTGATAGCGCCCGCTAGGAGAAGGAATGCCTCTGTCCGCAGTTATCGTGGACGATGAACAGCTCGCCCGTGACGAACTTGCCTTCCTGCTGAAAGATGTCGGCGACGTGGACGTTGTGGCCCAGGGTAAAAACGGGGTCGAAGGCGTCAACCTGATTCGCGAACACAATCCTGACCTGGTGTTTCTCGACGTGCAAATGCCCGGCCTCGACGGCTTTGGCGTCATCAAGAAACTGCTCGACAAGAAAGTTACCCTGCCCAAGATCGTCTTCGCCACCGCCTTTGACCAGTACGCGGTGAAGGCTTTCGAAGTCAACGCTGTTGATTATCTGCTCAAACCCTTCGACAAGAAGCGGGTGGCGCAGTCGGTGCAGAAAGTGCGCGCCAAGATGGAGTCGGGCAGCGCATCGTCGGACAAGCTGGAGACGCTGGTCCGCATGCTGGAATCGCAGAAGCCGCAAGCGTCCAAGATTCTGATCAAGGCCGGCGGCCGTCTCTTCCTGGTCAATCAGAAAGACATCGGATTCGCCTCGATCGAAGAAGGCGTGATTACGGTTGTCACCAGTGGACCGAACGGCATGGAAGGCCAGTCCAACTGTCGTACGCTGGAAGAACTACTGGACAGTCTCGATCCCAATCTTTTCTGGCGGGCGCACCGCTCCTACCTGGTGAACATCAATCGCATCAAAGAAGTCGTTCCCTGGTTCAAAAGTTCCTACCAGTTGCGGATGGACGACAAGAAGCAAACCGAAATTCCCGTCAGCCGGGCCCAAACCAAGCGCCTGCGCGAGCTGTTCGGACTCTAAGACAATTTCAGATTCTTGATTTCAGATTTTGATTGGTCGAACAACACGGCGAAGCCGCCTCAATCTGAGGGTCCAATCTGAAATCTTCAATCTGAAATCTGCAATTGCAATAACGGGGGAGGGCGGCCGGATGGGGGTTTCCGGCCGCCCGCAGAGCTGCCAACCTGCTACGCAGCCAGCGCTTCCAATGCAGTTCGATTGCGAATGACCAGGGTCGAGCCTTCCAGTCGAATCAGCTCCTTCTTCTTAAGTTCGCTCAACAAACGGGTGACCGTCTCGCGCGATGAGCCGATCATCTGCGCGATTTCTTCGTGGGTCATGCTGGAACGGATGCGAATCTCAGCGGCTCCGCTCTCCCGGCCGGTCCCACTGCTCCACGAGAGCAACAGCCGCGCCAGTTTGCCCGCCGACGAACGCGCCAACACCAGCTCATGGATGTCCCGGTAAGCGGACTGAAATTCCCGGCTCAGGGCCTGGGCAGTGTGCAGCCCAAGCTCTCCATATTTATCCAGCAGTTTCATCAGGTTTTCACGATCGATGAAGTTCACCTGGCACGGCCCCGAGGTCTCTGCCGTTACCTCGTACGGCGTCCCTGAGATTACCGCGCTCAGGCCCAGCGCTTCGCCGGGCTCAGCCATTTTGAGAATGAGCACCTTGCCATCCCGGGAGGTGGTCGAAAGTTTGACCTTGCCCGAGCACAGCACCAAGGCGCCCCGCGGGGTCTGGCCTTCCACGAACAGGATTGCATCTCCGGGATAGGTGCTCAGATGGCCGGCCGCGCTGAAGGATTGCAGCACATCGGGGGAGAGGCCGCAAAACCACTTGTCTTTTCTTAATTTGCACCTGACACAATTTTCGATGATTTCCAGGCCGTAGGGAGTGTTCATGACGCCACCACCTTGCCGGCATGCGGCCTCGGAGGACTCGCTCTCCCCGGCGCCTGGCGGGTGGCGCGCGTAGCACGCACCACACTCTCAACCGGCAGCTCGACATGTTTGGCTTGCGCCAGCAATGTAGCCGCGATTCGGGCTGTTTGCCCAGACGACTTCAGGCATCTGACCAGTTCCCATCCGGCGCTGGCATTCGACTGTTTCTGCCACTCCAGGCCACACAGGAACAAATAGAGCGGATCGATTCCGGGGTCAGCCGTTTGGCTTGGCTTGATCTCGATCCTTGGTCTCGGTATTTCTACCCGGGCTGTGGGATCCCGGCCCCAGTGTTTCAGGTCTTCCGGCGGATTCGTTGGGATCGCATTCGATCTAAGGAGTCGGCCAAAGGAGAGGGCTCTGGCTCGGCCCTGATGATGCACTTCCAGGTGGCGCTCGGAGAGCAACACTGCGATCCTCATTTCCCGGCGTTGAACAGCTCGTCCGCCAGCCGGATCGTGGCAATCTTTCATGATTTTTGAGATGACGACTTGGCTCTACTGATGAGTACCCGAACTCACTGGCTATCGCAGATGGAGGGCCAAACCATGTCTAGCTTCACACTGAGGCAAACACAGGCTGCCTACAGGAGATAAAGGGATAAGCGTGACTTTCGATGGCGATCAAGCTGCCGATATTTCGGCACCCTGCCAATAGGTCGTCGTTCTTATAGCTAAAAGCGTCAGCGCTCGTAGTCTTGCCGCGAAATTCCCATTTTCAAAATCTTGGACTGGAGAGTCGTGCGCTTCATCCCCAGCCGGACCGCCGCTCCACGCGGACCGGCGATGGTGCCGCTGGTTTCGCGCAGCACCCGAATGATGTATTGGCGCTCCAGACTCTCGAGCGTGCCGTCGCTGTCCATATCGTCGCTGCCAGTTCTAAGCTCCACCAAAGGAGCGCGGAGCACGGGGCCGTCCGAGAGGATCACGGACCGCTCCATGAAGTTCTCCAGCTCGCGCACGTTGCCCGGCCATTCCCAGTTGACCAACGCACTCATGGTGGCGCTGGGAATGGTTTCGATCTGCTTGTTCATCCTGCGGGCAAACTTCTGGGCGAAGTGTCGCACCAGCAGGGGAATATCCGTTTTGCGCTCGTTCAGCGCGGGCATCCGGATGGGAAACACGTTCAGCCGGTAATACAAGTCTCTGCGAAACCCCTTTTCCGCGACTGCCTGGGCCAGATCACGGTTGGTGGCAGCGATGAGGCGAATGTCTACCTTGATGGTGCGAGCACTGCCCAGGCGCTCGAATTCATGGTCCTGCAACACGCGCAACAATTTCGGCTGCAGCTCTGGAGCAATGTCGCCCACTTCGTCGAGGAACAAGCTTCCTTTATCCGCCAGCTCCAGTCGTCCCATTTTCTGGCTGATGGCGCCGGTGAATGCGCCCTTCTCGTGGCCAAAGAGTTCGCTTTCCAGCAGTCCCGTGGGAATGGCGGCGCAATTCAGCTTGACGAAAACCCGGTCTTTCCGTGCACTCATGCGGTGAATGGCCCGTGCGATCAGCTCCTTCCCGGTTCCGGTATCTCCCAGAATCAATACCGTGGCATCGCTCGGCGCAACGGTTCTTGCCTGGGACAACACGCGCTTCAGCGCCGGGCTCTCGCCCACGATCTCTTCGAAGTTAAGTTCGGTACGAATCTCCTCTTCCAGATAGAGTTTTTCGCTGGCCAGCTTCTCGGTAAGGTGTGCAATCTCGCGGTAGGATCGGGCATTGTCCAACGCAACCGCTACTTGCGCTGCTACCTGTTGCAGGAAACCAATGTCCGACGTGGCAAACGCGTTCGTCTGTTTGCTGGCCAGATTCAAGGTCCCGAGCTCACCCTTGCGGGTGTTCAAAGGAATGCAGCAGAGCGCCTGGATTCCTTCGTCCAGCAGCCGGCTGACGAAGCTGGACTGAATGCCCATTAGATCTTCGCGCGTGAAAATCTTGGTTTCCCGCTCCACGAGTCCAAATCCAGCGGGCGTGTCTTTCACCGGAACGGCCGTGTCCATGCCTGTGAGTCCGATCGTTGAAGGAGATTCCAGCGAATACAGCGACAAAGAATGGCCCCCTTCGTCATAGACTGCCACGCTGGCGTAGTCGTAGGGCACCATCTGGTGGATGAAACCGGAGATCGCTGGAAATAGCTTATGCAGATCACGATTTGTGACCAGTGAGTTGTTCACCTCCAGCAGCATGTGCAATCTTTCTTTTTCCCGCACCAGGGCTTCATGCGTCAGGGCATTGTCCACCGCCACCGCGACAAGTTTTGCCACGCGCGGCAAAAGCCGCATGTCTTTTTCGCTGTAAGCATTGATTTGAGCACTGCCGAGACCCAGCGCGCCTAAGCGTTTCTTCTCCGTGGTCAAGGGCAGCCAGCAATACGAGCGTAGGCCTCGATCGCGCAGAATGCCCAGCACCGGAGGGAATCGCGGGTCTGCGGCCAAATCTGGCACGACCAGCGGTTGCTGGTTTTGCCATGCCCATCCCGATGGCGATTCCTCGACGGGTAATTCCGTCGGAGCCGGAATAACTTCACTTCCCTCCCAGAAATGGAGGCGCATCACATTATTGACGGGATCGTAGAGAGAAAAGTTGGCTGCATCCACTGCTGCCACCTGCCGCAGTCGGCCAGCCAGCGCGGAAAACAATTCTGGCAAGTTGTGATGGTGAACGACCAGGTCCGCCATCTCAAGCAGAGCTTCGTAGCGTTGAAGATCCGCGTCAGACCCGAAGTGGGTTTCAGTACTCAATTTGCGCGAACCCTATAATTCCCCCTTGGCAAACGCGGAATTATAGAGCGAGCGAGTGGCAGGTATTCGTTTTATTTTCCCTTGTTCGGTTTTCCGGACAAGCTGCCGTTAAGGCATACGGCTGTGTAAAGCCCGTGGAATTCTGGTTTTCCGAACAGAGTTGCGCCGTCGAGTCAGTTTTCACAGCAAGGCCAGGAGCCGGGCCGCCTGGGTGGGCTGCTGCATCAGCACAAGCCGGCTGGCCAAAGCGCTGAGATGCTGATAGTTGTCGACCATTTTTCCGTAGGAAAGGCGGGTCAAAGGAAGCGAGATGCGGACGTAGAGCAGGACGCTGGACAGCAGCGCGTAGATTCGCAGCCGCAACGCGCTATCAATCAACTCCCGGCCCGCCTGCACGACGCGCGGATCGGCATTGCGGGCCGCTGCCTCGCCCAACCTCAGCAGGCAGGCTGCGTTGTGGGAAGTAGTTCCGGACATAGTCCACCGCGGCTCGCATGCGCTCCCTCTGGATCACGCGAAACTCGCGCGGCAGCAAGCTGGCGCGTAGAAAGTCTTCTTCCCTGGGATCCAGAAGATTCCGGAACGCCTCCAGGTCAACCGGCCGGGTGCGTCCGGCTAAATCCTCCAGCCGATCTACGGAGTGGTTCTGTCCGCCTTCGATGTATAGCAGCAGAAGCAGAATCGCCAGGGCGACGAAAATCAGAGTGAAGGAGAGGATCATTGCAGTAACAAACGTTGCAATTCGGCGTTCCACTGTTCCAAGTTATGTACGGGCAATTTCTTTACGGGGCGGCCCGCTCTTTCCGGGGCCAGCAGATATACCAGCCAGATGACGACGCAACAATGATAGGTTGCCATGGTGACCAGATCGAAGGTAACGCCGGCGATCGACCCGGTCCAGACTCGCAGGGTCTCTGTCGCCAGGTCAACGCTGGCGAAGATTCCAAATCCAAACGCGATACCATATGCGAAGTTGCGTGCAGAGAGACCCAGGTAAGAAGACCATCCCACGAGAAGCAGCAACAAGCCGCTCTGCATCACACTCACAGAGAGATCGAAAACGTGAATTTTTGAAATGATGTGACGAGTCCCGTCTTCGGGAGCTCGAGCTGCAACCACGATGGCGGCAAAGAGCAGAACCACCGCTGCGCCGCGAAAAAGAATACCGCTCAGGCGCCTGAGGCCAGGATAGTTCCCTAAGACCCTGGAGAAGATTTCGGCGATGACGGCGAAGCGCAGTGGAACGTCAACCGCCAGGCCCACCCAATGCGCATACCAGTAGGTTAAGGGGCGGATGGCCGCGCTATGATCCAGAATGAAGAGCGTTCCCTCCTCCACAATCTGGAACACCGTATAGGTAAAAAAGACGGGAAACTCGCGAACCAAACCACGGCGGACCATCACGATGGCGATAACGATCTGAAGGGCATGGGGTGCAAGCCACAGGTAATGCCACAGGAATGAATGCGCGTACATGGCGGATCACCGGAACTATATTCCGTTTGCCACTCACCCGCAATGCGATTCCCGAGACCTGCGAACCTGCACCCCTTCCCCTGCCAGCGCGGCAAAGCGGCAAACTTATGCATCCTGAAACCGCGCTATTGCAACTTCAGACTTGGCTCTGCCTGCGGGTCATGGCTTGCAGAGCTCATTGCCCGGGGGACATTGAGGCCTCGGGCCTCCGTCGACTTGTACTGGGGTTGGAATTGCGAGTGAACCTGCGAGTAAGAGTGTACCGATGAGAAGCAGAAAAAATCGTTTCACGGTGGAATTCCTTTCGTGTGGAATGGGAACTACAACCGTGGTAACGTCTGCTCTAACGCAGGTGTCTGATCACAAAAATGGAAATCGTTGGGTTTTCTGAAAGCAGAAAAATGGCGCTGAAATCGGCTCTCGAAGATTTGTTGGGAACCACGCTGGCAGGAGTGGCCGGTACGCTCGGGAAAATCGAATACCTCGCAGGCTTACGAGACGCGGCCTCGGGTACTTACTTGCATTGGGGATTCGCCCGGGTTTACGGAGAGGCAGCGGCGGCGCGAGCGTTGGCAGAAGCGCATCGTCTGCTATTCCTCAAACTGCTCCGCACTCCGCTGCGCGAGTTGCACGCCGACGTGATGATTTCGAGTAGAGCGTCAGCGATGACGGCGGGAGAATATCTGGAGCGGCTGCGAAGCCACGGGCTTGGGCTACAGCCGCAAGACCTGGGTGGTGGGTGCGCCCGGCACTTCAGTTCAGTGTTACACGCTCTTTCGCTTCTGCTTTCGGCTCCGGCAGAGACTCTACCGGACGCCATTCCCCCAGCTTGAGGGCAATGCCCACTACCTGGCCGATCACTTCCGCTTCCTGGGGATGGCGCAGCACCCTGACGGGAACGGGTGAGAGCGGATGTGAATGCAGTGCGATGTGCTCGCCTTTCAGGCTGCACCAGCAGCAGGTGTATCCTTCGCGCGTTTCCACGAAGTAGATCGGACGCTCCAGTTCCGAACGCCACATGCCCTGCTCAATCTTGTTTCTTTGTTCGTCCACTTGCAGAAACGTGCCTGGCGGGAGGAGCGGATACATGGTGAAATCCTCGCTGCCCACATAGCCGTAGGTGTACTTATCCGTGCTGAGGTTGGCCAGGTATGCCAGAGGCACGATGCCCCATTGCTCGACCATGCGGCTGAGATTGGCGCTACGGCGAGGATCGAACGAAGGATCAAGTCGTGTGGGAATCGCCGCGGCGAATGAACCCTGCATGGTCTCCTCCATGTGCGACTTGGGAGGCAGACTGAGATTCAGATCCGCTGCCGACTGACTCAGATCAATTCCATACCAGGTCAGTATTTCACGGAGATCGCAGCGGTACACGACCGCAAGAGAGTACAGACGGAAAATGCTGGGAACCAATCCTTTGGTTTCGATGTCGGACAAGCGGCTGGGACTTACAGAGAACTCGTCATTCGTGTGCCGTTCCGCAATCCGAGCGCATGAACTTTCCACCTCGCGCATGGTGAGTCCAAGACGCTCGCGCAGACTGCGCAGTTGCAGACCCGCTGTGAGGATGGTGATTCTGCCGTCAGGAGGATGCATGCAGATACCTTGGATCAACCGCGTTCCTCACTTGAAATTGAGGCTATACTTCGCGGCTGACGAAGTCCCCAGTATAGAAGTGGACTGCGATCGTTATTGCGATCGGCTGGTTTGCGCCCCCTGAAACTCTCGCAAACTCAGTTAACGGATGCGAACGATAACACTAAAGTTTGTCAGCTGGCAAAGGACTTTTGCGCCCGGTCAATGTCCCGCACCAGGCTGACGATGAATCAAATGGCATAGTGTTGGTGACAATGATGCCTTGGGGATCGCCCGGTGGAGCCGAAACAGACTGATCTCCCCCTGCCATCGAGTTTATAATCGGCTCATGGCCCGCGGGTGGGAGAGCAAGTCGGTGGAAGAGCAACAGGCAGCTGCCAGCACGCAGGTCGAATCGAAACAACGACTTACGCCGGAACAGGCGGCTCGGAAGAAGGCCCGCGAGGTGATTGAGCTGTCTCGTCGGAGGGTCCTGCAACAATTGCAGTCGGTTCAGCACCCTCGTCATCGCCAAATGCTTGAAAGCGCGCTGTCTGATCTGGATAAGCGGCTGGCACGGCTGGGCTAAGTCTATGGTTTGGTTCAGTTTGGATATTCTGAAGTATAATGGCTTCAATCCCCCATGAAAGCTTACGTATACGTGTCGCTCAAGAAGAGCGTTCTGGATCCCCAAGGAAAAACCATCCAGGGCGCGCTCAAGAAAATGGGATGTAAGGGATTGGAAGAGGTACGCCAGGGCAAGTACTTCGAGCTCACCCTCGATGGCGGCCTGAACCGAAGCGAGGTCGAGGCGGAAGTAACGCGCATCGCCCGCGACGTGCTTACCAATCCGGTGATTGAAGAGTTTCGTTTCTCCCTCGAAGACTGACCGAATTCCCCGGTTCGGTGGCGGAAGATTTCTCCTGCTTTGGCAGGCGGATGGTTTACGGAACGCGCGGTGCGCGTTCTAAAGCAGTGGCCGGATTCTAACTCACAAAAAAGACATCTTCGGTTCCCCCCAGGCCGAATACACGGAGCATTCTTATGTGCGGCATCGTGGGATATGTTGGCAAGAAACGGGTCGTACCAGTCATCATTGAGGGACTCAGGCGCCTGGAATACCGCGGCTATGATTCAGCCGGGATCGCAGTGTGCGGCAACGGCGATGGTTTGCAGATTCGCCGGGCCGAGGGCAAGCTGCGCAACCTGGAAGAAGTCATCCGCCTCAAGCCTCTCGACGGTACCTACGGCATCGGCCACACCCGCTGGGCGACGCACGGCCGTCCCACGGAGGAAAATGCCCACCCGCATCGCGACTGCACCGGCAGAATCGTGGTCGTGCACAACGGGATCATCGAGAACTACGTTGCGCTGAAGCGCAAGCTCATCGAAGAAGGCCACCAGTTCACCACCGAGACTGATACGGAAGTCATCGCCCACCTGGTGGAGAAATATTTCCTCAAAACCGCGAACGGTCATCGTCCCTCGTTAGAAGAGTGTGTGCGCAAAACCGTTGGCCAGCTGAGCGGCGTGTTTGCCCTGGCGGTGATCGCCGTGGATGAACCGAACAAAATCGTGGCCGCCCGCAACGGCCCGCCGGCCGTCATCGGCCTGGGCAAAGACGAGTATTTCGTCGCCTCCGACGTGCCCGCGATTCTCTATCACACCCGCGATCTGTTCTTTCTCGGCGATGGCGACCTGGCCGTGATTACGCCGGAAGGCGTGCAACTCACCGACTTCAATGGACAGCCCGTCGTCCGCCAGGTCCAGCACGTCACCTGGGACCCGATCATGGCGGAAAAGGGCGGCTTCAAGCATTTCATGCTCAAGGAAATCTACGAGCAGCCGCGCTCGGTGCGCGACACCACGTTGGGACGGGTTTCGCAGGAAACCGGCCACGTCTTCCTCGATGAAATGGAGATCACCGAAGCTGAGTTCAAGTCAGCCAGGAAAATCAATATTGCAGCCTGCGGAACCAGTTGGCACGCGGCCCAGGCCGGCAAGTTCATGATCGAGCGCATGGCGCGAATTCCGGTGGAGGTGGATTACGCCAGCGAGTGGCGCTATCGCGATCCCATCATTACTCCGGACACGCTCACCATGCTGATCACGCAATCTGGTGAAACCGCCGACACGATAGCCGCGCAGCGCGAAGCCAAGGCTAAAGGCTCGAAGACGCTGGCCATCTGCAACGTGGTAGGCGCCATGATCACTCGCGAAGCCGCCGGAACCATCTACACCCATGCCGGCCCCGAGATTGGCGTAGCTTCCACCAAGGCGTTTACCGCGCAACTTACCGCTCTCTATCTGTTCGCGCTTTACCTGGCGCAACAGCGCGGCGCCATGAGCGCCGATCAAGCCAAAGAAGCGATCCAGGAACTCACCCGCATTCCGGGCAAGCTCGAACACTTGCTCACCCGCGAAGAGGAATGCGAAGACCTGGCCAAGGAATATGTCGCGGTCGCAAGATTTCCTCTTTCTGGGACGCGGCATTCACTATCCGATCGCGCTCGAAGGCGCCCTCAAGCTGAAGGAAGTCTCATACATCCACGCGGAAGGCTATCCCGCCGGTGAAATGAAACACGGCCCCAACGCGCTGATTGACGAGAATCTTCCGGTCGTGATCATTGCGACGCGCGATCCCAAGGACGCGCTCTCGATGACCCGCTACGAAAAAACCTGCTCGAACTTGAAAGAGGTGAAAGCCCGCTCCGGCATGATCATCGCGCTGGCCACCGAAGGCGACGAGGACATCAAGGAAGCCGCCGACCACGTGATCTACGTTCCGCCGGCGCCGGAAGAGTTGCTGCCGATTCTGGAAATCGTGCCGCTGCAATTGCTGGCGTATCACATCGCGGTGCGCCGCGGCTGCGACGTCGATCAGCCGAGGAACCTGGCGAAGTCGGTGACGGTGGAGTAAGGCGGCCGTCAGCTTTCAGCTGTCAGCTATCAGCTTTGTCATCCTGAGCAAGGAAAGCCCATTCGCATTTGCGAATGGGCTTTTCGCGTCGAAGGACCCCTATAGCCGCCACAACCGTGCAGATCATAGGGGTGCTTCGACTCCCTCGTCGTTCGCGAAGCGAACGACTCTCTCGCTCAGCATGACAGAATTTTGGCATGCAGAAACTCTGGCGTCCGCCAGCACTTTCGATCATCTACATATTTGATGTCTCCTTTTCAAACTTTCACGGCCCATCTGGTGCGCTCGATTGAGTTATCGGCCCAGACCAAGCATCTCGAATTCGAGGTTTCCGGCAAGCCACGGTTCGGCTTTGTGGCTGGCCAATGGCTCTCCTTCAAGACCAACAAGCCCGACGGCGAAGAGATCACTCGCGCCTACTCCATCGCGTCCCCGCCGGGCGAGGACAATCGCTTCGCGCTCTGCCTCAACCGGGTGCAGGACGGCTTCATGTCGAACTTCCTCTGCGACATGAAGGTGGGCGAGGAGATCAGTTGCCAGGGCCCCTTCGGCGATTTCATTCTGCGGCCGCCTTTGCGCGATACCGTCTTCATCGCCACCGGCACCGGCATCGCTCCGTTCCGTTCCATGCTGCGCTGGCTGCTGGCCGATCCGGCACGTCATCAGGACAAGCAACTCTGGCTGCTTTTCGGCAACCGGACTGAAAACGACATTTACTACCATCAAGGAATTTCTGGATCTCGCGGCGAGCATCCGAACTTTCACTATCTGCCCACCCTCAGCCGCGGCGCACCAGAGTGGCAAGGGCTGCGGGGATACGTTCAGGAACACGTGGCCGCAATCGTCCAAGGCCGCACAGATATGCACGCCTACATCTGCGGCCTGGACAAGATGATCAAGGCCAATCGCGAGTTGCTGAAGGGCATGGGCTGGGACCGGAAGTCGATTCTTTATGAGAAGTACGATTAGCGTGTTGCGAATGTGCCGTCGAATGCCTTTGCCCGACCTTTGACCGTGAATTGCCTTTGAACCTCCCAACGCTGTCGCGGTTACAAAATCTCAGGTCAAAAGCGGCGGGCGAGGGCACCCGCCAACAGACGCTCTATCTCTAAAAATGCCTGTATCCATCCTTTGTTTTCCCGCATCTAAACCTTGACAACGATTCACTCAAGTCTTATCATATTTGGCGAAGCAGTACATAATCATAAGATTACAAAGCACTTATAGTTTCAAGGAGGATCGGATTATGGGCAAGATTATCGGAATTGACCTCGGAACCACCAACTCCTGCGTCGCTGTCATGGAGGGTGGCGAGCCGAAGGTGATCCCTAATGAAGAAGGAGGGCGCACCACGCCCTCGGTCGTCGGCTTTACCAAAACCGGCGAACGGCTGGTGGGGCAGGTGGCCAAACGCCAGGCCATCACCAACCCGGAAAACACGGTTTATTCGATCAAGCGCTTCATGGGACGCCGCTTCGACGAAGTGACCGAAGAGATCAAGATGGTGCCCTACAAAGTCGTGCAGTCGGGCGACCACGTCGCCGTGCTGGCGCAAGGCAAGGAGTACACGCCGCCCCAGGTTTCCGCGATGATTCTGCAGAAGCTGAAGAAGGCGGCGGAAGACTATCTCGGCGAGAAAGTCACCGAGGCGGTCATCACCGTGCCCGCGTACTTCAACGACGCCCAGCGGCAGGCCACCAAAGATGCCGGCCAGATCGCCGGGCCTCGAAGTGAAGCGCATCATCAACGAGCCGACGGCGGCAGCGCTCGCCTACGGTCTCGACAAGAAGAAGGATGAAACCATTGCCGTCTACGACTTCGGCGGCGGCACGTTTGACATCTCGGTGCTCGAAGTCGGCGAAGGCGTCATCGAAGTCAAAGCCACCAACGGGGACACTCACCTGGGCGGCGACAACCTCGACCAGCGCATCGTGGACTGGCTCATTGACGAATTCAAGAAGGACGAAGGCCTCGACCTGCGAGGCAAGGGCAACGAGATGGCGCTGCAGCGTCTGCGTGACGCGGCGGAGCGGGCGAAGATCGAGCTCTCCACCACCATGGAGACGGAGATCAATCTGCCCTTTATCACCGCCGATGCCAGCGGCCCCAAGCACCTGGTCAAGAAGATGACCCGGGCCAAGCTGGAATCGATGGTTGAAGACATCATTCAGCGCTCGGTGGGTCCGTGCAAACAGTGCATGAAAGATGCCGGCGTGGATGCCAGCAAGATCAACGAAGTCGTGCTGGTCGGCGGACAGACCCGCATGCCGCGCATTCAGCAGCTGGTGAAGGACCTGTTCGGCAAGGAAGGTCACAAGGGCGTCAACCCGGACGAAGTCGTCGCCATCGGCGCCGGCATTCAGGGTGGCGTTCTGGGCGGCGAAGTGAAAGACCTGCTGTTGCTGGACGTGACTCCGCTGTCGCTGGCGATTGAAACGCTGGGCGGCGTGGCCACTCCGATGATTCCGCGCAACACGACGATTCCGACCAAGAAGACGGAAACGTTCTCGACCGCGGCCGACAGTCAGACTTCGGTTGAAGTGCACGTGCTGCAGGGCGAGCGTCCGCTGGCGGCGCAGAACCGCACTCTGGGCAAGTTCCACCTGACCGGCATTCCGCCGGCACCGCGTGGCGTGCCGCAGATCGAAGTGACGTTCGACATCGACGCCAACGGCATCCTGAACGTGACCGCGAAAGATACGGCCACGGGCAAAGACCAGAAGATCACGATTACGTCGTCTTCCGGCCTGAGCAAGGACGAAGTCGAGCGCATGGCCAAGGAAGCCGACGCGCATTCGGCCGAGGACAAAGCCAAGCGCGAGGAGATCGACTCCAAGAACCAGCTCGACTCCATGGTTTACAGCGTGGAGAAGATGCTGCGTGAGCAGGGTGACAAGATCTCCGGCTCGGAGCGTGGCGACGTGGAAAACGCGATTGCCGACGCCAAGAAGGCGCTGGAGTCGAACGAAAAGGCAGCCATGGACAAGGCGCGTGAGACCTTGACCCAGGCTTCGCACAAGCTGGCCGAGCAGATGTACAAGGCAGCGCAGTCGCAGACCGCAGGCGCCGGCCCGACGCCCGGAGCCAGCTGCAGGCCCTGAGCCGGGCGCAAACGGCGGGCCCAAGAAAGACGAAGGCGTGATTGACGCCGAGTACGTGGACGTAGAAGACAAGAAGTAAGAAAGGCAGCTGTCAGCTATCAGCCGTCAGCTTTCAGCAAAGGCCGTGTGGGGACGGGTCTCGACCCGTCCAGGCCGAGCGCAGCTCGGCTGGTTCGTGTGGTCGCGGGCGCCCTCGCCCGCGAGGTTCTGAGTAGCGCCGCCGTCACGGCGGCTGTCGGGCGGGCGTCCCGCCCGCACCGCCGAGGGCAAGATGCTCTCGGGAGAGCCGGCGGGACGCCGGCGCTACAAGTTTGGGGATTGGCGCTACAGATTTAGAGGAGAAGAGAAATTGCAATTTGAAGTCAATGGTCAGGATTATTTTCTGAATTTCGCGGAAGACGAGGCCTATTGGTACGTATTAGCGCCTTCGCTGACGGGAGTGCAGCGCATTCCCGTCTATGTGGATTCGCCGGCCTACGAACGTTTCGGCATCCTGGGGAAGAATCGGCACAATATTCAGCATTGAAGGGCACAGTCCGCGGACCCAAGCAGCTTGTATAAGCCAGAATGGCCACCACTCCCAAGAAGGACTACTACGAAATTCTCGGCGTGAAGAAGTCGGCCTCGGCGGACGATATCCGCAAGGCCTTTCGCAAGCTCGCGCGCAAGTATCATCCCGACGTCAATCCCGGCGACAAAGTCGCGGAAGAAAAGTTCAAGACCCTGTCGGAAGCCAACGACGTCCTGAGCGATCCCAAGAAACGCAAGATTTACGATCAGGTCGGGTTTTACTCCGACAACATCGATGCCGCGACGGCTGATGCCTACGCCCGGGCCGGTGGCGGCGCACCCGGGCCCCGGCGCGGGGTTCCCTGGCGGGCAAGGCGGCGGGCAGGCCCCGAACTTCGATTTCGGCGGCTTCGACTTTACCGATATGTTCGAAAATGCCCGGGGCAGGAAGGCAGACACCTTCGGGCAGCGGCAGCTTCCGCGATATTTTCTCCGGAATCTTTGGCGGGCGCGGCGGTGCTGCCCCGGAGGGCCCCGAGCCGGGTTCCGACCTCGAATATCAGGTCAACGTTCCCTTCTGGACTGCCATCCGGGGCGGTGTCATGCGGTTGAATATTACTCGCCGGGATGCCTGTCCCAACTGCCGTGGCCAGGGCTTTGTCGAGGCGGGTGGTTCCTGCCCGGAGTGCGGGGGCAAGGGACAGGTCACGCAGACCGGCGGGCGGATGAAGTTTAACGTTCCCTGTCCGCGCTGCCACGGGACCGGCAAAAACATTTCAACCTGCCCCAACTGCCACGGCGAAGGCACCATCGAACGCACCGAGCCTCTCGAAGTCCGAATCAAAGCCGGTACCCGCGATGGACAGCGCATTCGCGTGGCCGGCAAGGGCAACGCCGGAACCCACGGAGGCTCGGCGGGGGATCTCTACGCGATCATTCGGACCGCAGACCACCCGGTCTTCCACCGCGAAGGCGACGACATTCGCATCACCGTACCGGTAAGCGCCACGGAAGCCGCTCTGGGGGCCAAGATCGAGGTCCCGACCATCGACGGCCGCACGCTGCTCAAGATTCCGCCTGGAACCCAGTCCGGGCAGAAGCTGCGCCTGCGCGAGAAGGGCGTGCCCTCGGCCACCAAAGAAGGCGCGCGCGGCGACGAGATCGTCGAGATCAAGCTGACCGTACCCATGCCCCGGGATGAGCGCTCCAAGGAAATCCTGCGTGAACTGGCGAAGTTAAACCCGGAAGATCCCCGGGCTGATCTCTGGAAAGAAGTCTGAAGACAGTCGTCAGTCGTCGATCGTCAGTCGTCAGACCTAGCCGCACGCTGATTGGCTGACGACTGAAGACTGACGACCGACGACTGTTACCACGGTGCCGTCTGGCAAAAAATACTTCAAAAATTATTTTTACACTGCATCTAATTTCCCGTATGCTCACGGCTGCGATCTTGCATCCAGCCGAATTTCTGAAAGCGCAAGGATCGCCCCGGGAGGAAGCCGTCGAAATTGGCAACAGCTAGCGCCCCGCGTCAGAATCTACAGTCCCCTACCGTCATCCCCAGCCGGAAAAAATCGGTCCGCCTTACGCTCTGGCCCCTGGTCGCCGCCACCTTCTTTATGGTGTCGGGCGGCACTTATGGCACGGAAGACATCGTGCACGGCGCCGGTTACGGCAAGGCGATCCTCATCCTGCTGCTTACCCCGATTCTTTGGAGCCTGCCCACCGCCTTCATGATTGGCGAGCTTTCGAGCGCCCTGCCCTTCGAGGGTGGCTACTACGCCTGGGTACGCCGCGCCATGGGCAACTTCTGGGGCTTTCAGGAGGCCTGGCTATCGCTGGTCGCCAGCATCTTCGACATGGCGATCTATCCCACACTTTTTGTCCTTTATCTGGATCGCCTGTTCCCCTGGTTCGCCGAGGGACATCGCGGGGTGATGGTGGCGCTGGCAGTGGTAATTGTTTGCGCACTGCTGAATATTGCTGGAGTTCGCGTTGTATCCACGACTTCCCTGTGGCTTTTCTTTGCGCTGTCGGCGCCCTTCATTCTGATTGTGGCTATCGCGCCCTTTAAGGTAGGAGCGCTGGCTCATGCCGTGACCACGCCAACTACATCGAGCGTGGATATTCTAGGCGGCCTGCTCATCTGCATGTGGAACTACATGGGATGGGACAACGCTTCGACCATCGCGACCGAGGTCGAGCGGCCGCAGCGGACTTATCCCCGCGCCATGCTAGCCGCGGTGGTCATCGTCGCGCTGAGCTACATCGTTCCGGTGGCAGCCATGTGGATGACCCGGCTCTCCCCGAGCGCTTGGGAAACCGGCTCCTGGGCGGACATCGCCGGCATGCTGGGCGGTCCGCTGCTGCGCGTCGGCCTGGCCCTGGGAGGCATGATCAGCGGTTTCGGCATGTTCAACGCCCTGGTCATGAGCTACTCACGCCTGCCCCTGGCCATGGCGCAGGACGGCATGCTGCCTCGCATCTTCGGCAAGTTGCATCCCCGCTCGCGGGCCCCCTGGGTGGCGATCCTGGTTTGCGCCTTGGGATGGGCCATGTGCCTCGGCCTGGGCTTCGAACGCCTGGTGACCATCGACATTCTGCTTTACGGCGCGAGCCTGAGCCTGGAGTTCGTGGCGCTGATCGTTCTGCGCGTCCGCGAGCCTGAGCTTCCCCGCCCCTTCCGTGTTCCCGGAGGAATGTTCGGAGCGGTGGCCGTCGGAATCACTCCCATGCTGCTGCTTGGCTTCTCTGTGGTACGCAGCCAGAGCGAGCATGTGCTGGGGATGAGTTCGTTCGCCTTCGGAACGCTGCTGATAGGCGCGGGCGTGGTCGCCTATTTCGTGAACGTGACCCTCAAGCCCGCGGGATGGGGTCCGGCAACAGAGAAGCCTGAGCCCGTAGCCTAGAAATTCTTGGCCACGGATTTACACGGATCTTCACGGATTTATCTGTGAAGATCCGTGCTGATCCGTGGCGTTTGTCTTTTGGGGTAAAGTAGTAGGGATGACCAAGCGCAAGTCCAAGGGCGCCTACATGTTGAGCCGCTTGGCGGGCGTGAGCGAAGCGGGAGCCTGCCGGCGAAATCCTGAGCGCAGCGAAGGAACCTGTGACTAAACGGAAGTCAAAGGGCGCCTACATGATCTCCTCCGTGGCGGAGATGTATGGCATCCATCCGCAGACGCTGCGGCTGTACGAGCGCGAGGGTCTGCTCAAACCCTCACGCACCGAAGGCAACACCCGCCTTTACACCGACGAAGACTTGCAGCGGCTCGAGTTCATCCTTTCGCTCGCTCGCGATCTGGGCGTGAACATCAGCGGCATCGCAATAATTCTTCAAATGCGCGAGCGCATGGAAGAAATGCAAGTCCAGATTCATGATTTTGTGAAGTACATCCAGGAAGAAGTTCTGTCGCGGGCCAGCGCCGCCGCCGATCCGGCCAAGGGCGCGATTGTGCCGGTGCGGCGGCATCTGGTGACGCCGGCACCACCCGTCAAGAAGCGATAGTCTGAGAACTCGCAACTGACAACCGAGAACTGGTCTCATGCTTCCCTTCAAACTCATCTACAGTGACGACTATTTCCTACCCATCGGCAGTCACGTCTTCCCCGCCGAGAAATACCGCCGAATACATGACCAGCTAATCAAAGAGAGCATCGCCGAGCCGTCTGACTTCCTCACGCCCCAACCCGCTTCGGACCAGGACATTCTGCTGGTCCACACTCCGCAATACGTTCAGAAGCTCAAAACTGGAACGCTCTCTCCGCGCGAAGAACAGGAGATGGAGATTCCCTACTCGCCCGAGCTGGTCCGAGCTTTCTGGTTAGCAGCAGGTGGTTCGATTCTCGCTGCGGACCATGCCCTCAAGGATCGCGTTGGCTTCAACATCGGCGGCGGCTTTCACCATGCGTTCGCCGATCATGGCGAAGGCTTTTGCATGATCCACGACGTGGCGGTCGCCATCCGGCGCATGCAGCGCGACGAGCAAGATTCGCAATGCCATGACCGTCGATTGTGATGTTCACCACGGCAACGGCACCGCCGCCATCTTTGCCGGCACGCGCACTCCCAGCGAGCCGCTGCCTTCCACGTCGGCCGCTGCACTGAATTCGGTCCCGGCGGGAAAGATGCGCCACGCGCACGCTGGCGAAGTCTTTACCATCTCGCTGCACCAGCACAACAACTATCCGGCGTGGAAGCCGCATTCCTCGATTGACGTCGATCTGCCCGATGGCATCGGGGACGACGACTACCTGGCATGGCTCGACAACGCGCTCAGCTCCGGCCTGCGCCAGTTCGAGCCGGAACTGATCTGCTACATCGCCGGCGCCGACCCGTATCGCGAAGACCAACTCGGCGGCCTGGCGCTCACACTCGAGGGACTGAAGAAGCGCGATGAGCTGGTATTTCGCGTGGCCAAGGCGCGGAATATTCCGGTCATGGTGACCTATGCCGGCGGCTACGCGCGAAGAGTGGAAGACACGGTGACGATTCATTGCAATACGGTGATTGCGGCGAAGGAAATTTTCGGGCCTCCAAAGTGACAGAGGCGTAAAATACGAGCATGACTGCAAGATTTCCGAACTTTTGAAGAAGGCTCTCGCACTTCCTCCGGAACACGGGCTGCCCTGGCAGGCTCGCTTCTCGAAAGCCTGGAGGACACCTTGGACGCCTCAGCAGAGGAGGAGTGGAACCAGGAGATTGCTCGTCGAATTGCCACTTGATTCCGGTAAAGTGAACCCAGTCCCATGGGCAGAGGCACGACGGCAAATCTCGACCATCCTCATGGCCGCTAAACCGATCGAGATCCATCCTTCAGCTCTCGAGGAATTGAAAAAGGCGCTCAGTTGGTATCTGGAGCGAAACGAAACTGCAGCCCTCAAGTTTGCGGGTGAGTTGGATCGCGCGATGAACTTGCTGATTTCAGCACCTCAACGCTGGCCGGCTGGCGAGCACGGCAGTCGGAAATTCGTCCTGCGGCGCTTCCCATTCGCTGTCTTCTATCGGGAAAAGCAGACGGTGATCCAGGTGCTGGCAGTCGCCCACGGGCACCGACGCCCCGGATATTGGAAGGATCGGCTCTAGGCGTGTCGCCTTTCACGCACAGAGCTGTCGTTGGATTTGGGGCAGCATTGACTCCCGAAGGTTCGCACACGATTCGGCACACTCACTGAGTAAGACAAGGGGGCGGACCATCGCTATCCGCTCTACGCCGGTACCGGCTGCTAAAATAATCTTCTAACCCTTATGTTTGAGAATCTCTCAGAAAAGCTACAGCGCGCATTCAAGACCCTGCGGGGCGAAGCCACCCTCAATGAAGAAAATATTCAGGAGGCGATGCGGGCGATTCGGCTGGCGCTGCTCGAAGCCGATGTCAACTTCAAGGTCGTAAAGCAACTTATCGATCACATCCAGGAGAAGGCGGTCGGCCAGCAAGTGGCGACCGCGCTCTCGCCGGCCGAACAGGTCATCAAGATTCTTCGTGATGAACTGATCGAATTCTTGGGCCACGACACGGCCAAAGTAAAATTCGCCTCGCAACCTCCGACCGTCATTCTGATGGCTGGCCTGCAGGGTTCCGGCAAGACCACTACCTCCGGCAAGCTGGCGAACTGGCTGAAGAATGGCGGGCATCGGCCCCTGCTGGTTTCGGTCGACGTCTACCGTCCCGCGGCCCGCGAGCAGCTTAAAGTCGTTGCCCAGGCGATCAAGGCCAACATCTACGAAGGCGAAGTCGGCGAAGCCAACACCGCCACGGTCGAGCGACTGGCGAAGGAAGCGCGGCGCGAGGCCATCAACACCGGTTCGGATGTGCTGATCGTGGACACCGCCGGCCGCCTGCACATTGACGATCAACTGATGGACGAAATGCAGTTGCTCAAGCGGATGCTCAATCCGCAGGAAATCCTGTTCGTGGCCGATGCCATGACCGGACAGGACGCAGTCAACTCCGCCGACGAGTTCCACAAAAAGCTCTCGCTGACCGGCGTCGTGCTCACCAAAGATGGACGGCGACGCTCGCGGCGGCGCGGCTCTTTCCATCCGGCAAGTAACTGGCCAACCCATCAAGTTCATCGGCGTGGGTGAAAAGTATGATGCGCTCGAACCCTTTCATCCCGACCGCATCGTCTCCCGCATTCTGGGCATGGGCGACATTCTCTCCCTGATCGAAAAGGCGGAACAGAATGTTGACAAGAAAAAAGCGCAGGAGATGGCCAGCCGCGCCCTTACCGGCGACGGCTTTTCGCTGGAAGACTTTCGCGACCAGTTGCGTCAGCTGAAGAAAATGGGATCGATCCAGAGCCTCATGGGCATGCTGCCCAGCGTCGGACCCTTCGCGGGAATACAAAAGCATGCTGACAAAGTCGACGAGAAACAGCTGAGTCGAGTGGAAGCGATCATCAATTCGATGACCCAGCACGAACGCCTGCACCACGAAGTCATGAACGGCAGCCGGCGGAAGCGCATCGCGCGTGGCTCCGGCACCAGCGTGCAGGAAGTCAACAACCTGCTGCGCCAGTACGCCCAGATGCGAAAAATGTTCAAGCAAATCGGCAAGCCGAGTTTCGCGCGCAAGCTGGCCGGCATGAAGATGCCGGGAATGTAGGGACAGTTTCGAGTTTCTGGTTTCTGCGTTTTCATTTCACCTGAGGCAATCGATCCTCATATGGTTTCAATGAAAGTACGTTTAGTTCGGCGGCATGTTCTGTCCACCGGGTTGCTCTCACTCTTGTTTCTTCTGCTGGCGGCGCATGCCTTGTATGCCGCGTCCCACCAGCCGTGCTGCGGGGAGATCACGGCAGCAGGACAGCAACTGGCAACGGTTCTGGATGGTATGAATGTCGAGGCGCTCTGGATTGCCAACCAGCATGTAAATTGGGAAACGGGAGAACCGGACCGGGGCGCGGCCTACGAAGGTCCCGGCAAGCACACTCACTGCAGCGCATTTGCGGCGGCGGCAGCGAAGCAATTAGGGGTTTACCTGCTGCGTCCGCCGGAGCATGGGCAATTATTACTGGCGAACGCGCAAGCCCAATGGCTTTCCAGCGCCAAGGCTGCAAGTGAAGGTTGGCGCCCGATGGCGGGGGCGGAAGCCGCTCAAATGGAAGCCAATCGAGGAAACCTAGTGTTAGTGGTGTTTGCGAACCCCAATCAGCACGAACCGGGACATGTTGCCATCGTTCGGCCATCTGAAAAGTCTCTGATGGCGCTGGAGCGCAATGGGCCTGACATTATTCAGGCGGGAACGCACAATCACGCCCGAACCATAGTCAGGATCGGTTTCCAAAATCATCCCGGTGCGTGGCCTGGCGGCGTTCGATATTACATGCATCTGCTCAACCTGGCGCGCTAAAAGCCGAACCCGACCTATGAAGTGGCGCTCGCTCGAAGAATCCACGACCGGCACGGATACCCGTTCTCTGCGTGACATCTATGCTGAGCGCAAAGGGCTGATCGCAAAATATGTTCCGCCGGACACTCAGGCAGTCCACGCCCGCGCGATCGCCGAGCTCAAAGAAAAGCATCTGGCAGAAAACGTTCTGGCCGTTGGTTCCAAAGCCCCGCTCTTTGAACTCAAAGATCACAACGGCAAGCCTGTCTCATCCGCCGAGCTTTTGAGCAAAGGCCGCATCGTGATCTGCTTTTTCCGCGGCCGCTGGTGTCCGTTTTGCGTGGGACAACTGGAGGCCATGAATCTCCTGGTTCCGCAGATCGAGCACGCCGGAGCCTCGCTGGTCGCAATCTCGCCGCAGACGGTTCAGCAGTCCTTCTTCATGGTGGATCAGCACAAGCTGCGCTTTCCTCTGCTCAGTGATGCGGGAAACCGGGTCGCCCGACAATTCGGGCTTGTCTATCGCGTGCCCGACGAGCAGCAGGCTATTTATCGCCGCGCTTTCGTCAACCTACCCTTTGCCAATGGCGATGACAGTTGGGAATTGCCAATCCCGGCAACGTTTATCGTCGACCGCGACAGCACGATTCTCTATGCCTCAGCTGACGAAGACTACACTCAGCGGCCGGAGCCACAGGAAATCCTGCATCAACTGAACACCTTCCACTCCGCGCCGTCGCGCCCGTTTCAATTATGATTGGATATGGGTGAGCCCTCACTTTGGAGCGCTGACGACCAGCGCGGCCGTCTCGACGAACTGACTGCCGGCACCGCCGATCCCGCCAAGGATCTCCCTCTCCGTCGCGACGTCCGGTTGCTCGGCATCTTGCTGGGCCGCGTGCTGGTCGAGCAGGTGGGCGAGTCATTGCTCGGCGTGGTGGAGGAGTTACGGCACATCTTCATCCAGCATCGCGAGCAGGCACACCCTCAAGTGCTACGCCGGATTTCAAAGATTCCGCTGCTCGACCAGGCGCGGAAGACTTATCGCCGGGCTCACCGTCGAGGACGCTCATCGCGTTACCAAAGCGTTCGCCATCTATTTCGAACTCACCAACCTTGCCGAAACCAACCACCGCAAACGCCGACGGCGCGCCGCCAAACTGCATCCCGAGCAGCCTCCGCTGGAAGGCTCGTTTTGCGGAACATTCCGGCGCATGCGCGCCGCTGGGATCGATTCCCGTCAGGCGCTTGAGATCCTGCGAAAAATAAAAGTCGTACCGGTTTTTACCGCGCACCCCACCGAAGTCGCGCGCCGGACAGTGCTGCTGAAACGCCGCCGCATTGGCAAACAGCTGGAACGCTTGGACCGTCTGCCGCTGACCGAGGCTGATGCCAGCCGCTTCGAAGCGCTGATCTTCGCGGAAGTGACCTCGCTCTGGCAGACCGACGAAGTCCGCCTGGAAAAACCCCTGGTGACCGACGAGATTCGTATGGGGCTCGACCACTATCCTCTTTCGCTGTTCGCTGCCTTGCCTCGTCTCTATGACGAATTGGCCGACTCCCTGCGCGTGGTTTACGAAACTGATTTGAGCGATTCTGAAGTTCCTGACCTCCTGTCTTTCGGTTCCTGGATCGGCGGTGATCGCGACGGCAACCCTTTTGTCACTCCCGGCTCCACGCGGGAAGCGTTGCAGCGGGCCCGGAACGTGATCATCAGCCACTACATCGCCGAGCTGGAACGCGCCACCGATCGACTCAGCGCCTCCACTCGCCAGGTAGGAATTTCCGACGCCGCGCGCGCCCGGCTGGCCGACTACAGCGCTAAGATCGGCGATGAATATGCGCGCCGATCGCGAATTTCGAGCTCTGAACTCTATCGTCGCCTGCTCAACCTGATGGCCATTCGTTTGCGTGAGAGCCGCGAAGAACCTGCCCACCCCAGGTCGTATTCATCGGCGAAAGAATTTGAAAGCGACCTTGCCCTGATTCGCGAGAGCCTGGCGCTAAACCGCGGGCAGCGGCTGACCAAACTCGTGCTTGATCCTCTGCTGCGCCAGGTGCGCACTTTTGGGTTTCATCTTTCGACCCTGGACATCCGCCAACACGCGCGGCTGCATGCCCAGGCACTGGCCGAGATGGAAGCGCAATGAACTCTCTGCCTCCACTCAAGATATTCTCGACACCTTCCGCGAGATCGCCCGCTTGAAGAAAGCGTATCCGCCCGGCGCGATTCGGAGTTATGTCATCAGCGGCGCGGAGTCGGAAGATGACGTTTTGGCCATTACCAAGTTGGCATCGACGTGCGGCGTGCAGATCGCCGCTTCAGGCAACGATCCCGGGCTTATGCCGGTGCCGCTTTTTGAGTCGATCGCAGCCCTGCGCGCTTCCGCTTCGATCATGGAACGGATCTGGAGCGCGCCGGAGTATCAGCCGGCCCTCAATTCCTGGGGACGCTGGCAGGAAGTCATGCTGGGCTATTCCGATTCCAACAAAGACGGCGGCATGTTGACCAGCATCTGGGAGTTGTACAAGGCGCATCGCGACCTGCATCGTGCGGCGCGCGAGTGCGATGTGAAGCTTCGGCTCTTTCACGGGCGCGGTGGCACCGTGGGACGCGGCGGCGGCCCTACTCACACCGCCATTCTCGCGCAGCCGGTGGGCGATTTCTCCGGCGAGATTCGCATCACCGAGCAGGGCGAAGTCCTCAACTGGAAGTATGCCGATCCGGTGCTGGCGGAGTGGAACCTTGAAATCATGATCGCGTCCTGCCTGGAGGCTCTCACTCGCACGCGAGGTCCAGCGCCCGGAGCCGACCGGCGCTGGGCACCGGCGATGGAACTGATGTCTGCCGAGGCTTTCGCTTTCTACCGGCATCACATCGCGGAGAATTCGGAGGTCATTGAATACTTCGAACAAGCCACGCCGGTGAACGAGTTAGAAAATGCGCGCATCGGTTCACGGCCTCCGCGCCGCTCCGAAGGCCGCCGTCTGGACGATCTGCGCGCCATCCCATGGGTTTTTGGTTGGATGCAGAGCCGCCACGCTGTTCCCGCATGGTTTGGAGTGGGTCATGCGCTGGAACACTTTGTGTCGCAAGACTCTGCGAATGAATCTCTGCTCTGCGAGATGATGCGAAGTTTTCCGCTGTTTTCGGATCTGATCCGCAACGTGGAACTGGCCATGTCGAAGGCCGATTTGAATATCGCGCGGCTCTACGCCGAACTTGTCCCTAACATCGAACTGCGCGAGCGCGTTTGGAAAATGCTGGCGGATGAATTTGAACGCACTCGCAGGATGCTCCTCAGCGTGACGAACCAGGGGGAACTATTGATGGGGAATCCAGTGCTGGCGCGATCGATCCGTTTGCGGAACCCTTATGTGGACCCGATGAGCCTGGTACAGGTTGAACTGCTGCGTCGCAAGCGCGCAGGTGGGAATCAAGAGGGCGTGGACTACGCTCTGGGCGCGACTATTAACGGCATCGCCGCCGGCTTGCACAATACGGGCTGAGGTTGTCATCCTGAGCGGAGTGGCTGCTTCGCAAGGCGAAGCAGCCGCGCAGTCGAAGGACCCCTATGAGATTCACAGTAACGCTGCCGACAATCTCTAGAAGAGGCGGCCGCGCGCTCCGTCAATAAAAAGAATGCCGTGAAGATGCTAGGGGTCCTTCGACTCCACCTGCCCATTCGCAAGCGAATGGGCAGGCTGCGCTCAGGATGACACGGAGAAGTGCTTTGAGTTAACCCGACGTTGCTGCCAACTCCCGCTCCGTGCTCGGCTCGTACTCGACGATGTATCCCGCTACCGCGCTTGCGGCCACGGTGAGCGGACTGGCCAGATACATTTGTCCGGGGCCGCTGCGGCCGGGGAAGTTGCGGTTCTGCGCGCTGATTACCACTTGCTCAGGTCGCGTGGTCACTCCGGGCCCGGCGTTGATGCAAGCCCCGCAACTAGGTTCGATGACGTGCGCGCCCGCTTTCTGGAAAACATCCAGATACCCTTTGCGAATGCAGTAGTCGCGCGTCTCCTGCGATCCAAACTGAATGTAGAACTTCACGGAATCGGCAACGCGCTTGCCCTGCTTCAGCGCATCGGCCAGTACGCGCGCGTACATATCCATGTCTTCGTTCTTGCCCGCGGTGCAGGTGCCGCCGTAGGCCAACTCAACCGGCACAGGAGTGTTCAGTTCGCGAACGTATTTGCCATTGCCGGGATCGCCGGGCGTCGCCACCATGGGCGTGATTTCGGCGGCATCGAGCTCGATCGTGTGTGCGTACTGAGCGTCGGGATCGCTGTACAGGCCCTCGATCAGGGTCTCTGCCTGCTTGCGATCCATACCGCGCCGCTCCACCAGAAAATCAACCGCTTTCCGGTCGGGAGCAACGATGCCGGTAAACCCGCCGATTTCCGCCGCCATGTTGGTCATGGTGGCCCGCTCGTCCACGCTCAGTTCTTCGATGGCCTCGCCGGCGTACTCCATCACCTTGGCCAGGGCTTTGCCGCTGCGGACGTAGTCGAGGCTCAGAATCTTTAGAATGAAATCTTTCGCCGTCACATTGGGATGCTTCTTGCCGCGAATGATGATCTTCACTGATTCCGGCACTTTGACGCGCACGTCTTTCGTGATCCACGAGTTGAAAACGTCGGTCGTGCCAATGCCAAAAGCCACGCACCCGATCGCGCCGACGTGCGGCGTGTGCGAATCGGAGCCAATGTTCAGCTGCCCCGGCAACGCATAGCTCTCCAGCACGATGGAGTGGCAGATCCCCTCCGAGCCCTTGCGGTCCTTCAACTCGCCATGCAGCTTGATTCCTTGTTTCGCTGCGAAGTCCTGTTGCTTGAGCTTGAGTTGCGTAGCCAGATCGAGCAGGCCGAGTTTCTTTTTTTCTTCCGAGATCACTTCGTCGAGAAAGGTCAGGTGATCGCGGAAGAACAGGATGCTCGAAGGATCGTTGACCTTGGCATCCTTGCCTACGTAGCGCTCGAAGAAAATTGCCGCCATCGGGGTGACGTATTCATGACTGAAGCGCAGGTCGGCGCGGGCAAAGCCCGGTGTCGCCGGGCTTCACGGCTCGCACGGGCGGAGCTTCTCCGCCGCGGCGCGCCCATTGTCGTCCAGCATGTGGCGGGCGAAGATTTTCTCTGCCAGCGGTCATGGGGCGCTTTTCGGTCTTGATGGGCGGCAGAAACACCTTCTTCTGCATGCGCGCCACATTGAACGGAAATAGGCCGCCGTACTCGATGACCTGCCGCGTGATTTCGTCTTCGCCAGCAGTAAATTCAGCGAGCGGAATTTCCTTTCCCGCCCGGACCTGGTCAATCAAGGAGAAATTGGTTGAGGTCAACAAGCCCAGGTTCTGACAATTCTGCTTGTAAATCCGTTCGATGTTCTCGGCGATCACCAGCTGGATCCCGGCGCACATCTCGGCATAAGGCGACTGCTCCCGGCTGGAACCCTTGCCTCGGCGCTTGCCGCTGACGGCGCACACGAAGCCGCCTTTTTTCACCTCGCTGCGTCCGATGGGCAGCACGTCGCCGCACTTCAGGCCCAGGTAGGGAATCTCGCCCAGGGTTTCATCAAAATAGAAGCAGTAATGTGCCGGAGTGATCTCGTCGGTCGAAATGTCATCCCGCAGCTTGGGATTGTTGGCTGGATTTCTGGTATCCCAGGGCAGGTCTTCGCCGGACAGCTGGCGCTTGATCAGCTCCGGATCTTCGGTGAGGAATAGAATGCGCCCCTGCAGGCGAACCTTGTCAGGACGCTTTTCGATTTTGCGATCCAAAAGCGAGGTGATCACTTCCCCATTTTACCGCCGGGCCCTGGGTTAGGCACGGAAATGCTAAAGCCAAGACCACAAAGGACACGAAGGTTCACTAAGGAGTTCCCTCGTGAACCTTCGTGTCCTTCGTGGTTAAAGGGCTCTAGTGGTGGCCGTGTTTGCGGTCGTACTCTTCGCCAGCCGGAATCGCGACACTCAGCCGATTTTCTTTGGGCGCGAGCGGGCAGGTTGCATATGCGGTAACGGCGCACGGGGGATTGTAGGCGCGGTTGAAGTCCAGCACGACCTTGCCGTTGGTTACCGGCTCAGTCTTCAGGAAACGTCCCCCGGGGTAAGTATTGGTCTTGCTGGTGGAATCGCTGAAGACGAAGAACAGCCCTTTGGCAGGCATCTCCGCCCAGGTCGGTCAACCTCAGCTCCTGACCGTTGATTTTGAAAACCGCAGTGCCCGCGATCGGTGTCGGCGAAATATCGCCCAGCACGTTGGGGACGTCAACAGTCTGCTTGCCGTCAGAAGGTATCCAGGTGGCAGTCACTCGATAGGACAAATCCAGGGGAAAGAATTGCGGCCCGTGGTATTGCCGCGCCGCATCGCTGTCGAGATCTTTCAGCCGGATGCCGACGCGTTCGCCGCGCACGATCACGTGCAGCCGGAGATTCCCCATCTCGACGACCGTCGGGTCGCCTGATGTATCGGGTTGGAGTTCGGCTGTGGTCGCGGGTTTGCCGGCTATCGTCGCTTTGGCTTCAGGAGCGAACCTGGCAGTCACCGTCTTGCCCTGCAAGATGAATGATCCGGCGTGGGCCGGCCCCTTGGGAAAGACGATGGCATTCTTGGGATCCGTACCGAAGCTGTTCTCACCCGGCTTCAGCCAGAACAATCCGGCGAGCGGCAGCCACTCCTGTTTGAGATCGTCAACCAGTTCGCCTTTCCATTTCTCGAATGATTGCTGGTAGGCGGAGTCGACTGCGGCAGGGGCTGACTTGTCCGCTGCGGATGCAAAGCCGCATAACACTGAAACCGCAACGAGAATCCATCCGAGTTTCCGGTTCATGGGCGCTTCACTTTCGGTAGGCTTGAACTTCAGGCAGCGGCTCCAGGCCTCGTCCCGCAAAAATCTCCGCAAATTCGTGGAGCAGGGCGGGATGCACCAGACCATTCGAAGCTACGGTCTCGCGGCTGTTCAGCTGGAAGGGTCCGCCTTTGAAGTCCGATACTTTACCGCCCGCCTCTTCCACAATCAACACACCAGCCGCGGTGTCCCAGGGGTTGAGGTTGAACTCCCAGAATCCGTCGAAGCGTCCGCAGGCAACGCAGCAGAGATCGAGGGCCGCCGAGCCTGCACGCCGCACGCCATGCGTGCGTAATGTGATCTGATGATAAAAGTGAATGTTCGGATTCTTATGCCGCTTGTGACTGGGAAAGCCAGTCGCCACCAGGCTCTCCGACAGGTTCGCGATTTTCGAAACATGAATTCGCTGCTGGTTCAGGTAGGCGCCGCTTCCCTGCTCGGCGGCGAACAACTCGTCGCGTGTGGGATCGTAGACCACACCGGCGATGCGTTGATTCTTGTGCTCCAGCCCGAGTGAGACGCAGAACACGGGAAACCCGTGGGCGAAGTTCGTGGTGCCGTCGAGCGGGTCCACGTACCAGCGATAGTCGCTGCCGGTGTCAACCAGTCCCTGCTCTTCGCCAAGGATGTCGTGGCTGGGCCAACGCGCCTTGATTCGTTCTCGGACCAGAATTTCGGATTTGCGATCTGCCACCGTGACCAGGTCCGCGTCGCCTTTGTACTCCACCTTCACGTGTTGCCGGAAGTATTCCATGAGCAAGGCGCCGGCCTCGCGCGCGATCTCTGACATCGCGGGGACAAAACTTTCGGGGTTGGATTGAATAGTGGCCACAGTAATCAGACTGAGATATGCAACTGCAATTTAGGATTTCAGATTTTAGATTGCAGATTTTCTTATTTCGCTGGGGTCTGAAGCAGGGCGATGCTACTTAGCAATCTGAAATCTGAAATCGAGAATCTACAATCGCCCCGCAATGTTCTTATTTGCGCTTGCCGCTGTCTTCCGCGATGTACATGATTTCGTGCTTGAAGATAAACAGATTGGGCTGGTCTTCGCGGGTCAGCCGCACCATGTTTTTGTCGTAATATTCGATCCAGCCCCGGACGACTTCGCCGTCCGCCAGTTTGATGCTCACCGGCTTCTGTTTTTCTCCGAGAGACTTCAGATATCCCGCTTCCTCCGAGGTCTGTTCGGGCGGGGCAGGCCGTCCCTTGCGGGAAGCGCCGGGCGATCCTTGTCCATGAAAAGGCATAGCAGTTATCTTACACGCTGCTCGGGCAGGCGGGGCGGCCTCTACCGCCAGTTCCTAAAAAGTGACCCTCACCCCGAACTGGATCTGGCGTGGAGCGGCAAACGAAAACGCTCCCGAGCCTGGGCCGATGCGGTTGGCGGCCCGCTCGCCGGTGGCGGTACCGTTTACCGATCCCAGGGTACCGTTCAGCACTCCGCTCAGGCGGTTGCCGGGACCGTCAAAGTTGGCAAAGTTAAGAACATTGAACGCCGACAAGCTGGGCTCTACCACAAAGCGGTCTGCGAAGCGGAAGGGACGGGCTCAGGGTAAAGTCGAGAGTCCTCGCCCACGCCAGACTTACGTTTCCAGGCGGTGCCGCCGCCACTACCGGCAAGTGGGCGCCTAACTGCAGCAGTTGCGATCGGGAAAACAAGCCCGGATTGACGAGGGACTGACCGGCAGAAGTCAACTGATCGGCAAAGTTGGTGTTGTAGTTTTGAATGATCGTGTTCAGCTTGCTCGCCGAGATATCGCGCCCGAACGATCCGATGTTGCCTCCGGGCAGAATATCGCCGTAGGAAGAAGCGCCGGTCTGGCTCTGGCCGCCGAACGATCCATCGCCCGTCACGTCAGTACGGAAAATCTCCCCCGGCACTCCGCCGCTGGCTGGGAGAAAGAGGGTTTGGGGCAAAGGCGAAGCCACATACGCCAGCACGCCCAGGCGAATACCGCGCGGCAGGTCCAGCACCGAGCCGACGGAGAACTGGTTCTTGCGGTCCTGCGATGCGGAGCCAAAAAACGTGGTGGGGTGATTGAAATCCGCAGCGAGCGGCAGCAGGTCCTGGTCGCCCTGTCCACCCGCAAGATTGCTGCGGAAACTGGAGTGGGTGTAGGAAAACTGCAGGCTTCCGCCCATCACTCCCCGCACCGGATTGGTGATGTGAGTGCGCAATGAGAGCTTGTATTCCACTGTAGAGCGAGCGGCCCGCGGGAAAGAACATGGTATTGCGTCCCACCAAAGGATTGAGTCCGGCAAATGCCGCACCGGTATTCGGAGTCAGACCAAACAAAGAAGCGGGAGCGCCGCCAAGAAACTGACCGCCGGAATCCAGGCCGTGGCTGGCAAAGTCGGCAATACTGGCGCCCGGTACGGCGGCGAGGTAACAGTTCACCGCACTCTGCGAACTGCCACCGGCGCTCGTCGCCGGCGCGCAGGCCGAGCTCAGAGGTATTCGCGGCCAGCGTGTTGTTAATCGCGTTCAAGGCTGCCTTGGTGTTCAGGAGCGCAGCATCTCCCACGTGGTTGGTGTCATAACCGATCAGGTAGTGCGTGCCTACGTTGCGCACGTAGTCCACACTGAACAGGGTCGTCTGCAGAATCTGCTTCTGGAAGCCGATGTTCATCTGCACCGAACGCGGAGTCTGGTAGTTGGAAGCCAGCAATCCCTGCTGGCTGTTCAGCGCTTGTCCCAGATAGCTGGGATTCGGCGAGCCTGAAGAAAGCGCCGCAGTGGCCGCCTGGTAGGCAGTCTGCAGATCTGTAATCGCGGTAGCCACGTTCCCGATAGCTTGCCCGCACAGGCCCGCAGCGCTCGTGGGCAAGTTGCCCGGGAAAATAACGACGCCATGACTGGCGCACGGATCATTAGCTTGCGCGTTGAACTGGCCGTTGGCCACGCGCGCGGCGCGATCCGCCACCAGGTTGCGGAACACGTTGTTGTCGTAGTACATCCCGATTCCGGCGCGAACCACGGTGCGCCCACTCTTTCCGGGGTCCCAGGCCAAGCCAAACTGAGGAGCGAAATTCATGTCGGGCTGGCGGACCTGGCCGCCCAATCCGGAAAGTCCTCCGAAGTGGCTCAGCAGGTCGTCGCTGCCCGAACAGGGCGCCTGAGTTCCATAAGAAGCCGCGACCGCCGAGCACGGAATGGGCGCCAAATCGGAGTCGGTGCGACCGGTATCACGAACGTATTGCACTCCGATGGTCAGGGTCAGGTTGGGCCGGAGTTTCAGAGTGTCCCCGGCATACGCCTGCATGCGAGTATCACTGAAGCCGCCGCAAGGCGAACCGAACCCCGACTTCTCGCTCAAACAGCTGATCCCGTTTCCCAGTGTGATGCTCTCCACCGGATAGTTCAAAGGATTGCTGGCGCCGCCCGCGAAAGGCCCACTCGCAGCAAATATGACGCCGGCTGCGCCCGTGTCCGAACCGACCTGTGGAGCCAACCCATAAAAGTCGCCGGAAAGCAGATTGTTAATCCTGTTTACCGCCACGCCAAAACGCAGGGTATGGCCATGCCAGGCCCTGGTACCGTCGTAGCGGGCCTGTATGTTGTCCTGCATGGTGCGCTGCGGCGCTTGCGGATTGGGCCCGCTGGCGAATCCCGTACCGCCGGTAAAATTCAGACTGATGTCCGGGGGCGGGATTGAAAATGCTCGATCCCGCGACCGCGTCGTCAATGTGGTTGGAGTAGCGGTCGTAGGCGAAACGAATGCTGTGAAGGTACGAGCCGCGGGTAATGTCAAATCCGATGGCGTTGCTGTATGTGTTGTCGCGACTCCTGAGCGCTTGGAAATTGTTGCCGCCGAAGCCGCCGACATCGGTGCCATTGTCATAGGTAAAACGGTAGAAGAGCTGCGAGGTGGCGGAAAGTTTGTAATCCAGACGCGCCGCAGCCTCGGTTTCATGAAAAGGCGCGCGATAGCTTCCGTCCAGGACATCAAAGGGCGCGTTGAATACCACCGGGGCATCAAGATCCTGCTTGAAATATTCACCTGTCAGAAAATAAAAGAGTTTGTCTTTCTTCCAGGCGCCGCCCACGTTGCCGCCGAAAACTTCGCGCGAGTAAGAATCGCCCTGGCCGCCCGGAAAGGCGGCCCCGCCTGCGGCTTTGTCGCGAAAGTTGCCGAACACTTGGCCATGAAGATCATTGGTGGCGGATTTCGTGGTCACGTTCACCACACCCGCGGAAGCCAGCCCGGAAGAAAGGGGAAGCATCGACTGCCCCACCTCGATCCCCTGGATGGCTCCTACGGGAACATTCATTGTCGTGGCGCCGACGGCTTCGTCGGTGATATCCAAACCATCCACCTGCATGCGGGTGGCGCGGCCATTACGGCCCACGATCGAGGTCGCAGAGAGGCTGTTCTTCGAAGGGGCCAGCACCTGGCCGTCAAGCACCTGGACGCCAGGTTCGAGTCGGGTCAAATCCAAAAACCCACGATCGGTGGGAATCTGCTCCATCTGAGGGGAATCAACCGAGCCGCGGATTTCCGTGGTTTCGGTGTCAACCAGTTTGGCCGAGGGCGCGACCACACGCTGAAGTTTGACGTCGCCGGTCGCAGTCGCTGCGGCCTGAATTCTGACCAGAATTTCCGCGGGCTGAAAACCTTTCGCCTCCACCCGCAGCACATATTCTCCGGGAATCAAGTCGCGAACCGCGTAAGTGCCTGCCGGGCTGGTGGTGGTGTGGGCGGATTGGCCGGTTATTTTATTGGTGACGGTGAGATCGGCTCCGCTCACCGAGGCGCCTCGGAGCCCGGTGACCGTTCCGGAGACATTGCCGGTGGAGGAATCCTGAGCAAAGGCCAGCGATGAAACCAGGGCAAGGACCACGATCGCTCCGAAGGCGGAACGGGCACAACCAGTATTGCTCGACATTCGTCTCGCTTACCTTCCTTACAAAGATTCGCTCTTGCACACGCCTGCACCCTAAAGACGGCCATCCGGCCACTGCCCGATTTTAAGGAAGGCAGAAGACGAGCGCAGCATGCCCAGCATGCAGAAGATTTCCAGTTTGCAATCCTACAAGACTTTCACATTGGAATTTGCCCCGTCAACCGCCGGGGACCGGTTTCTCCTGCCCTGAGCATGGCTTCCCTTGTTGGAAGCCGATCGAGTTTAGTAGACTGTCGCGAGTAAACTAGCCCCTGTGCAGGAGCGAATTTCATTGAGCGACAAGACATCAGACAACGGATCTGACACCGAGAAGCCATCGGTTACCCTTCCGGGAACGGTTGAGAAAATCATACCGTCACGCCATCCTAGCGAACCTGAAAAAGCACAAATCGGCATTGAAGGCGCGGATGAGCTCTATCGAGAGATCCGCGTCGAAAATACTCTCCAAAACGAGGCCGGCAAACCGGTGGCCCTGAAGCCGGGAGCCCACGTCGACGTCACCATCGAAGCGGATGTCGAAGCCACCACGCCGAAAAAAGCCAGCTAGCCAGTCGTTCCCAGATTGCCAGCCAGATTGCAGGCTGACCACCCTAAGACACCAAATCTCAGTGTGCCTTGGACGTGAAATATCCGGTTCGATGCCGCACCCTGAAACCGGTGTCTGCGGCCAGCCCTCCTACCGTTACCTGGATGCGCCGGAAGTCCGAATCAGCGAGCCGCTGCGAAGGATAATAAGCCAGCAGATATTGGGTACGCAGTTCATCGCTGATCTGGCGAAACGCGTCATCCAGTTGGGGCAACGAAGCGGCATAAAAATATTTGCCGCCGGTGTCCGCCGAAAGCTGAATCAAGGCATGCTCGCCGCCGGTATCGCGCCCCGCGCTGGCCTCGATCGGCACCACGATAATGCTGTACAGAATGGCCTCGGCGGTTTCGGCGGCCCGCACCGCCTCCTGGTAGTTCACTTTGCTCATGGTATCGCCGCCGTCGGTGATCACCACCATCACTTTACGGCCCTGCCGCGGCTCCAGGGCTTCTGACCCCAGGAACAGGGCATCGTAGAGGGCTGTGGCTGAACCAACGCGAATGCGGTCAATGCCGCGGTCAATCTGTTTGAGATCGGCGGTGAAGGGGGTCAATTCACTCACCGTTTCGCTGAATTGATAAAGCGAGAGGGCATCCACCGGGCGAAGAATCGCATGCGCGAAGCGACGAGCCGAAGCCAGTTCCAGGGGAAGGTCTTTGCGCGTACTCAGGCTGGTATCAATGGCCAGGACAATGGAAAGCGGCAGGGCTGATTCCTTGTCGAAGACCGCTATCTTCTGCTCGTGGTCATCTTCCTTGAGTTGGAAATTGTCTTTCTTTAATGACGCGATCGGAGCTCCGCGCTCGTCGGTCACGGTGACGAACACGTTCACCAGCTTGACGTCGACCTTGAAAGTGGTATCGGGCCCCTGAGCAACGGAGGCGAGGCACAGAACTAGCAGAAGACCTGCAGTCGCAACCTGTTTCATCTGGGTTGGGCTCTTCTCCGCGTTCTTCTCTGGCCGCTAACGGACGTCTCGAACGTGCTTGCGGCAGAAAGCCCGTTCCCTAGCAGGCTAAGTGGAAATCGTAAATACTTTCCGTCGAAAACACAGAGAAACCGGTTGGTCACTTAGATGTAACGCCCCCCGGAATGGGTGCCTTGGGGCCGGTAATCTCCTCCGGGAATGGTTCGCCATCGGCCCAGACGGCGCCATCCTCGAAATATTCCTTCTTCCAGATCGGCACAGTGCGTTTGAGGGTATCGATAAGCCAGCGGCAGGCATCGAAAGCAGCCGCCCGGTGCGCCGATGCCACCACGATCAACACGCTGGTTTCACCGATCTCCAGCCGTCCCAGTCGGTGGACGATACGGACATCGCGAATCTTGAAATCAGCCAGCGCCCGCGCGGCTAGCTCTTCCATCTGCTTAAGCGCCATCTCCTCATACGCTTCGTAGCTCAGGTATAGGGTGCGGCGGCCCCGGGTTTGATTGCGAACGATGCCCTCGAAGATGGCGGTGGCCCCGTCTTCAGGCCGCTTGATTTCCCGCAAAATGGAAGCCGTATCGATCGTCTTGTAAACGATCGAAGCACGGCTGCGTTTTCCCGCGAGTGTTTCGCCGCCAGCGGACCCGCCGCTCACCGGCGGCAGAAGCGCGACTTCATCTCCCTGCCTGAGCCTGGTGGCAGGTCCGGCATATTCCTGATTGACGGACATGGCCAGTGACGCTGCCGTCTCCTTCAGCCGCGGGATCACCCGTTCATAGTGACTCAGAACATCTTTCAGTGTCGCGTTCTCGGGAAGGTTCAGCGAGTCGCTCGGCTTGCCGGCGAGGTCCTTGAGAATGCCGAAGAATAGGACGCGGATCTGCATAGAAAATCAGCTCCCGGTTCCCAGTTTCCGGTTCTCAGTAGTTTATCGAGCGATTTGCCTATCGCACAAAAAAGAATTGCCAGCCTCCGGTTAGAGGCTGGCAATTCAAACGGCTGCTGGCTTCTTTATTTCGGCCGGTTCTCCGGCTGTCGCGGCTGCTCGTGCTTCGGCTGCGGTGGCCGACTTTGCGCCGGAGCGGCCTGTTGACGCTGTTGCTGCCAGTTGCGGAACTTGTTCTCGTCGTCCCGAGCCTGGGCCGGGTTCCGTTCCTGCACTGGCGGCGCGGGTTTGGCCTGCGGGTGTGACCACCCTTGCGGAGGACGCGGGGCCATTGCGCCTTCTGGACGCGCGGGCTCAACCGCTCGCGGAGCCACGGCTGGCTGTTGCGGCCGGGCATCAGGACGAGGCACGCTGGCGCGCGAGACCCGATCGGCTTCGGTTGGAGCGATCGGCCCTTGCGGACGTGCCGCCGGACGCTCGGGATTCCCCAGCGGCTGGGGCCGCGTATTCGGCTGTTCCGTGCGTATGTTCATCGCCTGCCGCTGGTCGAAAGGCTGACGGGGCGGCGCCGGACGCTGGGTCGCCACTACCTGGCGGTTCACAATCGCTTGCGGCGGCCTGAACCTCGCCGGAGCTCCCGAGCCCAGCACGCTGGCCCGGATCGGCTGTACATTAACGTTGCGTTCAACCCGAACATCGGCCAACTGCCGTGCGTCGAAGCGCCCCAGGTTCCGCGAGACCGGACGCGCGTTGACGAACGTATCCCGCGAAACCAGGGTCACGCCATTGTTCACCCGCTGGTTCACGTAAGTGATTCGCGTGACATCGCGCTCGTTGTAAACATTGGTCACCCGGGTGACATTCACCACCGTGTTGGTGATGTTGACCCGCTCGACATAACCGCGGCTGCCCCGATAGTAGGGCACGTACACTTCGCCAGGAGCGAGCGGGAACCAGCCCACACCCGGACCGCCGCCGATGGAGATTCCAACTCCCCCCACGAAAGCGACCAGCGCGGGCGCGTAAACCGGCCTGACCGCTACCGGTCCCGGCACCCAGCACCAGCGGCTTCCCGCATAGGCCCAGCGTCCGTAGTGGAAGGGCGCGAAGCCCCAGGGTTCGTCGTCTACCCAAGTCCAGCCCCAGGGACTGATGTACGCCCAGTGGCCATCGCGATACGGCGCCCAGTCATTGGCCACATTGGATGGCACCCAAACCGTTCCATAGCCGCCAACATACTCCCAGCGGCCGTAGTCATCCAGGTCTTCATAGCCGGTCATTTCCGGCGAAACATAGTTGGCCGATTCCGCGCCGTCTTCCCGATGGTCGCGGTCGAACGCCCAGTTATCGAAATCATCGGCGGTTGGCAGGGTTGCAATGTCATAGCTGAGCTGGTCGGTACCGGAGAAACGCGCCGACTGGCCGGCCACGACGTTATAGGAATATCCCCCGCCTGTTACTTCGCCGCGCCCGCTCATCACGTTTACATTTGTGACGTTGCCGGCGCTGTCCACATCCACCCGGTATTCGCCGGTGCGCTGCAGATTGAAGGCCAGGTTGGGAGTGTCTACTTCGACCAGGTCCCCGTCATCGAGATGACGGACTCGCAGGATCAGCGTGCCTTCCGACAATCGAAGCTGCATGCTGCGGTCATCGAGATTGAGGACCGTCATGCTGGTTTCCGGCGCCAGCCGCACTGCGGTTGAGCCCACGTGGAATTCGGCGCGTGCATCCTGGTCCGTCCAAAGATTGTCACCGGTAGTGAGCGGCCGGTTAGGGACTGCCGTCACCCAATCGCCCTCTCCACCTGGCTGAAACGAGACCGAGCCCTGCGCATAATTCAATCGCGCGACCCGGCTGGGCGGATCCTGATCGCTATCATTTTGATCGTCTTGCGCCCTCGACAATACGGGGCTTTGCAGCATCAGCAATACGCCCGCCAGGACAACTCCGACTAACCACCCGCGGTATGTCTTCGTCTTTGGCATATTGTTTCCTCGCTGCGGCCGGGACTGCGCCGCTCTCATTACAATTAAACCCGGAAAGCTGGATTTAGTTACGCACCGTAGGTCATGTACCTTTCTGATATATAAGCACTTAGGAGGGCACAAATGCCTGTTTCCCTTAAGGTTCGCTTCAGAAAACTGGCGAAGGAATTAAAGAACCACGGAGGACCCTGGGGAGATCTCAAATACTTCAGTTCCGGTCGGTGACCTCAGTGTCCTCCGTGGTCAAGATTCAGGTAGTTACGAGGCGCCTTGCGCGCTGAGAACCTTCTCTCGCTCTTCTTCGTCCTGTTTCTCTTCGGTTTGGGTCGAAGGCAGCGCCAGTTCCAGCACTTCAAGAATGCTCTTCACGTAGTGCACCCGAATGTTCTCAAGTTGCTCAGGCGTGAGGTCTTCTTCGACGTTGGTTTTGTTGTCCGCCGGAAGAATTACGTCATGGACACCGGCGCGCTTGGCCGCCAGTACCTTTTCCTTGACGCCGCCGATGGGCAGAACGTCCCCGCTCAGCGTGATTTCACCGGTCATGGCCGTCAGTGGACGCACCGGCCGGCCCGTGAGCAATGACACCAGGGCGGTCGCCATGGTGACGCCCGCCGAAGGGCCGTCCTTTGGAATCGCTCCCGCCGGCACGTGAATGTGGATGTCGTGCTCGGCGAAGAAATTCTCCTGAATCCCCAGGATGGCCGCATTCGAGCGCACCCAGGTCAAAGCTGCCTGCATGGATTCCTGCATCACCTGGCCGATCTGTCCGGTCATGGTGAAGCCGCCCTTGCCCTTCATGGTATTGGCTTCGATAAACAACACGTCGCCGCCAGAGGGCGTCCACGCCAGACCTACAACCACGCCGGACCGCTTCGTGCGTTCGGCAATTTCGCCTTCACTGCGAACCTTGATTCCGCCCAGAAATTCCTGGACGACTTCCTTGGTCACGATCAGCTTGTCGGTCTTGCCTTCGGCCATGCGGCGAGCCTGCTTGCGGCAGACGGTGCCGATGTTGCGCTCGAGATTGCGCACCCCGGCTTCGCGGGTGTAGTGCCGGATGATGTAGCTGACCCCTTCTTCGGGAAATTCGATCTGCTCCGCGGTTACGCCGTTCTCTTCAATTTGCCGGGGAATCAGATATTGAAATGCGATGTGAACTTTTTCTTCTTCCGTGTAACCCTGGAGTTCGATGATTTCCATGCGGTCGCGCAACGGCTCGGCAATGGGATCGAGCATGTTCGCGGTGGTAATGAACAGCACTTTGGAAAGATCGAAGGTCACGTCCAGGTAGTTGTCCCGGAAAGTTGAGTTCTGCTCGGGATCCAGAGCTTCGAGCAACGCCGAGGCCGGATCGCCGCGGAAATCGCGCCCGACTTTGTCGATTTCATCGAGCATGAAAACCGGGTCCTTGGTCTCCGCGCGGCGGATGCCCTGAATAATCTGTCCCGGCAACGCGCCGATGTAAGTGCGGCGGTGACCGCGAATTTCGGCTTCATCGTGCACTCCGCCCAGCGAGATGCGGACGAATTTCCGTCCCAGGGCGCGCGCAATCGATTTGCCCAGCGAAGTCTTGCCCACGCCCGGAGGTCCGACGAAGCACAGAATCGGGCCTTTCATTCCCGGCTTCAAGCGACGCACGGAAAGATAGTCCAGGATGCGGTCTTTTACCTTCTTGAGGTCATAGTGATCGGTGTCGAGAATTTCCTTGGCCTTTAGAATGTCGACTTCGCCGCCGGAAGTCTTCGCCCACGGCAGCGCCGCCAGCCACTCCACATAGTTGCGGGTCACGGAATAATCCGCGGCCATCGGCGACATGCGGGACAGCCGGCCCAATTCCTTCAAAGCTTCTTTCTTTACTTCGTCGGGCATGCCCGCAGTTTCGATTTTCTGCCTAAGTTCTTCGGTATCGCGCGCCCCTTCATCCTGCTCACCCAGTTCTTTCTGGATGGCCTTCATCTGCTCACGCAGGTAATACTCGCGTTGGGTTTGCTGCACCCGGTCCTGCACTTCGGACTGGATTTTGTTGCGCAGTTGCTGAACTTCCAGCTCCTTCGCCAGATGCTGATTGATCTTCTCCAGCCGCACGCGGACATCGGTAGTTTCGAGCGTGTCCTGCTTGTCGGCGGTCGAGAGCGAAGGCAGCGAAGAGGCAATGAAATCCACCAGGCGGCCCGGTTCATCAATGTTCATGGCCACGGTCGAAAGCTCATCCGACAAAGTCGGGGAGCCGGCCACGATTTGCTGGAACAGGGTAAGAACATTGCGCTGCAGCGCTTCCACCTCGGAACTCTTCGGCGGAATGGCCTCGGGCACGGAATCGACGCGCGCCGCGCATGAATGGGGTCAGCTGGGGAATTCTGTGAGTCGTACCCGCTCCAGGCCCTCGGCAAAAACGAACAGGCTCTGGTTGGGCATCTTGACCACTTTGTGGACCACCGCCAGGGTTCCCACGGTATAGAGGTCGCTGGCTTGTGGGGCATCGACGCGGGCTTCCCGCTGCGCCACCACCACGATGGTCTTGTCTTCGCCCAGGGAGTTGATCAGCTGAACCGAGCTCTCCCGACCCACGGTCAGGGGCAACACGGCGTGCGGGAAAAGTACCGTATCCCGCACCGGCAGGATGGGCAGAATCCCGCTCTCTTCTGTTTCTTTTGGCTTCGTACTGCGCTCAGTGCGCGTTTTCTCTGCCATAGTTCACCTTGAGTGTCTTGTGCTCAAGTTTTGATGACCGAAAAGGCCGGAAAGATGCAAACCCACCCGTTCCCTGAAAGTATTTGAATTCTAAACCCTAACCTCGGAGCTTTGTACCCAATCGAAGGTGCTGACACTGACCGGTGACCAAGGGACGCCTGAAATGGGACTTACGCTGCGGGATAGATTCCCAGCACTTTGACCAGATCAGCCACTTCGCCCAGATGCCGCAAGGCGTTCCGGGCAGCCTCGTCATCTCCGCGGAGAAAGTCTGCGTAGAACACATATTCCCAGGGCCGCCCACGCAGCGGCCGCGACTCGATCTTGGTCAAGCTGATGTCGCGCAGGGCGAATACCGCCAGCGCCTTGAACAGAGCTCCCGCGATGTTTTTGACGCTGAAAGCAATCGAGGTCTTGTTGGCGCCAGCCAGAATGCGCTGCGTCTTGCGGACCAGAAAGAAGCGGGTGAAGTTGCGTTTGTCGTCCTCAATACCGGCGGCCAGGATATGCCCTTTGTACGCTTTCGCGGCTTGCGTCCCTGCGATGCCGGCCGCGTCCTGCAGTTTGCTTTCGATCACATACTTGACGCTACCCGCAGTGTCATAGAAGGGCATCGCCTGAATCTTGCGATTCTTGGCGAAGAAGTCGCGGCACTGCTCCAGAGCCACGGGATGAGAGTAAGCCTGTCGCAAGTCGCCAAACCGGACTCCGGGCGGTGCGATCAAATTGTGGACGATGCGCAGCCGGAACTCCTGCTCGATAAAAACCTGGCGCGCCAGCAACAGATCAAAATGCTCGGTCACGGAGCCGGCCAGCGAATTCTCGATGGGGATCACCGCGGCGGCCACCGAACCGCGCTGCACCCGATCAAAAACCTCGATCGAGCGCGCGCAGGGCACGATCTCGCAGCCCGGAACCATATGCCGGGCGGCTTCATGGCTGAACGAGCCAGCCTCTCCCTGGATCGCGATTTTTACTTTCTTGCCCTTGCTCAATGTCATTGGGGCAACTTAGCTGGCGGCGGCGGCGAAAGCAAATCTTTCTTCAGCACCAGGCCGTCCACGCCATTCGAATAGTATCCCGGAAGGGTTTTCACCACGTTGTAGCCGTGGCGCTTGTAGAAAGACAGGGCCGGGCGATTGTCCACTGCGGCTTCAAGAATCACGGAGTGGCAGCGGGACGCCTGCATCCGCCCCTCGGCGGCTAGAAGCAGGCGCGATCCGATCCCCGCTCCGCGCGCCTCAGGCAGAACGTCGATGGTGATGATGTGGCCATTACCGCGGCTTCCGGTCTCGGCAACGATGAATCCCACTGCGATTGCCTGGGATGGGCCGAGTCTCGAAGGGCGAACCTTCGAAGTAGGCTCGTCGGTGCGGGAGGCGATTGCTTCAGACGAATCCGCCACCAGGGCAAATGCGCCGGGCCGTTGCAGGTACATGGCGAGTTCCAGGCGGCTATAGGAAATCCCGGGCGCAAAACACTGCTGATCGATGCGCCACAAGGTCTCGAATTCTTCGTGCCGGAAGTCCCGCAGGGCAAATTCCACGGCTGATTGTAGTCGCCCGCGAGGATCCCTCCGCGATTGGTGTTATGTACCGTCCGTCCTGGACGAAGTCGCGGGAAAAATCGAGGAACCTGTTGCGGTACTTGCATCCCAAGTCGTAATATCTGCAGTGAGGCCCTTGTGGGACGCCTGGTGCTCATCGACGCGCTCAGTGCGATTGTTCTGCTGGGGGTGTGGTTTTTCTATTTTGCCCGCTACAACCGCCGTAAGGGCGCGGCGGCCCTGCACTGGGTGGAAGCCGCCTGTTCCACTAAGGGTCAAGTGCTCGACGCCCAATGGCTGGGCGCGACTCTTCTGCAGGCCCGCTTCGGCTTCACCGCTCACTGGTTCGATAACGCTCGCGTAACGATCCGTCTGCGCCCTCGCCCCATCCCCTTCAAGTGGTTCGTCAGCATTTGGCACAAGCAGAAAGAGACGCTCACTTTTGAAGCGGACCTGGACTGCGCTCCCGGCTTTCACCTGGATGTGTTCCGGCATCGCTGGCTGTCGCAGCGGCACAGCCATTTGTCCTCCCAGCCTCGCGACTGGTCGGTTTCGCGACCCGGACCAGTCGTTCTCACCACCCGCAACCGCTGGACGCAGGAGCTTTCGCCGGTAGTCAACACCTTGATGACCGCCCGCGGACACAACCTGATCAGCGTGCGTTTCCGTTCCGAATCACCCCACATTGCCGCCACGGTTCCGCTGGAAGCACTCTCCGACGAGCAGGCTGCAGCCGGATTCCTGAGCGTGCTTCGCGAACTGGCCGCCGGGGCGTCTGCCTCGCGCCAGTAGTCATCAGAGCTACCCTAACGATCACACTACCTGCGTTGACTTGCCAGTATGCGCGGCCTACCATGACCCATCAGCCGGGAAAGTTTTATGCTGGGCCAGGTCATTTCTCACTACCGAATCGAAGAGAAGCTGGGCGGCGGCGGCATGGGAGTGGTTTACCGCGCCCAGGACCTGCGGCTGGGTAGAAGCATCGCCCTCAAGTTCCTCCCACCCGATCTGGTGCGAGACGCGCAAGCCCTGGAGCGCTTTCAGCGTGAAGCCCGCGCCGCCTCCGGCCTCAATCACCCCAACATTTGCACCATCCACGAAATTGATCAGTTCGATGGCCAGCCCTTCATCGTGATGGAGCTGTTGGAGGGTCATACTCTCAAGCACTTGATTGCGGGCAAGGCGCTGCCCGCTGCTCAGATCCTGGAAATCACGCTCCAGATCGCGGATGCGCTCGAGGCCGCCCACGAGTCCGGGATCATTCATCGCGATCTCAAACCGGCAAACATCTTCTTGACCAAGCGGTCGCAAGCCAAGGTTCTGGATTTCGGACTGGCCAAGCTGGTGCCAACCCCGCGCCAGATAGGACAAGACCTCGGGCCGGCAGCGATGCCCACCCTGAGCGGGGTTGAGAACCTGACCAGCACCGGGGTCGCTCTCGGCACTGTGGCCTACATGTCGCCGGAGCAGGCCCGCGGCGAGGAACTGGATCGCCGCAGCGATCTTTTTTCTCTGGGCGCAGTCCTGTATGAAATGGCGACCGGACGCCTGGCTTTTGGCGGCGGAACTACCGCCGTGGTCTTCGAAGCCATCCTGAACCGCACGCCGGTATCGGCCTCGCGGATCAATCCCGAACTGATTCCTGACCTGGGATGGATCACGGCCAAGCTGCTGGAAAAAGATCGCAAGTTACGCTACCAGTCCGCCGCTGAACTCCAGGCCGACCTCAAGCGGGTGAAGCGCGATACGGAATCTTCCGGAGTTCCCACTTTCGCGGGACCGAAGAGTTCCCACGCACCGTGGCACAAACCCGCGATCATCGCCGCCGCTGTGGTTTTCCTCCTGCTGCTGATTGCGGTCTTGCTCCCCCACCGCCTGCGCGATCGCTTGCTGGGTGGAGGAAATCACATTCATGCCATCGCGGTTCTGCCCTTCGTCAATGTCGGCGCCGACCCCAACATCGAGTACCTCGCCGACGGCGTGACCGAGGGAATTATCAGCAGCCTCTCCCGCGTCCCGGAGCTGCGCGTGATGGCCCGCAGTACGGTCTTCAGCTACAAAGGCCGCGATGTGAATGCCCAGAAAGTCGGCAAGGAACTCAACGTTGACGCCGTGCTCATGGGCCGAGTGGCGCAACGCGGAGACACGCTGACGATCCAGACTGATCTGGTCAATGTGGCCGACGGCGCTGAACTCTGGGGCGACCAGTTCAATCGCAAAGTTTCGGACTTGATCGCGGTGCAGGGAGATATCGCCAAGGAAATCTACGACAACCTGCGGCCCCGGATTGTGGGAGCGGAAGAATCCAGCCAGGTCGCCAAGCACGATACCGAAAATCCCGAGGCGTACCAGCTCTATCTGCAAGGTCTTTTCTACTGGAATAAGTGGACCGAAGACGGATTCAGGAAGGCAACCGACTATTTCAACCAGGCGGTGGAGAAAGATCCCCACTACGCCCAGGCGTACGCCGGCTTGGCCGATACTTACAATTTTCTCGGCGAGTCCGGATACATGGCGCCGCAGCAGGTTTGGCAAAACGCCAAGTCGGCAGCGATGCAGGCGGTGAAACTGGACGACACGCTGCCCGAGGCCCACATCTCGCTGGCCCTGGTGCGTGAGAGTTACGATTGGGACTGGGGCGGGGCCGAATCCGAGTTTAAGCGCGCGATTCAGTTGAACCCCAACAACGCCTCCGGCCACCAGTGGTACGGCGATTTTCTGATGCGCGTGGGCCGCTTCGATGAGGCCCGGATGGAATTGAAGAAGGCGCAGGAACTTGATCCGCTGTCGCTGCTGACCAACACCAGCCTGGGCCGGCTACTCTACTTCACGCGGCAGTACGACGCGGCGGTGCAGCAGCTCACCAAAGCCCTGGATATGGATCCGAAATTCGTGCCCGCCCAACATGCGATCGAAGCCGCATACGCTCAAAATGGCATGTTCAAGGAAGCGATTGGCGAACGGCAGAAGGTACTGACGCTCTCCGGGAATCCTGACCTCGCGGCGGCCATTGGCGAGGATTTCAACAGCTCCGGCTATCCCGGCGTAATGAAGAGTTGGCTGGAGGGTTTGAAAGAAGTATCCAAGCGAGGTTACGTTTCGTCCTACAACATCGCCCAAATCTACGCCCGCTTGGGGGACAAGGGCCAGGCATTGGCTGCGCTCGAACAGGCTTTCAGCCAGCGCGACAGCAACCTCACCTACGTCAAGGTTGAGCCCGCCTTCGATGAACTTCGTTCAGACCCCAGATTCCAGAAAGTAGTCCAGCAGCTCGCGCTGCCACAGTGAGATGACTTCAAGCTCGAGAAGCTTCTGGTGTGAGTAGTGTGATCACCGGGCCGCAACAGTTGAGATCTACTGTGCCACGCAGACCTACACTGCCAGGGCAACTTCCCTTACCCAGCCTTGGCTTCCCTCAGTATGGGGATGTCTGAGTCAGCGTCTTTCCATTGCGCGAAAAAATCATCATAGGCTTTGCGGCCCCGCGGCGTCACCGCTATGGCCAAGACTCGGGCGATCTGCCTAAACCAGCTGGCAAGAGGTCAGCTCCAAAAGTGCCTTTTCCCAACATCAAGAGTATGCGATTTACGACCAGAAAACGGGGTCAATGAGTGTAATGGCGATTTTTCAACAGTCAAGATAGACTCCTTTCCGGCCAACACCAAAACCGAAGCGGCGAATGGGGCGCGGGACATGATTGTGGAATTGCCAACGCGAAGCCCCACCCCAAAAGAACAGTCAACTACCGAACATAAATGGGGCGAGCGAAGGGGATTGTTGACGCACGATATCAGATTATTCGTGAATGTGGGTGACCAACCGAGCGACCTGAATGGAAGCCCAGGCGGAGCGCTCTGGTAGTCTGCCGAATCCGTTTTGTTACATCCCGTAGCTCACTCTGTAGTCGGTTCTTGCGGAATCGCTTCGCCATCGGAACGGGGATCGGCACCCGCGAAGTTCACATTGCGCTTGGTGTCTCTCATGACTGCTTCCCCTTTGCCCCACCGTGAAGGAAAATGGCTCGAGCAGTTCGATCTGCTGACCGCGTTTCGTTAGTTCATCTCGAACGGATTGCGGAATGGTGCTTTCCATCTGCACATCGCAGCCTTCGAAAGTTCCTTTCGTGAACCTTGGCTGCTCGAGTGCCGCCTGCACGTTCATTCCGTAATCCACCACGTTCGCGACAAATTGCGCGTGCGCCTGAGCCTGGTTCCACCCTCCCATGATGCCGAACCCGAGGTGAATGTCGTCCTTCTCCATGAACGCTGGAATAATCGTGTGCAACGGACGCTTGCGCCCGGCTAGCGAATTCGGTAGCCCCGGTGCCAACTGAAATCCAGCGCCTCGGTTGTGAAAGGAAAAACCGAGCCCGGGGGCCACCATCCCAGTTCCATAGCCTGCGTAGTTGCTCTGGATCAGCGAAACGATATTCCCGTCCTTGTCGATCGCCGAAAGATACATCGTCGAATTGCCGTGAGTCTCGAGCATTTTCTCGATGTCGGAAGGAACCACTTGGCATGCGGCCTTATTCATCTGGATGAGCGTCGCTCGCTTCTTTGCCAGGTCCTTCGAGAGCATCTCCTTTACTGGAACCGGCGTGAATCGTGGATCGCCGACATATCTATACATATCCGCGTACGCCAGCTTTTTCGCCTCGATCATGACTTGCAGAGCATCCACGGAGTTTTGTGCATATTGTCCAAGCGGAAACTGCTCCATGATGTTCAACATCGTTAATGCGGCAATTCCTTGGCCGTTTGGGGGAAGCTCGTAGACGGTCCATCCGCGATATGTCGTCGAGATCGGCTCGACCCACTCCGGTTGAAAATCTCGGAAGTCCTCGAGCGTGTGCGTACCGCCTTGTGCCTGCAGGAATTTCACCATCGTCCCGGTCATCGGGCCGCTGTAGAACGCGTCCCGGCCATGCTCCGCCACTTGCCGGAGCGAATTGGCGAGCGCAGGATTCTTGAATTCGTCGCCCACTTTCGGAGCGACGCCGTTCGGCATATAGGTGTCTTTGTATCCCGGCTGCTGCATTAAACTCTTCGCCACCCAATAGCGCGCATTCCGCTCGGCCAACGGAAATCCGTTCTGGGCATAGTAAATCGCGGGCGCGAGGATTTCGGAGAAAGGCAGTGTGCCGAACCGGCCGCGCAATGCATCCCATCCGGCGACGGCTCCAGGGATGTCGATGGTTTCCACGCCGATGGGATTGATGTGATCGACGCCGTGCGACTTCAAGTATTCGAGGGTGAGCCCTTTCGGGGTCCAACCGCTGGAGTTCAATCCATAGAGCTTCCTCGTCTTCGCGTCATAGTAAATTGCGAACAGGTCTCCGCCCATCCCGTTCACATACGGTTGCACTACACCCATAACGGCGTTGGCAGCAATGGCCGCATCCACGGCATTGCCGCCCTGTTCCAGAATGTGCGCACCGGCTTGGGAGGCGAGAAATTGCGGCGCAGCCACAATTCCCAGTTTCGTCACCACCATCGATCTTCCTTGGCCAGGGACGGAGGAAAACTGCTGTGCCGCAACCGTGGAACAGAGCGAAATCATGAGAGCAGCCACAATAATCTTTATGAGAAAAAGGTCCTTTCAAAATCCTTTGCGCTTGATGCAATCCCCGATCCAGGATCGGCAATGGCGACCTCGCGTCTTGAGTTAATCCGTCATTCTTTCAGCAATAGAGTGCCGGGAACTGGAAAACGCGATCAACCACGCGGAGTCGTGTTCTAGATAGCCGTTCTAGACCCGCCTAGTACGCCAGCAGAACTCGCAAATCTCTCAAATTATTCCCGGTCGGTCCGGTCGTGATCGCATCGCCGAGCGACTCAAAAAACGGATATGCATTGAAACCAGCCAGGTGCGCACTCGCATCCAGTCCGCGAGCCTGGGCGCGTTCGAGAGTGCTGCCGTCCACGATGGCGCCGGCCGCGGGGCTGTTGCCGTCAATGCCATCGGTGCCCGCGCTCAGCACCGTGATGTCCTCGCCGGAAATTTTCGTCGCGCAGTCGAGGGCAAACTGCTGATTGCGTCCGCCGGTGCCGCCATTTTCCACTTTCACCGTGACTTCTCCGCCGGAGAGCAGGCAGACGCGTTCCGATTTCTGACGCAAGCGGCGCACGCGCTCGAGAAGATAGTCGGCCGCGCGGGCGTAATCCCAGTCATCGCAACTGTTATCAATTTCGACGCCAAACCCGTGACGCTGGGCCTCAGCCTCGGCCGCTTCCAGCAGCGAAGCGTTTGACAGCAACGGCCACCAGCGCGCGCGATGAAATGCCAGGTCGTCGGGCTTGGGAGTCTCCTCCAGTCGCGTGGCGCTGAAACAGCTCGCGCACCGACTCTGGAAACTGTTCCAGCATGCCGTACTTTTCAACGATGGTGTAGCAGTCTTCCACCGTGGTGGAATCGGGCATGGTCGGGCCCGAGGCCAGCGCATCGGGCGTGTGGTCTGGAACATCGGAGACCAGCAGCGATATCTGCTGCGCCCCCGAGGCGGCAACGGCCAGCCTTCCACCCTTGATGGCGGAAAGATGTTTGCGGATCGTATTGATCTCCGCGATGGGTGCGCCGGAGAGCACCAGCACGCGGTACGTGGCGATCAGGTCTTCCAGCGAAATTTCCCCGTCGATCGGCTTTTCCACGATCGACGAGCCTCCGCCGCTGAGCATGAAGATCACCAGCGACGAGGCATTCTGCGCGCTGAGCGACTTCAGTATCGCTCTCCGCGGCACGGATGGATTCCTGGTTCGGCATGGGATGGCCTCCGCGAAAGTAGCGGAAGCCCCTCACCTGGGAAGCCGGATCGACCGAGCTGGCCACGATGCCTTCGAAGCGATTGCCCGCCTGCATTTCGAGCGAATTCACCATGGCATGCGCCGCCTTGCCGATGGAGATCACCAGCACGCGATTGTATGAATCCAGATCGTGCAGGTCCTCGCAGACCCGGAGCACGCCGCGATCGCAATCCACATGGCGCTGAAATGCCCGGTCAATGCTGGCTTCCACGAGCGCATGCTCAAACAGGTGGCGCGCGGTGACTCGCATGTCCAGGGCAAGCTTCTCGCGATCGGTGGCGGAGTGAAGGCATGTGCAAGAATTATAAAAGCCGTTGTAGCGCCGGCGTCCCGCCGGCTGTCGCGAGGGCGTCCCGCCCTCGCCAGAGTGGCACAGTCCTAGGGAATCACAGCTTCCCCAACCCAGTCCTCGATGGCAGTGCGCATCTCGCGCAGTCGTCCTTCAAAAAAATGATCGCCTCCCGCGATCAGGATCAACTTCTTCGGAGACGAAACCGAACCCACCAGATCTTTCAGCTGTGCCGGTGTTCCGAACTGGTCGCGATCGCCGCTCACAAACAATTTGGGCTTGGCGCAGGAGGCAAGAAAACTGAAGTCGTAGGTGCGATCATCAATCGGCGATACCGGCAAGCCCAGTCCGATCGCAGCCTTCACCCGCGCATCCGGACAGGCGGCCCGCAAACCCACGGCCGCGCCAAAAGAGAATCCGGCAAAAATGAGAGGCAGGTGAAACTCACGGTTCAACCCAATCCAGCGCGGCTTGAACATCGTCCAGTTCGCCACTTCCGTGGCCGTGCTCGCCCTGACTCAGACCAGTGCCTCGAAAATTAAAGCGCAGCACCGGAAAGCCAAAGCTATTCAGCGCCTTCATGGCATGAAAGACGACCTTGTTGTGCAGCGTGCCGCCATAAAGAGGATGAGGATGGCAGACGACGGCGGCATAGGCAGCTTCAGGCGTGCCGGCGTTCAGGAGGGCTTCGAGGCGGCCGGCAGGGCCCTCCAGAAATAGGGAGCGGATTGTACTGGCGGTCGCGTCCATCGTGCTCCCTCCAGAATAGCAGCGAATCGTAACTGCCTCCGTGTCCTCTGTGTCCTCCGTGGTTGAAGACCACAAACCACAGACACGAGGACACTGAGGATGTCCGTCATCACCGGACTAAGGTATCCTGTCGCGCATGGATGTTGTCGCTCTCACACGTCAACTCGTGGATATCGAATCCATCACCGGAAACGAAGGCCCGGTGGGTGATTTCCTTCACGGGGAACTGCTGCGGCGAGGTTTTCAAGCGGAAAAAATTCCCGTGGAAAGCGGGCGCTGCAACGTGTTAGCTGTGTGCTCCGAACAGCCGCGGCCCACGGTCGTTTTCTCCACTCACATGGATACGGTCCCGCCCTTCATCCCCTCGTCCGAAGATGCGGCGCGGGTCTACGGACGGGGCTCCTGCGATGCCAAAGGAATCATCGCCACCCAGGTGGAAGCCGCGGAGCGGTTGCGCAAAGAAGGCATTTATGTGGGCCTGCTGTTTCTGGTGGGAGAGGAGCGAGACAGCCTGGGCGCCAAAGTGGCAAACCAGAGACCTCAGGGCTGCAAATTCCTGGTCAATGGCGAACCCACGGAGAACCGGGTCGCGGTCGCATCCAAGGGAGCGTTGCGCGTGGAGGTGATCGCGCAGGGCCGCATGGCGCACTCGGCGTATCCGGAGCTAGGGGAGTCGGCGATCGACAAACTGCTGGTAGCGCTCGCTCGCCTGCGCGCCATGAAGCTGCCGGTCGAGGATGGCATCGGACCCTGCACGCTGAATATCGGTTTAATCGAAGGCGGCCGCGCCCCTAACGTGATCCCTGACAAAGCGCGGGCGCAATTGCTCTACCGCCTGGTAGGACCGTCGGAGGCATTGAAGCGGGACATCGTGGCTGCGGCCGGTGATCTGGCCAAGATTGAGTTCGTGCTGGAAATTCCGTTCGTCCGGCTGCGCACTCTGGACGGCCTGCCCACCATGGTCGCCGCTTTCACCACCGACATCCCGGCGCTCAGCAACTGGGGACAGCCCCTGCTGGTCGGTCCAGGATCGATTCACGTGGCCCACACCGACGGCGAACACGTCGAGAAGAAGCAGTTGCAGGATGCCGTGGATTTGTACTGCGTTCGATCGCGCGGCAGCTCTCTGCATGAAGCAGGAAAAGTAGCGCCGGCATCTTGCCGGCTGTCCCGAGGGCGTCTCGCCCTCGGCTCGGCGGGCGGGACGCCCGCCGGACAGCCGCCGGGACGGCGGCGCTACACTGGCTCTCTTCCGATTGTCCGCAGATTGGCATCCGTCGCTACCTTACGCGAGGCGGCACAGCATTTCTGCTGGGCGGCATCGGAAGCCATCGCTGGCGGATTCTGGCGGACAGCGACTTTCCTCTTCTCCACGGCAAAGTTATCTATAAACGCTAGCTCAGCCGGGCTCGTCTCCGACCGTTTACACTGAGGGCATGACCACCCAGACCCTCAACGCGCTTGCCCAGGCATCGTCCGCCTATTTGCGTTCGGCCATGCACCAGCCCATTCAGTGGAACGAGTGGGGCGAGCAGGCGTTTGCCACGGCGCAGCGCGAGAACAAGCCGATCCTGCTCGACATTGGCGCGGTCTGGTGCCACTGGTGTCACGTGATGGACCGCGAATCGTACGACGATCCCGAAGTCGCCAAGATCGTGAACGAGCGTCTTCGTGGCGGTGAAGGTGGACCGCGACGAGCGTCCCGACATCGACAGCCGCTATCAGGTGGCCGTAAGCGCCATCAGCGGGCAAGGGGGCTGGCCGCTGACCGCTTTTCTCACTCCTGACGGCAAGCCGTTTTACGGCGGCACCTACTTCCCTCCTGACGAAAGTTACGGACGCCCGAGTTTCAAGCGGGTGCTGCAGTCGATCGCGGACGCCTATCACGAGAAAAATGGCGACGTGGTGGACCAGGCGGAGATGGTCGAAGTCGCGCTCTCCCGGGCTGAGTCATTCGCGGGCAGCAGTGGCGAGTTCTCTCCCAAGGTGATTGACGCCATTGTGGAATCGGCGCTGAAGATGTTTGACCCGCACAATGGCGGCTTCGGGAGCGCACCCAAGTTTCCTCATCCCGCGGTCCTCGATCTTTTGATGGACCAATATGTCGCGCTCGGGAGACGAGAAGCTGCGGGAGGTCTTCGTCCCCACGCTGGAGAAAATGGCGCGAGGCGGTGTCTACGACCAGCTCGCCGGCGGCTTTCACCGCTACTCGGTGGACGAGCACTGGATCGTGCCGCACTTCGAGAAGATGTGCTACGACAACTCTGAGCTGCTGAAGAACTACGTGCACGCCTACCAGGTGACGGGCTCGGAATTCTTTGCCGCCGTGGCCCGCGACATCGTGCGCTGGATGGATGAGTGGCTCAGCGACCGCGAACGCGGCGGGTTTTACGCCTCCCAGGACGCCGACCTCTCGATGGACGATGACGGCGACTACTTCACCTGGACCCGGGCGGAGATCCAGGCTGTCCTGACCGAGGAGGAAGCTGCGGTTGCCGGGCTGCACTATGACATCAACGAAGTCGGCGAGATGCACCACAACCCGGAGAAGAATGTCCTGTATGTTCGGGCCTCCTTGGAGGAAATCGCCAAACGTCTGAGCCTCACTGTGGAGCGTGTGCGGGAGTTGCTGGAGTCGGCCCGGCAGAAGATGTATGCCGCTCGTCTAAAGCGGCCGACGCCTTACGTGGACAAGACGGTCTACGCGGGTTGGAACGCGCTTTGTGTCTCGGCCTACCTGGAAGCCGGAAGGGTCCTGCAGCTGGAAGGGGCCAAACATTTTGCGCTGCGGTCGCTGGACCGCATCCTGGCCGAAGCCTGGCAACCGGAGCAGGGGCTGCAGCACGTGATTGCCTATTCCGACCCAGCCGCCGAGCGGCGCGTGGTTCCCGGCTTGCTCGACGACTATGCATTCACGGCGGTCGCCTGCCTCGACGCCTATGAGGCTACCGCCGACCTCAGCTATTTCAATTTCGCGCAGCGCATCGTGGACAAGATGGTGGACCGCTTCTTCGATCCCGTGGCCGGCGGATTCTTCGACACCGCCGCGGACGGGACCGGGAAGGCGCTGGGAGTGTTGGGCACCCGGCGGAAGCCGTTTCAGGATTCTCCTACCCCGGCCGGAAACTCCGTCGCAGCCATAGCCCTGCTTCGGCTGTTCGGTCTTACCAACCAGCCCAGCTATCGGGAGAAGGCGGAGCGGACGCTGGAGTTGGCAGCCGGGTTCGCCGGCAAGTTTGGCATCTTTGCCGCGACCTATGGGATTGCGGCGGTGCATTTCGTAGAGCCGCACACCCAGGTGGTCGTAATCGGGGAAGACGATTTGGCGGAGCGGCTCCGCGCTGTCGCCGCCGGCTCCTTCGCCTTGGGCAAGGCGGTGATCAACCTGGCGGCCAGCAAGGCAGTGCCACAAAATCTCCCGCCGGCACTGGCCGAAACCATACCTCTTCTGCCCTTGATCAAAGAGGGAAAATCGGGGGCGGTGGTCTGCTCCGGATTCAGCTGCCAGCCTCCGGTCACGGACCCGGAACAGTTGAAGCGCAGCCTCAAGGTCGCGCTGCGCCGCTGAAGGGATCTCGGACCAAAAAAATAGGGCTGACCATGCGATTCGCAATCGGTCAGCCCGGTCAGGTCCAATAGCCACTTGCTGGCTGTTTAACAGCCTGTTATCAATCCCAATTGCTTACGGCTTTCCGCACTTGGGATTGTTGGGATTGCACAGTGGCATCGGGCCCAGTTCTGCATTGAGTATCGGGGTCGCGATTGCCACGTACGTGCAAGCCAAACCTACCATCAGGATCAACATCCTGACCGCACGTTTCATGGTGTTCTCCTTACGCAGCAAGGTTCCTGGGAGGAAACCTCACAGTGGCGGCATTATACAGATGAACCATCGGCCGTCCAGTGTTTTCTCGAAAATGGGGCAGCAGCGATGCGGAGTCAACCGCGCTTTTATTCAAGTGTTAGATGAGATTATCGGTGGGATCGAAAGATGGCTATAGGACAGGACGAATCGAAATCAACATCACGATGAAAGGTTTAGTGGACCCTGCGACTCTGTGCGGGAACGGAATGGATACCACTTCGAGTCGTGACCGGGAGTTCCGCCACAGAATCCGATGTGGCCTCTTTCGGCAAGTAGTCCGACTGAGTTCGGGAGAAGGCGCGGTCGACCATACTTTCAAACATCGGTATCAGCGAATCCCCCTGGCCTGTACTCTGCAGGTCGGTAAGACTCTTCTCCCAGCGGTGGGATGCGAACAAATCTGTTCCGGGCGCTCGCGCCGCGGCCTTGAGCACGGAATAGGTCAGCCAGACGAGGATGGCAACGTTATAAGCCACCAGATTGGTCAGGTTGACCAGCACTTCCGAAGCATGGCCGCTCACATGGAAGGCTAGCGTTCCCAGTTCGACTCCGGCCGACAAACCCAATCCCAACGAAATCCCGAAACTGGGCTGCTTCCAGGACACACCGAGGTAGCGGGAAAAGACCAGAAGAAAAAGAATCAGTCCAACCTGTGCCACCCGCACGCAGCGGGTCACAGTGATTACCGACTGGACAATCGGTCCCTGATCCCCCAGGGGGCTCGAAGCCGCGACCACAAAGCCCACCAGCGACATCACCAAAGCCGCCCATTTGAACAGCACCGAACCCAGGTCCTTCAGAGTGTGATAGGGGCGGAACACGTCCAGGAAGATTTCGTAGATGATCATGAAGCCCAGGACGAGGTTAATCGCTGAGCAGGACCAATAAAGCCAGAAGTATGCCGTGTAGTTGAAAGTGCCCCAATGGTTCATCGGGAACAACAGGCAAAATGCCAGAATCTGGAAGCAGATGTAGGCAAAGAAAACAGGAAACAACCGGTGCAGTTTGTGGCGGAACATCGCACCCGCAACCGCCAGTTGCAGGATCGGGTGAGTCACCCAGAGCACGAGTTGGAAGTCAGCGGTCATCAACCAGTTTTTCTGCCAGCCGGGGGCGCCACGGTTGACGGAATTGCTTTGATTACACCTCTCTTAATGTGTAACCTTAGCAGCTCTGCTCCAAGGGTCAATGTACCAAGGTAATCGGAAGTAATGGTTACCCCGAATGACGCGCCCACGCGGCCACGCTGGGGACAGCCGAGGGCGGCTGGTCCCCACGTTGGTTTGTGGTAGTTATTGATTTTGATCGAGATAAAACGTATCGAGGACGTGGCCCTTGCTGTCGATCAGCAATACCCGCCCCGCGTATACGACTCGTTCCAGATCAGTCGGCAACTTAGGCAGTTGATCTTCACACGCCAAGGGTAGGGACTGAGCCTGGTTCTGCACGTCAGAAGGCAAGGTCCCGCCTCGGTGTATTTGGCGTTCTGATCCGGAAGGCAGCTCCGGACGCTGGGTGGCTCCTGCTGGAAAATCAGATGCATGTTCGCTGACGCAGCTCCGGATGGTCCGGCGATCGCGAAGCGTGAACAACGGAGTGTCATCGTCCTGCCCAGCTGGTACGTCCGAAGCTGCAGAATCAGACGGCGGAGGGGCTGGCGTGGGGGGCGATGACGCTTCGTTGGTGGGCGGCGGGTTGGTCGCTGCGTTGGCCGGCGGCGCAGTCGCAGGAACCGACGCTGAGGACGTAACAAAACTGAGGACGGCTTCCGATTCGACAGTCGCCGGCTTTTTGCCGGTGGCTGCAGCCGCGCCCGTCCCGGCGGCTCCGCCAGCCAGAGTGCCAATGGCCGCGCCTTTGCCTCCGCCGGCAATCGCGCCGATTACGGCTCCCAGGGCTGCTCCGCCGCCGATCTTGGTTACATTGCTTTTGGCGTGTGACTCGCCCTTGATCACCAGCGGCTCTACGTGGATGGATGCCGCCACTGTTCCTGAACTCACAGTACTCAGGACCAGATCGAGTTCGCCGGGTTCACTGAGCCGGCCGGTCGCATGCACGTCCGTGACCCGGCCGATGACATCGGCCCCCTTGGGATACAGTTCCCTGCCATTCACTACTATCGCTTCGTCCAGCGTTCCCCGGAAGGTGTCTCCCATCTGGGTTTGCTCGCTGCTGAGGTTGTCGATCATGCGAACTCTGATCGTCGTGCCGGAAGGAATTTCAAGCGACCGTTGCGCCAGGACGGGAAGAGGGGCGAGCCCTAACAGAACGGAAACCAGCACATTGCTCACCCGCTGGAGATTTTTGCGATTCATGTTCCTTTCACCTCGTTAGAAGTTTCGGCTGACCAGGCGAAGCGGCAATCTGTCCACCTCTTGGGATGCAGGCACATGCCGGGTGGCTGCATTCACTGAGGACAGGTTAACTGAGCACAAGGTTAGATGATACGAACAATCCACGCGTCAATTCCCGGCACCGATGAAAATAAAGTAAGAGCATTCCCAAAGGTTGGCAGGAATCGTTCCGTGGGGACGAGTGGTAAGAATGAGATTGTAGTCGCCGGAAGGCTCCAGGCTGTCGAGTAACGATGGCGCCGCCTGGGGACCTACGGTCGCGAGATAGCCCAGGAACTCATGAATGTCCGCTCCACCACGATAGTCCTGCGCGACGAATGACAGTTCGGCATTTGCCTCCGCGAAGTGCCAGCCCAGCGATGCCGCTGCAGTCACCGCATTCTCGTACGCCTGCTCGGAAACGGTTCCCGGTGCGGGATTGTCAAACACCAGCCGCAGCTTGCGTTCGTCCTCGCGGGCGAACTCGCGTACTTTGAGCGAACCGGACTTGGCGGTGGCTTTCCAGTCCACGTGGCGGGCCGAATCTTCGGGCATGTATTCGCGAATGAGATACAGGTCGTCGCCGCGGCCGCGGACAAAGCTTTCAAATTCGCCGGTGATGAGCGGAAGCACTTCGAAGAACTGGTCGGTCATCTCTACCGGCGGATACACCAGGATCTCCCGGGCCAACGGCACTCGCCGCGTCTTGGTCAGGAAGGCGAAAGGAAAGCGTGTGGCCAAGCCAAAGCTGTTCTGCTGATAGCGTCCGCGGCGCGGGAAGCAGAGTTCCAACTCGGCGCTGAGTTCGGCGGCCGCCGGAATGTAAGGAAAATAAGCCGACTCGGTAAAGATACCTGGCGGTGTGGCGGCGCTGTTCAAGACGCGTCGAAACTGGCGGTCCGGCAGTCTTACCCACTGCTTGGCGGCGGGCTGCCCCGGAGGAAAGCCAAAAGTTGCCGGCACCCATTGCCACTGCCCTGAGGGCTTCGGCTTGAGTGGAACTACGCTGATGGAGAACGAAGGCAACCATCGCCGGCGGTTGCGGATCACGATCTTCCCCAGCGTGGGAGTGCCCGCGAAAACCTGCTCCGGCAAACGGATATCCAGCTCCAAGTCGCGCAGAACAATGGCCGACGCCACGCCCGATACCAGGATCGCCGCCAGCATTGCCGCCACGATCACGTAGAGGAGATTGTTGCCGGTGTTCAGCGCGGCAACCCCGATCAGCAGCACCGTGAGGACGTAAATGATCCCCACGCCGGTCACATCGTAGTTGAAGGCGTCACGCACCCGGCCGCCTGCCACCCGTCGCGCCAGATAGGGCACCGTGGTCAGGCCCACGACAACCGCCAGGCACAATGCAATCGAAGCCAGGATGACCGTCGTCCAGAGCTGCCGGATTCGCGCGCCACGCTAGAAAAGAGCGCGGCAGCGAAAGCCAGAACCAGTCCCAGCAGTGCCAGCAAAAAGCGCAGCCACACTTCGGGGATGTCGAACGGCAGGAACCGGGCGCGGGGCGGAGCGCCGGCCAGCGCTGCGGATATTACAGGATCAGCCATGTGCGGAATTCGCTGATTCGAGGTTAGCATCGCCGCGATGCAGCATCAATCCGTTTTGGCATGACCTGAAATCCGCCGTAACCATGCCGCCGCCTTGGCAGTGGCCTGGTCCGCCATGCGTCCTATTTTCGGAAAACGCTCGCGCAGTTTGGTCAGCAGGCGATGAGCCCACACGTATTCCGACGACAGAATGATCAGTCCCACCAGCAAAAACAGCACACCCTGGAGGAAGGGCAAGAACAGCCCTGCGATCCCCAGCAGGATGAAAGTCCAGCCCGTGATCAAAATCAGGATTCGTGTGGTGTGAGATTTCAAGGCCGGCATCTGGGTCCTGCTCCCCTCAAGGTATCAGGCAGGCCTGGGGTGCAGGCAATTCGCAGGAAAATGTCGCGGGGGATATCGCCGCGAGGGCGAGATCAACTCCTCGCCGCTTCCACCAGAAGAGGGCACAGGCAACCACCACGACGATGGCGATGGCCAGATTCGCATCCTGAACAAGGTCCACCAGCGCTTCCCAGTGTTTGCCGAAAGCGTATCCAACGCTTGCGATGACACTGACCCAGAGGACAGCGCCGAGAAAGTTGAACAGCAGAAACTTGCGCCAAGGCATGCGCAAGACGCCGGCCAGTGGCCCGGCGATAATCCGCATGCCGGCGATGAAGCGGGCCACGAAAATAGTGGCCGCACCATAACGCGCGAAAAGTTCTTCACCGCGCGTGATCACCGCCGGTTTGATGCGGAGAGTTCTCTGATAGCGCTCCAACAGCGGGCGGCCGCCATAGGACCCGATGGCGAAACCCAGGTTGTCTCCCAGCGTGGCCGCGCAGACGCCCACCAGAATTACGTAGGGCAATGCCAGCTTGTGCTCCGAATAAGCCAGAAAACTCGCCAGCAGCAGGATGGTTTCACCCGGCACCGGCACACCTGCATTTTCGAGCAGCAGCGCCGCGCCGACGGCCCAGTAGCCGTAGTGCGCGAGGTAGCCTCGGAGCATCTCGAAGAGATAGCTGGTCATAGTGGGGTGGACATGTCAGCAGGGCTGCGCGAGATCTCCCGACAGAAATTCAATCTACCGATGCGTTGAAGAGTTCGGGGACTTCTTCGTAGGGCAAGTGCCCCACGCCCTCAAATATTTCGACCCGGCACTGCTTGAATTGCTGCCCTAACGGTTCCGCCGAATCCGGGCTTACGGCAGAATCCGCACTGCCCCAGAGGAGCAAAGCCGGAATGTCTGCGATACGCGGCAACAGTGACTCCAGTTCTGCGAGGTCGCGGTTCCATGACCTCACCACGCCCAGTCCATAGTTCAGAGTACCGGGGATTTTGAAGGGTGCCGAGTAGCCGGCGAGCGTACCCGGCCGGATGCGCTGGGGATTTCCGTACAGCCGTCGCAGCAGCCCATCGTGCGCGATACCCAGCATGGGTTCGAAGCGCAGCAGGAGCCACGACACGGGCGCGCTGCTGAGGAATGGGGCCAGCCGCCGGCCATGCGCCGACCACGGGTTCACCGGGGCGACCAGAATCAGTCTCTGTACCCGCTCCGGCGCGAGCGCTGCCGCCATCATGGCGACCGCGCCGCCGTGCGACGTACCCAGCAAATCGCAGGAGGCAACGCCAATTCGGTCAAGGAAACGCAGGAGCCGTTCGGAGTGCGCCCGGAAGGTGCCAGGGGCATTTGGAGGCCGGTCGGAAAAACCTGCGCCCGGCATGTCTACCGCGTACACGGTCGCGCTCTCGGCCAGCGCGGGCAACACGAATCGCCAAGAGAATGAGTAGCCAAGCAATCCATGCAACAAGAGTAAGGGCGGTCCCGAACCGCAACGCAAATATCGCATGCGGTAGCCATCGAGGACGGTCCAGCATTCCTCGACTGGGATGGAATCTGGCGGCGAAGTTTGGCTTTCCGGTCGGATCTTCAATTCGTCTTTCTTCGCTTGGGATCAACAATTCTAGCCTGCGTACGGCCCGATCCGGGATTCCTTTGGGTCCTTCGGGGAGTCCTCTACGAACTTTGCGGCAAGAAGCTGCTATCCGCAAAAGGTCGCCAAGAGACGACAAACGGACTGATTTGGGAATTCGCCACCAAGATTACAGACCGGTCGGCCGGTCGCACTGTTTAAACTTCTGTTTCACATAGAGTTACCAAACCCCACAGAAGCCTTCCAAAAAACATAGCTTTACTTCCACAGGCCTTCTATAATCGGTGAAGTCTTTTCTTTGAAGCAAGTTAGAGGTTCTCCCTTGCGTCCAGCCGTGGCATCCGACGTGCAGAACCGTCAACCGGGTCACTCCCCTGCCCTCGCCCAGGAGCCGTTGCGGTCGATGAACCGGGACTTCCAAATACGCTTTACAGCCGGCCTGCTCATCCTTCTGACCACGGCTGCGGTCATCCTGGCCTGGATCAATTTCCAGAAAGAAGCTGAGTTCCAGATTCCCTCTGACGGCGTCTGGTGGATGGAGCAATCGGGGAACGACGGTGGCCTGGTAGCCAACCGCGTGGAGCCAAACGGCCCCGGCGAGAAGGCCGGTATTCGGGCTGGCGACCACCTGACCGCGATCAACCAGCATGACGTGAAGGACACGACCGCCCGGATGCGCCAGGTCTACCGCGTGGGCGCATGGTCGAAGGCTACTTATTCCCTGATACGGCAGTCCGTGCCTCTCGACACCACCGTGATCCTGGTTCCGGCCGAGCGTTCGCTCAACTACTGGCTGCGCTTCATCGCCCTGATCTATCTCGGCATCGGGCTTTATGTTCTGCTGCGGCGCTGGACGGCGCCGAGTTCGACCCATTTCTATGTTTTTTGCCTGGTCTCGTTCATCTTTTACGCCTTCAAATTCACCGGAAAGCTGAACCAGTTTGACTGGACGATCTACTGGGGCAACGTTGCCGCCTGGCTGCTGCAGCCGGCCCTGTTCCTGCATTTTGTCCTGACTTTCCCGGAGAAGCGCGGCTTTGTCCGCAGGCATCGCTGGATCATTCCGGCGATTTATGTTCCCGGAGCACTGCTGCTGGGAATCCACATTTTCACGCTCCGCATGTTGAAGGCGAGCGAGCGCGTGCGCTGGAACCTCGACCGGGTGCAGATGGGTTATCTGGCGCTGTTCTTCGTGATCGCGGCGGCCGTGTTGTGGTACAGCTATCGCCGGGCCAGCACGCCGATCCTGCGGCAGCAACTGAAGTGGGTGACGCGCGGCACCATTCTGGCCATCGCGCCCGTTCACGCTGTTTTACGTGATTCCTTACCTGACCGGCGCGATGCCGAGCTCGGCGATGAAGGTGTCGGTGCTGTCTCTGGGCGTGCTGCCGCTGACGTTCGGATACGCCATCTTCCGCTACCGCCTGATGGACGTAGACCTGATCTTCAAGCGCGGCATGGTGTACACGCTGGCAGCGGCCGCGATCGTGGGTCTTTACTTCGCGGTGGTGGCCGGAATCGCGGAACTGGTCCATACCCAGGTACCGAGTTCAGGGCCGGTCGGCTTGATGCTGGCGATGGTGGTCACCGCGCTGCTGTTCGATCCTGTCCGCAAATGGATTCAGGAACGCATTGACCAGTTCTTCTATCGCACGCGCTACGACTATCGCAAGACGCTGATTGAATTTGGGCGCGAGCTGAGCTCAGAAACCGATCTCGACCGGATGCTGAGTTCGGTTGTCGATCGCCTCTCGCGGACATTGCTGGTGGATCGCATGGCCATTTTCCTGGCTGCCGGCGAGCCGCCGCAATTCTTTCTGGCGAAATCCTTCGGCATGACCCAGACCAGCGGGCTGGATTTGAACTTCCTGAGCGCGCCCCGGCCGGAAACCGAGGCAGGACACCTTTTCCTGGAGAACGTCCACCAGGTCCCGCGCGAGACCGTCAGCGCGCAGCAGTCCATCGCGCGGCTCGATCTCAACTACTACATTCCCTGCCGCGCGCAGCAACGCACCATCGCATTTCTCGGCCTGGGCAAGACCGTCGAAGGCGACTTCCTCACCAGCGAAGACATCGAATTGCTGGAGACACTGGCCGGCTATATCGGCATTGCTATCCAGAATGCCCGCCTGTACGCGTCGCTGGAACAGAAAGTCACCGAATACGAACGCCTGAAAGACTTCAACGAAAACATCGTGGAGTCGATCAACGTAGGAGTGATGGCGGTTGACCTGGAAGACCGCATCGAATCCTGGAACTCGCAAATGGAAGTCATGTATGCTTTGCCCCGCTGGCAGGCCCTGACTCGGCCGTTGAGCGAGGTATTTCCTGCGGAATTTGTCGAAGAGTTCTATCGCGTACGGCAGAATCCCGGGATCCACAACCTGTACAAGTTCCGCCTGGCCACGCCGACCGGCGAAAGCCGGGTGGTGAACGTCGCCATTGCGCCGCTGGTCACGCGCAAATTCAACGTGATCGGCCGGCTGATCATCATGGACGACATCACGGAACGCATTGAACTGGAATCGCAGCTCTCGCAGGCAGACAAGCTTTCCTCGATCGGACTGCTGGCCGCCGGTGTAGCGCATGAAGTCAATACGCCTCTGGCAGTCATTTCCTCGTATGCGCAGATGCTGTCCAAGCAACTGCAGGACGATCCGCAAAAAGGCGGGCTGCTCGAAAAGATCACCCGGCAGACCTTCCGCGCTTCCGAGATCGTGAACAACCTGCTGAATTTCTCGCGCACCAGCGGCACGGAGTTCACCGAAGTCGATGTCAACAAGATCATTGCCGACACCATGGCGCTGCTGGAGCACCAGTTCAAGATCACCAAGATCAGGGTGGAAGACGAGCTGGCGAGCCATCTACCGCTGATCAGCGGCAATCCCGGACGCCTGCAGCAGGTTTTCCTGAATCTGTTTCTGAATGCGCAGGACGCCATGCCTCAGGGCGGAACTTTGCGCGTGGCCACATCCAATGGCGACGGGGTGAGTGTGGTGGTATCGGATACCGGGACCGGCATCGCGCAAGAGCATATCCAGCGCATCTACGATCCGTTTTTCACGACGAAGTCCGCGCCGCGCGAAGGCCAGGGCAAAGGCACGGGGCTGGGCTTGTCCGTGACCTACGGCATCATTCAGGAACACGCCGGCAAGATTCGGGTGGAGAGTCATCCCGGACGAGGCACGACCTTCTATCTGGATTTCCCGCTGACAAGGAAGGCTGTGAATGTCTGAACTGGCCACCATCCCGCGACCTAACCTGGGCGAAGGCTCGGCGTCCGCCGGTTCCGTGCTGATCATCGACGACGAGGCCGCCATCCGCGAGTCGCTGGAAACTCTGCTGGAGATGGAAGGCTACGCGGTGCAGTCGGCGTCAACCGCCGACGAAGGCCTGACCCGGATCGGCGACCGGCCCTTCGATCTGGTTCTGCTCGACCTGGCGCTGCCGGACCGCAACGGCATCGATCTGCTGGCTGAACTTCACACCCACGATCCGCAGTTGCCGTCATCATGATCACGGCTTACGGCACGGTGGAAAATGCGGTGAAGGCGATGCAGGCCGGAGCCACCAACTTCGTCCAGAAACCGTGGGACAACGAAAAACTGCTGGCCGACATTCGCGCGGCTGTGGCCCGCCACCGGCCGAAGAAGAAAACGTCCAGCTCAAGCGCGCCCTGAAGCAGCGCTACAACTTTGAAAACATTGTGGGCAAGAGCGAGCCCATGCTGAAGATTTTTGATCTGGTGGCGCAGGTCGCGCCCAGCCGCTCCACGATTCTGTTGCAGGGCGAAAGCGGGACCGGCAAGGAACTGATCGCCAAAGCCATCCACTTGAATTCGCCGCGGCGCGACCGGCCGTTTGTCCCGGTGAATACCGGCTCCATGCCGCCCGATCTGCTGGAATCCACGCTGTTCGGGCACGTCAAGGGCGCCTTCACCAGCGCCATCGCCTCGAAAAAGGGCCTGTTCGAAATCGCCGACCGGGGAACGCTGTTTCTCGACGAAATCGGCACCATGAGCATGGACACGCAGAGCAAGATCCTGCGCGTGCTGCAAGACCGCAAGTTCATGCATCTGGGCGGCGTCCATGAAATCCAGGCTGGACGTGCGCATCATCGCCGCCACCAACGTGGACCTGAAACAGCTGGTGCGCGAAGGCAACTTCCGCGAAGACCTCTTTTATCGCCTGAACGTCATCACCATTGACCTTCCGCCTCTGCGCCAGCGAAGAGAAGACATTCCTCTGCTGGTAGATTTCTTCCTCTCGAAGTACTCCGAAGAAAATGAGCGCCCGCGGCGGCGCATGACGCCGGAAGGGCTGCGCCCGCTGCTGTCCTATTCCTGGCCGGGAAATGTGCGCGAACTGGAAAATGTAATCGAGCGCGCGGTGGTTCTCTCCTCCGGACAGGAAGTCGGAGCCGACCTTCTTCCCGACGCGATCGTGGGCCGCGGCACACCGGTTCCCCTGCTGGAACATCGCGGCGACGCCTCCCTGTTCGACATCGTGGAAGACTGCGAGCGCCACATCATCCTCGACATGCTGGAGAAATGCAACTGGAACCAGACCGAGGCCGCCGAACGCTTCCATGTGCCGCTCTCCACCCTGAACCAGAAAATCAAGCGCCTGAATATTGAGATCAAGAAGAAAGTCAGAGAATAGGAAGTCGGACCTCGGGCGTCAGACCTCGGACTCCGGCTTCATTCTATCCACGCGCAGTCTATGAAGCTATCGTTCTCACTGTCTCAATGTCCGGCTGAACCACTGTCCGAAGCAAGTGCAGCGTCTGAGGGCTAACGCCCGAGGTCCGAGGGCTGAAGTCTGACGCCCGCCTTCTGCTATAGTTCCTCAGATAGAGGCCACACTGCATGGCAGCTGGGGATTTCCAGGTCCCGCTCATATCGCCCGCGGAATTCGCCAAGGAGAAGGTCAAGGCGCTGCAGGACTACGCCTTGCTCACGGGCCAGTCGATGGCCAACCTTTTCCGCCGCCCGCTCTACTTCGCCGACATGGTTCAGCAGGCCGACCTGATCGGCGTGGGCTCGCTGCCCATCGTGATCCTGACCGGCGGCTTCACCGGCGCCGTGCTGGCCCTGAACAGCGCCAGCACGCTGTCGCGCTTCGGCTCGCTCACTCTTATCGGCCAACTGGTTTCGGTCGGCATGGTCACCGAATTGGGGCCGGTCATCACCGGACTCATGGTCGCCGGCCGCAACTCTTCCGGCATGGCCAGCGAACTGGGCTCCATGACCGTGACCGAGCAGATCGATGCCATGCGGGCGCTGGGCACCGACCCCACGAAGAAGCTGGTCACGCCGCGAGTGGTGGCGACCGTCGTCATGCTGTTTTTCCTGACCATCATTTCCGACCTGCTGGGCCTGGTGGGCGGAAACATGGTTTCCACTCTTCTGTTGGGTCTGGACTCTCGGCAGTACTGGACCTCCGCGTGGCAGTCGCTGGTCTGGCGCGACGTTACTTCCGGTCTCATCAAGCCTGTCCTCTTCGGATTTGTGATCTCGACCGTCGGCTGCTATTTCGGCATGTCGACGCGCGGCGGCACGCAGGGCGTGGGCCGTTCCACGACCCAGGCTGTGGTCGTCGCCTCGGTGCTGATCCTGGTGGTGGATTTCTTTGTCACCAAGCTGCTCATTACTTTGCTGGGATACCGATAAGCCATGTCCGCTCCCACATTGCCGCTGGAAACGTCTGCCGGGGCGACGCGGCAATCCGGCAGCGAGGCCATCCGCTTCGAGAATGTGACTCTCGCGTTTGACGACAAGGTGGTCCTCGACAACATTTCTTTCCACCTTCCGCACGGCGAGACCAAAGCTATTTTCGGGGTCGCAGGTTCAGGCAAGAGCACAATTCTCAAGCTGGCGCTCGGGCTGATGAAACCGGATTCGGGCCGCATTTACGTGCTCGGCGAAGAAGTCACCGAGATGACGCGAAAAAGAGCTGTTCGGCTTGCGGCGGCAGATCGGCATGGTGTTTCAGGAGAGCGCGCTTTTCGATTCGCGCACGGTACGGGAGAATGTCGCCTTCCGCCTGATCGAGGAGGGCAGTGTCTCAGACGATGAAATCGAACGCCGGGTGCGCGAGGCCCTGAGTTTCGTGGAACTGGAACGAACCGTGGACATGTTTCCCTCGGAACTTTCCGGCGGAATGCGGCGCCGGGTGGCCATTGCGCGCGCCATCGTCACGCAGCCTGAAATCCTGCTTTACGATTCGCCCACCGGCGGGCTGGACCCGGTAACCTCCACCACCATCGTGGAATTGATCGTGAAGCAGCGCGACGTCTACAAGACCAGCTCGCTGATGGTCACTCATCGCCTGCAGGACGCCTTCATCATGGCGACCCACTCCTTCGATCGCACCGCCAACAAAATGCTGCCGCTGCCCAAGGGAGTCCACTGCGAGGTGCCCATGGCATTTCTCATCCTGCGGGAGGGCAAAGTCATCTTCGACGGGGATATCGATGAACTGGCGCGCACCCGGGACGAGTACATTCGGGAGTACATCGCGTAGGAGCGGTTTCCAGTTTCCAGTCTCTAGTTTCTATTCCAGCACACCAACTACATATTGATGATCAAGAGTTGAACGATGCCAGCTAACTGGCTTTGGCGCCCCCTGCCATGTCTTTGCGGCGAGCTTCGACGCGTCCCGTGACCCATTTCAAGCGCTCGCGCGCGGCCTTCGAGCCCGTCGCCACCTTTTCCACATTGCCGAAAAAGCCCGGACTCTGCATTTTCTGGCGCAGCTCCTTTAAGAAGGGCTGGAGTTTGGCATAGATGAAAAACATCTCGCCGCTAATCCCACCCTCAACGAACAGATTCGGATTGATCGTCCCGTGCAAGACCAACGCCGCCGCCATGTCCCAGTACCCCGCGACCTGGCGGTACCAATTGTTCTCCGGGGTTCCGAACGCGCTCGTGACCTTGATGACTTCGTCCGCGGTCTGCGGCCAGAAGGTGACCAGCCACCAGTGGCGCGCTTTACGGAGTTCCGCCTCGCGGCGAAGATCGTAGAGTTTGAGAACCAGTTCGGCATCGGCAGCTGTCGCTTTTGCCATTCAACCCTCCAGGATTTGTGATTTCGCAGCCGGACCTGGCTGGATTATCTTAGGGTGTCGCTGATCCAGCGGAAACAGCTTCCACCGGTATTTCGCGCTCATAGTCACACTCTTTGTTTGGACACGCGATCACCGGGCCGGCCTTCAGCATTTTCTCCACCAGATACTCGCCGCCGCAACTTGGGCACTTCTCTGCCAGCGGCTTGTCGGCGGAAGTGAACTTGCACTTGGGATAATTTCCGCAGCCGTAGAACGTGTTCCCCTTGCGCGCCTTCTTCTCCACCAGGTCGCCGTCTTTGCAGAGCGGACACTTCACGCCGATGAAGTTCTGCTTCACGTACTTGCATTCCGGATATCCGCTGCAGGCGGTGAACTCGCCGTAGCGTCCGTGGCGGATCATCATGTTGCGGCCGCATTTCGGACAAAGCTCGTCAATCGGAATGTCGGGGACTTTCTTGCCTTGATCCAGCCGGCGCGTGGTCTTGCAGTCGGGATAGCCGGTGCAGGCCATGAACTGGCCGAAGCGGCCGCGCTTCAGCACCATCACCCGGCCGCAGTTCTCGCAATATTCCTCCTGCGTAGTCTCCTGCATATCGGCCGAATCCAGATCAGGCAGGTTGATCGGGATTTTCCTTGGTGAAGGTGCAGCTGTCGGGATTCTCCTTCTCATAGGAACTGCAGGCGTAGAACGACCCGTGCTTGCCCCACTTGATGACCAGCGGAGAGCCGCAGCGCTCGCACTTCTCGTCGGTCGGCTTCTCCATCCGCTTGATGTTCTCCATGTGCTTTTCGGCATAGCGGAGGTCCTTGGCGAATTTCTTGTAGAAACCGGCTAGCGCGTCCGTCCACGTTTCCTTGCCTTCTTCGATCTCGTCCAGTTCTTCTTCCAGCCGGGCGGTGTATTGGACGTCGAAGATGTCGCGAAAATTCTCTACCAGCAGATCGGTTACGACCAGTCCGATTTCCGTGGGCGAGAACTTGCCGCCCAGCTTCTGCACGTACTGCCGTTCCTGGATGGTGCTGAGAATCGCGGAGTACGTCGAAGGCCGGCCAATGCCGCGTTCTTCGAGCTCCTTCACCAGCGACGCTTCGTTGTAGCGCGGAGGAGGTTCGGTGAAGTGCTGCTCCGGCTTCAGTTCGCGAAGCGTGAGTTTCTGTCCCGGCTCGAGCGCGGGCAGCTTGTGCTTGAGTTCCTCGTCTTCTTCGTCCTTGCCTTCCTTGGATTCCTCGTAGACCTTGAGGAAGCCGTCGAACTTCAGCACGGAGCCGGTCACGCGGAACCAGAAAGTCTCGGCGCCGGACTTGGCGTCGATATCCACGGTGGTCTGGTCGAAGACCGCGGGCGTAATCTGCGAAGCCACGAAGCGCTGCCAGATCAGCTTGTAGACCTTGAATTCATCTTCCTTTAAATACTGCTTGATCTGGTCGGGATGGCGCATGGCCGACGTCGGGCGGATGGCCTCGTGCGCCGCCTGCGCTGCCTTCTTCTCCTTATATGTGTTCGGCGACTCCGGCAGATAGTCTTTGCCGTACTGAGCCGTAATGTACTCGCGCACCTCGGTCCAGGGCTTCGTTGGAAACGCGGGTGGAATCGGTACGCATGTAGGTAATGAGGCCGACCGATCCTTCCTCGCCCAGTTCGACGCCTTCATACAGGCGCTGCGCGATCATCATGGTGCGCTTCACGCTGAAGCGCAGCTTGCGCGAAGAATCCTGCTGCAGTTTGCTGGTGGTAAATGGCGGAGTGGCGTTGCGCCGCCGCTCCTTGCGATCAACGGTGCGGACCACCCAGTCCGCCTTCTCCAGCGCGGCGCGGATCTTCTCCGCGTCTTCGCCGTTGTTGACTTCGACCTTCTCTTCACCCTTGCCGACGAAACGGGCATCGAACGCCGGGGGCTTCGGTCCAGCCAGATGAGCGTCAATGGTCCAGTATTCCTCCTTCTCGAAAGCCTTGATTTCGCGTTCGCGCTCGACGATCAGGCGCAGAGCAACGGTCTGCACGCGGCCGGCGGACAGGCCCGCGGCGAACCTTGTCCCAGAGCAGCGGCGAAACCTGATAGCCCACCAGGCGATCGAGCACGCGGCGGGCCTGCTGCGCGTCCACCAGGTTCGGTCGATGTCGCGGGGATGCTCGAACGCCTCCTGCACCGCGCGCTTGGTGATTTCATTGAAGGTTACGCGGCGGATGCGGTCGGGCGCGTCGCCTTCCTTCTTCTTTTTCTTTTTGCCCTTGTCGCCGTCGCCCAGTTCTTCGGCCAGATGCGCAGGCAATGGCTTCGCCTTCGCGGTCCGGGTCAGGCGCCAGATAGATGTTGTCCGCCGACAAGGCCAGCTTCTTCAGCTTGGCGAGAACCTTCTCTTTGCCGGGAATGACGATGTATTCGGTTTCGAAGTCGTTATCGATATCGACGCCCAGCGTGCTCTTGGGCAGATCCTTGACGTGCCCGAGCGAAGCTTCGACCGTGAAGCCCTTACCCAGATATTTCTGGATGGTCTTCGCCTTGGCCGGCGATTCGACGATGACTAAACCTTTAGCCAATGTGTCCTCTGTTGGTGGTTACTGGTTTTGAAGCTAGCACGAATAAGGTGGTGGCAACAAGTTTTGTGAAAGAGCTTCTAGCTTCTAGCTTCTGGCTTCTGGCTAAAACGTCAACCGACACGCGCTGTACGAACGACGCGAGCATGCGCTGAATTTCTAACACTGCGGCCCTCGAGATCCTTGAAGTCATCACTTCGATAGGAACTGCAAATCCCTCGCCAGCAGCAAATGGTATTCAACTTCATTTGCCGAGCCCACGAGCGATTTGCAGAAAGCGTCGCCATCTCAGGATCTGATCTGCGCCCACATCCTTCCGCGATATTTGCTCCAACCGAGGAGGCAGACGCGCGAAGCTGACTGGTTAACCCGTACATCTCTTCTTTCGGGAAGCTCCGAGTCGCCTTATACACACCGAGAGTCAGTTCGTGAGCCTTCTCCCAAACACGCAAGTCTTTGAAGTCCTCCATACGAAGGCGTCCTCCTCCGAGCTAGAAGCCAAGTAGCTAGCAGCTAGAAGCTCTTTACAAAATTCTTCCCCGGCATCTGCTTCACTTTGCCTGCCAGCTCCAGCTCAAACAGCGCGGCGAAGATTTCGGAGGACGACAAGTCCAGTTCCAGCAGCTCCACAATCTCGTCGATGTGAAGGGCCTCATCGGCTTTCAGGAGTGTCAGGATCTTTCTTTCGTGGGGAGGCAGCTCGCTTTCCTCGAATAGAGATGCAGTCTTGCCCGCCTGCGATTCATCGCCGGTGGCGGGAGTCAGCGCAAGTCGTACTGCCGCAGGGAGTTCCTCCCAAACGTCTTCCCAGGTGGCGACCAGCTTGGCGCCTTGTTTGATCAGCGTGTTGGGTCCCCAGGAATTCTTGTTGGTGACGTTGCCGGGTACGGCAAACACCTCGCGATTCTGTTCCAGAGCGCAGCGCGATGTGATCCGGGTGCCGCTGTATTCCGCGGCTTCGACGACCAGCACGCCGATCGAAATGCCGCTGATGATGCGATTGCGAATGGGGAAATTCTGCGGCGCGGCGAATGTGTTCATGGGGAACTCGGAGATCAGGGCGCCGCCCTGGGCCAGCATCTGTTCGGTGAGCCGGCTGTTTTCCTTGGGATAAATAACGTCCACGCCGGTGCCGAAGACGGCCACAGTTTTCCCCTTGGCGTGGATGGCGCCGCGATGCGCCGCTGCGTCCACGCCGCGAGCCAGGCCGCTGAAGATTACCAACCCTCGGGACGCCAGGTCACACGCCAGTCGCTCCGCCATGCCCAATCCATAAGGCGTGGGATGGCGAGTGCCCACGACCGCGATCCCCGGTTGCGGTGATCGCCTCCACATTTCCCCGTACATAAAGGACTAGCGGCGGATCGTAGATTTGCTTCAGCTCCGCGGGATAGGTGGAATCGTCGAGGCAGACGACGGAGACTCCGGCCGCCGCCACGCGTGCCATCTCGTCATGCGCCAGTTCCATGGATTGGCCCGTCCCCAGCGACTGTGCCGAGACAGTCTGAATGCCGGTGGCTTCGAGCTCGGTCAGCGATACCTTGAAGATGTTCTGCACACCGCCAAAGTGTTCGACCAGCCGCCGCGCACGGGTGGGCCCCAGGCGCGGGGTCTGGGCAAGCGCCAGCCAGTGCAAAGCGAGACTTTCGGTTGGATTGGAGCTCACGACCAGGGCGTCCGGCACTTCGCCACCTCCACATCGTCTGACTCGCGGACTCTATACATCCGCGAAAAACGCTGTCAAGGTCACCCGATACACTCCTCTGTTAAGATCGAACATCTAAGGTCAAAGCATCTAAGATCAAGCATTGGACGCATGAAACGCCTTCGTATTTCCGCCATTTCCTACCTTAATACTGCGCCCCTGATGTGGGATTTCGAGCATGGAGACGCCGGCAAAGGCTTCGATATCTCCTATACCGTCCCTTCGCAATGCGCCGCGGAACTGGCTGCCGGCTCAGCGGATATTGGCATTATTCCGGCCGCGGCCTACGCCAGCATCCCAGGGCTGGCCATCCTGCCCGGGGTCGCAATTGCCTCGCGGCGTCCGGTTCGGTCCATCCTTCTTGTGAGCAAGGTCCCGCTCGACCAGATTCGATCGGTTGCCCTCGATACTTCTTCCCTCACCTCGGTGGCGCTGACCAAGGTACTGTTCGCGAAATGGTGGGGCGCGGGACGAACTTTCACGTCCATGGCGCCGGACGTAGAAAAGATGATGGCCGCGCAGGATGCCGGCTTGGTCATCGGCGATCCTGCGCTGAAAGTAGACCGCTCGCGCTACCTGACCTATGACCTGGCTGAAGAATGGATTCGCCTCACCGGCAAACCTTTTGTTTTCGCTTTTTGGGCGGTGCGGCAGGCAGCCTTGAAGGATGCGTCTTCTTCCGCATTCGATCTAGCGGCTCTATTTCAGAATTCTCGTGACCACGGCCTGGAGCCCGCGAATCTTGACCGCATTGCCCGGCAATGGGCGCCGCGCCTGGGTTTGAGCGAGGCCGAAGTCAAGTCTTATCTGACCGAGAATATTTACTATGACCTCGATCCGGCGTGTCTGGACGGATTGCAGCTCTTCTATCGCTATGCCAGCGAGTGTGGCGCGTTGCCGGAAGTGCCGTCATTGCGCTTTCTCGACGCGGCCAAGATTGCCGCTACCTAGCTCGCATCCAATCTGGCGTGCGACTCGCACCTGAAAAATAGCCTCTAAGGCGGAAATGTCTATTCAGTTCCACTTCTTGATCGCGGTTTCAGTCTGGACTCGGCTTCGACATCTAGGCGGCGTCGGCCTGGTTCTGTTGGGGCTGGCGGACAACTCGGTGGTGCCGCTGCCGGGGAGCATGGACGTTCTCACCATCGTTCTCGCGGCCCGCCACCGGGAGTTGTGGTGGTACTACGCGTTCATGGCCACCGTGGGCGCGGTCATCGGCGGATACATCACCTATGGCCTGGCCCGGAAAGGCGGCAAAGAGGCCTTCGAGCGCAAACTGTCAAAAAGCCGGGCCGACAAGGTCTTTGAACGATTTGAGCGCTGGGGCTTCTGGGCGGTGGCCGTGCCGGCGGTGTTGCCGCCGCCTTTTCCGATCGTCCCTTTTCTGCTGGCGGCGGGCGCCCTGCAATACTCCCGTCAGAAATTTGTGGCGGCACTGGCGCTGGGGCGCGGGGTTCGCTTCACCATCGTTGCCGGCCTGGGAGCGCTCTATGGCAGGCACATCGTCCGATTCTTCTCGCGATACTACAAGCCCGCTCTGTTTACGTTGATTGGGCTTGCGGTAATCGCTGGAATCTTTTCTCTCGTCCAGTACTACCGATACAAAAGCAGGACTGCCACGGCCTAGGAGTACCTTGTCATCCTGAGCGGAACAAGATGTTTCGCCTGCGAAACGTCTTGCGGAGTCGAAGGACCCCTACGAGCTTATGCGTCCGCGGTGAGCTAGGGGTCCCTCGACTTGCTCTCACCGCGCCAGCGCGGCTCGAGACTGCGCTCGGGATGACAATATTTTCCCGAGTCCGTTAGAATCTCTACAGCGGTTCGACAGCCATGTCCTTGACCAAACAGCAAGCGCTCGATCTGTTCCGCTCCGACGATCTTATCGGCATCGGCATGGAAGCGGACGCGGTGCGCCGCCGGCTTCATCCCGAAGGCGTGGCCACCTACGTCATCGACCGCAACATTAATTACACCAACTTCTGCACCGAGTACTGCACTTTCTGCGCCTTCTACCGGCCGTTGAAGGGGCCCGCGGCCAAAGAGGGATACATCCTGGAGTTCGACACTATCTACGACAAGATTCGGGAAACCGTCGAATTCGGCGGGACCGGCGTGCTCATGCAGGGTGGTCTGCATCCCGATCTTAAGATTGATTGGCACGAGAAAATGCTGAGCGGCATCAAGCAGCGTTTTCCGAAAGTTCATCTACATTGTTATTCGGCGTCGGAAGTCATCGCCATCGCCGAATACAGCGCTTTGAGCATTCGCGACACGATTGTTCGCCTGCGCGATGCCGGACTCGATTCCATTCCCGGAGGCGGCGCCGAGATTCTGGACGACGAAGTCCGCTACAAGATCGCGCGGCTTAAATGCCTGACTGAAGACTGGCTGAACGTGCACCGCACCGCGCACCAGTTGGGCATGCGGACTACCGCCACGATGATGTTCGGGGTGGGTGAGAACATTGAAAATCGTGTCAACCATTTCCAGCGGCTCTACGAGCTTCAAGAAGAGACCGGTGGCTTCACCGCATTTATCCCCTGGAGTTTTCAGCCGCAGAATACGGCACTGGGCGGCTGCCATTGGGACGAGGCCACTGCCGTCGAATATCTGAAAGTGCTGGCTATTTCCCGCTTGTACCTCTCGAATTTCCTGAATGTGCAATCGAGCTGGGTGACCCAGGGATTGAAAGTCTGCCAGATGGGTCTGCGTTTCGGCGGTAACGACGTGGGATCGGTCATGCTCGAAGAGAATGTAGTCCGCGCCGCCGGTGTGACCAATTGCACCACGGAAGAAGAGCTGCGGCGGATCATCCGCGACGCCGGGTTCAAGCCCGCGCAGCGCGACACGCTGTATCGCACCTATTTCCTGAATTGAAGTTCAGTGTTGCGCCATCCACTCCGTATGCAGCTTCGGCGGTTGCGTCAAAGTCTGCATCACCACGCAGTATTGTTCCGTTTTCTCCCGCAGTGCCTTCAGTTGTTCCGCAGTCGCCTGGGGCGCGGCAACGTCGAAGAGCAGGCGAATGGTTTCAAATCCGACAGGCAAGTCTTTTGCGATGCCAAGCGTGCCTCGCAGGTCTAACTCTCCTTCGACGGTAACATCGATGCGTTCGGTGGGCACTCCCATCGCCGCCGCGACCATCTGGCAAGTGATCTGGGCGCAAGCCGCAAGCGCACCCAGCAACAGGTCACCGGAGCAGGCGCCGGCACCGGCACCGCCCACGCCCTGGTGGGCCTCGGCCTGGTAAACGGCGCGTCCAATATCCACCGAACATGACACGGGGACCTCGGTCTGGCTCCCTTTCGCGCGAAGGGTGATGCGCGAGGAAGCCGGGTCGCTGCGGTACTGCTCCTTCAACGGTTTCTGAAGTGCTCGAAGATCCATCACAACCTCATTCACTTTTATTTTTTCGGTACACTGACCGGCGCTATTTCAGGGCAGAGTCTTGAAGCTGCTCTGGCTCGTTGTTAGTATCAGTACACACGGAGGCGGTATGCCAAAATTCGTCATCGAGCGCGAAGTCCCCGGCGCGGGAAATCTGACCGACGCGCAACTGCGGGAACTCTCCCAGAAGTCAGCCCACGTCCTGAGGGAGATGGGTCCGGGAATTCAGTGGCTCCATAGCTACGTAACCGGCGACAAGGTCTACTGCGTCTACCTCGCTCCAGACGAGACCACGATTCGGGAGCACGCCAAGCGCGTCGGTATTCCCGCCAATCGAGTCTCAGCGGTGCGCCGGCTCATCGACCCAACCACGGCGGAGTAGGCGCGGGCTGAACCTTCCCCGCCTCTGCCCCGGACACACAAAGACTACGCCGCCTCAGACCTGGCCACCTCTGCAATCGCGTTTTCCATCCGCATAGCCCAACCTTCCAGCCAGGCCGTCGTGCCGTTTGTATCGCTCAACGCTTGCCGCGCCGAGTCCAGGCTGGATTCCAGCTTGGCTTGTTCCGCTGGAGTCAGTGGAGCTCCAATGTTTTGACGCAGCGCCGCCGCCGCTCCCGCCAGCCGCAGCGATCGTTCCGCTTCGCGTTGAGCGGCAGCTGAGCATGCGAAACATTCCAGCAACCGGGCTACTCCGCGTTTGTGCTCCAGTTCCTGGAAAAGTTTTATGCTTTCCCGGTACAGAGAATTGGCGGCAGCAAAGTTCTTTTCTTCCCTCGCCAAGTTTCCCAGGTCCGCGAGTGTGCCGGCAATGCCCCAGGGGTCGCCAAGTTCACGAAAAATAGCGAGACACTGTTCGTACAACGCTCGCGCGGCCGCGGAGTCGCCCTGGTCGCGCGCGAGATCGCCCTGGTAGTTCATCGCCCAGGCAACGCCGGTGCGATCTCCCAGCCCCTGGAAAATTGCAAGGCTTTCGGCATACATCGAAAGCGCGCGGGCAGAGTCGCCTTGCATTTTGACGACACTCGCCAGATTGCTGAGACAACGCGCTTCCGCCTGGCGGTCGCCCAAAGCTCTCCAGAGCACCAAGCTCTCTTCGAACAGAGAGCGGGCCTTTTCCAGTCCGCCGCGCTCGCGGGCCATCACCGCGAGCGCGTTTTGCGAGACGGCAATGCCCTTCTGGTCACCCAGCTGTCGTGCGATGTCGAGGCTCTCCCCGACCAGCGCATCCGCAGAGATGTAGTCTCCCTGCGCGCCGGCGAGCACGCCGGCGGCAAAAAACGCACGGGTCCCCGCCGTCGTTGGGCTTGCGGCCCCCACGAGTTTCAACAGCTTGTCCAGCCTCTCCCGGCCTTCGGTGAGATACTCGCCCACCTCCCAGAAGCGAAACAGGGCAGCGCCCAGACGCAGACCCCAGTCTGCGTTTTTGGTTTCTGTCAGCCACTCCAGCGACGCACGAAAGTTGTCGTGTTCGATGGTGAAGCGTTCCAGCCATCCCATCCCTTCCGCGCTCTTCGGGTCGGTCGACAGATCCTCAGCCAGCACCAGGCAGTAGGCAGCATGGGCGCGCTTCATCAGCGGCTTCTCCCCGCTTGCCTCCAGCTTTTCCAGAGCGTACTCGCGAATGGTGTGCAACATTACGAATCGGGATTCCCCTTGCACGGGCTCGACCTGCTGCATCAGGCTCTTGTCCACCATGGACGCCATGCCGTCGAGCAAGTCCAAGCCCAAGTCCCCTTTGGCATCGCACACCGCCTCCGCGCCTTCCAGGGTGCATCCGCCCACGAATACCGACAGTCTCCGGAAGAGAGTTTGCTCGGCGGGGTTCAGCAGGTCGTAGCTCCAAGCGATGGCAGCCTGCAGCGTCTGCTGCCGCAAGGGCAAGTCCCGGGCTCCGCCCGTCAACAGGTGCAATCCGCTGGCGAGACGAGTCCGCATGGAAGACGGGGAAAGAACCTTGATCCGGGCAGCGGCCAGTTCGATTGCCAGCGGCAGACCATCCAGCCGGAGGCAAATCTCGGCTACGTCGGACGAGTTTTCCCGGGTCAGTTCAAAATCGGGTTTGGCGGCGATGGCACGCTCAACGAACAGCGCGACCGCGGAATACTGTGAGAGTGCCCCAACCGAAGGCAGGGACCGCGAGTCCGGAAGGGCCAGGGGAGGCACAGGAAATTCATGTTCCCCGTACACGTGCAGCGCGGCGCGGCTGGTGACCAGGATCTTGAGATTGGGGGCTATGGCCAGAAGCTCGGCAACGGTAGACGCCGCCCCACCCAGGTGCTCGAAATTGTCGAGCAGGATCAGCATCGGGGGGCGCAGCGAATCCTGTAAATTCTCTCTGAGGATTTCGAGCGGCGGCTTCCCTCCTCCTTCCCGGATTCCCAGCGTCTGCACGATCACGGCAGCGATCAGGTCCGGATCGCTGACCGCGGAGAGCGGGACAAAATGAGTTCCTCCCGGAAAGTTCTCAATCAGGCAGCTGGCCAACTGCACGGCGAGACGGGTCTTGCCGATCCCGCCTGGGCCGGTGATCGTAACCAGGCGCACATCTTGACGCAGCAGCAGTTCCTGAGCGGCGGCCACATCCTTCTGGCGTCCCAGAAGCCCGGTCCGCTGCACCGGAAGATTCACCGGCCGGGTTTGTACCGGGTTCGGCGCCTTCTCGGAGAAGCGATCACGGATCGCCGCCAGTTCCCGCGCCAGATCTCGGGTAGAGGCGTAACGCTTCTCGGGCTCTTTGGCCAGGCATCTCTCAATGGCCCAACACAAAGGTGCGGGAGCGTTGGGACTTCGTTCGGCAATGGGCTCGGCCGCTTCCCGCAGAATGGCCACCATGGTTTCGGCCGCTGAGTCTCTCTGAAAAGCGCGCTTGCCGGCCACCATCTCATAGAGCACAAGGCCGAACGAAAACTGGTCCGATCGAAAATCCAACCGGCCGCCCCGGGCTTGTTCCGGCGACATGTATTCCACGGTTCCCATGACCATGCCTGGACGGGTCTGCGCCAAGGTGGTGCACTTCTCCGATCCGTCCGTGCTAGGCAGTGTCAGCTTGGCCAGGCCAAAGTCGAGGATTTTGACGAATCCATCCTCCGACATCATCAGGTTCTCGGGCTTCAAGTCCCGGTGTGTGATGCCCGCTTCATGGGCCTTGGCCAATCCCTCGGCCACCTGCGCCGCGATTTCAATTGCTTTTCGCATGGGCAGCAGGCCGGGGCCAAGCAATTCGCGCAGCGTGCTGCCTTCAACCAGCTCCATGGCAATGAAGTGAGTGGACGCGTGCTGTCCGAGTTCGTAGATGGTAACGATGTTGGGATGATTGAGCGCGGATGCCGAGCGCGCCTCTTGCTCGAACCTGAACAATCGATCGCGATCCGTGGAGAGAGCTGCCGGAAGAATCTTAATGGCTACGCGGCGATCCAGGCGCGTATCCCGCGCCTTGTAGACTTCACCCATGCCCCCGGCACCGAGCCGTGCAGTGATCTCATAAGGCCCGAATCTACTGCCCGTAGCCAGAGGCATATAGCTCGAAATTATATCTTGATGCCGGTGCACGGGTTGTCTCCCCTTCCAGGGGAAGGATTTGCGCAAAGACCCTTCGCTGCCGAGCCGGCAATTACGCGATTTCTTTTCTGCTGTGGAAAGCGAGGCGGGCGGACCTGGCGGTAAGTATCTCTAAATAGGTTACTTACCGGCATGCTGTTCGGCGAACCCTGGGCCGTCTTCAGGTACAATGAAGGCGCACTGGAGACGATTCCTGGGTATTTCCTCGATATCGATTCAACTTCTCGCCGTTTGGATGGCCTCGCGGGGCATCGGCCAATACATCCGTCAGCATTTTCTCGATACCACGTTTCGTGGCTTGTATCACGCCAACGCCTTTGACATGGCGTTGCTGGTCCCCTACTTCATAGTCCTGATTCTGTTGGCCTCATACGGCATGCACCGCTACGTGCTGGTGTATCTCTATTACAAGCACAGAAACAATCGCACCACCGAGCCGTCCGGGCATTTTTCGGATCTGCCCCGGGTTACGGTGCAGCTCCCCATTTTCAATGAGCAGTTTGTCATCGAACGCCTGCTGGACGCGATTTGCCGCTTGCAGTATCCGCTGGACAAACTCGATGTCCAGGTTCTCGACGATTCCACTGACGAGACCCAGGAGGTCGCTCAGGCCCTGGTCGAGCAGTACGCTGCCCGCGGCTTCCCTATCACCTATCATCACCGCAGCAATCGTGAGGGCTTCAAGGCCGGAGCGCTGGCGGAAGGGATGAAAACAGCGAAAGGCGAGTTCATTGCTATTTTTGATGCGGACTTTGTTCCGCCTGAAGACTTCCTGTTGCGAACCATCCACCACTTGACTGATCCAAAGATCGGCATGGTGCAGACTCGCTGGGCTCATATCAACCGCAATTATTCTTTCCTTACCGAAGTTGAGGCCATCCTGCTGGATGGCCACTTCGTGCTCGAACACTCCGGGCGCGCCCGCAGCAACGTCTTCTTCAATTTCAATGGCACGGCTGGAGTATGGCGCCGCAGCGCGATCGAGGAAGCCGGAGGCTGGCAGCATGACACGCTCACCGAAGATACCGACCTGTCATATCGCGCACAGCTCAAAGGTTGGAAATTTATCTATCTGCAGGATGTGGAGTGCCCGGCCGAATTGCCGGTAGAGATGACGGCTTTCAAAACCCAGCAGGCGCGCTGGGCCAAAGGACTGATCCAGACTGCGAAGAAGATTCTGCCCAGTGTGCTCAAGAGCGATCAGCCATTCCGCGTCAAGCTGGAAGCCTGGTATCACCTGACCGCTAATCTCAGCTATCCCTTGATGGTCGTGCTCTCGGTGCTGTTGCTGCCGGCCATGATCATTCGTTTTTATCAGGGATGGTTCCAGATGCTGTACATCGATCTGCCGCTATTCCTTGCGTCCACATTTTCGATTTCCAGCTTCTACCTGGTTTCGCAGCGTGAGTTGTTTCCCCGGCGCTGGCCGCGGGCTCTGCTCTATCTTCCCTTCCTCATGGCCCTGGGCATTGGCCTGACCATCACCAACACGCGCGCCGTGCTGGAAGCGTTGCTGGGACAGAAGTCCGCGTTCGCGCGCACTCCGAAGTATCGTGTGGAGTCGAAGAAAGACAAAATCAACGCCGCGACCTACCGGCGCCGCCTGGGCTGGGTTCCGTGGGTGGAACTCGTGATTGGCAGTTACTTCGCACTCACGGTCTATTACGCCATCGCTAACGAGAATTACATTACGGTGCCTTTTTTGGTTTTGTTCGTGGTTGGCTACTGGTACACGGGGCTGATGTCATTGATGCAAGGCCGATTCTCAGGCTTGGCCCTGAACGCGGAGACCCACACCAAGCCGTTTCCCGTGGGCGTGTAATTGAGAGGACTCTGAATGCGCAAGCTCTTGCTGGTGCTTTTTCTCTTTTCCCAACTCACCTGGGGGCTGGATCGTCAGCCCAACTCCGATTTCAAGGTTCGCCGGCAGTCTCTGGCGAGCAGAGCCAATGGCGCCGTTCTCCTGTTCGCTTCGAACGAGGCCGAGGGGCCGAACGATCTTTACGGCTACCGGCCTGACGATAATTTTTTCTATCTTTCCGGCTGGAGCGAGCCGGGAGCGGCTCTGCTCATCGTCGGCGCAAATAACTCGCCGGATCACTCCTACACGGAAATCTTGTTCCTTCCCAACCACAATCCCTCACAGGAAAAGTGGACCGGGCCAAAACTCGGCGCCGACAATCCTGACGCCGGTAAGATTACTGGATTCGATCATGTCGAGGTCCTCGACAATCTGCGCTCGGAGCTCGTCCGCCTGCTTCCGGCAAAGAAGGCAACCGTCTACACCGATGTTGTCAGCGGCGATGAGATTTCGAATTCAGCCGTGCCATTGGATTGGCTGAAACGCGCCAACTCGTTCCCTGTGGGCGTTTCATTCCAGGATGTGCGCCCGATGCTGGCTTCCCTTCGCACCCTCAAGGACGCGGGAGAAATCGAGCGCATCCGTCATGCGACCGACGCTTCGATTGCGGCCCACTTTGCCGCCATGCACACGGTGAAACCAGGCGTCACCGAGCGCGAGGTCTCCGCCCTGATGCAATACGAGTGGGGAAAGCGCGGTTGTGAGCGCCCGTCCTACGCGCCGATCGTGGGCTCAGGCTTCAATTCCACGGTCCTGCACTACTCCGACGACTCGGGCACCATGCAGGCCGGAGATCTGGTCGTGATTGACGCCGCGGGTGAATATTCAATGTATGCCTCGGACATTACTCGTACTCTGCCCGCATCCGGGAAATTTACTGCCCGGCAGCGGGAGATTTACGATATCGTCCTGGGTGCGCAACAGGCCGCCGCTGCTGCATTCCGTTCAGGCAAATCCCGTTTGCGCCGGGACCAGCCTGATTCTCTCCAGGATGTTGCCTATAACTACATCAACTCTCATGGCAAGGATTTGCACGGTGAGCCGCTGGGCAAATACTTTATTCACGGACTCGGCCACTATGTCGGCTTGAATGTCCACGATCCCGGCGACTACGACGTTCCCCTCGGTCCGGGGGCGGTATTCACGCTTGAGCCGGGAATCTACATCCCCGAGGAAAAATTGGGAGTGCGGATTGAAGACATTCTTTACGTCGATCGGGACGGCAAGCTGATCAACATGACGGCGAATCTGCCGCATACCGCCGATGAGGTGGAGCACGCCATGGCCGGCAAGTAACGGCTTCTCGCGGCCCGGTCAGTTGACGCTTTCGGCGCACACTCCACGTCCTTTTGATATCCTAGGACATCGTGCGGATGATCTGGTTGTTCCTGATCTTGGCCTTGAGCACCGTAGCTGTCTCTCTGGTCGGACTGGCAGCCTACCTTCGAGTGCGGGTCCACATGAAGGAATCGTCTTCCAAAGAGCCGCACAGCAAGGATTGACCCCGAGTCTTTCGTTCGTTAAGTGAGCCGCACGCATTTCAGATCCTGACACGAAAGCGTCCAACATGACCAAGTCCGCTAGTCTTGTCCTCGACCGAGGCGATCGCGCTCTTCACTGGGCAGAACAGGCCGTGATCGTGGTAAGTGCCAGCCTGTTCGTTGCCCTGTGTGCGCGGGTGACCGTGCCCCTGCCATTTACTCCGGTACCTTTGACCCTGCAGAATTTCGGCGTGCTTTTGGTAGGCCTGACTCTGGGGAGCCGCGGGGGATTCGCGGCGCTGGCGCTGTACCTGCTCGAGGGAGCGGCAGGACTGCCGGTGTTCAATCCTGCCGGACTTGGTGGCGTGGCCCAGTTGATGGGCGCGACTGGCGGCTTTTTGCTGGCGTATCCCTTCGTCGCGGGAGTGGCGGGTTGGATCATGGAGCGCGGCAAGCCAAGTTTCGCTCGCGCCGCGCTGGCGTGCACGCTGGCCGAAATGGTGTTGTTCGCCGGCGGGGTGGCTTGGCTCGCGGTGCTGACTCACTCCTTCGCTCAGGCAGCGCGCTTCGGGCTCTACTGGTTCGTGTTCGCGGAAGTGATCAAGATCATGTTGGCCGCCGGAGCCGCCACCGGATGGCAGCATGTGCGCAAGGAGCAAGCATGAGTTTCGTCGAAACGCCTGCGGGACAAACCGCAGCACTGGTACCCGACACCAAGGATTCATCGCATGGCAGTGCGTCCACCCGTGAAATCAGCATCGCGCACAGTCCCGACTCCGATGACGCTTTCATGTTCTACGCTTTGGCCACCAACAAGGTGCGTGTCCCCGGCCTGCGTTTCACGCACACGCTTTGCGACATCGAGACCCTGAACCAGAAGGCGCGGGAAGGCGAGGGCGTTTATGACGTCACCGCCATCTCGTTCCACGCCTATCCCTACATTCAGGACAACTACGCTCTGCTGCCCAGCGGCGGCAGCGTGGGCGATGGCTATGGCCCCATGATTGTGGCCACGCAGGGATTTTCGCAGAGCGAAATCAAGCGCAAGAAAATTGCCATTCCTGGAACCCTTACCACCGCTTATCTGGCGCTACGGCTATTTGCGCCCGGGATTGAGACCGAGGTCGTGCCCTTCGATCAAATCATTCCACAAGTGGTGGAGGGCAAGTACGAAGCCGGCCTGATCATTCACGAAGGCCAGCTGACTTATTCGAAGGCGGGTCTGCAGCGCATTGTGGACCTGGGCAAATGGTGGCTGAAAATCACCGGCCTGCCTCTCCCGTTGGGAGGCAATGCGATCCGGCGGAGTCTCGGGCCTGAGCTGACAGCGAAGGTATCAGGGGCACTGCGGGACAGCATTCAGTATGCCCTCGATCATCGCGATGAAGCCTTAGCTTATGCCATGCAATTCGCCCGCGATGTTGATCCCCAGCTGGCCGACAAGTTCGTGGGCATGTATGTGAACGAACGCACGCTGGATTACGGACCGGATGGCCGCGAAGCCGTGCGCCGCCTGCTGGACATGGGATACAAGGCAGGAATCATCACGCGCGAGGCCAGAGTAGAGTTTGTTTAGAAAGGCTTCTGGCTTCTAGCTCCTAGCTTCTCGCCAGAGCCAACCGGTTTGAGGTTTTGGCCAGAAGCTAGCAGCTAGAAGCCAGAAGCTGCCCTATCTAATTCTCTCTGGAAACGAAAATACCGGGTCCACGTCAACCGGTAATTTCGACGCCGCCTTCAGCGACAGTTGCAACTCTGCCGGCAATACGTCGTATTTCTTAAACCAGTTTTCGGCGCGCTCACGATTTCCTGTCGCTTCGATTTCCAGAAGTTCTTTGGCCAGGTCGGCAAGGACCGTGGGGATGCTGGCATAGTCAATCGCATACACTCCTGACAGCTGCCGCTTGATCGCGCCCCGCTCCAATAGATAGTTGAACTCCATCATCTCAGCCTGAGCGTGGGCTTCTCCGACCCCGAAGCGTATGGTGCGGAAAATTCCCGCGAGGTAAGAAGCGTAGTACTCTTCCAGCTTTTCCTTGGGCAATACGTCGTGGTCCACCAGCCACTTCAGTCCAAACATGCCGACTACATCGGCCTTCGCTTCCTCCAGTCCACTGTAGGCGGGACCGATGGCTTCACGGATCGACACCTTTCCAGCGGATGTACGGGCATAGTTCGGGCCCAGTCCGTGCGCCATCTCGTGCATGATGGTGCCCAGCAGATATCCCTCGGCTGAAGCCTTGGCTGCCTGTTCCGGCGGCATCATGAACCGCGCCAGCGGAAGAATCACGTAGTTGACCCGCGCGTCCATAAAGTTCTTGAAGAATATCTTCTTGCTGCCCTTCTGTTCATGCACCCGGGGATCGTTGGGCAGGTTGTCGGCAACCGCCTGGTAGCCATGACGCAAATCGGCTACGCGATACGGAGCATCCATAACCTCCATTGGGGTTTCGAGGCCGCGCTTGGAAGGTCGATCTTCGGGCGCGAGGGGCAGCGCATCCTGAATGTCGGCCACATATTTCTGAAACATCGCCAGCTTGCGGCTTTCCGCTTCATTGCGCACCAAAACTGCGCCGCCGTAGGAGCCCTTCACGCCGAGCAGGCCGTCGGTGTAAGTCTCGTAGGGAGCAAAGATCACGTCGAACTTCGGATCTTTCAAATCCAGCCAGGCCAAATCGCTCTGGAAATAATCGTCGGTGAGCAAGGCGTCGGCCCGCAGGCGCAGGAAATTCGCAAACGCGGGATCGTCACTCAAACCGGCAGCTTCCCGCAGGTCACGGGCGGCCGGCTCCAGGAACGATCGGTAAGCAATGTGGTAAGGCACGCCCTCGAGGCGATCTCCGTTCCAGCGAACGATGGTGGTCGAGCTGTATATCTCTTCTCGTTTCTCGGGATGCTCTTGCACGTACTGTTCAATCTTTTGACGGGTCATGCCTTCGGGATAAAAACCGCGGCCGGGCGGCATGGGCGTGATTCCGACAAAAGGCCGGTTCTGCTGGATCAGGTCGAAACGCGAGCCATTGATCCACAGGTAGTGCCGCAACTGCTGGTCTTTTGGGTTCTTGTTCGCAGCCAACGACTGGTAGAGCGTCAAGCCCTCGGGATCGCTCTGCCGCCAGTAAATATCTTCCAGATAGCGGCAAGCATCCACCAGCTTCTCCACGAGCTTCTTTTCGCGCTCGGTGAAACCAGCGGAGTGAAACGGCATTTCCACCCGGCGAAATTTTGCCAGCCGCTCCGCCAGATCGGGAGCAACCTGCGCCCCTCCGGAAGCCGCGCCCCGGGCCGCCGATCCGGTCATCGTCTTTGGCTTGCTCTTCTGGGCTGAGGCGGGAGAAGGTCATCAGGAAAAGAAACAGCAGGGAGAGTAAAAAGCCCTGTTTCATCATCAACCTGATTCTAGCAGAGCTTCTGGCCAAGCTCCGCCTTCCCCGCTATCATGCTTTTACGATGTCCGCCGACGCAGATTCCACTGGCGCCCAAACCCTTCTTATCGATGCCGACGACACGCTTTGGGAAAACAATATCTATTTCGAGCGCGCCATCGCGAACTTTATTTCTTTCCTCAATCACCACGAGTACTCTCCCGAGCAAGTGCGCGAAGTGCTGAACCAGGTGGAACGCGAGTCTATCGTCACCCATGGCTACGGTCTGCATAGTTTCGCCCACTCCTTGATTCAGACGTTCGAGCGGCTGGCTGTCGAACCGCTGACCCCGGCCCTGCACGAGACCATCAACGGATTCGCCCATACCATTGCCGGCCACCCGGTTGAACTCCTGCCCGGCGTGCCGGAAACGTTGCAGTATTTATCCGAGCGCCATCACCTGATTCTTATGACCAAGGGCGCCGTGCCCGAGCAGACGGGCAAGGTCGAGCGCTCCGGCTTGAAGGAATATTTCGCGGCAGTGGAAATCGTGGCCGAGAAGAATGTCCCCACCTATCGGTCGGTCGCTTCCAAGTACGATCTGATGCCTGACGCTACCTGGATGATCGGCAACAGCCCCAAGTCCGATATCAATCCGGCGCTGGCCGCCGGATTGAATGCCGTGTTCGTCCCGCACGGCGCCACCTGGGTGCTGGAACACGAGGAAGTGGATGCCGCGGAGCCCCCGCGGCTGCTGCTGGTGGTAGAAAGATTTACTGAGCTGCGGACCCATTTCTAGTGCTCTGCGAACACAAGGTCCTTCCACTGCGCTCGCTGCGCTCCGCTCCGGTCGGGATGACAGAGTTTTTTGGAAGCGGAGTTTAGAGCTGACGGCTGAAAGCTGAGAGCGAAAGCTGCTTTCCTAGCACCAAACTAACCAACAATCTCGGTATCCCGCGGTTTCGCCGCATGCTACTCTTTTTCTGCTCTGGTTTTTGCCCGCATCCGTGCGTGGCTGTGCAGAAAAACAATTTGCGGCGCTTGCTGCGAACTGTGGAAGCTCTGTCCGATCTTGGTCCTGAGATGACGGCAGAGCGCGAGTTTCCGCAGACCGCGCGGGCCATGGTATCAGCGTTGCTGCAGGCTGGCGGCGCGCGCGAAGGTGTGCTCTTCACCTTCAGCGACAAACCCTCCATGCTTTCCTCCGTGGCCTCCGAGGGCTTTGCGCTCATGCCGGAGCCCGCCATCATGCCGTTGTTGCCCAAGCATGTGCACGCCCTCACTTCGGCTCGCGGACCGGTGGTCCTGAACCCTGGTTCCTATGACATTTTCCTGAGTTCGAACGGAAACGTTGCCCCGGAGCTGTTCAAGTGCATTGCCCCGCTGAAAGTCGGCGGCAAACTTGTCGGCCTGGTCGCGCTGGGCCGCCGCGAAGGCGATGCCCTCTTCGACGACGAAGAACTCGATGCCCTCGATCTGCTTTGCAATTACGTGGCGATTGCCATGCAGAATCACGTGCTGTCGCAGACCCTGGCGCAGCGCGTTTCCGAGAACTTGCGCTTGCTGGCCTCTCTCCATGGTTTTTATGACACCGCGCTCGAAGCCTTCGCCACTGCGATTGATGTGAAGCACATCAACATCCACGGCCACTCCCTGCGGGTGGGGCGCTATGCTTCCGCGATTGGCGAGGCCATGGGCATGGATCCCAATGACGTAGCCGCTCTGCGCTCCGCGGGCTATCTGCACGATATCGGCAAGGTCGCCGTGGACAAACGACTCTTCGGGAAACCCAGTTCTCTCGACGCCGAGGAATTTCGCGAAATGGCGGACCACACCGTGATCGGACATCAGATCGTGAGCGGCGTGCAGTTTCCCTGGCCGCGCATTCCAGAGATCGTGCGCTCTCATCACGAACGTGGCGACGGTTCGGGGTATCCCGACGGGTTGATGATGGACGACGTCGCCATGCCGGTCCGCATCATTGGACTGGCCGACACCTTCGATGCCATGACCAGCGAGCGGCCGTATCGCGAGCCGCTCTCGGTCGGCAACACGCTCAGTGAGATTGTCCGGCTTTCGCCGCAGAAATTTGACCCCAATGCGGTCCATGGATTACTTCTGCAAATCCGGCGTGATTCGGTCGGCAGCAACCGCGCACCCTTTCTTCAGGACCGCATGTCGGTCAACATCGCCGCCGGAGATATCGATCACCTGGCCGCCACCCTGCAGCACAAAATCACCCACGGTCGCTTGTACCTGACCTAGCGTTACTTAAAGTAGTTACATAACTATTGTTATAATTAATTGTTTGTAATGTAGTTAATTGAATACTTAGCATTGGAAAATAACGCCGCGGCAGAAGCGGCGATCGCAACCTTCCCTGGGACAGACGTAACCTCTTAGCTAGCAACTTTCCTGCCCTACAGGGTTAACAATATTTAAGCAGTTCTCGGCGTGGCCCTGGTCCGCATGAATCCCTGGCGACGACAAATCGTGGTTCTGATTGCGGTGTCAGCGCTGGCGCTCGCCGCGACGATTCAGTCTGCCATCGCCGGCAAGAAGAAGCACGATGCTGCCACCAATCCCGCGGATGAGCAGAAGCGTGCTGTGCATGCGCTCAACCGATTGGCCTTCGGGCCGCGCCCCGGCGATGTCGAACGCATTGCAGCGATGGGCGTGGACAATTGGATCGATCAACAGCTTCATCCCGACAAGATTGACGATCACGCCCTCGACGCCCGGCTGGCTCCCTTGCGCACGCTTCGCATGAACACGCGCGAGATGGTGGAGAACTTTCCGCCGCCGCAGGTGATCAAGGCAATCGCCGAAGGCAAGCAGTCGCTGCCTTCCGATGCCGCCAAGCGGGCCGTGTACGAGGCACAACTGGAGCGCTATCAGGAGAAGAAGGAACAGAAGGAACAAGCCGCAAACGCCGATCCGGCGGCCAGCGGGACGTCCGGAAAATCTGCTCCGATGAGTGACGAAGAACAAGCCCGCCGCCGCGAGGACCGACTCTATGCCGATCTCAAGGCCGAAGACTTGCTGGATTTGCCGCCTGACCAGCGCATGAAGGCGATGCTCAAGATGTCGCCCGAAGACCAGCGGTCAGTCGAAGGTTCGCTCAAAGGCGACAAGCGCGACCAGTTCATGGAGGGGATGAAACCGCAACAGCGCGAAACCCTGATGGCAATCAACAACCCTCAGCAGGTTGTCACCAGCGAACTGGTGCAGAGCAAGCTGCTGCGCGCCATCTACAGCGAGCGCCAGCTGGACGAAGTGATGACCGATTTCTGGTTCAACCACTTCAATGTGTTTATCGGAAAAGGCGCGGACCGCTATCTGCTGACCAGTTACGAGCGCGACGTGATTCGTCCCCATGCCCTGGGCAAGTTTGAGGATTTGCTGGTGGCCACCGCGCAGAGTCCGGCCATGCTGTTTTACCTGGACAACTGGTTGAGCGTGGGGCCCGATTCGGATTTCGCCAACGGCATCCCCAAGCGAAACAACAACTACAACTGGCGCCGCCCACCTCGACCGCAGCGTCCCGTGCCGACGAAACAGGCCAAGGGCAAGCGTAGCGGACTGAACGAAAACTATGGCCGCGAGCTGATGGAACTGCATACCCTGGGCGTGAACGGCGGCTACACCCAAAAAGATGTTACCGAGGTGGCCCGCGTTCTGACCGGCTGGACGCTGAAACAGCCCAGGCAGGGCGGCGGCTTCATCTTCGAAGAACGCATGCACGAGCCCGGCGACAAACACGTGCTCGGGCATCGCATCAAATCAGGCGGCGAAAAGGAAGGACGCGAGCTGCTGCACATTCTGGCCCGCCATCCTTCCACGGCGAAATTTATCTCCACCAAGCTGGCCATGCGGTTTGTTTCGGATGATCCACCGCCGGCTTTGGTGGATCGCATGGCGCAAACCTTTCTTGAAGAAGAACGGCGATATCACGGAAGTGCTCAGGACCATGTTCCGTTCACCGGAATTCTGGGCGCCGGAGTCCTACCGGGCCAAGGTTAAGACGCCGCTGGAGTTTGTGGTTTCCGCTGTGCGCGCCAGTGGCGCGGAGGTCAGCGAGGCGACGCCCCTCGCGCGGCAGCTGCAAACTCTGGGTATGCCGCTCTATGGCATGCAGCCGCCAACCGGCTATGCGATGAAGGCGGACGCTTGGGTGAATTCGTCCGCTCTATTGGGGCGAATGAACTTCGCTCTGGCGCTGACTGCGGGAAAACTCAAGGGCGTTCAAGTGGATTCTGATCAGATGCTGGGCGCCGGAACCGCAGCAGCTGATCCCCAAGGCACGCTGCTGGCGCTCGAAAATAATCTGCTCGCGGGCAACGTCTCCCGGCAAACGCACGACACGATTGCCGCGCAAATGAACGATCCGAAAATCAGTCAGCGTCAACTGGATGATCCCGCCCGCCCGGCAAACACAAGCGCGATCGCAGGACTGCTTCTGGGATCGCCGGAGTTTCAGAGGAGGTAGGCTGTCAGCCATCAGCTCTCAGCCGTCAGTGTTCCGATCTTGCTGAGGGCTGATAGCTGACGGCTGACAGCTGAGGTTTTCTATGTCCATCACTCGCAGAGTATTTCTTCGCAATGGTGCGCTGGCGGTTGTCGGCACGGCCGCGATTCCAAGTTTTCTTACGCGCGCGGCTTACTCGGCGGTTGACGCCGGCGCCGGCAACAAGCGGCTGGTGGTCATCTTCCAGCGGGGCGCGGCCGACGGCCTGAATATTGTGATTCCGCACGGCGAGCAGGCTTATTACGCAATGCGGCCCTCGATCAATATTCCACGCAATGCGGTGATCGATCTGGACGGCTTTTTCGGCCTGCATCCGGCGATGTCAGCCTTCCAGCCATTGTGGAATCAGCGTCATCTTGCCATCGTGCACGCGGCCGGCTCTCCTGATCCGAGCCGCTCCCACTTCGATGCTCAGGATTTTATGGAGTCGGGCACGCCCGGCATCAAGGCCACTGAAGATGGCTGGCTGAATCGCGTCCTGCACTCTCTGCCGCCGACTGCGGACAAGTCGGCCGTTCCGCGCGATTGGCCTGGGGCCATCTCTGCCGCGAATTCTTGCTGGACCCGAGCCCGCGGTGGCAGTGAACAACATCAATGAATTTGGCGTGGGCGGCCGCAATCCGAACGCGACGCCCGTCTCCAACACGTTTGAAGCCATGTATGCGAACTCCGTGGATTCGGTTTTGCATGGCACCGGTCAGGAGACTTTCGAAGCAGTGAAGATGTTGAAGGCTGCCGATCCAGCAAAGTACAAGCCGGCGGCCGGCGCCGATTATCCCAAGGGGCGCTTTGGCGACAGCCTGAAGCAACTCTGCCAGCTCATCAAAGCCAACCTGGGCGTGCAAGTGGCGTTTGCCGACATTGGCGGCTGGGACCATCACGTGAACGAAGGCAGCACGCAGGGTCAGATCGCGAATGTTCTGCGCGAGTTCTCGCAATCGCTGGGCGCTTTCTGGACCGATCTCGGTGACCTGGCCGAAGACACGGTTGTGGTCACCATGTCGGAATTCGGCCGCACCGCGCGGGAGAATGGCAATCGCGGCACCGACCACGGCCACGCCAACGTGATGTTCGTGATGGGTGGGCCGGTGAAAGGCGGCAAGGTCTATGGACGCTGGCCCGGACTCGATCAGTCGCAACTCTACGAAGGACGGGACTTGGCGGTGACTACCGACTTCCGCCGCGTGCTGGGCGAGGCGGTCGACCGCCATCTGGGGAACCAGGCTCTGAATCAGGTGTTTCCGGGTTCGATAACCAAGCAGGAAAATTCGTTCGCTATCTGGGATAAAAGCGGACAAGTGGTATCCTCGGTGTCCTCAGTGTCCTCAGTGGTCCGATTCGTCTTTAGACTTCGATGAGGACATCGCCGTCTTCCACTTTCAACGGATAGACCGCCACTTTGGCTCCCGGATTGTGCCCTGCCTGGCCAGTCTTCGGGTCCCACTGCCAGCCGTGCCAGGGACAAACAAGTTTGTCTCCCTCAATCACACCCTGCCCCAGCGGGCCGCCGCGATGCAGGCACACGTTGTCCATCGCTGAGATGGTTCCATTCACATTGGCGACACAAATCACTTTGTCACCGAACGTGAACTCTTTGGCTTCGCCCTCGGGAGGGAGATCGGACTGAGCGGCTAGTTTTGTGAAGTTGGACATTGGACGTTGGACCCTTCAGGAAAAGAAAACTAACCGGTGGCGATTGCCGAAACTGACAGCTGGAGATCCCTCGCTGCGCTCGGGATGACCGCAGCGGGCTCCCGCTTCGCTCACGCCCGATAAACGCGGTCATTTCGGCTGCAGTGTTTGCGCGATCATGACCTGGCGCTTGAAATTCTCCACCATGTTCGGATCGAGCCGGACTTCGGTGGGGCGCTTGGCCAGCGACATCTGATCAATCTTGTCCTGCAGCTTGAGCAGCGCATAGAACAAATTTTCCGGGCGAGGCGGGCAGCCGATCACGTACACATCGGTCGGAACAATCTTGTCCACGCCCTGCAGCACGGCGTAGGTATTGAAGGGACCGCCCACCGAGGAGCATGCGCCCATCGAGATCACCCACTTGGGATCGGGCATCTGGTCATAGATGCGCTTCACGACCGGGGCCATTTTCAGCGTTACCGTGCCGGCGACGATCATCAGGTCGCTCTGCCGCGGGCTGGGCCGGAACACTTCAGAGCCGAAGCGCGCAATATCGAAGCGCGCCGTCGAAGAGGCAATCATCTCGATGGCACAGCAGGCCAGGCCAAACGTCATTGGCCACACCGCCGACTTACGCGCCCAGTTGAACACGTAGTCCACGGTGGTAATCATGAAATTCTTTTCGAACTTGTTCTGCAGCCAGCCCATGAAGTGTCCTCGATTTTGCGATCACCAGCGTCCAGCTACAATGTAAGCGACCGCGCGCCCGCGGGCAATAGCAGGAACCACCCAGTCTAGGCGCGGGCCAAACGAGTGTCAACGACAGGCATTATGGCTTGGATGACGGAGTTTCTCGAGATCAAATGGAGAGCACCCATAGTGCTACTTTTGTCGCTCGTCGTTTTGTCTTATAGCGCCGTCGATCTCTTACAAGCCACCTCTAGCACGAAATGGCCCAAAGCACCGGGCAAAATTTTGAGCTCTCAGATAATCGCCCGGCGTCACCATCATCCGTCGATCACCTATGCTTATGTTGTCGGGGACACAGCGTACACGGGGAACACATACCGCTTCGGTGACACTTTCTACTGGAAACGACAGACGGCTGAAACCGCAGTGCAAACTTATGCTCCGGAGTCGACTGCTTTCATAGCTTTTGATCCTTCTAGTCCAGACAGATCTGTGCTGGAACCGGGTTTCACAGCGGATGCCTTATCGCGGATAGAGTGGTCTTTGCCCCTTTTTCTTATCGCCCTGTGGTGGATGAAAGTGGACTTGAAGCGAGTCCGGGCTCTACATCTGATTCAATCGAAACGACCGGTAAAGTTTAAGGTCTAAGACTCATTCCTAGGACAGCCTCTCTTACATACCGCTGCGGGCCCGGCAAGCTCACTCAGATATTGCTGGTCGCAGCCGTATCAGCTACAAATGAAGTTGCCTAGAATCTTGCAGCGCTAGTTTTGCCGCCATTACCATCCCGCGCAAACATGGCCGACGCCGCCCCACCCATTCCGCCGACTATCACAACCGCTCCGGGGCCCTTCCGCCGCTGGTGGAGCCGCGCTCGCACATCTTTTTTCTGGATGGTGTTGGTGGCGTTCGCTCTGCGTTTTGGCTGGATTGTGGTCGCCCATACCTACAAGTTCAAGATATTTGACGACAACTTCAGCTTCGGCTGGGAAATGGGCCGCATCGGGCGTTCCCTGGCGCTGGGCCAGGGTTTCAGCAATCCGTTCAGTGAGATCACGGGGCCGACGGCCTGGGAACCTCCCCTCTATCCACTTCTCATTGCCGGAGTATTCAAGGTATTCGGGATCTACACCCATGCCTCGGCGCTAGTGCTGCTGAGCATCAACAGTTTCTTTTCCGCGCTCACTTGCATTCCCATTTTCCGGATCGCCAAGAGATGTTTCAGCGAAAAGCTGGCGGTCTGGACGGGATGGCTATGGGCAGTCCTGCCCCCGGTCATGTACTGGTGCACGCGGTGGGTGTGGGAAACGAGCCTGGCGGCATTTCTGCTCGCGCTGATTTTCTGGCTGACGCTCGATCTGGAAGATCGTGACGGGTTGCTCCCGTGGATTCAGTTCGGGCTGCTATGGGGGATCGCAGCGCTGGTCAACACTTCCCTGCTGGCGTTTCTACCCGCATCGGGATTGTGGGCGTGGTACCGCCGCTCGAAGCGCGATAAATCTTCGCTGGCAGGAGTCGCGTTGTCAGCACTGCTTTTCGCCGCTTGCATCGCTCCCTGGCTGGCGCGGAATGACCGTGTCTTGGGTGTGATGTCTCTGCGCTCGAACTTCGGCGCCGAGTTGCGCATCGGCAATGGTCCGGGCGCGGACGGAACGTGGAGAGAATATCTGCATCCGACGCAGAATGTGTACCAGATGCGACTCTACCGCCAGATGGGTGAGGTCGCCTACGTTGCCGAGCGCAAGCGGGAGGCGATCGCTTTCATTCGCGAAAGCTACGCGCGCTTCTTCGGCCTCAGCCTGAAGCGTTTCATCTATTACTGGGGTGGAGTTCCGCGCTTGTCAGAGATTCCTGCGCTGGCGCCCATAAAAAATTCCGTTTTTCTGGCTTCGTCGGTGCTGGCGTTCTGGGGCCTGGGACGCGCCCTGCGCCAGACGACAGCCTGGGGCCTGGCTTTTCTTCTGGCTGATCCTGTTCTACCCGGCGGTGTACTACGCTGTTTTTCCCTCATCCCCGCTATCGTCATCCGATTGAGCCGGAGCTCGGAATTCTGATTGTGTATGTGGTTTCCGAGGCGCAGAAGAAGAATGGGGCGCAGCCGGAAGCATCAACTCTTTCGAAGAAAGAGCTTAAATGAGGCCTGGGACACTACTGAGAAACTTCGATATCAACGACATGAATCGTCTTGCTTTTCGAATCCAGCGTGCCTGAGAGTTTTACTTTCTGTCCTGCGAAGAGCCGCACTTTCTGCTGACTATCCAGACGGTAGACCTCAGTCTTCGACGACAACACAAAATCGCCTCCCAGGTACTGCACGCAGTAGGTCGCGCATGCGGCCGCAGTGCCGCCCATCCTTTTGGATTTCAGCATCTCGGTGTGCGAGCGGGTCAGAGAATGGACGTTGAGAGCACACTGGGTGTCGGCGATTTCTCCACGAAAAGTTTGTGCCTTGTCGTCGCCGGCATGGGCCAGCAGAGCCGTAACCAGAGCCCGCTTCCCATCCAGGCTAAAGTCTTGCGCATTGAGCGTTCCCTAAACATTTATGGCACCACTACCAATCTCATATTCATGCCCTCGTGATCTTCGCTGCAAATTACCGTGCACACCACCACATATTCGCCGGGTTCAGCCGGTGCGGTCAGCTGGAACTCCTGCTGGCCGGGTCGCAACAGCAGGTTCCAGCCCGGAACCTTGGACCGGTCCACCGCTCGCAATAGGGTGAAGCCATGGATCGAGCCGTCCCGGTTCCACGATTTTGCCTTGCGAGCCGAAACCTTCAGCAAGACTTGTTCTCCAGCCTTCAATGTGATCTCCGGCTTGCCCCCATCCGGAGATTTGTAGCGGCTGTCCTTGTCGGCCACAACCTCGATCACATGGAGGCCGCCTTGCGCCACCTGGGCATCACCCAAATGAACGCCCAGAATCGCGGCAGCCACCAGCACCATTCCGCTCAACTGAAGTCCGGCCCGGCCGATCATGCCTGCTGATCTCCCGTTTATTGCGTCATGTAAAAGAGCACGAGCCGCATGTCTTCGTCCGTGATCGTGGCTCGCACCCGCATGTGGCGGACAATCGTCGCCATCATACGTGGCGGAAACTTGTGCGGAGCGGCATGGCAACGGCTGCAATTGGCGCGAAATCGCTGCTCGCCCTGCACCCGCATGTTATCGGCATCGGCGTCTGCTTTTCGCTACCGGCGTGGCTAGATCTGCGCTCACGCCCTCGTTCTTGCGAGGCGAATCCGCGGCGTACACGGCCGCCGCTAGCGCCAATACCGCCGTCAGACTCGTGAATTTTAGCTTCATTGCGGCCCCACTCGTCCCAGAGGAAGGGCAAACCGGTAAGCCAGTCCCACGGTCCAGAGATTCACATTGCCATCGGAATTGAAGCGGCGGCTGTAGCTGGCCGAAGCCTTGAGCCCGTCCCGAAGGTAGTAGTTCAGCCCGAAGTCCCCCTGGCGTGTGTTCACATCCGGTAAGCCATACTCTTCAGCTTCATCCTCATCGATCTGTCCGGCGAATAGTTGCTGTCCGCGGCCTACGATCTCGGTGCGGCGCATGGCCTTCCGCCAGAACGGCACCTGGCTCAGGCGGTAGGCGGCTTCGATCCAGTAGCCGCTGCCGTCGTGCGAGCGGGCGTACTCGGAGCGCAGGTTGAGTGGCAGGGCCATGGGCTGCCAGGCAAAATGAAATCCAAAGGCGTTTGATCGCTCTTCTTGCAACTCCTTCTGGAAGGAGGCGCCAACCTCGATCCTCGGGCCCGGCAGGAAAAATCCGATGCGGCCGCCTGTGTTGCGATCAGATTCAAACTTGTTGACCGTGCTCAACGTGGAAAAATAAGTCGCGTAGTTAAGGTTCACCTTCGAGTTGAGTGAAAACCCGCCGCGCAACATCACGCCATCGCCAGAACCGGTTCCCAGAGGAAAAATCAGCGGCGTGGGCTGAAGGTCGCGAATCCAGATGGGATAGAGGCGCTCGTTGTAAATGCCGAAGGGAGTCAGAAAGCGTCCCGCTGTGACCGTCAAGTAGCGGTTGGCGATGTAGTCCAGTTGCAGGTAGTCAATCTCTTGCTCCACTTTTCCGCCATACGCGCCGCCACCGTCCGGCCGTTCGAATTCGCCTTTGAATTCAGCCCTGGTTTCCACCAGCCAGCGATCACCAAGAGGCAGCAGCAGAACAGGAGTAATGGACGGAACAAGTTCAGTTTGGCCGCCATTGACGTTGGTAAAGTAGCCGGCGTTTCCAGTGAGAATGGGGACAGGCCGCTCTGTTTCAGGAGCAGGGTCAGGCGTTTGCGCCCACAGCAACGCGGGAAGCAAAGAAAAAAGGACGATCAGACAGCCAGTCCGAACACAGGTCCGTCCCCGCCTGCCTTTGGGGTTGCTGACAATATGGGCCACAAAAACTCCACTACTTTGACCCCATTGTCAGGGAGCGAGGGAACCAGGGAAAGATGACCGAGGTAATCGGCGCGAGGGTGCTCGCGGGACCGCCGATTTCCCGGAGATGTCAAACTTACGCGTGTACCGGCTGGGCCACTTCCTGCAATGCGGCGGCAAAGGCGCTGATCGCTCGATCAATCTGTGGCCGGGTGATAATCAGTGGCGGCTGGAAGCGAATGACGTTGCCGTAGACCCCACCTACACCCACCAGCACCCCCTGGCGCAGCAACGCGCCGCGAATGGTCTCCGCTTCGGCAGCGGCGGGGGTGAGCTGTTCGTCCTTGACCAGTTCGACGCCAATCATCAATCCCAGGCCGCGAACTTCCCCGATGAGAGGACTCTGCTTTTGCAGTTCGCGCAGCTTCGCCATGGCGTAGTTGCCGGTCTCGGTGGCGCGGGCGGGAAGATTTTCTTTTTCCATGAACTCGATGTTGGCCAGCGCAGCGGCGCAACTGACTGGATTGCCGCCAAAGGTAGAAAGATGGTCGCCGGGTTTGTAGGCGGCCGCGATTTCGGGCCGGGTGGTAAACGCGCTTAGCGGGAAACCATCCGCAATGCCTTTCGCCGTGACCAGAATGTCAGGTTCGACACCGTAGTGTTCGATGGCGAACATTTTTCCGGTGCGGGCAAAGCCAGACTGGACTTCGTCGGCGATAAACAGAATCCCGTGCCGATCGAGAACTTTCTTCACTTCTTTGAAATAGTTCGCGGGCGGGATGATGATTCCCCCTTCGCCCATGACCGGCTCCGCGATAAACGCAGCCACGTCATCGGCGGTCGTAAAGCGAATGACGTCCTCGATGGCGCGGGCACACTGCCGTCCGCACTCTTCAGGATCGTTGGGCCATAGCGAACGATACGCGTACGGAGCTGGAGCGAAGGTCACCCCGGCGGCGTAAGGGCCGCCACGCTTTTTGCGTCCCATGTTGCCGGTCACACTCAGCGCGCCCCAACTGCGCCCGTGAAAGCTGGCATGGAGCGCGATGAATTCGTGTTTGCCGCTATAGAGCCGGGCCAGCTTCATGGCGCCTTCGATGGCCTCGGCGCCGCTGTTGCCGAAAAATGTCTTGGTCAGGCCCCGCGGCGCAATGTGGGCCATCTTCTCCGCCAGGTCCGCCACCGGCTGCACATGATAGATGTACGACGAGCAGTGGACCAGCTTGTCCATTTGCGCCTTGGCCGCCGCGATCACGTTGGGATTGCAGTGACCGGCATTGACCACCGAGATGCCGGCAAAGCAGTCGAGATATTCACGGCCATTGATGTCAGTGACGGTAGCGCCACTAGCTTTGTCGATCACGATCGGCACGACTGACTTCATGAAGCCAGTCATTACGTAGTCTTTGTATTTCTGAATGGTGTCAGACATGAGTGCCTCTTGAAGCCTTAGGTAGGCCCGGACGCCCTCGTCCAGGCGGGCGAGCAAAGCTCGCCAGATTTTCTAGCGAGAACCTCTGCCGAGCTTTCGCTCGGCTGGGCGGACGAGGGCGTCCGCCCCTACGTGGCCTGTGCCAGTCTAAAACTTGCGCGAGTGGTCTTTCGCCCAGCGCTCGATCACTATTTTCTTTTCGGTATAAAACTCGATCGCGTCATGGCCCTGGGCGTGCAATATCCCGAAGAAGCTGTCTTTCCAGCCACTGAAGGGAAAGTACGCCATGGGCGCGGCAACACCGATGTTGATGCCGATATTTCCCGCGGGCGCCTCGTAGCGGAAACGGCGTGCAGCGGCCCCGCTCGAGGTGAACAACGACGCCTGGTTGCCGTATGGGCTGCGCTCCAAGAAAGCCAGCGCCTCGTCCATATCATTGGCATGGACCAGACTTAGGACGGGACCGAAGATTTCGGTTTCGGTCAGCTCGCTGCTGGGAGGAACAGCGTCGAGAACGGTCGGCTTCACAAAGTTCCCGGCTTCACCCTTCGGAATGCGCGAGTTGCGCCCGTCGAGCAGAATCTTCGCCCCTTGCTTCTCGCCGGTCGCAATCAGGGTCTCAACCCGCAATTTGCTTTGCGGCGTGATCACCGGACCCATCTGCACACCTTCGTCGAGGCCATTGCCTACTCGCAGTGACGCCGCCGCTTCAGTGATCGAATCGCGGAAGGTTTTCTGCGCTTCCCCAACCGTCACCGCCACGGAAACCGCCAGGCAGCGCTGTCCGGCGCAGCCAAAGGCGCTATCGCCGATGATTTGCGTCGTCATCTTCATATCAGCGTCGGGCAAAACAATGACGTGATTCTTGGCGCCGCCCTGGCACTGGGCGCGCTTGCCATTCTCACCCGCGCGCGCGTACACGTAGCGCGCCACCGGAGTGGACCCCACAAAGCTGATGGCTCGAACCTTGGGATGGTCGAGCAGTGCGTTGACAACGTTCTTGCCCCCGTTCACCAGGTTCACGACACCCTTGGGCAGTCCGATATTTTCCATGAGCTCATAGGCCCGCTTCATGGTGAGCGGCACGCGCTCCGACGGTTTCAGGACGAAAGTATTTCCAGTGGCAATGGCGTAGGGCAGAAACCAGAACGGAATCATTCCGGGGAAATTAAAAGGAACAATGGCGGCGACCACACCCAGTGGTTGCCGGATCATCATCTCGTCGATGCCGCGCGCCACGTCTTCCAGGTTGTAGCCCTGCATCATAGTAGGAATTCCGCAAGCTACTTCCACGTTCTCGATGGCGCGACGCAACTCGGCTTTGGCCTCGGTGAAGGTCTTGCCATTTTCCGTGGTGAGGATGCGGGCCAGATCGTCAACCTGTTCTTCGAGAATGTGCTTCAACTTGAAGAGCGGCTGAATGCGATCTTCGGCCGGGGTGCGCCGCCACGCAGGAAACGCGGCTGCAGCAGCTTCAACTGCCGCCGCGACTTCGGCGGCATTCGAAAGCGGAGTCTGGGCGATAACCTCGCCGGTGGCCGGGTTGGCGACGTCGATCCACTCGGTGGCTCTGGAGTCAACCCACTGTCCGTTCACGTAGTTGGGAACTTTGGTCAAAGTAGCAGTCGCAACACTCATAAATTTATCTCAATTTCTTCTAGACCCTACCTGCACACCTACACAGGCTGGGCGACAGCGTCCTTTTTCGACGCGTCATGCACCATCTGGAGCGCGGACTCCAACACATCCAAGCCCTCGTCCAATTGCTGATCGCTGACGACCAGCGGCACCAGCACCCGTACGACATTGGAATATGTACCGGCCGTGATGGTAATCAGTCCGTGCTCATAACAGTATTGCGTGATCTTTTTGGTTTCTTCGGCGGCGGGTTCGCGCGTGTCGGTCGAACGCACCAACTCGATCGCCTGCATACCGCCCAGGCCGCGGACGTCCCCGACAATCGGCCACTGCTTCTGCCACTGCCGCGCCCGCTTCTGAAAGCGTTCGCCCAATTCGTTGGCCCGGACCAGCAGATTTTCGCGCTCGAAGATATCGAGCACGGCGAGAGCAGCCGTGCACGAAAGCGGATTGCCCGCAAAAGTTCCGCCCAGCCCGCCCGGCCCAGGTGCATCCATAATTTCCGCACGGCCCGTGATGGCCGCAATCGGCAGGCCGCCGCCCAGAGACTTGGCCGACACCAGAATATCCGGCTCGATGCCGTAGTATTCGCTGGCAAACATCCTGCCCGTGCGGCCGAAGCCGCTCTGCACTTCATCCGCGATGAACAAGACGCCGTGTTTGTGGCAGATGTCAATTAACACTCGAAAAAAATCCGGGGGGGAACGACGAACCCTCCTTCACCGAGGACCGGTTCGGCGATCACGGCCGCCACATCCTCTGCAGCGACCACGCGCTTGAAGGTGTCTTCCAGGTGGCGGGCGCAGAACAGATCGCACGATGGATACTTCAACGAATACGAGCAGCGATAGCAGTAGGCGTAGGGAATGCGGTAAACATCGCTTGGAAAAGGAGCAAAGCCAGCCTTGTAAGGATGGGTCTTGCTGGTCAGGGCCAGCGTCATCATGGTGCGCCCGTGGAAGGCATCTTCGAAGGCGATGATGCCGGATCGCCCGGTGTGAGCACGCGCAATCTTTACCGCATTCTCGATCCCTTCGGCGCCGCTATTTACAAACAGCGTTTTCTTGGGATACTTGCCCGGCGTGACCTGGTTCATGCGTTCGGCAAGCCGAACGTACTCTTCGTAGGCCGTCACCTGAACGCAGGTGTGCAGAAAGCGATCCAGTTGGGCCTTGATGGCCTTAGTTACGGGTTCACGACGATGTCCCACATTGAGGCAGCCAATGCCACCGGCAAAATCGAGGTAGCGGTTACCGTCCACATCTTCCAGCCAGGCATCCTCTGCCTTGGCCACGTAGACCGGCGTGCCAATCGAAAGCCCGCGCGGAATGGCGTCGATACGTCGCGCCGCCAGCGCTTTCGACTTCGGTCCGGGAATCGAGGTTCGTAATTGAATAGTTGGCATGTTTAGTCTTTTCTCAATAGTCGTTGGCGTTCTCTGATTGGTTTGCCAGACGAGCCAACGCCTCTAGTACCAGCCGATGGGAGACTCGTTCAGGTTGATGTGCACCTGCTTGGTTTCCAGATATTCTTCGATTCCCCACGGCCCCAGTTCGCGCCCGAAGCCCGATTGCTTGTATCCGCCCCACGGCGCTTCCACGTACGTAGGCTGCATGTGGTTGACCCACACGATGCCGGCGCGCAGCGCCTTCACGGTGCGAAACGCCTTGAAGATGTCGCGCGTCCAGACCGCCGCTGCCAAGCCCGTACGGAGAATCGTTCGCAATTTTGACCGCATCTTTTTCGTCCTCGAAGGGAATCACGGCCGCTACCGGCCCGAAAATTTCCTCGCGGGCGATGCGGGCGCTGTTATCGAGATCGTAAAAAATTGTGGGTTCCACGTAATATCCCTTGGCAAATTTCTCAGCCCGTCCGCCGCCGGATGCGAGTTTGCCTTCCTTCTTTCCGATTTCCTGGTAAGAGCGCACGCGATCGTATTGGTCTTTGCTGACCAGCGGTCCCATTTTCGTGTCGCGGTCAAGCGGCGCGCCCAGCTTGATGGTTTTTGCTTTCGCGGCCATGGCATCGACAAATTTCTTGTAGATCGGCTTCTGCACCAGGATGCGGCTGCCCGCGGAACAAACTTCGCCCTGATTGATGAAGACGCCGAACAGGGCGCCGTCGATGGCCGCTTCGAAATCCGCGTCGGCGAAGAAAATGTTGGGCGACTTGCCGCCGAGTTCGAGAGTCACGCGCTTGACCGTGTCGGCGGCCTGCTTGACGATGATCTTCCCCACGGCCGCGCTGCCGGTAAAAGCGATCTTGTTGACGTCGGGATGCTGCACCAGAGGCGCTCCACAGGTTTCGCCAAATCCGGTGATGATGTTGACCACGCCTGGCGGGAGACCAACGTCAGCCAGCCAGTTCGCCATCTCGAGCGCCGTAATCGGAGTCTGCTCGGCCGGCTTCAGCACGCACGTGCAGCCCGCCGCCAGCGCCGGCGCCAGCTTCCACGCCGCCATCAATAGAGGATAGTTCCACGGGATGATCTGCCCTGCGACACCGATCGGTTCCTTGAGCGTAAGGCTCATGGCGTTGTCCGGGACCGGATTCACATAGCCAAGAATTTTTGTGGCCAGACCGCCGTAGTACTCAAAACAGGTAGCTACGTCGGTGATGTCGTATTCGGCTTCGACGATCGGCTTGCCGGTGTTTCGGGATTCCAATTCCGCCAGCATGGCAAGGTTCTGGCGAATCTTTTCGGCGAGCCGGAAGAGCACGCGCCCGCGTTCCTGGGCTGTGGTCGTTGCCCACGGGCCGTCTTCGAAGGCGGCTTTGGCGGCCGCGACGGCGCGGTTTACGTCGTCAGCATTGGCGTCCGGGGCTTGCGCGATCACTTCTTCGCTGGCCGGATCGTACACGGGGAAAGTCTTGTTCGACTTGCTGTCAACCCACTCGCCATTGATGTACAGCTGATAAGTGCGTACGTCGGTTTTCACTCCGCCGGGCATGAGGCCTCCTGCCTTGAATCTTTGCTATTGCCGAGCTGCGCTCGGTTACGCGGGCGAGTCGCCCGCGATCACACGCTTTGCTTTTCGGCTGCCATACACATAGAAGAAGAACGCGGCCAAGCCGATAAAGAACAGCGTGCCGCCGAACATCCATATTTCATACGACCACAACGAACTGATCTGCTGTGCCGGGAAAAATACCAGCACGATGCCCAGAGTTGTCGTCACCAGGCCGCTGATACCGGCCAAAATCAATGTCGTCTTGCTGTAATGTCCCTGCCGACTCGTATCGTTCAGCGCGAGCTTGATCAGCGCCCCGAACATATAGAGAAACGGGATTAACTGCAGCACCACCGCCAACGACAACATCTTCTGAAAAGTTTCCTGCACCCCGGCGCCGACAAAGTTCATCACGATCAGCACCATCGAAACCGCCGCATGAACGATGAGAGCGGCATACGGAGTCGCATACTTCGGATGCACCTTCGCCATCCATGCCGGCATGTACGAATCGAGACCGGCGACGAAAGGGATGCGTGCCGACCCTCCCAGCCACGCCGAGCCGATCCCAGCAATAGAAAAACTCAGCAGCAGGGCAAACGGCGCGACGATCCAGCCCGCTCCTACTCTTTCTGCCATGTGGCCCACGGCCTGCACGATGCCTTGCAGGACGCTGATCTGGTCTTTGCTGACCGCAATCAGCAGGGTCAGCGTGGCTCCGATGTAAAGCAATCCGGAGAGCACGCCTCCCCAGGCCACAGCGCCCGGCAAAGTCCGCTGCGGATCCTGGATCTCGTCCCCCATCACCGAGGCCAATTCCAGCCCCACCAGTCCAAAACAAATTACGCCGAACGAGTTGAGGACGAATCGCGGATTCGTAGGAATCCGAAAGTCCGCAGCGCTCACAGTCGTGCCAAATCTCAACCAGATGACGAGGCCGAGGCCGATGAGTGTGGCCGCCGCGATGCCGGTTCCAATGCCGCCCAGGTTGTTGACCCACTTCCCTACACCCAGGCCCACGATGTTGAGCACTACAAGAACGACCAGCAGCACCAACGACGCCACCAACGCGAAGGGCTTGTTGTCCGCCAGAGCCTGATGGTGCGGTCCAAGAACAAAGACCGAGACGCCGACGAAATACAGCATCACGGTCGGAACGTACAGCATGTTGTTCGTCCAATAGCACCAGCCTGACAAGAAGCCGTGGAAGTCGCCAAACACTTCCTTGGCCCACAAATACACGCCCCCTTCTCCGGGATAGCGATGGGCGAGTTCGATGACCGCGATCCCCTGCGGCCAGAAAAACAACAACAGCGACACGATCCACAACCAGACAGTGACACCGCCGTTGGCCGCGATCGACGGAACCACGTTCAAGTTAAAGATCGCCACTACAAACAAAAGAACCAGGTCAGCGCGGCCGAGGACGCGTTTGAGGTGAGGCTGCTCAGGATCGTTCGCGGACAATCTAGCTCCTCGATTTTGGCTTTGTAGCGCCGAGCATCTTGCCGGAAGATGGCGGCGCTACAAGAACCTAGTGCGCTACCGCCACTACTTCACCGACACGCTCCTGCTGGGCCTTGGCCAGCGCCGGAGCCACATCTTCAAACGCAGACAGATGCTTGTCGATATCGGCCTCGGTATGTTGGACGGAAATCGTCCACTGCTCGTCCCACCAGTAAGGCTGCGCCATCACCCCACGGTTGACCATGCCGAACCAATAGTGCCGCCACAGGTCGACATCAATCGCTTCCCAATCGCGGTAGTTGCGAATCTCCTTGGGATAGAGCATCAACGCGCCGTTGGCTCCAGCGCTGGCAATGTAGCCCTGCAAGCCTGACTTGGAGACGATCTTCTTGTAGCCGTCCGTCAGTTTCTTGCTGAGCTTGTCCACGTGCACGTAGTTTTCGCGCGTGAGCACCTCGCGAAACGTAGCCAGGCCCGCAGCCATTGAAACCGGGTTGGTGTTGTAGGTGCCGCCGTGGAAGACCTTGTGCTGCGAGATCAGGTCCATGACGGATTTGTGCGCGCCGAACGCCGCCAGCGGCAAACCGCCGCCAATCGACTTGGCCAGGCAGATCATGTCGGGCTTCACCCCGAAATATTCGGAAGCGCCGCCCCAGCCCAGCTTTGCGCCGGTCTTGACCTCGTCAAAGATCAGCAGCGCGCCGTTCCGGGTGGCAATCTCGCGCAGCCCCTGCAGAAAACCAGCCTGCGGAATGCACAAGCCGACGTTCATCAGGATGGGTTCCAGGATGATGGCCGCGATCTCCCCTGGATTCTGCTTGAAGCGCAGCTCGACGCTGGCCAGGTCGTTGAAGGTCGCAATCACCACATTGGCAATCGCCGACTTGGGCACTCCCAGGCCTCCGGTAACGGAGGTAGGAGCGTTGATATCGCCGTAGTCGGGGGCGTGCGGCTTGACGCTGACCAGCGCGGAATCGTGCAGCCCGTGGTAAGCGCCTTCAAACTTTACGATCTTGTCTCGGCCGGTCGCAGCCCGAGCCAGACGGATCGCATGCATGGTCGCTTCAGTTCCGCTATTGCCGAAGCGCACCATCTCGACTGGAAAGCGACTGCAGATCTCCTCGGCCAGCTCCCACTCCATGTCATGCGGCATGCCGAACATGGTGCCGGTGCTGAGACGCTTTTCCACGGCCTTCATGACTGCGGGATGGCAATGCCCGGCCATGAGCGCGCCGAAGCAGAGGTTGTGATCGATGTATTCGTTGCCATCGAGGTCGCGAAACTTGCTGCCCTGCCCTTCTTTCACAAAAATCGGGTAGGGATCGTAAGCGCGATAGTTGCTGGCCACTCCCAGCGGAATGCGCTTGAGGTTTTTCTTGTGAGCGGCGGCGGACTTCGGCGTGCGCCGCTCGAAGGTTTCGAGCTCTTTCTGCAAATCGGGGTACATCTTGGTCTCCAGGAATGGCTCAAGCCGCTCTGATCGCGGCCATTAGAATGCCCGGACAACCGCGGTCGCCCGGGTACAAAGCTGCTTCTACTTTACCGCTTTCTGGCTAGAACGCGAACTTCACTGCGAACTGCACATTGCGCGGATCGCGGGCGCGCTTGATCCGGCCGAAATCCGCTCCGTCGCTGATGTTGCCATCAGGGTTCAGGAACTGCGTGTGATTGAAGATATTGAAAAACTCAGCCCGGAACTCGAAGTGTTTGCTCTCGCTGATGGGCAGTATCTTCTGCACCGAAAAGTCAAAGTTGTTGATCCCGGGTCCACAGCAGATCGTTCTCGGCGCATCGCCCAACAACTGAAGCGGAGTCGAAGTGGCAGACTGTACCGGAAGCTCGAAGGAGTTCGGATCGAAGTAGTAATTGCCGTTCTTTCTCGGGTCGAAGGTGCGGAAGGGGGCAACCAGGTCCGGTTTGCCCGGCAGCTCGAAGTCAAAGCTGTTTTCCAGCTCGGCATCGTCGCTCGATTGAATCCGGATCGGGAAGCCAGTCTGGAAGCTCGTGATCCCGGAGATGGCCCAGCCATTGAGAAATTTTCCCTTGGCTCCATCGTACCGCGGAACCGGAAGCTCCCAAAGATAGCTCAGAACCAGACGTTGCCGCGCGTCGAACAGAGACAGAGCGCGATTGCAACGATCGCAAATCGGCTTCAGGATGTTCTCGAAGCTGGATGCGTTGTCAATGGATTTGCTGTAGGTGTAGGCCAGCTGGAACTGCAGCCCGTGGCTAAACCGCTTTTCCAGCGAGGCTTGCAGAGAGTTGTAGTTGGAATTGGCAACCGTGTCCTGGGCAAAAATGCTGGAGAACACGGGAACTCCGTCCGACGGGCAGCCATTGCCAGTGTAGGGATCGCAACTGGGAGAGGAGTACCGCCGCAGCCCCACCAGCGTGATCGGAGTGGGATTGGGACCGGTCACCACACCGGGCGAACCGTAAGGCAGATGCAACGTGACTCCGGCCGGAATTTCGTTGGCCGCGATATTAAACGAGCTGTCGGCAAAGAACGGACCGCAACCCAGATTTCCATCCCCGGTCAGGTCGGAAATGTTCTGCAGGTCAAGACAGGTTTGCGCATTGCCGAAGTTCAGGTCCTTTGTCGCCAGCAAGCGGTGCCCCTGGGAGCCGACATATCCAATCGAAAACACCATGTCTCGGCCAATCTCGCGCTGGATTCCCAGGTTGTACTGCGACGTGTATTGAGCGCGGAGGTGGGGCTCCAACTCGCCGAATAAAAGGATGGGACGGAAAGACGACCAGTCGATCGCCTGGCCTGCGGGAGGAGTAAGGATACCGTTGAACGGGTTCGGGCTCTGATTTCCGTCCTGGCTGATGAACGGTGTGTTGAACAAGCCTTCGGACAACAGCGAGCTTCCACCGAAAGGCGGCTCGCCCTGGAACTGCTCGAGCACGAGCTGCTCGATGGGGTTATAGAAAAGTCCAAAGCCGCCCCGGATCGTGGTCTTCCCATTTTTCCACGGGTCCCAGGCGATTCCGATGCGGGGAGCAAACGATTTATAGTAGCTGTCGGTCAGCCCACGAGGAACGCCTTTGTCGCCGGGCACAACCAATCCCAACGGAAATACAGCGGCCGCGGAACCTCCGGGATTGCAATTATCGTCGGGATAACCAAGCGACGCCTGGCTCGCGGCGCCCAGCTGACACGGATACGTCGTCGTAGCCTGGCCCGGGCGGAACGTCTGATAGCGTTTGCCCGCATCGTAGATGGGCTGGTTGAACTCCCAACGCAATCCGTAGTTCAGAGTCAGATTGGGGCGGATCTTCCAACTGTCCTGTGCGAACAGGTACACAGAATTTCCGCGGATGTCTTCGGTCTGCGCCGAGCCTTGCAGGTAAGAATCTGGAAGGCCAAGCAGGTAGTTTGGGAACAAGTTCTGGTTCTCGTTCGCGTCCAAGGCGAGCGGGTCGTTCGGTCCGCCACCGAAGTAGCTATAGTCTCCGCTCACGTCGAAATAAAGAGTCTGCAGGAAGCGCTGGTTTCTGAAGTCCACGCCGAACTTGGTGGTGTGGTTCCCGATGATCTTGGTCAGGTTGTCGCTGAACTGATAGGTATTGCCCTTCTGCGGTAGCTCACCTTCGTAGTTGTTGCCGAGGGTGAAGCCCCCTCCAATGCTGATGAAAGGCACGCCTTCGCGGCTCGCGCCCAGTGCCGGTGTAATGCCGATTCGAGGATCAGTGGGAATTACCGTGGGCGTATCGCTGGTACCGGTGAAGCAGAATGCCGCTGCCGCCCCGCCGCAGGAATCGGTCACGAGATTGGTCCGCTGCGGATGCAGAAATGTGCCCTGTGCCTCGCGGAAGTAGGTCACGCGGGCTTCATTGACGGTGGTCGTGCTGAGGGTCCAGGTGTGCGAGAGGTTGACCTGTTGTGATCGGGTGGCATTGTTGTTGCCGAAGCCGGGTAGCAAATTCGGCGTGGCCGCCTGAAACCTGGTAAATGGTTGAGCGTCGAAGGAGTCGTTTAAATAGTAGTAAACGCTGAGATTCTGCTTCTCGTTGATCCTATGGTCCACTTTCAGAGTGAACTGGTTGGCGTGGGAGTCCTCGTTGGGGATGGCGCGGAAAAGGCTGTCCGCGTTGCTCAGATTAGAGCAGTTGGGGTCGGCGTTAGGACAGGGCACGAAGTTCTTTAATATTGCCGCTGCTGCCGGATCGAAGCAGTTGGTGGGAATCACATTGGTGGGAAACAGCGAGTTGTAGGTCGCTCCCACAGTGGCGCCCACGCCACAACGGGCGTTGAGTATATCCGCGAAGGTCTGCGTCCCGATCACAGCGCTGGGATCAAAAGGCGTGGCCGAAAAGTCTCCCTCCCGCTCGGCCGCGGTCGGAACTATGACCGGGTCGGAGGTAATACCGTGGACCACCCGGCGTCCTTCATACGACGCAAAGAAAAACGTGCGGTCTTTCTTGATCGGGCCGCCAAAGGTTCCACCAAACTGGTTCTGCTTGTCGTCGGGCCGGCGCAAGTCAAGGTAGCCCTTCGCACTCAACGATTGGTTCCGCAAGAATTCGTACATGCTGCCGTGCCAATTGTTGGTGCCTGACTTGGTTACGACATTGATGACGGCCCCGGAGTTGCGACCATATTCGGCGTCAAAGGTATTGGAAAGAACGCGAAACTCGGCAATGCTGTCCGGCGTGGGCTGAATCGCGGGAGAGTTGACGAACAGATCGTTGCCGTCACCGCCATTTACGTTAAAGTTGTTGGAGCGTCCCCGGCCCCCGTTGACCGACACTGCCCCAGACTGATTGCTGCCATAGAAAAGATCAGACCCGCCCACGCCCTGCACTCCCGGCTGCAATTGCAGCAGCTGGTAGGTATCGCGAGCGTTGAGCGGAAGGCCCGCCACCTGTCGCTGGTCCATGATCGCGCCCAACTGCGTGCTGGTGGTGTCCACAAGCGGGGCTTCGGAGGTAACTTCGACCGTCTCCCTGGTCTCGCCGATCTGCAGGATCGTATTCAGTGTGATGACCTGGTTGAGGTCCACATTCACACCGCGCTGCACGCTCTTCTTGAAGCCTGCCAGGTCAAACTCCAGCCGGTACACGCCGACCGCAAGCTGCGGGAACCCGTAGTCGCCAGTGCCACCGGTTTGTGTTTCCTGATTGACTCCGGTCGCCTCATTGACCGCCGTGACCTTGACGTTGGCGAGAACCGCGCCACTGGGATCCGCCACCCGTCCGAGGATTCGACCTCCTGTGCTCTGCCCCAAGGCAGGCACGATGAGCAGGGCAACTAAGCCAAGCGAAACGAGGCAGTAAGTCCGAAAGAGACGTATCTTCGACAGATCCATACCAAAGCCTCCGCAGCTGAATCTAAAAATATTGCTTCCCAAAGATATTGCGTCCCCAGCAAACCTTGCTATAATCGCGTAAGGTTAGAGGGAATCTCAGGACACTGTCAAGCAAAAAATAGCTCTAAAGAACGATCCGCAATCCATATCGAAATGAGGATTCAGCGATGAGTTCGGCGCAGCCAAAACCTTACTTGAAAATCGGTGACGTGGCGCGCCTGGTCGGGGTCTCTCCCTCAGTCATTCGCTCCTGGGAAAGCCTGGGCCTTACTCACCCGCAGCGTACCGCCAGCCGATACCGACTGTACGGACCGGAGGAGGTAAAGCTGCTTAAGCGGGCTCGCTTTCTGCGGAAAGTGCGCGGCCTGAACGCCCTAGCCATTGTGCAGTTGCTGAAGCGCGACGGTCTGCTGCGCCCTGCTGCCGGCGCCTCCAGCGCAATTGGTGCGCGGCTGCGCCAGTTGCGCATCCGCCGCGGCCTCTCCCTGGCCCATGTGGCCAAAGCAGTCGGCATTTCGCTGGGATTCCTAAGCGCGCTGGAGCGCTCTCACATGAGCGCCTCGGTCTCGACCCTGCGCAAGCTGGCGCGATTTTACAAGACCAACATTCTCGGCTTCTTCGATCCCGCCGAAGCCCATGGCCCTCTCGTGCCTCCAGACAAGCGCAAAGTGCTGGAGGCCGGCCCGGGAGTACGCATGGAATTGCTCGCCTGGGGCAACACGGTCATGGAACCGCACCTGTTCCGCATCGCCCCCCAGTCTGGCAGCGGCGAATCCTACCATCATGAAGGCGAGGAGTTCTTGTACATTCTGCAGGGAGAATTGCAGATTTCTCTCCAAAAAGAGGAGTACCATCTCCAGCCGGGCGACAGTTTCTACTTCGAGAGTGCGACGCCGCATAGCTGGAAAAATCCAGGGCAAACCGAAACCTGGGTGCTGTGGGTCAACACGCCGCCTACGTTCTAGCCGGCGGCGGATGCAAGAAACAGAAACTCGGCAGGCCACACCTGCCACAACGGAGATGAAGCGATGATCCGGCGTCTCGCACTTCTGCTTCCCCTGTTTGCCGCCGTTCTTCTATCCGGTTCCTGCGGCAAGAAGACTCCCACTCTCAACCTCCTGGTGTGGGAAGGCTATGCCGATCCATCTTTCGTGCAGGCCTTCGAAGAGAAGTATCACTGCAAGATTTCCGCTTCGTACATGGGATCGAGTGACGAACTGGTCGCCAAGCTGCGCGGCGGCAGCGCCGGGAACTACGATGTGATCTCGCCTTCAAGTGACGTGGCAACGTCCATCGCCTCCGCGGGGTTGGCCTTGCCGCTCGATCTCGCGCAGATCCCCACCTACAGCCGGCTCTCGCCGCAGCTTACTTCCCTGTCCCTGGTGCGCATCAAAGGGCAGGTATACGGCGTACCCTTCATGTGGGGACCCGACCCGCTCCTTTACGACACCACGGTCTTTCCCAAGCCTCCGGAAAGCTGGACCGTGTTCTGGAACCCGAAGTATCGCGGCAAGATTTCTGTGTGGGACGATCTTTCGACCGTCTACATGGCGGCACAAATTCTGGGCTACGACAAACCCGATCCCTCACAGCTTTATAACCTGACCGACGAGCAACTCGACGCGGTCAAGAAAAAGCTGCTGGAACTCAAGCCGAACATCCGCAAGATGTGGTCGACCGGAGGCGAGTTGACCAACCTCTTTCAAAATCACGAGGTGGTCGCGGCCATGGGCTGGCCACTGATGACCAATCAACTTCGCAAGATCAATTTTCCGGTCGGCGAAACCATCCCCAAAGAGAACACCACGGGCTGGATTGATCATCTGATGATCACCGCCGGCAGCGAGAATAAAGAGCTGGCATACAAGTTCCTGGAGTATATGGTCGAGGCACAGACCCAGAAGAAAGTCACGGATGTCACGGGGTACACTCCAGCAAATCCGCAGGCGGCACAATTCATGACGCCGGAAGAGATCAAAGGCTTGCACCTCGACGACGTGGACAACTACCAAAAGCGCCTTTACTTCTGGCAGAATGTTCCGCGCCGCGCCAAGTACAACGAAATCTGGAACGAAGTAAAAGCGGCACAGTAGTGGAGTAGCGCCGGCTCTTGCCGGCTGTCTCGGGGGCGGCCCGCCCGCGATCGGAGGGCGGGACGCCCTCCGGACAGCCGGCGGGACGCCGGCGCTACAAAAAAAGGACACCTTGGCAACTGTGAGCCAACCCGCAACTGCCGGCACGGCGCCATCTTCCACAGCCCCCCTGCTCGACATCCGCAATGTCGCAAAATCGTTTGGCAAGACGCCGGTGCTGCGCGACATCTCGCTGCAGGTTGCCGAGGGAGAATTTCTCACCATCCTGGGCGAAAGCGGTTCAGGCAAGACCACTCTGCTCCGCATCATCGCCGGGTTCGAGGCTGCGACTTCCGGCGAGATTCTCATGGCCGGCGAGCGCCTCGACAACCTGCCGCCGTACCGGCGCCGCGTCAACACCGTGTTTCAGCACTACGCGCTCTTCCCCCATCTGACCGTAGCGGAAAACGTCGGTTACGGATTGAAGATCGCGAGGCGTCCCTAAGCAAGAAATCTCCACTCGGGTGGAGCAGGCGCTGGATATGGTCAAGATGACCGCCTACGCAGCGTCCAAGCCCTCAAAGATCAGCGGCGGACAGCAGCAGCGCATTGCGCTGGCCCGGGCTTTGGTAAACCGTCCGCGTCTGCTGCTGCTCGACGAACCGCTCTCCGCGCTGGACGCCAACCTTCGCCGCCAAATGCAGGTGGAGCTGAAATCGCTGCAGCGTGAAGTCGGAATCTCTTTCGTCTTTGTCACTCATGACCAGGAAGAGGCCATGGTGATGTCAGACCGCATCGCGCTGTTGCGCATGGGAGAACTGGAGCAGGTCGCTTCTCCCCGGGAGATTTACAACCGGCCGGCAACCGCCTACACCGCGCAGTTCATCGGCCACACCAATCTGCTCAGCGGCGAAGTAAAGGATGGAGTCGCGCGCTGCCAATCGCTTTCCTGGCGAACCGGTTTGCGCGATGGTACCGGCCTCTTCTCGCTGCGCCCGGAAAACATCCGCCTGGTGGAAGCGAGCAGCGGTAGCCCGGCGGTACGTTTTCGCGGCAGGATTCTGCGTCAGGCTTTTCACGGCGCTACGGAACTGCTGCAGGTCGAATGCGCCGACGGGCTGGTACTCGTCCATTCGCACCGCCAGCCGGGAAAACCGCAGTGGCGATGTAGACCTTGAGTTCTCACCGGCGGATGCGGTGCCGGTCCGAGCATCTGAGATTTCCCAGGCCCAGGCTTCGCAGCCCACTCTTCCGCAGTCCCAGGAAAAGATCTGATGTTCTCCCGCGCCTATCGAGCCGCGATCACCGTACCGCCGCTACTTTGGGTAACGGTATTTCTGGTCGTTCCCTACGCGCTTCTTTTTTGTTACAGCTTCTGGTCGGTCTCCTCGACGCAAGTCATTGTCCACACCTGGACGCTGGAAAACTACCGCCAACTTCTGCAGGTGAATGTCTACTGGCAAACTCTGTTGCGCTCGATGTGGATCGCGGCGCGGGTGACGATCTCCTCTCTGCTCCTGGGCTATCCCCTGGCGTACTACCTTTCGTTTCATGCCAGAAGAAAAGAGCTCCTGTACCAACTGGTGATCATTCCGCTCTGGGTCAGCTACCTGGTGCGCGCTTATGCCTGGAAGACCATTCTGGGCAGCGACGGCGTACTCAACACGCTGCTGCAGTATGTCCATCTGACCAGCCATCCCCTCGATTTCCTGTTGTACAGCCCGTTCGCGGTGGTGCTGACGCTCACCCATATCTACACTCCATTTGCGTTCCTGCCGGTTTATGCGGCGCTCGAACACATCCCGCGAAACCTGGTGGAAGCGTCGCACGATTTAGGTGCGTCTCCCTTTCAGACGTTCTGGCGAGTCATTCTCCCGCTTTCGATTCCCGGGGTGCTGGCAGGCGCGACCTTCGCGTTCGTGCTGAGCCTGGGCGATTTTCTTGCGCCCTTGCTGCTGGGCGGCCCCAGCGGCATCATGATTTCAAATATTGTGGTCAGCCTGTTCGGTGCGGCCTACAACTGGCCGCTTAGGAGCCGCCATTTCCTTCTGCATGCTGGCGCTGGTGCTCGCGCTGCTCTATCTCTCGGAGAGTCTCGAGAAGAAATGGAGCTTTCGATGAAAGGCGGCGACCGCACCGTGCCTGCTTCGCGCTGGCTGCCCGCGCACGCGATCGTCGTATTCGGTTTTCTCTACCTGCCCATCGTCACGCTGATCGTCTATTCATTTAATGGTGCTGGCGTAGGCGGATTTCCGCCGCGCAATTTGACTCTGAACTGGTATCGCCTGCTGTTTGCCGATGACGCCATCTGGACTTCGGTACTGAACAGCCTGATCGTGGCTCTCGCCGCGATGGCAATTTCGTTGACCTTCGGTATCCCAGCCGCGCTGGCGCTGGATCGCGCCAACTTCCCCGGCAAAGCCCTGTTTCGCCGGTTGGTGCTGCTGCCGCTGATCTTGCCTGGAATCATCACCGGACTCTCTCTGCTGATGCTGTTTCGCGCCGCCGATGTAAAGCTGAGCCTGCTGACCATCGTTCTCGGTCACGGCACCGCGCTGATTTCAGTCGCCACCACCGAAGTCTTTGCCGGTTTGCAGAAACTCGACCGCGCGCAGGAGGAAGCCTCGCTCGACCTGGGTGCTAACTATTTGCAAACCTTCTGGCACGTAACTCTTCCCAACCTGCGGCTGTCGATCGTCGGAGCCGCGCTGCTGATCTTTACTCTCTCCATGGACGAAATCGCAGTCAGTTTCTTCCTGATCGGACGCGACAATACCCTGCCACTTGAAATCTGGGGGCGCTTGCGGCGCGGCATCACGCCGGAGATCAACGCCATTTCCACCATCATTTTTGTCTTTTCGCTGGCCGCGATCGTCACCTGGTATCGCCTGCGGGCAAAAACCGAAACCGATTTGGTGTTGTAGCGCCGCCAGTGGCCCCGTGGGGACAGCCGCCCTCGGCTGTCCAGTCGAGCGAAGCTCGACTTGCGTTGTTCCGAAATCGAACTCAGCGGAGCTTCGCTCGCCGGGACAGCCGAAGGCGGCTGTCCCCACGTGTTCCTGAGAAACTCCCTCGCTGCGGAACCGTAAATACATAGTAAAGTAGTAGCAGAGCTGTATTTGTGAGCCTCAGGAAGGCAACTGACTTTTGACTTCGAACATTCGCAATATCGCCATCATCGCCCACGTCGACCATGGCAAGACCACGCTGGTGGACGCCATGCTGCGGCAGAGCGGCACCTTCCGCGCCAATGAACACCTGATCGAGCGGGTCATGGACTCCAACGACCTGGAGCGCGAGCGCGGCATCACCATTCTGGCCAAGAACACCGCCATCTTCTATCACGACGTGAAGATCAATATCGTGGACACGCCCGGCCACAGCGACTTTGGCGGCGAAGTAGAACGCGCGCTCAAGATGGTGGACGGCGTCATGCTGCTGGTGGACGCCAGCGAAGGCCCGCTGCCGCAGACGCGCTATGTCCTGAGCAAGGCGCTGGAGGCTAATCTTCCGCCCATTCTGGTGATCAACAAGATTGACCGCTCCGACGCGCGCCCGCAGGAAGTGCTGAACGAAGTTTACGATCTGTTCATTGATCTCGACGCCAAAGAAGACCAGATCGATTTTCCCGTGCTGTATACCAACGCCAAGGCCGGCACCGCTTCCGCCGACATCAAGGGTGGCGGCGAAAATCTGCAGCCGCTGTTCGAAGCCATCGTCAAGACCATCCCCGAGCCGAAGGGCGACCCCGCCGGGCCGTTGCAGATCCTGGTAGCCAATCTCGACTACAGCGACTATCTGGGCCGCCTGGCCATCGCGCGCGTGTTCAACGGCACCATGCGCACCGGCGAAGACGTTGCCATCGCCAAGCTGGATGGCACGCTGCACAAAACGAAGATCACGAAGCTATTTTCCTTCTCCGGCCTGAAGCGCACCGACATCACCGAAACCACGCTGGGAGACATCATCGCGGTCGCGGGCGTCGAAGGCATCACCATCGGCGAAACCATCACCGACGCGGAAAATCCCTCGCCGCTGCCCCACATCACGATTGATGAGCCCACCATCGCCATGCTGTTCACGGTGAATACTTCGCCGTTTGCCGGCCGCGAGGGCACGTACGTGACTTCCCGCAATCTGCGCGAACGCCTGCAGAAGGAACTGCTGACCAACGTTTCCCTGCGCGTGGAAGACACCGACAGCACCGATTCCTTCATGGTCATGGGCCGCGGCGAACTTCAGCTTTCGATTCTCATTGAGATGATGCGCCGCGAAGGCTTCGAACTCATGGTGGGCAAGCCCGAGATCGTCACCAAGCGCGTCGAACGGCAAGCTGATGGAGCCGATCGAGAAGCTCACCGTCGATGTGCCCGAAGATTTCGTCGGCGTGGTGATGGAACAACTGGGCGCGCGCAAGAGTGAAGTGCTCAACATGCACAATCACGGATACGGGCGCGTGCGCATCGAGTTCCGCGTCCCCAGCCGCGGACTGATCGGGTTGCGCAGCCAGTTGCTCACCGACACTCGCGGCACCATCGTCATGAATTCCCTGTTCGACGGCTACATCGAGTGGCAAGGTGAAATTCCGCACCGGCTGACCGGCGCGCTGGTTTCCGACCGCGATGGAGTTACAACTCCATACGCGCTTTATAATCTGCAGGAGCGCGGCGAACTGTTCGTCGGCCCCACCATTGACGTGTACGAAGGCATGATCGTCGGCGAAAACGCCAAAGACAACGACCTCGACGTAAACGTCGTGCGCGAGAAGAAGCTGACCAACATGCGCTCCTCGACTTCCGACATGGCCATCCGCCTGGTGCCATTCCGCAATCTGAATCTGGAGCAGGCCATCGAATTCATCGCCGACGATGAATTCGTGGAAGTCACGCCCAAGTCGCTGCGCCTGCGCAAGAAAGTCCTGCAAGCCAACAGGCGCGGCAAAAAGAACTCGATGGTCGCGGTCGAAGAGTAGTAAGAGTTAAGAGGGTGCCCCATCCTCGTCTCTCTGTTCTATCGGAGAGACAGGGTGGGGGTTTGACCTCATTCCTATTCCCGGATCTCAGATGTCCAAAGTCGACACCAAGCCTCTGAAGATGTTTGTCGTCCCCTGCAGTTGCGGGACTACGTTCACGGTCGCGGAAAACTACGATCGTCAGGGCACCGCCTGCAGCCGCTATCTGAAGTGTCCCAACTGCGAGAAGCGGCACGATCCTAAGAACCGCTTGCTCCAACTCGGCTATCAGCGTGGAGGATACTGGAAGGTGGATGAGTGCTGACTGATGCCGCAGAGCATCGCCGCCCCGTGCGAGTGGCTGTGGTCGGAGTGGGAAATGTCGGTGCGACTTTCGCCTATGCACTTCTCCTCAGCGGACTGGCTTCGGAAATCGTGCTCATCGACGCCAACCGCGCCAAGGCGGAAGGCGAGGCCATGGACCTCAATCACACCGTGCCTTTCACCCACTCCACGCGAGTGTGGGCCGGCGACTTCGCGGACTGCGCCGGAGCGTCCGTCACCGTCTTCGCCGCCGGCGCAAGCCAGAAGCCCGGCGAGACTCGGCTCGACCTGATCCACAAGAATGCGGCGATCTGGCGCCAGATCGTTCCTGAGGTGGTCAAGCACAATCCCAACGGCATCCTGCTGATTGCAACCAATCCGGTGGACGCGCTCAGCTATGCTGCCTGGAAGCTCTCCGGGCTGCCTTCTGAACGCGTGATCGGTTCGGGCACCATCCTCGATACGGCGCGCTTTCGCTATTTGCTGAGCCAGCACTTCGGTGTGGATGCTCGCAGCATCCACGCTTACATCATTGGCGAACATGGAGACAGCGAGGTTCCGGTCTGGAGTCTGGCCAACATCGCAGGCATGCGCCTGCCGGAATTCTGCAAGGCGCAGAACCTGCCTCACGACCAAAAGGCGATGGAAGAGATTTTCCTGCAGACCCGGGACGCGGCCTACCGCATCATCGAGCGCAAGGGTGCGACTTACTATGCCGTAGCCGCCGGGCTGATGCGCATCACTCAGGCAATCTTGCGCGACCAGAGCACCGTGCTCTCGGTTTCAAGCCTGATCCAGGACTACTACGGAATTAGCGACGTGTACCTCAGTCTGCCGACGGTGATCGATTGCCGCGGCGTCGAAAACGTTTTACGGCTCGAACTGAGCCCGGATGAGATGGAGAAATTGCGCCGCTCCGCTGGCATGTTAAAAGCCGTAGTCGAAAAGCTGAAGCTGTAAAAGGTCTGGTTCGTGGCGCACTTCGCGGAGTACTTAGCAGCCTTTGCCGGCTAGAGATTTTGACCGCAAAGAACGCGAAGGAGGCGCGTGTTTCCTGGAGATTTGACAGCCCCACGGAATCACTTCCCATCCGCAAAAGACCTGCTATACTTCCCCACGCATTTGACTGTTCGCCTGCTCCGGCTGTAAGACGGCCAACCAGCCTCTGCTTTTCCGCCGAAGTCAGCACTCTCAGATAGCTCACTTAGAGGCGACTCGCTTGAAGAATATTTTCGTTGGGAACCTTGACTTCAATACTTCCGAGGAAGAACTGCGGCAGATGTTCGAAGCGCACGGGCAGGTAGACCGCGTCAGCATCATGACCGACCGCGACACCGGCCGTTCACGCGGGTTCGGTTTCGTGGAGATGACCAACGCGGAAGAGGGAGACAAGGCCATCGCCGCTCTGAACGGCACACAACTCGGTGGGCGCACGCTCAACGTCAACGAGGCTCGCCCCAAGGTGGAGCGCGGCGGCGGCGGTGGTGGCGGCGGCGGAAGAGACCGCGGTGGCCGTGGTGGCGGCGGTGGCGGTGGCAGAGGCCGCTACTAGTCGGCGGCACACTTCAACCGACTTCCAAAATAGCCCTAGCGTTCGGACCGGCTCCGGGTTAGGCAGCGGGCCGTCAGAGGTCGCGGCTCGACAACTTTGACTCGAGACGGGATCTGTTACTTCAAGACTGTCCGCGATATCGACGCACTGAAAATCAGCCCCGATTGATGGCCACACTTCCAGGATGTAAACTGGCACGAGGGGCGCCCGTAGCTCAGATGGATAGAGCGATTGCCTCCGGAGACTTGCCGCACGAAGGATCAATGACTTGCACGGATTGAGCGGCGGAGGCACCGACTAGCATCCGTTAGCGAATCTGCGGGTTTCCGCTTCGGTCCTCCTCGCCCATACAACTCCATCCGGTTTGGTGCTGGGCACAAAGTTGGGCACAGTCCGTCGCGCCGAAATTTTGCCGGGACCGACCACCCCCACGCCGGTTTGGATCAGAAAGAATCGATGTCCGGGGCCCCCTATAAGCCCAGACTATTTTGACGAAATTTAAAGTCGAATATTTAACACGATGACGGCTCGTCGGGGGCTATGCCGAGCGCTCATTAAAACGCTCGCTGGCTTGTCTATAGGTCCGTTTTGGGCCGGTCAACGGCGGGTAGGGTAAGTTGGGACCGTCCTGCCCTGCTGGAGGGCCTTTTGGGCACAGAGGGCTGGCTCGGCCCTTAGGCGAGAGATCCCTTCCCTCCCAACGGTTCCAGCGGAACCAAACCGCTCTCACCGCTACGGGGGGTCAATGAGTGTAATCGCCTGATTACAACAGCTACGCGCCTCAAGTTGTCCGCATGTTGACAGGCGCCAGGCGCCAAACCCGTGACGGATGAACTGGTAGTTCTCCTAGTTGCCATGACTCTGGCACCTGCCTATGGTGTAACTCGCTCGCGCAGCTTTATTCCTTCGACAAAAAACTTTTCCAACCTCACATTCAATCCCTATCATTAGGAGGAAACCATGCCAGCAAGAACTCCAAAAGAGCTATTTGTGCTGCTCCTTAGCGATGTGCGTCAAGGCACCGAGAAGGCAGCGAAAATCTATCAAGAAATTGGTCAGATGGCAGAGGACTCGGAAGTTAAGGAAGCATTGGAAGCACGGGCGTTTGTCTCCGAGAAGACTCTGGCAACCCTCGATCAATGTTTCAAACTCATCGGTGAAAAACCCGTCAAGTTTACAGGTCGCATTCAGGAGATCTTCGTGGAAGACTTTCGCAAACAATTCGCGGAGATCGAAGGCCCGGTTGCGAGGAAACTGTTCATCCTGGCGAAGCTAAACCATCTCACCCACCTTCGCATTGGCGAGTACGTGGCGCTGGTCGCTGCAGCCGACGTGTCTGGTCATTATGGTGTGGGAGTTCTGTTGGAAAGCTGTTTGGCCGATAGGCTTGCGTTTGTAGAACGTACGCGACGTTTGATTCGTAATGTGATTGAGACCAGGGTAGCTGAGCGCAAGGGAGCAGAGCGCGCTGCTTGAGGTGAGGGTGCAAATCGGCTTCCTAATTATTGCACCGATCCGCCTCGCCGGACGCAGCGGGTCGGTGCATAGCCCCCAACAGTAGCCTTTGATTTGCTTTCTCCCTCGCCCTTCGCCGTCAACTGTTGAAATATCGCCATTACACCAACTACGCCCCCAGCCCGCCCCTCCCGAGTCAATGAGTGTAAACGCCTGTTTACAACGGTTAGTTCTGAAGTAGCCATCATTCGCCCACGAAATCGCCCTGATCTTGGCTTTGTATTGCTGCGGATGTGGACCAACTCAGAAGACGGAGGAAGCATGAGAGCCGGCGGGATCTACCCCACCCTTAGATTAATGGGGATTGGCTGCCTCGCCGACGGATGGCTGAGCGCTGTCTCGATCGCCCGCAACAAATCCGAGCGCATGCGGGACTTAACAACGACCCCGGCGCCCAACTCATCGGCCGCCTGGGCGTAGTCGGGATCGGGCTGCATGGTGAGAAAAATAATGCGGGTTGAGGATTTCATCTCAAGGAGCCGTTGAGCGGCCTCGATTCCAGTCATGCCGGGCATGGCAATATCCAGAATTGCAATATCAGGTCGCCACTCGCTAATTGCCTGCACGGCCGAGATCCCATTTTCGACTGTCGCGACAATCTGACAGTGTGGTTGCAGGAACTTCAAAATTTCCGCGAGCATTCCGGGATGATCATCCGCCAGCACAACGGTTGGACGCACACCAAGAGAGGTCAACAAAGTTCACCCCTTTCTGCTGGTTAGCCTTTTTTTGACCGACCTGAGTGAGGACTCCGGGTCGAGATAGAGAGAGTAGACCTCAGTTCAAGACCGAATCAAATGGCACAACACGGTAGGTTCCTGGCACAAAAGTGCAATACCGATGACTAAAAGTCACGTCCCCGTTGGGGTTTGTTTTCGGACCTCAACCGCTGTCGAAATCGCAGGTGCCTGAGCAGGCAGCGGAACTGATACATCGATTCTTGTACCCTTCATCCGTTCTGACGCAATTTCCAGAGTGCCGCCTCATTTCTTACCGAAGTCATCGTGAGTTTTGGACCATATCGCAAAACCAATCCACAAAAGTGCGAAGATCACATAAGCGACCCAGGCCGACAACAGATGAAGGGCGCCGGCAATCATTAGAACGATTGCCACCAGCAGGGCCACATAGGGCTACTCGATGCGACTCTTGGTGGGCACGATCCTTGCGCCCCCTTACACTCACGCTATCCGATTCAACTCCCCGCACTTCTGACACAAGCATTTGAACTGGTTTCGCCGTGGGGCCACAAGCTCCGGCCCTCCGGTGGCTATGCTGGGCGTTTCTGTGTTTTCGTTTTCTCCCTTAGTGCTCAACCGGCCTTCTTGGAACGCCGATGCTCATGGGTGCAATTGTAATTCTCGATAAATCGCCGTTGCACTCATGACCGGATTGTTGGCGTAATCGCCTGTTTACAACAGTTACTTCCGATCAGCCCGTGATTCGCCCAGAGCCTCAATGCCCTGGGCCAGCCAACTTGCGACTTATGGCCCGTGGCTCGAGTGGATCTCAGACCGGAACGGTGAGACTAGGATGCACGTGATGAGCCCCGCTCAGCAATTTTAGGGAGCACCCCTATGAAGTATTACTCCGTGGCAGAAATCGAGATAACTGATCAGAGTTGGGTCCCGGAATATGTCAAGAACGTGACGGGGCTTGTTCAGCAGCGTGGCGGTCGGTATCTGGCCCGCACATCCAGAATTGAAAAACTCGAAGGTGAACGAAAGGTCCCTCAAATCTTCTTGATCATCGAATGGCCCTCCCAAGATGTCGCAAAGGCCTTCTACGAATGTGACGAATACCGGCCTTACCGCCAGAGTCGGATAGAAGGGGCGAGAAATGAGTTCCTGCTTGTGGCTGGTGAAGACATGACCAAGGCAGCACTGATCGCTGATTAGCGCATCGTTGCCGCCGCTGTGGAGTTCATAGAGACTTCAAGAACTCGATGATGGCTTCTTGGTCGTCCCTCTTCAGTTTTTCAAATTTCTGACTTACATGCATTGCCTCGCCCTGGTGCCGCTGAATCGCGTCGCGAAGCGTCAGAGATGCGCCATCGTGCATCAATCGTGGACGCAAGCGGACTCCCCATAAAGGCGCGGTTCGGATCTTGTTCCGACTACTCTCGAAGTCCTGTTTCGAAAGATAGTCTGACATGATTTGAGAGACTCTTTTTCCGTAATGCTCCCGGGTGGCCTGCAGGATTCCGTCGCCCGTACCGACGTCATGCATCAGGAAATCTCCCCACGGATGAAATGTGACTGACCCGAGTGCGGCTGGAATCGTAAATGTTCCGCCATTGATCTTCGTCCCAGCGGGAGCCGTAGTCAATGTTTCGACGTGGCAGGTCGCGCACCCGATCTTGTCAAATAGGCCTTCGCCCTTCTTTGCCACCGAGCCGCTCGCGAGCTGAGAATCGCGCGCCGGGGCTTTGGTGGCTCGAACAAACCGGGCGAAGTGGTCGATGTCGGAGAGGCCGTCGGGTCCTGGTGTGTCATTCGGCTCCGAGTGAGCGTTGCAAAGGTTGGTTACCTCATCCGGTTGCAACCGGTTCGTGATGCCCATTTCATTGAGGTAAGCGTCGCCGGCAAACGATAGCAGGCTGGCGTGCTGATCTTTCCAACCGAACCTGCCTACGCTCATCTGTCCGGGCGCTTCCACGATAGGAACCTGGAGAGCTTGTCCGCAGATTTTCCGATGCGAAGATTTGCATTGTTGCGCGGCGAGATCGAAGAGGGTTTGATCAGCAACCGCCTCGACGAAGCCATCTCCCAAAAGACTCAGAGAAAGGCGAAACGTCCGGATGTTTTCTGTCTCTGGAACTCGCTCTTGAATTTCCTTGTCGGGGAAAGCAGCGTTGGGACAAATAGCACGATCATTCACCAGGGACCGGCCAGAGATCACTTCGGCTCCGCCCGCGATTGGGATTTCCGGATTATGGAAATGTCCATCTGGCCCCTGATGGCCAACGCGTAATTCCGCGACCTGGGAGGCGGCCCCTGAAACTGGACTCTGGTGGCATTCGCGGCAGGACTGCGCGTTATAGAGCGGCCCCAGGCCATCGCTCACCAGCTCGACTTCCTCGAATCTCATTTGATCGGCCTCGTGAGTCGCATCGTCGGCGACGCCGTTGCTTTTGTTGTCGAAACCGGTAGGTGCCTCCGTTGAACGGGAGGCAGAAAAGGCGAGAATAAGACTCAGGGCGGCCAAAGGGATCGAGATCTGCATGGCCTATTTCCCTCCTCTAGGACGGATTCGCATTCAAGAATCAGGCCGGTCTGTCTCCCCGTCCCCGTCGACATGTGAGCTCTTACCCGAGCCGAGAAGCCAAATTTTCATTCATGGATACCACCTTTGCCAGGCCTTGTCCAAGACGAAAAAAAGTGATGCCTAAAACGTGATGCCCCTGAGAGGGCTGGGAGTTTTGGAGTCGGATAGACTCGCCTTCACTGGTGGTTGAACCCGCGAATTGAAAGCTCACCAGCAGAATCTTCCCAAGCTGGAGGGCGCGGGCACCCAGCTTCTCGGTGTGAGCATGGACAGTCCCTTCTCAAACTTCGCCTTCGCTCCACGAAACGGAATTAGCTTTCCCATCCTCGGTGAGTGGGGGGGCCGGTGACCAGCCGGTATGGGTTAACTCAGAAGTGTGACATCCAGGGCGTTTCCAATGGAAAGCGCGACTAGCGGCACCTTCCTCGTCGACAAATTGGGCAAAGTCATTAACGAACAAGTCGATGATGCGGCGGTGGATCCGACGAAAACCGTGGAGGACTGCGAGCGGCAGAAACCAAAGAACTGAGGGTGCGGCCGCCTAGGAAACTGTTGCAGCGAAAGGCTGTAAGAAAACTACCCATTGCTTACAGCCGAAAACAGAAACAAAAACCTCTGTTTGGCGGGGACTCCAGAGGGTAGATCGATTCAGGGTTTTCTAACGCACTGAAAAGTGGTGACTAAAAACTCGCTCTGACAGGTTGTCGGCCTCGGGGGAGGGGATGTTAGGGGGCGCGGAGAATTCCAGGTAGTGGTTGGCGGGGCCGGCAAAGTGCTCCCCTCGCCCTGGCTTCGGCTCGGCTGGGGATTGAAGGGGCAGCAGATTATGCCTGGAAGCCCACCCTCAAAGGTCAATGAGTGTAATCGCCTGATAACAACAGTTATCATTTCGGATTGAGAATCCACGACTTTAGACCTTGAGGAGACGCTTCGATGGCTCCACAACTCACACCCGATCAGATCGCTCAAGTGTCAGGGCTCGTATCTCAATACATCTCCACGCAACGGGAGAAGTACGCGCCCCGAGCAGTTCCATTGTCCGTACAGCAGAGTACTGCGATGAACGGATTCTTTTCGCCGCAACTTCTCAACGGCGCGCGGCTCCTCGTGCTGAAAGGGGAGCGTGTTGCCAACCCAGATTTCTACCCGATGCTCAGAAACTTAGGCTTCAACAATCTGCCCGATCAATCGACGATGGCAGCGATCACATTCTGCGATGTTGTGGTCTCGCACGAGGCGTTTTCGAATGGACTGCTGTTTCACGAACTCGTCCACGTGGAACAGTATCGACAAGTCGGCATCCCACGTTTTTCTGAACTTTATGTGGGCGGCTTTCTGAACGGTGGCAGCTATGAGGCGATCCCGCTGGAAGTGAACGCTTACACGCTGGGTGGTCACTTTGAGTCCAAACCGCAGCAGGTGTTCTCTGTTGAAGACGAAGTGAAACGATGGGCCACAGAAGGAAGGCTGTAATGAGATGATAAGACTGGGCTCACTTGTTGAGAAGGTTAAGCGGTTAAGCGAAAAGTGGAGAGGCCTCAGAAGCGATAGCTGTTGTTAAATCGCCATTTCACTCATTGACCGCTGGGGGTTAGGGATTTGAGCCCAATCGCTAAGCGTTTTGAGGGAAGGGAGTCGGACACCCTAGATCCGCTTCAAAGCTAAAAAAAGTCCCAAACCCAATTAGAGGTTTGGGACGCTGAGATTGAGCAACCCCTCCCCCGAGGTGCTCAAATTGCCAAGCTAGCATACGTGGGACACAAAAGCTGGCACCTGTCAATTCTGACAGGGGATATTTGTCCGACCCGAGGGTCAGAACGTTCGAGCTATTCTCAGCTGGCGAAAAATCGCTATTACACTCAGCCGC